>NZ_JBQFNX010000013.1:0-671 GCF_056532915.1 Ruegeria sp. H9 | reverse complement strand
GGTTCGAATCCCTGTCTCCCCGCCACTCATACCTGTCTCACTTCAGTTGTGTTTTTTGACCCGGAATTGTTCCGCAATTCCCGCGAGTTGACGCATGCGCTTTCAATCAGAGTCGGAGCAGTTCGTACACTCGGATCACGATTCAGGCCCCAGTCTCAGTGCCGCATTTTGGTGGGATCGCTTTGGGCAGGATTTCCCTGATATCCGGCAATTCAAAGGGAATTTTTGTGAAACGGGTCTGAGTTCAGTAATTTCACCTGTCAGAACTGAATGTCTTACAGGGGGTTAATGTTGCAAATTCCCTAAAAGGTGGAGCAGGTAATTTTCTCGTGCGAACGGGGAATTGTTCCGCCGGATCAGGGAGGGCGAAGTCTGTATCAGGGACGCAGGATCTGGAGATGTCAGAAGCCGAACAGGCGTTCCTGTTCGGACCATTCAAGTGGGTGGGTCACGCTGACCAGACGCTTGAGTGTAAGTTCGGGCGGCTGGGTGCCGTTGAGAAGCGCGGCCTGAATCTTCAGTGAGAGAAACGCGAGCTGAGCACGGGCAAGGATGAAAGCGCCGGGGACGCTTTCACGCCGCGCAACTTCCATCAGTTGAACTCCGGACTTCAGATCGTGGGTCCAGCCATGGGCGCGGATCAACATGGACCGGAGGCGGGGATCGGGTTG
>NZ_JBQFNX010000012.1:0-4027 GCF_056532915.1 Ruegeria sp. H9 | reverse complement strand
GATCGGATTCCCTCCGCATGAGGGGTCGATGATTGCGCCCTGGACCAGTTCGGGGATGGCGGCTTTGGTGACGCCCAGGTCAGAGAGTTTGCGGGGGATGGCGAGGCTGTCGTTGAACTCTTGCACGAAGCTGCGGAAGCCGTCGAAGCCGCCGTCGATGCCCAGATAGGCGGCGGCTTGCTGGAAGCGGTCGGCGATGACTGGCGCGTTGAACTCGAGCACGGCGGGCATGCAGACCGCGTTGGTGGTGCCGTGGTGGGTGTTGAACACCGCGCCGACGGGGTGGCTCATGGCGTGGATGGCGCCCAGGCCTTTCTGGAAGGCGGTGGCCCCCATCGCCGCCGCGCTCATCATCTGGGCGCGGGCTTCGATGTCGGTGCCGTCCGCATAGGCACGTGGCAGGTAGTCCTTGACCAGCCGCATTCCTTCCAGCGCGATGCCCTGAGACATCGGGTGGTAATGCGGGCTGCTGAACGCCTCGACACAATGCGCGAACGCATCCAGGCCGGTGCCTGCGGTGATGAACCTGGGCATGCCCACCGTCAGCTCGGGGTCGCAGATCACCACGGTCGGCAGCACCTTGGGATGGAAGATGATCTTCTTGGCGTGGGTTTCAGAATTGGTGATGACGCTGGCGCGTCCCACTTCGGACCCGGTCCCGGCAGTTGTGGGGACGGCGATGATCGGCGCGATGGCATCGGCATCCGCTCGGGTCCACCAATCGCCGATATCCTCAAAGTCCCAGACCGGGCGCGTCTGACCACACATGAAGGCGACCATCTTGCCCAGATCCAGCCCCGAGCCGCCGCCAAAAGCGATCACCCCGTCATGGCCGCCCGCGTTATAGGCCGCAACACCGGCCTCGAGGTTCTGTTCATTGGGGTTCGGGTCCACATCCGCGAACAGACCCCGGCCCAGACCGGCGGTCTCCATGATATCCAGCGTCGCGGTGGTGATCGGCAGGTCGGCCAGCCCCTTGTCGGTGACCAGCAGCGGCTTCTTCATGCCGGCCGCAGCACAGGCTTCGGGCAATTCATTGATCCGCCCGGCCCCGAATTTGATTGCGGTTGGATAAGACCAGTTTCCAACAAGTGACATGTTTGCTTTCCTTCGTGTCAAAAGGCCTGCCCCGGCGAGGGGGTCATTCCGAGGCAGGCCGGCGTCCTTAGCCCGTGACCTTTTTCAGGTGATAGGATTTGGGACGTGTCAGGTTGTGATAGCCAATGACCGACAGACCGCCGCCGCGCCCGGTATTCTTGCAGCCGGTCCAGCACAGGCCGGGATCCAGATAATCGGCCCGGTTCATGAAGACGGTGCCCGTCTCAATCTGGTCACCCACCCGCGCTGCACGGTCCAGATCGCGGGTCCAGAGGCTCGCTGTCAGGCCAAACGCGCTGTCATTCATCAGCCGGGTGGCCTCGTCATCCGAGGACACTTTCATGATGCCCACTACCGGACCAAAGCTTTCATCCCGCATCACCCGCATGTCATGGGTGACATTGGTCAGGATCTGCGGCGTCAGATATGCGCCGCCATCATCCTCGGGGAAAATGTCGATATGGGCCACCGCACCAGCCTCGACCGCCTCGGCAATCTGCGCCCGCACCTCATCGGCAAAGCGCACATTGGCCATCGGGCCAATGGTGGTCTCAGCGTCCAGCGGATTGCCCAGCTTATAGCCCTTCACGATCTCCACCGCCCTGGCGACGAAGTCGTCATACAGGCTTTCATGCACATAAATCCGCTCGATCCCGCAGCAGCACTGGCCCGCGTTGAACATTGCCCCGTCGATCAGCGTCTCAACCGCCGCCTCCAGATCGGCATCGTCCATCACATAACCCGGATCCTTGCCGCCCAGCTCAGTCCCGACGCCGGTAAAGGTGCCCGCCGCCGCGCGCTCCATCGCCTGGCCGCCGCCGACCGAGCCGGTGAAGTTCACGAAGTCGAACGCATTGCCCGCGATCAGATCGTTGGTCACGTCATGGCTCAGAAAGACATTCTGGAACACGTCTTCCGGCACACCCGCTGCATGGAAGGCCTGCGCCATACGCTCGCCCACCAGCAGGGTCTGCGTGGCGTGTTTCAGGATCACCGTATTACCCGCGATCAGCGCCGGGGCCACCGTGTTGATCGCCGTCATGTAGGGGTAGTTCCACGGCGCCACCACAAACACCACCCTATGCGGGATGCGCCTGATATAGCGCTTGAACGTCTCATCTTCGCCCACGGCAATATCGGCCAGCGCCTCTTCGGCAATCGTGGCCATGTGGCTTGCGCGCTCGTTGAAGCCGCCAAACTCACCGCCATAGCGCACCGGGCGACCCATCATATGCGCCAACTCGGGCACGATTTCCTCATTCATCGCGCCGACAGCAGCCACACCCGCCATCACGAGATCAATGCGCTCCCGCAAGGGCCGCGCCGCCCAAGCCGCCTGTGCGGCCCGCGCCCGGCCCGCAACCTCAAACGCCGCCTCCCGCGACAACACCTCGCGCTCGGCAAAAACCGACCCATCAATCGGCGAGACACATTGCAACATCTGCCCCATAGTCACTCCATCTCTAAAGAGAGCAGGATCCCTGCTTCATCTGGCCATAAATATCTCGGGGGCCGCCATTGGTGCGCCATTGGTTCGAGCGCCAATGGCGGCGGGGCTGGCCCCTCGCTTTCACCCTCTCAAGCCCGCTCAAACCCGCGGGCAATTTCCCAATCGGTCACCACGCGCTCAAACTCTTCGATCTCAACCTCGGCCGCGCGCGCATAGTGATCGACAACGTCATCTCCCATCGCAGCCCGCAACATCGCCGAGCCATGCAGCGCATCCCGCGCCGCGCGCAGATCGCCCGGGATCATCCCCGTCTCTCCCTGATAGACGTCGCCCGTGGTCGGCGGCTGCAACTCCAGCCCTTCTTCGATCCCAGCGATCCCCGCCGCCAGCATCCCAGCCATCGCCAGATAGGGGTTCATATCCGAGCCCGGGATACGGCATTCCACCCGCACCGCCTTGGTGCCGTCACCGCACAGGCGGAACCCGGCGGTGCGGTTGTCCACCGACCAGATGATCCGCGTCGGCGCAAAGGTCCCCTTCATGAACCGCTTGTAGCTGTTGATGTAGGGCGCCATGAAACAGGTGTAATCGGCGGCGTATTTCAGCAGACCCGCCATGTAGCTTTTCATCACATCCGACATGCCGAGCGGGTCTTTTTCGTCGAAAAAGATCGGCCGCCCCTCGGACCAGAGCGACTGATGCACGTGGCTGGAACTGCCCACTTTCTCATGATGCCATTTCGGCAGGAAGGTCGCGGCATGCCCATGCTGCCAGGCAATCTCTTTCACCGCGTTCTTGGCGATCGAGTGATACTCGGCCGTCTCCATCGCAGGCGCATATTTGATGTTCAGCTCTTCCTGCCCGGTCTCGGCCTCACCTTTCGTGTTCTCGACCGGTATCCCCGCATCCCACAGATGGTTGCGGATCGGGCGCATCACATGCTCTTCCTTGGTGGTCTGAAGGATGTGATAGTCTTCGTTGTACCCCGAGATCGGCTCAAGGTCGCGAAAACCTTCCTTGCGGATCTGATCAAAGCTTTTCTCGAACAGGAAAAACTCCAGCTCGGTGGCGCACATCGCGTCATAGCCCATCGCCTTCAGCCGGTTCACCTGACGTTTCAGGATCGAGCGCGGCGCGTGTGGCACTTCTTCATGCGTGTGATGATCCAGCACATCGCACATCACCATCGCCGTACCTTCCAGCCACGGCACCGGACGCAGCGTGCTCAGATCCGGCTTCATCACATAATCGCCATAGCCCCGCTCCCAACTGGTCGACGCATACCCGTCCGGCGTCCCCATCTCGAGATCCGTCGCCAGCAGATAGTTGCAGCAATGCGTCTCTTCCCACGCTCCCGCAACAAAATGACCCGCATGAAACCGCTTCCCCATCAAACGGCCCTGCATGTCAACCAGACAAACCAATACCGTATCAATCTCGCCAGACGAAACCTCAGCCTTCAAATGCTCAAATGTCAGC
>NZ_JBQFNX010000011.1:2500-6043 GCF_056532915.1 Ruegeria sp. H9 | reverse complement strand
TTGTAGTCTGCGCGGGCTGCTCTGGGATTTTCTAAAGTTGGTTGCGGGAGCAGGATTTGAACCTGCGACCTTCAGGTTATGAGCCTGACGAGCTACCGGGCTGCTCCATCCCGCGACACTTTAAGTGACCTATCGCTTACGCTACTTGAGGTCTTGTGTTGGTCTAGCGCCTATTCGGCTACTTGAGACCGGGTAGTGTTCTTTTCATCGTGTTAGAGAGATGTGGGCTTTTACTAGGTTTGGCGGTGACCTACTCTCCCGGGGCTTAAGCCCAAGTACCATTGGCGCGGCAGTGCTTAACTTCCGGGTTCGGGATGGGACCGGGTGTTTCACTTGCGCTATGACCACCAAACCGAGGAAAAGCCCATGTCGACTTTCCTGCGTTGCAAGAAAGCGACGAGGTGGCAGGCAGCGTCTTTTGCTTGCAAAAGGTGCGTTGCCACTCGGTTATATAATCAACCAACATCGCGGCTTGGCGCTGCGACGTTATCCAACTCAAGGTCAGTGTATGCTTTTGGTGATTTGTCTTTCCATTACTGGATCAAATCAAGCCTATCGGGCGATTAGTACCGGTCAACTGAACGCATTACTGCGCTTACATCTCCGGCCTATTGACGTGGTGGTCTTCCACGGCCCTCAGGGAGACCTTGTTTTGAGGGGGGCTTCCCGCTTAGATGCCTTCAGCGGTTATCCTGTCCGATCATAGCTACCCAGCACTGCCGTTGGCACGACAACTGGTCCACCAGTGGATCGTTCACCCCGGTCCTCTCGTACTAGGGGCAACTCCTCTCAAGTCTCCTACACCCACGGCAGATAGGGACCGAACTGTCTCACGACGTTCTAAACCCAGCTCACGTACCTCTTTAAACGGCGAACAGCCGTACCCTTGGGACCTGCTCCAGCCCCAGGATGAGATGAGCCGACATCGAGGTGCCAAACACTGCCGTCGATATGGACTCTTGGGCAGTATCAGCCTGTTATCCCCGGCGTACCTTTTATCCGTTGAGCGATGGCCCTTCCACTCGGGACCACCGGATCACTATGGCCGTCTTTCGACTCTGCTCGACTTGTCAGTCTTGCAGTCAGGCTGGCTTCTGCCATTGCACTCAACGAGCGATTTCCGACCGCTCTGAGCCAACCTTCGCGCGCCTCCGTTACGCTTTAGGAGGCGACCGCCCCAGTCAAACTACCCGCCACGCAGGGTCCCGGATCCGGATAACGGACCGCGGTTAGACATCAAGAGTGCGAAGGGTGGTATCTCAAGGGAGGCTCCACGGATACTTGCGTTTCCGCTTCAAAGCCTACCACCTATCCTGCACATCACAATCCTGATGCCAGTGCGAAGCTGTAGTAAAGGTGCACGGGGTCTTTCCGTCTAACCGCGGGAAGCCTGCATCTTGACAGGCAATTCAATTTCGCTGAGTCGATGTTGGAGACAGCGGGGAAGTCGTTACGCCATTCGTGCAGGTCGGAACTTACCCGACAAGGAATTTCGCTACCTTAGGACCGTTATAGTTACGGCCGCCGTTTACCTGGGCTTCAATTCAAGGCTCTCACCTCTCCTTTTAACCTTCAGGCACCGGGCAGGCGTCAGACCCTATACGTCGTCTTGCGACTTCGCAGAGCCCTGTGTTTTTAATAAACAGTCGCCACCCCCTGGTTTGTGCCCCCAGCCCCTAGTTGCCTAGGAACCGGGCCTCCTTCTCGCGAACTTACGGAGGTATTTTGCCGAGTTCCTTCAACATCGTTCTCTCAAGCGCCTTGGTATGCTCTACCAGTCCACCTGTGTCGGTTTAGGGTACGGTCTGATGGAGGGCTATTTCCAGGAACCACTCAGCAGCCCAATCAATCCGATAAGATTGAACTACACCTGTGATCCGTCACATCCTCCTGGCCTAGGAATATTAACCTAGTTCCCATCGCCTACGCCTTTCGGCCTCGGCTTAGGGGCCGGCTTACCCTGCTCAGATTAGCTTTAAGCAGGAACCCTTGGACTTTCGGCGAGAGTGTCTCTCACACTCTTTGTCGCTACTCATGTCATCATTCTCACTAGTGATCTCTCCACCGGATGGCTCACGCCCCGGCTTCATCGAAAGCACTTTATCTTGCGCTACCGCCTATTCGGCTACTTGAGCGCGATTGCTCGCACCAAATGACCGGCGATAATACAAGATAAGTGCTATGTCACACTACGCTCTGCTACCGATGCTTACGCATCCCTAGACTTCGGCTCATGGCTTGAGCCCCGTTACATCTTCGCCGCAGGACAACTTATTTAGACCAGTGAGCTGTTACGCTATCTTTAAAGGATGGCTGCTTCTAAGCCAACCTCCTGGTTGTTTTGGTCGTCCCACCTGCTTTCCCACTTAGCCATGAATTGGGGGCCTTAGTCGTAGGTCAGGGTTGTTTCCCTCTCCACTACGGACGTTAGCATCCGCAGTGTGTCTGCCATCTAGTACTCCCGGGTATTCGGAGTTTGGTTAGGATCAGTAAGCCTGTGGGGCCCCATTACCCATCCAGTGCTCTACCCCCCGGGGTATTCGGATGACGCTCTACCTAAATAGATTTCGCAGAGAACCAGCTATCTCCGAGTTTGATTGGCCTTTCACCCCTAGGCACAGCTCATCCCGATCCTTTTCAACGGATGTGGGTTCGGTCCTCCAGTAAGTGTTACCTTACCTTCAACCTGGCCATGCCTAGATCACTCGGTTTCGGGTCTGATCCCACGAACTCATTCGCCCTATTAAGACTCGCTTTCGCTACGCCTACACCTAACGGCTTAAGCTTGCTCGTAAGACCAAGTCGATGACCCATTATACAAAAGGTACGCCGTCAGATCTCGAGGATCCTCCGACTGATTGTAGGCGTTCGGTTTCAGGTACTGTTTCACTCCCCTCGTCGGGGTGCTTTTCACCTTTCCCTCACGGTACTGGTTCGCTATCGGTCAGCAAGGAGTACTTAGCCTTCGAAGGTGGTCCTCCGATCTTCAGACAGAATTTCACGTGTTCCGCCCTACTTAATACGTCCATCAAAGCTTCCTATACGGGGCTGTCACCCGCTATGGCCACGCTTCCCAACGTGTTCTAGTCACTTATCTGGCTCGGCTGGTCCCCGTTCGCTCGCCGCTACTAGGGGAGTATCAATTGATTTCCTTTCCTCCGGGTACTTAGATGTTTCAGTTCCCCGGGTTTGCTCTTAAAACCCTATGTATTCAGGTCTTAAGTACCTGTTTAAACCCCATATTGAGTATCAAAGATAACAATATGAAGCTTTCAGGTGGGTTGCCCCATTCAGAGATCCATGGATCAAAGCTTATTCTCAGCTCCCCATGGCTTATCGCAGAGTATCACGTCTTTCATCGCCTCTTGCTGCCAAGGCATTCACCAAACGCCCTTCTCGCGCTTGATTTGATCCAGAAAGAGAAAGACAGACGTCCTTCACGGCAGACCCAGCTGGTAACTAAAGGCCGCCTCTGTTTCTGAACCAAAAGCATACTTTCCCGCCTTCTATCCTGGAACCCATGCTGCCGATGTCGGTCGGCCC
>NZ_JBQFNX010000010.1:0-8743 GCF_056532915.1 Ruegeria sp. H9 | reverse complement strand
CATCACGCGGCGCCGGGCCCAACCAGAGGAGATGTCTCACAAGAGACATTGACGATGGGTGGGAGCCTCACACTTCGAGCGTCTTAATCACCCAGCTTGGCGTGAATCTCATCTAGATCGATCTCACCCGTCGGCATTTTTTTGGCGGGATTTTCGAAATCATACTTGAACAGTTCAAAATCCTGTTTGTAGATCTCGTAGACCAGATGCATCGACAAATCGTCAAAGTAATCCTCGACCGGATGCACGCGTTTTGGCCCATGGCCTTCGGATTCGTTGAAGCGCGGGATTTCGGACAGAGTCACGGGATGCGAGGTTTCAAGATTGTCCAACACCCCCTGCATCCCATCGTTGAACTTCTCGGTCCAAAAAATCCGATCGTATCGCCCGCCATTAGCGATCAGCGTCGAGACATGGCCAGACATGGCCGACCAGTGAATGTCGGGGTCCATCGGACGCCGCCAACGGATCGTGTCGCGTGCGAATAAAAGGAACCGGCGGAAACTGGCAATTTGGTCAAACTCGCCCTTGCCGTCGTCACCCCCGACTTCGATTCCATAGTTGTAAATCAGCGTTGGCACCAGATTGCCGCGATAGCGTTTGCCGTTGCGCTGGATGCCGCAGATCTTGTCAAAAAAGGAACTGAGAATGCGTGTGTAGGGATTACGCACGCAGGTAAACGTATAGGACTGGTGCGATTGAACATTTCTGGCAATCGGATCCTGACTGGCATCAAAGGCCCACTTGTGCATTCCGTCCTTGGCATCGTGAATGTCACCATCAAAGAAGCTGCCATGATCCGAGAAATACATGATTTGCCCGATCGTCGAGCAGGCGCATTTCGGCACAACACGGTAGACCATGCTTTGACTTTCGGTCATCCACGTTCCGGGAAAACCCATCTACTGCGCCTCCTTAGCCAGTTATCGCATTGATACTCCGGCATTTTGACCCAAAGAACCAAAAATATTCTGTTTATTCAATCGCTCATCCTCAGTATCACGGTTGCAATTGGGCAGAAACGGGGAATTACGAGACGCAAATGGCAAAGATTGCCTATATCTTGCTGTGCCACAAAGATCCTGACGCGATCATTGCGCAGGCCAGTCAGCTAACGGCTGCCGGCGATTGTATGGCGATCCATTTTGACGCTCGCGCCAAAGATACGGATTATGCGCAGATACGCGACGCCCTGAAAGATAACCGCAACGTCGCATTTGCAACGAAGCGGATCAAATGCGGATGGGGCGAATGGTCACTGGTTCAGGCCACGCTCCATGCATTACAGGCGGCGGTGGATCAGTTCCCAAGGGTCACCCATTTTTACATGCTGTCCGGCGATTGCATGGCAATTAAAACCGCCGAGTATGTGCACAGCTTTCTTGATGAACGCGACATGGATTTCATCGAAAGCCATGACTTCTTCGAAAGCAATTGGATTAAGACCGGAATGAAAGAAGACCGGCTGATCTATCGTCACTATTTCAACGAACGCAATCAGCCGCGCCTGTTCTATGCCGCATACGAAATACAAAAGCGTTTCGGTCTGACCCGCGGCATACCTGCAGACCTGCAGGTCAAGATCGGTAGCCAGTGGTGGTGCCTGCGCCGTCGCACAGTCGAGATGATTCTGGACTTCCTGCGCCAACGCCGCGATGTGGTCCGGTTTTTCTCGACCACCTGGATTCCGGACGAGACGTTCTTTCAGACGCTTGTTCGCCACCTCGTCCCGAAGCAGGAAATCGAAAACCGTACACTGACATTTTTGATGTTTTCCGACTATGGCATGCCTGTCACCTTCTACAATGATCACTATGACATGCTGTTGGGGCAGAACTACCTGTTCGCTCGCAAGATCAGCCCCGAGGCCCATGAGTTGAAGGAACGGTTGGGTCAGCTTTATGCCAGCGAAGGGGTCACGTTCCACATCTCGGACGAAGGGCGTAATCTGTATCACTTCCTTGCCGGTCGCGGTCGGGTAGGACGACGTTTCGCTCAGCGCTTTTGGGAGGTCGGCAATACGTTAGGCCCCGAGCGGCAGGCGTTTTTGATTGTTTGCAAGAAGTGGCATGTCGCCAAACGGCTTGTTGACCAGATCGCATCCGAAACCCCCATTCCCTGCATCGAATACATCTATGATGAGCAGGATACGCCATTGCCCGATTTGGGTGGAATCGAGACGACCCTGATTAAGCGGTCGCGCCATCGGCGGGCGGTTGCACGTATGTTGTTCGATTATTTCCAAAGCGACAGGCTGGTACTCTGCATAGATCCGGCCAATCTGGACGTCATTCAGGATTTCTGTGCAGATCAGGCCCAAACACGAGTTCTGGAAATCGAATGTACTTATTCAGATGAATATCTGACCGGCCATGCCTATCGCGTCGGTCTTGCGGGCCAGAACAGCTCACAGGATTCTCTTGCACGTCTGCTACCGACCCTTCGCAACGCGCTGTCTTACGAATCCGAATTGATCCGCAGTACCCAGAATGATGGGCTGTTCCATTTGCGTGAGGCGGCGGAACGTTCGGAGAATGAGGTGATTATCGCGGAATTTCTGGGGATCAGTGCCGATAAGGCCAAAGCGATCATGCAACTGGATTACCTGTTCGCTGATTGAATCCGGCGGCACGATCAGGTGCCGCCGGACATTCGAGTTCAGATGTCGAATTTGACACCTTGCGCCAATGGCAACTCGGCCGAATAGTTTACCGTGTTGGTCTGACGGCGCATGTAGGCTTTCCAGGCATCTGATCCGCTTTCGCGCCCGCCTCCGGTTTCCTTCTCGCCACCAAATGCGCCACCGATCTCGGCCCCGGACGGGCCGATGTTCACATTGGCAATCCCGCAATCCGACCCGGCCGCTGTCAGGAATTGCTCGGCTTCGCGCATGTTCAGTGTAAAAACGCAGGACGACAAGCCCTGTGGCACGTCGTTCTGAATCTCGATCGCCTCGGCAAAATCGTCATAGCCCATGACGTAAAGGATCGGAGCAAAGGTCTCGGCCTTCACAGTCGCGGTCTGGCCCGGCATCTCAACGATGGCCGGTTGCATATAAACACCGCCCGGCACACCTTCGGTCACGCGCTGACCTCCGAACACGGCACCACCCTCGGCCTTTGCTGATTCAAGCGCTGCGGTCATCGCATTGCCCGAAGCTTCATCCACCAACGGCCCAATCAACGTACCCTCGGTCAACGGATTACCGATGGGCAGACCTGCATAGGCTTTCTTCAGACGCCCAACCAGTTCCTCGCGGATCGAGGTGTGTACAATCAACCGCCGCAGTGTCGTACAGCGCTGCCCTGCCGTTCCCACAGCCGAGAATACAATCGCGCGCACCGCCATTTCCAGATCCGCCGACGGCCCAACGATCATCGCGTTATTGCCGCCGAGTTCCAGAATACACTTGCCAAAGCGCTGCGCCACGATCGGCGCAACCGCGCGGCCCATCCGGGTCGAGCCGGTGGCTGAAATGATCGGCACATCCTCGCTGGCAACCAGCGCCTCACCCAGATCGGCACCACCGATCAGGGTCTGCAATAGCCCCTCGGGGGCGTCACCAAACCGGGCCAACGCCCGCTCAAAGATTTTCTGGCAAGCCAACGCGGTCAGAGGCGTTTTCTCGGACGGTTTCCAAACTACCGGATCACCACAGACCAGGGCCAGCGCAGCATTCCACGACCATACCGCCACGGGGAAATTAAAGGCCGAGATCACTCCGACCGGTCCCGCCGGATGCCACGTTTCCATCATCCGGTGACCCGGGCGTTCCGAAGCAATGGTCAGACCATAAAGCTGCCGCGATAGACCAACAGCAAAATCGCAGATGTCGATCATCTCCTGCACTTCGCCCAGACCTTCCGAGGTGATCTTTCCTGCCTCCCAACTGACAAGCGCGCCAAGGTCGTCCTTGGCGGCCCGCAGCTCTTCGCCCAGCAGTCGGATCAACTCACCCCGGCGCGGAGCCGGCACAACGCGCCATTCCTTGAACGCCGCTTTCGAGCGGGCAAAGATGGCCCCCATCTCGGAAACCGGAGTTTCGTGAACCTCGGCCAACAGGCTGCCATCTATCGGAGAGGTCACCCGCAGCGACCCGCCGCTAAGCTCAGCTGCAGTCAGGTCCAAATTCGCAAGCGTGGTTTCAGCAGTCATTATAATGTCTTTCATATCTCAAGCCGCCTTGTTTTGTTCGGTAACGTCACCGGCGCGATAAAGCCGGCCAAATTCGGTGTTCAGGAAATCGGCAAGCTTTACCTGCTCTTGCCGAACAAAGCCTTTCGAGGGCAGAACCCCTGTCCGCATCAGATCGACGACACCCAATACGCCTGCCGCAGTGGTGACCTGGATCGCACTCCAGACTTGTCCATCTATGGTGCGCGCAAAGGATTTGTTGATCAGGGATTTCTCACGCAACGTGCCATCAACGATGCCCTTTGCCGTGCAGTAGACCAGCACGACATCTTGATCCGTACGCGGCAAGGCCGTTTCAAAAATCTCTTTCAGCAGATCGCGGCGACGCTCTAGTCCCAGGTCACTGAGCAACAAGCGCAAGATATCCCGATGGCCCGGATAGCGGATCGAGCGATAGGATACCGCCTTCGCCTTACCGTCTAGCGTCTCGGGCAAGGTGCCCAGCCCGCCCGATGTATTGAAGCACTCGTACTCGACTCCGTCATGGCCGATCAGCTCATAATCTTCGAGGGGGGCGGTCTTGACCCTCTCGCCATTCACAATGGCATCACATGGATTGCAGTATTCGTTGATTAGCCCATCAGTTGACCAAGTCAGGTTATATTTCAACGCGTTGGTCGGATAGAGCGGTAACGCCCCGACCCGCATATGCAGGCTGTCGATTTCATCGAACTCGGCCGCCAGCGCAGCGCCCGCAATCCCGACAAACCCGGGGGCCAACCCGCATTGTGGCATAAATGCCGTCTCGCTGTTCTGCGCCAGCTCGCGCACCGCGTTGGTGGCGGCGACATCTTCGGTCAGGTCAAAGTAATGCGCCCCAACAGTTTTAGCTGCGCTTGCAATTGCCGGTGTCAGAAAGAACGGCGCGGCAGAGATCACCGCATCAAAACCTTTAAGGCCTTTCTCCAAGCCCGCGCTATCGCTGGCATCAATCTGCCGCGTAGAAATGCCCCGCTTCTTGAATGCTGACAGGGCCGCAAGATCGTGATCGGCAACAGTCACCGTGTAATGTGCCGAGGTTTTCAGCAAAGTCGCGATCATCTGACCGATCTTCCCCGCCCCGACTACGCAAATATTCCAGCTCAAAACGCGCCTCCATTCTGTGTTTCTTTTGATTATGAAGGGCGACTTGTTCGGATTGCAGATCGTATCTTGACGAAATGAGGTAATTTTCCGTCATTTTGCCATATTATACGTCACTTTGCTAAATAGCTTACTCGAATATGACTTCGAACATGGTCGAATTCACAATCGTTTCAGCGCTCCTTTGAAGTGATTGTACTATCAGGTATGAGAGGACCATTGTCGGCTATACAACGCGGGCAATCGCGGTTCGCCCAAGCATATAGGTGCCTTCAATGAGATCTCTCCGTGTCCTGCTTACCTGTTTCGCATGCCTGCTTCCTTTTGCAGCTCTGGCCCAATCCGCTGAGGCACCTGCCGCTGAGATTTCATTAGAGCTCAATGCCTTGGAAGACGTTGGTAGTGCCTGCAGACTGACCTTTCTGGTGACCAACCAATCCGGAACCACTATCGATGAAGCCGTATTCGAGACGGTGATATTTGACACCGAAGGCAGTGTTGTTACCCTCTCGCTTTTTGATTTTCGCGACTTACCTTTGGATCGCCCACGTGTTCGTCAGTTCGATCTGCCAGAGATGTCTTGCACGACTGTTGGGCGCGCATTGATCAATGGCGCGAGTTCATGCGTGGTAAAAGGCTCCCAGAGCGACATCTGTCAATCGACCCTAACGCTCAGCAGCCGGATTGAAGTGGAGTTGCTTGGATGAATATTCTCTCTTCTCTTCGAGAGATCCTGACCCTTGGCGGGCCCGTTGTGGCTATCCTTATTGTCATGTCGGTCCTGACCGTAGCAGTTACTCTTTACAAGCTTTGGCAGTTCGCAGCCTGTGGCGTAGGGCGGCACAAGGTTCTGTCACAAGCGCTGCAGGCCTGGGATGCTGGAGATCGAGCCACTGCACGCGCGCGCCTCGCACAGAGCAGCAGCTATCTTGCACCGCTTGTCGAAGCCGCCATGGACGCGCCGGACACTCCTGATCTGGACGCTCGACTGGATGCCGAAGCTGGATTGGCCCTGGCCGGGCTGGAGCGCGGATTTCGGCTTTTGGATACGGTCGCCCAGCTTGCACCCCTGCTTGGATTGTTCGGAACAGTTTTGGGAATGATCAATGCATTCCAAAGCCTTCAGTCTGCCGGGTCTTCTGTCGATCCCTCATTGTTGGCAGGTGGCATCTGGGTTGCTCTGGTAACAACAGCCGTTGGCCTTGCGGTGGCAATGCCGACTTCAATGGTCTTGTCTTGGTTTGAAAGCCGAACTGCCCGGGAACGGGTGTTTGCGGACAAAGCACTGCGTACGGTTCTGGTCCCGAACAACTCGAACCAGTCCGCCTCAGGCAGGACCGAGATTCTGAACGCTGAACATGCGTAACACGGAACCCTTTGTCAGACGACCGATGTCGATGACTCCGCTCATCGATGTCATCTTTTTGCTGTTGCTGTTTTTCATGTTGTCTTCAACTTTCTCAAAGTTCGCGGAGATCGAAATCAGCAGCGCAACCTCAGGCGCATCAGAATCGGCTGAACCCGTCGAGCGAATATTCATCCAGATCGGTACCGAGCGCGTGACTTTGAATGGCGAAACACTGGCGCTGGATGAACTGTCTACGCGGATCGGGGCCGGTCAGGCACTGGTAAGCCTTGATGCGGATACGTCCGCCCAACGACTTGTGGATTTGCTGGTTGTTTTGCGTGGCCGCGATGGCTTGACCGTCACGGTGTTGGAGTAGACCGATGATCCGCTTTGGTCGCCCAAGCCGCAAACGAGACTCGACCATCCCTCTGATCAACGTCGTCTTTCTGATGCTGATCTTCTTTCTGATTGCAGGCACCCTGGCACCACCGCTTGATCCCGAGCTTCAGCTTGTCGACACATCGGAACTCGAAGGCCGCGACCCTCCCGATGCGCTTGTCTTGAACACCGATGGCATCCTCAGCTTTCGCGGAGTGCAAACCGATCCCGAGGCTTTTATGGCCAGCCATGATGACGGGCCCGTCAGGATTGTCCCCGACCGCAATGTTTCAGGCCAACGATTGATGGAGGTAACCGGTGCCCTTCGGCGGTATGGCGCGCCTTCTGTTTTCCTTGTGACCCAGCAGGCTTTGAAATGATCCGGAAGTCAGCGGCCATCGCTGCGTTGGCGGGTGTGCTTTCGCTTATCCTGCATATCTTTGGGATCAGCTTGTATGGGTCCAGCCTGCCAGAACTGCGGGCCAATGAGGAATCGGTCAGTTTGATCGAGCTTGGCAACACATTCGAAGAATTCACCGAAGACACGACAGACCCGGTCCAACCGGAATCTGCTGAAACACCCGAGCCCCCGGTTGAAGACACTATTAAGCCCAATACTGCCGACATCCCGATCAGCGAAACACTCGTCGCTTCCCCCAATCCTCAGCAGGTATCTTCACCCGATGTCGGAGCGCCCGTCGCCCCACGATCAGAGCTACAGGAAGAGGTGCCGACCGAACCGGTCGCCCCGTCCAACCCGGAACCAGCAACAGACGCAGATACCGCCGTAACGTCAGCGGTCGACCCGGAACCCGAGCGCTTGGCAGCTTTACCGCCCACAGACGGCTCAACAGAGCCGGTCCCTCCACTCGAGAGTACGGCAGTCGAACCAGAAATCCCAAGTTCGGTCGATGAGCCAACAAACGAGCCACCAGAAGAACAAGCCGCGCCTTCCGATCAGGCCGTATCTGTTTCCAAACGCCCCCGCCTCCCGGACAGAAGGCCCGCAACGGATACGCCAAAATCACTTGATGGGTTCAGTAACTTCGATAACTTGCGCAACCCTACGCAGACATTGGAGTCGCCGCTTAGCCTTTATCAAAAGGAAGGGGCTGACCCGTTCCGAGCCAGCAGTGGCCGAAATCAAACCTCGGGTCGCGGCGTTGGTAACTCCGATACCACGAACTATGCCGGACAAGTCCTGGTCCACCTCAATCAAACGCCCGTCGTCTATGTCCCGGTCCGCGGGTTTGCGCAGGTATTCTTCGAAATTAATCCTGATGGATCACTGGCTTGGGTTGATATCGTCGATAGCTCTGGCTCACCTGAAATCGAACGCGCCGCCAGAGATCAAGTCATCCGCGCCGCTCCATTTCCCCGTCCACCAAGCGGGTCAAGCCGCAGGCTATCGTTTTATTACCAAAATAGTTGATACCAAAGACAGCAGTTCGCCGAACCAGTTGTTCGTTCCCTGAATGCTTCAACACGCTCTAAGGAGAGGATTTCCATCGGTCGTCACGGCAAGGTCACCGTGGGCGAAGCACAGAAGTTGGCAAAAAAGAGCTGAGGGGGTGAGTGGCTAGTTACGAAAAGAAGTTTCCTCTCGTTGCTTCCACAGTGCTTCTAGAAGTATTGGCACAAATAGAAATACCGCCCTAGGGCGGTGCGTAAACATCTGATGTTGCACGGTGTTTTTTGTTTGCGGGAGTAGGATTTGAACCTCTGAGTTTCAGGTTATGA
>NZ_JBQFNX010000009.1:0-34454 GCF_056532915.1 Ruegeria sp. H9 | reverse complement strand
GCGCAACTTCCATCAGTTGAACTCCGGACTTCAGATCGTGGGTCCAGCCATGGGCGCGGATCAACATGGACCGGAGGCGGGGATCGGGTTGGGGTCTTGTCAGAAGAACGTGTCTTGAGCGGGGCAGGGGTGTTGCATAGCTTTTGCCCATGACCAGACCTGCCTCTTTCAAATACTTCAAAACCAGTCCCGATATCATCCGTCTTGCGGTAACGCTGTACATCCGCTTCCCGCTCTCGCTTCGGAATGTCGAAGACTTGTTGCACGAGCGAGGCATCGACGTGAGCCACGAAACCGACTGCTACTGTTGGAACAGGTTCGGTCCGATGTTTGCCTCTGAGATCCGAAGAAAGCGTGTTCAGCAATTGAGAGCATACTCCAAATGGAAGTGGCACGCGGACGAGGTTTTCGTGAAGGTGAATGGTAAGCGGCATTATCTTTGGCGGGCTGTTGATCACGAAGGCGAGGTGCTGGAAGCCGTTGTCACGAAGCGTCGAAACAAAGCCGCAGCACTGAAATTCCTCAGGAAATTGATGAAGCGGCACGGTTGCGCCGAATAGATTGTCACAGATCGCTTCGCTTCCTACAAGGCTGCGCTCAGAGAAATGGGCGCGCTTGAAAAACAACAGACGGGCAGGAGGCTCAACAACCGTATCGAGAATTCGCACCTGCCGTTTCGACGACGCGAACGCGCGATGCAGCGTTTCAGGCGCATGCGAAGTCTACAGAAATTCGCCTCCGTCCATTCCTCTGTCTACAACCACTTCAACCAGGAAAGATCGCTAGCCAGTCGAGACACCTTCAAGCTGACCCGCGCGGCCGCTCTTAGCGAGTGGCGTCAACTTTGTTCCGGGTAGTTTCGCGGTTTCCGCCGCAAACTGAGACTGGTTCGAATTCGTTTGACAGCACCCTCTAAGATGTCCGCTCTTTTCCCACAGCCAGACTTTACTCTAACTTGACCCAAGCTGCATTCCTTGAAGAGCTTCGCACGCATGCGGCTACAAACTTTACACCATTGAGTCCATCATGGACCGTTGGATAGACAACCGAAGTATCAGGTGAAATCCCGCCTCGGAAAGCTTGGATTGCCTCAGCAGCCTCTCCATAGATATTGGCGAAACCTTCAAGATATCCCTCGGGATGGCCCGGAGGGACTCTACTCAACCGATTGGCAGCGTCACCTGCTCCAGCTCCATTTCGGGTGATCAGACGCTTGGGTTTGTTGTATGGCGTGAACCAAAGGTAATTGGGATCTTCCTGAGACCACTCCAACCCACCTTTTTCGCCATAGACTCGCAAGCGCAATGCGTTTTCGTTACCGGGCGCCACCTGAGACGACCACAGCATACCACGCGCGCCGCCTTCAAAGCGAAGCAAAACGTGGGCGTTATCATCGACCTTGCGCCCCGGCACAAAGGCCTGCAAATCCGCCGCCAGGCTTTCCGCTGTCAGCCCGGTTACAAAGCAAGCGAGGTTGTAGGCATGGGTTCCGATGTCACCGGTTGATCCACCCGCGCCCGAGCGTTCGGGATCGGTTCGCCACTCAGCCTGTTTGAAATCCTGCTGCTCGGTCAGCCAGTCCTGCGGGTACTCAACTTGAACCACACGAATCTTGCCAATTTCGCCGTTGGCAACCATTTCACGCGCCTGCCGAACCATCGGATAGCCCGTGTAATTGTGGGTCAAAATGAACAGTGCCTTCGCGCTTTCGGCCGCCTTCACCAGTCTTTTTGCATCCGCAAGGGTCGAGGTGAGTGGCTTGTCACAAATGACGTGAATACCGCGTTTCAGGAATTCACGCGCGGCTGCATAGTGAACGTGGTTTGGCGTGACGATTGAGACCGCCTCGATTCCAGATTTCAACCGAGCTTCCCTGATTGCCATTTGTTTGAAGTCTTCATAGACCCGTTCGAGCCCCAATGCCTGCCCACTTTCCATGGATTTCTCTGGCGTCGAAGACAAAGCACCGGCGACCAGCTCGAACTTGTCGTCCAGTCGTGCAGCTATGCGATGAACACCCCCTATGGAGGCGTCGTTTCCGCCGCCAACCATGCCAAGCCGAATGCGGCCCGAGGTTTCTTCACTCCGTCCTGTGACCATCACTCAATCCCCAGCATTTTACGATTGGCGGCTTCGCCGGCGCCACTATCAGCGAAATCATCAAAGGCTCTCTCGGTCACACGGATGATGTGATCTGACACAAACTGAGCGCCTTCACGCGCGCCATCCTCGGGGTGTTTGAGACAGCATTCCCATTCGACCACAGCCCAACCATCAAAGTCATTCGCCGCCATTTTTGAGAAGACCGCACCGAAATCCACTTGGCCATCACCAAGCGACCGGAACCGCCCAGCCCGATCAACCCAGCTTTGATACCCGGAATAAACACCTTGCCGCCCGGTTGGGTTGAACTCGGCATCTTTGACATGGAACATCCGGATCCGATCTTTGTAGATGTCGATATTATCCATATAGTCGAGGCATTGCAGCACGTAGTGCGACGGGTCGTATAGCATGCAGGCCCGTGGGTGATTTCCCGTCCGTTCCAGAAACATCTCGTACGTCACACCATCGTGGAGGTCCTCTCCGGGGTGGATTTCGTAGCATACATCAACGCCGCAGTCTTCGGCGTGATCAAGGATTGGCACCCAACGACGCGCAAGCTCATCAAACGCCGTTTCAATCAAGCCGGCGGGGCGCTGCGGCCAAGGATAGACATAAGGCCATGCCAACGCGCCCGAGAATGTCGCATGAGCCGAAATACCCAAGTTTTTTGAAGCTGATAGCGCTTTCTTGACCTGGTCTACTGCCCATTCTTGCCGGGCTTTCGGGTTCCCTCTGACGCTTTCGGCCGCAAAGCCGTCAAATGCACTGTCATAGGCCGGGTGAACGGCCACAAGCTGGCCCTGAAGGTGCGTTGAAAGTTCAGTAACTTCGACACCATTGTCCCTGGCTTTTCCTTTGAAGTCATCGCAGTAACCGGTGCTGGACGCGGCCTGTTCCAGGTCGAACAGCCGGCCGTCCCAACTGGGCACCTGAACGCCTTTGTATCCACAGTCAGCTGCCCATTTAGTGATCGCGTCCCACGAATTGAACGGCGCTTCGTCCCCCGCAAATTGCGCAAGAAACAAAGCTGGACCTTTGATCGTCTTCATAAAATCTCCTCCCCAAAACCTGAGCCTCTATGGTGGTAAATTTTCCTTCAGATAGATGTCGATGCGGATACGTTCCTGCGCTTTGTTGAACGGAACCTTATCCGAAGTCGCGCGCAGCAGGCGGACGGCTGAACGTACAATGTGCCCAGTGTCTTGCGAGATCAGAGCGTCAAATGTACCGAGCGTGAGCGCCTCACGACTGAGCGGTGTAAGCTCATGAGCTATGATCACCAGATCTTCGCTGAGCTTGTTTTCTGAAAGGAATTGAATCAGGCCTGCGTTACCCGCTGCTGACGAGTATATTCCGACCAGATCTGGATAGGTTTCAAATATTTCGGGCATCATCCTGTAAATCAGATCCGGGTCATCTCGGCCCTCGACTGATGCTACGACTTCGAGGTGCGGAAATTCCTCAGCCACAACAAGGTCAAAGCCTTGACGTCGTTCGAGGTGGTCACGTGCCAAACGGGATCCTGTAAGTACCAAGACCTTGCCGTCACGATGCACAAATCGCCCCATTAGCTGAGCGGCGGTTCGTCCTGCCGAAACGTTATCGATACCCACAAAGTGGTCTCGCTCAGAACTCGGCAAGTCAGACACCAACGCAACCACCGGAACGCCTTTGTCCCTGAGCCTTTTAACAGCATCCCGGACAGAAGGCGTTTCGGGCCCGAAAACGGCGACTCCGTCTACATCCAAACTGTCTACAGCATCCAGAATGTTGACGATATCTTGGGGCTCAAACGGAGCAACCTTCTTTATTGCAATGCGAGTCCGCTCGATAAATTGGTCGCGTGATTGTTCTGCGATCTGACTGCTGATTGCCTCCACAAACTCGTTGTCCGTGTCCGGCAGAACAAAGAGGAAGTTGTAAACTCGGTTACGCGCAAGGTTGGCCGCGGCCGTGTCGCGTACATACCCCAGCTCATCAATCGCCTTTTGTACTTTCTGTACGGTCACCGCCCGCACGCCGGGGCGTCTGTTCAAGACCCGGTCAACAGTCGCTAGGCTGACACCCGCAACGCGCGCGATGTCATTAACGGTTGGCTTTTTCACCAATTCTAATCTTTGTTTTTGGTCTTCCACGTGTTCTTCAGCCCTCAATCTCCCGCGCTAAGCCTTCAAACAACAAAGCAACAGCCTCAGCGCCGGGATCGTTATGTCCAACAAGGTTTTCTTCGGGAACATAGGCTGCGCGGCCTGCCTTAGCACGTCGAATATTTGCGGTGTTGTTCGCGCCTTTGCGGGCAGCCTCGGCCGCATGCGTCAGACCAGATGGTAGTGCGACAAGTGCCGGTGCCAGGGCGTCAATCATTGTCCTGTCACCGACCTTGGCACCCCCAACCTGGCTGACGCGATTCAGTCCTTCGACGAGAGATTTCGGTACCGATGCTCCGCTCGCACAGGCATCTCCAGCTGCGTTGAAGAAGATTGCGAGTATCACGCCGGAAGAACCACCCATTGTCTGACTTAACTCATTGCCCAACGCCGGAAACAGTTGTGTCAGATCAGCAAGCGGCATGCGGTCAAGGCTACCTTGCAATGCTCTTGCGGCAGTCGCCAATGTGCTTCCTGTATCGCCATCTCCAGATTTCGCGTCCAGTTCGTTGAGGTTCTTCTCTGCGTTGATGAGCAGTTCAGACAACCGGGTGATCGTTTCCCTTGTGGTGGGATTGTTAGAAGGAATTGGATCGATAGGGGTCAGGCCATCAGGCAATGGTGCCACTTTGATCGGGCCGATGGAATCGACCCCGGGCCATGCGGCCAGATCAACGGGTGTTTCAAGGGCTGACAAATCGTCCTGATCCACAGGCAGAATGGAAACCGAAAACCCGTGCATATCCAGCGACGTCATCATGGGTGCCGGGCCAATGATATGGTGGGCAAAACCAGTTTCGGACAACGCATGCGTAAGGACAGCCATTTCTAGCGGAGTTGTAGAACCCAGGTTGTTGACCAACGCCACGCAATCCCCGGACCCCACCCTTTGCTTCAGCTTCTCCACCACTGTGGACATAGCCGATACAGCATTTGAGAACTCGACTTGCTGTACACCGGGTTCGCCATGAATACCCAAGCCAAGCTCTGCTTTCCCGGGGGCGATCCGGTCTTCTTTTGGAGATCCCGGAACGGTACAGGTGTCCAAGCTCATACCGATGCTGACAACCTTCGCAATGGTACTTCTTGCAGCATTTGTAACGGTGTCTAGGTCAGCACCGTCTTCAGCAAGCGCTCCGGCGATTTTGTGTACGAACAACGTACCCGCCACGCCACGTGGTTGCGGAAGGTCGGGCAGGGCGATGTCATCGTCGACAACGACCATCTCTACCTTGCGGCCCAATGCACGGGCGCGTTCAGCTGCCAGTCCAAAGTTCAACCGATCACCGGTGTAATTTTTGACGATAAGCAGGCACCCAGCCTCACCCGTGACCGCAAGAATGCCCGCCAAAACCGCCTCGACTGACGGGGATGCAAACACTTCCCCGCACACCGCGGCTGTCAGCATACCGGCGCCAACAAAACCGGCATGGGCGGGTTCGTGACCAGACCCCCCGCCAGAAACCAGGGCGACCTTCGACTTGTCCCAATCCGACCTGTAAACAACCTTGATGTGCGGGTAACCGTCCAACCGGGTCAGTTGCCCTCCGGAAGACGCCAGAAGACCGTCTATGGCCTCTGTAACCAAAGTTTCTTTTGTGTTGAGGAACTGGGCCATGCTTTTGCTCCTTAATTCACGCGCGCGCCGGACGCGTCAAAATACAACGGGTTGTGTGGGCGGATTTTTATAAGTTTTCCAGATGGATAATCCTGATGTACATCAATCAAGGTCACAACCGGGTGACCGTTCAGGTCCAGGTGTAGCCGCGTTTGATCCCCCAGATGCTCTGCGCGTATTACCCGCGCTTCGCTGCCTTCTCCTTCGATGATGTTTTCCGGGCGAAGACCTATTTGCGGACCTTTGTGATTGCCTCCGAACAGCTCGGAAGGCAGAATGTTGATCCGCGGCAGTCCCAACCGGCTGGCGACATAAACGCTACCGGGGTTTTCATAGATGTCCCGGGGTGTTCCGTACTGAACCAGCCTGCCGTTTTCCAAAACGCCGATATGCGTCGCCATTGTCATGGCTTCGACTTGATCATGGGTCACGTATAGCAAGGTCGATCCCAGATCCGCCTGAATCCTTTTTAATTCGACCCGCAGATCAGCCCGAAGCTTGGCGTCCAAAGAGCTGAGGGGTTCATCCATCAAAAATATCTGGGGGTCTCGCACCAGCGCTCGTCCAATTGAAACGCGCTGCATTTCACCGCCAGACAGTTCAGTCGCTTTGTTGTTCAACTTGTGCGGAATCTGGAGGATGTCCGCAACTTCGTTAACCTTCTTCTTGATCTCATCCTCTGGCGTCTTCAGGATCGGCGACCTCAGAGGAAAAGACAGGTTCTCCCGCACTGTCATATGCGGGTACAGTGAGTATTGCTGGAAAACCATAGCCACATCGCGCTGGGCTGGCGTTTCTATTCCAACATCCCGTCCAGCAATGCGAACGGTTCCAGAATCCAGTTTCTCAAGTCCGGATATCAATCTCAGCGTCGTTGTCTTTCCCGCGCCCGTTGGACCCAATAGCACCACAAAGGCGCCGTTGGGGATCGTCATTGAGATATCATCCACCGCCTTTAGATTGCCGAATGACTTCGAGATATTCTCTAAAACGACTTCAGCCATTACTTAGTACCTCGTCGTTCAGAGCGGACCTCAACGCGCGTCCGGTGGCCTTTTCAAACAGTGTTACTGCGGGTGAGCGGAACTCTAACCCCACCGTCTCGCCGGGATTTACGACTTCGCGCGCATCAATCCGGGCTTTCAGCTCTCCGTTCGGGCTTTGCAGCGTCACGATCTGGGTGGTTCCCAAATATTCTGTCGCCAGAACCTTGGCTCTGTAGGCGCTCGCATCCGATAGAAAAACATGCTCAGGGCGAACCCCAAAAACTAAGTCACCTTCCGCCCCCTCCATCAGTTTGGGCACGGCTTCGTCATGGCCATTTAGTCGAACCATTTCCGAGTCAGGCGCGACCTTTCCTTGAAACGGCAGGAAGTTCATGGAAGGGGACCCGATAAAATCTGCAACGAACATTGTGGCTGGTTTGTCGTAGATTTCCTGAGGTGTGCCGAATTGCTCAATCACAGCGTTGTTCATCACTACGATCTTGTCGCCCATTTGCATGGCTTCCAACTGGTCGTGTGTCACGTAAACAGTGGTTGCGCCCATACGGTCATGAAGCGCGCGTAACTCTTCGGCCATGTGTTCTCGAAACTCGGCATCTAAGGCACCCAACGGTTCGTCCATCATGAATGCCTTGGGTTCGCGAACGATCGCGCGGCCCAGCGCCACGCGCTGCCGGTCGCCACCTGACAGTCCACCTACCGGGCTATCGAGGATGTCGTTGATCCCCAGAATTCCCGCGACTTCTTCTACTTTGGCTTTTACAGCAGCACGCGGCATGCCCTGCGATATCAGGGGGTAGCTGATATTTTTGCGCACGTTCATGTGGGGATACAGCGCAAACATCTGGAACACGAATGCAATGTCTCGCTCTGATGGGGGTCGCTGGCTGATTTCTTCGCCGTCGAGATAGATCTCACCCGATGTTGGAAGCTCCAAGCCTGCGATCATCCTCAGCGTCGTTGTTTTGCCGCAGCCCGATGGACCAAGCAGCATGAAGAATTCACCATCTTCAATCGTGAACGAGCTTTCCCGCACAGCGGTGAAATCGCCGAACATCTTCTTTACGTTTTTGACAACGATCTGGGCCATTTCTACTCCGGAAAATGGCTGACGATGATGAACATGACAGTTCCGATCAGCGTAACGATGAAGGAATAAGTGAACGCCCAAAGGACGAACGGTTGCATCAGCATAAATACGCCGACCGCGATGAGGATGGTCGCGACCATCTCCCATGGGCCTCGGCGAAAACGCATTAATCCTGATAGAAACTCGCTCATTTGCGCACCGCTCCGAATGTGATCCCGCGCAGCAGATGTTTGCGCATCAGGATGGTGAAAATCATGACCGGAATCAGGAATATCGTGGCACCAGCCGCAACTGCAGGCCAATCCAGCCCACCGATCCCGATGATGGTGGGAATAAAGGGCGGCGCGGTCTGCGCATTCGCGGATGTCAGCAACACGGCAAACGCATACTCGTTCCATGCAAAGATAAGGCAGAAGATCGCTGTCGAAGCGATACCCGTCGCAGCCTGCGGCAGTACAACTTTGTAAAACGCCTGAAACCGGGTGTAGCCGTCTATTAGTGCCGCTTCCTCGTACTCTCGCGGGATTTCGTCGATGAACCCTTTCAGCAGCCAAACAGCCAACGAGATGTTCACACCCGTATAGAGAAGGATCATCCCCAAATGCGTGTCGCTTAGACCGAGGTTTCTGAACATCAGGAAGATTGGGATCGCAACGGCAACCGGGGGCATCATTCTCGTACTGAGGATGAAGAACAGAAGGTCATCCTTGAGCGGCACCTTGAAACGGCTAAATGCATAAGCAGCCAAGGTGCCAAGGAAGATGCTTAGGAACGTCGATCCA
Source organism: Ruegeria sp. H9 (assembly GCF_056532915.1). NCBI lineage: Bacteria > Pseudomonadati > Pseudomonadota > Alphaproteobacteria > Rhodobacterales > Roseobacteraceae > Ruegeria > Ruegeria sp. H9. The sequence continues at coordinate 25,707 of NZ_JBQFNX010000009.1, read as the reverse complement.
AACCCGATGATCACCGAATTCATAAAACGCTCGCCAAACTTGGATGGCCCGACAATCACCATGTCGTATTGGCGGACGATCTCATCGGCCCAGTTCTGTGGCGGGTTTGCTTCCAGGAACTCCTGCGTCTGCCGTGTGCGAGTGGTGAAGAGATTGACATAGCCTTCAAGTGTTGGGTCAAAGACAACCTTGGGCGGATAGCTGATCGCGTCGGCTGGAGACTTGAAGCCAGTTAGCAATATCCAAACCAGCGGGATCATCGTGATCAGCGCATAGGTGATAACCAGAAACCCGGCGATCCACTTTGAACGGTTCGAAGGTTCGGTGACGGAAAAACTGCTCATCTCTGTTTCACCTTGTTCAGGGCTTTGACGTAGATCGACGCAAGGCCGAACACGGTGACGAAAAGGATGATCGCATAGGCCGAGGCATAACCCGTGCGCCATTTCTCAAAGGCTTCGCGCTTCAAATTGATGGAGGTCAGCTCCGTAACAGACCCTGGCCCGCCGCCCGTCAGTTGCACCACCAGATCGAACATCTTGAAGTTCTCGATCCCTCTAAACAGCACCGCCAACATGAGGAATGGCAGGACCATCGGGATGGTAATCGTAAAGAACTGGCGCAGCTTGCTGGCCCTGTCGATCTCAGCTGCCTCGTAGATGTAATCGGGAATACTGCGCAGCCCGGCCAGACAGATGAGCATCACGAAGGGGGTCCACATCCAGGTGTCGACAATCACGATGGACCAGGGCGCCAGCGTTACGGACCCGAGCATCTCAAAGCTCGACGGGTCTTTGCCGATAAACCACGATACGATGTAGTTAAACAGGCCGATCTGAGGCTGATAGAGAAACTTCCAGAAGTTTCCGACAACGGCCGGGGACAGCATCATCGGCAGCACGATGATCGTGGTCCAAAGATCATTGCCCTTGAATTTCTTGTTGATCAACCACGCCAGAGTAAATCCGATCAGGACTTGAAAAAAAATCGTCCAGAACAGGAAATGCGCCGTGGCCTGCATGTTCAGCCATGTGTCCGAGTCTGTCAGGATACGCTCGTAATTCCTGAGCCCGACATCTTTGACTTCACGGCCGATCCGGTTGGCCTTGTAGTTGGTAAAGCTCAGTTGGATGGTCCAGATCAAAGGGAAGATATTGATCGCCAGCAGTAGAAATATCGTTGGGGAGATGAATACCCAGGCGATCGCGCGGTCGGATAACCCCCGAATTTTTCGCGCAACTCGCTCGGGCGTTGCCTGCGCAACGCGATCTACGGTCCTGTCAGACATCTCTTTGCCAGTTCTTGTTGGTTTAGGACTCACGGGTGAAGGTAGAGCGGGTTTGCACCCGCTCCTGCCTGTGTCCGGACTAAAGCTTGCCTTCGTCTTCGAAGACTTCCGTCCAATCTTCGATCAGAAGATCAAGCGCTTCTTGAGCTGTGCCTTGGTCGGCAACCACGTAGTCGTGGATGCGCTTCTGCATTGCCAGCAGCAGTTCCGCGTAGGCAGGCTCTTGCCAGAAATCCTGCACCCCGGCCATTGCTTCCAGGAAGTCACCGGCGAACGGTTGGCTGTCTACGAAACCAGGATCTTCCAGCACCGAATTATGTGCTGAGTAGCCGCCTAGTTCCCACCATTTGGCCTGAACTTCTGGCTGCGCGAACCACTTAATGTACTCAAGCGCGGCGTCCTGTTTGTCAGAGTAGCTGACAACAGAGATACCTTGTCCGCCCAGTGTCGAGCCTGCCTGATTTTGTGGTGGGTTCACGAAGAAGTCGATCTTGTCACCACCGGTATTGGGATCGGCATAGAGACCCGGGAAGAACGCGAACCAGTTCATAGCCATGGCGACCTGACCGGACTTAAAGGCGTCCAAGCTCTCTCCCATGTAGGAGTTTGTGTATCCTGGGGGTGTCGCTGTTTTGTAGAATTCTTTGTAAAACTCTAGCGCTTCGACTGCTTCGGGCGAGTTTACGGCACCCTCCATATCGTAGGATCCTGGCGTGTTTTCATATTTGAAGCCCCACGGATAGAGCGCTCCGGTCACACCCATGGTGATCCCTTCGGACCCACGCTCAGTAAAGATCGCCGCACCGTAGACCGTCTTTCCATCGATCTCACGACCCTGGAAAAACTGCGCGATTTGCAGCAATTCTTTCTGAGACTGAGGTTCACGCAAATCTTGCCCTGTTGCTTCCTTGTACGCAGCTTGGATGTCCGGATTCTCGAACCAGTCCTTGCGATAGAACCAGCCGTTTGCATCCCCCATTGCGGGCAATGCGTAGTAGTTCGGAGTACCTTTAGGCCATGTCGAATAGGCGTAAACCGTTGCCGGCGCGAAATCGTCCATGCTGATGCTCTCGGCATCGAAGAAATCATTCAGTTTTACATAATGGCCGTTTTCAGCGCCCCCGCCGATCCACTGACTATCTCCGATCAACAGGTCGCAGAGCTTCCCGCCGGAGTTCAGCTCGTTCAGCATCCGGTCGGCAAAGTTTGGCCAGGGAACAAATTCGAAGTTCATCGTGTGGCCGGATTCTGCTTCGAATTCTTTTGATAGCTCAACAAGCGCGTTGGCCGGGTCCCATGCAGCCCAACAGAGCGTCAGGTCTTCAGCATTTGCCTTGGTAGAAAGAGTAGTAGCGGCAAGGACTATTGCGCTGGCCGAAGCCAGTTTTGTGTAAGTCATCCATTCCTCCCTTTTTTGCGCCGTCATTCGAGGATGTGCGAATCGCGGCATGTCTATAAGGCTATTTGAGGTACGCACCTCAAGTCCAGAAATATTTGAGGTTCGTACCTCAAAAAGGCGGAGAGGAACGTTCAATTCGCTTCTTAGTCGTTGATTATATGAGAATTTGTTTATTTTTCTTGATACGCATCTATTCTCGTCAGCGAGGTATTAAATGGCTCTATCGACTAAAATTGGCACAGCCTACAATCGCGGCCATCATGCGGCCAACGCGTTTAGCGAACCCTCTGCTGAAGCACTCACAGATTATTTGGTCGATACCTTTGAGAATTGGAGGTAGCGTCAAATAGCGCGGACCACTCGGGAACGTGTATAACTCGTTTGGTCAGGTGCAGACGTATGAACACACTCTCTATCGTCAGATTGAACCGCTATCCAATTAAAGGATTGAGTGCCGAGCCTATGCAAACCGTGACGCTGCGAGCAGGGGAGGGGATTCCAGGTGATCGCCTTTTCGGGTTCGCGCGCTACAACTCCGGATTTAACGCACAGAACCCTCAGCCTCTGCCGAAAGATCGCTTTGTTGTTCTATTAAATGAGGCCGCTCTGGCAGGTGTTAAGACGAATTTTGATATTGAGACCCAAGATCTTGTGATCAAAGCGAGCGGCAAAACACACAGCTTTAACATGCAAGCTGCAGAAGATCGGAAAAATGCGTCAAATTTCCTTTCTTCAGAGATCGGCTTAAAAGATCCCGAACCGCCAATATTCGTTTCGTCGGCTCCTCATCGGTTTACAGATGTGTCTGTCGTATCACCCAAAATGATGAACGCGATATCCGTTTTAAATTTGGCGTCTGTGGAAAAGTTGGGTGAAAAACTGAACGCAGAAATCCACCCAGCGCGCTTCCGGGCGAATATCGAGATGGACGGTTTACCTCCGTTTTCTGAGTTGGATGAAGCTGGATCAGTTTTCAGATTTGGCGATGTTGAGTTAAAGATACTTTCACGTACGAAAAGGTGTGCAGCCACTGAAGTGAACCCGGAAACGGCCGAGCGGGACATGAAGATACCCTATCAAATTCGGGTGTTGATGGGTCATACGGACATGGGTGTCTATGTTGAGGTTGCTAAAGGCGGAACGTTGAGAGTCGGCCAAACTGGGGAAATCTTAAATTGAATGTTACTCACACCGCCAAAGTAGCAACCCCACGCGGTTTGTCCCGCGTTCTCTCAAATGATTTGTGTCTACTCTTAGCAAAGCGGCGATTTCTGCCATTTGAGGCGTTACATCATTTCGATTCGCAATGAGAAATTCTACTACGATTTTTTGAACTTAGGAGGGCCTGTCGTGTACCGCGCTGAGTAGGACCTCCTCTGTCCCAAAACTGCATTGTAAAAAATCCGGCGTTCACCGGGCTGCAATCTTTGCACACTATATTGATATTGGGCTGCGACCTCGGGTCCTGCTTCCTTCAGAACGTAACCTATGGCAGCTTCCACGTTGAAAGCATGAAGATCGGGATTGCTGACGTCCATGGGAGAACATGGGTTCCGGTGTTGAAGTCGTTGAACAACCTCAATCTACCGATCAGTCCCGCGGTGCCTCTTTGTCCACCCGGCGTTGCGCTTCGGAATGTCGAAGATTTGTTGCACGCGTGAGGCATCGACGTGAGCCACGAAACTGTCCGGTATTGGTGGAACAGGTTTGGCCCAATGTTTGCTGCTGAGATCAGAAGAAAGCGTGTTCAGCTATTCAGAGCATACTCCAAATGGAAGGGCACGTGGACGAGGTTTTCGTGAAGGCGAATGGCAAGAGACACTACCTCTAGCGGGCCGTCGATCATGAGGGCGAAGTGCTCGAAGCAATCGTTACCAAACGTCGAAACAAAGCAGCAGCACTGAAATTCCCCAAGAAATTGATGTAGCGATACGGTAAAGCGGAAACCGTCGTCACGGATCGCTTCGCATCGTACCGGGCCGCTCTTAGAAAGCTTGGCGCTGCCGAAAAACAACAGACGGGCAGGTGGCTTAACAACCGAGTCGAGAATTCACACCTTCCTTTCCGACGGCGTGAACGCGCCATGCAACGTTTCGGGCGCATGCGAAGTCTGCAGAAATTCGCCGCCGTCCATTCCTCCGTATACAACCACTTCAACCAGGAAAGATCGCTAACCAGCCGAGACACCGTCAAGCTGACCCGCGCCGCTGCTCTTAGCGAGTGGCGTCAACTTTGTTCCGGGTAGGTTCGCGGTTTCCGTGGCAAACTGAGACTGGTTCGAATTCGTCTGACAGCACTTTGGTCCCGAAGGGCGGGAAGCTGACATTCTCTGCGGTTGCAAACCTATCCGGTAGCGGAGGCGAAATCCGACCTTCGCGGTCGACGCCTACGGCTAGAATCGAAGATACAAAAAAGCCCCCTTGATTTCGTAGGCGTAGATAGCTTGGACGTGCGTTACGAAACTAAACAGACGCTCCCATGTTAAGGCAGTCAGTTTGAAGAGGCTGTTAAGAAACAACATTTTACCTAACAATACGGCCATTCGTTGGTTTAGAACCTTATGGAAGCCGTGAGTTCTCCGACAACACTGGATCCACCACCAAAAGTTGATTGAAACTCGCCGCTGAAGCCTATCGATCGGTTTCCATCTGCAGAGGTATGTTCAAGCGTAATTCCAAGAAACCCTGCAGCTGCATCTTCTGTTGAAGCTACGAAAGAAAAGGGTGTCGCTGCTACGATTGCGTCCACATCGTCGGATCCTGCATCAAAAGTTGCATCTACTCCAACGGCCCAGTTCAGGTAGGTACTCGATCCATTTGCGGCCTCGTAGAGGCGGGGCAAGTTCAATTGAGCCCGCGTGTTGAACAGCGAAACGTTCCGATCTTCGACAGTCAGCGGATACGCGGTTCCTGTTTCGGTATATTCATCAAGTTTCAGAAAGACATAGCTTGCGCGTGCACTGAAGAAGGCAGGAATTGGCAAGGCGTTGATGGGTGCCGAGATCGAGAGCGATGGCGAAACGAACGTGCCGTCAAAATCGCCTTTCGCTTCGCCGCCATCAACGTTTCGGGTCGCTTCATTGTCGGTTACGCCAGCAAGAAGCGCTGCGTTGAGGCTGTATCGTCCGTAGTCCCTTTCGAGGTAGACGCCCCCAAAATATGACGTGATATCGGTATCTCCTGCGTCTTGATCCAGCGAGACATGGCTGTCGTCATATCCGACAAGAACACCAAAATCGCTGTTATCGATGAATTCATTCGTCTCGGCACCAACTACGAAACCGTACATACGATGGCTGAATCCAAGATTTGAACCGTCTTCTTCAACATCGCGATCTCCTCCGAAGGCTGAACCCCAGACATATGGGCCGTTATCCTGTTCAACATACCCGAAAGGACCCAGGTTTCTGCTAACCTGGCCACCGGACGAGCCGGACGCATAGGGGCTGGCGGTGTCAATCGTATTGAACACCGCGTCGGTGAGATCGCTGATAAAGGTACCTTGGGCCGCGAATCCCGTCGTATCCACCGAAACCGCAGTGAGGCCATTGTTGGCCACAACGCCGGCCCCTTCAAAATTGACGACTTCGGGGGCGGATGCGAGGTCATTATCGTCACCCGATGCATCAGCAAAATTTACAACCGAATTCATCCCGCGCGCAAAGTTCAACGTGTCAATGTCATTCGGGTTCGTGCCCCCCATGCCATCGTTGCCATTGCCGAAATCGACCGATCCGTTCAGAATCGAGCCGGGCTCGAGATTCAACGTGTCGTTCCCGTCGCCGCCATATACGATGGAAAAGCCTTCTCGACCGGTGATGCGGGCGGAGTTTGTGATTATTGCAGCGGCGTTGTTGTCGCGATCTTCGATCTCGATACCGTATTCGAACGCATCAATATTTCCGGTGTTCACAATGGTGATTGAACCGGCTCCGTCCACGTCCACTTCGATCCCGTTATTGTCCAGCGAACGCAACGCCCCGCTGTTGGTCACACGGGCATCGCCGTCACCGTTTAGTTCGATATCGATCGCGTCGGAATCGGCGGTGAGCTGGGCAGAGTTCACAATGCTGACATCGCCGCTTCCCTCGACATCCACTTCGATCGCATCGTCTTCGCGAGAGGTTATCCGCCCCGAGTTTCTAATGAAGACATCGCCATCTCCGAAGATTTCGGCGTCAATTCCCTCGTCGTTTCTGGCGGTTATGGATGCAGCGTTTGTAATGCTTATGTTGCCGTTCTCGGTCACATGGGCGAAGATTCCGTCAACTTCGGCATCGATGGTACCGGATGCCGAAATAGTAACATCGCCGTTTCCGTCTATTTCAGCGTTAATGCCATCAATATTTTCCGCCGCAATTTCACCCGACGCTTCAACCGAGATGTTTCCGTCGCCAGCAACAAAGCTGCGGATCCCGTGTTCGCTTGCTTCGATATCACCGTTCATCGTGATCGAGATGTCGCCGTCACCATCAACTTCGGCTTCGATGCCGTCATCCGAACCGGCGCGGATATCACCTGTGACCTGAATGTTGATATCACCGGAATCCTCGGCATCAGCGTCAATGCCGATCGCATCGCCAGTGATGTTGCCCACCACAGTGACGTCAATCACGCCTCCGGGGCTGCCGGTTTCCACATCAATTGCATCGCTATCGAGGGATTGGACGTCGCCCGTCACATTGACGGTCACATTCCCGTCCTCCGCGTCAGCAAAGATCGCATGTTCTTCTTCAGCAGAAATGTTGCCGTTAGAATTGACCGTTACGTTGCCTGTTCCATTTGCTACGCCGTAAATCCCGTATTCTCTGCCAGTAATATCCCCGATGCTGTCGACGACGACATCACCAGCGCCATTCACCGTGGCGTTGATACCGTCGCCCGCTTCTGCGCCGCTGACATCGCCCCGGTTCGAAATTGTAATGTCGCCATCATTGGTCAGAAGCGCGCGGATGCCGTCCCTTGCGGACGAAATATTGCCCGACGAAGTGACGCTGATATCTCCGTCTCCGCCCCTTTGGCGGGCAAAGATGCCGTCAGCGTTGTTTCCTTCTGTCGTGATATTTCCGGTCGAGCGGATCGTGATATCGCCGTCACCGTCGTCTTGCCGTGCAAAGATCCCGCGGGCGTTATTTCCAGAAGTCGAGAGGTTGCCCTCGGATTCAATGGAGATATCCCCATCGCCGCCATTTTGACGCGCCAAGACGGCGTTCGCGTTGTTTCCTTCTGTTGTGATGTTTCCGGTTGATAGGATCGCGACATCGCCATCGTCATCGCTTTGCTGTCCAAGTATACCGCCAGAGTTGTTTCCAGCCGTTGAGATATTGCCATTCGACACCACCGAGACATCCCCTTCGCCGCCACTCTGAAGAGCGGTGATGCCTGTTGATCGATTTCGAATTGTGCTGATATCGCCCGCTGAGTTGACCGATACCGTGCCGTCTCCACCGTCCTGATTGGCGTAGATTCCGTCTGAACGGCTGCCCGATGTGCTTATACGACCCGCTGAAACCACTGACACATCGCCATCACCACCTTGTTGCGTAGCGCCGATACCGGCGCTTCTGCTGCGTCCAGATGTCGTGATATTGCCGGTCGAGTTAACCGAAATGGCACCGTCACCCTCAAGATCGGATCGAATGCCAAAGGATCGACGTCCGTCGGTTGCAATTTCTCCCGTCGATGTGATCGAAACATCCCCGTCGCCGTCCGCATCCACAACAATCCCATCCGCGCCGTTCCCCGTCGTGACAATGCCGTCAGTTCCATTCGTCTGGATGTTAAGGGTTACGTTACCTGTTGGTGTGCTGAAAGCCACTCCGTCTGTTCCACCGCCCGGTGCAATTCCCGGAGCAGTCACGTTATTGATATTGAGCGTTTCGATTGCTGGCCCGTTTGCCTGAACACCCGTTGAAACATCTCCCGTACAGGTGGCGAGGTCACCCGCAACACTGCACGGACCGTTTGATGGGGGAACAACCGTTTGCGCGATCGAAGGAGTTGCCACTCCAATCGATGCACCCAAACCTATCGCACCGGCAGCAACTGGAGCAGCGAAAGCGCGATATGCAGCGGATTTTCCTTGATGGTATTTGCTCGTCTGCGCTTTGGAAAGTGCCGCTGTACGACGGCGCGCTTTGCGGTTCAAACCGCTTACTCGTAACATCTTGTTCACCCCTTAAGAGTGGTCTGGAAACCACCGCAACTTTTTTGCGCGAAAACCTCCGCGTATTTGTTAGCAGCAAAAAAAAGATGGCTTTTTGATGTTCCGATTAACGATATATTAACGAATTTCTGACTGGTCTTTTGTATGATGCAATTTGATCACATGCATGCTCTGAAAAAACCGGCCAGCGGCAGCTCCCTACTTGGATCCGGTGGAATGATAGAATTATTCAAATAACCTCCAACTGTCTGCATGAATGCCAAACGGGTTTAGAACTCGTGCCCACTCAAATTTCTGCTGAGCGCTCTTAGCGCAGAACTTCGGATACACGTCGAATGTCTGCAACGGGCCGTCAGCGCTTTCCATCAGGACATAAAGTCGTGTCGCCTGCTAGGTGATCCAGAAGCGCGCGCACCCGAGTTGTAATGCGCCTGTTCTGTGGAAATAATGCAGCGACGACATATGGCGACACCCGGTTCTCCGGAAACAGCTCGACCAGATCGCCGGACCGTAAGGCATCTGCGACTGTATATGCCGGGCACCGTGCGATGGCGGCGCCTTGTTCAGCAAGGCGAGCTGACGCAGCGGGAGCATTCATTCGGAAGCGTCCGGTCACTTGGATAGCCTCTTCTTGGCCGCCGAAGTCGAACCTCCACACTGTAGGCTCTGTCATATTGCCATCGAGGATACACTCATGTTTGGCCAGTGCCCGGGGATGGTCCGGGCGCCCTGCGCGTTCCAAATAGGTGGGTGAGGCACAGACAACCAAGGGCATGCGGCCCAATTGCCGAACCTTGAGCGAGCTGTCCCGCATTGGGCCAATCCTGACAGCAAGGTCGAGGCCTTCTTCAACAATCGACGCTCTGCGATCAGAAAACTTCAGATCGAGCTCTACATGGGGGTGTTTCTCAGCGAATTTGGCGAGCGAAGGTACCAACCGCAATGCGCCAAACCCCGTTGGCGCCGAGATATGGATCACACCGCGAAGGGACGCCTGCTCATTTCTGACCCTGTCTTCGAGTTCGTCGAATCCGTCGAGAAGCGGCTCGCACAACATCAGGTATGTTGCACCCGCATCTGTCAACGACACGCTGCGGGTCGTGCGATTGAGCAGCTGTACACCAAGCGCGTTTTCCAGATCAGCGACGTACTTACTGACCAAACGCGCAGACCGCCCCATGCGCTGCGCAGCGACGGTGAACGACATGTTCTTTGCAACCAGCGCAAAGGCCCGCATGCGGTCTATCTTGTCCATCCCATTGCGCCTTCTGAGGGCTTAAAGTTCGTCAAATATAGGGGATTATCATCAAGAAGCGCAATATGTATTGCTTGTTCAACACCCGCAACCAACCGGAGAAACCCATGTCCAACGCTGTTCGTATTCACCATTTCGCCAAATCTGGCCATGCACACCGCGCTTTGGTCTTTGCGAAACTTGCCGGGATTGCACATGAGGTTGTTCCTGTCGATCTGGCAGCTGGCGCGCATAAGTCGCCTGAATTTCTTGCGATGAACCCAAATGGGCAAGTGCCCGTCCTTGAGGATGGCGAGGTTGTTATGTCCGACTCGAACGCGATTCTTGTCTATCTTGCGCGGATATATGCGCCTGATTGGATACCAAGTGATGCGGTCGGAGAAGCAAACGTGCAGCGTTGGCTCACTTTAGCGGCTGGAGAGATTGCGTTTGGTTCTTGCGCTGCGCGGTTGATCACCGTCTTTGGCGCGCCGCTGGACCCGAACTTTGCAGCCGCGACTGCCGAAAAAGCGATGCAGAAACTGGAGCATGGGCTCACGGGCCGCGACTGGCTCGTCGGCGAGCAACCCACGATCGCTGATGTGGCTAACTACTCCTATACGGCACACGCGCCGGAGGGGAATGTCTCTCTCGAGCCATACCCGAATGTCCGTGCCTGGCTCGCTCGGTTTGAGGCCTTGCCCGGTTTTGAAGCGATGCCGGCGACGGCTGTTGGTCTTGTTGCAGAGTGAAAGGGCAAACCCATGACGACCGAAGCCCAACGGCATCCTTTGCCACCGTTCTCAAAAGAAACCGCCATTCAAAAGGTGCGCCTGGCTGAGGACGGCTGGAACGGCCGGGATCCGGCCAAGGTCGCGCTGGCCTACACGCCGGACAGCAAGTGGCGCAACCGGATCGAGTTTCCCCAAGGGCGCGATCAGATTGAGGAGTTCTTGACCGGGAAATGGGCCAAGGAACTGGACTACCGTCTGATCAAAGAGCTTTGGGCACATGACGGCAATCGCATCGCGGTCCGCTACGCCTATGAGTACCACGATGACGGCGGAAACTGGTTCCGGGCCTATGGCAATGAAAATTGGGAGTTCGACAAGGATGGCTACATGGAACGCCGGTTTGCCAGCATCAATGAACACCCCATCCAAGAGGCGGACAGAAAGTTCCGCTGGCCGCCGGGGCGCCGTCCGGATGACCACCCCGGTCTGAGCGATCTCGGGCTCTAGCGTGGCTCTGGTGAAAGGATCAAGCGATGGCACAGATACATAAATCGCACAGAGGTGAGTTGATGCTGCAAGAGCGGCGTCACACTCCCAAAGAGGTGAGCGATGCGATTCCGCACTACATCGAAAGCGATATGCCGAAACAGCATGCGGATTTCTTTGCGGGTCTGTCCTATTTGCCGCTCGCAACGCTTGATCGTAATGGGCGTCCGTGGGTCAGCCTTCTGGTTACACAATCAGACAGCGACCCTTCTGTTGGCATTCAGGTTGCGGGCCAGAACACCACGCATGTGGTCGCGGAAACCAATCCGCATGATCCCTTTGTGCGTGCTGTGAGCCAGGATCCCGCATCGGGCCTTGAAGCGCGGCTCTTTGCCGGGGTTGGGATCGATTTCGGTAACCGCCGACGAAACAAAATTGCGGGCTCCATACGTACCGCAGATGTCGAGGGCGAGGAGAAGATCAGGTTACAACTGTTGTCCGATCAGCACTTGGGGAACTGTCCAAAGTACATTACAGTCCGTTCCTTAGGGCACACGCGACGCAACCCTGAAATTATCCATGACGGCTTCGATGTGCACTCATCTGTGCTGTCGAATGAGGCCAAATCCGTCGTGGCGCGCGCCAGCACCTTGTTCTTGGCGACAAAACATACAAGCGATGCCACCACTGCAGGCGCTCAGACCGATATGGGCGTCAATCATCGCGGCGGCGCGCCCGGCTTTACCCGGCTCTACGAGGAGAACGACGGGGCGCGGGTTACGACCTATTTGGTTCTGCCCGATCATTCTGGCAATCGCTTCTACCAGTCGCTGGGCAATATCGAAACGGACCCGAAGGTTGGGCTGGTCTTTCCAGACTTTGAAACCGGTGAGATCCTCTACATTACGGGGGATGCTGAAAATCTGCTTGGGGATGACGCAGATGCGCTGATGCCGCGCGTGAGCCTGCTGACACGTATCAAGGTAACGGGCGCGGTTTTTGTGCGTGGAGGCCTAAACCTCAAGCAGGCATCAAAAGAGCAACTCTCCCCCTACAATCCGCCGGTCAAATATTTGCGCGCAGAGTTGGAGAAGATGGGGCATGCAATCAAGGCGCACGACGCCGCTATCCCGTTGACCGCCAAGCTTATCGCTACAAAACCCCTGTCCAGCACAATCAGTACCTTCGAATTCGAGTTGTCTGAGGCAATCAATGCCCCATTGCCCGGTGGCTTTGGCGTCTTTGACTTCTCCGACCTGGTGGACGCCGGATACAGCCACGTAAACGAGACAAACCCTCAGCTTGTGAACGAGGACTACGTCCGCACATGGACGCTTTCCGGAGCGCCAAAGTTTGACGAAGAGAACAACGCGTTTCGCACGACCAATCGGATCAGTGTTACGGTCAAACGCAAACCAGGCGGTCTGATGTCCAACCTCCTGCACAACAACGCGGAGAAGCTGATCACGTACAATCTTCCAGTTAAATTCAAAGGCACCGGAGCGGGCTTTTCCTGTTTTTCCGAAGTGGCTGAGGGCAGCCCCCCAAAGTTCCCAGCAAAGATGCTTTGGATCGCGGGTGGCGTTGGCATCACCCCGTTCATGGTGATGTGGGACGGACTCAAACAAGTGGTAGAGGCTTACCCGCAGGACCAGTCCATCGATATCGTGTTTCTGTTTTCCGGTCGGGACGATGACATTGCAGTTCTGCAGCACTTTGCGAAAAAAAACAGCTGTGTTTCGGACCAGGTGACACTACGTATTGTCGCGTTTCAAAGCGCAGGCGAAAACGCATTGGCTGCGAAATCCGCTCGCGATGATCTGAACGCAGCATTCACCGATCAGCCGCTGCAGCTTCAGGAGCGACGCATGCATAGCAAAGACATTCAATCGGTCGCGCATCTCGGAATGCGAGATGTATATATGTGCGGCCCTGAAACTTTGATGACCAGTTCTGAAGCGGCGCTTAACGATTTGGGCCTCGAGGAAGCAAGGCTTCACCGTGAGACGTTTGTGTTTTGATAGGGGGATAAAAAGCCTGCCCATGACGTCTCCGGGCAGCATAATCAACTCTATGATTGAGTGTTGGAAAGGTTTTCACCAAGTCGAAACGATACCGGTTTCCTCAGTGCTATCCCGGATCGATGACCGCTATGTGGGCTGCACTCGCGGAAACTGATCGCTCCGCGCGAGGCCCGGTTTAGGCCGTTGGATGTATCGTGGAGAACGGGGAAGGCGCTTGCGCTGCGTCTGCACCGAAGTCTGCAACGAGCCTGAAGCCGACCTGTTTAGACTCAAAGCAAATACGCTTTTCGCAAGACGTGTCTATTTTCGACTAAACAGCGCCTTGTGACTGATGTTGCAGCTTGCGGACTTTCCCTGGAGGCATGTTAAAAACCCGTTTGAATGCTTTGTTAAAAGAAGGTTCAGATAGGTACCCGATCTCAGCCACGATTTGCGAGATTGGTTGATCGGTAGCAATTAATCGTTCTCGCGCCAGATGCATCCGCCAGGTCGCAAGGTATTGTATTGCCGGCACACCGACGAGCTCGGTAAACCGTGCGGAAAATGCCGATCTGGACATACCTGCAACCTGTGCAAGAGACTCGACTGTCCAGTTTGCTGCGGGTGCGCGATGAATGGAAACAATAGTGCGGCCAATCTGTTGGTCTCTGGCGGCTTTCAGCCAACCTCGATTGGCGTCGGGCGCACTGTTCAACCATCGGCGAATAGCCTCGATGACAACCACATCGGCCAAGCGTGTAATCACTGTTTCGCCGCCCGGTCGTAATTCACGCGCCTCTCTTGCAATGAATTGCAAAGTTGCTTGTAGCCAGCTCCCTGCATCCTCTTCCCACGGATCGATTTTGAGTACGTCGGGAAGCAAGGCCATCAACATGCCGCTGGCCGCGTGATCTATCCTGACGAGCCCGTACATGATTCCGGTCTCGGCTCCACCACCGCCGTGCTCTAGCGTTTCGTAGAGCTCGGTCACCTTGCGTATGGGCAGTTCTTCCAGTTTCAAAAGTGGGGTGTCTTTTGAGCTGGAGAACCCAACTGGCGCGCCATTTGTCATCAGAACCAAGTCGCCTTTCTCGACTTCAAACGGCACATCTTCTCCGACCCTCATAAAGCAACGCCCGTGCGTAATGACCGCAAAGCTCAGTATTTCGGGGAAACCCGGTATAGAAACGCCCCAAGGCGCAGACATGCGCGACTGGCAATAGAATGTACCCGTCAGTTTCAGAAGATGAAGAATTTCCCCGAGCGGATCACCGATTGGCTGCGCCAGTGCATGGGGGTCGGGAATATGGGGGTTGATCTGGCTCACTGCACCAGACTGTTCGATATCTTCCCAATTGTCTACAGTATTTGGATGAATGGATAAAAAGTTAGGACAATGCAGACTTTTTCGTCCTTCGTGCTTACCTATTTTGGGGTCATTGACTGATTTTAAGGAGATGACCGATGACACAGCAAACCATTCTCGTACTTGGCGCAACAGGTAAAACCGGATCACGTATCGTGACGCGCCTTGAAGACAGGGGTCATGCAGTTCGGCGTGGATCGCGGAATAGCAAAACCCCATTTGATTGGGAAAATCCGCAGACATGGCCCGCAATCCTGGACGGTGTTTCTGCCGCCTATATTTCCTATTTTCCTGACATCGCCTTTCCGGGCGCGGTCGAGCAAGTTGCGGCCTTCACGGCATTGGCTCGAGAAAAAGGACTGCAGCGACTTGTGCTGTTAACAGGTCGCGGAGAATTTCATGCCGAACGTGCTGAAGGGGTTGTTCGGAACTCCGGTGTGCCCTTTACGA
This sequence comes from Ruegeria sp. H9, assembly GCF_056532915.1. NCBI lineage: Bacteria > Pseudomonadati > Pseudomonadota > Alphaproteobacteria > Rhodobacterales > Roseobacteraceae > Ruegeria > Ruegeria sp. H9. The sequence continues at coordinate 10,582 of NZ_JBQFNX010000009.1, read as the reverse complement.
TCGTCCGTGCGGCGTGGTTTGCGCAAAACTACTCTGAAGGTGCATTGCTGGAGCCGGTAATGGCCGGTGTGTTGCCCATGCCCGCAGGTGACGTGCGTGAACCGATTATCGACGTGGACGACATTGCCGACGTTGCCGTCGCCGCCTTGACCGAGGAAGGACACACTGGTGAGCTGTATGAAGTTACAGGGCCGCGTCTCATGACATTTGCCGAAATGGCTGCCGAACTTTCGCGCGCAATGGGCAGAACCGTGCAATATGTGCCGATTTCGTTTGAAGACTTCCATGCGGAAATCATCAACGCGAGCGGAGAGATGATTGCTGACGTGATTACTGACATAGCGAGGGAAACGCTTGATGGTCGCAATGCGAACACTGCGGACGGTGTTCAACGTGCCTTGGGGAGAGCTCCGCGCGATTTCTCCGATTTTGCTGATGAAGCCGCAAAGTCTGGCGCTTGGGCACAAGCTGCATGAGTCGGTCTGACGACAAAGGAACACAATCATGACGTTTGACGTAAAACGCAGGCTTGTCCTGGGGTTGGCGGGTCTTGTTGCAGCCACCCTGGGGCTGATCATCACGCTGGCCCCACTGGCCTTTTACTCCAGCTACGGCATTGATATTTCGCCGCAACCGAACTTGATGAGCGAATTGCGCGCACCTGCTGCCAATCTGGCTGCACTTGGCCTGATCATTCTGTCGGGAGCGCTATACCAAAAGATGGCCCAGACATCAGCTTGGCTTGGAGCCACTGTGTTCTTCGCCTTTGCCGCGGGGCGCGTGGTCAGCATTATGCTTGATGGACGACCATCGGACAGCATCCTTTCTGCTCTTGGGATAGAGATGGTACTTGGACTGCTGTGTTTGTGGGCCGCGAGCAAAGGGCGGCTAACGAAAGCTGGCATGCACCTCATGTCGTCGCGTAAACTTCGGATTTGAGACACAGTGAAAGCTGCCTGAGTGCATTTGGCCATTCACCGATACAGAGTGGGTGGCCAAAATATCTGAGTGACTCCGCGAAATACTGAATGGCTGGCGCTACCGATTGTGAGTTATGACATTAAAACCTTCTTCGGGTGATGGTGCCTCGAAATACCTCGCCAAACGCCAATATTGATCTTCCGTTGCTGCAAAGGCATGCGCACCTTCACTGTTGCGCTTGTGCAGCCGGCGCAGACAAACCTCATCCGGTAAGTCCAAAAAGTGAAGCTGGTGCGTCGCAGCAGTTTCTTCCAGCAGCTTGCGCATCCAGGCTCTGTTTTCAATTGTGTTCGCCGGAAAGTCGAGAATGACAGAAACCCCGGCCTTCAGCAACGATGCGATGTGCCGCCCCATGACCGGCCGCAATTTCAAAGCGCAATTTACATAATCCTGCAGGGAGTTCATCTGGTCGCCGAATAGGACGCTAAGCCATTCATCTTCTGAAATGAGCACCGCCCCGCCGCTATTCGCAAGTTTCGCCGCCAGACTTGATTTTCCTGAGGCGACTTTACCACAAAGCAAGTGAAGCGTTGGTTGGACCTGTGACATAGGGTGAACTCCCGGACTACCTAATGGCCCCTGTGCTCAGTTGATCTGCAAGTTGATCAAACACCAACCTGATCCTTCGCGCAGTATGTAATTCCGAGTGCGTCGCCAGCCAAATCGGGAACTTAAACGGCTCTCGGTCGGGTAGCACGCGCTCCACACCTGGTGTCAAGGCAGCCACGTCATCCGACATTACACTGATGCCAAACCCTTGGCGCACCAGCTCCCAGGATACAATTCCGCTTTGCGAGCCAATCCGGAAACTCTTTCGAGTGACCTTAACGCCCGCCGGATCGAGAAAACCGATCATCGTGTCAATGTCGCCAAACCCCACGAAATCCAACTTCGCGAGCTCGTTTTCATTTTTCGGCCTTCCCAACTGATCAAGGTACGCAGGTGCTGCGTAAAAATGTGCCGTCGCCTCGGCAACAAGCTTTGCGGTCAGATCTGGTTGCGTCGGGCGTACATGTCGGATGGCGATATCAGCCTCACGTCTCTGTAGGTCTCGTAAGTCATTGGCAGCAACGACGTCGATCTCAAGACGCGGTGCTGCAAGTCGGATCTTTTTCAGTATAGGCGGCAGCTGATAGGCAGACATCACATCTGACGCGGTGATCCTGACTTGCCCTTCGACAGTTTGCGACTGGCTTGTAGCAGTAAGGGAGATCCTGTGCGCGACATCCGCCATTTCTCTGACATGCAACAAAAGCTCGGCGCCAGCGGTCGTTAGACTAAGCGATTTACCAACTCTTTCAAACAGGGTGATCCCAAGCGCCAATTCCAGCGCCGCAACCTGACGACCGACAGTAGGTTGAGTTTGCTCGAGAACGCGCGCCGCTGCGGAAAACGAGCCTTCTTCAGCCGTCGCAAGAAAGGTCCGTACCTGATTCCAGTCGAAATTGATGGCATTCCAGTTCATGCATTTATGCATAACACTTCTGCGAATTATGGCAATTTAGTAAATGTGTGTATGGATGTATGGGATGCGACAACAAACTTGAAAGAGAGTAATAAAATGGCTGCTTTGTCCAAAGATGCCGCGTTCTGGAGCAGAATCTCGCGAAAGTATGCGGCGGACCCAATCCGGAACATGGAAGGGTATCTGAACACACTCGAACGTACGAAGTCGCACCTAAAAGCAGAAGACAGTGTACTGGAAATCGGTTGCGGGACGGGTTCAACCGCGCTGTTACTTGCACCGCATGTCAACCATATCACCGCCTCGGATCTCGCTCCGGGCATGATCGAGATTGCCAACGAGAAGCGTGCTAAAGAAGGATTGGAGAATGTCACTTTCAAGGTGGCCGAAGTTCTCGAGCACGATCCTGTTGAAGGTGGTTACGATGCGGTTCTGGCGCATAACCTGCTTCATCTCCTGCCTGATTTGGATCAAGCGCTAGAGCATATTGCCAAATTGACAAAATCCGGTGGGGTTTTCATATCCAAAACGGTGTGTGCGCCTGAGAATGGTGGGTTCAAGTATGCGATGATCAGTCGTGTCGCGATCCCTATCATGCAGTTTTTTGGGAAAGCCCCGTTTGTGAATTTCGTTTCTATGTCGATGCTTGATAGGAAAATTGAGCGTGCAGGCTTTGAAATCCTGTATACTTCCGATCAAGCCTCGATGCTCCAGAGTCGTTATGTTGTTGCGCAAAAACCTTGAAGCTCTAGTTCATTCAGCTTTGCAAGTGGAAACGCTATCTGTGTCACATCACCAGTAACAGTAAATTCCTGAATGAATGGACTGCATTCAGGTTTGTTTCCACCTTTAGAAAGCTATTGCGATTGGCGGCGTTGCCCGAAAACCATGAGTTAATTAGAACCAGATGTTGCGGCCGCGGCGAAAGTAAGGTCTGTCGGGCCGCAATTCAGCGTTGAGAACTGTTTGCCAATAGAAGGTCTGAGCCGTCCACACGAACGGCCCAAGTGTTTAGATTTCGATAGCTTCTGCAATGGCAAATCACTTAGTGATGGTCCAAAGCACCATTTGATCGGTTTTTCCGCGGGCATTGTAGGCGGGAAGTTGGGATAGTATTTTGTTAACTTCATCGGACAGTTGTTCCCTGACAGCATCCGAGATCACCACTTCTACTCCGAAGTCTCTGGCAGCACTTTCTATCCGGGCGACGGTGTTCATTGTGTCGCCCAGCAAGGCTACCTCCTTTTTCCATGTCCCGATCTCACCTGCCGCAACCGGCCCACAATGTAGAGCCACCCTGATCTTTGCCTCTTGCCCAAATCTGGCGACGTATTCTTCGGTCTTACTCTCTAACGTGCGGGGCATTTCCTTCGCGCACGCAAAACTCCGTTCGTAACTCTTCGGGCTCGCTGTCGGCCATGTCACGATGACTGCGTCTCCCACGTATCGATGCACTTCGCCCCCACTGCTCTCTATCGGCTGGGACAGATCGTAGGACACGTCAGAAAGGAACTCGTGGAATCTCAAATCGCCAATCCGCTCCGCGAGCGAGGTCGACCCTACCAGGTCGGCAAAAAGAACAATTCGGTTTTCTAGCCGGGGGCGTCGATATTGTCCGGTGAAGATTGCCAAAGTTGCCTCCCGGCCTAACAGTCTTAGCAGTTCAACTGACGTGGAAATGACAGAAGCGATCGCAGCGGATAGAGCAAAGTTGAATGCAAACTCAGGTTCCTGCCAGAGTTTCTGATCAAGCAGTACGCGCGCGGGAAGTATGATCCCGATAACGATAATCAGACTATAAGTGACGGCCCTAAAGCCGATTATGACGATAAGCGGGGTCTGCCGCAGCCATCGGATCGATTGATTAGAGAGAAAGGTGAGCTCAACCGTTAGGCATCCTGCACCAATGATTAACCCGGTCAAACTGCCGACAATTGCATCCACTGGTTTCTCGTATCCGTCTAGGAATATGAGAGGCGTGAGCGCGCCAATGCACATAGAAACTGCAATGACCTTCAAAGCAAAAATCGCTGTTAGTCTGTCGATCAACGCTGCCCCCGGAACGAGAATTCTCTGTTTTGCTATCAGAATCGTTGGGTGGCGGGAACGTGAACTTCAAGGGTCGGCGCATTCACTTTGTCACGCGGAGAATTCATAGGCAAATGCAGCGAATTGGCGCTTTGACCCGCAAAACGTACGAAGTCTGCCATCCCGCCTTGCGATTGCGCCGATAGTCCGGTCTGACGGGCTGCGCCGCAGCGCCCTCAAGGTCGGTCAAAGGCCTGGTATGGGCCGTTGAATGCAATCCAGTTGGCTCGCGCTTCCGATTGTCGAACGCGCTTTAGTGCGTCTACCCACGTTCACGAGTGCCGCGAGTGCCAGATAAACGAGTGAGTGCTTTTTCATGATTCTGTGCGAAATTGTTGGGTTCGACGGTGAGTCTGTCGGGCGACCGGATTGAAGGCCCTGCATTGGATCAAGCAAAGCTCCCACCGCGGGGTGTTATCATTGGATTGTCGGACGCCGCGATTGCCTGCAGGCACCTTTTCTCTAAGCGGTCAGGCTTATACCCCAGACCAATTCGAGAAACGGCGACATTTGGATGATGCTGAATGGTCTATCACCGAGTGAAATGACGTGACGCGCGCAATGGTTTTCATGGCGCTGGTCGCGAAATGCTTTACGATATTGCCGACAGAAACCGATCCGAAAAGGATCAGGGATTGTACGCATGATCGACGCGTGCTGGTGTTCCTCGACATCGCAAAAAGCGGACGTCGCCGATGGTGCAGCATGGAAACCTGTGGCAATTGCAGCAAGGCTGCTGCATTCAGAGCAGACTTACACCAGTAAGGTTTTAGCTTAGGAACTGCTCAATCACGGCTGCTTGTTGCTTTTTTCCATCCGGGTCTGCTTCGGTTTTCAGGCGAGTAAACGCCTCACCCCAGTTTGAAGTGCGAACGCGGATCGGCGGGTCAGAGGCTTCAACCACGCCCATGACAACTGATGCCACTTGTTCCGAAGTTTGATAGATATCGCTGCCATCCATTCGCGCCTGAGCGCCGCCAATATACTTCTGGAGAATAGGTAGATACTCATCCTCAAGCATCCCGCCCGTGGCCTCGACATGTTTCAGCACATTGGTCGCAAACTCGGATTGAATACCGCCCGGTTCAACTGTCGAGAAATGGATACCGAAATTGGGCGTGACGTAGCTGGCCAAAGCCTCAGTGTACCCCTCAACCGCGAACTTTGCGGCGCAGTAGATCTCGTTGAACGGCTGACCCACTAGGCCGCCTACGGATGAGATTGTGATGACGTGGCCCGAGCGTGCTGCGCGCATGTGTGGCATCACCGCTTTTGTGCAGCGCACGACACCCATGAAATTCACATCCATGACCCAGGCGACCTCTTCTTCGCTGGCTTGTTCGGTTGTACGAATAAATCCGGCACCCGCATTGTTGATCAGCTTATCGATCCGCCCCTCGTTCGCGATGATCTGATCGACTGCGGCGTTTACGCTGGCGCTGTCTTGCACGTCCAGCTCAAGCACGTTGAAATTGACGCCAGCGTCAGAGGCGGCCGCATCCAAGATGCCGCGCTTGGCGAGGTTTCGCATAGTAGCGTAGACAGTATGGCCCGCATGGGCCGCTTGTACGGCGATTTGAACACCAAGGCCGGTTGACGTGCCGGTGATCAGAATGACTTTGGGCATAATGGAAGCTCCGAATATCAAATGAATTGCTTGCGGCAACGATCCGATGTGTCGGGGCGAAGGTCAACAGCGGGACTTTAAAACGCCCAAAGCCTCATCGAAGGTATTCACATTCTCTTCTGCGCGCGCGGTCAGATGCGCGCCTTCCAAAAGGGCCAGTATCGCGCGGGACTCCGAGATCGGATCGGTGATACCGGTGATTGATTTATCCTCTTGGCCAAGCTTCAGGATCTCTTCGATTTGGGTAACCATCATGGCGCGGAATTTTCTGATCTTTTGGATCACGTCATCCGAAAGGCTTTCACGGCTGCTGATGAGCGACACGCAGAGACACAAGGTTTTCCCGTCATTGAGTGCATCCCGGTAGAGGTCGATCAGGGCCAGCATTTGCTCGGCCCCGGTTTTGTGTTCTACCCGGATGCGGTTGCACTCTGCCTGCAGGGTCTCATGATAGCGATCCATGAGTGCCGCCGACAGCGCTGCTTTGGTCGGGAAATGATAGTGGATTGACGCCTTGCGAATACCCACCGCCTCTGCCAGATCGGCATAGCTGAACCCGTCAAACCCCCTCGCGCGCGCAGCGTGTTCGGCAACATCCAGAAGGGCAGTCTTGGTATCACTCGTCATACGTGCTCAAACCTTTTCCGTCATGATCAGGGCCAGCGCGTTTTCCGCAGACTCCAGGGCGCCTTCGATATAGCCCCCGAACTGTGGTGCAACTTCGGTCCCGCCAAAGATTAGACGGCCATCCCACAGACGGGTCATCGCATGGGGCAGCCCGTATTGCGGATGAGCGTATAACGGCTGTTGATCCGCTTCGATAGAGGTGAACGGGTCAAAGGCCCAATCTTTAACAAAGAGTGTCTTTGGCTCCGCAGCTTCGGCGCCGAACAGCCTGGACAGTTGCCCTTTGAGCAACTGCCGCAGCCGTTCTTCGTTGCTACGGGTGCGCGGGGGTAAGCCGATAAAGCCGAACAACGCGTAAGGTCCGCCCTCGGCAGGGGAGGCGTCGTGTACTTCCACCATCGGCCCCCTGCGGCTCATCGCGTGACCGGACAGCCCGGCCGTGCGCCAGAACGGGGTATCATAGACAGCGATGACTTTGGCCTGGCCGGCCATCCAAGTCGCGATCCCAGTCATTGCCGCTAAAGCTTCATCTGGTAAAGCAGGTGAGAACGCGATCTTGCTCGCCACGCGAGGAGAGAGGGCCAGTACGACTTCCTGAGCATGGATGACCTGCCCAGTTTGAGCGGTCGCGGTGATCCCAGACGCAGACTTCTCTAACCCGACGATAGGCGCGGATAAGATGAGCCGCTTCGGCGGTATCTCAGCGGCAAGCGCATCAGTGAGGGCGCCCAGACCACCTTTCAAGCGATACGATCCTTGCATCGAGGCAAACCCGCGATCGCGCTCGACCTGGCCGATCTCGTTTTCAAAGCTGAGAGCGCCTGTTGAATATTGTTCGAACCACTCCAGACCGAGCCGCTTTATTAACGCTGCAATACGCGGCTGCCCGGGCCAGAACCAGGCGGGACCCATGTCGAAGTACCCACCCTCCAGCCTTTCCGTCAAGATACGTCCGCCCGGTCGACCCCGCGCTTCGACCAGCAGGTAGTCATGGTTTCGTGCCTGTAGCTGTCGCGCAAGGCAGAGGCCAGAAAGGCCTGCGCCAATGATCAGAGTTTGCGTCTGCATCGCTCAGAACCCCTCAGATGCCGGGCGCAGGTCCAGCTCATGGGTCCAGGTGGATTGCGGTTGATGGGCTAACTGCCAGTAGGCCTCGGCAATCTCGTCCGGTTTCATCATCTTCGACGGATCCAGCGAGTGCAAATCCCGCGAGCGGGGTGTATCGATGATCCCGTCCAAAACGACGTGCGAGATATGTACGCCAGCCGGTTGATATTCACGTGCCAGCGATTGTGTCAGCCCGCGCAGGGCGAACTTAGCCGACGCAAAAGCGGAAAACCGTGGGCCGCCGCGCAGCGACGCTGTGGCCCCCGAAACGATCAGCGCGCCACCACCGCCGCGCACCATCGGTTGCAGAACACATTGCCCCAGCAGGACCAAAGATTGCACCATTGATGTCCACGTTCTCTGATAGTCTTCCAATGCGGTTTCGGGGAATGGCGCGATCACCAGCTCAGCCGTATTGTGTACCACGAACTTCGGCGGGCCATGCGTAGCGATCAATTCAGAAATCACTGGCGCAACCGCACTCGGATCGGACAGATCGACCTGATGAAACGGCGCGATCGTTTCCTGCGGCTGCGTCCGTCCAAGACCAATGGCCGTCATGCCACCTGCCTGAAACCGCGCGAGAAGGGACTGGCCAAGGCCAGCCCCCGCACCGGCGACAATCGCCAGAGGTTTCTTGCTACTCATGAATTAAACCACCGGTGGCTGTGCAAAGGGCAGGTGGCCAGTCTTCATCCAGACCTTCGCCCCGTCTGGGCCAGCCATAGCCGACAGCGCTTCACCCTCAGGCAGGCGTAGCCAGTCGTTCTTTTTCAGAACGTCACCGCCTGAGGTCAGAGATCCGCCAATCATTAACAGCTCGATACCACCCGGCGCATTCGAAGTAATCTCGGTGCCTGCATCAACATGGCTGTAAGTGACAACCTCGCGGTCATCCTTGTGCAGGGTCGCAGTGGCGACCCCGTTCACGGGTGCGGCCAGTTCGTCGGCCATGGTTTTGCGGAACTGATTGCGGTCCTCCATGTCGAACTGCCAGAGTTTGACGAAGATCGTGCAGCCGGGTTCTGAGCCGGGCGTGTGCCCGGTTGTGGGCGGATTGCGCACATAGGTGCCTTCCGGGAAATCGCCATGCTCATCCTGAAAGACGCCGTCCAGAACTATGAACTCTTCACCACCCGTATGGGTGTGGGCCGAAAACTTGCTGCCTGGTGCATAGCGCACAATGGTGGTGGCGCGGGCGACTTCGCCACCAATTCGGTCCAGCATGCGCCGGTCCACACCCTTCATGGGCGAGGCCTGCCACTCAAGCTGATCAGAGTGAACAACGACACGCGAAGAGAAGTCCGAGTTGAGTTCCATGGGAGGGGTCCTTTCAACTTAAATGGCAGTTCTCGCTTAGCCGGCGATAGATGGACGGGCCGCCATCTTAGCACGCCAAGCTTGCAGGTTGGTCAGGGTTTCAGGAATTTCAACTTTGGCAAAATCGGCGAACGCTAATCCTGCAAAGGCGGTGATATCAGCCACAGAGAATGTGTCTCCGGCCAAGTATTCGTTTTCGGCCAATACCGCATCCAGATAGGCCATAGTGTTTCCGGCAACCTCTTTCTGTTTGTTGCCCCATTCGGCGCATTGATAGGTTTCCAGGTCCGGGCCGAGGCCAGGTGTGGCATGGTGGAAGTAGGTGCCGACCGCATTCAACAGACCGTTTTCCGCGCGCAGGTTCATCATCGAGATCCGGGCGCGCTCTTGCGCAGTCACGCCGGTCAATGATGGGCCATCGAAGGTTGCGTCGATATATTCAGTGATCGCGTTGCATTGAGCGATGTGCGATCCATCTTCCAGTTCCAAACAAGGCACCGCGGCATCGGGGTTTTTGGCTTTGAACTCAGGTGTACGATGTTCGCCGCCCATCACATCCACAGGGATGAATTCAACTTTGTCTGACGCGCCTTTTTCAGCCAGCGCAATACGAACACGGGCAGGGTTCGGGAACCCTTCGACGTCATAAATCTTCATCTGAGTACCTCCGTCAGGGCTTGCAATACTATCTACCTATCAATAGGTAGATAGTATTGCAAGCCTTTATTACGTCTTGTCAGATTGAATTGCTCTGATGGTCTTGTCAAAAGAACTTTGTTTGAGTGGGGCAGGGGTATTGCGTAGCTATTGCCCATTACCGGACCTGCTTCTTTCAAATACTATAAACACCTGTCCTGAGATCATCCGCCTTGCGGTGATGCAGTACAACCGTTTCTCGCTCTCGCTTCGGAATGTCGAAGATCTGCTGCACGAGCGAGGTATCGATGTCAGCCACGAAACTGTCCGCTATTGGTGGAACAGGTTTGGCCCGATGTTTGCCTCTGAGATCCGAAGAAAGCGGGTGCAACAACTGCGCGCATTCTCGAAATGGAAGTGGCATGTGGATGAGGTTTTGTGAAGGTTAATGGCAAGAAGCATTACCTCTGGCGGGTCGTAGATCATGAGGGCAAGGTGCTGGGAGCCGTTGTCACCAAACGCCGAAACAAAGTTGCAGCGCTGAAATTCCTCAAGACATTGATGAAGCGACACGGTAAAGCGGAAAACGTTGTCACAGATCGCTTCGCCTCATATAGAACCGCTTTCAGAGAGCTTGGTACTGACAAAAAACAGAAAACGGGCTGGTGGCTCAGCAACTGCGTCGAGAATTCGCACCTGCCTTTCCGACGACGCGAACGCGCCATGCAACG
>NZ_JBQFNX010000008.1:0-44835 GCF_056532915.1 Ruegeria sp. H9 | reverse complement strand
GAAACACCTCCTCCTGTTGGACCCGGCATCCCGCTTTGCGCGAAGCCGGGCCCAAGGCGGCTAGCAATATTGGCGCAGCCAATGTTGCGCAGGCGCGGGAGCCTTTGCCCCGAGACTTCAGGCACCTTTGTTGAGATCATCAAAGCAGCGGTTCTCGGCCACCAGTTGTTCAAGCAGGGGTGCAGGTTGCCAGAAATAGGCATCTTCTTCAGCCCACTTGCGGATATCGTTCAATACGCCCGGCAAACCTTGCAAATCTGCCCATTTCAGCGGCCCACCCCAGTAGCGCGGAAAACCGTAGCCATAGAGCAGCGTAACGTCCACATCCAGCGGTCTACGCGCGATGCCGTCGCCTACCACCTTCGCCGCCTCATTCACCATCGCGACCATATAGCGACGGATGATCTCCTCATCCGTAAACGCGCGTGGAGTTATGTTCTGAGCCGCACGCTCGGCTTCGATCAATGATGTCAGCTCGGGGTTCGGCTCTCCACCCCGCTTGCCATTTTCATATATGTAATAGCCCTTGCCGGTTTTTTGGCCGAAATGTCCGGCCTCGCACAGCTTGTCGGCATAGAAACTGTCGCGAACGCGTGGATCCTGGCCTGCGGCCCGTTTCCGCTTGCGCGCCGCCCAGCCAATGTCCAATCCGGCCAAATCTGACACTGCATAGGGGCCCATCGCAAATCCAAACCCGGTCAGCGCAGCATCGATCTGGAATGGGCTCGCCCCATCCAGCACCATGTGATCAGCACAGTTCCGATATGTGCCCAAAATCCGATTACCTATGAACCCGTCGCACACACCTGCCCGAACGGCCACCTTGCCCAACCTCTTGCCCAACGCGAAACCCGTTGCCACAACTTCGGGCGCGGTGTGATCCGCCACCACGATCTCAAGCAGTTTCATCACATGTGCTGGGGAGAAGAAATGCAGACCGATGACATCCCGTGACCTTTCGGTCGATCCGGCAATTTCGTTGATATCAAGGTATGAGGTATTGGTCGCCAATACCGCACCGCTTTTGCAGACCGCATCCAGTTGCGCAAAAACCTTTTTCTTCACTGCCATGTCCTCGAACACGGCTTCGATCACCAGATCAACGCCACTCAGCGCGTCATAGTCGGTGGCCAGGGTCAGCCGGTTCTGCAGAATATCATCATGTTTGTCCTGGCTCAGCTTTCCGCGCCTCACGGCGCCAGCCAGATTTGCCGCGATACGATCTTTAGCGGACCGCGCTGCCTCGTGTGACATCTCAAGCAGCACGACAGGAAGTCCCGCCAGCAGAACTGAGGTGGCAATCCCTGCGCCCATCGTACCGCCGCCGATGACGCCAACCTGTTGCAGGTCCCGCGGCTCGACCCCATTCAACTCAGGCAATTTTGCAACCGCACGCTCCGCAAAGAATGCGTGGATCAACCCTTTGCGCTGATCCGAGGCCATCAGGTCCATGAATAATTCCCGTTCGCGTGCCAAACCGGATGCAAAATCCTCGGCCTCGCAACTGGCTTGTATTGCCCGCACTGCAATCGCAGGCGACAGTTGGCCCCGGCCCTTCTTCAGCACCGCGTTATAGGCCGCATCAAAATCGATTGGGGCGGGCCGGGCCATATCGCAAACAGGACGCCGTGCTGCATCAGTTGAAAGCAGCTCTCTGACATAGGCCAGGCCGATCTCGCGCGGATCACCATCCTGAACTTTGTCCAGCACACCCATCTCAAGCGCTTCTGGAGCTCGGACGTGCCGCCCCGTCGTGATCATGTCCAATGCAGCCTCGGCTCCGGCAACACGCGGCAAGCGCTGGGTGCCGCCAGCGCCAGGAATGATACCAAGATTAACCTCGGGCAACCCCACCTTCGCAGACGGCACGGCAACGCGATAATGACAGGATAAGGCAACCTCAAGCCCACCACCAAGCGCGGTTCCATGCAACGCAGAAACCACCAGCAAGGGCGACGCCTCAATCCGATCACAGAGTGCGGGCAGCCACGGGTCCTGTGGCGGCTTGCCAAACTCGCGAATGTCTGCGCCTGCAAAATAAGTCCGACCCTCACCATAGATCAAAACCGCGCGCGCGCCCTCTGTTTCGGCACGTTCGATCGCCGACAACAAACCCCGGCGCACATCCACGCCCAGCGCGTTAACGGGTGGGTTCTCAGCCGACAAAACGGCGATATCGCCCACTTTCTCATACCCGATGACTTGGGTCATATGATCGTGCCTCCTCAGACGAAATGCGATGCCAGTAGTAAATCGGGGAATCCCCGAACACGGCGCGATCAAAGACTGGCCCGGTCTGCGTTCGTATTCAACTATATTTTCGACCGATCGTTCGGTTTATTTGATTTTCTCGGATTTAGTACCATAATCACGCGGTTCATGCCCGGAACTAACCTTTTACGTTGCGGTAGAAATTGCTTCGCGGCCTCAGACCAACGAAGCGCAAAGAACTGCAGTGCTTGGTCTGAATTCGCACGGAACCCGAGGGCGCGATCCAAATGGAAACGCAGCTAACAGGGCCTTAGCACTTGTTTGGGAAGTTCTGGTAGCGGAGGAGGGACTTGAACCCCCGACACGCGGATTATGATTCCGTTTACCCTCTAACTTAGCTGGAAGTCTCTCGCGGTCTATGGCCATCCATTATTATCCAGTCCTACCCGATTGTACTGTGTAAAATCTTACCTTTTCATATTGTCCCCCGGGTAATTATTGTCTACAACTATCCATAACGGTCCGCCACAATCCAGTTGATTTTGTCCCCCATGAGTCCCCCAGACCGATGAAGAAGAAATTGACTAACAGATACCTTGAAAGCCTTACCCCGCCCGAGACGGGGCGTCTTGAAGTGTCTGACACAGAGCGCAAGGGGTTGAGATTCCGGCTTTCCTCTACTGGTAAGGCAGTATGGATGTATGAAAAACGGGTGAAAGGCGGGCCAAAGCGCAAACATACGCTTGGCCAGTGGCCCAGGCCCATTGGTCTATCAGAAGCCCGTAAGATGGCGTTGGAGATTGAAGCCGAAGCCGCGCAGGGAATTGACCGCATCGCGAACGCAGAGGAAAAGAGGCGCGAAAAGAAGCGTACACAGGCATCAACGCTGAACGTGTCGCAGGTGCTGGATATCTATGACACCATCCATCTATCCAACCTCAGAACGCGCAACGAAAGGCTGCGCCAGTTGCGCCAATCCCTAACTGAGCATCTGGAAAGCCCAATCACTGACTTGACGCGAAGCGATATTCAAAAAGCCGTGGACGCAAAAGCATCGGCTGGCCGAAAGGCGTACGCTAATCGTATTCGGGCTGCGTTGTCTGCGTTCTCAAATTGGGCATGGGTGCGCGGCTACATTTCCGAGAATATTGCCAGCGGCGTTGCGAAGGCCACGACCGAGCATGCGCGAGAACGGGTTTTATCGATTAGTGAGATACGGGCAATCTGGACGGCTACATTTCAGATGGGTCCTGTCTGGGGTCCGGTGTTTCGGCTCTTGTTGCTTACCTGTCAGCGTAGGGGTGAAATCCTGGGCCTTAGATGGGAGGAAATCACATTCGACACAGCGCGAATGACTAAGCCGGGATCTCAGACAAAGAACAAGAAACCGCACATAACCCATCTATCCAGCCCGGCCTTAACGGAATTGAAGGCGCTTCACCCCGAAGGCACCGATACCGGCTTTGTGTTTACCACAACCGGCGACACGCCTGTTTCAGGGATCGGCAAAGCAAAAGCGCGACTGGACAAACTTTTGCCGGATGAATTCGAGCATTGGCGGATACATGATATCCGAACCGGATTTGCGACAAAGATGGCCGATGTGGGGGAAAATGAGGCTGTTGTGGATCGCATATTAAATCACTCGGCAACAGCATCGGCCCCAACGCTCGTTGGGCGTGTTTACAATCAGGCCCAACTACTGGATCAGCGGGCTGTTGCGCTGGACAAGTGGGCCGAACTGGTGACGCAGGAGAATAGCCAATGATCTTATCCAAAGAGCTAAAGGCTTCTCTTCCTGGTTTGATCCGCGTCATTGAGAAGCATCTGCCGCAATCCATCGAAGAAATGTCAATCGGCGACCCAAAGTCAAAGGTAAGTCGGTTTTATGCAGATACGCTACTGCGTGCCATACGTTCGCCAGAGGAACATTTTGGATTTGTTGGAAAGAACCAAATGGACTCTCTTGCACGAGTAGCGCGGGCAGCGGTTGACCTTGAGAGGTCTTTGTCAATGTTGCCAGAACGAGAAGTCGAAAGACTGCGCGACCTTGTATCGATCCAAGAACATGTTGAACATCCGGTCGTGCAAGAGGCGTACTTCCTGGCCGGTGTAGTTGCGACAGCCGTAAAAAAACGACAAGGCGAGTTGAAATCCATCCCAGAGGCCAAAAAAAATCGCGATTGGAAAATGGCGGCATTAGCCGGAGTTTGCCGGGAGATTTGGGCGCGCGAAGAGTGGCGCATTCAGCCCGAGCGCTATGGCCCGGCTCCAATCCAAAACGCCTTAAATCTCTCATATGGTTCAGAAGGCAATATTTCGACATTAGGCCGATACAGGCACCACTTACAAAACTTCGCTCCAAAAAGCGAAAAGTTGGATGCACCTGGACCGATGGGGCGTTTTATTGAAGACATATTGAGAATTGTTGGTGGCTATGAAGAGGGCGCAGTTCCGTCAGCTCAAAGCGCACTGCGCTCTTGGAAACACGCAGTAGACAATTCTCCGTCTCAACGAAAATAACTGCTTATTGGTAACCACTTAAGGGCAAATGATTTCCTTCCTGACGGGCGAAGTAGGCGTAATCGCATCGTAAATTTCCTCATGTATCCACTGATGCACGAGGGCAAGATGAACTATCAGATTTCCGACATCTCGAGGAAAGAACAGGATTTGAGCATTGGGATTGGTCAGCCGCCAGCCCTGTACGTATGCGACAAACGGTTTTTTAAGATTTCAGAAGCTGTGCACTACAGCGGCCATAGCCGCAGTACGCTATATTGCGCACACAAACGAGGCGAGTTGGTATTCACAAAGTTTGGTAGCGCTACACGCATTGAGAAGGTTGATCTGGACGCCTACCTCGATGCCGTTGGAACTAAAGATGAAGTTGCTGCCTAAAAGAAACCCCCACCCGAGGCACGGGCGGAGGCGAATTCTTTTAGGTGGTACTGAGAGAATAGCCGAATGTCCGATGCCTTTCAACAAAAGAAAGGTAATATCGAATGATTATCGGGAATAACCAAACAACTAGTATCGAACACCCACCGTCAAACGCATTGCGCGTGTATCGCTGGGCAGACCTTCCCAACTTGACAGCCCCGGCGCTCTACAGGATCTCTGATCCGGGTCAGGAACCGCGCGAAATCTATGCATCGAAGCACAAGCGCCAAGTCCTTGAAGGCCTGATGCGGTCGCCGCTCTACGCGGCCAGCTACTGCCGCCTCTCGGATCAAGTGCTGCCCCTGCGGCGCGATGACGACGTGAACATCGAATGCAAGATGTACCGAGGCGATGCAGATACCGGACGCCAGAAGTACGGCATCTACTTCCTCGTTAGCAAGGTCGAGCTGATTCAGGCGAACGAGGTGGCGGCATGAGAACCGTTGACCTCCAGATCCGCACCATTCGCCGTAAACACGGCCTTTCCGAAGCCGCAGCACGTGTCGTTGCCGCCCTTTACTACGGGGGGCGTCGGTCATGATGGTAGTCGTTCAATGTAACGAGCGCGAGGAAATCCGTATCTCTCGCCAGCCAGTGGATGCGAAGCCTCATCCGGGGTGTGACGTTGTTGATTTCCGAGTCTGGTCCAAGACGAAGAACGGATTTCGCCCGACCAATCGTGGCGTCACATTCGATGCAGGTCTGTTGCACAACGTTCTACGGTCCCCGGTGGACATCACCAACCGAGCGCAGGCTGACTGATGGGCAGCGGTTATAAAGCAAACAAGCGTGGCGGCCCTCGCCACGTTCAATTAATGGAGTGGTTCCAGGCGTCACAAGCCTGGGCCACCCTCAAGCCAGGCCCACGTGCGCTGTATGTCGAGCTTAAACGCCGCTTCAACGGCGGCAATAACGGCAACATTTTCCTGAGCCACCGGGACGCTTCTGAGGTTCTGAACGTCAGCCGGAAAACGGTCGCCGGTTACTTCGAAACCCTGATCGAGCGGGGCTTCATTGTAGTCACCCGTGGGCACTGCCTTGGGCCATCTGGTATCGGCCAATCTGCCACCTACCGCCTGACCGAGGAGAAGACATCTGAGGGTTCAGCCACGAAAGAGTTCATGCGCTGGAATCCGGCTCCGAAAAAGAAAAAGCCCCGGGTAAAAACTACCCATTCCTTGGGGGAAAAATTACCCACGGATGGGATAAAAACTACCCATTTGCAAAATCAAAGGCGTAAAAATTACCCCGCTTTTGGCTCCAATCAGGCTTCTGCCGTGGGTAAAAACTCCCCCATATATACATCTAGCCATATACCCCTGAACGAAGTGGACGCTTTTGAGCGTGTCCTATTGGGGCTGGGGCTTTGCGGGCAAGCGACCCGAAGCAACGCGATTGCGGCACCAGAATTGCACCGTGTCGTGAACATCAACCAATCGAATGAGGAACGAGCATGACGGAAGAGTCCGAACGAAAAAACGTGGCCAATACGTACACGGACGAGAACGGCAAGTTTGCCCAAGGCAACCCCGGCAAACCCCGAGGAACCCGGCACAGGGTCACGCGGGCAGTCGAGGAACTACTCGAGGGCCAATCTGAGCAAATCACCCAAAAGGCCGTTGAAATGGCGCTTGAGGGCGACAGCACGGCCCTTCGTCTTTGCCTGGAACGGATAGCGCCCACCAGAAAGGACGCACCAATCAACTTCGAGCTTCCGCCTATCAGCACTGCTAGCGAGGCCTCAAAAGCCTCGCAGGCGGTGCTGAAGGCGGTTTCCGATGGTGAGATTACTCCGCTGGAAGGAGCAACCGTGATGGGGCTCGTTGAGCAGTACAGACGGATTCTCGAGACGACTGATTTGGAGAAACGTATTGCGGCGTTGGAGGCAAAGAAATGAGCATCAAAAACCGTGTCAACAAACTGGAAGCGAGGTCGCCAAACGTGCTCGAACTTCCCATCGTGTTTTATCGGATATGCGGCATCAAGAAGGGTACAGAGCATACCACCCGCACCATTGAAAGAGAGCCTGGCCCGGCGACAATTCCAGGCCTCGGTATTGGTCGGATATATCCGCACGATGGTGAAAGCCAAAGCGAATTCGAGCTGCGTGTTTTTGCCATCAAAGCAGGTGGAAAGCTAATCGAAGACATGACCAAGGAAGAGCGGGAAGCAGCATTCGCTGCGGCGGACATCGAAATGGAAGGAAGCAGTCGTGACGATAAGTAAACACATCAGCAAACTGGAGCAGGACTCATGAGCGTAAAAAGCAGAATTTCCAAACTGGAAGCCAAAAAAGGCACGAAGAAAAAAACGGCTATGATTTACTTGCCGCGAAACATGAAGGATGAGGATGATGTACGCGAATGGGTCGAGCGTCTTACTTCCCACATCACCGAACCTTTCGAGGAGATGGTCATTAACGAGCTAAACACCAAAGAACCAAGACTTGCGTGGTTCGGGGATCTGGATGAATTGCTTGCGTACATCGCGGCCAACAGCAAACGGATTGGTGTGGATAGGTGACCCTGGGACTACGACGCGTCTTGAAGGCTAAAAACGGGAACGGATATCCGAAGATCCCGGCACACTAACTTCGTGTCGGGTTTTTTCTATTCCGGGCATCCATAAGTTCGTCTGTGAACCTGCTTGTCATTGCAACAAGAGTTTCTTCCGTGCCGCGAATGTCGTGCAGCGTCTTGGTCGACTCCTGAATTCTGTGTTGCAGATTGAACCTTGCACCAATCATCGACCCTAAAGCTTGCAGTTGTTCTTCCGTGAATTTCTTGACTTCTTTTCCATGCTTCTCGTACCTGTCTAATTCTCGATGGTATGAATCTCGCAAATCTGATCCAGCCATCCCCGCAAGTGAAAAAACTGCGTCTACTGTTGGCCAAAGTTCACAAACCAATTGCTGGCACCTTCTGGCCCGCGCAGATGCCTCTGCCGCCAACGCCACCGCCTCCAATCGCCATTCTTTGCGCCGAACGCCTGCTGTTTGAACTATCGCGCTGAACGACACTATCAGCGCGAGACACGCAATGAGTATCGAAGCGTCATCGACACTAATCCCGGCGTTCTCCAATGTGGTTCTGAATAGGGACTGTTCATCAGCCATTATCAATCCTTCAAAAGGCCAAACTCAGGTACAATCACACTAGAGCTTAGATTACACTAGGGTGTGAATTGCTGACAGCGCGTCATAGCGGAGCGCTAAATTGCTGGTTGGCCGATTCTCAGCACAAGACTACCGACACGGGGCGGCTAGAACCATTACCCAGGTACTATCCGCCGCCTCGTACAGCGCAAACTCCTGGGCCTTGGATGACAGCATATTGGCACGATGCCCCCGTGACTGCGCCCAAGCCGACATCACAGCGTCCAGACCATTTTGACCTTTGGCAATGTTTTCCGCCACAAAACACCATTCGTAGCCTTCCTTGCGCACCCGCTTACCCACGTCAGAGCCGTTAGAGCCGGTATGCGAAAAGAACCCCTTCTTCACCATGTCTTCAGCATGAGACTTGGCGGCTTTCTCCAACTTCCGACTATAGACTAACCCTTGAAGACCTTGGCTTTTTCGAAACGTGTTCAGTTCGTCAGTCGCTGTGGGGTTTGCAGCGAGTCGCGCGGGCAAAAGAAACGCCAGTATTAACAACAAACGCGTCAGCATTTTTCCACCAGGTTTTTCCTATAATGGTTCACACGGATCCATAGATAGCATGTTGATTTCCCACCGGTCTTGATGAAACAACAATATCGCACCAAGGATTCTATTTGCATAGATAATAGCTTTGCTGGTTGGAGGTACGACGCGCCAAACTCGTACCCCCTCATCGAAATCGCTAATCCCATCACGACGCGCCGCACCTGCTTGGTATCGGTGCAGCGTGTTTGAATTGTGTCTGAGATAAGAAAATAAGGGGTCTACGGGAATCCCCCAATTTCGGACAAGGCGCTAACGGGGTAGATTGGGTTCAACGGAACAACACTACCACTCCGGATACCCCCTCAAGAGAGAGGGGCTGGCTAAGACCCCCTCATCCAGCCCCTCACCACCTTCACTCTCAATCATTTGTGAGACGGTGGGTTCTTCCCCTTCTCCCGAACCGGGAGGCCCGCACAGTATAGCACAAAAAACCCGTCATATTCAGCCCGCCATAAATGGGGGGTGTTCGGAAGACAAACTGTCGGCAAACTTTGAGTTCTGCGCCATCACACCGGTTTAGTCGGATGTCGGCTATTAGCCCACTACTAACGTCTCGGTGAATTTGCGAGCACGGTAGATACGGTGCGCGTCTTTCTACTTCTTGTAATCACGATTGCGCCCAACACTAAGGCACATGCCAAAGCTTGAAGCAAAGAGATGGCTTCTCCAAAGGCAAGAAATCCCACGGCAAACATCGTAGGTAACTCGATGCTCCCGACTACTGCAGTTTGGGAAGCTCCGATGACAGGTGAGCAAATCGTGTAAATTAGCTGGGGCACGAACGCGGTGACTAGTCCAATACCAGCTATGAGAAGCCAATCAGATTGCTCACGCGGGAGAAGCTCTCCGACGTCAGCACCGAGAATGAGCGGAGCGAGGCCAAGAACAGACCCTAGAGAAACTGACGCTATGCGCGCTAATGGCGCAATCCGTGACAACCTGTGCACCAAGACGCAAATTCCGAAGCCAAACCCGAATGGAGCGGCAAGTGATATAAGCAGCGTTGGTACATGCTCTGTAGGGACTGACGCGGGCGAACCAGCAATGACAGCCGCGACCACAATCAGAGCAGCGGCCAACATGGCGCGTCGCGTGGGTGCATCGCCAAACACAGCCCAGGCAATGACTAGGGTGAACACCGGATAGGTCATGTATAGCACACCCACTGTCGATGCGGGCAACTTCTCCAGCGCCGTCACATATCCGATCCAACCAAGTCCCATTATGGCTCCGGCTGACAGGCCCCAAGTTATCTCTCGCCATGCTTTTCGGTGCAGGATGAGAACAGGAAGCAGAAGGAATGCCGCAACAACATAGCGATAAAATGCGACAGCATAAGGCGCGACGCCCTGTTCAGTCAGGTTACGGCTAAAATAGGGAACCAGTCCGAAACAGATTGAAGCAAAAAAGGACACCAATAACCGCAAGTGCGTTAGGGATCGACGGTCGAATTCGCGCAGATGTCGTTGCCATAATCTGGAGCTATCACGCATTTGATAATTCGTCTTTAGATATTCGACGAGCCACAGCTTTGTCCTGCTTTGCAGCCTTAGCTCCGCTCCCGTCTTGCTGACTTCGAATGTCTGCTACGAGCCCCTAACGCCCCTTTTCCCGCCGACGACCTTCATCTGCCAAAGTGTTGACGACTAACAATAGCGCTACAAATGCGGCGCAGGCCAATAAACCAAGAACCTTGCTCCAAGTGAAGAGAAAGACTGAGACAAGCATCGTGAGCATTGCAGCCGTGAAGACAATCAATGAACTGATTACAAGTCTTAAGGTGGTCTTTGTGGCAAATTCCCAAATCCGTGAATTTTCGATGCTGAGACGAACTTGAAGATATCGGTGCAACAAAAGCTTCATCATATGACTGTGATATCCCTGCGACATTTATTCAAGGCAAAGCGGCTCGTTTGGTTTATTCGTCGGTTGTCCGTTTAGTCCGCACAATTGCCGCCAGTCTCGTCGCCAACCATCAAAAAGTTCACCAAACGTTCCCCCTGTTTTGCTAAGCTCACCGAATGTGCGGACGACTCGGCAGACCCGAAATGACGTGGGCGGAGCTTTATGCTCTGCAGAACTGGATCGTGAACGGCGTTCCTATCCCAACTGACCGCGATCCAAACGCCAAAGACCTGTCAATGAGCTGGAACGTCAAGCCAACTCAGATGTTGGATTTGGCGTTCATCCATGAAGAGCGACTGATTAGCTCCACGGCCCGCTGGTGGCTTGTACCGCACTGGTTCAAGGAAGACGTGAAACAGTGGAAGCCAACCACTTTCAACGCGAAGATTGAAACAGCGCATAAGCTAGGTTCATTCCGGGTCGCCTGGAAGAGCAGCAGGTGCATTATCCCGGCCAGTTTCTACTATGAATGGACAGGCCCTAAGGGGGCCAAACAGCCTTGGGTTATCAAGACAGATACCAATGACCCCTGCATGTATTTCGCAGGCCTCTACTCGCGCCTCTCGTCTGGTCTGAACACCTGCACAATTCTCACTCGCCCTGCGTTGCATCAAATCGAACACATACATGCACGGTCACCGGTAATTCTAACGAACGAGAACCTTGTGCCGTGGATGTCAGGCGAGATTGACCACGACGAAGCGCAGAACTTGGGCACGGAATGGGATGGGCGTATGCGTTATCACAAGGTCGCACCGATTGGCCGCGATGATGACGGGCCGGAGTTAATCGACGTTATCGAGGCGTAATGGTCACGCGCAGCAGATCACCGAAGAAAGCAGCGGATGAGAAGTACTTCCCAATCAGAGTGCGGGTTCAAGTTCCCGAAGAAGGGTTCGGCTACAAGCTTAGTGAGATACATTGCTGGCTAAATACTCATGCCGGACGGGGACGCTGGGGTTGGAATGCTGACAACGTGCTTTCTCGCGGCGCTCGGGATGCGGTGTCATTCTATATGCTGGACGAGCAATTGATTGCGCCGCTCATTGAGGCATTCGAACTGGAGCTTGCACAAGGTGAAGCGGACCTGTGCGGCAGCGGCTCATTCAAACTCATGGCTAAAACAAACTCGGAATGGTGTTCGTAGCTTCGCTGTTCTCTACTGTTTTGTCGGCGTCTTAGCGTATTTTCCCATCGCATAAGTTAGCAAAGAAAGGATCATTGATATCCCGATCCTCGCCACCACTGAACCGGCGGTGAAAGTATCACCAGCGCCTGAAAATAGAACTGCGCCGATTATCAAAGCCCCGGCCAATCCACCATAGACCAAGGCCTGCCGCCAACTCTTGGCGAAGCATCCAGCCACAACGGCGACTAAGAGGCCACCCATTCAACTACTCCTCATGATTTTCAACAATAACTGGCCCTCTTGATCCGTGACTTGGCCTCTATGGTTTCAAGGTGTTTGTAGCGGCCACCACTGTATTTTGGGCAATCCAATGCATGACCCGCGGCGATAACTGTTGCACTCAGGTTTTCACCGTCGACAAAGCATGTGCCGATATGGCGGTCTCCGTTCATCTCGCCGGTCAGGTCGCATCGCACGGTTTGACCCCGGAGGTAGTCTATCATCCACTGCTTGCTGACCTGTCCCTCTTGGGTTTCCAGTTCGGGAGCATCGACACCTTCAAAGCGAACAGGCGTCCCTTTCTTTCCAAATAGAACAATCGTATCCGCATCTCGGACATAGATATCGGAAGACACAATGCCGTCTGAAGCGCAGCCGGTTAGCAAGGCAATCAGGCAGATAAAGCGTATCAAGACGGTTTTCCTTGCTTTGCAGTATTAGACCGACGTTCTGCTCGCTGATCCAACTTCTTGTTTACCCACCAGGTAAGCACTTTCCCAATCGAGCTTCCGATGAAAACACAAAGCGCCAAAACTAAGATGAGTTCAATCATTGGCATTCTTTCAATGGCAATCGGCGATATACAGCTACGCCGCTAATCGCGCATGAGCAAGCCATTAGCACTAAAGGAATATTCTTCCTTCTTCCCAATGATAACATGGTCATGAATGACAATGCCCATTGTGTCACAGGCAACCTTAATTCGTTCGGTCATGACAATATCGGAGTTACTGGGCGTCGGGTCGCCAGATGGATGGTTGTGGACGAGGATGAGCGAACTGGCGTTCAGTTCCAAGGCACGTTTCACAACCTCACGCGGATAGACCGGAACGTGGTCAACTGTACCCTTGGCCTGTTCTTCATCAGCAATCAGAACATTCTTGCGATCCATGTAGAGAACCCGGAATTGTTCAACCTCGCGATGCGCCATTGCGGTTCGGCAGTAGGTCACCAAGTCTTCCCACGACGACACAACATCCCGCTTCATTATCTGTGCCTGCGCCATTCTGTGCCCGAAGGCTTCGACAACGCGCAGGTGATAGAAAACCCATTCGTTAGCCCCATCCACCTTCAGAATACGATGCTTTGATGCCGCAATAACCCCGTTTAGGTCGCCGAACTCTGCAAGCAGGCGTTTTGACAAAGGTTTGACGTCGATCCTCGGGATTGCGTTGAACAACAGCAGTTCCAGTAGCTCATATTCGGGCATTGGATCGTGACCGCCTTTGAGAAAGCGTTGCCGCAGTCGCTCTCGGTGCCCCCAATAGTGAGGCCGGTTAGCGCCGTCGTCGTCCTTAATCAGGCCACCACCAGCAGCATTCTTTCGTGAAAGTCGGTCTCGATACACGTATGACGGCGGGTGTGCAGGTTCAGTTATGGCGTCGGGTGGTGGGCTGCGTGCGTACAGCTCATCCAATCCCTTCAATTCTTCCTCAGAAAAGCCACCTCGCCCATCATGCTTAACTAGCTTGCCAAACCTCTTCCTATCGCGGCTTATGACCTCTTTGAGATTGTCCAGTATCGCAGTTTTCTTCATGGCTACCACTCCATGCACCAGTCCCTAGACCATGCTCAAAGGTTGGTTAACGAGTGGTAAAAACGTCAGATGTGGCCTGAAATGGAACCTATGTTTCAAGCACGCTGATTAAAGATAAACTCATCTACTAGCATGAACGGCTTCAGTTCGAACCGCCCGCTATCTGTCGCCCTTTTTGATTGCGATTTCCGGCGCTCAATCTCGTTCAACAGAAAAAAAACGCCAGCAGGCTTACCAACGAGGTCACGTGGAACCTCGATTGTTTTGAGCGTTGACCGTGTCTGAACGCGCTCCGTCAAAACTGCCTCCAGTACTTCGATCCTGCATTGGTTTTTGCGCAGCATCGCGTGTGAATGCTACGCAATTCCCAAAGAAAAAAGCAATGCCAAGCAGTTAGTCACCAAAACCATGCGTTAATTTTGTCGCTGTTGGGGAATTCATCCTAAGAATACCCTAAGGTTTTGACGCGGGTACGATTGCTACGACTTCGACAGGAAGCATAGCAAAACCACGCTCATTGCGTTTCAGCAGAACAACGAAACCGTGTTGCTCCATGAACTCGTTGAAGCGGACTTCTTGGCCTTTTGAAAGCCCCTCGGTCGTACCGAATTTCGTACAACGGTGACATATCGCAATGCCCCATTGGTTCCGTCCGTACCAAGGAGCGTCATCTTGTATCGGGCAATCGCATAGGTGGCATCTGGTATAGTCGGCCATTGGTTTTCTCCTCAGAATTGGACCGCTCACCAATAAATCCGATTGGCTTCCCGCCAAATGCACCGCGTCTTTTATATTCCGCAATGACGGAACGCCAGCACCGAGAATGAGCGATAATATCGCAGGGATACGGTGGTGCTATATTACCTCATACCCCCTATATGTTCCCTTATAATTCTTGTTTTGATCCATGAATTGTAGTACTTTTTCTTGACATTAATGGACGGGAAAAGGCGATGCTAAGCCCAGAACTCAGCGGGATACTTGCCGCAAGCATACAGAGGGCAAACGAGGAACGAGAGGTCTATCGTTGGCTGCACAGCGACCGCTCAAAACCACTGACGCCCGAACTGAAAGCTCGTCTGGTGAAAATGGCGGCTGAGCAATTCGGTGATGAACTTGCGGCAAAAGCCATGGACGAAATAGCAACCCAACATATGCCACAGGTAATGCAATGAGCAGGTTAGACCACTCGATTATTTTAGCGGGCCGACAGCCTAATATCGTCAATGCATTTGCGCAGGGACAGCAAGCCCGAGCCAGAGCAGATGAATACGACAGACGTAACGCACTGAGCCGCGTATTTCAGACGCAGGGAAAGAACATCCTTGCGGGTGATCCCAAAGCGCTTGGGGCCGTAGCCCAATACGATCCGGGTTTGGCCGTGAACATTCAGGGCCAGCATCAAGTTCAGACGCAGCGCGCGCAAAAGATGGACTATGACAGGCGTGAAATGGAGATGATCCTTCACGAGCGCATGGCGAAAATGGAGGCTGCTGATGTTGAGCGTGAACTTGCAGGTCTTCGTCAGGGCGTCGCTCAAGCCACCTTCCTTTACGAGCAGGGTGACTTGAATGGTGTAAACCAGATCCTGCAACGTGCAGAACATCCGCCCCTTCAGTCCCTGCAAGAGTTCCCAGCGGTTGTTGCCAAGTTCGGTGATGCTGAGGCGATTGTTGCTGACTTCCTGAAACCACCAGAGCAGAACTTTGACAACTTCAAGGTTGTTGGAAATCAGCTATATGACCTGTCCACTGAAGGCAGTCCAACAGTTGTCGGCAGCAGCCAGCAAACACCGGGATTCAGCGTAACAACC
Organism: Ruegeria sp. H9; assembly: GCF_056532915.1. Classification (NCBI taxonomy): domain Bacteria; kingdom Pseudomonadati; phylum Pseudomonadota; class Alphaproteobacteria; order Rhodobacterales; family Roseobacteraceae; genus Ruegeria; species Ruegeria sp. H9. Next base: position 29,312 of record NZ_JBQFNX010000008.1, on the reverse strand, counting down.
ACTGACGGAACGGTTGTATCTTATGGCGGCGGTCAACAGGGGCCGGGGTTTGGCACAAAGGCCACCAACGAGATTGAGGGCCGCATTCTGGACTCGGGCGCAATGCTGGGGCGGCTGAATGATACTAAGGCTCTCTTCAAACCCGAGTATCTGGAGCTGGCCACGCGCATTGGTGCAAAGTGGGGTCAGTTGATGGACAAAATGGGCAGCGCCACGCCAGAGCAGCAAGAACTTGTCGCCAACTTCGCCCAGTTCAAAACCGAGGCTTTCAACAACCTCAATACCAGCCTGAAAGAGCTTTCGGGTGCTGCGGTCACGCCACAAGAAGCCGAGCGGCTGCTCGAGCAGCTTCCCAGTGTGGGAACTGGTATTTTCGACGGGGATAGCCCGGCAGAATTCCAGGCCAAGCTAGAGCAATCCATTCTGCAGCAACAGCGGGCCGTAGCGCGATACAATCTCTGGCTGGCAACTGGCCGTCAGGGCAAGCCGTGGGAGATGGGTTCACTGGATGACGTGGACAAGATGATAAACGCCCGAGGCGCGCAGATTGAGAAACAACTCAAGGCCAACGGCATTTCTGACCCAGAGGTCTTGCAGCGTCAGGTTTCAATGCAGCTTCGCAAAGAGGTGGGTTTCTAATGGCTGGATATGATTACGCATCTGAGATTTTCGGAACCAAGAAAGCCGCTGCTACGCCGCCCTTGAAGGATTACGCCAGCGAGATATTTGGCATCAGTCCGAAGCCTGAATCCGAAGGCGTTCAGCGAAATGCAGACGGCACCTACGGCACACCGCCTGAAGACATGATTTACAACCCAGATACGGGGCAAATGACCTCTCGTGACCTGCTGACGGAACACCACCGACAGACTGGCTCTCAGGGCGAGGCAGCGCTGCGTATGGCCCCGCATGGTGCAACTCTGGGCCTATCAGACGAAGCCGTTGCACTTGGCTCAATGGTTCGCGGTAAGGACGCTGCAAACTTCGCGCTAGAGAACGAGCGCGCCAAGATTGAGGCCAACCGCAGTGAGTACCCCGTTACGTCTATCGCTTCAGAGGTTGCGGGCGGGCTGGCTGTGCCTGCAACCATTCTCAGCAATTCGGGCAAAGCAGCTACGTTTGGACAGGCCGTCAAGCAGGGTACGAAGGCAGGGGCCGGAACCGGCGCAATATACGGACTTGGGGAAGGTGAAGGCGAAGGGAGACTGCGTAGTGCTGGCTTCGGCCTTATCGGCGGTGCTGTCGGTGGCGCTGCATCCGTGCCGGTTGCAAAGGTTGTTGGATGGGCAGCGAAAAAGATTGGCAAGCCTGTCGCCCGATTGCTCCGGGATCCCCGCTATTATACTGAGGAAGGTGGCATATCCCCGGCTGGCAGCGATGCTCTGAAACAACTTGGCTATGACGTTGATGAACTGAGTGATGCATTCGCCCGTGAATTCTCCAAAGGCATCGATGACGGCGTTGATCCCCAACTTGCAGCCCGTGCCGCAGAGATGGAGGAGTTCGGGATCCCAGCATTCAAGCACAATGTCACTGGCGATGTGAACGATTTTGCGGACTTCGAACGCGCCCGCCGTGGTGTTGGCCCTGATGCTGTCGTCTCCAAAGCTCAACGATTGAGTGACGGGCAAGAGCTATCAGCCCGCAGAGCCGTTGACGGCGTGGCTAAAGAACTGAGCGACGGAATACCCGCCGACCAGTTGGACGCCTCGCAGGCTGTAGCCGCCCGCCTGCAAACCATGAGCGCAACCGAGAAGGCCGCTGCACAGGCCATGTACAAGGCCGCAGACGATGCCGGGGTGTCTGTGCCCGGAAACGTGGCTAAGGGCGTCGTACAGCGCGTACAGAGCCGTCTAGCGGCGGAAGAAATCGACCTCACCAGTGATATCTACTCAAACGCCCGTGCCTACATGTCACGGCTGCAGAAACGCGGTGAGGGAGATGGCGGTGTATCGCTGCGACTGATTGAGACATTCCGTAAGGATTTGAACCAATCCCTGTCCAGAGCCAAGCCCGAGGACAAACGCGCTCTGTCCATCATCAAGAACGAATACGACTCCTGGGTTGATGATGTAGTTACGGCCAAACTCTTTGACGGCGACGAGGCTGGGTTCGGGGATCTGAAGGAAGCCCGCAGGCTGTTTGCACAGTATTCAGCAAAGTATCGAGGCAAGGATGCTGGCTCGCGGTTCCTGCAGGACATGATTGACGCAGATGCCAGCCCGGATCAGGTCATGCGCTGGATGTTCGGTGCGTCTAAACTGGGAAGCGGCAAGATGAACGCCCCGCTGGCGGCAAAGCTTAAGCACACACTGGGAAAGAGTTCGGATGAGTGGAATCTTGTCCGACAGGCGGCATTCCGTCAGTTAACCCAGAAATCCGGTACAGAAACTCCTGGTGCAACCGGGCCGATCCCATGGGGTCCGCAAAAGGTGTCGGAGAACATCCGCGCCTTCTTCAATAGCCCTCAGACAAAGCCCCTGGCTAACGTGTTGTTCACTCCGAAAGAACGCGGCCAGATGATCCGGTTATCAACTGCCTTGAACCGCATGGTCCCGCCTAAGGGTGCTGTGAATCACTCAGGCACGGGGTACGAGAACGCCCGAGTGGCAAAGAAGATGTGGGAAGGCGCGCTAATTCTTATTGGTTACAAGGCCGGTGGTCCTGCTGGTGCTGTTGCTGGCCGTGCCGCAGCCAAGGGTACTGAAAAAGGCGCAGGTTGGCTTCAGGCAGGCAAGATTGGTCAGAAAGTCAGAGGGCAGAAACCAATCGGACCTGTTGCAACTGGTGCGATACCGGGGGCTTCGGCTGGTATGTTCGTAGAAGACATTACTATGGGATTACTATTCCCAGGCCACCAAGAATGAGCGTCCCTCCAATCAGCACAGTAGCAGCGCCGATGAGAACGGCCATGTTTCCCTCCTCTCGCTGCCAATGTGCAACGGCACTCTTGGCAAAGAACACCACGCAGTAGGCAATCAATATGCCTGCTGCCACTTCCAGAGCTAACGGGGGATCGGCTGGGTTCATGGCAACAATCTAATCACCCCGGCACACAACGTCCAGACAGGAGGCACAGCAGTGGCAGGTTTGAGTTTTGCGAGGCCCTAAAGACAGGAGTTTCGGGACCAATACCCGCCCGCCCGCGCGCCATGGAGTTAAATACGATTACCCAGCAATATCAAAGGCAGTTCCCGGATAAGGTACACACATGACTGACCGCGATAACTCAACAATCTGGATTGAGGAACTAAACCCACTTCACGTGCGGCTCAGCTTCACCCACTTCCCGTGGCAGAATGCGCACAGGATAGAACGGCGCGCCCAAAAGCTGGCGCAGAACTATTCAAAGGGCTGGCACTGCGCATACTGTGGCAACCTCATGCCGGAATGGAAACGGGTGGACGCCAGGTATTGCAAAGAAGGCTGTCGCAAGATGGCCGCACGGAAGCGAAGGTCTAAACCGATTTAGTTCAATACCATGCCGCGAATAATTGCAGCGACACTATCAGTACTAATGCCGTTGCCAGAGCTTTCATAAATAGCTTCTCGAAGGGTGATGGCTCGCGTCCTGGTAGCTCTCCAATGCTTTCTATCTCTTCCTTCGCATCGTCCGATATTTCATGTCCATACAACGTGAAGGCGGCATGATATATTTTTTGTGCCGCTATAGTTAATCCGAATATAGCCAAAGAGCTTGCAAGCGTAAGAAAGATGCCGTTTCCAGAAGCCGCAACTAGCAAAAAAAATGACAATAATGAAATCACTATGAATTGCGTGATCGAAAACACAACTGCAGTTGTCATATCGGTTGAAACTAAGAAGAGGCCGAAATGGTAGATTGCGAATGCAATCAATACTAGCCACCACACGGATACCGGTGTCAGAAAAAGGTACGAAAACGCCGTATAAAACGCCCATACCAAAAGCACTAGCTCCAGCAAGGCCAAGAGCGATTGATGCCTTGGATTGCCAACAAAGCTCAATCGGAGCAAGGCGCTAGCGCAGATGGACGCAAGGGCCAAATCGAAAGTTAAGAATGCGATGTAGCCATTCAATGTCATTGGTCGCAGTTCCCGACACAGGCCGCTCTCCGGCGCTAAGAGCGCTATCCCTGCAACGCTGGCTCTGGCGTGTTTAGTTGTTCATATCGCTCAACGGCTGCCAGATACTCCAAGAGTTGCTTGCCTTCCTCGGTATCTGGTTCAGATCCCCACAGGTACTCAATTTCGCGTAGGGCGGCACGGTATTCAGTCGGGGTGCGTACAGTGGTCATGGAAACACCTCAAAGCTTAAATCAATGTCCAGTGGCATACCTGAAATTGCGCGATTCTGATAGGTAGTCACCGTCGCAGAATTGCACCCGCTGTTACAAAAGCTTCACTAGATACCAAAGAGAACTATCCAAACCCCGTAGAATGCGGGTCCAACTACTGCGCCAAGGAATACAAGCCCGACAATCACATATCTCGACCAAGATGGTTGTTTATCAGAGTCAATGATTACATTCATCAACGCCCAACAGACACCTGCAAGCAGCGAAGTTGAGGCAGCAATAACGCAATACAGTTCAAGGATCGTTAGTTCAGATATGGTCATTTATTAAGAATGCATCCCTACAGAAACAACTTGACCAAACTGAGTTAAACCCAACAAAAACACTCCGTTCATTCTAGGTTAACTTGCATTCGAACCGTCGTGCTCCTGGCTGGTTCTACCATAGGGCTAATTGTGCGTGTTGGATAACAAAGGCTTTGCAACAAAGTCATACGAGGGCGAAGATTGTTAACTGAATGTTAACGGTTTGTTTTTCACACATTAAACTGGGTTGTTGCAACTTGGCGCAGTCGCTGGTTCGAGGACACGGCGGCACACCTCAGACGTGTGAAAATGAGAGACAGTGTAACAAACCAAGTACTGAACGGCTCGGTTGCTGTGGCAGTGAAACTCATTGGTTTCAATGTGACCGTTAATCTCATCTGATGGTCATAGTACTGCTGTCGTGGCGAAACAGTCTCTTAACCTTCACTCTCACTGAAACAGCCGTGGTACATAACGCCCGGTTAAGCTCGGTGGGGCTGGCGCTACCCCCCGGCCAGCCCCACCAACCGACCAAATTTACACGAACATGGAATCTCCTGTGGCGAAACCCGAAAACAGCACACCAAGTAAATTCTTCAGGTTATCTGATTGTTAACCGCGTATTAACAGCGCGTTCTCTGTCCATTCAACAATGCTCTGCATACTAAAGGTGAACCTCCTTTGGCACATCACTGTCAAAACTATTCATTTATTGAGGCTTGAGAATCCAATGTTGAACCTAGTCCTAACACTCTCCACAGCATCAATGGGGATTATGTTAGGGTTTCTGGCAAGCTTTGTTTTTGTGTAATTACGTGTCGCACAACTCAAAATCCAAACACTCCACGACAGACACTGCGCTTGCGAATGCATTTAAACTGCGCAGAACATGGTCAGATTATGATGCCGCGATGTGGGCAGCATGCGCACTTTTTGCGCTACACAATGACAAGTCAGAGACGCTGAGAGCGTACGCGCACATTTGGGCCAGCAAGGTGAAATCAAATAGTTCAGAAAGAAATTGCGCCGGTCAGACTTGAAATGGGCGGCCAGCGCCGCCCACAAAGAAGTTCGATTCCGGTTGTGTTACCGTCCTTCGAACCTATCAAGCGCCGAAGGATAGTTTCTGTCGTTCCTCGAGCCGCCGTTTGTGCTCTTTGACGAACTGGTGCCGCCTGAGAAACTTCCGGCATTTGTCGTATCGGCACCGTTGCCCCAGCCGTTATCGCCTTTCTTGGTTTCAGACGGCGGCTCTGGGTCATCAGTTTCTTCGACAGCTAATACAGGTGCGGAAAAAGCTAACGACGCCGCTAAGAAACTGATGATAGTAAGTTTGGAATTTTTCATAATGTTTCCCCCAAAATGGTCATTCTAAGGTGGTCGAAATTGGGACCACCGAACCTATTCTACCCGAACGAGATTGAACCAATTGAGAATGCGCCGTTCACCTAGGATTAACATTCTTCGACATTCAATATTGAATGACATCTGTGGCGCGTGTTTTCATCTCTTTACCATGGAAAGAGGATCTCGTGTTTTGAGCTTCTCGGCCCAGATGTCAGCATGCTCCCGCAAAAGCACCGAGCGTGTATCGTAAAGCGCCATGAGTTGACTACCCGCCCACATTGCCATGCTCTTTTCCTGGTCGTTGGCAGCCAGCTCGTACGCGTGGACAACGACTGATTGGGCGGTTGCGGGGATAAACTTCATCTGGAACTTGCCTTGCTACTCATTCACTGCACTCAACCAACTTAATCGTTCAATCACAGTGAATTTTGTCACTCAGGAGACGTTGTTGGGGCAGAAACCTAAATTCCGCTTACGCCATTTAGCAGGTTTAGCGGTTATAGTAGAAGTCAGGTCCAAATCTGAGTTTTTAGTTGGCCTTTCCCTACGGCACGTTCCAAAGCAACCTCGGTTCGGTAACAGAGCTTTATCTTTTCTCCATAAGGTTGCATTCTTCTAATTGAGCTATTGATTGGGTTGTATATCGAGGGATAGCGCTTTGGCTTTCATTACGATTCTTGAAATTGACAATGATCCGTTAAGCTTCACAGACGTCACCGTGCTTAACTCTTATCAGGTAGAGATTATTGATAATGATGATGCGCTTGAAGATCCTGATGCAGATGGAAGCCAGCAGCTCGACGTTTCGGGGGTACCTAGTTTCTTAGGTGACTCTACAAACTTTCAAACGTTTGAAACCTATAGCGGTGACATAGGTGGGCAGCCTGTAACATTCACATTGGTTCAGTTTTCCAACCCCCAGTACATCATTGTTACATCTGGCGATGTGGATGTCGGTGACACGATAGAAAACACAAACAACAGCATCGTTACTGCACCTCCTTCAGATTACGACACTTTGCCATCCTTCGTATGCTTTACACTTGGGTCGATGGTTTTGACACCTCTGGGCTCAAAACCCATTGAGACTTTGCAACCCGGCGACCTAGTGACAGTTTTCGATGGAACAGCAAAGCCTGTTCGCTGGATCGGAAGACGACGCCTCACCGTTGGCGACTTACAGCAAAGTCCGCATCTCTGTCCGGTTCGTTTTCGTGCAGGTAGTTTCTCACGCAAATGCCCGACACGGGATCTGACGGTTTCGCCACAACATCGGATTGCTGTTACCTCGCCAGACATGCAGCTGTGTTTCGGCGAAAGCTTGATGCTAGCGCCTGCCAAGGGCTTGCTGGATGGTGAAATGGTTTTCCAACTCCCACCCGACCAAGAAGTTCATTATATCCACGTTCTCTTTGACCAACATGAGCTAATTTGTGTTGAAGGCGTGTGGTCCGAGTCCTTTTTCCCCGGCGATACTTCTCTAGACGCGATGGATCGCGCAACGCTGCGCGAGGTTTTCGAACTATTTCCTGAGCTGCGTCAGAGAAGAGAACGATTTGCCGAAACCGTCCTGCCCACACTGAAACCATATGAGGCAGTCTTACTGCGCGAAGGTCTCTATTCGCCCGATGAGATGTCATGCACTGTCAGACCCGAGCACAGGGGCCAGCAGCTTCATCTATGAATACCAGCAAAAAGATGTTTCTGAACAGCGTGTGCTAGTTAGAATCCTGGTTGTTTAGTACTTCCTTTGAAATTGGTTTATCCAACCAAGCCGGGAAGTCGTCAAAGAACTCCAAGCGTTCTTTTCATCAGTCACCCTTATTGACCAAAACCACCCCTACCCCATTAGCCGTGTCACCTTCATCCAGGAACTGAATGCCTTGGTTCTCCAACGCCTTGCGGATGGCTTCAATCGTCTCTTCTCTACCGCCAAGTTCCCCGGTTGAAGCCTCTAGCCGTTTGATTGTCGGAATCGATACTCCTGATTTGTTTGCTAGTTCGATTTGCGACCATTGCAACAAGGCTCGCGCTGCTTTTACTTGCTCTATTGATACTTTTAGTATTGACACCTATATGCCCCTTATGGTGATACTTTTAGTATTAACACTGAATTGGAGGAAACAGCAATGACTGAACAACGCGTTCGCGCGAACGGGGAAAGTGTGTCCGGGCCAATCTTCGACGTTCCTTCGTCGCCTGACACCTATGACAAGGCGCTGAAGATACTGGCCCTGGCCCGTACCGGCGTCGCGGCCTCCGACAGCGCAATGAACATTGACCTCACAGTCAGGGGATATGGAGAACTTCTCGAAGTGATTGGGCAACTGGCCTCTGACATCCTCGACATGCAGCCCGGCTTTGAGCCGCCAAAACCAGGAGAAATACAATGAACGCTGAGATCAAATCGACTGAATTAGACGCAAACCCCGATATCTTTGTTGCAGACTTTTCGGACTTGATTACTTGCCAGCAGCGCGTAACCGCCTTCTGCCGATGGTTCGACCTGCCGGACCCTGGTCTGAGTTTTGATGAGGATGGCGATATTCTTGTGGATGATGTCTTTCTGCAGTGGTGCAAAGAAGAAGGCATTTCTATCGACTGGCTGGCGTGCGGCGATCCGAAAGGTATGGCTGCGGAGTTCCGCAAGTCTTTAAAGAATGAGCATAAGTTCGCAGAGAATCTGAAACTGCTTGATGACCAAGAAATTCGAGCAATCGAGATTAGTATGAGGGCCTACATCAAGGGTCTGGCTCCGATGGAACAGACAATCAGGGCTGCAGAAAAGGCGCTGAAGGAGGTCAAAGAGGAAGCCGCGTGACCGGCATCTCCATCGGGCGCGGTATTCTCTGCGCCCGTTTTCTTTGTGAGAATTGATATGAGCTTTTACACCGTCAACCGGCACTGGTCCGACCAGTTCCTGCCTGAGATAAAGAGCATAATCGGCAGCCATATCCTACAGGCCGCGCCAGATCCGCTGGACCACTTTCAGGCCACTGACCTGTTGATGCTGGACGCCAAGGACATGCGGATAGCGGCCAGGGTGCGGCGATACGGTTACGCTGCCAGATACCCGCATCAATTTACCATCAGAGCCAAATTGCCCACAGGCGCTGAAACCGAGCTATCCAAGATAGTAAACGGCCATGGAGACTGGATGTTCTACGGCCACGCGGGGCCAGACGGGCAGACTATCCTGAATTGGTGGTTGATAGACCTCAGGGCCTTCAGAGCGGCGCTGATCCGGCACCGAACAGCAGGTTCATTCCTGCATATGGGTGACAAGCGCAACGCGGACGGGACGTGTTTCAAATGGTTTGATATTCGCTCGTTCCCGAAGGAGCCGCCTTTGGTGGTGGCGCAGAGTTGAGTAGTGGGTTGATTGATATCGTGGGGGGTTGCTTACTTTAAAAGGTTATTGCACGACAAACGACACCGTGACTCTCGTCCGCCTATTATTCTTCTCCTGTACAGAGAGACGCATCGTGTGACGCCCAACCGGCAGTTCAGCAGAACGTGCGAGCAAGCGTGAACCTTCGACTGAGGCGTGCTTCATTATTCGTTTGGTAACATTGATCCAAGCTGGTCCCATTTGATAGTCGATCCGAATTGAAGACATATCAACCGCCGCATCACCCCTCGGGCTAATGTCTACATCGATGTTGACTGGCGACCGCACAATATCCTTTTTGGGCGAATCGAAATTTACGAAGGGGCCATCGGATTGAGTAACGGTCAATCCTCGGTCTAGAGACTCAGTAATTTTAGGTTGGTTGTCGAGTTCTGCCATTTCGGCTGGCGTAAGCAGGAAGAACGCATCATGCTCGCTGTTCCGCGGAAGAAAATTCCATACGGAGAAGGTCACTACGAACAGTACTGCTCCAATCAACAACCATCTCGCGTGCGCCACTCTCACAAACAAAACCCTAAGCAAACCAGACTGTCGTTGAGATTATCACACAACGAGACAATCTCCCAATTCGCGGAACCTAGTATGAAATCGAGCCGATAATTTCTTAAAGGAAGAAATAGAGCACTGGTTGCCGCACTTAAGGCGGTCGCAGCCGGATAGCCCCAGCCATTTAACACGCTGCAGGAAGCCGCCCCTTGAACCGGATAGCTTCTCTTTGAGCAAGGTCAGCTCTGAGCCCACGGCGTAGATTTCTGCAACCTGAACGAAAGTAAGCCATCGCGAAAGTAGCGCTAGTCACTTAGGACAAGGGTTCGCACTCTGTCTGTAGTATCAAGAGCCAATAAGTCTTGTCGGCTTTCCAACAACGTGGTGAGGCATTTCTTTAAGTCGGCTAAAGCGCGTTCCCGAACGTCACGAACATCAATTTTACTCAGCTCTTTTTGGCTACCGTGAACAATCTTGCTTCTAGCATCATAAATCTGTTTAGTTGATTTAAACTTCTCTTCACGCTCGGCGGCATCTTTCCCGAGCAGTCGCGAAACGCCGGTCGAGACTTGGAAGGCAATCTCCGCTCTTGAGCCAAACAAGCTTTCCAAGCCAATCACTGCATCAATCAAACTATCCTCGACATCGGCCCTGTTTATCGATGCCCCGACAAATCGCTTTGCCGCAGTATGAATAGGTTTGGTGTCCAGCCCCTCCATCACACTTAAAAGGTCGCGCAATCTTTTGCATTCTTCAACACTGGCGAAATGGTGTCGCCCGAGGGATATAGATGAAGACCGCCAACTCTGACCAATGCCGTTCAGCGGATCTATGGTAATTATCGCTCTGGGTCGGGCCGCTGTTGCCTCGTCGAGCGCCAACCCTGTTGCCAACGAAACTACATCAAATTCGTCTTTCCTGGACCTAGTCATCGCGACCGGCCATTCGTCAACAGATTCTGGTCTGTGGTCGGTTGGAGCAATGAATGTCGAGAAAGTTGAATCTCTCAAGAGCATACAGCCAAATACTCCTTTCTCGAAATCTTTTGCTGGTTTCGAACCTCTTGGTAGGGTTTTGACGAAATCTTCGGGCATTGCTTTAAGGATGCCATCGCCCACTGGGATTTCAATATCGGCTGGCAAGCCCATCAAATCGTATGTCTCAACGACAGGCAACTTAACCACTTCTCCCTCAGCAACCTGTCTGAGCGCTCTAAGCATCTGGATTGCATTTTCCTGCAAGGCGGCAACGCTACTGAGCCCATGCAATTGCATTAACGCAACCGCCGCTTGGATTATCGGTACGTGCAGCATATCCAGTCGAATATTGCTTCCATCTCCAAACGAAGTGTAAACGTAAGGGCTAGTGGAATTGTCGTCGGGTGCCCCGTCAGGAAAAAGCTTCATTATCGAAGCATCAGCGCGAACGGCTGCGACGAAATCTGCTTTCAAGTGGGAAAAGGAAAAGTGATAAAGATTAAGCGCTTCATTAGACCGGTCCAAGGAGTTGTTTGGTAGAAGGGTGAAAGGAAAGTACTCGGCGCACATTTCTGACATCGTTCGCTCAACTGCATCGTCTACCGGGACCCCACACGTTTCATGCGATAGCTTCAGACCCGACAACGTAGTGCGCCCATCCTTTCTTCGAGATGTGCCTAATGCCATTACATCGTAGTCTTCCAAAACCAGGTTGCTAGAGCGGCCTTTGGCTATTTCGCTGAGCGTAGCCTCACATCTCAGTACGACAGCAATTTGTGTTTCAGTTAGAGCACACTCTCCGCGAAGTAATTTTTTCACCTGCTCCACATCAGTGCCAAGAATAAATGCAATGAGCTTAGGGCCAAGATTTTTTGTGCGTGGAGGAACTGTCGATGTCATTTTGGATTTAAGTGCTAATATGGCAATGCTTGGACGTTCGACCAATAAAAGCTATCAATCAAAAAGAAAACCTATATGTCCGCTTCACGAGGCCTGTTGGTCAGTCGATTCCCCATCACCAGCTATCCATCACTTCTTGCTGGCTGTCGGTAGGAGCCTGTACCTGAAAAACCTGAAATCAGGTCAGTGATATCTAATGGTGGAAAATGGGTGCTGGGCATGGAATCAAGCGGCAAGGCTTGCGGTGTATTCAGGGCAAAAATCTGGTCACTTGTCCCCCATATGTCTCCCAGAAATCAACCCAGAGAGCATCGGAAAAGCCAACAGTCATGTAAGTGATTGATTTTAATGGTAGCGGAGGAGGGACTTGAACCCCCGACACGCGGATTATGATTCCGCTGCTCTAACCAACTGAGCTACTCCGCCACGAGTGAGAGGCGATTTAAGCGAGGGGCCGGGGAGGGTCAAGAGGGAAAAGCGTGCCTGCCGAGATTCTTTATTGCGTTATTCAATGCGCGTCCTGCTCTGCCAGCCGGGTGCGGGAATTCTCGGCGATCTGGCGGATGAAACGCGCGCAGACTTCGGGTTCTGTGATGAGTATCATGTGACCCCGGTGTTCCATGACCTCAAATGTCAGGCCGAATTTCGTCATTGTGGCACCGTGTAGCTCGGCGGACAGGATCGGGTCCTCTGTCCCGAACAGAATGCCTCCGGGCACGCGCAGATCGTTATAGCGTGAAGTCAGGGCACCCATGCTGGCCTCTACCCCAACAACATCCTGTGAGGCGGTGATAAAGGCCGAGGGGCGAAGACCAAGGGCACCCCCAGCACGGTTCAGGAAGTCTGAGGGCGCGGGCTCGGGTGCGAAGACGTCTTTCAGGACGAGGGGTGCGGTTTTTCGGGCCATCGGGACGGCGATTGTATTGCCAATAAGGTTGCGCAGCCACTCGGTACGGATTTCAAGTGGTTTGAAAACGGCGGGCGGTTCCGGCATTTGTTGCGTCAAGGGGGCCAGAAGCGCCAATGCCGCCGTGTTGTCGGGATAATCCAGTGCCATCGCAAGAGACACGGCGCCACCTAGAGAATGACCGACCAGTGTGGCTTGATCGACGTTCTTTGTTTCCAGAAACTCGTGGATCATGCGGGCTTGTTCGGGCAATTCCGCCAACTGGGCAGCATCGCGCGTGGAATAGCCACAGCCCGGACGGTCAACCGCGAGAACGTGATAATCCTGAGCAAGATCATCCACTAACGCATACGTAAAATGCTGCAATTGGCCTGATAGGCCATGGATCATGACAATAGTCGGGTTGGAAGGGTCGCCTTTTTCGACATAGTGAATGCTGCCACCGTGAACGGGCACGATCCGCCCCAGTTGCGGCACCATTTCGGTGCCCTGCCGCGTTAGGCGGCGAGTCCAGATGTGCATCCCCAGCAAAAGGGACATCAGCAACAAGACAATCGTTAGCAAAATCGACATCACGGTTCTCCGGCAGGTTTGCACAGGCGATGGTATTGCCCGGAGCCCGATTGCACCATGCGTTTTCTGAACGGCTGAATTGGCAGGCAGATAACCGCAACCTAATTATTGGTGTGTAAATTGGTATGACTTGGTCAGAAAAGCTCCCAGCACCCGGTATGTGCGCCGCACTGATAATATGGTTGAACAGACCGCTCAGCGGTCAACTACTACCGCTCAGTACGTCAGCCGAGGGGCGTGGCAGCAGATCAAGCAGCCCGAACACGCTATCGCGACAAGCAGGGCCAGCCCAATCAACAGGATAAAAAGCCAAAGGTAAGTCCGGCTGGCGTAGCACGACGCGCCGCCACCGATGCACCAGCAGGGTGCGCAGTGTTGCGCTCTGCAAGGGGGTTGGCGCCCAGCCTTCGGGACGGGACTTTGCGGCGCGTACGACCGCGCCCAGAAGAGCCTTGCAAGAGGCGCGCAATTCGGGTGGACACAACCGATCCTGCACCCATTTGGGGGCTGCGTGCGGAGAGATGTCCAAGGCCAGCAAACCGTCCGACTGATCTGGAACGGGACCCGCACCCATCGCTACGTTGCGCCCAATAGGGATATAGTCGTCGCTGAGCATCACGTCTTCAAGCACTTGTGTGCCCGATCCATCCTCGGCGATCAGAAGATGCCAATTTTCAATGGGCGAAGGACCGCGCGCATATATGCGCGGCGTGACGGCGGCGGATTGCGTCCGGCCGAATTCCGAGAGGACATGGCGCGAGACGCGTCCAATCCGGTCACTTTCAATCCAGCCGTCCTTGCGCAGCCGGTGCAGAGCGACGCGGATCGCTTCGGGTTTGATGCCCATCGGCTCAATTATCCGGGTCAGAACACCGCCCGAGATTTGCGCGCCGGGCTCTTGTGCCATGTCACCAAACAGCGAGACGATAATCGACCAGACCCGCTGGTCTTGCGGGTCCGCCAGTTCGGCCACAGCCGTTTCGAACCACGAGGTCTTTTCGGTCATGGACCCAGTTTAACCCATTAGGCCCAATAAGAAAAACAGGTAGTACAGCGGGTCAGCGGGCGTTCATGGTCAGAAGCTCGTATTCTGCGACCGGTTCGTCATCTTGATTGGTCAGGGACACGTGCCAGCGAACTTCACCATAGTCGTCATTGCGTGGGGTTTTCTGCTTTACCGTCAGGCGCACCTTGATGCTGTCGCCAGCAACAACGGGCTTCATGAACCGCAGCCCGTCCAGCCCGGTATTGGCCAGCACCGGCCCCTCGTTCGGCTCGACAAACAGACCAGCCGCAAAGCTGAGCAACAAATAACCATGCGCCACACGACCGGGGAAGAACGGATTTCGCGCCGCCGCGTCCTCGTCCAAATGCGCATAAAAGGTATCGCCGGTGAAATTGGCGAAGTGTTCGATGTCCTCCAGCGTGATGGTTCGCGAGGCTGTGTGCAGCGTCTCGCCGACCTGCAACTCACCAAATTTACGGGTGAACGGATGTGCCGGACCTTGGATTTCGGGCGCTCCGGGCACCCATTTGGTGCTGATACCACTGAGCATGCGCGGGGAGCCCTGAATGGCCGTGCGCTGCATATAGTGTTTCACACCGCGCACGCCGCCCATTTCCTCACCACCGCCCGCACGGCCCGGCCCACCATGCACCATATGGGGCAGCGGAGATCCGTGGCCGGTCGATTCAGCCATCGAGTCGCGGTCGTTGATGTAAATCCGCCCGTTATAGGCTGCGGCCCCCATCACTACGTTGTGCGCGACCTTTGTGTCGTGAGTGATCAGCGACGTGACCAGAGACCCCTGCCCGCGATTGGCAAGTGCCACCGCATGATCCAGATCGCGGTAGCCCATGAGGGTCGAAACTGGGCCGAAGGCCTCGGTATCGTGCACGCGCTGCGCTTTGTCGGGGTCAGCACAGTAAAACAGCATCGGGGGAACGAATGCGCCGGTCTCAGGGCCGTGCAGGTCGAACGCGTCGGGGTTGCCATAAACCCGTTCAGCCTCTTGCCCGATCAGAGCTGCCTTTTCCAGAACGTCGGCTTTCTGCCCGTTCGACACCAGCGCGCCCATGCGAGTGGTGTCGGAACGGGGGTCGCCGATGGTGATCCTTGCCAATCGGTCAGACAGCGCGGCAATTATGGCGTCGACCTGCGGCTGGGGCGCGATGATGCGTCGGATGGCAGTGCATTTCTGGCCCGCCTTTGTGGTCATCTCGCGCGAGACTTCCTTGACGAACAGGTCAAATTCGGGCGTGCCGGGCGTGGCATCGGGCCCGAGGATGGAAGCGTTCAAGCTGTCCTGCTCGGCCACAAACCGGACCGAGTTCTGCAAGATCGCAGGCGTCTGCCGCAGCTTCAACGCGGTGTTCGCCGAGCCTGTGAAGCTGACCACATCCTGACAATCCAAGTGATCGAGCATGTCGCCCAACCCGCCCGAGACCAGCTGTAGCGCACCGGCAGGCAGGATGCCGCTATCCAGCATGATCCGCACTGCCAGTTCGGTGACGTAGCAACTGTTGGTAGCCGGTTTGACGATTGCAGGCACGCCAGCCAGCAGCGTCGGGGCCAGCTTTTCCAGCATCCCCCAGACCGGGAAGTTGAAGGCGTTGATATGAACCGCGACCCCTTGCAAGGGCGTGCAGATATGCTGCCCCAAAAAGGTGCCATTGCGTGACAACTGCTCGATTTCGCCGTCCAGATAAACCTGCGCATCCGGCATCTCGCGCCGGCCTTTTGAGGCAAAGACAAACATCGTGCCGATGCCACCATCGATATCGATCAGGTGGTCCTTCTGCGTGGCTCCGGTTTCGAAACTCAGGTCGTAAAGGGTTTGTTTATGCGCCGAAAGCTCTTGCGCCAGCGCCTTGAGCATCCGGGCACGATCGTGGAACGTTAACTTGCGCAGCGCGGGGCCACCGGTATTGCGCGCATAGTCAAGCATCGCCTGTACGTCGAGCGCGGCATTGCCAGCGCTGGCAAATGGTGCGCCGGTGATGGCGGATGCGATGGTGCGTGCGCCTTCTCCAGGCGCGACCCAAGTACCAGCGGCGAAGCTGGAAATCTGATGCAGGGACATGGTGTTCTCCTGTTTGATGCGGTGGGACTAGTGTCCCAAAGCGCCCATTTGCTGCGGCAGATACAGCACCACGATGGGCACCAGCACGATCAGCGCGAGGCGGAAGATATCGGCGATCCAGAACGGAGTGACGCCACGAAATATGGTGCCGGTCGAGACGTCACCCACCACGCCTTTCAGAATGAAGACGTTCAGGCCTACGGGTGGAGTGATCAGCGAGATTTCGGTGACAACCACGACGACGATGCCAAACCAGATTGGGTCATAGCCCAGAGACGTGACCAACGGGAAGAAGATCGGAACCGTCAGCAACAGCATCGAGAGAGATTCGAAGACGCAACCCAGAATGATGTAGATACCAAGGATCATCAGGATCACGACAAACGGAGCCACATCATAGGCGGTCACCATCGCGATCAGGGCTTCGGGCAAACCGGCCAGATTGATGAAATTTGAGAATATCTGAGCGCCAATCAGCACCGCAAACAGGGCAGACGCGGTAAAGCAGGTCTCTTTCAGCACCTCGAATGTCGAGCCAACCGTGAGACCCCCACGAAAGAGTGCAATCAGAAAGGCCCCAGCGGCCCCCATACCTGCGGCCTCGGTGGGTGAGAATGTCAGGTTTAGGGGCTCAAAATCGAAGGCTCCATAAAGCCCGCCAATAACTAGGAAGAACAACAACAGCACAGCCCAAACCGAACCCAGCGCGCGGATGCGTTCGGACCAGGTGGCGCGCTCGCCTGCGGGCCCGGCTTCGGGGTTACGCCAGACGGTCCAGCGCACAGCAAAGAGGTAGAAGAGGATGCCAAGGATGCCGGGGATGATGCCCGCCATGAACAATTTCCCGATCGAGGTCTCGGTCAGCAACCCGTAGATGACCAGAATGACCGATGGAGGGATCAGAATGCCAAGCGTACCACCGGCGGCAATCGAGGCGGTCGAGAGTTCATCGGAATAGCCGTAACGCCGCATCTGCGGCATCGCGACCTTTGACATCGTGGCGGCGGTTGCCAGCGACGATCCGCAGATAGCCGAAAATCCGCCACAGGCCGCAACCGTTGCCATGGCAATACCACCGCGCATGTGGCCAAGAAAGGCGTTGGACACCGCATAAAGCTCGCGCGCCATGCCGCCCTTGTTCACGAACAGGCCCATCAGGATGAACAGCGGCACAACCGACAGACCATAGTCCTGCGCAGTGTCGGTGATCTGTCGGCCCACCATGGACATGGCAGCCTTCATCCCGCGCTCATCAAAGATTGAGCCGCCACGCTCATAGGCAAATCCCAATGTGCCGACCAGACCCATGGCAAAGACGATAGGAAGGCGCACCAGCACCAAGATCAATACAATCGCAAATCCGATTAGCGCTGCGGTCATTACATAGGCTCCGACAGTGTATTTGGGGCGAAGGCCTTTAGCAGCCCAGTGGCGATCATCACCAGTGCAGTGATGGCAACAGACAGGGTAATGAACCAGCCGATCAGGTAGGTGGGGATTGAAAGATATTCGGTTACATCCCCATAATCCCGCGCACGCTCGGCCAGGACCCAAACGCGTTGGACCGGCCAGAACAGCATGATGCCGCTGACCACATAGATCACAACGTCCCGCGCACGCGACAGATGCAGACGGTGGAAGAACCCGTCTGTCAGATCGACCGCGATATGGCCATTGGTGGTGGAGACGATCGGGAGGACAGAAAACACCAGAATTGCCATCAGAATGCGCGTCAGCTCGGTGGCGGCCTCAATGGGCGCATTGAAGACCGAACGCAGGATCACGTCGCAAAAGGTCATTACCATCAGGATAAACAGTGCAATGCAGGCCACGATCACTGGAAGGGCGCTGGCACGGCGCACAAGCTGAATAATAGGGGTCATGGGAAACTCGCGCAGGGTAAGTCAGGGCGGCGCAAGAGCCGCCCTGCAGTCGGATCAGTTCGAGGACATTTCCGATTTGATCATGTCATATGCGGCCTGAGCGTCGACACCTGTTGCGTCAACCTCGGCGATGACCTTGCCGCGGATGTCTTCGGCGATGGCCGAGAACTTCTCCATATCCGCATCTGTGGCAGCGTTGATGGCATTGCCTTCTGCCGCCTCGGTTGCCTCACGTCCAGTGGCGTCGATCTCATCCCAGATTTTGCCGATCTCACGGCTCAGCGGTTCACCGAATACGTTTTCTTCCAGCGCCGTCTGCAGCTCGGGTGGCAGATCTGCGAAGGTGTCTTCGTTCATGATGAATGCAAACGAACCACGATAGAGGCCACCGGGCATCTCATAGACGTTCTGCGCAACCTCGGTCAGCTTGAAACCCTTGCGCGATTCCAATGGCATGACCACGCCGTCAGCGGCTTTCGATGCCAGTGTTTCATAGACTTTCGGAGCGGGCACCTGAATGCCGGTCGCGCCAAGCGCCGCACCAACGTCTCCGCCAACGCCACCCGGGATACGTACTTTCAGGCCCGAAACCTCATCCAGAGTGGTTACTGGCGCGCTGGAATGCAGCTGCGCGGGTCCATGCGTGTGCAAGGCGATGACTTTGACACCACGATGCTCGTCAGCAGCTTTCAAGTACTTGTCGTAGGCGCGCCAGTAGGCAACCGAAGCGTCCTCGGCCGAGCCTTCGTAACCAGGCAGTTCGATCAGCTTGGTGGTGACGAAGCGTCCCGGTTGATAGCCGTGAAAGATAATCGAGGCATCGGCCGCGCCATCCATAATCAGGTCCATCTGCGCAGGCGGTGGAGCGATACCCAGCTTAAGCTCTGCGGTGACCTGCCCGTCAGTGGCCTCCTCTACCATTTCGACGAATTTGGGCCACATCTTTGCGTTGATGCCGTGGGTGGGTGGGGCCCAGCTGGAAATTGTCAGGGTGTAGTCAGCCGCAAAAGCAATGGTGCCGGACACCGCCAAGGTTGCAGACGCCAACAATGTGGTGAGCTTGGTGAATTTCATGACCGGGTCTCCTCCTCAAAATCGCAAGTCGTGAATGTGTTAATGGTACGTTTTGTAACTATCAACGACGAGAAATGCTGTTCCGCCCGCTGGCCAAATGGCATTTCCGATCGCCGAGTCACAAACGGCTATAGAATTTATTGACCAACCGTTCGGTTTATGCAAGAAGTTTGTTGTAACTTATGAAAAGCGAACCGGGCATGTCCGACACGATTATTTCGCAGAATATGGGTCAATGGGTTGAAATTACACTCAATCGCCCTGAACGCCTGAACAGTTTCACGGATGAGATGCACCATGCCCTGCGCGCTGCACTTGAGGCCGCGCGTGACGGTGGTGCACGAGCGGTGCTGTTAACCGGCGCGGGGCGCGGGTTCTGCGCAGGGCAGGATTTGGGCGATCGAAACCCTGCCACGATGGAGGGTCCGCCGGATTTGGGCTATACGGTTCGCACGTTC
Organism: Ruegeria sp. H9; assembly: GCF_056532915.1. Classification (NCBI taxonomy): domain Bacteria; kingdom Pseudomonadati; phylum Pseudomonadota; class Alphaproteobacteria; order Rhodobacterales; family Roseobacteraceae; genus Ruegeria; species Ruegeria sp. H9. The sequence goes on along the minus strand of NZ_JBQFNX010000008.1, from coordinate 9,631 downwards.
TACGCACCTTTGGTCCGCCTGATCAGGTCTTTGGAATTACCTGTTGTCTGCGCCGTCAATGGCGTTGCCGCCGGGGCGGGTGCGAATATCGCCTTGGCTTGTGATGTGGTACTTGCCGCTGACTCTGCCAAGTTTATCCAATCATTTTCCAAAGTGGGCCTGATACCTGATACCGGCGGCAGTTGGCATCTGCCACGTTTGCTGGGTGAAGCCCGAGCCAAAGGGCTGGCCCTGACTGGGCAACCCCTGCCAGCAAAGCAGGCTGCGGATTGGGGGCTGATCTGGAAAGCAATTCCAGACGCTGAACTAATGACCGAGGCGCGCGCACTAACGGAACAGTTCGCCAATGGTCCAACGCTGGGACTTGGCCTGACGAAACAGACGATACAGGCGGCTGCCACGAATACCCTGACCGATCATCTCGAGATTGAGGCGGACGCAATGAAAACCTGCGGCGAAAGCGTCGACTATGCCGAGGGCGTTACTGCGTTTCTGGAAAAGCGCGCGCCAGAATTTCGGGGAGAATGAGATGACGCCGAAGGAACGCGCCCAGAAAGCCGCTGCTGCCATGTGGGGGCGGGACAATGCCTCGAAATGGGCAGGCATGGAACTGGTCGAGATGGATGAAGGCGCTGCGACGCTGGCGTTGCAGGTGGCTGACCATCACTGCAACGGGCACGGGATCTGCCATGGCGGCGTGACATTCATGTTGGCCGACAGCGCCTTTGCCTTTGCCTGCAATAGTCGCAACCAGTCCACGGTCGCCCAGCACAATGTGATCAGCTACGTCGCGCCCGCGCGATCCGGTGATCTGCTGACGGCCCGCGCAACGGAACTGAGCCTGACAGGGCGCAGCGGTATCTATGACGTATCCATAACCAACCAAGCCGGACAAAAGATCGCAGAATTTCGGGGCTTTTCCCGCGCGGTCAAAGGTCCGGTGTTTGACGAGACCTGAGATGAGGGGGATGGCATGAAGGATCTTACTCCGAACAAGGCGGATCTTGATCCGATCGAGATCGCCTCGATTGATGAAATCCGCAACCTACAGTTGGATCGGCTGAAATGGTCGCTGCGCCATGCTTATGACAACGTGCCTATGTACCGGCAGCGGTTTGATGAGGCCGGTGTGCATCCTGACGACCTTCAGTCCCTCAGTGATCTGGCACGGTTTCCGTTTACCTACAAAAACGATCTGAGGGAAAACTATCCCTTTGGTCTGTTTGCAGTCCCGCGTGAGCAGATCATTCGTGTTCATGCCTCGTCGGGAACCACGGGCAAGCCAACCGTCGTGGGGTATACGCAAGGCGATATCGATAATTGGGCGGATCTGGTGGCGCGGTCGTTGCGTGCCAGCGGCTTGCGCCGGGGCGACATGGTGCACAACGCCTATGGCTATGGCCTGTTCACCGGCGGTCTGGGCGCGCATTATGGAATCGAACGTCTGGGGGCCACGGTCGTCCCGATGAGCGGTGGGCAGACCGGCAAGCAGGTCGACCTGATCACTGACTTCAAACCTGACGGGATTATGGTAACACCATCCTATATGCTGAACATTCTTGAGCAGTATCACAAGATTGGACTCGATCCGCGCGAAAGTTCCTTGGCTGTCGGCGTCTTTGGCGCTGAACCTTGGACGGATTCGATGCGCTCCGAGGTTGAACAAGCATTCGATATGCATGCCGTCGATATCTACGGCCTGTCCGAGATCATGGGACCGGGCGTCGCCAATGAGTGCGTCGAAACCAAAGACGGGCCCGTGATCTGGGAAGACCACTTCTACCCCGAAATCATCGACCCGCAGACCGGCGAGGTCATGCCTGATGGTGAGATTGGTGAACTGGTCTTTACCACGCTGACCAAAGAAGGTCTTCCGATGATCCGCTATCGCACCCGTGACCTGACGCGGCTTTTGCCCGGCACGGCGCGGTCGATGCGTCGGATGGAAAAGATCACGGGCCGCTCGGATGACATGATCATTCTGCGGGGTGTCAACGTCTTCCCCAGTCAGATCGAGGAGCAGGTTCTGGCAACCGGCGGTCTGGCGCCCTACTACCAGATCGAACTTTATAAAGCTGGCCGGATGGACGCGATGCGCGTGCATGTCGAAGCAACGCCGGATGCAGCCGATGAGCTGAGCAAAACCGCCGCTGCTCGGATGCTATCTCGCCGGATTAAAGAGGTGGTTGGCATCTCGACCGAGATCGATATAGGCGAGCCGGGCGAGGTTGAACGCTCACAGGGCAAGGCCCGGCGCGTGATTGACAATCGGGACAGCTAAGCGACAGACGGAGGGTCAGGATTTGGCGCGCACGATAGCAAAAGACCACGACCATAAACGAACACGCATCCTGAAATGCGCCGCCCGCGTCTTCGCGCAGGAAGGATTTGATCGGGCGTCAATGTCTCAGCTGGCGCGGGAGTGCGGGATATCCAAGGCCAATATCTATCACTACTACGACAGCAAGGACGCCATTCTGTTTGATATTCTCGACAGTTACCTGCTGCAATTGCGTGACCAGGTTTGCGGCTTGGACCTTGACGGGATGGAACCCGCGGATCGCTTGAAACGGGTGGTGCGGGAAATCCTACTGGCCTATCAAGGCGTGGATGATGAGCATCGCGTGCAAACCAGCGGCATGTCCGCATTGCCCGAAGAGCAGCAGAATCTGCTGCGTGACTATCAGCGGGATCTGGTGGTGTTCGTCAGTGACATCATCGCCAGCATCTCGCCTGCAACTTTCAAGGATGATGCGGCCAAGCTTCGGGCCACGACCATGTCCGTTTTCGGAATGTTGAACTGGTTCTACATGTGGAATGCCGGGGCGGATGCCAACGCGCGCAGCGATTACGCCGCGTTGGTAAGCAATCTGACATTATCAGGTGTTGATGGCCTTTGAACCCTTGTTGGCACAGAGTTGATTTGGCTCTGCGGTCAGGATGAGGTTCAATAAGGGCGGAGGTTACCCATGCAACGCCCTGATCGTTTCGATAAATTCTATTTCGCCAAAGTAGGTCTGGGCGAAGCCTGTGGCTGCGCCGAGCGGGTGATTGACGTTTTTGAGTTCAATCGGAAATGTGGTGCTAAAGCCCGGCAGTCATTGAAGAAAGATCGGCGAAAGCGTCGCACGCTTCGCGGTTTGGCCGTGAAGTATGGGTTGCTGAGCCGCAAACGCCAACCTTGAAAGCTAGGGTACTTCAAGTCCCAGCTTTTCGACCTGTTCGGTCGCTTTTACTGTCCACTGATCTTTCATCTCAATCCCGGTTAATTGCCGCAGCCCCAGCTTGCGGAGCGTTTCGGTTTTCTCGGCTGTGCCCGCCCCAAAACTTGCCGCGACCCGGGGCCACCAATAGTCGACCGACGCTTGCATTTCTGCAGCCTTTCCCTGTTCGATCAGCTTGCCCGCACCCTCAAGCGCAAGCTCCCCATGGCGCGCCTCGATCGGGGAAATCTCGCGGAAGGCCTCGGCCAGAGGCTGATAGGATATCTGCGAAAACTGGGCGAGTTGGACGTCAACCGCCTGGCTCATCAGCAGGTTCATAACCACGGCATCTTCCCATCCTTCGATCGGATAGTTGAATACAGCAAGGCGCATGTCGTGTTCGGACCGCGTAGCCCCGATATCCGCATCACGATCCAGACGTGTGGTCCAGGGATGGTGATTTGCATAGCGGTCAGTGTTGGCTCCGAACTCGCCCATGATTTTCAGGACACGATCTGCGTTGTCGGTCTTTTCCAGCACAATCTTGGCCGCCGCGATGCGTTCCTTGATGCCCGGGCCCAGATTTATGATGTCGGCAAAGCCCGCTGCGCCGGCCAGTTCGCTGTCCACGAAGGTCGCCATCAGTTTCATGAGCTCTGCACGATAGCGCGGAGGCACGTTAGTTGGATTACTCAGGACACCACCCGCTGCCAAATAGCTCTCGATTGTCATGTCTTCAGCCATCATTCCCTCCGTCTACTGATCGTAGTCCACGACAACGGTGTCGGTCATCGGATAGGCCTGACAGCTCAGGACGTATCCTTTCTCGACTTCGTAGTCTTCCAATGCGTGATTGGCGACCATCTCGACCTCGCCCTCAAGCACTCGGCAGCGGCAGGTTGAACAGACCCCGGCCTTACAGGCGTAAGGCGCGTCCATCGCATTCTCCAACGCGGCATCGAGAATCGATTGATCCTTCGGCATGGTGATCGTTTGCGTTGCCCCGTCCATGGTGATTGATGTTTTGGTCTGGTTGTCCTGAGATGCCGTGTCCGCCCCGCTTACTTTGCGCTTGACCCGACCGGGTTGAGCGCTGGCGAAGAGTTCAAACTTGATCTGCCCGTCGTTCAGCCCATGCGCCCGCAGGGCTGAGGCAATGCCCAGCATCATCGGCTCGGGGCCGCAGATAAACGCCGTGTCGACGTTCTGAATATCGATCCAGTGTTCAAAAAGTTCGGCACATTTGTCTTGCGTGACCAGACCGGTAAAAAGCTCGATTTCCTGCGCGTCTGTTTCCAGAATATGGATCACGTTCAGACGCCCCATATAGAGGTTCTTGAGGTCCTCAAGCTCCTCTCGGAACATGATCGTGTTCACGCCCTTGTTGGCATATACCAATGTGAACCGCGAATGTGGTTCTCGGGCAAGCGTCGTCTTCAGGATCGAGAGAACCGGCGTGATGCCCGACCCACCCGCAAAGCCCAGATAATGCTTTTCGGCGGAGGGATCGATTGCGGTGTAAAAGCTGCCCATCGGCGGCATCGCCTGCACCGTATCGCCCACCTTTAGATCGGAGTTGGCCCAGGTCGAGAACGCGCCGCCATCCACGCGCTTGATCCCCACCTGCAGAATGCCCTCATCCTTTCCCGCGCAGATCGAATAGGACCGGCGCAGTTCTTCCCCGTCGAAATCGCGGCGGAAGGTCAGGTACTGGCCTTGGGTAAAGTCGAATTCATCGGCTGAACCGTTTACAGGTTTCAACGTCACGACCACCGCATCGCGGATGGTTTTGTGAACATCGGTAACTTCCAGATCATGAAAGCGTGCCATCCGGTGATCCTCCCTCAGATGCACTTGAAATAGTCAAAAGGTTCCAGGCAGTCGGTGCAGCGCCAATGGGCCTTGCAAGGGGTCGAGCCAAACTGGCTGACCTTTTCAACCGCCTTGCTACCGCAATGTGGGCAGCGTTCAGGTCCACCTGCAGGCTGCGGCGGGGCGATGCCGTAATCCTCGAGCCGAGCACGGCCCTTGTCGCTGAGCCAATCGGTGGTCCAAGCCGGTGCGATACTTGTCTCGATCCGCAGATCGTCGATTCCATGATCACGCAGCGCAGTTTCGATATCCATGCTGATGACCGAGGTCGCCGGGCAGCCTGAATAGGTCGGCGTGACGGTAACCGTCAGAGTGTTTTCATCCCATCGCACATCGCGTACAATGCCCAGATCGACGACCGAGATCACCGGAATCTCAGGGTCTGGTACAGCGTCCAGCCATTCCCAAACCTGATCCGTTGAAGCCCGCATTGATCCTTACCACTTCGCGCCGGGATATGCGCGCTGCAACCACTGCATCTGTGTCAGAAGATGGCCCAGATGCTCGGTATGCATGCGACCGTCGCGCCCGCCCTTATGGGCAAAGCGGCTTTCGGGAATGGTTAGTGTCGCCTCGGACAGCACACGCTCGATCAGAGCGTCATATTCTGCGCGCAGATCTGCCGGGTTCGGGGCAATCCTCGCCGCAACCATTTCTGCATCAACATCGTCACTGGCAAACATCTCGCCGACATATGGCCAGAGATAGTCCAGCGCCTCTTGCATGCGGGCATGACTTTCCTCGGTCCCATCGCCGAGGCCAACAACCGTGTCGCCCGAGCGTTCGAGGTGGTAGGTGACCTCTTTGCTGGCCTTGGCGGCAATCGCCGCGACCCGGTCGTCAGAGGATGTCATCAGACGCCCCAGCATGATCGAATGCCACGCATCGAACAGGAACTGACGCATCAGCGTGCGGCCGAAGTCGCCGTTCGGCACTTCGACCAGCAGCACATTGCGGAAATCCCAGGCGTCGCGCAGAAAGGCCAGATCATCGGCGGATTTGCCGCCGTCGATCTCACCCGCAAGACCTAGCCACATCTGAGTCTGACCGATCAGGTCCAGCGCGGTATTGGCCAGCGCGATGTCTTCCTCCAGCACAGGCGCATGACCGCACCATTCGCTGACGCGATGGCCGAGGATCAAGGTATTGTCCCCCATCCGAAGCAGAAACTGCAGCAAAGCGTCATTGGAAACCGGAACACTCATTACATCGCCCCCACTTCTTCGGGAATATCGAAGAAGGTTGGATGGCGATACACTTTGCTTTCGCTGGGCTCGTACAGCGGACCTTTGTCGCTGGGCGTTGAGGCCGAGATGTTGTTGGCCTCAACCACCCAGATCGAAACGCCTTCGTTGCGGCGCGTGTAGACATCGCGCGCGTTCTTGATCGCCATTTCCGCGTCCGGGGCGTGTAACGACCCAACATGGCGGTGGCTCATGCCATGTTGTCCGCGGATGAAGATTTCCCACAGGGGCCATTCGTTGTTCATTTGGTATCCTCCTCAGGGCAGTCTTATTCTGCAGCCAGATTTGCGGCGCGTTTCTTGCGGGCATGAGCCAGCAGTCCGTCGCGAACCCATTTACCGTCGTCCCACGCCTTGTTACGCGCGGCCAGCCGGTCGACATTGCAGGGGCCGTTGCCCTTGATCACATCGAAAAACTCGGACCAGTCCGGGTCGGTGTAATCATAATGGCCCCGTTCTTCGTTCCATTTCAGGTCCGGGTCAGGGATACTCAGACCCAGATATTCGGCCTGAGGCACGGTCTGATCCACGAATTTCTGGCGCAGCTCGTCATTGGTGTTGATCTTGATCTTCCACGCCATGGATTGCGCCGAATGCACGCTTTCCTTGTCCGACGGCCCGAACATCATCAGCGACGGGTACCACAGTCGATTTATTGCATCCTGCGCCATCTTACGCTGCTCTGGCGTACCCTCTGCCATCTTGCGGATCGCATCATAGCCCTGGCGCTGGTGAAAGCTCTCTTCTTTACAGATGCGGATCATTGCGCGCGAGTATGGTCCGAAGGACGTCCGCTGCAGCGGAACCTGGTTCATGATCGCAGCGCCATCGACCAGCCATCCGACCGCGCCTATATCGGCCCAGTTCAGTGTCGGGTAGTTGAAGATCGACGAATACTTCATGCGCCCGTCCAGCAGCATCTCGGTGATCTCATCCCGGCTGACACCCAGCGTTTCTGCCGCGCAATAGAGATACAGCCCATGCCCGGCCTCATCCTGCACCTTGGCCAGCAGGATCGCCTTGCGCTCCAGCGTTGGCGCTCGGGTGATCCAGTTTCCTTCGGGCAGCTGGCCTACGATTTCAGAATGTGCGTGCTGGCCAATTTGACGGATCAGTGTCGCGCGATAGTCGTCGGGCATCCAATCCTTGGGCTCGATCTTGATATCGGCGTCGATCTTGTCCTGAAACGCGCGCTCCTGCTCGGTCATCTCCTCGCGGGATTTCACGCCGGATCCGGCTGTTTTAATCATCTGAGCGTACATGTGAGGTCTCCTCCCTTACACACGTTCAAGAATAAGTGCGGCACCCTGCCCTACCCCGACACACATGGTACAGAGCGCGTAGCGGCCTCCGGTGCGGCGCAGTTGATAGGCAGCAGTCATCACTAGCCGCGCACCGCTCATTCCAAGCGGGTGGCCAATTGCGATTGCCCCGCCATTTGGGTTCACATGCGGCGCATCATCAGGCACCCCGAGTTCGCGCAGCGTGGCTAGGCCCTGCGAGGCAAACGCCTCGTTCAATTCTATCACATCCATCTGATCGATGCTGAGCCCAGCCCGTGCAAGCACCTTACGGCTGGCTGGAACCGGGCCGATGCCCATCACGCGCGGCTCCACTCCAGCAACGGACATGCCAACCACACGGGCAATCGGGGTCAGGTCGTTCTTTGCCGCAGCAGATTCATTTGCCATCAGGATCGCCGCCGCGCCGTCGTTAACACCCGAGGCGTTTCCAGCGGTCACAGTCTTGTCCACCCCGTTGATGCCCTTTAGGCCAGACAGTTTCTCTGCTGTAGTCCCCGGACGTGGATGCTCGTCGGTGTCGACCACTACCGGGTCACCTTTGCGCTGGGGGATTGTGACCGGGGTGATCTCCTCCTGAAACACCCCGGTCTGGTGCGCCGCGGCCCAGCGGGCCTGGCTGCGTTCGGCAAACGCGTCCTGATCGGAGCGACTGATACCATAAGCTTCCGCTACGTTATCCGCTGTTTCGGGCATCGAGTCGATACCAAATTCCTTTTCCATTTTCGGGTTCACAAAACGCCAGCCGATCGTGGTGTCGTAAACGGCATTGGTACGAGTAAAGGCGGATGTTGCCTTGGGCATCACAAATGGCGCACGCGACATGCTTTCGACCCCACCCGCGATCGCCATGTCATAATCCTCAGCCTTGATGGCGCGCGCAGCCATGCCCACCGCATCCATGCCAGACGCGCAGAGCCGATTGATTGTCGTTCCCGGTACATCCACCGGCAGCCCTGCCAGCAACGCCGCCATCCGCGCCACATTGCGGTTGCTTTCACCGGCTTGGTTCGCATCGCCATAAATCACGTCGTCCAGACTGGACCAATCCACCTGTGGGTTACGCGCGACAAGCGAAGCGATTGGCAGGGCGGCAAGATCATCTGTGCGCACCTGGCTTAGTCCACCACCATATCGTCCGATCGGGGTGCGCTGGGCGTCGCAGATAAAGGCGTCCATAGGTCGATTACTCCGAATTTGAATTCACATCATTAAGTGACCGATAGGTCGGTTAATAAGCCTCTCATCGATTCGCAGCAAGCATTATGTTACTTCAACTACGTTTTCTTGATTTTTCCGTAACGCATTGACTCGCTGCGAGTAACTTGGTCGTGTGAAGTGTAGTCTCTGCCGGCTTACCACCTGCGCCAATACCGTCTCAGACCTTTGATAAGGGTTCCTTCAACACAAAATTTGACAAATCGAAAGCGTACTTAGACCGCTTCGAATAGGCAGTTTGAAAGGTTGCCATTCTCAGATTGGAGTTCCAGTAAACGTCAGTATCTGCAGCAGACATCGCACCGGATTGGCTGGTTTTGACCTATAGCGTTTAATGAATGACACTTAACCGCTTTCGTCCCAACAGCTGCCTCCAGTCATCGCCAATCATCAAGTTAACTTTGAAAAGAAGCGTTGAATGATCTATACACAAAAGCCGAGGTGATGACGATCATCCGCTGCCTTCTGTCGGAGACCCAGTAGGTCCCCGAAGAACGGAAGTATGCGATTAAACTTGTTGGGGAACTTGCGGATTTGCTTACTTTGGGGGCGTCCCAGAATGAACAAAACCGCCCTAGGGCGGTGCGTAAACATCTGATGTTGCACGGTGTTTTTTGTTTGCGGGAGTAGGATTTGAACCTCTGAGTTTCAGGTTATGAGCCTGACGAGGTTTGATCGTTAATCGAACGGTCCGGTGGACTGTTTGTAGTCTGCGCGGGCTGCTCTGGGATTTTCTAAAGTTGGTTGCGGGAGCAGGATTTGAACCTGCGACCTTCAGGTTATGAGCCTGACGA
>NZ_JBQFNX010000007.1:0-92714 GCF_056532915.1 Ruegeria sp. H9 | reverse complement strand
AAAAACCTCAGATGCCCCCAGTCTCTCCCGAGCGTCTCCGCAGCTCCCACCGCGTCCCAGCACCTCAGCAGCGCCGGTGAAGGGCGTTCTATGCCTTACGCATTCAACGCGCAAGTGGAAAATTCAAGAATATCGCAAAAAACTTCAAATTCATTTTTTAAGCAATAGTTTCAAATAGTTAAGCGGCACTCACCTCATAGAAATCGGCGAAAATCATCCTTCAAGCACACCAGATATACCGCCTAGGTTTCAGTGCTTGTTGGTTCAAACCCAACATATAGTGAGAACACTACAGTCACCCACAAGACCATACCGACTCGACGGCAATCAGCGATTCATTTCCAATCCCGGAATCGCACCCGATATCGGCGCCGCCAGGCGCAATGCAAGTTGGCCTTACAGGGCCTTGCGCATTGTCTATGGATAGGCTCAGGTCTTTTCAAAGCAAACCCGATACGCCTGTGACCTTGATATGACGAATGACATTAAGTTTCCCTTGCTGCGAACCGTTGGGTTTGACGGTCTGTTGGTGACCTTTGCGCAAACCATGTCCGAGCCGTCGAACCGCGCCGCCCTGGCGTTTCGGGGCGCAGTCGAGGCGCAGCAGATTGACGGCGTGCTTGAGACTTCGGCCTCGCTGGCATCTGCATTTATAAGGTTTGATCCATTAAGCCTGTCGCATCATGACATCGAAAAGTTGCTGCGGGCTATGCTGGTCAGTCGCGATTGGTACGCTGCACCTTTGCCTGCGGGGCGACGATTCTGGAAAGTGCCGACGGTCTACGGTTCCGATCTTGCGCCACAGCTAGAAGATGCGGCATTGGCAGCAGGGTTGTCACCAGCGGACGCCATTGATCGTCTCAGCCAATCGCGTGTGCGGGTTTTAACCATCGGATTTGCGCCGGGCCAACCTTATCTCGGGCCACTCGGACCCGAATTCAACATTCCACGCCTGAAAGAGCTGACGCCGATGGTGCCTGAAGGGGCGTTGGTTTTGGCAATTTCTCAATTTGTCCTGTTCTCGGGGCCAACCCCAACCGGATGGCGTCATGTTGGACAAACCGCGTTTCGTTGCTTTCGTCCGGACATGGGGCGAAGTTTTGCCCTCAACCCCGGTGATGAGATGCAGTTCATCTCAGTCACGCGCGAAGAGCTTGAGGATATCCGTACAACCTGCACTGATGGCTCTGGTGGTGCGAGTTGCGAGGAGATCGCGACATGACGCTGATCGTCCACCGCATCGGCCCAGCTTGCACGGTTCAGGATCAAGGGCGCACCGGGTATCTGGATCAAGGCCTGTCGTGTTCGGGTGCCGCAGATATAGCGGCGCTTTATGAAGGGGCCGCGTTGCTTGGTAACACCCCAACGAGCGCCGCCCTCGAAATGGCGGGGATGGGTGGTGAGTTTGAGGCAACCGCACCAACCGCCATCGCGCTGACCGGCGCACCGATGCAGGCCAGTATCGATGGCAGCCCCGTCTTGTGGAATGCCTCGCATCAGATGGAGGCTGGGCAGCGGCTGGTAGTCGGGTCGGTGCTGCAGGGCAGTTACGGGTATCTGAATCTGGGTGGCGGGATCGGGACCGACATGACGCTCGGCTCACGCGCGGCCCATCTGACCGCAAGGATCGGGCGCGCCGTTCAAGCGGGTGATCACCTGCCTTCGACGGAAACCGGCAAGACCGGCCTGAAGCTGCGTTCGGAGGATCGGTTTTCAGGTGGGACGTTGCGGGTTGTGGCCAGCTTTCAAACTGCACTGTTCGATGACGAGACGCTGGCACGGTTTACGCAAACGACATTCCGCCGCGGCGCCCGAGCCAACCGGATGGGCATGCAGCTGGATAGTGAAGGTGACGGCTTCGCGGCCAAGGGTCAGTTGAACATACTGTCCGAAGTCATAACCCCCGGCGATATACAGATGACCGGCACCGGTGCGCCCTTCATCCTACTGCCCGAGTGCCAGACCACCGGAGGTTACCCGCGCATCGCAACCGTTCTGCCCTGTGATCTGCCCCGCGCTGCACAGACCCCGGCGGGAGGCGAGGTGCGCTTCGAATTCGTAACACTGGAACAAGCCATCACGCTGCAAGCCGCATTTAAGGCCGACCTTGCCCGCCTGCCCGCCCGTGTTGAACCATTGGTCCGCGATCCGCATGACATCCCGGACCTCCTGTCCTACCAACTGATCAGCGGAATGATCTCTGCCACCGAATAAGGAGTTATTGCGATGCCGAGCGTCGATCTGAATGCCGATATGGGCGAAAGCTTTGGCCCGTGGAAGATGGGTGATGATGAAAGCCTTCTGAAGATCATCACCTCGGCCAATATTGCCTGTGGCTTTCATGCGGGTGACCCTGATGTGATGGCCAAGACCATGGCTCTGGCAGCCCAGAACGGTGTGGGCATCGGTGCGCATCCCGGTTTTCCTGATCTGCAGGGATTTGGGCGTCGAAACATGAAAGTGCCCCATGACAGTTTGCGCAATCTGGTACGCTATCAACTGGGATCGGCAATCGGCATGGCCAAGGCGGTGGGCACTGAAGTACGGCACCTGAAATTGCACGGGGCGCTGGCCAACATGTGTTCGGTCGATATCGATATGGCGCGGGCCTGTTATCAGGGTGCATTGGACGTGGACCCGGACATCATCATCATGGTGCTGGCGGTCACCAAACAAGAAGAAGCGGTGCGCGAGCTGGGCTGCAAATGGGTGGGCGAGATTTTTGCCGACCGTGCCTATAACGACGATGGCACTTTGGTGGATCGGTCACTGCCGGGAGCCGTGATCCACGACCCTGCACTGGCCGGACCACGTATTCTGGAAATGGTGAAGGAAGGCGCCATCATCACCGAATCCGGCAAACGCCTTGAGACCTCAATCGATACGATCTGCCTGCATGGTGATGGCCCGACGGCAGTTCAGATCGCGCACTCGGTGCGCGAGAACCTGATCGCGGGCGGAGTCGAGGTCACAAAATTCATCCGTTAGTTACAACAACGTAACTTTGGCACCCCATCTCCAAACTGTTGCCCATGCAGGCCTTAGCGCCTAGCATGCATGGCAAGTGCATGATCTGACTACCACAAATCCAAGCAACGCGCCGCAAGGAGGTTAGCCTATGTCTTTTGATCTGATGTCCTACCAGCCAAGGGGCGACAAGAAGAACTCGGACTTCTTCACCGAATATCTTCCCAGGATTTACGAGCGCCGCATCAGCTCGGGCATTGCGGATCAGATCGGTGCGATGCGGGCCATTGTCATTCAGGTCGAGACAGATGCGCTGTTTGACACGCTGGTCGAGCTTTATGTGATGACCCCCTATCGCCACACCGCCAGCTATTTGGGACAGACACACAAGTTCTCGGTGATGCATTCACATGCCGATTATCCGGCGCTGATCCTGATGGCTCCGCTCAGCCCGACATTCGAGGATTTCATCCCGCGTATCAATCGTATGTACCCGCTGGCGCGCGGTAAGCCGCAGACGCGATATGTAGGTGAGATTTACGGTGCCACCGACCTGAAGGCGCTGACTGGAACGCTGGAGGATCAGAATATTCGGTTCGAATATTCTGGGGACACCGAAAATCCGTTCTACACGCTGGAAGGATACCGCTTTACGACGCCATCGGATTTCACGTGCAATCGCGTCGGCTATTCCACGTTGGATTTCAACGATACAGACAGTCTGGGACTGGGTGACCGTGTGCTGTTGAGTGATGCGGAACAGGTCAAGCTGGATCAGGCCGCCGCTTTTGGGACCGAAAGCAATATCTCACCACTGATGCTGGGGATCGACCATCTGGCGACACGCATTCTGGCCGGGGAACGTGAGGACGCGATCCTCGAGTTTCTGACCATGGTGCCTTATTACTTCTGGGGGGCGTACAACATCTTCGACATGAACTCGTCGACCAATGTGAATCGCAATGCCAATGTGGATGACGACAAGAAATCCCCTGCCAAGGTCTTTACTGCTAACAACACGCCGTCGTTCGTGAACTCTTTCGAGCAATTGCCGATGCCAACCGAGGATTTCGTGCGTAATTTCGGACGACGCTTGCACCACATGGCGGTTGAAATCCAGGACGGCGACCATGGCGCGGGTGAGAAAAATGTCGATTTCGTGGTCAACACTCTTAAAGACAAGGGCGTTCCGTTCCTGGCCCATGTGGTCGGGGAATGCAAAGATGATCCGAACCTGAAACAGATCTTCTCAAAGCACTCGAAACACACGCTGCTGATCACCGAATACATCGAACGCTGCCATCACTACGACGGCTTCTTCACCAAGGATAACGTTGCAGCCTTAACTGCGGCGGCCGGGCAAGATGAACAGTATAAGCACGGCCACGTCTTCGATTGATTTGCCATAAAAAATGGGCTGCGAGATCATCGCAGCCCAGGCCCATCCAGGAGAGAATGCCGGGTCTTATGACGGCCCGATCATGAAACACGTGACATTGCGCGCCTGTAACCGACGGCAGGCCAGATCAGCCTGTTCGCGGGTCATGCCCTGAAATGTCGCGTCAAACCCACGCGAGCTTTGGTTCACCTTGCGCAAAGTGCCTTCCAAAGTGGTCATTTCCGACAGCGCAGTTTTCAACAGAACCTTCTCGGCCTCATACCGTGTGGTGTAGCGGCCAACATTGACGCCCCAAAGGTGACCGCCGGATGTGGACAAGCGGGTCACAACTTCGGGTTCAGGCTCGGGCTGTTTGGCCGGTTCGACCGAGGCCAGCACCACGTTTTCGGAAGGCTTGGCGCCATCCGACGGTGCTATGTCTGCTGCTGCAATCGCAGCAGCGATACCGTCCTGAATCCGGGTGTTGTCTTTTTCAGCCGTTGCGGCGACCGACCCCGCGACCTGAACCGTTTCGCTCGCCACCGGGCGCAACACCGGGCGCAGGCTCTTTTTCGGCGGGCCCGCTTGGGCGACCACTTGTGCGCTACCCAGACCTGCATTCCCTGCATAGGCCGGGCGGGCGGGCTTACGGATTGGCGCACGCGAGGGGGCACGGCGGAAACCCATATCCAAAAGCTCGGCCACCCGGGCGTTGCGCGATGCACCTGATTTGCCACCGAAGACGGTCGCGATGATACGTTCATCCTTGCGCTTGGCCGAAGCAACCAGATTAAACCCTGCAGCGCGGGTATAGCCGGTCTTGATCCCATCGGCGCCCCGATAGGCTGCCAAAAGGCGGCGGTTGGTGTTCGGTACAGTCTTGATCCCTGCATTCGTCGATTGGCGCGAGAACAGATTGTAGTACTGCGGGTAATCATACAGCAGATGACGGCCCAGCGTGGTCATATCCCGCGCGGTCGACAAATGCCCCGACTCGGTCAAACCATGGGCATTCTTGAAGGTGGTCCGGCTCATCCCCATCGCTTTGGCGGTGCGGGTCATGCGACGAGCAAACGCCGCCTCGGACCCGCTGAGGGCGATGCCGATCGCGGTTGCCGCGTCATTGGCGGATTTCACCGCCGCCGCCCGGATCAGATAGCGAAACGCGATTCGCTGCCCAGTGCGCAAACCCAGCTTCGAGGGCGGCTCAGCCGCTGCAGCCTTGGTGATGCGCACCTGAGTGTCCAACGTGATCTCACCATTCCGCACGGCCTCAAACGCAATATACAGCGTCATCATCTTGGTCAGAGATGCCGGATGCAACCGCGTGTCGGCATTGCGGGAATGCAGCACTTCTCCGGTGCGTGCGTCGATCACCATGGCCGCGTAAGGGGCCGCCATGCCCTGAAGTGGTGCAAATGAAAGCAGCCACAGAAATGCTATAAGTAATAAGCCCATTCGGGCCGGAACTGTCCGCCGAATCTGCACGATCTTTGCCTCTGTCTGCCTCGCGCCGCCGGGTTTTCCCGGTCAGCAATTTTTATTTTGATATTCTTCAGGCTAACACAGGGACGGGTTTAAAGAAACTGAAAGCTGCGTTTGAGTGGATCATATACACAATCAGATTCACGCTACATATGGTGCTTAATGCGCGCCCGAACACCATACCGGCGATTGTGCCGAATTTCAGGCAAGCCGTGTCATCGAATTTTTTGTGACTGATGTCAAACGGCAACAGGTCAGGAAATCTGATCAATCAAAGCTGAAAGATCACCCAAATCCTTCAACTCGCGGAACCGTGGGTTGGAAGTTGGGACCTCGGCCTGCTCGACCTCCCATACCAACCCGTGCGGGACATGCACGCCCCAGCACCCGGCTTCGATTGGGGCCACCACGTCAGAACGCATCGAGTTTCCGATCATCATCGAAGCGTCGGGTCCATCACCGTACTGGTCAAAAATCATCGCATAGGTCGCCGCCGTTTTTTCGCTCACGATCTCGACGCCATCGAACAGCTCACCCAATCCGGATTGCGCCAGCTTGCGCTCCTGGTCGATCAGGTCGCCCTTGGTGATCAGCAGAACCTTATGCGTCTTGGCCACCGCCTCGATGGCCTCGCGCGCATGGGGGAGCAGTTCGATGGGATGTGCCAGCATCTCCTGCCCCGCTTCAACAAGTTGGCGGATGACGCGCGCCGGTACGCGATCTTCCGTCACCTCAATCGCTGTCTCGATCATCGATAGTGTAAAGCCCTTGATGCCATACCCATAGTGCTGGATGTTGCGCTTTTCGGCGGCAAGTAGACGTTCCATCAGGTGATCGTGATCGGCGTGATCGGCGAGCAATTCGGCAAAATATGCCTGAGTCAGCTGGAAGAAACGCTCGTTATGCCAAAGGGTATCGTCTGCATCGAACCCGATTGTTGTCAGCTTGTCCCGCATCGCATTTCCGTCCGGTTGCTCTTTTCTCTGGCCACCGTGACGTTATATAAGCCGGGAAACAATTCGTAGTGTGAATCGAGATTCTCTTACAGCAATGCGCAAACACCAGTGGATCATGTCTGAAAAGGACGACGAAGACGACGACACGTCGGTCCTGGTGCAAACGCGCCCCAAGACCAAGCGGCCGCCGCTGTATAAGGTGTTGTTGCTGAATGACGATTACACACCGATGGAGTTCGTGGTGCATGTGCTGGAACGGTTCTTCGGCATGACCCATGCGCAAGCGTTTGAAATCATGCTGACCGTACACAAGAAAGGTGTCGCCGTGGTTGGCGTGTTCAGCCATGAGATTGCCGAGACCAAGGTCGGGCAAGTCATGGATTTCGCGCGCAGGCATCAGCACCCGCTGCAATGCACCATGGAACGCGAAGAATAACGCACGGCCATGTCCTCTCGCCTTGATCTAGCCCTGAACAGCGGGCTCAGCCTGTCGCAACCGCTGACTGTCTTGGCGCCCACCCTGGACCACGATTTGTCGGACCTTCCGCGCGAGGCGCAGATGGTGCAACCGTTCAAACCATTCCACGATCACTTTGCCACGCAGGGCTTTGTCGCAACGCCCAATAGTGATGCGCCTTGCCAGGATGCGGTCGTGTTTCTACCGCGCGCCAAGGCGCTGGCCCGGGCGCTGATCCATCAGGCCTGCAGCCGCGCCAGCGGGGTCATCGTGGTGGACGGGGCCAAAACCGATGGCGTCGACAGTTTGCTGAAAGACATCCGCAAGCGGGTCGCGATCGAGGGTCCAATCTCGAAGGCACATGGCAAGATTTTCTGGTTTCAGTCTGTTGCGGACGCCTTTGCCGACTGGGCTGCGCCTGAAAACCAAATGGTTGACGGCTTCCATACCGCGCCCGGTGTGTTTTCCGCCGATGGTATCGATCCTGCCTCGGCCCTGCTGCTGAAGTCTCTGCCAACCAAGCGCGGCACGCGCATCGCTGATCTGGGTGCAGGTTGGGGCTTTCTGTCCGCAAGGCTGATCGACGACACCTTGCGCAGCCTGCATCTGGTTGAGGCCGACCACACCGCCCTTACTTGTGCCCGCGCCAACGTCACCGACCCCCGTGCGCAGTTCCACTGGGCCGACGCCACCAAATGGAGCGCGCCCGAGCCGCTGGACATGGTGATCATGAATCCGCCCTTTCACACTTCGCGCAGCGCCGACCCGACATTGGGCCAGGGCTTTATCACCAGTGCTGCACGCAACCTCACCCGCAACGGTCAACTCTGGATGGTTGCAAATCGCCACCTGCCTTACGAGGCCACGCTGGCCGAGGCTTTCGCCAGTGTTGACGAAGTGGCAGGAGACAACCGCTTCAAGGTGTTCCATGCCTCTCGCCCTCGGGGCTGAGGCCCGCTAACCTTCGCCAGAACTCAGGAGGATTCGCATGTCCTTTTCCATCGCGGGCAAAACCGCAATCGTTACCGGGGGTGCCAACGGCATCGGACTGGCCATCGGACGGCACTTTGCCGATGCAGGCGCCAATGTCATGTTCGCCGATATGGATGAAAAGCGCCTGTCCGATGAGCTGGGCGAACAGGCGGATGACAGCAACATCCGTTATTTCGCCGGTGACCTGCGTGAAAAGCTGACCATCGCCAATCTGCTTTCGGCCACGCTGGATGCGTTTGATCAGGTTGATATCCTGATCAATGGTGCACGGCAGGTGATCCCGTCGGACCCGCTGGACACCGATGACGATTCCGTGCGCACATTGCTGAACCAGAACCTGATGCCCGCGCTGCGACTGAGCCAACTAGTGGCTAAGCGATTTATCAAACAGGCTGATGGAGACGATGAGAACCCTGCCGGGTCAATCATCAACCTGTCCTCGATTGCCGCACGCCGCACCCATCCCGATCTGATGGCCTATTCCGTTTCGACCGCTGCGCTGGATCAGTTGACCCGTTCGTTGGCGGTTGCACTTGCGCCCAGCCGCATTCGCGTAAACTCCATCGCACTGGGATCAGTCATGAGCGCTTCATTGCAGTCAACGCTGAAAGAAAACCGAGATTTCCGGGACGACATCGAAAAACATACTCCGCTTTCCCGGATTGCCGCTCCGAACGAACTGGTCGAAACCGCGCAATTTCTCGCGTCGGACGCTGCGGGCTTCATGACAGGCCAAATTCTAACCATTGACGGAGGCCGCACCCTGCTGGACCCTGTCGCAGCCCCGGCCCACTGATCCCAATGTTCGATAACGAAAAAGCCACCGCCGCTGCCTGGTTCCGCCAGTTGCGAGATGACATTGTAACCG
This sequence comes from Ruegeria sp. H9, assembly GCF_056532915.1. NCBI lineage: Bacteria > Pseudomonadati > Pseudomonadota > Alphaproteobacteria > Rhodobacterales > Roseobacteraceae > Ruegeria > Ruegeria sp. H9. The sequence continues at coordinate 83,610 of NZ_JBQFNX010000007.1, read as the reverse complement.
CCTTCGAAGCGTTGGAAGACAGCCACACCTCAGGCCCCTTCTCGGATTCTCAGCCGGGAAGGTTCGAAGTCAAAGAAACTAAACGGCAGTCTGACGATGGCTCCGACGCGGGCGGCGGGCTGATGTCGGTGATGCGCGGGGGCCGCGTGTTCGAGAAGGTGGGCGTTAATGTCTCAACCGTCTTTGGTACGCTGGGTGAGCGCGCGCAAAACGCGATGGCTGCGCGCAAGGGTATTCCGGGGATGAAGGACGACCCCCGGTTCTGGGCTTCGGGCATCAGCCTTGTGGCCCATATGCAGAACCCGCATGTGCCTGCGGTCCATATGAACACCCGGATGTTCTGGACCCCACATGCCTGGTGGTTCGGCGGCGGCTCCGACCTGAATCCCTGCATCGAATATGACGACGACACCGCCCATTTCCACGCCACCCAAAAAGCGCATCTCGACCCGCACGGACCCGGCCACTACCCGCGCCTCAAAGATTGGGCTGACGAGTATTTTTATATCCCCCACCGAAAGCGCGCTCGGGGTGTCGGCGGGATCTTCATGGATGACTATTGCACCGGCGACTGGCAGGCGGATTTTGCGCTGACTCAGGACATCGGTCGCGCCTTCCTGCCCGCCTTTCTGCCTCTGGTCGAAAAACGCCGGGTGCAAAGCTTTGACGACGCGGACAAAAACACCCAGCTGGTGCATCGTGGGCTCTATGCCGAATACAATCTGGTCTATGACCGGGGCACCAAGTTTGGTCTGGAAACCGGGCACGACCCCGATGCTGTTCTGATGAGTCTGCCGCCCTTGGCCAAATGGGTCTGACCGCTAAAACCCCATATCGATGGAATTATCAAAGCAGTAGTTTTGCGCCGAAGCGGCGGAAAGGTTCTCACCCACCCTGTTGACGGTCAAAGAATATCCCGGATTGGTATCCGCGCCGGGCGGTGGAGTTAGCGAAAACTGCACTGTGCGAACACCTTTCTCGTAAGCTTTGGAAACATAAATCCGCTGCGAGTTTGAAACTCCCAATGTGCGAACTGCATAATCCCCAATTCCACACCAATAGGTGACCGCGGCCGAGGACCCGCCGACAGGCTTCACTTCGTAGGTTCCATCCTTTAGCGGCGTGATCTGGGTTCTGAACTGCGGTCTTAGTTTATAGCCAAAACCAACGCCCTGAGACTGCGCAATGGTGGGGGCCAGTATGATGGCTGTCAAAGAGAGGCATGTAAGAAAACGCATATAAAACACCCTATGAAAAACGCGATCACGGCTGAGACGACGTGGGACCAACCAGCCTATACGAATCAATATAGTCAAACCGGGCCTCAGGTCTAACTCAACCCGTAACACATCAACTTGAGTGAAAATTCTTTCTTTGAATATGTGGTGCGCTATGATCTCTGCATCAGCAGTTTCCAGAGTGGCCCGTGGAAAAGTCATTTCCCAAAGACTGGTTCGATCTTTCCGGTGAAAAATACGCCGACTTCGGTGCGTTATTTTATCTGGCTGCCCTGACCAAAACGCATCGTAACCGCAGTTTGGCACAGGTTCTCTATGCGTTCGAAACGCCGCTGAGATTGGGCCAGTATCACATCTTCCGCCAAAACGGCTTTCCGCGCGGATTCGTGACATTTGCCGGTCTCAGCCCGGAAGCCGAATATCGCTATGCGGTGGAGGAAGAGCCGCTGAGAGATGTCGATTTCGCCAGTGGCTCATCCTTCTGGATCATCGATATGGTGGCACCCTTCGGCCAAACTCGTCAGATCGTCGACATGCTGAAACGGGACATCCCGCACCCACGCGTGCGCACCAATCGCCTCAGCAGCGACCTATCCACAAAACGTATCGTCGAATGGACACGCGATGACCAGCAACAGGTGCATATGCGCCTTTACCGCGATGCCGAATTTGCCAGAACGCTCGAGCAGGAAAACGGATGACTTCGGTTGTAACCATATCGGGCGATATCACGGGCGACGTGACCGGCTTTCCTCCTAATGTTGCTTCGGGTGACCTCGATGTCACCGCAACATCGGATTTCGGAACCTTCACCGGGGCCACCTGGGCAATCTCCGATCAACCGGATTTCGGCACCGCCTCAATAGATGCGAACGGTACATGGACCTATACCGTCGACCCGGCCTTCTTCGATAGCCTTGATGACGGAGTGATCCAATTGGACTCGTTCGAGGTGACGGTCACCGCTAACTTCGCCAATGGTTTCTTCACCTTCAGTGGAACCCAGACCCAGATCATTGATATCACGATCGAAGGCGTATGCTTTACCGCAGGTACTCTGATTGAAACGGCGGAAGGCCAGCGCGCCATTGAGACCCTGCGCGTGGATGACGACGTGTTGACTGCCGATCACGGAATACAGCCGATCCGCTGGATCGAAAGCAGCACCATGTCGCCCGAGCGGTTGCGCGCAAATCCTGCGATGCGCCCGGTGCGAGTGACCGCAGGTAGTCTGGGACCTGGTGTTCCATCCTGCGACTTACTGGTGTCTCAACAGCATCGCCTCCTGATCCGCGGCCCAAAGGTCGAGATTCTGTTTGGCGCGCCCGAAGTGTTGGTCGCCGCCAAACATCTGTGCTCGTGGCCGGGAATAGATATTGATACCGGTGATGAGCCGGTCGAATACCTGCATATTCTGCTGGACAGGCACGAGATTTTGTTTGCCGAAGGGGCTCAGGCCGAAAGCCTGTTTCTGGGTGAAGAAACCCTCCACACGCTGTCTTCTGACGCGCTGCAGGAACTCGCCGCAATATTCCCCGAGCGCGCCTCGGACGAACATATCGGCTTCGGCCTTGCTGCGCGGCTGATCCTGCGCGAACATGAGGCGCGTGCGCTTGCCTAGGTCCTAGACAACCCGCCCCCCGACATCCTGCGGAGCCAGCGCGACGGTCTTGATCACCGCATAGCATGTACTGCCCTGCTGCAAACCCAGCGCCGCGACCGAGCGTCGGGTCACGCGCGCCAGCACAACACCCGCAGTTGTTTTGACCGACACGATTGCACCGGGCCCCTCACCTGCCCGGATCGCTTCGACCTGCCCCGACAACACATTCAAGGCTGAAAGACCCTCGGGTGGTCTATTGGACAGGATCACCTCTTGCGCCGGAATACGAATACGCAGCTCTTCGCCGATTTGATGGGCAATCCGAGGCAGGTAAAGACGTGCGCCGCCGGCATCAAGTTCGGACAGGCCATCGTCGTGATGCGCCGTAACACGGACCCGCAGAACGGCCCCCACCGCGCGCACGCCTGCAGGGGCCACGGATGGGTCCGACAGAACATCGGACGCGGGACCATGCCGCACGACACGTCCGTCCTGCAGCGCGACCACGGACGTTGCAAGCCGGGCAACCTCGGCCGCCGAATGGGTCACATAGAGGATCGGGACTGATACCTCGTCCCGCAACCGTTCGAAATAGGGCAGGATTTCGGCCTTGCGCGCGTCGTCGAGCGCGGCCAGAGGCTCATCCGCAAGGATCAGGCGCGGGCTGGCCAGCAGGGCGCGGCCAATGGCGACGCGCTGTTTCTCACCCCCCGATAGCATCGCTGGGCGGCGGTCCAGCAGATGGCCAACACCCAACATCTCGATCACCCGATCCGGGTTTTCGCGTCGTGCCCCGCGCGGTGCAAACCAGCGACCATAATTCAGGTTCTGGCGTACGGTCAGATGCGGGAACAGACGGCCTTCCTGAAAGATATAGCCCAAGCGCCGTCTATGTGGCGGCAGCCACGCACCGCGATCCGTGTCGAACAACACCCAATCGCCAACCGCGACCCGCCCGGCCTCGGGTCTCAGTAGCCCCGCGACTGCATTCACCACCGTCGTCTTTCCCGAACCAGAACGCCCAAACAGAACCGTTACACCGGAAGGTGCGTCGAAATCGAGGTCCAGCTTCATCCCGGGAAGCTGGTGTTGCAGGCGGACGGACAGGCTCATGATCCGGCCACGCGTTTGGCCACACGACGACCCACATATTCCGACAGCAAAAGCGCGCCCATGGCGACGATGATCGAGATGATCACCAACCGAGTCGCCGCCGCCTCACCCCCTGGAACCTGCAAGAACGCATAGACTGCCGAGGGCAACGTCTGCGTCTGACCGGGTATGTTCGAAACAAAGGTGATCGTGGCCCCGAACTCTCCCATCGCCTTGGCAAACGCCAGGATCGCGCCCGCAATGACCCCAGGCAGGATCATTGGCAGCGTCACCGTTCCAAAGACCAGCAGACGCGACGCCCCCAAAGTGGCGCCTGCCTGTTCCAGTTTTGGGTCTACCGCCTCGATCGACAACCGGATCGCGCGCACCATCAGCGGAAAAGCCATGATCGCGGCAGCCAGCGCAGCGCCGGTCCATCGGAAAGCAAAAACGATCCCAAGCTCGGCCAAAGGCGCGCCCAACGGCCCCTGAATCCCAAAGGTCAGCAGCAGCAGATAGCCGGTTACCACCGGCGGCAGGATCAGAGGCAGGTGAACCAGACCATTCAGCAACTGGCGCCCCGGAAACCGCCAGCGCGCAAGCGCATAGGCAATGAAAATCCCAAAGGGCAACGTGATCAGCGTTGCCCAGAACGATACGCGCAGCGACAGGCGCAATGCCTCCATCTCTGCCGGGCCCAACCATCCCATCGTACTACCCTTCGGGCAGGGAGAACCCCTGCCTCACAAATTCGGCCCGTGCGGAATTGCCTTGCAAATAGGTCAAAAGCGCGTGCGCCGTAGGTTCTGCAGTAGAAGTCAGGGCTGCTGGATACACAATTTTCGGGTGGATATCTGCCGGGATGACACCGATGACCCCGACCCGCTCATCAGCCACAGCGTCCGAGCGATAGACGATCCCCAAAGGCGCCGCCCCAGTCGCAACCAGCGCCAGCGCGGCACGAACATTGTCCGTCTGGGCAATCCGGTCCTGAACATCGCCCCAGAGTCCCAGACCCTGTAACGCGGCCTTGCCATAGATGCCCGCAGGCACCGCATCGACCAAAGCCATGGCCAGATACCCACTGCCTAGACGGGTGCTCAGGTCAAACCCCGCCTCAATCTCGGCCGTGTCAGCCCCCGGCGCACCAATCAAAACCAGCCCGTTACCCAGCAACTCAATACGTGAAGCGGTATCGATCAGGCCCTCATCCTGCAGCACGTCCATCCAATCCTCGTTGGCCGAAATGAACAGATCGGCGGGCGCCCCCGCTTGTATCTGCCGCGCCAGCACCGAGGAGGCCGCGTACGACACCGTCACCTCTTGCCCGGTCTCAGCCTCATAACTTCTGGCAATCACGTCCAGTGCGGTCTTGAGGCTGGCGGCGGCAAAAACCAGCACGCCCTCGGCCCGAACCGGGGCAGCGAGTATCGCGCAGAAGGCCAAAGCTGCGATCAGACTGCGACAAGCGCCCGTCATTCTTTGCCTCCGGATCAGAGGGTTGCAATCCCTCTGGGCATATCGGAGGCAACACATGGCAGGCAAGGCCCTTTGGCCTTACAACCAAAGCTACGGCCCATATTGAACTCAGAATTCGGTGGAAAACGAGAATCGCCCAACCCAAGATCAATATGCTGTCGCGCTTCTCTAAAACCGGAAACTCCCGAGGTAGAGCGCTCAATCGCTAAACAACGTGTCTGATCCGCCTCGCCTGAACAGCGATATCCGCATTTCGCTATTCAACCACGATATGACACATGAGTTTGCTCGATTGGTAACCGCGCCCAGTTGCCTAAACGCTGATCTGAAACCTTGCGCAATTTTGCAAAAGAAATTGTGCCATACCCTCTTGCACCCACGCACGGGCTTAGCTACATGAGCCCTCACGGGTGATTAGCTCAGTTGGTAGAGCGCTTCGTTTACACCGAAGATGTCGGGAGTTCGAGTCTCTCATCACCCACCATTCCCTTCATTTTCAATGGTTTACTCAGGGTCTTGTAACGAGAACTTGGAGACTATTTGAGGATGAATGCACGGGAATCGAAACTTCAAAACCGTGTTGGACTACCCAGAGGATTGTTCCTTAGAGGTAAAGGTTACGCACTTAACTGCCTTGGAGGAAACAGCTTCTTTGGATCGGTCCAATGGAAAATCAAAATGATTTCCTCGGGAGAGACCTTTGGGAATGAGATTAGGCTATACTGGATTGATCACACCGACCGATCTATGGGCTTTCGGCTGCTCGGTCAGTGGAGTACCTCATCGAACTTTGCGGTTACAGCAACCTGCAACCTCTTTGGAAGCGGGACACCCTAGCAAAGGGCGGGGCGTAAGCCTCGCCCGTGCGGGCTAGAACCTGTTTTCTTTGCACAAGGCTGGTTGCGAATTTGCTCAACCCGCACCGATATCGAGTATTCAAGGAAAAAGGCGAAGCCGACATTCCCTTAGCTTATGCCGAACGTCAGTCCTGCGGACTTTCCTGCTCTTCGTGATGGCCGTTTAAACGTCCGCTTTGTAGTGCTTTAGAAACATCGCGACACAATCGTCCAGTACGTCTTTCGGCGTTGGGTTCTCACCAAGGAAGAACTCTGGCCAGAAGAAGAAGTTTTTTACAAGCGCCAGAAGCTGGTTGGTCGCAAGAACCGGATCAGCCTTTCGGATCACGCCTGCATCCATGGCTTCGCTGATCAGCCTCGTTATTGGATAATCATGTGTTGCTGTTTCAGTGAAGAATTGCCGGGAACGGTCAAGGTCACGGATCAATTCTGAGATGACCATCCGGTTCAATCCGATGGCGGTCTCATCGGTGATCACCCCAATGTAGCGCCACAAGGCGTTCTTCAGTTGCTCAACGAAGTCTCGATCCGGATCATAGGGCACTGGCTCCATGCTCCGGTTCTGCTCCAGCATGATCTGCGAGATCGCCTCGAAAAGGGCCTCCTTGCTCTCGAAGTGATTGTAGAGCGTGCGACTCGATACGTTGGCTTTTTTGGCGATTGAAGTGGTCTTTGCCCCCAGAAACCCCTGCTCTTTGAACTCATCGATGGCCGCATCGATAATATCTTTTCGTTTTTTTTCAGTGCGTTTCAAGATTTCTACCTCAAAAAGTAAAAAGATGTGTTTACAAGCGCTACCTCCCCACCATAAGTAAACAAAACAATTTACTTTAGCAAGGCGCAAAGCTATCTGACCCCGAAAGGACCAAGACCATGACGACCCAAAATCTCACCGCGGGCAAAAACGAAGTTACCTTCAAATCCTTTGGCGTGGATTTGGCGGGCGATCTCTACCTGCCCGAAGGCTTTGATGAGACCAAGACCTACAAGGCCATCGTGGGGGCCAGCCCGTTCCCTCAGGTCAAAGATCAGATCCCGGCTACTTACGGGCCTGAAATGGCAGCGCGGGGTTTCATCTACCTCGGTTTCGATTACCTCGGCATGGGCTTGTCCCCTGCGCTGCCCGGAGAGTACAAGCAATCCCGCTACATGTTCCGGCTGATCGAAAACACCTGGGACGCCGTGTCTTACCTCGGCACTCTGCCGTTCGTTGACGAGATTTACGGTCTGGGTGTTTGCCAAGGCGGCTCGATCATCGCATCCGCCGCCGTGACCGATCATCGCATCAAGAAGATCGCCATGGTGTCGGGCATGATGGCGGCTGATGGTTTTCAATGGACCGACCGCGATATGGTCAACCAGCAGATCGCAGCCTCGAACGCCTCGATGCAGAAGATGTATGAAACCGGCGAGCCGGATTATGTCGAACCATTTGGGCTAAATGATGAGCAAACCCGAGAAGAATTTGTTGGATCGGGTGTCAACCCGATGGCCGGAGAATCCTATGACTACTACGGACGCGATGGAGTCAAAGGCCCGGTTGCGGTTCCGACATACACCAATATGCATATCGGCGATCAAGGTATGCAGTCTCTGATTTCCATTGGAGAAGCTTACGCCGACAAGATCGTGCAGCCATCCCTGGCAATTTACAGCAGCACGGCCTTCACAGCCCCTTGCTCAACGCAGTTCGTTGAGAAGCTGACGAATGAACATGAGGAATTGGCGTTTGATGAGTTCTCTCATGTGGACTTCTACTACAAGCCCGAGGCAGTAAAGGCGTCGACGGACGCTGTAGCAGAGTTCTTCAATAGATGAAGTGATGAGGCAGAGGTCATACAGTGGTCTCTGCCTCCTTGCCGACAAGCGGAAGTTAGATCGAGGTTCTGCAATGGCCGCTTAGGGCTCAAAGCAGACATCAGGCTAAGACGCAGCATTGGCTGTTAAAGGCAGAAAAGCGGTCTTTCGCAGCGAAATGAGCCTACGTCGGCTAGTCGCAGTGTTTTGGCAGCTGCTATACTCTTCAAGCCAACTTTGGTTAGCTAGATGCACCTAAGCAGGGACAGCAAAAACTAGGCCAACTTTACACATTTCGAAAGTTGTCAGAAATGGCCAATTTGAGCCCGCGCACTCACGCAGTCAGGCCGCATGATTTTGATCCGAAAACCCTCAAGACTCTCACTTGTGATGCGCTCAGAGCCTAACGCGTTTGTGCACACAGCCATATATTTTGTACACTCCTAGGAATAACCTTTCAGGATTGACATGAATTTACATCGAAGCAACCGGGTCAAGGCACTAGTGCTGGCAAGCTTTGCAAGTATGGCGTTCGGGATTGGCGCTGCGGCCTCTGAGCGGCTACCGGCGCTACGCGTCGTACAATCAGGTCATAGCCTCACCGATGGCGTCATCGGTCCGCTTGAGATCATGGTACGTGTAACCAGTATGCGTGGCGGCAAACTGGACAAGGCTACAATTCCGGGCAGTCCGATGGAGTGGCGATGGGAAAATGCGAGTAACCCGGATATCCGTCAGCCTGAGGTGATGGCCCGTTACGACGTTCTAGCAATCACCGAACGTGTCGCACTGACAAACACAATGGACCATCATGACAGCAAACACTGGGCTTTGCATTGGGCGAGCCATGCGTGGGAGCATGGCGCGAATGGTGATGGCGCTCGGTCTGTGCTCTATGCAAGCTGGGTCGATATCGAAAGCGGTTCGGGTTCTGAAAATCGCCACAACGACCCTGAAGGTCATTTGACATTTCGCGAACGACTGCCGCTGGAGATGGTGCGGTGGCAAAGCATTCTTGATCACGTCAACGCAAACCGGCCCGATGGGATGCCTGAAATGGACATGATCCCTGGCCCTCTGATTATGGCTCGCGCTTATGACGAAATTGCATCAGGCACAGCCCCGGGGCTCAATGATATTCACGACCTTTTTTCAGATAGCATTCACCCCAACAAGATGGGTAACTATCTCATCGCACTGGCACATTTCGCGGTGATCTACGACGGCGATCCGCGTGGCTTGCCGCCAACGATGCTGACGCAGGGCGGGCCGGACAAGGTGCAGGCGGCATGGATGCAAGAAATTGTCTGGGACGTGCTTAACGAATACGCAGAAACATCAGGCGGCCCCTAATGAGCCCTGTGTAGGTCGGCTTACGCCGTTCACGCGCATCTTGGTCCGGTTTGGGCCTTCGCTCCTGCTGGGTCCAAAACAGCGAATGGCAGCAATGTCCGCAAAGTGGACGTACAAGCAAGTCGCCGAAAACGACCGCAATTCGGACAACCCCATCTCCAACTTTGCGGACGGAATGTCTGCTTCTGTTATTTTGCCTTGAAGTCAGGCGATTTAGCCAACCGCCATTCAACTATAGACTGAGCTACTAGACCGCTCGAGCTCCACACTGTTAACTCCGATATTACCCATGTGGAGAGTTATTCGCTCTGCTAGCCTTTGTTTGCACAACTCCGCTACGGCCGCTGGCAAGCCTTGCAACTCCTCTTTCCTCGCAACGACCGTCAACGTGCGCGACAAACCCGAAACAGGCAATTCTTGCAATCGCAAAGCCATGTTTTCAACGAGACCATCGATCAACAGCGTCGGGGTCAAAAGGCTAAAACCCTGTCCTGTCGAAACGCAGGAAGTCACCATGCTGGAGCGATCTGCCTGTATGACTTTGTCAGGCTCGAAGCGCAGTCGTCGCAGGTGCTGGGCAATCTGGCGTCCTGCATTGGTCGTATCCCCGAAACGTACAAGAGGCAGCCTTGTCTGGATTGCTTCCAGGCTTTCAGTTGGCCCGTTGTATGCTTCAGGAAGAACCAAGAGGTATTTTTCGGTCAAAATGTGATGCCGTTCTAGCCCGTCCATGTCCAAAAAAGGGTTTGATGTAATTGCCAGGTCCGCCTGCTTGGTGCGCAAGAGATGCTCATGGTTACCGCTTTGCCCGGCGTGCAATGTGATATCTTCGACGTTGAACATCTTTTGCGCAAGATCGATCAATGGCGGTGTAAGGGTTGTTGCAACGGAGGCTTGAATGCCCACCCTTAGCAGCGTCAGGGACTGGCCACCGACATGGCGCAACTCGGTTTCCATATCCGACAAAGCATCAAGTATCTTTTGCGCTTTGCCGTGCAGTCGTGCACCAGCGTATGTCAGTTTTGCGGGTCGCGTGCTGCGGTCCAGTAGCGTCGTGCCGAACGCCTTTTCCAACGCGGAAATGTGCTGAGATGCGGCGGGTTGTGACAGACTCAGCAGGCTCGCTCCAGCCCGCATTTGACCTGTTTCTGCTACCGCAAGGAACACCTCAAGCGAGCGCATAAGACTGGGTGACATTTTATAGCGATCAAGCACGGCTCATCCTTAGTATAAGAATCTCTAATACTATTTGGATTTTCTTGGGTTTGGTCAATCGCTGCGGCATCGTTATCACATGTCTCGCATACGCACATCTCGCCGCAAAAAAACGGCAAAGCAACGCTCACCGAACGACGCGCGTGCGCCATTCATTTTGCGCAAGCTTTCAACCTTCGGTGTCCTCAGCGATGCCGGGCTTGAGCAGATTGAGGCAAATGCCGACACCATCCTTTCTGAGACGGGTATGGAATTTCAAGACGATCCTGAGATCCTCCTGATTTTTGCGGATGCAGGGTGCGATGTAGACGGCACACGGGTACGGTTCGCGCCCGGCTTTTGCCGCCGGACCATCATGGCAACCGCGCCAAGCCAGTTCATACAGCATGCCCGCAACCCCAAAAACACTGTCCAGCTTGGCGGCGATGCGACGGTTTTGTGCCCGTCCTGGGGTCCGCCTTTTGTGCATGATCTGGATCGCGGCCGGCGTTATGCGAGCCATGAAGACTTCAACAATCTGGTAAAGCTACACCACACGCTGCCATGGCTGCATCATTCGGGCGGTGTGGTTTGTGAACCTGTTGATCTGCCCGCCAACAAGCGCCATCTGGATATGCTCTACGCTCATATCCGCCACTCTGACCGCGCGTTTATGGGGGCCTTTATCGGCGCTGAACGGGCAGGTCATGCAATTGACATGGCGCGCATTGTTTTTGGCGACATCTCAGAGAAGCCCGCGTTATACTGCGTGTCTAACACCAATGCGCCTTTGGTGATGGACAGCCATATGTCTGGCGCGCTGAAAACCTATGCCCGCGCGGGCCAGCCCGTCGCCTGCACGCCCTGGGTGCTGACTGGGGCGATGTCACCCGCGACCGTGGCCGGCACGCTTGCGCAAGTGCTGGCCGAATCCATGGCGACAATGACGTTAACCCAACTGGTGAACCCCGGCACGCCTTGTCTGATGGGCAGCTTCGCCTCGACCATGTCGATGAAATCCGGCGCGCCAACTTTTGGCACACCTGAGGCCGGGTTGATGGTTCTCGCCGCGGGGCAACTTGCGCGCAGGCTCGGGGTGCCCCTGCACACTGTTGGCACACTAAGTTCGTCCAAACTGTCCGATGCACAAAGCCAGCAAGAGGCCGCGTGGGGTCTGATGATGTCGATGTTTGCCGGTGCCAACTTGATCAACCATGCGACCGGCTGGCTCGAAGGGGGGTTGGTGACCTCATTCGAAAAAACCGTGATTGATCATGATCTGTGCGGCAAGATCGGTCGCTTTTTTGACGGGATCGATATGAGCGAAAATGCTCAGGCGATGGAGGCTATTGCCACAACAGGGCCGGGGCAACATTTCCTTGGGTCTGAACATACGCAAGCCAACTTCATGACTGCGCTCTTTCGCCCGTGGACACCCGACGATAACTCGTTCGAGCAATGGCACGCGGCAGGTGAACAGGATGCGGCCGTGCGGGCCAACGTCATTTGGAAGGAACGACTAGCAGGGTATGAGGACCCCGGCCTCGACCGAGACGTTGATGCAGCTCTCAAGGACTACATCGCCGCCCGCAAAGCCGAAAAACCAGATCAGGAATACTTCTGATGGGCCTGGCTTTCAGCAATCTCACACATCCGCTCGTAGAACGGTACGTGATGCGCAGCTATGTCGGTATAGGGTTCTCCGAGCTGGTGAAGCTCTGCTTGGAAGTCGACCGCTTCAGGCGCCTTGATCGCCCCGCTTTGCAGCACTTCGGTATGCCAACTTTGAACCGAACCCCATCCATCCGGCACAGCATCGTTCCACGTGAACGCATGATCCAGAAACGTAAGCCCCACATGTGCCCAGTAGCGGCGCAACGTGGTCTGCGGATCATTGCGCAACTGATCTGCAGTAATCACCAACGGGCTATGGCCCAGCTCGGTCAACGCGCTGTAAAGCCTGCATTGCGCCTCATGTCCCAACTCCAACTGCGTAAACTCAGGATCGCGCTTTGCGTAGGAAAGCGCGGCTTCGATGGGATTGCGCACCAAAAAGGCGTGGGTCATTTCGCCCGCAAACCCTGCATCGCGGGGCAGTCTGTCGGCGACGTAGTACGCCATGTCCTTGAAGAAAACCAGACCACCCTGCGCGGTCTTGCGGATCATGGCGCGGATTTCATCGTAGGTCACCGGATGTCCCGGTTCCGGAGTGAAACCCGGGAAAAGCCGATCCTTGGTCGTAAGGTAGTGGTGGTACATGAACGGTTCGTGCAGGACCGACAGATCACCACGCTCGCGCATGATCCGTTCAAACGCCGTCGAAACCGAGCGTGGGTGGCACCACAAAGCATGTATAGTCACGTGGTTAGCCTAGTGGTGCTGAAAAGCTTGCGTCAACAGGGGTTTGCATGAGCCGCATTTTGATCATTGGCGGCGGCGCAATTGGCCTTAGCGTAGCCTATCATCTTGGGAAACGCGGCGCAGATGATGTCACGTTGCTGGAGCGCAACCAGTTGACGTCGGGCACCTCCTGGCATGCGGCGGGGATTGTTGGCCCCTTGCGCGCGACGCCCAATATGACGGTACTTGCCTCTGCCGCGCTTGAGGTCTTTCCGGCGCTGGAGCAAGAGACAGGCATGTCCACCGGATATCGACGCACCGGGGGTTATTGGCTGGCGCGCGAACCGGCGCGCATGGACGAATTTCACCGGATTGCTGACCTCGGCGCGACGCAAGGGTTAACGCCAGCGGTGATCGCTGCGCGCGATGTTCCGCTGCCCGCGCTCGATCTTTCAAAACATGTCGGCGCATTGCATGTGCCGGAAGACGCCAATGTGAACCCGGTCGACCTATGTATGGCCTATGCTCGTGCCGCCAAGACCCTCGGTGTAACGATCCGTGAAGGCGTCGAGGTCGAAAGACTGATCACCGAAAACAGGAAAGCAAAGGGCGTGGCACTTGCTGACGGCACCACTATGGAAGCGGACCAGGTGGTCATCGCGACAGGAGCCTGGTCGCGAGAGCTGGCTGCGACTGCCGGGGTCGCGCTACCGCTCCAGGCGGTTGAGCATATGTACGTTGTGACCGAACCCTTCCCCGATCTGCCCGACCCTTTCCCAGTGATCCGCGATCTGGATCGAGGCATCTATATCAAGGGCGATGCCGGAAAATTGGTGATTGGCGGATTTGAACCCAATGCCAAATGCTGGAACCCATACGGGCCAGAAGGCAACCGACCTTTCCTTGAGATGGCAGAAGACTGGGATCAGTTTGCCCCTTTTATGGAGGCGGCTTTGGAGCTTTGCCCCGCGTTGGAGCACTTAGGCGTGCAGCATTTCATGAACGGCCCCGAGAGCTTTACCGCCGACACACGCCCACTAGTCGGGGAAACTGACGTTGATCGTCTGTTTGTCGGCGCAGGCATGAACTCGGTGGGCGTTATGTCCTCGGCCGGGATCGGACGCGCCTTGGCCGATTGGATGGTCGATGGCCAACCGCCAATGAACATGTGGGAGGTGGATGTCGCCCGGGTCGACCCACTTACGGCAACGCCCGCGCATTTGGAAGCACGGATGGAAGAGGCCGTCGCGGACCTCTTCAACCTGCATTGGCCTTACAAACAGCCCAAGGCCGGGCGCGGGATGCTTAGGTCCGCACTGCATGATCGATGGGCTGCCCTTGGGGCGCAGTTTGGACAAACCGCCGGGTGGGAGCGAGGGCTTTGGTATGGCGAGGCGCAGGCGTATTCTATTGGCGCTCAAGGATGGTGGCCGATTACCCAAAACGAAGCTGCGTCTATGGCCAAGGGCACGGCCCTGATCGACCTCAGCCCCTTTACCAAGATAGACGTCACGGGGCCGCGTGTTCTTGACGCGCTGAACCAGCTTTGTACCGCGCAGATGGACGTCGCTATCGGCAGAGCAGTTTACACCCAAATCCTGAACGACCGTGGCGGGATCGAGATGGATATCACCGTCTCTCGTCTCGCCGACAGCCGTTTCCATATCACATCGGGTGCCGCGACCCGTGCTCGTGACTTTGCGTTCCTGCGACGCAATCTGGCCGATGGCGTGACGCTGACGGATGTGACCGAGGAGTTTTGCACACTTGGTGTCATGGGCGCAGGCAGTGGCCCGGTGCTGCAGAAACTGGATGCCGGGGTCGCATGGGCAAATGCGCCAATGGGTCAGGTGTGCGAATTTAAGGTCGAAGGCCAAAGTGCGCGCGCCACCCGCGTAAGCTTTGTCGGTGAATACGGCTGGGAATTAACCCTTCCCAATGCTGTCGCAGTGCGCGTTTTCGACGCGCTCATCGCTGCAGGCGCTGCGCCGCTTGGGCACTATGCGCTTGATGGCTGCCGGATCGAAAAGGGCTTCAAACACTGGGGCCATGACATTGATCCGACCGTCACACCTTTGGAAGCGGGGCTTGGCTTTACCATCGACTGGAATAAGGACTTCACCGGCAAGGCAGCTTTGCAGGAACAAAAGGAACAGGGCACCCGCAAACGTCTTGTCCTGATGCAAATCGAAGGTTCGGCGTTGATGCTGCACGATGAACCCATCTTTGAAGAGGGTCGACATGTCGGGTTCACAACCTCCGGCGCGCGTGGACCTCGCACCGGGCTGAACCTTTGCTTTGCTCTTGTGTCCACCGACCCAAGTGAGGCGAAAGCTCAAACTTGCGCACGTAGTTTCACGGTAAAGGTCGCTGGCAAAGACTATGCTGCCACCCCGTTGCAGCGCCCGCCCTTTGACCCGAAAAATGAAAGGATGCGTGGACAATGAGCACCGTGACCAAGGCACAGGTTGTCATCATCGGCGGCGGCGCGATGGGCGTCTCGCTGATGTATCATCTGGTCAAAGTGGGTTGGACGGATGTGCTGCTGGTGGAGAAGAACGACCTCACCCATGGCTCAACCTGGCATGCAGCGGGCCTGTGTACCCATTTCGCGCACAATCCGACGATTCAGGAACTGCGTGCCACGTCCGTGCGACTCTATCGGGATATTTTGCCACAGGAGACGGGCCGTGACTGCGGGTTTCACACCACTGGCGCAATGCGGATCACGCGCAACCCGGACCGGATGGATGAGTTTCGCCATGTCGCAGGCCTGTCGGATTTCACGGGCTATCCGCTGGAAGTCCTGACACCCGAACGCATCGCCGAGTTGCATCCGCTGGCAAGACTCGACGGTCTGTTGGGCGGAATCTATGAACCCGATGACGGCCACGTCGATCCCACGCTTGCCACCAACGCCATGGCCGAGGTGGCGCGCCAGGGCGGCGCGCAGGTCTGGCGCAACTGTCCAGTAACCGCGATCCGGCGCGATGGCGACCATTGGTTGCTCGACACGCCCAAAGGCACGGTTGAGGCGGTACATGTAGTCAACGCGGCTGGCACTTGGGGATGGGAGATCGGCCAAATGATGGGGCTGAACATCCCCTCTGTCCCGGTGCTACACCAATATCTGGTAACCGATACTGTACAGGTCGTGGAAGACCGGATTACTCAGGGGCTGCCTGAACTGCCGATCATCCGCGACCCCGAAGAAAGCTGGTATGTCCGGCAAGAACGCGATGGGCTGATCCTTGGACCTTACGAAAAAGAGGCACAGGTCTGGTCCGTGGATGGCGTCCCGCCCGAATTTGGTGCGGACTTGATGCCGCCTGACCTAGACCGGGTCGAAGATATCATCGAGGCGGCCATGGCACGCATTCCAGCGCTGGAAACTGGGGGCATCAAATCGGTCATCAACGGCCCCATCACCTTTACCCCCGACGCCAACCCGCTGATTGGTCCGGCGCATGGGTTGCAAAACGCGTGGTTGCTGACCGGCTCGTCCATGGGTGTGATGGAGGGCGGCGGCGCAGGCTGGTTCCTCGCGCATTGGATGACCCATGGCGCGCCGCCTATGGATGCGCTGGCAGTGGATAGTCGCCGCTTCGGGTCCTGGGCAGATCGCGACTATCGCGTGGCCAAAGCCATTGAGTGTTTCGGCTTACAATTTGGTGTCCACTATCCCCACGAGGAACGACCCGCAGGTCGTGGCCTGCGTCTGTCTCAATTGCATGAGCTGATGGTCGAACGGGGCGCGGTCATGGGAGCGGCCCATGGCTGGGAACGGCCAAACTGGTTCACCGATACACCCGGCGCAGAGGCGATTGAAACCTTCCGCCGCGCCAATTGGTTCGATGCAGTGGCCGCCGAGGTCGATGCCGCCACCAACCGCGTTGCGATGGCCGATCTTTCGGTGTTCTCGAAATTCGATGTCACCGGGCCGGATGTGGCGGCGTTCCTTGAGGCGCTCGGATCCAACCGCGCGCCAGAACCGGGGCGCATCGGCCTGACCCATGTGCTAACACCAGCAGGCGGGGTATTGTCGGAGCTCACCGTCACCAGATTGGCCGAGGATCATGCCTACCTGACCTGCGCGGCTGCGGCCGAGGAAATCGACTTGGATCAGTTGATCAAGGCAGCGGCGGCGTTCGAGGTCACCGTTACCAACCGCTGCGAAGATCTGGCCGTGATCGGTGTCATGGGCCCGAAATCACCCGATGTGTTGCCCGAACTCACCAGCATGCCGTGGCTCACCGCGCAGGCAACCGAGATCGCTGGTATCCCCGTGCGAGCCCTGCGCGTGTCCTACCTTGGGGAATGCGGGTGGGAGCTGCATGTTACGCGCAATCAGGCCGTTGCGCTTTTCACCAAACTGGAAGAGACCGCCCAACTCCATGGCCTTGGCTTTTATGGCGCCTATGCCGCCAACTCGATGCGGCTGGAAAAGGGCTATCGCGCTTGGGGAAGCGACCTGACAACGGAACGCAGCCCGCTAGACGCCGGCCTTACACCCTTTGTCCGCAAAGACTTGCGCAACACCCTGCGTCAAGAATGGGACATGGTTCTGCTGGAGATTGAGGCAGGCGAAGTCGATCCGTTCTATGCCCACACGCTTTGGCATCGGGAGCACCCGGTTGGGATCATCACCTCCGGTGCTTATGGCCATCGCACCGGCAAGGTGCTCGCACTGGCGTACCTGCGCGACCCAACCGCACGCGAAAACTTGACCGTTTCCATCCTAGGGCAGCACAGGCGGGCAACCATTCTGCCGCGTCCTCCATATGACCCTGACAATACCCGTTTGAAAGCTGGAGCCGCCAAATGATCGAACATCCCCTGCATACCGATTGGAACTTTGACAGCACCGCCGCGCGGCGTGATCGGTTCTATGCAGCCTCACTGACCCGTTTCACACCGTTCCGGGAACCAATCGTATTTCAGAAGGGGCAAGGTCAGTATTTGTGGGATACGGACGGGCGGAAATACACGGACCTTCTGGGAATGAACGTCTGCATCTCTGTCGGCCATTCGCATCCCCGGGTCGTCGCCGCAGCGATGGAACAGGCGCAAGAACTCACCCATTGTACGACCATGTTCTATCACCCGACGCCTGCGCATTTGGCAGAGGAACTTGCTGCCACAATGCCAAAAGGTCATGACTGGGTGGCGCATCTTACCAATTCGGGGTCTGAGGCCATCGACCTGGCCATGACAATGGCGCGGACCTTCACCGGCAATCTTGATTTGCTCGCTTTGAGGACCGCCTATCATGGACCGACCGCTGCAGCGCAATCAGTCACGGGTATTTCTGGGTGGCGGCACCCGGGCATGCCCGGCAACGTGGCCTTTGTCGCTGATCCGAACCAGTATCGCGGCATTTTTGGCCCCGGCACTGCGCCTTATCTTGATGAGATCACACACACGATCAATGCCGCTACATCCGGCCAGGTGGCCGGGATTTTGGTTGAGAGTGTGCAAGGTTATGGCGGTATCCACCAGATGCCGCCGGGATACATGTCGGGGGCGGCGGAACGAGTACGCGCAGCAGGTGGGCTCTATATCGCGGATGAGGTTCAATCCGGTTTCGGCCGCACTGGCGATCACTTCTGGGGGTTTGAGGCGGACGGCGTGGTTCCCGATATAATTGTTATGGCTAAAGGTTTGGGCAATGGCTTTCCTATCGGCGCCGTTGTGGCCAAGAAACATATCGCAGAGCCAATGGCCGAGAAGTTCATGTTCCACACCTATGGAGCGAACCCGACCTCTGCTGCCGCCGCGCGTGCCGTCCTTGCGGTAATGCGCGATGAGGGTTTGCAAGAGAACGCAAAGACCGTTGGTGCAAAGCTGTTGGAGCGCCTGAACGATCTGAAAGCCAAGTATAAGGCCATCGGAGATGTTCGAGGCCACGGTCTGATGCTGGCACTGGAATTCGTGATCGACCGCGACAGCAAAACACCTGACAAGACGATGACGTCCGAGGTCTTCGAGGCTTGCCGCGCACAAGGAATTATCTTATCGAAATCCGGTCCGTTCCAGCAATGCCTACGCATGGTGCCCCCGCTTTGCCTGTCTATGGAGGATGTGGATCAAGTCACAACGAGTCTTGATCAGGCGCTAGGCGATGCGGCGATTCAGGTATGAACAGCACCAAAAAGTGTAGTGTTCATGACGCGGCCAGGTAACAGCGTGAACAAGCCAGTTACCACAAGCGCCAAAGCAAATAGGGATATCATAAGCACCTTGTGACGGTTGATGTCTCCCTGACGTGCCGCCTTGCTCGCCAGAAAAAGGCTAACAAGTGTAACCGGAATCAACAGGTGGATGGGAGAGTAGCTCCCCCATAACCGTATCTGGTGCATGAAAACTGCGGTAAACGCCGTTCCCGCCATAAGTAAGGCCCAAGCATATCCGAACAGCCGATGACAGTGGTTCACCTGATAGGTGCATGATGCCTTAATGACTGAGACGCGCGGCACGATCTTTGTAGCTTTTGGACCAAGCTTGCTGCCAGCGCGGGCTGATGAGTTGTGCCCTCCTTTTTTCGTCGACTTTGAGCCTTCGGCCATCGATCCGCCCATGTACAACCAGCGCACCCGATACCTCTTCGCAGCTGATATATTTATCGGGATGTGCTGCTTTCCAGGTGATCAATCGGGCGCTTTCGTTTTGGGCATTGTTCTTTGCCAACCAGTGCCAAAGCTGATCTTTGGATGTGATCACGATCTCGTCCATGGTGCCCCAGGTAGATCATGTTCAGGTTATCCGCTGCAGAAAGGCTTCGGCGGTCGTGACGTGCTTGTCTTTGACATCCGAGGACATGCGCTCAGCCGTGCGGCACATCATTGCCCATCTTGGATTGCTGGCAAGCGTGCCCGCGTGTTTCAGGATGAAGCGCCAATACAGACCGTCCCATATGTCGGCCCACGGCCCTTTGCCCCAATGGCTCATTTTGCGGATGTAGTTTGAGCCGGAAAAATAGGGCTTCGTTGTGATCAGCCCGCCGTCAGCGTGCTGGCTCATGGCATAGGCGTTGGGAACCATGACCCAATCATAGCTGTCCACGAACATCTCCATGAACCAGCGGTAAACATCGTCAGGATCGATCTCGCAAAGGAACATGAAGCCACCCAGAACCATAAGCCGCTCGATGTGGTGGCAATACCCGGTTTTAAGCACCCTGCGGATCGTGTCGTCCAGCGGATCGATCCCTGTGCTGGCGTCGTAGAATGCGACTGGCATAGTGCGGCGATGGTTCCAGTGATTTGTGGTCCGCATCTTTACGCCTAGGTCATCATAGGTCGCCCGCATAAATTCACGCCATCCGATGATCTGGCGGATGAACCCTTCCACCGAATTCAGCGGAACATTTCTGCGATAGGCATGGGCGAGCGTGGTATTCAAGACTTGTTTCGGCGTCAAAAGTCCAATGTTCAATGCGGGCGTCAGGACAGCGTGCCAAAGCCAGCTTTCGCCTTCGACAATGGCATCCTCATAATCGCCAAACCGATCAAAGCGCCGTTCCAAAAACTGATTTAGCCAGTCGGCAGCTTCTTTGTGGAATGTTGGGTAATAAAGACGATCCAGTGTCCCCAGAGCGTCCGGAAACTCGGCAAGAACGCTGTCTTTTGCCGTTTGATCAATTGCATCATGGGTCGGCCAATCAATCCAAGGCAGGCTCTTGAGCAGCGCTTTGGGGACTTTCTTTCGATTGTCTTCGTCATAGCTCCATTGACCGCCCACCGGTTGATCGCCATTCATCAGCACGTTCAAACGGCGGCGTTGGCTTTTGTAGAACTCCGCCATGAACCAGCGCTTTCTGCCGGTCGACCAAGCCAGGTTATAGTCTTGTGTGTTCAAGAAGCCTGGGGACGGCTGTAAGTTGATTGTGATGTTTGTAATACCCGCCGCCGCACTTAGGCGTTTTTCGGCGATAAAATCGACAGGATCGACCATGTTCACTTGATCAACGCCGAGTTCTTGCAGGTTCTGAAATAACCGCAAACACGAACCCGCCTCCCGTTCATAGGGCCAGATCGTCGCGTCGAAACCCTGCCTAATCAGATCGTCGCGATATCGGGCCATCGATGACCGGTGCAGCCAAAGCTTTTGCTTGTGCATGTTGGCGGGATAGATCGGGTCGCCAAAGAATAGAGGGTCTTCAAAGAGCACCACTTTGTCCGGCTGGGGAGTCAGACTGGGATGTTGGGCAAACAGTTGGTTAGGGAGCAGCAGGGCAGCGGTTGACAAACTGAGATCTCACTTCGTTACAGCGATAAAATTCAACTGGCTCAGAACGTTCGGTATCTTTTTCTTTAGTCCGAAAAATCCCGCCTTCGCGTGGGGCCATGAGACAGCGTCGTAAGGGCGAATTAACCGTTCCAGCGTCAGGCCTGCTTCTCGCAAAATAGGCTCAGCACGATCTAACCTGGACCGTACCGGACCTATTGGCGCATAAGCAGTCGCAATTCTTCTTACTCCTGCACTTTGCGCAGCTTCAATTATTGGCAGACTCCAATCATCGGCAGATTGCGCACGCACTTCATGGTCTGACAAAACGCTGTTCATTGCTTCTTTTGCAAAATTCACCGGGATAAATCCAACCGGATTAGGGGAGCGACCGTGGGTTGCCAAAAGTCCTACCACTGCAACGGGCGGTACGGGCATGATGGATGCACCGGTCATGTCATCCTCGCTTACTAGCAATAGAAATGGCTCTTTCGGCTGCATTTGAAGAATTGGAAAAGAAAAACGTGGGTGTTCTACCGGTTCGGTCAGCGGTTCTGCGAACTTGGCCAACCCAGTGGGGCGAAATCGGCCTTCGGTATATTTGGCGATGTTGTCAGGTCGGGCGAGGTAGGTCTTGCCTTTCGTGTGCAAGCCCGCGACCCATCGCCAGCTCAATGTGTTCGACGCCGGATCACCATCAATCAGATGTCGCAAAAACAAGTCAGCGCCCAACTGCCAAGGCAGACGCAAGGTGAATATCCAGATTGAGGCAAACCAAATCCGCGCATGGTTATGCAGATAACCGGTGCCCACGAGTTCTTTTGCCCAATGATCAAAGCAGTCTATGCCGGTATTGCCTGACACTGCATCAGTATGGCGGCTTGCCAATGACGTGTCGTTATCAAGTGAGTTAAGCACGTCCATCAGGTCGCGTTGATAGTGTGACCAGACGCTTGGTCTTTGTTCCAGCCAACCTTTGAAGTAAGCCCGCCAAAAAACTTCTTGTACAAACTTCTCAGCAGTGTCGGGACTGTGCGACGCCAATACCCGTGTAAGCACCTCCTCTTCGGTCAACAAACGATGGCGGAGCCATGGTGACAAGACTGATACATTGTTGCGCCGCTCGGTCCCAAAATCGTAGCTCCGCGTGCGAGCATAGTTCTGTCCAGCACGCGTCACGAATTTCTCTAGCCGTTTGAGGCCACCCGCGCGCGTCGGGCTGAAATCGACGGTCTCGGGTAAAGTAATAAGTTCCGGGAACAGTTCAGTCATGCGGCGGATCTGCATTTTTTTGAGCAGTACTTAACCTCATCCCAGACCTTTTCCCATTTCTTGCGCCAAACAAACGGACGCTGACAGACTGAGCAGATTTTCTGTGGTAGATTCGCTTTTTTTCGCATCTTCATTCGGCGTCTCCGCGTGGTAGACTGAGCTGTGCTAGATCCTCTGTCGATCCTGTGCGTTTAAGTGTTCTTTTACCGGATTTTCTGCTGGTGTGTTTTGACATGATCTTTTTGGATCCATCGCGGAATTCATCGCCTCTGCGGACCCTCCAGACCCTTTCGCGCGCGGCTTTGACGGCCGCCAAATGATCAAAGACGCGTGCAGGATAGGCAAAGCCTATGATCTGCCCTGCGTTCGGTGCCGTCCAAGGTTCATGGATGTACGGGTCAGAGATCGGTGCCAATTCGGGCACCCATTTTCGAATGAACTGCTCATGCGGGTCCTGATCGCACCCCTGTTTCACTGGATTGTAGGTGCGCACCGTATTGATGCCCGTGGTTCCCGATTGCATCTGCACTTGGCTACAATGAATACCCGGCTCGTAATCCGAAAACATCCGCGTCAAATGCAAACCCCGAGCCCACCAATCAAGCCAGAGGTGATAGCTAGCCGTGGCCGTCACCATTGCCCGCATCCGAAAATTCAGCCACCCAGTCGCTGAAAATGACCGCATGCAGGCATCAAAAAACGGATACCCCGTTTCCCCCCTTGACCATGTGGAACGTAAATCCGCGTGGGGCTCCCGAGGACGAAGACCATCGTAGAGCGGATTCAAATTCTCCGACTCCATCCGCGGTTCGTCCTCAAGCTTTTGAATAAAGTGGCAATGCCAATGGAGCCGGCTGGAATATGATCGGAGAGATTTGCGCCAATTTCTGGCATTCGCAGGCATTGAACGACGCTGTCGATCCGTCGCTTGCTTCACTTCACGCATCGAAAACGCACCCCATGCAAGATAAGGCGAAATGCGCGAGCACGCGACTGAGCCCTCAATAGGGCTCGACATTTCGCGCCGATATCGTTTGCCGCGGCTGATCAGATAACTATCCAAGGAATCAAGTCCCGCACGGCGGCCACCAAATTGGCGATGGGCGCATGGATCATCCGCCAGGTTAAGGTCACACCGGATCGGCGTGGGGACGAGCTCTATGTCTAAAGGGGTAAGTTGCGTTGACGAAGACACGGGCCGCTCCATAAACTCTGTCCAACGGGCCGCCCAGCCATCGCGGGATTTAAGCGGGCGAAACACACCATGGTTCTGAACCTGGGTCCAAGGATTACCTCTCTGCCCGCACCACGCGCTAACTTCACGATCCCGCCGATAGGTCCAATCATTTCCCTTTTCATCATGTGACCAAAGGGCTTCGATCAGTCGGCAGGTCGCCAAATCAGACAGCGCCTGTGTCACCCGACCCATACGTACGATGAGCAGTTGGCCCAAGTCCGCTAAATCTCCACGCAATTCAGCAAGTGTTTCGGCAACAAAGTCCCAATGTCGCGCCGCGGCATCGGGTTGCTGCCAAAGCTCGGGCTCAACCACATAAAGCGGCAAAACCGGACCGATACGAGACGCCTGCGCCAACGCCTCATGATCATCGACCCGGAGATCGCGTTTGAACCATACAACCTGCACGTAGTCTCCTTTTTGATACAATACGTGAAAGCTCTTACGTTGGATCTGCCGTCCGACAAGTCACCTACCAGTGTCAGACTTGAGCACAATGAACTCTGGCAAACCGCACTCAAACAAGAACTCGAATGTCCACAAATTTTTCGGTTCGATACTGCTCCGATTTCGCGTTTGCACCGAATTTCCATTCTTAGGAGCTACGTAGCCGGGTATCTAAAGGTAACTGGAAAGCAAGTTTGGGTCGTTCGTTTATGGCTCAATGTCAGCTCTGGGCGCATCGGTGCGTTTGGGGTGAGGCGCAGCATTTGGGAGATTGGGCACGAAGCAGTCGTTGTTTGAATTCAACTCAATGTCTGCTCTACGGACAAAGCCGCCTTTTGATTGCTTGCGATCAACGACTATTTCTAACCAGATGCGGCCACCTTTAGCTTGATATAAGTACTCGGCAGGCCAAGCCGCCAAGGTCCGCTGATTTTTCCAGTTTTAGTTTGCCGCCGTAAGCGTTCATCAGATCAACACAGATTGCCAAACCCAATCCTGTGCCGCTGACAGAGGTATCCAACCGACCTCCGGATCGAACTACTCCGTCAAGTGCATCCTCCGGAATTCCTTGTCCGTCATCCTCAATGCAAATCTCAATGCCGCCGTCTACACGCTTTGCGGCGATGTGAATTGTTGTCCGACACCACTTGAGCGCGTTGTCGAGAAGGTTTCCAATCACCTCTTCGATGTCCTGAGTATCCATTCGAACCTGAATCCCATCCTCGCAATCTGTCGTCAGAGATTTTCCTTCGCGTTCCGCCATGACCGAAAACAGTCTGGATAACCTGTTGACGGAATTGGTAAGGTCAGTTCGTGAATGCGTAAGTTCTGCGGTGTTCGACGCACGCATACGCGCAAGTGAGCGCTTTAGCTGAGCATCAATTCGATTTAACGCGTCATCTGCAGGTTCGATATCTGCACCCGCGTCCGACAAAATCGCCAGTTCATTTCTGAGAATTGCCGTCGGTGTTTTGAGCGCATGTGCCAGATCCGCAGCTTGTCGCCGAGAACCAGACACAATTTCACGATTCCTGTGAAGCAATTTATTTAGGTCCTCAACAAGCGGCGAAACCTCTTCTGGGTAGTCTTCCGGAATCAAGTCATCTCCTTTGTCCCAGCGATGCACCACATCTGCGCGCAGTTTTTTGAGTGGGCCAATAATTGCTGACATCAACAACAACGAACCGGCAACTCCAATCAAACCAACCAATCCAAAAACCGGTAGCAAGTTGTTTTGCGCGGCTCTGCGTTCGCTTATCAGCTCTCGCCTGCTTTCGGCGACCGTTACGCCCCACTCGGTTCCGTCTTCGAATGTGATTCTCTGATATGCGCTACGAACGGCTTCGCTTTCCGGACCTGTGGTGTTCCAAACGATTGCCTCTTCGCTCACACGTACAGGTTCGGAAATTGTCTCGTCAAAGAGCGAGGCTGATGTGAATGTAGCCCCGTTTCCATCGGTAACCTGCCAGTATCTGCCTGAATACGGCGTTCCATAGGCTGGATCGAATATCAGTTCGCGCAATGCCTCAGGGTTATGCGTCGTTGCGCTCAAACCGACAACGAGTTGGGTGTGCCGGTCACGTAGCGTCTGGTCGAATTGTTCCAGAACACGTGTGTTGATGTACGAAAACACAATCAACGTTCCGACGCCGACAGAAAGCGCGCCTGTCGCAAGGCCGCCAAGCAAAGCGCGTTGGCGCAGCGATAACATCAGGCCGTATCGATCATATAGCCGCGTCCTCTGACCGTTGTAATAAGGTCAGAGCCCAGTTTCTTTCGCAGCCGGGTTATGAAGACGGCAATGGTGTTCGAATCCCTGTCACCGTCATATTCATAGATATGCTCTGACAACTCGGTACGTGACACCATGCGTCCGATGTTGTGGGCAAGGTATGTCAGAACTGCGATCTCTTGCGCCGTCAGATCAACAGGAATGCCGCCCACGCTGACGCGACCGTTTCGTGTATCGAGCATAACGTCCCCCATTTCGATAACCGGGTTTAACTGACCGCTTTGTCGGCGCAGGATGGCCCGTACACGAGCGGCCAGCTCGGGCATGTGAAATGGCTTGGTCATATAGTCATCAGCACCTGCATCAAGACCATCCACCCGCTCGCTCCACCCATCGCGGGCGGTGAGGATCAACACGGGCGTCTTGACGCCCGCGCTGCGCCATTCGCGCAGGACAGAAATACCGTCGCGTTCCGGCAACCCGATGTCGAGGATGATCATGTCGTAAGGTTCGGTCGCACCTAGGTGCAGGGCGTCAGTACCATTCTTGGCCACATCTACCACGCGGCCTTCTGCGCTAAGAAGTTTCTTAATCTGCTCGCATAGCTGCGGTTCATCTTCGGCCAGAAGTACTCTCATATTCAAAAACTACAGTCACAACTGCTTTGGTTTAAGCCCTATTTTTTACCGTTGCCCTTGCCGTTCCCGCCAGAGTTGCCGCCGCCGTTTCCACCGCTGTTTCCGCCACCATTGCCGCTGCTGTTACCACTGCTATTACCTCCTCCGTTTCCACCACCATTTCCACCTCCATTGCCGCCGCCG
Organism: Ruegeria sp. H9; assembly: GCF_056532915.1. Taxonomy (NCBI): domain Bacteria; kingdom Pseudomonadati; phylum Pseudomonadota; class Alphaproteobacteria; order Rhodobacterales; family Roseobacteraceae; genus Ruegeria; species Ruegeria sp. H9. Next base: position 56,922 of record NZ_JBQFNX010000007.1, on the reverse strand, counting down.
TTGCCATTGTCGCCGCCGTTGCCGCCGCCGTTGCCATTGCCACCGCCGTTTCCACCAGCATTGCTATTGCCACCGCTTTTGCCGTTGTTTCCACGGCTCGCAGAAGCTCCACGATTGCTGTTGGTGTCGCGGCTGTTGTTGGCGTTGGCGGGGTTCGAACGGGCTGCTTTCGATATTTGACGCCCAACACTGGATCGATTGGAAACGACTGTACCGGTCTGTGCATTCACAATGACACTGACAATTTTTCCATCGGGCTTTTTGACTAGAATACGATAGTAAATTTGATCAGCCTGAAACGCGCGCGCATCGACAGGGGTGCCGCCATAGGCTTTTTCGACACCTTTGATAACCCGTTTCAAACGAATGGTGTCCCCGGTCAGGGTCGCTTTGCGCAGTTCACCTTGCTTGAGCTCGCGTGTCTGGGCAGCCGCTTCCCCAAAAGGCAAAGCAACAATCAGGCTTGCCACCACCAAGATCACCTTCGCGCGCATGAAAGTCCTCGTAAAAGTCCTCGTATTTCGCGGCTAGAGACTACGTCTTTCGACATGAACCGATGATGAACAAGCAGTTAGCCCTGCGTTCAAGCACCCTCAAGTTAAATGGCAAGAAGCATTGGGGATTCGTGCGTGAATCGAGACTATTGAACATAGCGAGTTGTTTCAGAAAACTGATACCCGCTGATTTCCACCGAGGAGGTCGATATGAAAATCACCAGTTTGAGACTGCTAAAAGCATCGACCCTGGCAATCGCGTTGTTGGGATCTACAGCCATCGTAGCCACCGTTGCGGTGCCGGATATTGCATTTGCAAAGGAGGGCAAAGGCAATGGCGGTGGAAAGGGAAACGGTCCAGGCAACGGCAAAGGCGACGATAAAGGAAACGGTGGAGGCAACGGCGGCGGAAAAGGCAATAGCGGTGGCAAGGGGAACTCTGCCAGCGGAGATCGTGGTGACCACAGTTTCGCCGGTAACAAAGGCGGAAAGAAAGGTGCCGACAAAAGTCTTGGTGGCCGAAACACCGGTAAATCCAAGACAAAATCTTCGCGCTCTGCTTTGGGCAAGGGCGGTCGTTTTTCCTTGAAGGATATCTTTAGCGGCAAAGGCAAGTCGAGAACGGTTGCCACATCTGGAAAACGCTCGACCACCAGCGGTAGCAAACAAAAGCCCAGGACGTACAAGAAGCCTTCGAAAACAGTAATTGTCGAAGAGTCCATTCGCCCAGCGGTCAGGGAAAAGGGGAACAAGATGGCGGCACTTCTTGGTGCCCACCCGTCTGAGTTAGGGGCGCTCAATGCCGCCAACGCCAGCGCAACTGCATTAGAAAATGCAGCACCCAATTCCCGCGTAGGCCGAATTGCCAATTATCGAGATACCGTGTTGGCCGGAGAACCCTTGCGCGAAGAGCTTGAGGAACAATTGGAAGAGCTCGCTGGCTTGGAGCCGCCGGAGCGGACTGTTCCTGAGATTGAAGAAGACCTGGAAGCCGCGTTGAGTGAAGTCCAGGAAAACCAGGAACGCGTCGAGGATCTCGAACAAGCTCTGGAAGACGCAGGCGGAACTGACCCAGAGATTGAGGAGCAATTGGATGAAGCCCGCGCTGATTTGGACTCTTCGATCGAAGCAGCGCAGGACCTGAACGATGAACGTCAGGCTGCCGTCGAATACGAAGAAGCGACTGAACAAGTGCAAGAACTGGCTGACCAGGTCGAGGAACAGGAATTGACCGAACGGGAAGCCCTGGAAGCCGCCGCCAACAAACCCGTGACCGACGCCGTTGAACACGAGGTAAAGGTGCTGTTGGGTCTGTAACGAAAGACAACGACTCTCTGCGTCAATCAACCCTCAGTACTGACCACTCACGGAAGTACTGAAACCCGGGTCGGCCAAAGGCTTCACAGAATGGGTAGCAGCTGGCCGGATACTTTTGCATATCAAAGGCTACGCCCTTTTTCCCAAAGGCATAATAAAGAAACCCCGCCCCATAACTGGAGCGGGATTTAGTTTTCAATTCCAATATCTAGGACGGATACCGGGAATTGTGTGGGGGTCTGCTGAACTGCCTTCAGACGTTGTTATGTGCCTCGGAAAGCCGCTTGTTTTTGACGATCTGTGTTAATGCATTTTCGATAGGAGGGAAGCGACCACTGCTCGATTTGGTCGTGGTTGACAAACGTTCTCCGGCGATTTTGCCGGAGGTTTGCATCACAGCTGTTGTGCTGGACTCTTCAGTCACAAAGGCAGACTTGATCATGCGTTTCCCCTTGTCAGCGATCAAACGGAACAACGTCCCTATTGATCCAACACCGTCACTATGCCTGAGACTGTTTGAACACTCTGAGAATACATTGTTCACGTTCAGTTAATGTTGTTCGCGAAATAAAGACAAACGAATAGGCGGGCGACCAGATGGAGGAAGAACATCCCGTTTTGATGCTTTAGTTGAATTTGCGATGACAATCGCAGCCGATGATTTCAGCTCGTGAACAAACTGCTGCATCGGAAAGCGACTCTTCGCTTATGAACTCGCTAAGGCCCATTCAAGATCATATCTAGGCTAAGAAGCTGAAAAAGGCGCTGGGAATGAAAAAGATTGTTGGGATTCTAGCGGTGGCACTTACCGTGCAAGGCGCGTCATTTGCGAACGCCAGTGTCAGCTTGTGGAGCCTTAGCACGGGGCACGTTAGCGGAACCGGCGCCACCTCGCCGATCCATGTGAAATCCAAATCCGGACATTGTCCGCCGGGCTTGGCAAAAAAGGCAATCCCGTGCGTACCGCCTGGACAGGCAAAGAAATATCGACGTGGCGATTACATCTATGATGGGTATGTCCGCATTGATGATCCCAGCCGTTGGGGACTACGGCGCAACGGATATTACGTGCGTGCCGGAGATTATGTTTACGAAGTAAACCGTGAAACACATGAAGTGCTGAACCTGATAGGGGCAATCACCGACATTCTGAATTGAGAGCTGGTATCGCTCACCACCTTGAAGCACTGTTTGCGGCCATTCGGTTGGATTGCGGCAGTCGAAAGTATGGACTCGCTACGGCCATTCACTGTGGTGCGCTTGGACTGGTGGTGAAAGCCCTGAGCGGACCTTGATCGCCGTTTAGGGCTTCGCTCTTGCAGCAAGTCGCGAACTGCAAAAAAAGGTCGTTAGACCTAATGACGACTAAAGGCGAGTGTGCAGACAAAGACGCCGTTCAGTTTTTGGGTGGTTCGTAGGGATCGGGCGTTCCCGGTGGAATCGGAGGGTATTCCTCGAAGGTAGCGATGTGCTCTTGCAGCTGCGGAAGCGCCTTTTCGACCGCCCACGTGTAAGGGAAAAGTACACTTTCGCGCTCGTGTGGATCGTTCAATAGATTGTAGACCCTTGGTGTGTCGAAAGACTCCGTTGCGCCAAAAGCCGTCGTATTCTCTTTGAAAAGAACTTTCCAATCCTTCCATTTTACGCCGAATATTTGCTCTCCCATGTAAACGATCACGCCTTCTCGGTTTGAATTTGGCTGGACACCAAGAAAGAACTTCGACTGGTCGATGCCATCAAAGGCCCTGTCATCAGGCACCTTGCCGCCTGCGAATGCCGCAAGTGTCGGATAGAGGTCCATCGAATGGACAACATCGTTGCTTGCTGAGCCCGCGGGAATCTTACCCGGCCACTTGATCGCAAAAGGCACGCGCATGCTTCCTTCGAGGCTCGTGAACAGAGTGCCACGCCAGGGCCCGGCGGTGCCATGTACCGCTGGCATGGGCGAGACATTTGCGTTTCCAACCGGAAGAGCTTCGGGGCCATTGTCAGCAGTAAATATCACCACAGTGTCGTCGGAAACACCTGCCGCCTCGATCGCATCCACGATGCGCCCGACATAGGTATCTGTTTGAAGCAGAATATCGGCCCAAACACCATTACCGGTGGCGCCATCAAATTCCTCGGACGCGATATTTGGATAGTGAGTCTGAGTATAGGCAAGATAGATAAAAAACGGCGCTTCTTCGGCACTCTTCGCTTTGATAAACTCGATAGCCTTTTTCGTCAGGTCGCCGTCTATCTCGCCGCGATAGTCGAGATCGTAGTCCCGCGCGATGGTTGCTGGCTCACCTGCAACACCCTGCATCACAACAGGCTCTTCCAAGTTGGCTTCAGCAAATCCCGGAAGCGTGCGCCAGACTGTAACGTCAGTGGTCTCAACTCCGAAAAATTCGTCGAATCCTTGATTCGTTGGATATCGTCCTTCGGTCCAGCCAAGGTGCCACTTGCCGTACATGGCCGTGTTGTATCCCACATCCTTTAGCATCTCGGCCATCGTGATTTCCCACTGAGTTAGGCCGTAGACACCGCCGCCTAGTGGGACCGTGTGGTTGCCGCTCCGGATGCCATATCGTCCCGTCATGGTCGCTGCGCGGGACGGCGTGCACTGGCTTTCCACGTTGAAGTTCGTGAGTCGCAGTCCCTCCGCGGCGAGGGCATCCATCTCGGGGGTCGCTGTACCTCGGATTATGCCACCTCCATTGAACCCGGGTTCACCCCAACCAAAATTATCTAGAAATATGAATACGATGTTTGGTTTATCTTGAGCTGAAGCTCCCGTGGCAAATTGAAGGGATAAGGCCAGTAGGAATGTTCGCGACAACCATTTCATAACAACGCCTCCAATCAAGATCACAGGTTCAAGTCTGACGATCCAGGCCACCACTCGTCAAGAACACCCACTCGTTGCGGTATTTTCTCACAACGGCTGAGCGTTAAAGAATTGGGCGAAGCTGCGATCCGATTTTGGTCGAACTTCGCCCGGGGTCCTTGTGCAAAACTAAGAAAAACTGTTGTTTTCCTTGACGAACAGCCGGCTCAGATGTTGCCATGGGCTGGCATTCAGCTCGGCTGGGAGGTTCAAATGAAGTTTTTTCTGACGACATCAACAGCAATAGTTTCCGCAGCATTCATAACAAGCTCTTCACATGCTCAAGAGGCCGCTCAAGGTGGGCAAGTTGGAGAGATGACCATATCAGTTGATGATATGCGTGAACCCGCGCCTGCTGATTTCTCACCTTATGCAGGTCGAAACTTTCCTACACGACCTCTGTGGGGTGACACTCACCTGCACACGTCAAATTCGCTCGATGCGCGGGGATTTGGCGTCATTCTGAGCCCCGACGATGCCTATAGGTTTGCACGTGGTGAGGAAGTCACCACCTCGCATGGCCTCCGTGTGCAGTTGTCGCGCCCGCTCGACTGGCTAGTCGTTTCCGATCACTCTGATGCCATGGGCGCCATGAATGAAATCGTAGCAGGGAACTCCACTCTGATGCGAGACCCAACGCTTCGAGACTGGAACGAGCGCCTAAACGCTGGTGGGGACGTTGCGCTTGGTGCAACAATGGAAGTTATTGAAACCTTTGCGGGCATCACCGGAGACGCTCTTCCCGAGGCTGTTTCAGATCGCAGGTTCGTACAATCCGTATGGGACGAGTTCACGCAAACTGCAGATCATCACAACGCCCCCGGCACATTCACTGCGTTCATCGGGTACGAATGGACGTCCACAGAAGGAGGCAACAACCTCCACCGCAACGTGATCTACCGAGATGATGCCATTCGCGCACGGCAGATGCTGCCATTCACAACCGCAGAAACTTTTAATCCCGAACGTTTGTGGGACTGGATGGAAACTTATGAACTAGAGACCGGCGGCCGTGTGCTGGCCCTTGCCCACAACGGTAACGTCTCCAATGGCCTGATGTTTCCTGTCGAGACCAACCCTGAAACGGGTGAACCATTGACAGAAGATTACGCAGAGCGGCGCGCCAAGTGGGAGCCGATGTATGAGATCACCCAGATCAAGGGCGATGGAGAAACCCACCCGTTTCTCAGCCCGAATGATGAGTTCGCGGACTATGAAACCTGGGATAAGTCAAATCTGGGTCCGACACCCAAAGAAGACTGGATGCTTCAGTACGAATACGCGCGTGAGGCTTTGAAGAATGGTCTTAAACTAGAGGCTCAACTCGGCACCAATCCATACAAGTTCGGAGTAGTGGGCTCGACCGACAGCCATACGGCTTTGGCAACGGCGGAAGAAGACAATTTCTTTGGCAAACACTCCGGTGTCGAACCGGAACCTGGCCGTTGGCAGCATGTCGTTGGCGAGTTCGATACGACAAGGATTCTTGGGTGGGAAATGGCAGCCTCAGGTTACGCTGCAGTCTGGGCAGAAGATAACACGCGCGAAGCGATATTCGATGCCATGGAGAGGAAAGAAGTATATGGGACGACTGGTAGTCGCATCGCGGTTCGCTTCTTTGGTGGCTGGGACTTTACTGAAGCTGATGCAAAATCTCGTTTGCCCGCCGACGTCGGATATGAAAAAGGCGTTCCGATGGGTGGGGACCTCGCAACCGCTACAGAAGGCGCGGACTCCCCGACATTCCTGGTCGCTGCCCTGAAAGACCCGTTTTCCGGCAATCTCGACCGTATTCAGATTGTGAAAGGCTGGTTAAATGCCAACGGCGACACTGAAGAGCGGGTTTATGACGTGGCATGGTCGGGAGACCGCGAACCTGATGCGGACGGCAACCTACCGGCGGTGGGGAATACCGTGGATGTTGCAACGGGTACGTTTACCAATTCGATAGGATCCCCGGAACTGATCACTGTTTGGACGGACCCTGAATTCGATCCTTCTGTGCGGGCTTTCTACTACGCCCGCGTCCTGGAAATTCCCACACCGAGGTGGACAATTTACGATGCCGTTCGGTTCGGAGACGAATTGCCTGCTGAAGTGCCGACCTCAACACAAGAACGCGCTTACACTTCGCCAATTTGGTATACTCCCGGGGGGTGAAATATACCAAATACCTACGTCGTTGCTGTAAAAGCCCGGCAGTTCAGGTCGCCGCAACATTAGGCTAATCCGTTCATGCGACCGTCCGCTAAGAGCTAAACTCGGTCATTCGCAACCGATCGTAAAAACGTCCGCTTTGGGACCGGACGAGAATTTAAGGCACATTTTTTGGGAGGGTAGAGGCAAGCTCCATACGGTTACCGCGAATAGAATCCATCACGAAGTTCTTGCCTCAGACGCAAACGCTCAGGGTATTCTTTCATGAATTGCTCGGGTGGTTTGCCTTCCCAAACTTGCGCATAAACCCGCATTTTGTTGCCGCCATAGATCTTTGCAAGGTCCTCGTTTGAATAGCCCCGCGCCCAAAGGTCATCGGTTATCGCCGCAAGGATTTTGGCGAGTTCGCCGTTGCCGGTAGCCCCTTTGTTGAACGCGTCGATCATGTAGCCGCCATCATCGTACATACTCGCATTGTCAGTCGCCCACTGCACGACGAGTTCAAGTGAGAACATGTCATCCGTTGCGATTCCGACATGGTCAACTCCTACAAGTCGGACGTAATAGTCGATCATGTCAGCGGCCTGCTTGGGTGAGATATCTTCAGGCCAGACGCCGTCCATCATCCATTCAGTGAAGGTCGGAGAAATGTAGCCGCCCGATTTGGCCGCGCGCAGCGCCTCGTCGTCGGGAATGGCACGATAACACCCGCGCAGCGTCGCATTCGGTTCATTCGCGTAAAGACCAGCAGGGACAGAGTGCGTGTAAACAAAAGGCACACCGGGATAGGTCTCATCCATGTAGTCCATTGCGTCATTGGCCGTTTTTGAGCCAGTATGGCTCAGGTCCAGCAGGATACCGAACCTCACCATTTCATCGATGACCGACTTCCCCCAAGGGGTCAGACCAATATCGCGCCCGTTGTAGGCCGCCAATTGTCCTGAACCTGTGCGGAAGATGTCATTGTAGGCCAGGATCATACTCTTGATCCCCATATCCTTGAGCACCGCCATCTTCTTAAGGTCGCCGTCAAGGATCGTGGCCGTTTGGCTGTTCCAGATGACCGCCGTTTTGCCTTGTAAATGGGCAGCTTCGATATCGCGGGTTTCATTCACAATCAGGTAGTTTTCCGGTTGCTGCGCCATGGCCGCACGGAAGTGGTAATGCTGATCCAGAAAGGTTTCGAAAGACATATCTGCAGCAGCCAGCGTCATTTCGTGCCCTGTGATACCGTTCTCGCGAGCACGCTCAAAGTATGTGTGAAGCTGCTCGTCTTCGGTCCAGCCGGTGCCGTGGGGGCTGGCCAACATGCCAAGGACAATTGCGTCCTGCACAAATTGCTTCGCCTCATCTGACGCTTCCCAAGTCTTGCTTTCCTCGCTGGCGTTCAATGCGCCCCCAATAGCAATCGCTATGGCACCTAGGGCTAACAAGGTCTTCATGTCCGAACCTCCCAATCTACTTTGCTTTTTGGTTGTCACTCTCGAACCATCTCAGAAAACGATCCGAGTTCTTAGACCGAACAGCATAATGCTATCCTGCGTGGGGTTCAGCAGCGGGTCAGAAATGAACTGCAGTGATGGCGTGATCTGCAGCCCGGGTGATATTGAAAAACGATAGAATGCTTCGAGCGTGAACTGATCACCGTCTATGCCCCTTGCCTCGGCCCAGTTCAGTCCCAGCCCGGCCAGATCGGTATTGCGACCGTAATATCCCAGACCCGCAGAAACGGACCGATCATAAAGCGCCGCTGTCCCTTTTGAGGCCCCTGCCCTGAAGAATGGCATCCATTTATTGCCAACAAACCAAGCCGCTGAGAAGGCAGCCCCATAATCTTCAGGGCGGCTACCATCGTCGGCTGCATCCGCATGCCAAAGGGTCAAATGGATATTGTCAAAGTAGATGCGATCAAAGCCGGAGGTGTAACCAAGCTCGAGTGACTTGAAGAGATTGCCATCGCTAAACACATCAAAGTTTGGATCAGACGGGTCGGCGTTTGCGTCTGAGATGCTCGCAACAGCGTAGAAGTTTTCGCTCAGCTTTACCCCACCGGCAATGCCAAGGCCTTGATTGGGTGTGTTAATAGTCGGATTGGTATTGAAAGACAGGTTCTGGAAACCGCTGTATGGGCTGACCAACCCATAAATGTCCACAAAGTCCGTTACATCAATCTGCCCGACTTGCAGCGTCCACGCGCCGTTCTCGGCCCTTTGCGTCCAGAATAGATTGGTCAGCAGCAAACCATTATCGTTGAAGGCTGTCCCAGTGATCGAAAGTGCTCCGCCATCCAGCCCAAGAAACTGTGGGGCAACATCAGTGTAACTGTGCCGATCTTCGATCTTGAATGTCAAAGAGCCGCGTTCAGTTGCCTGCCAACTACCGTAAAAACGCGCAATTCCGCTTGCCGCTTCGCCGGTTCCAAGATCAGCATTCGTGGATTGGCCCAATGCCAAGTAGTCAATATTGAAGCGAAAACCGTCCTCTGCCAGTCGGTCTTTCCACTGAAACCAACCTGGTGCGATATTGCGTGGAAAATCGGTACGGTATTGCGGATCGGTTAGCCCATCGCCGGGCTCTAGATCAGCTTCAACTGAAGATGGTCCGGATAGTCCTTGGGCCGACGCTGCGCCAGCAAAGGCAATACTCAATGCGGCAAACAGAAGTCTTATCATTCAGACGTCTTTGCCCCGCTGGTCTTGCGAGCTCCCGCCGCCCGGATGCGATCGGCGGCGCGCTGCCTCCATTCAAGCCTGTCTGCTTCAGTCTCCAGAGTTTCGACACGTTCCGTCTCCAACTGGAACGTCGCATTCATAGGCATAAGGCCGTCCACAACCATCATGTTCTGAACAGAAGGATTGATGGTCAAAGTGCCCGTCAGCCGAACGGGTTCGTGGAAATAGCTGGGCGTCCAGTCGCCGTTCAGCCGTACACGGATCATTTGGTTGGGCGGAGGTGGAGGCATGTGACTGCACATCCCGCGTTCCGGCACCAGATAGGCGACAGGTCGCCCATCCGGATCGCTCGGGGCGGGAATGGCAAAGCCCACGAGGGTGATTGTTTGACCGTCGAATTGCGGATTTCCATTTGTACCGGCTTTTCTTCGACGTTCCGTTACGACCTCTCGCTGATCCAGCAGCCAGTCGACATCAATACCATCTGCCGCCAAGGCATCCTCAGTCTCGGTCAGAAGCTCTTGCCATTTCTGCCTTTCTTCATTGCTACCAGATTCCCGCTGCAATCTGCCGCGCAGCCTTACGACGTAAAGAACATCGTCGAACTGTTCAGCGCTAAGTTCGCGATAGGGGTCTTCAAAGACCTGCGCGGACGGGTCAGGCAGGTCAGACCAGTCTAACGCGGTTCCTGGCGTCGCCATGACAGGATGAGCACACCAAACCAACCCTGCGAATACTATGGAGCGGAAGCAATGTCGCATAAATACTCTCCGGCTGTTCAGACAGGTCAATCCAGCGTGTTTTTGTAGATGACGCCGTCCTTCATGATCAGGCGGATCGTATCTGGGCTTTCAGGCCTCGGGTCGGCACCGAACCATTGATCACCCGTGCCAACAACCGTGAAGTCTTCAAGTGGGTTACCATCGATGAGCAGGATATCCGCATAAGCTCCTTCCTCGATAACGCCCAGTTTTCCGGCGGTATACGGGTTCATAAAGTCACCTGACAAAGCGACCACCTCACCACCCGTCGATGTCAGCGTCACCATCGACGTGTAGGGTCCAAAAAACTCATTGTTCAGGTGCTTCTCGTAGGCAATCTGGATATTGCATGCCTCGACCGAACCAACACAGTCGGTCTGGAACCCTCGCTTCACCGGGCATTCCTTCATATTGTCGATGTAGCCTGCAAATGTAGCCGAGGCGGACTTTGCCTTAGCAAGGCTCGACGGGACGTTTGCCACTGCCGGGATATCGAGCAATCCGGGATCGAAGGCCGTCAGGTTGGTGGTAATGTATGCCCCTTTTTCGTTCATGACTTGGGCAATTTCACAGTCAAACGAGAAGCCATGTTCGATCGACATCACACCCGCATCTAGCGCGCTCAGGATTGCTTCCTTCCGATAGGAATGCGCCATGACATAGCTGCCATACTCGTTTGCCACCTGTACCGCAGCTTTGATTTCCTCAGGCGATCCAGCCAGCAACTGCCACGGATCGAAGGCCGATACGACGCCACCAGATTGCATGAACTTCAACTGCGTCGCGCCCATGCGGAAATTGTTGCGTGCGAACTTGTAAACGTCATCAACACCGCTAATTTCCTGCGCCAAGTTCAGCCTGCTCATGTTTGTTTCAGACCCGGGCGGTGCGGTGAAATTCGCGAAGTCAGCGTGACCACCTCGCGTTCCGATAAATGCACCAGATGGAAAGTAACGCGGGCCGTCAATTTGGCCTGCGTCAATTGCGCGACGTAACCCGCCATTGGCGCCACCCGCATCCCTGACTGTGGTGAAGCCCTGCATCAAATACATCTCGGCCATCCGTGCACCGTGTATGGCAAAGTCCTCCCACGTTGTGTTGGCCTCCATCGCAGGTAACGTAGGCCCCATCAGCATGAGGTGCGCGTGCAGTTCAATAAACCCGGGGGTCAGTGTCCGTCCCTCTCCGTCAATGACCGTAGCATTGGGGGCATCGATCGCATCGGTTGATACGGCCTTAATCAGATTACCCTCGACCAATACGCTGGCATTCTCGATACGCTGTTCATTCACGCCATCGAAGACATGCACATTGGTAAACAGCGTTTGAGGTTCTTCTTGATCCTGAGCCTGCGCGGACGTTGAAAAAGATAGACCTGCAGCGACAATTACCGTCGAGCAAAGGGACATTCGTAGACCGGACATAAGCACTCCCTTCATATTCGTGTTTTGCAAACTGTAGTCCGGAAAATCTTGGCTCGGTTGCCACTTTCGAATTAGGATGTTCGAAAGTGATTGAAAAAATGGCCACTTCTTAAAACTAATCCAGACAAGGGTGACGAGCTTGCCTTTCAACTCCACCTCTCAAGAGCATAGCGAGGGCTTTATTCGCCTCTCCTTAGCTGCTCCGTTCCTGCAATATCTCACCGAACGTAAGATCAATCCGCAACCAGCATTGGATCAGGTCGGCCTGAAAGCTGAACTTTTGTCTGACCCAGCCGTGTTCGTGCACTCAGAGTTGGTCTACGGTTTGGTAAATGCCTTCTCAGAAGTGTCAGGAGATCGATACCTTGGACTGAAAGTAGGGGAGACGTTTGACCTGCAAGAGTGGCCTCCGTTCGCTCAGGCCCTGCAATCGACAAAGACGCTGTTCGAGTTCTTTACCCGTTTCGTCGGCCTTGTACCGCAGGAATCCAATTCTGTGCGACATAGCCTTGTCGTTGAAGCAGACAAAGCGACTTATCGAATCGAAAGGCAACAAGAGCCTACTGTGCCGCCGATTCAGGTGACCGGTTTTGGTGCCGCAATCTATGTACGCCTATTGCAGACCGTCGTCGGGGATGCCTGGGATTCTTCGCGTGTGCGATGGGAAAGCAGATACATCAACGGTCTGCCTATCGACTACAAGGGGATCGAGGTCGGCCTTGGGACCGATCCCGGAATGCAGATTAGTTTCCCTGTAGAATGGTTGTTTTTGCACCATGTCTCTGAGGGCTCTGCCAAGCCCATCGCCTCACCGCGACAAGATGAAGAAGTAACCGTAGTAGCTGCTTTGCGATCTGTTTTGCGCGATAAGCTGGATGAAACCGATTTGGGACCAGAGGTGGTGGCTGGATTGTTGGGAATACAGCCGGAACGGTTTCTTAAGGCGCTTCAGCAGCAAGGCACAACGCTGCCCCGCGAAATCAAACGGCTGCGTGTCGATGTCGCCAAGGAACACCTCGGAGAAGACAAAATGACAATAGCTGAGATCGGTCTGATGCTCGGCTACTCCGACAAATCCCATTTCACACGCTTTTTCAGGGGCCAGACCGGAATGACACCGACAAAGTTCCGTCTGGGTTCGTAATTACGTTGCAAATGCGCGGATCGACAGGGCGAACTCGACCTCGCAACAAAAGCAAAGGCGCGACCAGACTGCCGTCCCGACCGCGCCTTAAATCATTCTATTCGAACGCCATTATTGGCCCGTGGTCTCTACGCACGTTCCCTTGCCCCATCCTGACTTGCTGCCAGAGGCAGAGTAATCAAACGTGCCCTTCTCAGGGTGAACGTTATAATTCAGCGTGTAATCCTCACCGACATACAGATAGGTCAGGGTGTCGAGACCGGGAAACACATCCACATCCTTGTCGATATCCCCGATCGTGATGTGGCCCTTCTGCTGGCCATCATACTTCACAAGCCGAGCGGCCATTTCCGGGTGTTCCGCATCCGGTGCCTCACATTCAAACACCCGTTCCTCGGCGAATGCGGCTGCAGGCAATAGGGTAAGAAGCAGAGCTGCCTTTTTCATTGATTTCCAATCTGTATTCGATCTGTTGCACTGCGGCGGCTATTGACGATTTTGGGCGGAATTTTGTCCAAACTCGGGTCGTTCTGCGGTCTCGTTGCACGCATCTCGTTAGACCAATTCACGTTTGGGTTTCGCCTGCGTTTTGAGGTGAGCCCTAAGCACATTTCCATCGCGTTTTGGGGAGTATCCAACCCAGCATTGAGGGCTCGAAGACAGAGACAATGGGTCTATGCGCCCATCAGCTGCTGAGAAATTTCTTAGGGTTCATCATGGCAGCCATTTGGAACCTCAATTTGTGAATTCCAATGCTGAAGGGGGCAGCGCGGGACCGGGCCAACTCTGCCCTATAGCTTTGCCCATAGCGGGACGTGCGGTCGCAGTGGGGTGAAAATCCCTGCGCGCGCTCCCATCTGTTCAGGACAGAAAAAGGAGAGCGTCTGATGCAATGTCCGATTGATGGAACTCAGCTGGTAATCACCGAGCGGAGCGGGGTCGAGATTGATTATTGTCCGCAATGTCGTGGCGTGTGGCTGGACCGTGGAGAACTGGACAAAATCATCGATCGCTCTGCCGACCATACGCCGCCGCCACCGCCGCAGCGGGGTTTTGATGACCGATCTGATCACGGATACCGTAAAAAGAAGAAACGCGGCGGCTTTCTGGATGAGCTGTTTGACTTCTAAGACGTTGGCACCGTGATCTGAGAGGGTTTTATCGGTTGTTGTATAGTCACGGGTGAGATGGGTGCGAGCACCCATCCTACGCTTTCTGAACACTTTGAAATCCGAAATCATGGGCATGCCAGGCATGCACAGTTTCACCAATGCGATGAACGAGGATGGCACAGGCTTTGTGATCTCGGTTGTGGAAAGCGAGGAGACCTCGAACGCGAATGCGCCCAAAGTGGCCGAAATCTGGGGTCAGTTTGCGGAATATCTGGAAGGCCCGCCAACACCGGTTGGGTATGATGTGGTTGCCGTTTGGGATAAGGAGTGAAATGTGGGGCGGGTTTTCCCGCCCTTTCTTTTATGCAGGGTGTAGGATGGCGTTTCACCCATGGATGGTGACAAAAACAATGGGTTCAAGCAGCCATCCTAGCCTCGTTTTTGATCGAGGAGCAATTGGAGTAGATTTCAACTAAAGTACTTCTGTTCGCAAAAAAACGTTCGACCAACGGCATTTGTCGTGGTCAATACACAATCTAGTGGCTCCCAATTTGGTCTCTCCTCTAGTTCAATGTTCTCTCCGAGCATTGTCGAACCAGACATTAGACTTCTGACCCAGCCGAAGGCACTGCTGCAGGCTATGAATACGGCTGAAAACGCCGAGAAAGCGTCCTCTAAAGTTGGCTGGCAAGTAAGGTTATAAGCACTGTGTTTGGCTTTGTTGTAACGGTTGAACCAAGGTAGGCTTGCCGACGGCGAACTATCATCCCAATCCTTAAATGGACTCAAAACGATGCCAAACCTGGTAAAGCTCACAGAATGGTCTGCGAGACGCATCGGTTGCTTTAGTTTGACCAAATGCGTTGTATTTAGTTTTCTGGGCGAGTTTTCCCAGTTGGCTTTCAGAGCCGTTGCCAAGAGATTTTCTAACTGAATGCATGAACCTATAACGCTTCGTGAGATACGAGCGCCTGTAGTTTTCATATTGGCCTTTTCTGGAGAAACCGTTTGGCAAATTTCCAAAATATCGGAAAGTTGCATTTCCAGAAATACCACTAACTTTCTCTCTATTTCATCGGACTGCAAACTCGGGAACTTGTACATTGGAGCATTCGCCATCGAAAGCTGAAGAAGAGGTCGTGCGATATAGGGAAACGCGCAGTTCAGACCCAAGTTTGCCATAACGACTGAGGTCACCCTGTGGCCAATGTCTGTAACTCCGTTTTTGCAGATCACCTCATTCCAGTTTTTCAGTATCAGAGCCGGATCAGTAGTATTCAAGCTTCGCCTATCAAATTCGTCGCAGTATATACCAGTGTTCCAAGTAGCCTGAGATCTCGAGTAGACCTCTATCAAACCATGAGGGCCATCCTCGAATCCACACCGAACCCCATGCTCGCTCAATCCCCAAAAAATCGGCATCAGACTTTACCTCTTCCGCCGCTTCACATTTCCGCCCCTTTGCCCCGGCCTGCCAGCCGTTGACCTCCCGCGCGATTTCACGGCGTCTTCCGAGGCTTTCTCGACTGCCCATTGGCGGGCCATGGGATCGTCGGCGACGGCCAGATCGACCGCCTCCAGTCGTTTGATCTCATCCCGGATGTTGGCGGCCTCTTCGAATTCCAGGTTCTCGGCGGCTTTGCGCATCTGCTCGCGCAGGCCGTCCAGATGGGCCTCTAGGTTGGCGCCGTGCATCGGTTTGTCGATGGTGGCGGTGACTCGGTTCATGTCGACGTCGCCTTCGTAGAGACCGGCCAGAACGTCCTCGACGTTTTTCTTAACTGTCTCAGGTGTGATGCCGTGTTCCTCGTTATAGGCAAGCTGTTTGGCGCGGCGGCGGTTGGTTTCGCCCAGGGCGCGTTCCATCGAACCGGTGATCTTGTCGGCATACATGATCACCCGCCCATCGGCGTTGCGCGCGGCGCGGCCGATGGTCTGGATCAGTGAGGTTTCCGAGCGCAGGAAACCCTCTTTATCCGCGTCCAGAATGGCGACCAGCCCGCATTCTGGGATGTCGAGCCCTTCGCGCAGCAGATTGATCCCGACCAGCACGTCGAATGCCCCCAGCCGCAAGTCGCGCAGGATTTCGATGCGTTCCAGCGTGTCGATGTCCGAGTGCATGTAGCGCACTTTGATGCCCTGTTCGTGCAGGTATTCGGTCAGGTCCTCGGCCATGCGTTTGGTCAGCGTTGTCACCAGCGTGCGGAATCCGTTGGCGGCCACCTTGCGCACCTCGTCCAGCAGGTCGTCCACCTGCATCGACACCGGGCGGATTTCAACCTCTGGGTCCAGTAGACCCGTGGGGCGGATCACTTGTTCGGTGAAGACACCGCCGGTCTGTTCGATCTCCCACTTCGCCGGGGTGGCCGAGACAAAGACGGATTGCGGGCGCATGGCGTCCCATTCCTCGAACTTCAGCGGGCGATTGTCCATGCAGGATGGCAGGCGGAACCCGTGTTCCGCCAGCGTGAACTTGCGCCGATAGTCGCCACGGTACATGCCGCCGATCTGCGGGACGCTGACATGGGACTCGTCGGCGAAGACAATCGCGTTGTCCGGAATGAATTCGAACAGGGTTGGCGGCGGTTCGCCCGGCGCACGGCCCGTGAGGTAGCGTGAGTAGTTCTCGATCCCGTTACAAACGCCGGTGGCCTCGAGCATTTCCAGATCGAAGTTCGTACGCTGTTCCAGCCTTTGAGCTTCCAGCAGCTTGCCCTCGCCGACCAGCTGATCCAACCGGATGCGGAGTTCCTTTTTGATCCCAATGATCGCTTGATTCATCGTTGGCTTCGGCGTGACGTAGTGCGAATTCGCATAGACCCGCACCTGCTCCATCGTTGCCGCGCGTTCGCCGGTCAGCGGGTCGAACTCGGTGATGGTTTCCAGTTCCTCGCCGAAGAACGAGAATTTCCAAGCACGGTCCTCAAGGTGGGCCGGCCAGATTTCCAGGGAATCGCCACGCACCCGGAAGGACCCGCGCTGGAAAGCCTGATCGTTGCGGCGGTACTGTTGGGCAACCAGATCAGCCATCACCTGCCTCTGGTCATACTCATGACCCACCTTCAGATCCTGTGTCATCGCTCCATAGGTCTCGACCGAACCGATACCGTAGATGCACGAGACCGAGGCGACGATGATCACGTCATCGCGTTCCAGCAGCGCCCGCGTGGCCGAGTGGCGCATCCGGTCGATCTGTTCGTTGATCTGCGATTCTTTCTCGATGTACGTGTCCGACCGCGGCACATAGGCTTCTGGCTGGTAATAGTCGTAATAGGAAACGAAATACTCGACCGAGTTCTCTGGGAAGAAGCCCTTGAATTCCCCGTACAGCTGCGCTGCCAGCGTCTTATTTGGCGCCAGGATGATCGCAGGCCGCTGCGTTTCTTCAATCACCTTGGCCATGGTGAAGGTCTTGCCCGTCCCGGTCGCACCCAGCAGGACCTGATCTCGCTCACCATCATTCACACCGCCTGCCAGCTCTTTGATCGCCGTCGGCTGGTCGCCAGCCGGTGCGAACTCGGTGTGCATGACGAACTCCTTGCCGCCCTCCAGTTTCAGACGCGCGCGCACGTCGTCTGCGGTCAGTTGAGTCTTGTCGGAATGGGCATAAGGCATGGGCGGGCTCCGGGTCAGGCCCCTACATTTGTTCTTATTTTGTCCATCTGCAAGGGCTGATCTGGATTCATTTTCAGCTAAGCGGTCCGGGGTTGGGCGTCGGGGTGCGTTTGAACCTTCGCCGCCAAGGCCGACAGGTTCTCGGCCAGTACGCGACCCATCATCATCTTCAACAGGGTTTGTCCCATTAGCCAGCCCAACGGTCCATATTTCATACGAAAATCCATACTCCAGATAACACGGCTGCGCGTGTCGGACAGCGGTGTGATGGCAATCGCCGCCTGTGCTTCGCGCAGAGGCATCGCCATCTGCGACAACCGCACGGCGTAGCCGCGGTCAACCTGCCAATCCATCACCTCTTCGACCAATGATGTGCCGTTCGCGAAGTGACACCGGCGCTGTGACCCAACACCATCCGATCCGGCAGTCAAAGCATCAACCGATATCACCTGCGGGGCAAACTCATCGATATGCATAAAGCGGCGGAGGATGGCCCAAATCTCATTGGGTCGGGCGTTGATGTCGAGGTGGCGTTCTTGGTGAAGCATCCTGCTGTCCTTTTATGTCTGCGCGCTTTCTACCCCGAACTAATGACAATACCTGTCATTAGGCAGTCCATGCGACCCGCGACAATTGTCATCTTGTCCCGGCGCGCGCTCTGACGCATAAACGGCTTCAGCCAAGTGAGTACGGAGAGGCGACATGCGCGCACGGATTTACCAGCCTTCGCGAAACGCGATGACCTCGGGGATGGCCAAAACCCGCAAATGGGTTCTGGAATACGCCCCGGCTTCTGCGCGTGAGGTCGATCCGCTGATGGGCTGGACCTCGTCCAATGACACCCAAACGCAGGTGCGTCTGAAGTTCGATACCAAGGAAGAGGCGCTGGACTATGCCAAAGACAATGGTATCGACGCGCAGGTATGCGAGCCGCACAAGCGCAAGCCGAACCTGCGGGCGCGCGGCTATGGTGAGAATTTCGCCACTGACCGGCGCGCTCCCTGGACCCACTGACAAGGCCCAGTGAATGATCGACATCCGCCAAGCAGACCCCGGCGCCAAGGATCTGCGCCCGATCATTCAAGCGCATCTCGCCCATAGCTGGGACGCGACACCGCAAACCTCAAATCATACGCTGGACATTGATGCCCTGCGCGAGCCGGGCATTCGCTTTTGGGCTATTTATGAGGCGGGTAAGCCCTTGGGTTGTGGTGCGCTTAAGGCGCTGCCGGATGGCACTGCCGAAGTTAAATCGGTGCACGTGGTTACTGCTGCGCGCGGCCGAGGATTGGCGCGTGTGATCATGAACCATCTTGCCGATCTGGCCCGAGCCGAGGGCGTTTCCGCACTTGTCCTGGAAACTGGCGCAAATCATCTCTCGGAATATGACGCAGCACGCAAGCTATATGAAACATTGGGATATTCCTATTGCGGTCCGATCTACGGCTATGACGCCGATCCAAACAGCGCGTTTATGCGGTTGGACCTTACGTTCAGCCCAAAACGCTGAGGGAAAAGCTGAATGCACCCGCTTGGTGCAGTCTGACCGACCGCTTTGAATTCAGATATAAGGGCCGTACCCTTGCCCCGTTTCGAAAAACATCTGAAAAAATGGCGAGCCGTGGAGGACTCGAACCCCCGACCTGAGAATTAGAAGTTCCCTGCTCTAATCCAGCTGAGCTAACGGCCCGGTCTTGTTCCGTTTGTATCAGTCAATCCATTAGGATTGTCAACTTGATAGAGGGCAAGCTTGTTCTTTCAAAAAGGTTATTTCCATCAGGGTATTGGCCGAATCTGACAGACCTCTCGGCAAGAGACATCGAACCTACCTGCAGTTCAAACTTGCAGCCCAGCGCGCCCTGCGTCACGTTTGAAATCACAAATTGTGATTCCAAACGGATATGATGACGAACCCGGAAAACCTGCCCAGCCCTCAAGAGGTCCAAAACGCCATTCATCGGGTGCGCGGTGTACGCGTGGTTCTGGCAGAAGATCTGGCGCAGTTTTACGGGAAATCCGTCAGCGCCTTCAATCAGGCCGTCTCGCGCAATAAGGATCTGTTCGAAGGCTACCGCTTTCAGCTTTCCGACGCAGAGGTCGCGGATTTGCAATCACAGAATGTGATCTCAAAACCCGAAGGCCGCGGTGGCCGACGGGTCAATCCGTGGGTCTATACCGACTACGGCGTAGCTATTGCCTCGACTTTGTTTAAAGATCCGCGCGCGATCAGGATCACGCGGATGATCACCGAAGCCTTTGTTGACGGCACCAATGCGCTAGCGGAAACCCCGCGCAACCCGCCTGAGATTCTGCCACCGCAAAATGCCCCTACGCAGTTGCTTCCAAATGGGGATCAACTGCGTGATCTGGCCGAAAACATCCTTGATTCCGGACAGCAAAGCCTTGTGGACTACATCGCCAATCCCACCACCAAACGGCAGCAGGCGGTGGCAGTGATCATGAAGACCCTCGCGGAAACGGCGGGCGAAGAGGTTCGCACACAACATGACCGTCTGCGCCTGAGCATCGCCGAACGGCTGGCCAGCGGAGACTATGCCGACGATGATGACCGGAAAAAACTGCTTGAGCTGCTGCACGCCATGAAAGACTGACCGCCTTAAAGGCCCAGCTCTGCCCGCGCCTTTCTGGTCAGCTTAGCTACGACCAGATCGTATGAGATTACAATATGATCTCGCAGCGACGCGTCGCTCATGCCACGTTCATCGTAAACCTGCAGCCATTTCATACCTCGCGATGCCAGATAGGGCGCTGGGCGGATACCTGGCTCATCTCCGAGGACCTCAAGGGCAAGATCGGTGGCCTTGAAGGTAAACGCATCCTTTCCGTCGTTCCAACCACAGATGGCAAAGACTTTGCCGCCTACTTTCCAGACATCTGCGTTGCCCCACTGCACGACATGGCTGGTGGCTTTGAGGTCCGAGCAAAAGGCATTGAATTCATCACGAGTCATCGCGGCGACTGTGGCGCTCTGGTCAGGACAAGGCAAGACCCGCTTTGCGGGCGCAACTTTCTTTACCCAGCATTAACCTAGCTGCGCCAAATCATAGGTGATGTATAACTGTAATTCTCCCCTCTCGCCTGAGGTTTGGCTCAGTGATCTATTCGCCTCCAAGGCGGTGCAGCAAGGTGGCGTAATCCGTCGCAAGGCGCGCGATATAGAGCGATTTGCCGGGATGGAGCGTTTTATGGCCGAAATCAATCGTCGCGGTTATCAAGTGGCGGAAAACTCGGGCCAGATCGTAATCTTCTGCAACCGCGCACCCGTGCGTTGGCTCACCTGAGCCACGCAACGCTTTCTTGAAAAGAAAGCGCCCCGAAATCTTTTCAAGATTTCGCCCCCCACCGATTCAAGGCTTCAAAAACTTTGCCGTTCCGACAGTGCGCTGTTTCGGGGTCTGAAGATTCCGGGGATTGGCTTGGATATCTCCCGGCATCGCGACATTGCGTGGTTTCTGCAAGGCAAACGAGCCACAGGCGACACCATCGCCATCGGGATCATTGCGCTTATGATATCCGGGCCTCCCTTCGCGAAAAGGCCCGAAACCCAGCATCTCCACCGCATCACACCCAGCCAGCGCCACCAGATGGATCACCGCTTCATGACGTTCGTAGTCTGAAACGCGCAGGTAGACACCGATTGCGATCATTCCTGTGGTTAAGGGCAAGGCCAGCACCATCAGTAGAATACGCACCGGAGACAGAGCCTGCCTGCGCAACGCGTCTGCCCGCCGTTGCCGCCGTGTAAGACGAGGGTTCGGATCGGTGTCTTTCGTTTGTTTCCCGGTTGTCATGCCATAGGTCTTACACGCGGTATGTGGCAAAGCCATGGCCGCAATCGGGGTCGGCTTGGAAAAAGCTCGACCTTATCGCACCACATGCACGGCACATTTGGCGTGGCGCACCACATGGGTCGCTGTTGAACCCAACAACAGGTCCTGCATCCCCGGGCGGTGCGAAGCCAGGATGATCAGGTCAGGCTTATTAACTTCGGCCCAGTCCAGAATCGTTCGCCCGGAATGGCCTTCAACCACCAGCCCCTTCGCATTCGGGACGCGCGCCGCCAGAGCATCAAGCTCGGTCTGAATGGCCTTGCGGGCTTCGGACAGATACTCGGCAGGCATGTACGAGATCGCATAATCCGGAATGTGCTCTACCACATGCAGCAGCGTAACCGCAGCCTCGGGCGTCGACAGTAGTTCTGCCAGCTTCAACGCTGCCGAGCTGTCCCGTTCAGCATCAAAGGAAATGGGAACAAGAATGTTATGATACATGGCTCGCGCCTCCGTAGTTGTGCCGCTATACTGCGCGACCGGTGGTGGCCGTGCATTGACTCAGATCAGGTCTCACCGAATGTCTCGGCGACGTCGTACATCACGGGTTCAAAGCTCTTGCACAGCTCGTTAACCCTGCGATTCCGCTCTCGCATTTCCGGTGTGCGCAACATCGCCAGGAAATCCTCGCGGCGCTCCCATTGTGAATAATTGGCAATCCGCGTCTGGGCATCATTCACATGCAATCCGGCTGAAATGAAACCCGGCTGTTTCGAAATGAACTCGGCATAAGCATCGGTCAGCGCCTCAAGAAGGTCCTGGCAGGTTCCGGGGGTCATCTCGAAGGTGGTGATGACAGTCTGATAGCTGTTGGTTTTGGAAATCTGCGGCATAAGGCTCCTCCTTTATAGCTGACCCGAGCCTAGCACAGCTTTTGAAAACGCCACCCTTTTCCTGCACATAGACAATGTTTTTGGATCAAAAAATCTTTCTCGAAGATGAACAAGAAACTAACCATCCGTTAACCATGTCTGCCGATGCTGCCCCCATGGCTCGTCTGGTTCTCGTCATTCCGCTGCTTTTTATGGTGTGCACTCCGGCATGGTCCGGTGCGTGGCTCCGCGAGAAGGGGTCAAGCTTCACCGCGTTATCTGTGACCGCTTTCAAAGAGGAAGACGTCTACAAGTACAAAACCTCGCTTTATACCGAGTGGGGATTGCGGCCGAAACTCACGATCGGACTGGATGCCGAGGAGCATCAGGATTTGTATGGGCACGCGCTGGTCTTTGCACGCGTGCCGGTTGCAGACATGGGGTCAGCAGGGCGTCTGGCGGCCGAGTTCGGCGTTGGCGCGCACCATCGCCAGTACAGTAGTTGGGCAATGTACAAAGCAACACTTTCATACGGCAAAAGCATTCAAACCGGATTGGGAGGCGGATGGATCAATGTCGACGCAGCGCTCGAAAACCGCACCCATGAGGCAGTGATCCGCAAATTGGATTTCACGGCCGGTCTGTCCTCGGGTCGACGGTTTGACCCGCTCCTGCAGATCGAAACTTCTTATGTTTCGGACCGACCATGGTACTGGAGGGTGCGACCTTCGCTGATGTATCGCCCAAAGACGGGCAGACTCACCTGGATTCTGGGTGCCGAGCGCAATTCGGCTGATGATAACATCGGGATCAAATTTGGATTGTGGCGCAGCTATTAAAGATGGGCCGCCTACATTCAGGCGGCCCACCGCATCAATCAGGTATCAATCCGCAGAATGGTCGAAACCGCACCACGCAAGCCTTCGGACCAGCGCAGGCGGATATCGCTCTGGCCCGATCCCTGTCGCAACTCGACATATGGCGCGGTATAGCGCACCGCATTCAACGATGTCCTGAGGCTTCCCAGGGCAACAACCGCATCACACCCGCGCGCCCTGCCCCCGAACGGCAATTGGCCCTGCGAACTGACGGTCCAGGCTGATGACGGTGAGCTTTGCGTGTGCTGCAGCCGCAATGGATTGGCGCAAGGCGTATCGATGCCGTGAAACGTATTGTTCTCGAAACACACCCTCTTGTGCCTTTCCGGGTCGAGATCGGCAAAACTGGTATCGACCCGGTCCACTCGGTCGATCCGCACGTTGTTGACACGGAACTTGTTGCCGGTGACGGTCAGCCCGTTCAAGAAATGCCCTGTGCCATGGGGGCGGATCACCAGATAGCTGAACCAGGGGGCAACATCGCTGGCATAAAAGATGTTATCCGTGATGCTCAGCGCGCTGAACGAGAAGCTGGTGAAGTAATCCGGGTTGGCATCGTGCTCGTTGGTCCATTCGATAAAACAGTTATCGACATAGTTCTCGGCGATGGACGAACTGTTATAGCCGCCGATGATCACCAACCCAGCGTTGCGCACCCCGTTCGCGACGTTGTCGCCCTGGAAGAAGTGGTTGCCCAGCACCAGATTGTTGTCGCCACTTAGCACCGCGAAATGATGGAACCGCGTGGCCCGGTTGTGGCGCAGCTTGACGTCGTTGGCATTGGCGTTCAGCGCGATTGAGCTTCGGTCCGGCACGTCCAGACTTTCCTCGGTCGACAGGAACTGACAGCCGTCGATCAGCATCCCCTGACATCCACGCCCGATCGAGGTGACGCCGCGATCTTTGGGGCGGCTGATGAAACAGTCCTTCAACACAAAGGTGTTCCCGCCCGGAGACAGCCGGATCGCGCTGCACCGACCGTTACACTGGAACTCGATCCCTTCCATGTTGAACTTCTGCAGCGCACTGAAACCGCTGAAATCCAGCAGGTACTTGAACGATGTGAAGGTGAAGGTCTGCGTCCCCGCAGCATCATAGGTCGGCGCGCTCAGCGTGATCTCACCCGTGCTTTCGTTTTTCGACCGCACATAAACCTCGCGCCCAACACCACTGCCGGTGACCAGCGAGCCCACAGGGATATTGGCCACATTGGCCACATTGGTCAGCGTATCGGGATCAGACGGGCTGTAAGTCGCGATCGAAGTGAAGGTTTCGGTATCCCAGGCCGAGCTGCTTTTGACGTCAAACTGCCCGTTACGCACCACGCGACGGGTGGCATAGCCTGTCCGGTTCGGCACTGCCGCCGCCATATCGATGGGTTCGGTCACCGCAATCTTGCGCCCGCCCAGATCCAGCGAATCATGGTCCGAGCTGTTCAGCAAAGCCTGAAACGCTTTTTTAAACGCCAGCATTTCATCACCAAAGGCGGTGATATAGGTGGGCAGATCGAAATTCTTGGTCAGCAGCAACATCTTGTCGACCGGCATCGTGACGGTGCCGTCAAATGCGACCTCGGACGCCATGTTAGTGTTCTCTTCCAGCCGGAACTCACCTTGCGGAATATAAACCTTGCGCCCGTTCGCTGCCTGATCCGCCGCCTCAAACGCTGCCGAGTCATCGGTGACCCCGTCACCCACAGCGCCGAAATCGCGCACGTCGACCAGACCAATCAAATCGCGCAGGAAGACCGAGGTCACATCAGTGATCTCGATATCATCCACCCGCACCACCGCACCGTTGGTGCCTTCGATATCCAATCCAAAATGGCCATAAAGCACCGCATTGCCCCAGGGCATGTCCACGCCGGGCCGCAGGCCTGTGCCCACGATGGCCGTCACCTCATGCACAGTGCCATAGCCGGTCAGCTGCACCGCCGGACCCTGCTCGGCCAATCCGTCCACGTGCGCATCTCCGGCTCCTCCGGCCCAGCCGGCAATCCGCACCTCGGGAAGCGGCCCGCTGATCGCCTTCACCCGCGCCTTGATCTGCAGATAGCAGCCCGGCAACAAAGGTGTTTGCCCCATATAGCGCAGCCGCTGCGGTTCTGCCGTCTTATAAATCTCCAGACAGCCTGCGAAATCCGCATCCGCCGGAACGAACACCCCCGTGCCCGACCCCTCATAGGTCGGAGAGCCCGGCGTGCCGTCGCCACTGGACCAGACCCCAAGACCAGCCGCATAGGCGGGCGGCATGAACACGATGCCGTCGGTGATTGCCTTGTTCATGTAAAATCCCTTTCCCAATCGCGCCAAGCACGCGCGCCAAAACCCGATCACGTCCGGGCCCTGAGCCCAAACGCATGGGTCTGAGTATCGAAAAGGAATTAAGCGCGGCTCTTACCACCGTGACGGTGGTGTTGCCTCAGGCCGCCGGGTCAGAATTGCCCAGCAACTGTACACCGTTGATCTTCCAGCCGTTTTCCCGCTGGATCATCTGGTAGTCCAGCAGATGCACCCGTCCGTCACCATCAGTGATCATGACCTTCTGCCACAGGGCTCCGCCAATCTCGCGCAGCTCCAGAAACCTCACATCCGCAGGCCGCCAGACCATAGGATAGCCGCGGCGCACCATGATCCCGAAATTCTCGGGATCGCCGAACAGCCGCTGGATATTGGGGCTGGCAAAGGTGAAGGCGGTGGCAAAGTCATCCGCCTTGAACGCCTGAATCTGCGCCGAGATATTGGCCTCAATCTCGTCACTCTGAGCAAAAGCTCCGGATGCCAGTCCGGCACTCAGGGATACAGCAAGCAATAGTCGACGCATGGGGCCACCTCCTGATGCAAAGGTAGCCCCACACGGGATCAGGTCAAATCAGACCAATTCTCCGGCCAGCGCCTTGTCGATCAGAGCAATCGTCTCTGGCACGCCATAAAGCGCGATGAACCCACCGAACCGAGGCCCCTGCGATGCCCCCAGCAGCACCTCATAAAGCGCCGTGAACCAGCCGCGCAGCGGGTCAAAGCGATCGCGACCAACCGCATAGACCACCGATTGCAACGCCTCGTCTTCCACTGGCCCATCATAGGCCTCCAACGCCGCCTTCAACGCCTCCAGCGCCTCGCGCTCTTGCTCTGTCGGCGCGCGATGCTTGCGCGTCGGTTTGACGAAATCATTGAAGTAACGCACCGCAAAGCCCGCCGCCTCATCCAGATCAGGATGTGTCTCGGCGGTCGCCGCAGGCGCATACCGGCGAATGAAGCCCCACAGCGCCTCTTTATCCTCAGCCCCCGAGACCGACGCCAGATTCAACAACATCGCAAACGGCACCATAAGCGTGGATTCAGGCACATTCCCACCGTGGATATGCCACACCGGATTGTTCAGCTGCGCCTTCAGGTCCTGCCCCTGATAGGCCCGCAACTGTTGATGATATTCATCATACGCCTTCGGGATCACATCGAAATGCATCCGCTTCGCGGTCTTGGGCTTTTGATACATGAAATAGGCCAGCGACTCGGTGGGCGCATAGGTCAGCCATTCATCGATCGAAACACCATTGCCCGACGACTTCGAAATCTTCTGGCCGTTCTCATCGAGGAACAGTTCATACGAGAAATGCTCAGGCGCACGACCTCCCAAAGCCCGGCAGATCGCGTCATAGATCTTTTCGTTGGTGGCATGTTCCTTGCCATACATCTCGAAATCAACACCCAAAGCGGCCCAGCGCGCGCCAAAATCAGGCTTCCACTGCAGCTTCACATTGCCGCCAGTCACGGGCAGCGTCCATTCCTTGCCATCCTCGTCATCGAAGGTGACAGTGTAGGTATCGGCACAAACTTTCTTCATCGGCACATACAGAACCCGCCCGGTCTCGGGATGGATCGGCAGGAAGATCGAATAGGTCTGCTGACGTTCTTCCCGCAGGCTTTTCAGCATGATGGCCATCACGTCGTCATACTTCTCAACGGCGCGCTTCAGAATCTCGTCGAACTGGCCCGAGCGGTAAAACTCGCGCGCCGAATAGAACTCATACTCGAACCCGAAAGTATCGAGGAACCGGCGCAGCATGGCATTGTTATGTTCACCAAAGCTGTCATGCGTGCCAAACGGATCGGGCACCGAGGTCAGCGGACATTGCAGATAATCCTGCAGCGCCTCGGGGTTCGGCACATTGCTGGGAACTTTCCGCATCCCATCCAGATCGTCAGAGAAACAGATCAGCTTGGTCGGGATATCCGACAGCGCCTCAAACGCGCGCTTGACCATCGTGGTCCGCGCCACCTCACCAAAGGTCCCGATATGCGGCAGACCCGAGGGGCCATAACCCGTCTCAAACAGCACATATCCCTTCTCCGGAGCGCCCTGCTTATACCGTTTGAGCAACCGCCGCGCCTCTTCAAACGGCCACGCCTTGGACGTCATCGCGGTTTCACGCAGGTCAGACATTTGGATACTCCATCGGGAAACGTGCCAGACACCCCATGCGCCCGGACCGGCCCCTGTTATTGTGCAGGTGCAGTATGAGTCAATAAAGGGTGGTGATTTTCATGCCTCTATGCGCATGAACGGCGTGCAATCCATATCTGGTCTTGGTTACAAGTGTCCGCAGCACGGGGCATTGCGGCATTCTGAAGAACGTAGTCTGTTGATCGCTCTCGCGGATTTGCAAGCAAGGCAAAAAAGATTAAATCGACATAAGCCATTTCCTGAAAATTCTCACGGTGACCCGTTCCTGATCGCCGGGGCGGCAGACGAAGTAGAGCCCCCGATCCAATGGAACCCGGCTTTCATCGAGGCGGATCAAGCGACCAAGTTCCAAATCCCTCTCCGCCAAGAGATGTCTTGCCAACGCTACACCTTGCCCGTCAATCGCAGCCTCCAACAGAACCGCGCTGTCCACGTACTTGATGCTCTGCGAATTGATCCGGTCAGCGCCCAGCCCGACCTGCGCAGCCCAGCTTTCCCACCCGACGTTGTAGGCATCATGCAAGAGTGGAAGATCAGCCACATTCTCGGCGGGCATCGGCAGTCGGGCTTTACCAACAAGGGATGGCGCTGCTACAACAATCAGGTCCTCTTGTCTTATCTGCTCATGATAGAGCCCGTCCCAACCGGGTTCCCCGAACCGCAGGGCGACATCGACCTCAGACGCATCAAAATCCGCAAATCGATCATTTGTGTCCAGCAGCAACGCGATACCCGGATGTTCTTGCTGAAATGAACTGAGCAACGGGACAAGCCATTTAAGCGCCAGCGATGTTGACAACGACACCGTAATCGACTGGCGGTGATGCAGCCGCTTCACCTCCATCACGCCCAGTTGCAACGCCGAAAATGCCCCGCGCGTCGATTGATGCAGAAGCTCCCCGGCACTGGTCAGTTCAACCCCATTTGGGCGGCGATGAAAAAGCGTTACGCCAAGATGCAGTTCCAGCAGCTTAATTTGCCGACTGATCGCCCCGTGGGTGACGTTCAGAACATCTGCTGCCTTGGACAGGCTGGAGTGGGTTGCGGTTTCATCAAAGGCCTGAAGGGCACGTAGATGTCTAAGGTTCTCCGGCATGTGAGAAAACCTAACAGCATTGTCCCAAAAACTCGATAGGTCTGCTTTGTTCCCGGCAGTTACACTGACCACAGATCAATAAACCTCACACACTGTGCGCCCAAAGAAAGGACACACCATGCCCGATACCAAAGTTGCTTTGATGACAGGTACAGGACAGGGAATTGGCCGGGGTTGCGCCATTGAAATGGCGAAAGCCGGCTATAAGGTTTCGCTTATGTCTCCTTCCAACCGCTCGGTTGAATTGGCGGAGGAACTTGAGGGCATTGGCCGTCGCGGCTCTGTATTAGATGTCGATGATTTGCAAGCGATGGTCGACGACACCATGAGCAAATATGGACGGATTGATGCAATCGTCAGTAATATGGGTCACGGTGGAACGGTGCCTGAAGCCATCAAAACCGTCGGTTTCGATCCTGACTTTGACGGACCGCTATTGGAACTCAGCGACGAGTTATGGCACGAAAGTCTGGACATGTATGTGCTAAATGTCGTCAAGATCGCCCGTATCGTCACG
The DNA here is from genome assembly GCF_056532915.1 of Ruegeria sp. H9. Classification (NCBI taxonomy): domain Bacteria; kingdom Pseudomonadati; phylum Pseudomonadota; class Alphaproteobacteria; order Rhodobacterales; family Roseobacteraceae; genus Ruegeria; species Ruegeria sp. H9. Next base: position 27,733 of record NZ_JBQFNX010000007.1, on the reverse strand, counting down.
CCCATTCTGATCGAACAAGGCGGCGGTGCATTCGTAAATATCTCATCCATGAACACAATCGAGCCACGTGCGCCCTATCCCATGAGCATGCTGCGTGGAGCATTGCATAGTTTCTCAAAGCTTTACGGGGACCGATATGCACGGCACAACATTCGCATGAACAACCTGCTGCCGGGGTTCTGCGAAAACGTGAACCTGTCCGAACAGGCACGCCGGGAAATCCCCGCTCAGCGGCCCGCAACGTTCGAAGAAATTGGGCAGGCTTGCGTGTTTCTCGCCAGCGATGCAGCCCGGTATATCAACGGTCAGAGTATACTGTCCGACGGCGGGATGAACAGGGCAGTGCGATAGCAAAGAGGCGGTGAAGCGTGATTTTCGCGGCCCTCGATGAAATCCTTGACACAGATCGGGAGGCAACAGGTGATGCCCCCCGAGGTTTGATTTCTACTGCGACATCCCACCTTCGGTCGATATCTGCTCTTCGACATGGCCCTGGTTGGTTATGTCCGACCCCCGCGGAGGATAGTCCTTGAAGGTAGACAGGTGGTTTTGGACGATTTTGGCAGCAGGGCCAAAGGCCCACATTTTGTTGCCCATCCAACGGGTATACATCCCCGATTCCTCAGCTGCCTTTTCATAGGGATCGCGGCGCAGGTTGAACAGCAGGGGCGCGTTCAGTTCCTCTTTTGGACCTGCCCATCCTTCGGTTTGTATCGTGAAATGTGCTTTCCAATCACCATGGCGTACAGCTTGCAGGTCCGGACCTTCGTAGTAGATAATCTCGTCCCGGTTGCTCTCACCCTCGCCAGTCAGGAAAGGCAGTTGGTTGTAACCATCCAGATGCACCTGATAGCCCTCATAGCCCTTCAGTAGTGATCCAGGCAGATCGTCAGGTCCTCCGGCGGCGGCGACGAGGGTAGGCATCCAATCAAGACCGGCAAAAATACCGTTGCTTACGGTCCCGGCGGAAACTCTTCCGGGCCAGCGAATGATAGCAGGAACGCGGAAGCCGCCTTCCCATGTCGTACCTTTTTCGCCTCGGAACGGTGTTGTACCACCATCAGGCCAAGTCATGGTTTCGGGGCCGTTATCCGAGGTGAAGACTACAATAGTGTTGTCCGAGATGCCAAGTTCGTCCAGACGGGCCATGACCTTGCCCACGTTGTCGTCAAGCTCTTTCATTACTACATCCTGCAAACCGCGCCCGTCGCCCAGCATTGCCTCGTATTCGGGGCTCAGATGTGTCCAGACATGCGCTCGGGCCGGGGCCATCCAGACAAAGAAGGGCGTGTCGCTATCGACCGCGCGGTTGATGAAGTCCAGAGTATGGGCCGTCACCTCATCGTCGAGCGTTTTTTGCCGTTCGGGCGGAGCTGGGCCATCGTCTATTATACGCTGCTTTCCAACCAGCCCCCAGCGTGGATCTACGGTTTCATCAATTGTATCAGTGGCATAGGCGTGGATGATGTTCCGTGGGCCAAATGTGTCGTTGAATTTCTGATCTTTGGGCCAATCGGGGTCAGAGGTGTATTCCATCGCATTCAGGTGGTAGAGCCAGCCCCAATATTCATCGAAACCTTTCACAGTTGGCAGAAACTTGTTCATATCGCCCAAGTGATTTTTGCCGAATTGCCCGGTGGTGTAGCCTAGAGATTTAAGGATGTTGGCCAGAGTAGGGTCTTTTTCATTCAGACCTTTTTCCGGATCTCCGGGCAGCCCGACTGTGTGCATCCCCGTCCGAACTGGCAATTGTCCGGTGATAAAGGCAGATCGCCCTGCGGTGCAGCTTGGCTGTGCATAGTAGTCCGTAAGGCGCATACCATCCGCAGCAAGCTGGTCAAGGTTGGGGGTTTTGATACTTTTCACACCCTGATGATAGCTGCCCAGACTGGCCCAGCCGACATCGTCGGCCATGATGACAAGGATATTGGGCTGGTCGGTTTCGGCCAAAACTGGCAGGGCACAGACCGAAGCTGTAGCCAGCGTGGCGGAAACCACAATAGATCGAAAAATGAACATTTTTACCTCTGCGAACGTAGAAGACGATACCGGTGAAGGGAATATCGAAAGTCCGATCAGGGATAGCGGTCGAAACTTTCGCGTCGCAACAGAGCTTTACCGGAATTTCATATTGTGAAATCTAAAGAGCAAAACCTGAAATGTGTTTGACGGCATGATGAACGAAAACTCTTTGACCGCTTTTCTTACATTGGCTGAAATCGGCAGTTTCCAAAATGCTGCCCGTGCGATGGGTGTGTCCAACGCATCATTGTCCCGCTATGTCGGGCAGGCCGAGGACTATACGGGGCTTGTTTTGTTTCATCGAAGCCGAAACAACAGCACTCTGACACGCGCAGGGCAGGAGTTCTTGCCAATCGCCCAGGCGCTGCGCGAAGACCTGAACCAGTATGCAACGCGCGTGGCCGCTTTGCGCGAAACCGGGCCGGGCACTTTGCTGATCGGTTGCGGGCCTCTGACCACGAGAACCCTGATCCTGCCCGCCCTGCGATCAGTGCGGCAAGTGACGCCTGATCTTCGTTTCCGAATTCTGGTAAGCGCCTACGCACGACCGCTTGATTTGTTGCAGGCGGGAAAGTTCGACATGTTCCTCGGTGACCTGACCTACACACCCGAAGCTGACAACGTCGAGATTATGGTGATGGAGAAACAACAAATCCAGTTTGTGGCACATCGCGACCATAAGATTCATCAGCGTGGCCCGCAAACGATGGCAGGCATATTCGATTTTCCCTTTGCATCTCCGCATCTCCACAAACACTGGAAAGCCGCTTTGACAAAAGCACTTGGTGGCGGTGCTGAAGCCGTCGAAAAGGTGAATGCACAGCCGCATATCGAATGCGACGACTACAACCTCCTGACCGGATTGTTGGCAGAACCGGACTACATCGTGGGAGGGATGGCGGACACATTTGCGGATCTGATCCATGCAAAGACGGTGAAACCCGTGTCTATGGCACAGAACCTTACGTGGAACATCTGCGCAGCGCGTAAGTCACAGAACACTTCGGATGCTGTAGAATTATTCTGGAGTGAGCTTGCTAAATATCGGGCATGACCGGCGGTGCAAGGCATAGAAAAACGCCCAACTGAAACGCATCTTAGCTAGTGCCTGGTCGTTTCCGTATGGCCAATTAACTTGGCGAAGTTCTGCATTGGAATGCTGGCGGTGAAAGTCCGAAACGCTTGGTTCGCGACGCGCAGCACATGCAAAGAATAGAAGCCTGGTCGACGGCAGGTGTAAGCTCTCAACGGACGTTTACATCGCAGCCGAAATCACCCACCCTCATCGATCGCATTCATTGCACCCCAAAACTACCAGTTGAACCTCCTTGCACCCGCTCCTATCGTGCGGCAACAAACGTTTCATTCAGGACGACACCATGACCGAGCAAACCCCACATCCGATGTCCCCGCAGGATTGCCTTGTGGCGATCATGGTGGCGATTTCCGCTTCGGACGAGAACATCCGAACCGCAGAGCTGGTCAAGATTGAAGGCGCGGTCAACATGCTGCCGGTGTTTGCAGGCTACGACATCGACCGAACCCGCCGCGTCTCGCAGATCGTGTTTGATTTGTTTGAGCAGGTTGACGGGCTGGATGCCCTGTTCGGACTGATCCGTGACAACCTGCCCGAACGCCTGAACGAAACCGCCTACGCGCTGGCCTGTGATGTCGCCGCCGCTGACGGCACTCTGGCCGAAACCGAACTGCGTCTGCTGGAAGAAATCCGGTACGAGCTCAGCATCGACCGCCTGCACGCTGCCGCTATCGAACGCGGGGCACGGGCGCGGCATACAACCTAGCTACCGTAGAGCGCACCCCAACGCTCAATCAGATTGCGTTGCAATTTGCGGGACCGTCGGTTCCAGGCCCGCGCGCCGTCCGGGCGCTCGCGCGATGCACGCGGGATCGTGGCACGGTGCGCGGTATCGGCGGTGAAGATCGCAAACGCCAGATCCACCCCATCTGCCGTTGTCATATAACCGCCAAGACCCGAGACGAAGTTCAACGTCCCCGTCTTTGCGTCGACCTTGATCGGATGATCCTTGACCGGCTGCCCATTTTTGTCGGCCAGCGTGAAGGACCGAAGCAACGGCCGCAGCTCCTCTGATTGCCCCGCCGCCACCAGCGTATTGACCAGACTGAAGGGGGCCATACGTGAGGAACCGCTAAGTCCGGAATGATCGACCATCGCGATCCCATCTGAGCCAAAACGCTCTGCCGCCCACAGGTTCATTTCTGCGGCCGAGTCCTCAAGGCTCTGCGGCGCAACCCCGCGCGCCTTGGTGGCCGCCAAACCCACCATTTCGGCGGTTATATTGGTCGAATATCTCAGCATCCCCTTCAGGATGCTTTCCAACGGATCGCTCTGATGCACCACCAGTTCGGTCCCTTGCGGTGCTTGCCGCGTCACCTGCACCCGGCCCAGCACGATCCCATTCACGCGTGCCAGCGTGCGGAACACATCTCCGGCATAAAGCGCAGGCTTGCGTACCGGCAGCCAGCGTGCCCCGCCATTGCCTAGCGCGCCTTTGGCCACGGTCCAGCGATCCTGCCGCGCGCTTGGCTGATAGGTGTAGATCGGCAGGCTGCGGTTCTCGACCCGCATTGATGCCATATCCACCGACGGCCTGTAACTTGCGCTGCGCGCATCCATGGTCACGTCATAGCCGGTGCCCTCGCGTTTCCACTCGAAATGCACACGGTTGAAATTCAGGGAAATCCCGCTGATCGACGGGCTATAGCCCAGATGATCCGGCTGCCCCGGATCAATGCTGAAGACGTAGGGCAGCGCACCATCATAGACCTTGAACGCGCCCTTCACCTCGGTGATCCCGGCCTTGCGCAGATTGGCTGCCATTGTGGCCAGCGCGTCTGTATCCAGCAGCGGATCACCGCCACCCGCAAGGATCAGGTCGCCTTTCAGAATGCCATTCTCGACCGGTCCATCCGCGATCAAGCGCGTTTCGAACCGATACTCCGGACCCAGCACATCCAGCGCATAAAGCGCGGTCAGCGCCTTGGCGACGCTGGCTGGTGGTAGGCTTTGGCCCTCGCCGAACACCTCCAGCGGCGTTCCGGATTCCACGTCGGCCACGGCAAAAACAACCTCGCCCCTCAGCCCCGCCGCCTTAACCAGCCGCTCAGCCCCGCTGGGTTGCGGGCCACGCAGCACAGGGCGCAGAGACACCAAAGGCGCCTCGGCCAGACCTGTGCCCGGAACCAGAGACGCCCCTAATCCACCCAGAAACAAACGACGCGAAATTCGATCGACCATGGGTCTATTAGAATCCCAGAGCTTAAATGCAGACAATCACTTGATTAAGATTATGCGCCAAGTGGAGTCATTCGGGCAACACCCCATCGCTCCAATTCCCGCGATTGCGCAACTCGGTCGAACTGACGTCAACCATCGGCACGTTCACAAAACACCACGCCGGAGCCTCCGCCCGCCCCAGCAAATGCCGCGCCTGCCCATCGATACGGTACTTGGCATAAAGCCGAGCCGCCGGAGACATCCGAGCAGAAATCCGGTCCCCAGGCCGCGCCACAACGCCCACAGGCACGCTGTCCATGATCTGTCGCCAGTCTTTCCAGCGGTGAAACTGCGCCAGATTGTCGGCCCCCATCAGCCATACAAACCGAACCTGCGGATAAAGCCGCCGCAGCGCCGCCAGTGTATCCGCCGTCGCCCGCGTCCCCGTCAGCGCCTCAATATCCGTCACATCAACGCGCGGATGCTGCATCACGTCCCGCGCCGCCGCAACCCGCCGCTCCAAAGGCGCAGGCCCCCGCTCCTTCAACGGATTGCCCGGCGACACCAGCCACCACACCCGATCCAGCCCAAACGCCTTCATCGCCTCACGCGTCACATGCACATGGCCTTGATGCGGAGGATCAAATGACCCTCCGAACAACCCCACGACCTGCCCGGGCCCCGCATATGGAATGGTACTGCGTTCCATCCTCTGCTGATGTTCAGAACTGAGAGGTGTTGTCAATCAATCGGCTGCACCACATCGCCAAGCCTGACTTGCCCCGGTTGCACTACTTCGGCACACCATCCCCCATGCCCCCGCACAGCAGAATAGCCGCCTTTGCCCAACGCCTCCTCCATCCGACTGCACGGAGCGCATATCACGGTAAAGCGCAAAACGGCCTCCCCGACCTGCACCTCCCGCCCCTTTAGCGCCGCCAGATTGATCCCCGAAACCACCAGATTGCGCCGCAGGATCTCAGGCTTAACCGATCCTTGCCCCAGATAAGAGCCAATCGCCGCCAGATGTTCCTGCTGGATCAAAGTCACCGCCCGCTTGCCCGCCCGGCTGCGGTCGCCGTCGAGCCCATCGGCTGAGACCCAAACCTCGTTGCGCCCATCCAATTCCGCTCTGCGGCCAGGACGTACACCGATCCATGTCACCCGGCCCGGTTGCGCCCAACCGGCAATCAGTTCCGCAAGTTCTGCCAAAACCCCACCACTCCTTGTCGTGTTGGTTCTACCGGATCAAACGACCACAGAAAATTCACAAAACCACCAGCTTGCCCCGCCCGCTCGCCTCGGATATCCAGCGTTCCAACTTGATTTCCCCGACCCAGAGGACGCGACATGGCTGCCTATCAATATGTCTACCACATGCAGGGTGTCTCCAAGACCTATCCCGGTGGCAAAAAGTGCTTTGAAAACATCCACCTGAGCTTCCTGCCCGGCGTGAAAATCGGTGTCGTCGGCGTCAACGGCGCGGGTAAATCGACGCTGATGAAGATCATGGCGGGCCTCGATACGGACTTCACCGGTGAGGCATGGGCGGCCGAAGGCGCCAAGGTCGGCTATCTGCCGCAGGAACCCCAGCTGGATGAATCGCTGACCGTCCGCGAAAACGTCATGCTGGGCGTGGCCGCGAAAAAGGCCAAGGTCGACCGCTTCAACGAAATCGCCATGGAGATCGCCGAGAACTACTCGGATGAGCTGATGGAGGAAATGACCACCCTGCAGGACGCGATCGACGCGGAAAACCTGTGGGACCTCGACAGTCAGATCGATGTCTCGATGGAAGCGCTGCGCTGCCCGCCAGACGATGCAAACATCGCCAACCTTTCGGGCGGTGAGAAACGCCGCGTGGCGCTCTGCAAACTGCTGCTCGAAGCGCCCGACATGCTCCTGCTCGACGAACCGACCAACCACCTGGACGCCGAGACCATCGCCTGGCTGCAACAGCACCTGATCGACTACAAGGGCACCATCCTGATCGTCACCCACGACCGCTATTTCCTGGATGACATCACCGGCTGGATCCTCGAACTCGACCGCGGTCGCGGCATTCCGTACGAGGGGAACTATTCCGCATGGCTGGAACAAAAAGCCAAACGGCTGGAGCAGGAAGCCCGCGAAGACAAGTCCAAGCAGAAGACCCTGCAACGCGAACTGGAATGGATGCGTCAGGGCCAAAAGGCCCGTCAGGCCAAATCCAAGGCCCGGATCAACGCCTATAACGAACTGGCCGAACAGTCCGAACGCGAAAAGCTGACCCGCGCCCAGATCGTCATCCCCAACGGCCAGCGCCTTGGTGGCAAGGTGATCGAGGTCGAGGGCCTGTCGAAACACATGGGCGACAAGCAACTGATCGAAGGGTTGGACTTCGCCCTGCCCCCCGGCGGCATCGTCGGAGTCATCGGCCCCAACGGCGCCGGTAAATCGACCCTGTTCAAGATGCTCACCGGTCAGGAGCAGCCCGACAGCGGCACCATCACGCTGGGCGACACGGTCGAGCTGTCCTACGTTGACCAGTCCCGCGACGACCTGAAAGACAACGACACCGTGTGGGAGGCGATCACAGGCGGAGCCGAGATCATCCAACTGGGTGACGCGCAGGTCAATTCCCGTGCCTATTGCTCCTCCTTCAATTTCAAGGGTGGTGACCAGCAGAAAAAGGTCTCTCTGCTATCCGGCGGTGAACGCAACCGCGTCCACATGGCGCGTTTGCTGAAAGAGGGCGGCAACGTCCTGCTGCTCGACGAACCCACCAACGACCTCGACGTCGAAACCCTGCGCGCACTTGAAGACGCGCTGGTCGATTTCGCCGGCTGCGCTGTCGTCATCTCACACGACCGCTTCTTCCTTGATCGCATCTGCACGCATATTCTGGCCTTCGAGGGCGATGCGCATGTGGAGTGGTTCGAGGGCAACTTCGAGGATTACGAAGAGGACAAAAAGCGCCGTCTGGGACCGGACGCGCTGGAGCCTAAGCGGTTGAAGCATAAGAAGTTTGCGCGGTGAATTCCGCTTGAAATCAGTGTTCTAAGTTCCCATCTGGGATCTATGAACACTGCATTTCGTTTTGCAAAATGGTCGCTGGCAGCAATTGGTGTACTAGCGACTTTTATCGGTTTGTATGAGTATTTTTGGGCCACAAGAACGGCACCTTACCTCAACACGCACATTACGTCCTGTTCGCCCGAACAAGTAGGTGAGGACTTCGACAATCGCGAAGCTGAAAGGCAAGAATTTCTTCAGTTCTTGAATGATAATGCATGGTCTCTGGTGGTTCTCGACCTGATCGTGGATCATGATATGTGCGACCATCCCGAAGCTGTCTATTACTCTAAAGAATTTCCGGAGATTGTAGAATTCGAGCTTGGATATGATGAGCGCTATTCACCTGGGTATGGCGCGCAAGGAATGTTTAGGCAGGTCGGGGATTTCCATGACAAATCGTGGTTCTCCACTGTCAGATTTGAACAAAAACGCTTTTTTGATGACGTGATCGCTAACAGCAGTTTTGTCGACGATGACGGCGCGCACGGAATTGTCGGCGTTTTCTTCATTTCAAACATGAGCCACGAAGAAGGTTTAAACCGCTATGTGATCGTGCCCGTTCGGTATTCGTCAAAGAATGTATTGGTGTTCTCTTGCACTGTCGCCATTGAAAGTTCTGGCAATGGGCTTAAGCGTTTGAATTCGTATGTGTCCGAGTGTTTGCTTTGAAGTAGAAAGTAGGCCGGGCTTCAGCCCGGCACTCCGCATAACACCTGCGACTTCAACAATATCCACTATTGAATGGGATCAAACCAGTTAATCCAAGGTTCATGGTGGATGCCGGGCTGAAGCCCGGCCTACAAAATGCGGATTTCTATCCTTCGGCTATCGAAACGTACCCTCGATCACCTGTTCCGGGTCGGCCTGACCTATGCAGCTAGCGTAGGATGGGGTTTCACCCCATCACTCACTCAACGACCCTACCCGAACGCATGCACGATCTGTTCCCGCGCACCAAACCACTTGCAAACTCCAACCTCTCAAATGATGGGGTGAAACCCCATCCTACGGCTCTCCGAACGATCCCTCGGTGACCACACCACTCCACTCTGGATCAACCCGACCCGCACGAATATCGCGATGGATTGACGAATACGGCCAATCGGTCGGGCGCTCAACCAACCCGTGCTTCACCGGATTCCCCCAACAATACGCCATATGATTGCGGTAATCCTGTTCGTCCCGAATGGTGTGCTCCCAAAACCGGCGCTGCCAAATCGGCGCTTCGCGTTTGTTGGCCCGTAGGCCGGGCTTCAGCCCGGCATATCTGCCAGATTTCACAACGGGTAGGTCTGCGGATGCCGGGCTGAAGCCCGGCCTACGACTCGCCGCATTCACACGCATGGTAAACCGCGCCTTAATCGCACCCCACCGCGTCGAATAATCCGCCTCCCCCGGAGGCAAGGTCCAAACCGCGTGCAGGTGATCCGGCAACACTACAATCGCATCGCACCAGAACGGCCGCTCCCTCTGGGTCACCGCAAAGGCGGCCCGCAAATGCGCCACCTCTCGCACCAATAAATCCGACGACCGGTCGGCCAAAGACACGGTGAAAAAATACTTGGCTCCGGGAATGCGGACGCGTCGATAATCGCTCATGCTGCAACTTGATCATGACGAGGGTTAACGGATTCTGAATGCCACTCCGACGCGCCAGATAAATAACCGGACCTTATCAAAGCTCTGCCAACTAATAACCAAAACCATCGGCGGATTTTTGTACAAGACGGACGATTCCGCCTCAAACCCTTGTACAATCCATACAATCCGCCCTTGCCACACCGTCTGACCGATGCCATATCCAAGGGGCTTACGTTTTTCTATTTCGACCTACTGTCTCCTTCTACGGCGCTCAGTCTATCGATACAGACAACGACGCCGGGCTGCCGCATCCACGTGGGCAGCACTAAACAGGAGACAACGGATATGCCCGCAGGCACCGTAAAATGGTTCAACACTACCAAAGGCTACGGCTTTATCGCACCTGAAGATGGCGGCAAAGACATCTTCGTACACATCTCGGCTGTCGAGCGTTCGGGCCTCACCGGTCTGGCCGACAACCAGAAGGTCACGTACGAGCTACGCGCTGGTCGTGACGGCCGCGAAAGCGCCGACAATATCGAACTGGCCTAAGCCATTCAAAGGGCGGGATTTTTCCCGCCCTCTCCGCTATGCCCGCGCCCCGTGTGTGGCATAGGGAATACATCACAATCGGGTTATTCCTCCCCGGTGATTGACCAAATCCGCTATCATTTCAAAACTAGCGTTATGATTTCTTTGGTCATTTGAGGGATGTCACCATGTTCACACGCCGCGTATTTCTGGCCGGTACTGCCGTCAGCCTGCTTCCGGGCGTTGTCAGCGCCAAGAAAGCGGTCGAGTATGATCCCACGCCACAATTCGTGCGGGTCAAAAAGCAATTCCTACCCGGTCAGCTGCTGGTCGTTCCCCGTTCCTTCTACCTTTATTACATAACCGAACCCCGCAAAGCGATCCGCTATGGCTGCGGCGTCGGCAAAGCCGGACTGGAGTTCACAGGAACCGCAACTATCGACGTCAAGAAGGAATGGCCCACCTGGCGACCGACCGATGAGATGATCGAACGCGACCCGGTGGCCTATGGTCGGTTCAAGGACAACGACTATGTCCAACCCGGAGGGAGCGATAATCCACTGGGCGCGCGCGCTTTGTATCTGTTCCAAAACGGAGTCGACACCTATTTCCGCATCCATGGCACCACACAACCGCAAACCATCGGTCGCGCGGCCTCGAACGGCTGCATACGGATGCTGAATGAGCATGTAATCGATCTGTACAACCGGGTGCCGATTGGAACCGTGGTGACCGTGGTCTAAGCCGCCGACCAATCCACATCGTCGGCTTGTTCAATCCTCAGGCGACCTTCTGGCCATGGGCGCATCAGCTTCTGCGCCTCTTCTTCGGATCCATGTAACCAGCAATCCACATCCTGCGACCCCAGCAACACACCCATACGGTGGTGGATCGGCTTTATATCGGCATTTGGCTCGCAGGTGACTGCGGCGACCTGATTCACACGCTGCCCACCAGGGGCCTCCCAACTATCCGTAATTGCAGCAAATAACAGCGGAATGCCATCCTTCGCTGCGATACGCCATGCAGTTTTGCGCCGTTTCTCTCCGGTCCACTCGTACCAGCCATCAACTGGTATAACTGCGCGCCCAACACCTTCGAATGCGCTTTTGTCAAAAACCGTTTCAGAGCGAGCGTTGATAATGGTCTCCATCACCGGACGTCCGCGCGCATTGACCCTGCCGACCGGGATCATCCCCCAACGCATCATCTTCAAGCCTTCACCGGTCAATACCGTCACCTCCTGACCCGGTTGAATGTTCCTGCGCGGGGGTTGAGGCCCTACGTTATCTTTCACGTTCAGGAACTTAGCAATCTCGCCAATTGGTCGTGTGAGAAAAAACCGGCCTGGCATAGGACCCTCCTAATCGGCAGCGCGCTCCGCTAAAGCCAGTACAAAAGGTCCCAGCGCGTCAACGATCAGCGCAACGCCTTGGGCATTTGGATGGATGCCATCAGATTGCATGAACTGGCGCGCGGCTGCAGGATCGCCCTCGGTCGTGAGCCCGTCAAAGAAGCTTTCCGCATAGATCGCGCCATACTGCTGCGCCAGTTCCGGATACATGGCATCGAAACTTTGCTTGTAATCCGTCCCATAGTTCCCGGGGGCTTGCATGCCGATCAGCAGAACTTCGACATTCGCAGCTTCAGCGGTGTTCAGGATTGCCTCAAGATTGGCGCGCGACACATCCGGATCGATACCGCGTAACAGATCATTGCCGCCGAGGGCTACAATCATGCCATCGACCTCTGGCGTCAGAGTCCAATCAACGCGGGAGGCTCCTCCTGCGGTCGTATCCCCGGAAACACCGGCGTTGATAAGCTGAATATCCGCCCCTTCCTCCTGCAACCAGCGTTGCAGTTGGGGCACAAACCCGTCTTGTTGCGGAAGTCCATATCCTTGTGTCAGGGAATCTCCGAGCGCCGCAATCACCACCGGCTCAGCCGTCGCGGCAAATCCGCAACAGATGAACACGCCTGACATCAAACCCTTGCGCAGCTTCTGTATCGCGCCATATCCCAATGGACTGTACCCCTCTTGATGGCCTGATCGATGACGACACCCGTTCTCACCCTCCAAGATGCCGCATTATCGCTGGATGGCAATGCCGGAAGAGTGGATATCCTGCACGACATCACTTTGACTGTGAGCAAGGGTGAAACTCTGGGGCTGATCGGTCCCTCTGGTTCCGGAAAGTCTTCGCTACTGATGCTAATGGGCGGCTTAGAACAGGCAACTGGTGGACGCGTTACCGCATTGGGCCAAGATTTGACGAAAATGAGCGAGGATGCGCTGGCACGGTTCAGAAGAGATGCCATGGGCGTAGTGTTTCAGAATTTCCACTTGATTCCGACGATGACCGCGCTTGAGAACGTGGCGACCCCGTTAGAACTCGCGGGACACAAAGATGCTTTCCAGCGCGCCGCGGCCGAGTTGGAGGCCGTGGGCCTTTCACATCGTATCGATCACTACCCGGCGCAGTTGTCAGGCGGCGAGCAACAGCGTGTGGCGCTGGCCCGCGCTTCGGCCCCGCGCCCGCATATATTACTGGCAGATGAACCAACGGGAAATCTGGATGAAACCAACGGTTCAGCAATCATTGATCTGTTATTTGGACTGCGGGACCGTCACGGGGCAACTCTGGTTCTGGTCACGCACAGCCATACGCTGGCTCAGAAATGCGACCGCGTTGTGCGCTTGCGCGATGGGCGTATCGCCGAGGAATCCCAGCGTGAGGCCGCCGAATGAGCCTGCGTCTGGCCGGTCGCCTGGCCCGGCGCGAACTGCGCGGTGGGTTGCGCGGGTTTCGGGTGTTTCTGGCTTGCCTGGCTTTGGGTGTTGCAGCAATTGCTGCGGTTGGCATGGTGCGCCAAGCCATTCAGACCGGATTGCAACAAGAGGGCGCGTCGCTCTTAGGCGGCGATGCCCAGCTGGAGTTCACCTATCGCTTTGCAAATGATGAGGAACGTGACTGGATGGCGGACACCGCGCAAGCAGTGTCGGAGGTCGTCGATTTCAGGTCCATGGCCGTCACGGGTGATGGCGCAGGCGCGCAACGGGCGTTAACTCAGGTGAAGGCCGTGGACGGGGCCTATCCGCTGTTGGGATCGGTGGCTCTGGAACCCGCAGTTTCTTTGCCCGAGGCCTTGGCGGGCGCCGATGGGCTGCCCGGCGCCGTGATGGCTCCGTCCCTGATTGACCGCCTGAACCTTGCGATTGGGGACCAATTTGATCTCGGCACGCAGAGGTTCGTTTTGATGGCCTCGCTGGAACACGAACCGGATGGTGCGGCAGATGGGTTCTCGCTGGGACCGCGCACGTTGGTTCGAACCGAGGATTTGCAATCATCGGGCCTGCTGGCTCCGGGTACTTTGTTTTCCACCAAATACAGGATGAACTTGCCGCAAACCGCCGAGTTGGAGGCGCTGTCGCAGCAAGCCAGGCAGGCCTTCGAGGGAACCGGCATGCGCTGGACTGATGCCCGCAATGGTGCACCGGGGATATCCGAGTTTGTAGGGCGCCTCAGCGCGTTTCTGGTGCTGGTTGGTCTATCCGGATTGGCGGTTGGGGGGATCGGCGTATCGGCTGCCGTGCGCGCCTATCTGTCCCAGAAAACGGAAACCATTGCGACATTGCGGACTTTGGGCGCTGATCGGGCCACAATCTTTCAGACATACATGATCCAGGTCGCCGTTCTTTCAGGCGTTGGTATCGTCATGGGTTTGACCCTGGGCGCGGCGCTTCCAATGCTGCTGGCACCGGTTATCGAAACCCAACTGCCGATCCCTGCTGTATTCTCGCTATATCCGCAGCCCCTGTTCGAGGCCGCACTTTATGGTGTGCTAACCGCGTTCCTGTTTACGCTTTGGCCTCTGGCCAGAACCGAGGAGGTGCGTGCGGCAACATTGTTCCGGGATGCGCTGACTTCGGCAAGCAGCTTCCCGCGCTTGATTTATGTAATTGCGACTGCAATTGGCCTGGCCGTACTGATCGGAGCCGCCGCTTGGTTCAGCGGTTCAACCCGGTTGACTCTCTGGACAAGCGCAGGTCTGGCGGGGGCGCTCACTTTGCTGACCCTTTCTGCCTTTGCCATTCGCAAATTGGCCCGCGCGGGCGCTCCTTGGGCCAGAGGGCGTCCAGCCCTGCGGTGGGCGTTGTCCGCCATCTCTGACCCACGCGAAGGCGCAGCATCGGTGGTCCTGTCCCTTGGGCTCGGCCTTTCGGTCCTTGCGGCGGTGGGGCAGATCGACGGCACGCTACGCAATGCGATTTCGGGCAACTTGCCCGAGGTCGCACCCTCGTATTTCTTCGTCGATATCCAGAAGGATCAGATGCCCGGGTTCAGCGAACGTCTCGACACTGACCCTGCCGTCAGTCGGGTAGAAAGCGCTCCGATGCTGCGTGGGATCATTACCAAAATCAATGGGCGACCCGCGCACGAGATTGCAGGCGATCACTGGGTTCTGGACGGCGACCGGGGCGTAACCTACTCTGCCCGCCCCCCACGGAATGCCCGCGTGACTGACGGGGTTTGGTGGCCAGAGGACTACAGCGGCCCACCGCAAGTCAGCTTTGCCGCAGAAGAGGCCGACGAGATGGGCCTGAAACTGGGCGATGAGCTGACCGTTAATATCCTGGGCCGCGATATCACAGCTGAACTCACATCGCTGCGCGAAGTTGATTTCTCCACTGCAGGAATGGGTTTTGTCATGTCGATGAACCCCTCTGCCTTGGCTGGTGCCCCGCATAGCTTCATCGCTACCGTCTATGCCGAAGAACAGGCCGAGGCCGCCATTCTGCGTGATTTGGCCGGTCAATTCCCCAACATCACGGCAGTCCGGGTCAGAGACGCCATCGACCGGGTATCAGGCCTGCTGGCAGGGCTTGCGGCAGCCACGTCATATGGCGCAGGGGTTTCTCTGTTGACCGGGTTTTTAGTGTTGATCGGTGCGGCGGCAGCGGGCGAACCGGCGCGTAGGTACGAGGCAGCGATCCTCAAGACTCTGGGTGCCAACCGTGGGCGCATATTGCGCAGCTTTGCCCTGCGGGCAATCCTTTTGGGAGCAGCCGCAGGTTGCGTTGCTTTGCTGACCGGAATTCTGGGCGGTTGGGCCGTGGCTACTTATATATTCGACACAGAGTTCGCGGTCATCTGGCCATCCGCGCTTGGGATCGTCATCGCCGGTGTTGGCGTTACCTTAGGCGCGGGGATGGTCTTTGCCCTGCGCCCACTTTCAGTACGCCCTGCGCGCATACTGCGCGCCAGCGACTGAGTTCAGCGCATACAAGCGACAGGCTGCAATATTTTCAGCAATTGGTCATTGTCGCACACCAACGCATCGAGCGTGATTTCGTCCAGCGACGCATAAAACACCTCAGCCGCATCCCGCAGCGCCAACCGGAGGCGGCAGGCATCGGTCAGTGGGCAGGTGTTGTCAGCATCCGCAAAACACTCGGCAATCGGCAATCCGCCTTCGACATGGCGAAACACGGACCCGACCCGGATCTGATCCGCCGGGCGCGCCAGCGTCATGCCACCATTGCGGCCGCGTTGTGTGCTGAGATAGTCTAGCTGGCTCAGTTGGTTGATCACCTGTGCCAGATGGTTTTCTGAAATATTACAGACATCGGCGATCTCGGCCTTCGTGACCAGCCGTTCCTGATGTGCGGCGCAATACATCAAAACACGCACCGCGATATTCGTCCGTTTGGTAATCCGCATTAGGGCCTCCCGATTCTCAAGGTGAAGCTTTATTGCATGTCTCGTAAAAAGACTGTTTGACATACATCAATCGTCAAAGAAGGACGCGACCCGCATGGCAGACCCTTATTTCTTCGGCTATGGCAGCCTCGTGAACCTGTCGACGCATGATTTCCCCGACCCGCGCCCAGCGCGACTGAAAGGTTGGCGACGCGCATGGCGGCACACGGATCTGCGCCCGGTGGCGTTTTTGACCGCTGTGCCGGATGCTGATTCCGAGATCGATGGTATGATCGCCCATGTTCCTAAAAACGACTGGGCCGCGTTGGATGAAAGAGAATGGGCCTATGACCGCGTTCCAGCCACACGGTCGGTCACGCACACTCTGACGCAAGAGGTGGAAATCGCTGTCTACGCAGTCCCGCATGATCGACACACCGCGCCCAGCAATCACCATCCCCTATTGCTCAGCTATATTGATGTTGTCGTGCAAGGGTATCTGCGGGCTTTTGGACCAGAGGGCGCCGATCGCTTCTTTGCAACAACCGATGGTTGGGATGCTCCGATTTTGAACGACCGCGCCGAGCCCAGTTATCCCCGTCACCAACAATTGAAGCAGGCAGAGACCGAATTCGTGGATGACCGCCTGCAACGCGTTTCGGCGCAAGTTTTGCGACCCGGAGAACAAAGAAAGGCAGGTGATTTACCTGCCTCCTTCGTATTCTAAGCACTGACCCTGAAGTCAGCCGCGAGCGCGGATCACCTGCAACAGCGGCAGCAAGGTCGCCATTTCGGGCCCGCGCTCCATCCCCGTTAGCGCTTTGCGCAGCGGCATGAACAGGCCTTTGCCCTTGCGGCCTGTGGCCTCTTTCACGGCCTTGGTCCATGTGCCCCAAGTTTCCCCATCGAATGGGCCTTCGGGCAGCAATGAGACAGCCTGAGCGATGAACTCACGGTCCTCGTCAGCGATCAGGGGTTCGGCCCCATCACGACACAATTCCCACCATCCCTCGAGATCGCTCAGCGTGGTGATGTTTTCGCGCGCCATGGTCCAGAAAGGCTCGGCCAGTTCAGCAGGTACACCTGCTTTAGCAACGGCATCGGCCACATCGGTCAGCGGCAGCGATTGTAGATGCTTCGCAGTCAGCGGGAACAGGTCCTGCACGTCGAACTTGGTTGGGGCTGCACCGAAGCGTGTAACATCAAAGCCGTCGATCAACTCTGCCATATCCGAGCGCAGCTCAACCGGATCTGACGACCCCAGACGCGCCATCAGACTCAGTAAGGCCATTGGCTGCACACCCTGCTCTCGCAGATCGCGCAAGGCCAGAGTGCCCAAGCGTTTCGACAACGCCTCTCCCTGCGGGCCAGTCAGCAACGAGTGGTGCGCAAAACGCGGACAGGTCCCGCCCAAGGCCTCGATGATCTGAATCTGCGTTGCGGTGTTGGTGACATGGTCCGAGCCGCGCACGACATCGGTTACGCCCATTTCGGTGTCATCGACCACAGAGGCAATCGTGTAGAGAACCTGACCATCTCCTCGGATCAGCACCGGATCAGAGACCGAGGCCGCATCAATCGAGATATCGCCCAGAATGCCATCGTTCCATTCGATCCGCTCGTGGTTCAGCTTGAACCGCCAGACGCCGTTGCCGCGTTCGGCACGCAGGGCTTCTTTCTCGGCATCCGACAGATTCAACGCCGCACGATCATAGACCGGCGGCTTGCCCATGTTCAGCTGTTTCTTGCGCTTCAGGTCCAGCTCGGTCGGCGTTTCGAACGCCTCATAAAACCGGCCCATCTCGCGCAGCTTGTCGGCGGCCTCGGCGTAGCGGTCCAGACGCTCCGACTGTCGCTCAACCCGGTCCCAATGCAGGCCCAACCACTCCAGATCCTGCTTGATCGCGTCGACATATTCTTCCTTCGACCGCTCAGGATCGGTGTCATCGATACGCAAGATGAACGTACCGCCGGCTTTGCGGGCGATCAAATAGTTCATCAGGGCGGTGCGCAGGTTGCCCACATGGATGTAACCGGTGGGCGACGGGGCAAAACGGGTCGTGGTCATGGAAGTCTCCTGTTGGCGCGGCTCATCTCACATGGGCGCGTTTTTGTCCAGAAGAGGCTTTCAGGTTGGTTCAACCGGCCAAATGCCATCTAAGCGTTCGAGCCCGGCTTTGATGAGTTCACTAAGCACGTCGAGATCGATATCCGGTAGCTTATTCATATAGAGGCAGGATTTACCCAGCTTGTGCTTGCCCAGTCTTGATAAGATATCTCCGAATTCAGCATACCCGGGCATGATATAGATGGATGCGCCGCCTTACGCGGAGAGAACCCAGTTGCGAGAAAGTCGCCCTCACGCCCTGACGCATAGCGATAATGATATCGACCATAGCCAATGATCGACGGGCCCCACATTACTGGCGCATAACCTGTGGTTTCACGAAACAGCCTGTCCAGCACGTGCGCCTCCTCCGCCTTGCGGGTCGGCTGAATACTCGCCAGAAAATCAGCAACGTTTTGCTCGGTGGGTACGGTTTTATTCGCAGATGGCGGCATGAACAAAAATTAACACGTAATGTTCAACTACGCAGCCCATATAACAGTGCCATAGTATGGCCACAGGCCCAGACTGACCTAATTCTGTCAAACATGCTCTGACAGGGAGAACGACCATGACCATCAGATTGACTCGCCGGGCGGCGCTTGGAACGGTTGCGGCTCTGCCGCTTGCGGCAGCTACTTCGCCTGTTCTGGCCGCAGGTACCGAGACCAAAGCCAACTCTACAATAGCAAAATCGTTTCAACTGGGCGATTTCACCGTCACCACCTTGTTGGATGGCAGCCTGCCTCGTGATGGTGCGCAAGACATTTTCGGCGGCGGCGCCTCGGATGAAGATTTCGCCCGTGTATCGGCTGACAACTTCATCTCGCCAGATGTTGCGCAGTTCTTCTTCACGCCAACGCTGGTTAATACTGGGTCCGAGATGATCTTGTTCGATACTGGGCTTGGCCAAGGTGGAATTCAGGCCGCGTTGGCCGACGCCGGCGTAACGCCTGATCAGATCGATGTGGTGGTCATTACCCACATGCATCCCGATCATATCGGTGGTATGACAACCAATGATGCCGCGACTTTTGCCAATGCGCGTTATGTAACAGCAGCACCCGAATACGACTTTTGGTCAGCGCAAGACGCGGGCAACCGAGTGGGTGATATGGTTGCAGCCAAAGTCACCCCGATGGCAGAGAAGATGACCTTTATCGGGGATGGTGGTGAAGTCGCATCTGGCGTCACCGGTATGGCAGCGTTTGGGCATACTCCGGGCCATATGGTCTATCACCTAGAAAGCAACGGTCAGCGTCTGGTCCTGACGGCGGATCTTGCAAATCACTATGTCTGGTCCTTTGCACATCCTGAATGGGAAGTGCGATTCGACATGGACAAAGCCGCTGCAACGGAATCGCGCAGGAATGTGCTGGGCATGCTGGCTGCGGAAAAAGTGCCTATGATCGGCTATCACATGCCTTTCCCAGCCGCTGGGTATGTCGAATCCCGTGGCGACGGGTTCCGGTTCGTGCCGGTCAGCTATCAAATGATGGGTTAGAGGCTAAAAACCAGCATCCGGCCGCACTTTTGCCCCATCGGTGAAACGGGACAGGCGAAAGGCGGTCGGATCAACGCAAGGCGTGCTTTCCGTAACAAGGTCCGCCACTAATCGACCGGCGGCAGGACCGATGCCAAAACCGTGGCCAGAGAAACCGGTCGCAATATGCAGGCCCTGCACCGCGTCCACTTTCGAGATGACCGGGATCGCATCCGGGGTCACATCGATCAGGCCGGCCCAGCTTTGCACGATCTCCGCACTATCAAGCGCAGGCAACGCCTTGCGGGCGTTGGCCCACGCCCTTCGCAACACTTTCTGGGAAGGTTCCGGGTCGAGTACTCGGCAATGTTCAAACGGTGTCACATCGGTCGGCAGCCAGCTTCGATCCTCATTCGCCTCGACCATCCAGCGTCTCGAAAAGCGAAACCTTAAGGACCGCCACTCTTGCCGGAATGCGGGCAGAAACTGCAACCCGAGTCGGAAACTGTCAGGAACGATATCCACTGTATTCTCGTGACCCGAAGCTATGGTGTATCCCCCGTCCGAGCGCTTTCGAATGGCAAAATCATCACTCCAAAGCGACACCTCTGGCCCTGCTGCAACCGGAGAGGTCCGCATGACCGTATTGAGCACTTTGAGCTGTGGCAGAGTGATTCCAGCGTTCCCCGCAAACAGCCGAGACCAGGCTCCGCCTGCAAGTACGACTTGACTACACCTAACGCGGCCGCGTTCGGTGAAAACACCTGCGATCCGGCCCGCAGCAACATCGACACTTCGCACCGCGCATTGCGTCATGATCGCGGCCCCACGGTCGCGCGCCGCCTCGGCGATTGCGGGGGCCGCCCATTGCGGCTCGGCCCGCCCGTCCTGCGGCATGTAAAGCGCTGAGCGCAGTTTCATACTGTTGTCCGACAGCAACCAGTCCAGTTCAGCGCCGGATACCATGCTAGCACCTGTTTGCAGCCCTTCAACATGGTCCAGCCATCGCGTCAGGTTTTCATCGTCTCGTGCGCCAGATGCGCCAAACACGATTCCTGATTGAACATAGCCTGTGGCGCGTCCCAATCGCGCATCCAGCCCTTGCCAGATTCTAAGCGCCTCTTGCATCAGGGGGATCTCGCGCGGATCACGTGTCCCAAGGCGCACCCAGCCCCAATTGCGCGAGCTTTGCTCGCCCGCAATCCGGCCTTTCTCGCACAACAGAACGGAAACACCTCGCTCAGCAAGCTCGAAGGCAGCCGAAGCCCCGATGATTCCACCACCTATGACGACAACATCTACGTGTTTGGGAAGTGTGAGATCAGATTCGACGGGTGTCGGTGTGGGGCCTGGCATTAACCGCTCGGTGCTCGTTCATCGGAGCGACATCCAGCCTGAAGGCGATTTCACTGGCAATGTAGAAAACGGTTGGTCCCGGGCAATTGCCGGAACCTGTGGCCAATTGGCCAATGCGCGGCGAATTACGCCGCGCAGATGCGTTCAGATTACGCCGCCCCGGAAAGTTGCGCCCATTTCTGGCGCAGTACCGTGCTGAGCTTGGGATCGGACTTTGATGCAAGCGATTCCTGTGGCTGCAACACCGGAAATTCCGATCGCAACGGAACCGGGCCTGCCACCGCGCCGGGCGTCGGCTCTTCCTGGCTCATAATGTCTGCAATCGCAGCATCCAGCGCCTGTTCATCCAACTTGCGCGGCGCTGATTCCATAGGCTTCAACTGCAACGGAGAATGAAGCGGCTTATCGTATCCATTCGTCATTTGACCACCAATACCTTTACTGACATCCCAAACACGGATGCCTTTTCCCAGTTCCACAATCCCGGTCATCGGCTCTGAAAATGGCAGGCCAACCTACCGGATTGCGTCACATCCGCCCCATATGAGGCAGACCCCTGTCGTAAATGTGGCAAAAAAAGGACGCGCGTACAAGCGAAACATAGTCTTTTCATCGCACAACTGGCTGAAATGGATAAACAAACTGCCGCAGAAATCCGCATTACCATGCACTTTCGAAACAATGGTAAATTCTTCAATCAGAGCGGTGCTTACGTTCTATCCCGACAGCGATTTACAATCGGATAGCGGCGATCCAGCCAGAAGGCCCGCGGTGTCAACCGTGTGCCAGGCGCGGACTGGAAGCGCTTGTATTCACTAATGTAAATCAGATGTTCGACCCGCCGGGCCTCGGCCTCGTCAAATCCGGCTGCAACGCAGTCGGCGATTGAGCCATCCTGATCCACCAAAATATCAAGAATCGCATCGAGAACGGGGTAGTCCGGCAGGCTGTCGCTGTCTTTCTGGTCTTCACGCAATTCAGCACTTGGCGGCTTGTCGATCACCGAAGGGCGTATGACCTCACCCTCGGGACCCATCATCCAGTCGCGATGATTGGCGTTGCGCCAGCGGCAGGTCTCGAACACGCGAGTTTTGTACAGATCTTTGATCGGGTTATAGCCACCGTTCATGTCACCATAGATAGTGGCGTAGCCAACTGCGACCTCGGACTTGTTGCCGGTGGTCAGCAGCATCTCGCCAAACTTGTTCGAAATCGCCATTAGCAGAAGACCGCGCAGGCGAGACTGGACATTTTCTTCGGTCAGGTCCTCATTCAGCCCCGCAAAAAGCGGAGCCAAAGTGTTGGTTACCGCTGCGCGTCCCTCAGAGATCGGCACAAAGTCGTAGTGCACGCCCAGCGCCTTGGCGACGGCTTCGGCATCATCCAAAGAACTTTGGCTTGTATATTCCGAAGGCAGC
Source organism: Ruegeria sp. H9 (assembly GCF_056532915.1). Classification (NCBI taxonomy): domain Bacteria; kingdom Pseudomonadati; phylum Pseudomonadota; class Alphaproteobacteria; order Rhodobacterales; family Roseobacteraceae; genus Ruegeria; species Ruegeria sp. H9. The sequence continues at coordinate 5,220 of NZ_JBQFNX010000007.1, read as the reverse complement.
ATTACGCAGCGTACATTTTCCGCCCCGATGGCATCCACGGCTATTGCGGCCACCAGCGCCGAGTCGACACCACCCGACAACCCCAGCACAGCTTTGCCAAACCCCGTCTTACCCATGTAATCGCGCAGAGATTGCACCATCGCGCGATAATCCTGCTCCCATTCGTCGGGTTGCGGCACGACTTCACCAGCCACAATACGCCATCCGTCATCTTGGCGCGACAGATCGATATGGCTGACGGCCTCATCGAAGACGGGCATGCGGAACGCAAGCTCTCCACCCGGGTTCAATCCAAACGTAGCACCGTCGAAAACCTGATCATCCTGCCCGCCGACCATGTTCAGGTAGATTACCGGCAGACCCGTTTCGACCGTGCGAGCCACCATGTGGTTCAACCGGATATCGTATTTGTTTCGAAAATAGGGCGAGCCGTTGGGGATCAGCAGAAACTCGGCCCCGGTTTCTTCCAGTGTCTCGGCGACATCCTCGTGCCAGCCATCCTCGCAAATCGGGCTACCAATACGGACATTTCCAACCGCATAAGGGCCGCCCATAGGACCCGCATCATAAAGGCGTACTTCATCAAAGACGGTCTCATTGGGCAAATGATGTTTAAGAACTTTGCTGACAATCCGCCCACCATTGAGGATCAGGTAGGCGTTATAAAGCTTCCCATCTTCAACCCAAGGACCGCCGATGGCCAACGCCGGGCCGTCGGCACAGTCTTCAGCCAACGCCTGCACCGCATTCATCGCGGCCCGATGAAACGCGGGCTTCATCACCAGATCCTGGGTATTGTAGCCGGTTATGAACATCTCGGGCAGCGCCACAAGATCAGCCTGCGCCGCGCGCCCTTGCTGCCAGGCTGCAGCAGCCTTGGCGGCATTACCGTCGATATCCCCAACCGTTGGGTTCAATTGCGCCAGAGTGATGCGGAAACGATCGGCCATTTTTGCCCTCTTGCCCTCATGTCTTTCAGGGATTTAGCAGATCACACCGCGAGTGAAAGGCAAATGCGCCAAAAGCCGTTGCTCTGCCCTCGGCGGTATCTTAGTTTTGCGCCAACACAAACACCGCAGGCAGGTACAAAAAATGAAAGCGATCCGCACATCCCTTACCGCTGCAACGCTTACAATGCTGGCGACTTTTGCGATCGCCCAACAGGACGGTCAGATTGTCATCGCTGATGATGATGTCGGAGGTGTCTACGAGGGCACGTTCGAAAACGGGCTGCGCCATGGCACCGGCACTTACCGCCTGCCGAACGGTTTTGAATATTCCGGTCAATGGGTCGAGGGCGAGATTCAAGGACAAGGCACCGCGCGCTACGCCAATGGCTCTGTCTATGAAGGGACATTCACCAAGGGCCAACCAGAAGGGCGCGGCAAAATCGTCTATTCTGATGGCCAGTCCTATGAGGGCGAGTGGGCCAAAGGCACGATAAACGGTACCGGTATCGCGACATATTCCAACGGCTCGCGATACGAGGGCGGCTTCAAGGACGCCAGATATCACGGTCACGGCGTGCTGACCGGCCCGGATGGCTCGGTTTATGAGGGCGACTGGGTAAACGGCCAGAAAACCGGCAGCGCCAAGATCACCTACGCCGATGGAAGTACCTATGAGGGCGGCTTGAATGGCGGGCAACGGCATGGTCAGGGTAGTCAAGTCTGGGTCGACGGCATGACTTATGCTGGGTCCTGGGCCAACGACCAGATGGCCGGAACAGGCCGTTTGGTTCAACCCAACGGAGATGTCTACGAAGGCGAAATGGTCGAAAATCGCCGACAGGGCAAAGGCAAGTCCATATACGCCAACGGTGCGACCTATGAAGGCGACTATGCTGACGACCAGCGCCATGGTCAGGGCACCTACAAGGGCAGCGACGGGTTTGCGTACACAGGTGCCTGGCAAAAGGGCCAGATTGAGGGCCTGGGCGAGATGCTCTATCCCGATGGTTCGGTTTATATCGGCGACTTTCTGGATGACCTGCCTCATGGCAAGGGGCAAACGACATACCCCGACGGATCAGTTTACGACGGCAACTGGATCGCCGGGATTTTTGAGGGCACCGGCACGGCAACCTATCCCAACGGAACGGCTTATACGGGCCAGTTCAAAAACGCCCGCTTCGACGGCAAAGGTATTCTGACCTTTGCAAATGGCTATCGCTATGATGGCGATTGGGTAGACGGCGTCCGGCAGGGGAAGGGCAAGGCTACGTTTCCGGACGGGATCATTTACGAAGGCGATTTTCTGAATGGCAAGCGTCACGGCAAGGGAACACTGACCCGACCGGGCGGATACAGCTACACAGGCGACTGGGCCGACGGCAAGATCACTGGCTTTGGAACCGCCACCTATGAGACCGGGGATGTCTATGAGGGCAATTTCCTGGAAAACAAACGCCATGGTGACGGCACGATGCGTTTCGCAGGCGGCGAGGTTGAGACCGGCGTCTGGGAAAATGACACGCTGGCGACCGAGACAGAGATTGCGCCCGAAACACCCGCTTCGAGCGCCGAAACCCCTGAGCCCGACTCTACCCCCGACGCGCCCGCCCCTGACGCGACGGACCCGGATACAAACGACGGCTAAATCAGCCTTACCACGGCACGCGCTTGCCAGCCCAATCGTAAAAACTGCCCGAGTCAGCGGGGGTAAGTCCATTGATGACGGACAGCAGATTGGCTGCGGCCTCATTGGGTTCAACAGCCGGGTGGCGGGCAAGGTACTTTTCGGTAAAGGCCGTTTTGACTGTTCCGGGGTGCAAAGCGACACATATGGCCTGTTTGTGCGTGCGCGCCAATTCGATGGCAGCCGTATGTACTATCTGATTCACAGCCGCCTTGGCCGCACGATAACTGACCCACCCACCCAGCCGGTTGTCCCCGATTGAACCAACCCGGGCCGACAGCACGGCGATCACCGATCTGCGGTCGCGTGGCAGCAGGCGGTGCACGTGCTTCAACACCAAGGCCGGGCCAACTGCGTTCAGTGCAAACTGGTCCATCATCGCCTTCGCGGACAAGGTGCGCATAGATTTTTCCGGACCCATACCGTTAATCTCAAGCGCCCCTGAGGCTACCAGGATCAGATCAAACGGATCAGAAAGGGACGCCAGCATACGCTCTGCGCCATCCGGGTCGGTCAGGTCAAACCCATCCGTTGATCTGGCCAGTCGGGTGACTTTGACACCATCCGTTGTCAGGTGGTCATTCAAAGCGCGCCCGATACCGCCAGAAGCTCCGATGATTAATGCTGTTTTCATGCTCGAGAAGTTAGCCGAAAGCTTCATCGCTTCAACTCCACCGTCATTTTTGTTCCCCCGTAAATTTCCCGCTTTTCATTCGCCGCGCGCCCTGTATAAGCTGATCCCCATGATCAACCGCGCAGATATCGCTTTTGCAAACGCCGCACCCAGCGGCGCGTTGCTGCGTGGTCTACTGATCCTAATCCGCCTCTGAGCGTGCCATCCGGCGCGCCCGCTCAGAGGAGGACGCCCGCGCGCCAAGAGGCTTTAGGACAGAAGAAGAAAGAGAACCCCATGACAAACGTGACCGACCAAGACCGCGTCGTGATCTTCGACACCACCTTGCGCGACGGCGAGCAGAGCCCCGGCGCGACCATGACCCACAACGAAAAGCTCGAAATTGCCGAGCTTCTGGATGAGATGGGCGTCGACATCATCGAAGCCGGATTCCCCATTGCATCGGAAGGCGACTTCAAAGCGGTGTCCGAGATCGCCGAGCGCTCGAAGAACAGCCGCATCTGTGGTCTGGCCCGCGCCAATTTCGCCGATATCGATCGGTGTTGGGAGGCGGTGAAACACGCCGAGAAGAACCGGATCCACACCTTTATCGGAACCTCTCCGCTGCACCGGGCGATACCAAATCTGACGCAAGACGAGATGGCCGACAAGATCCACGAAACGGTCAGCCACGCGCGCAACCTTTGCGAAAACGTGCAGTGGTCGCCGATGGATGCGACCCGGACCGAATGGGATTATCTGTGCCGTGTGATCGAGATTGCGATCAAGGCTGGCGCAACCACGATCAATATCCCCGATACTGTCGGTTATACTGCCCCGGTCGAGTCTGCAGATCTGATCAAGCGCCTGATCGAGACGGTTCCCGGCGCGGATGAGGTAATCTTTGCCACCCACTGCCACAACGACCTTGGCATGGCGACAGCGAACTCTCTGGCAGCGGTCGCAGGTGGTGCGCGTCAGATCGAATGCACCATAAACGGGTTGGGTGAACGCGCAGGCAACACCGCGCTGGAAGAAGTTGTGATGGCGTTGCGCACACGCAACGACATCATGCCGTGGCATACTGGCATCGACACCACCAAGATCATGCATATTTCGCGACGGGTCGCGACCGTGGCCGGATTTCCGGTGCAGTTCAACAAGGCCATTGTCGGCAAGAACGCTTTTGCCCATGAAAGCGGCATCCATCAGGATGGCATGCTGAAGAACCGCGAAAACTTCGAGATCATGCGCCCTGAAGACATTGGGCTCTCTGGCACCTCTTTGCCGCTGGGCAAGCATTCGGGCCGCGCTGCACTGCGCGATAAGCTCGAAACGCTCGGGTATGAGGTTGGTGACAACCAGCTCAAAGACATTTTTGTGCGCTTCAAGGATCTGGCCGACCGCAAGAAAGAAGTCTTTGACGATGACCTCATCGCGTTAATGAGCGTCGACGACGAAGCGGACGATCATCTTCAGCTGGTGTCGATGAAAGTGACCTGCGGTACCGGAGGTCAGGCCGAAGCGACGGTCGAACTGGAGGTAGAGGGTGCGGACAGGATCGCCACGGAAAACGGTGACGGCCCCGTAGACGCAACCTTCCGGGCGATCCGGGCGATCTATCCCAACACTGCGCGGCTGCAACTGTATCAGGTGCATGCGGTAACCGAAGGTACGGACGCGCAAGCCACGGTTTCGGTCCGTCTGGAAGAGGATGGTATGATCGCCACCGGTCAGTCTGCAAATACAGATACGGTGGTTGCGTCGGCCAAAGCCTATATCCACGCGCTGAACCGCCTGATCATGCGTCGTGAAAAGGCTGGTCCGGGGGCAGATACACGCGAGATCAGCTACAAAGACCTGACCTGATCGAAGGGTAAGGCGAATGGCTCCCGCGCCCGCGGCGGCCCGGCTTCGCCGACCCTTCTTGGGTTTTGGGCCCGGCAGCGCGCCACTGGCGCGCTGCCGGG
>NZ_JBQFNX010000006.1:0-145643 GCF_056532915.1 Ruegeria sp. H9 | reverse complement strand
CCCAATCAAAAACCTCAGATGCCCCCAGTCTCTCCCGAGCGTCTCCGCAGCTCCCACCGCGTCCCAGCACCTCAGCAGCGCCGGTGAAGGGGTATTTACGGATTAGGTCTGGGACCTGCAACCCCCAATTTGAAAAAACTTCACATTTCCGACCACCTTCTTCTTCACCTTAATAAAAACAACAGGTTAGCTTAACAAATCCTCCCGAGAACTCACAAAAAGGAGGTTTACAGAAAGAGAAAGAACAGTCTCTCGGCGGAATCGTACCCAATGCTTGGTACGCGCCCTGAGTCAGGCGCATGAACACGCCGCCCGACTCTCCTCGGGCGGCGCAATTTACTGCGATGGTTATAGGGTTACTTCAGATCAAAACGATCCGCGTTCATCACCTTGTTCCAGGCCGAGATGAAATCGCAGACAAATTTGCCACCTGCGTCGTCCTGACCATAGACCTCAGCCAGTGCCCGCAGCTGCGAGTTCGACCCAAAGACCAAATCCACGCGGGTACCTGTCCACTTCACGTCACCACTTGCGCGGTCGCGGCCTTCATAGACGCCGTCACCGGATTGTTTCCATTCGGTGCCCATATCCAGCAGGTTCACGAAGAAATCGGTGCTGAGCGTGCCGACCCGTTCGGTCAGCACACCATGAGAAGTTCCGTCAAAGTTTGTGCCCAGCACACGCATCCCACCTACAAGCGCAGTCATCTCCGGTGCCGACAGCGTCAACAGTTGCGCTTTGTCCACTAGCAGGGCCTCGGCCGGAACCGAGTATTCCTTGTGCAGGTAGTTGCGGAAACCGTCCGCTATCGGTTCCATCACCGCGAAAGACTCGACATCCGTCTGCTCTTGCGAAGCATCGGTGCGGCCGGGGCTAAAGGGAACATCAACGTCATGACCTGCGGCCTTGGCTGCCTTTTCGATGGCAGCACCACCACCCAAGACAATGAGATCGGCCAATGAGACCTTCTTGCCACCAGACTGTGCGTCATTGAACGCTTTCTGAACGCCTTCCAGCGCATTCAGCGCCTTGGATAGTTTCAGCGGTTCGTTGACCTCCCAATCCTTCTGCGGGGCCAGACGAACGCGCGCACCGTTGGCACCGCCGCGCATATCCGATCCCCGGAAGGTCGAGGCCGAAGCCCATGCGGTCGACACCAGATCTGAGACAGACAATCCCGTCGCGAGTATCTTGGCTTTCAGATCGGCTACATCAGCGTCGTCAATAAGCGCGTGATCGACGGCCGGGACGTTGTCTTGCCAAATAAGCTCTTCGCTAGGTGCCTCGGCTCCCAGATAACGCGCACGCGGACCCATGTCGCGGTGGGTCAGTTTGAACCACGCGCGGGCAAAGGCATCGGCAAATTCGTCCGGGTTTTCGTGGAAGCGCTTCGAGATCGGGCCATAGATCGGGTCCATGCGCATCGCCATGTCGGCGGTGGTCATCATAGTCTTGACCTTTTTCGATGGATCACCCGCTGCCGGGGCCATGTCCTCTTCCTTGACCCCAACAGGTTCCCAGATCCACGCGCCCGCTGGGCTCTTGGTCAGGTTCCAGTCGTAGCCAAACAGCAGGTCGAAGTAGCCGTTGTCCCACTTGGTCGGGTTTGCGGTCCAGGCACCCTCGATGCCGCTGGTGGTGGTATCATCACCCTTGCCGCTGCCAAAGTCGTTGATCCAGCCAAAGCCCATCGCCTCCATCGGGGCGGCCTCGGGTTCGGGACCGACAAGACCGGGATCACCGGCGCCGTGGGCCTTACCAAAGGTGTGGCCACCCGCAACCAAAGCAACGGTTTCTTCGTCATTCATCGCCATTCGGCCAAAGGTGTCGCGAATATCGCGACCTGAAGCCAAGGCATCTGGCTGACCATCTGGACCTTCGGGATTCACATAGATCAGACCCATTTGCACAGCGGCCAACGGGTTTTCCAGATCACGTTCGCCCGAATAGCGGCTGTGCGGGTTCTCGGTTGGGGCCAGCCATTCGGTCTCGGCACCCCAATAAATGTCTTCCTCAGGTGCCCAGATGTCTTCACGACCACCGGAGAATCCAAAGGTTGTGCCGCCCATGGATTCGATCGCGCAGTTGCCCGCTAATATGTAAAGGTCAGCCCACGAGATCTGGTTGCCGTACTTCTGCTTGATCGGCCAAAGCAGACGGCGCGCTTTGTCCAGGTTGCCATTGTCCGGCCAGCTGTTCAGAGGCGCGAACCGCTGATTGCCGGTCGATGCGCCGCCGCGGCCATCTGCCGTGCGGTAGGTGCCCGCTGCGTGCCAGGCCATACGAATGAACAAACCGCCATAGTGACCATAATCTGCGGGCCACCAATCTTGCGAATCTGTCATCAGCGCATACAGGTCTTCCTTCAGTGCCTTCAGTTCGAGCTTCTTGAACTCTTCGGCATAGTCGAATGTCTCGCCCATCGGGTTCGATGCAGGGCTATGCTGATGCAGAATCGACAGGTTCAGTTGGTTCGGCCACCAATCCCGGTTGGACCGGGCCTCGGCGCCATGCATTACCGGGCATTTGCCCATGTTGGGGGTATCACTTCCGTCCATATCGATCTCCAGTCCTGGCTAGATGTGTGCGTCGCGCGGTTAACTTTGAAACGAGAAACAGGGGTCTTGAGTGTTTTTGCGCTCGTCCTTGGCATGGGCGTTACGCGGGATCGCGCAGATCGGCCCTGCCTTCATTGTAGGAAATAGCATTAACGACTCGTTCTTTCTGTTTGGATGTAGATTTAGCAAATCCAAGCCATTCATATAAGTTTTGTTTTTTGATGATATTGATAATCCAGAGCTATCACTTGAACATCTGCGCGCAGCCTGACCCTGAAGCGCGTGATTGCGATTGCACCACCAAGCTTCACCGTGCCTCGCAAGTCGGGCACAAGAGAGAGTGGACGCAAATAAACTTCCGATGATGGCCGCGCATGAAACGACTGAACTGAGTCTAGCGCAAAACGGATTGACCGGCCCAGATTCAGTGGCCACTGACCTTCTTATAAAGGGCCGATTTATAGCCGAAGGGAATTCCCAATACCCCGACAAGCCACCCAACCGTTCGGGCGATCTGGATCAATCGCCGATCTGGTTGGAACGGAAACAGAAGGATTGCCCCTAACAGCGCCAACAAGCGAAAGGGGGTGCTCAAAAACCCCAAGATCGCCTTTGTTGGCTTCTGATCAAGCTTACGGCGCATATGGGTGTTGGACTGGTCCCTTCCCCGGGCGGTCTGATACCAGAATGACAACCTTTCGGGAGGAATGGTCTCGTACACAAAAGCGTCGGGCACCCAGCCGACCGGTAAGCCTGCAGCAACGGTCTCGGCATAAAACTTTGCATCCGTCCCGCCGGTCATCCGCATGGTTTCATCGAACCAAAGGCCGGTTTCGCTGAACAGACGTGTCTCGCCCAGCCAGTTATTTGTCACGATGGTCACGCCACCGGTACCGTTCAACGTGGCTTTCTTTGCAGCCGCGTTTTCCTTGTCGAGGTAACGATTGCTGATATTGCGCAACATCAGCCGCTGAATCGCGGTCTCCTGCCCCGATGGCCCCGCCGCACGAAGCGGAGCGCCCATTAGCACGGCAGAGCTGTTGCGATACCCGGCGACCAACCGTTCAAGCCAATCGACCGCCACCACTTCGTCATCATCGACAAAACAGAGCAGATCCGAGCCATTCTCCAACGCTTCGCGTGCGGCTCGGTTGCGTCCGAACGGGATGCCGAGTTCGGTCTCAAGGACATAGTTCAGACTTGCTCCATTAGGCAGCTTCTCCCCTACTGCCTGCACGGTACCTTCGCTGAGCGCTGAGCTGTCGTTTTCCACCACCAAACATCGCACCGAGCAGTCGGGCGGCAGCTTCATCTCTCCCCAGCTTCGAATCAAAGCGGCCAGCATCTCGGGCCGCTGCCGGGTCAGGGTCGAAACGGTAATGTTCAGCGGGACAGAGCGGTCTTTCATCGAAATCCCATACAATCCGTGCCGGTTTCTTGGCAAGGCGCGGTGATCAAGTGGCATCCTTCTGATGCTGCATCAGTGCTTCCAACCCTACACGGTAGTTCGGATAGAGCAATGAGACGCCCAGTTCATCCTTGATCCGATCATTCCGAACGCGCTTGTTCTCATTATAGAAACTGCGCGCCATCGGAGTCAGATCAGCCTCATCAAACGGAACCGCAGGTGGCATCGGCAGACCTTGCAACTCGGCGGCATAGCCGATCACGTCCTGCGGTGGCACCGGTTCATCATCACAGACATTATAGATCGCACCCGGATTGGGTTTGGCCATCGACGCGATCAAAACCTGTGCGATGTCGTCAACATGAATGCGCGAAAACACCTGGCCTGGCTTGATGATCCGCCGCAACCCTCCGCGTTTAAGCTTTGAAAACGGCCCGCGACCCGGCCCATAAATCCCTGCCAGTCGGAAGATATGCAAGGGCAGGCCCGGAATGCCGCCCCATTGCTCCTCGGCACGCACGCGCCAACGGCCACGGTCAGCCGTCGGTGTGGCGGGCGTCGTCTCATCCACCCAGCCTCCCTGGTGATCCCCATAAACGGCTGTGGTCGACAGGTAGCCGACCCATTTGAACTGTCCGATCCGCGCGGCGATCTCATCCTTCAATTCCGCCAGCACCGGATCACCATCGGCTGTGGGTGCTGTAGAGACAAGCAGATGCGTCACCCCGTCCAGATCAGGCCGATCCCCTGGCCAGACACGAGGCTCGGCACCCGAATCGCGAATTGTCTCAAGTTGTTGGGAATCACGCGTGGTTCCGATGACCCGCCATGCGGTTGGATCCAGTTGCCTCGATATCGCTCGGGCAGAATAGCCGTGGCCGAAGGAGAATAGTGTCTGTGTCATGGTCCCTTTGATGATCTGCCCGGCACGTGGATGCAAGCGCCGGATGGACGCACTTGATTCGAATCCTCTGATGCGCATTCATTGAGAAATGACCAAAAAGACACCTGACTTGCACGCAGCCTACTCCCTGAAATCGCCCGAGGAGAACAAGCGCCTTTATGCGGAATGGGCAGGGGAATATGACGACAGTTTCGCAGCGCTTGAGGATTATCAACTCCACAACCACACGGCACGCGCCTTTGTGGGCGCAGGCGGACAAGGCCCGGTATTGGATGTAGGCGCGGGCACGGGGTTATGCGGAACTATTCTGGCCGGGTTGGGCGTGGGTCCGATCGACGCCACCGATATCAGCGCCGAAATGCTGGACGAGGCGATGCGCAAGGATATCTATCGCGACGCGATCGAAGCCGATCTCAATCAGGGCCTGCCGGTTCCACGCGGCAGCTATGCCGGTGTCGTCTCGTCCGGAACGTTCACCCATGGCCATCTTGGGCCAGAAGTTTTGCCAGCGCTCTTGCGTGTCGCACGCCATGGTGCGCAGTTCGCCCTGTCGATCAACGCAAAACACTTTGAGGCGCTCGGATTCGCCGATACCTTCCGCCGCCTCGAGGCGGATCAGATCAGAGACTTATCGTTAACGCAGGTTCGGATTTATGGCGATCTTGCCGCCGGCCCCAACAAAGATGACGTCGCTTTGATCGCATTGTTTGAGAAAACCTGACCAAAGCTCTGCGTAGGTCATATACGGACCTATGCAGAACTCGGCGGGGCAGAACGCCGTCGTGATCTAAGTATACATCTGCTTCTTGAAAGCCCGTGTCCGTGTTGTCGCCTCGGCTGAACCATCGTGATAAGTGCCGAACCACTTGTCGAACGGAATCTCGGATGTGCCGTAGTTACACTCGAAATACCGGTGATGAAGCTGGTGGAAGAAGTCCCCTGCCCGCGCGGCATCCGTTTCACCAGCCTTCAGCTTTTCGAAACCCGAGTGAGACAGTACCGGGCTGATCTGCTGGAAGTAGGCGTGAAACAGCAGATGCAGCGGATGCGAGGGTACAATCAGATGGATGAAGTAGGTGGTGAAATAGAGAAGGTTTTCATACCAGTGGTTCGATATTCCTGACCATGGTCCGATATTGACGTTGCGATGGTGCACAGCATGAACGTGCTTGTAGAGTTTCGGGTGATGCTCCAATCGGTGCACCCAGTAGAAATGAAGCCCTGACCACATCGGGATGAAAAGCATCCAGATCACGAACCAAACGGGGGCCGCGGCCCAGGTTATCACTGGCGCATAGCCATTCGCCATGGCCCAGTAGATCAGCCACTGATAGACCGTCGCCACAGTCATCGCACTTCCCAGCGTCCACCAGATGTTATCCAAAACCTGATTTCGAAAGGTAAACGACCCATTGTCACGTGTCAGATCACGCCGGTCGAATTTCTTGTACATGCCCTGCCCTTTGCGCATGTAAAGCCACCAATGCAGACCTCCTGCTATCATGATCTGAGGCACCATGTTCAGCAGCCAGATACGGAACATCCAGCCGGGCGCGAAACTCTGCATGGTCTCTAATGGAGGTAAAAACACGAAATAGGCGGCAAAAGCCATCACCATGCAAAGCGTCAGCGACGTAAGGGGAAGCCAAGCCCCTTTGTACCAGTTCAGGATAGCCGCAGGACGCGGCGGCCAGTTGAACAAAGGGTTCAAACCGACGGGCCCTTCGGGGCGGTAATTCCATCGGGCGGCTTCTGCATCATGCATATCGGTCATGGCTGAAACTCCTAACAGTGCGCTTCAGGTTGCGTAATCCGAGCCTTCGGCATCCAGGACAGATTTGATTTCGCGCAGATGTGCTTCGGCCTGACCGGGATATTCATCAAGCTCTTGCGCGGTTTTCTCAGCAATCTCATTGGACAGAACGCGCAAAGGTTGCCCAGTTTGAAGAGCGCGAATGTACGTTTCTGCGGCGCGTTCAAAATAATAGAGTCTGTTAAAGGCATCTGCCGGACTGTAGCCGATCACCAAAACCCCGTGGTTGCCCATGATCATGACTTTCTTTTTCGGGTCCGACAGCATCGCGGCACAGCGCTCACCTTCGCTTTCAAAAGCCAGACCTCCGAACTCTTCATCGATTACGTAGCGATTGAAGAAAGTTGCGGTGTTCTGATCGATCGGCGGTAAGGTGCTGTCTGCCAGCGAGGCAAGAACCGTCGCAAAAATCGAATGCACGTGCATCACGCAGCGCGCATGTGGGCAATGGCGGTGGATCGATCCGTGCAGCCCCCAAGCCGTTGGGTCCGGTGCGCCGGGCTGATCCATGACATCTTTGTCATTGGCATCAAGCAGCAGCAGATTTGACGCCTTGATACGCGCAAAATGCATCTGGTTGGCATTCATCAGGAACTGCGTGCCGTCTTCATTCACCGCAAGGCTGAAATGGTTCGCCACCCCTTCATGCATGTTCAGCCGCTCAGTCCAGCGGAATGCGGCGGCCATGTCCACGCGTTCGGACCAATGATCGATGTTGGGACGCAGGTTTGTAACGCTCATGCCAGGCTCCTTCGCGGGGTATTCGATTTCTGGAAATCGTGCCTTCGCCGCAAACGTTTGACCAACGAAAAAAACAAGCCTAGTTCATTAGTAAAACTAATGGCAGAGTTATAAGCATGCAGAAATCACTTCCTCCGCTCGGCTGGCTACGCACATTTGAAGCGGCGGCCCGTCATTTGTCATTCACGGGGGCGGCGCGGGATTTGAACATGACGCAAAGCGCAGTCAGCCAGCAAATCAAATCACTAGAGGGCTATTTGGGTCAGCCCTTATTCCTTCGTCGTCCGCGTGCATTGGAGCTGACCGAAGCTGGTATCACCTATCTGCCGGTCGTGCGTGAAGCCTTTCGAACTCTGGTAAGGGGGACACAAGCCGTCACGGGCGCACAACAAAACGCGGTTCAGGTCCAGAGCAACATCACATTTGCCGTCAACTGGCTGGCTCCGCGCCTACCCCGGTTTCGGGAACTGCATCCGGATGTACATCTGAATATCTTCACTGAGCTCTGGGAGCCGCGTGAAATGGCCGAAGGCGCGGCGGTGGAAATCCGCTATTCGCTGCGCCCAGCCGATACGGTGCGAACGGAATTGCTGCGAACAGATCACTACTATCCTGTCTGTGCCCCCGACTTCCCGGTGACGCTGGAAACTCTGCAGGAACAGCCCCTATTCGACTGTTCAAATTTGTTGTCGAATTGGGAGAGTTGGATCACAGATCAGAGTCTAACTTGGCAAAAACCCAAGGTAACCTATTCGACGACCTATCTGGTCAGCCTGTCGGTTGCGATGGCCGGAGGAGGCTTGTGTTTAGCCCACGACATGATCGCAAAACGGTTGATTGAAGAAGGCCGCCTGATCGCGCCGTTCAACCATCGCGCTGCTATGCCCGAGGCCTATTATCTATTGCTATCGCCCCAAGCCGAGGAAACGCCGGGCGCGTTGGCGTTTGTCGACTGGCTGCGCGCGGAGATTGAAGCCGATCGCCACAACTAATCGCGGGTCGCTCCCACCCATCGTCAATGCCCTTCGGGCCTCTCCTCTGGTTGGGCGTGGCAGCGCTGGCGCGCTGCGGATGGCAGGTTTTGTGATGATTCCATGATACCTTAATAGTGGGGGTTGCACCTTGCGCCGCATTCGGGAAAGTTGGGCCATGGAATACACTCCCTTCCCAAGTTGGCCCGATACCGCCCCTCGTCTCATCGCTGTTGCTGCTGGCCGCGAGGCTGCCGATTTGGTGATCCGTGGCGGCGTCTGGATCAATGTGCATAGCCGCGAAACCCTGCCTGACCATGACGTGGCGATCGCTGCGGGGCGCGTCGCTTTTGTGGGGCCGGACGCCGCGCATTGTATCGGTCCTGAGACTCAGATCATCGAGGCGCACGGTCGCTATTTGGTGCCGGGGTTATGCGACGCACATATGCATATCGAATCGGGCATGTTGACCCCGGCAGAATTTGCCCGCGCAGTCATTCCGCATGGCACAACTTCGATGTTCACCGACCCGCATGAGATCGCGAATGTGATGGGGTTAGAAGGTGTGCGACTGATGCATGACGAGGCGCTGATGCAGCCGGTGAACATTTTCACTCAGATGCCGTCCTGTGCGCCATCAGCTCCCGGGTTGGAGACGACCGGGTACGAAATCACTGCTGAGGATGTGGCCGAGGCGATGTCGTGGCCCGGTATCATCGGACTGGGCGAGATGATGAACTTTCCCGGTGTCATTCATGGCGATCCGAAAATGTTGGCAGAGATCGCAGCCACACAGCGCGCCGGGAAAATTGTTGGCGGGCACTATGCTTCGCCTGATTTAGGGTCTGATTTCGCGGCATATGTCGCCGGCGGCCCTGCTGATGACCATGAGGGCACCTGCGAGGCAGACGCCATCGCACGTGTCCGTCAGGGAATGCGGTCAATGATGCGGTTGGGGTCGGCTTGGTATGATGTCGAAACCCAGATTACTGCGGTGACTGAAAAAGGGCTGGACCCGCGCAACTTCATCTTGTGCACCGACGACTGCCATTCGGGAACGCTGGTAAATGACGGACACATGAACCGCGTAGTGCGACATGCGATTGCCTGTGGTTGCGATCCTCTGGTTGCGCTGCAAATGGCGACGATCAACACGGCGACCCATTTTGGGTTGGAACGCGAGATCGGCTCGATCACACCCGGGCGGCGCGCTGACATTATCCTGAGTTCTGATCTGGTAGAGCTTCCGATCGAAACCGTGGTCGCGCGCGGTCAGATTGTGGCTGAAAACGGGACGGTAACGGTCGAATGCCCGCATCTGAACTGGCCCGCTAAGGCGCGAAATACCGTACACCTAGGGCATGCGTTGACCTCGACAGACTTTGAAATCGCAGCCCCTGCCGGAGCGAACCGTGTCACGGCCAACGTGATCGGGGTGGTTGAAAATCAGGCCCCAACGCAAGCGTTGAAATCCGAGCTGCCGATTATCGAAGGGCTTGTTGAAGGCGAAGGCGACGTGTGCCAGATCGCATTGGTCGAACGGCATCGCGCCACGGGGGGTGTGACTAACGCCTTTGTCTCGGGCTTTGGGTATCAAGGCAAAATGGCCATGGCCTCGACCGTTGCGCATGACAGCCACCATATGATTGTTGTCGGCACCGACCGTGAACAGATGGCGCTGGCCACGAACAGGCTGGCCGAAGTGGGCGGAGGCATCACAATCTTTCGCGATGGCGAGGAACTGGCCTTGGTGGAACTGCCCATCGCAGGCTTGATGTCCGACAACCCAGCGACTGAGGTTGCCGCCAAAGCGGAACAAATGGTCGAGGCGATGAAGACCTGCGGCTGTCAGCTTAACAACGCATATATGCAGCATTCTCTGCTGGCCCTGGTTGTGATTCCTGAACTGCGGATCTCGGACCTTGGGCTGGTGGATGTACGTACATTCGAAAAGATCGACCTTCTGGAACCCCTTGCATGACTACTATCCGAACACCTGACGTTCCCAACCCCGAGAAATTTAGCGATCCGCTTGCAGCTGTCGCACGTTTAGAAGAGCTCTATGAACAGGCGACAAAATTCCTGTGCGATAGGTTTGCAAATGCACTTAAGAACGGCGCTCCTACCGAGAGGTTTCGGGCGTTCTACCCCGAAATCCGGATCAGGACCTCGTCTTACGCGCAGGTCGACAGTCGGCTGAGCTTCGGTCACGTGTCCGAACCAGGTACTCATGCCACGACAGTGACGCGCCCCGATCTGTTCCGGTCATACCTTACCCAGCAAATCGCACTATTGATCAAGAACCACGATCAGCCGGTCACAATCGGAGCCTCGGAAACGCCGATCCCGGTCCATTTCGCTGTCGCCAATAACCCGGATCTGGTTGTCCCGCATCAGGGTGCAGCTGGTTTCACTCTGCGCGATGCGTTTGATGTACCGGACCTGAATACAACAAACGACGATATCGTGAATGGCGTGCACGAGCTGGAAAACGAAGCCGGGCCCCTTGCGCTGTTCACGGCCCAGCGGGTGGACTATTCGTTGGCAAGGCTTTCGCATTACACCGCGACTGACCCCGGTCATTTCCAAAACCACGTGCTGTTCACCAACTATCAGTTCTATGTCTCGGAATTTGAGAGCTACGCACGGGCTCAACTGGCCGATCCCGACAGCGGCTATACCAGCTTTGTCTCGACCGGGAATGTTGAGATCACGGACGCCGAAGCCGTACTGGAACAGCCCCTTAAACTGCCGCAAATGCCAACCTACCACCTGAAACGCGCGGATGGGTCTGGGATTACGCTGGTCAATATCGGTGTCGGGCCATCGAATGCCAAAACGGCCACCGACCACATTGCGGTTCTGCGCCCACACGCCTGGTTGATGGTCGGCCACTGCGCCGGTCTGCGCAACACGCAGGCGCTTGGGGATTTCGTACTGGCACATGCCTACCTGCGCGAGGACAAAGTGCTGGACGACGACCTGCCCGTCTGGGTGCCGATCCCCCCGCTGGCCGAAGTCCAGGTCGCGCTGGAACAGGCTGTGGCCGAGGTAACCGAGTTGGAAGGCTACGAGCTGAAACGTATCATGCGAACAGGTACAGTCGCCTCGGTCGATAACCGCAATTGGGAGCTTCGCGATCAGTCCGGCCCGGTGCAACGGCTCAGCCAGTCCCGTGCGATTGCGCTGGATATGGAAAGTGCAACAATCGCAGCTAACGGTTATCGGTTCCGGGTTCCTTACGGCACCTTGCTGTGCGTCTCGGATAAGCCCTTGCATGGTGAATTAAAGCTTCCCGGCATGGCTTCGGCGTTCTATACCACTCAGGTCAGTCGTCATTTGGCGATCGGAATCCGGGCGATGGAGCACTTGCGCGGCATGCCGCTGGAACGGTTACACAGCCGGAAATTGCGTTCGTTTGACGAAACGGCCTTTCTCTGAAGCAAAAAAGCAACGAATTTCCCCTATTTTTGGGGTTTTTAGTGCTACTATTCGTTGTGTTCAGCCACAATATCCCGTTACAGTTACGCGGTGAGGCCCTATAGATCGGGCACGTTAAGGAGACCAAGAAATGGCAAAGCCTATGACAAAGACTCAGCTGGTGGCTGCTCTCGCTGAGGAAATGGGAACTGACAAGAAATCCGCAAATGCCGCGCTGGAGGCCATGACCGGCCTGATCACTCGCGAAGTTTCGGCCGGTGGTGCAGTCACCCTGCCCGGCGTTGGCAAAATCTACTGCCGCGAGCGCCCCGAGCGCATGGTGCGCAACCCCGCCACCGGCGAGCAGTTCAAGAAAGAAGCCGACAAAGTGGTCAAAATGACCATCGCGAAAGCTCTGAAAGACAGCGTCAACGGCTAATTCGCCGAAGACAGATCGCAAGATCGAAGGGGTCGCCACCGGGCGGCCCTTTTTTTGTCTGAATAAGTTATGTAAGAATCTGATTAATATCGAGTTTTTGCCGCTATCGCCATAGTTGTGTCATATTCCTCATCCACTCGCTTAATGGGAAGTATTATTGAGGAATCTCGATTTATGGCACGACATCAAATCACTGAATTTGATACAGAAAATCAATTCGACTGGGCAAGCATCCAATACACGATTGAAGACGATGTTGTCGTTGCAACGCGGACGACTTTTGATGCCGGATACGCGGTCTTCGGGACTTACGAAGACGGCGTTTTGCGTCAGGAATTTTATGTCGGAACAGAAGAGGCATTGGGCTTTGATAATCGGTTCATTGACTATGACGCCAATGGCAAAATGACCGAACGCGGAACGGTTTATCCAGACAGTATCCGCGTGACCGAGACCTTTCAAAATGGTGTTCCGAATGAGATTCTCATCCAAGATGGGTTTTTCGGAGACGGTGCAAAACCCTGGAACCAGATCGTTCTACGCTATGATGCGTCGGGCAATATCATAGGCCGCACGATAACAAACGATAATGGTACCCGGACGGTTGAAGTCTTCGCGCCCGGTCATTTCAGTACTGTTCAGGACTTTCTACAAACCAAATCCTGGGATCGGATCGACACGTTCTTCGATGTCAACGGAGAGACAACCGGACGGACGACCACCTATGACAATGGAATTATCAGACAGGAAACGTGGAAAGACGGACAGCATAGCAACGTAACGCAGACAGACGGAAGCGACATAAAGTCGTGGGAAACCATCAGCACCTCATTTGATGGCAGTGGAAAGAAATCTGAAAAGACAACGACATATGACAATGGAGTCGTGAAACATGAGATCTGGTCAAATGGCCAGCGCGTCAGCATCAGCCAGACCGATGAGCTGGATGCGAAATCCTGGGATTCGATCACGACCGCCTATCAGGACGGACAAATCTCGGAACGTCGGCTGGAGAAAGATAATGGGGACGTAACCGTTACACTTTATGCGGATGGAAAACGTTCTGACGTGCTGCAACTGGACGGGGACGACAGTGCTTCTTGGGCATTGAAAGTCACCAGCTATCCAGACGCAGCCGGGAAAGAGATTTCTTTGTATGAAAAGGTCGAGGACATCCCTGAATCCTTGTTCCAATACTTCCCGGAACTGACCCCGCCTGACCCGCTTGAAGAGTTCGTGCTGGATTTCAATGACGGAACCCGCATCAAAGACAATGATCAGGTGCTGAATGGTGCATTTATTGCAAGTGTTAGCAAAGGGCAGAGCAACACTGATGGCATTCTAACCCCATACGAATACGGTGGCTCAAACCCCGACCCCGACCTGGAGGCATTCAATTCCTGGGGGGCAACGGTTGGCTTCTCTAAAAGCGATGGCGAAGAATTCAACTTCAACAGCGTTTCCTTGGCCAATGCTTCCAGATCGGACACCACGTATATTCCTGAATCGAACTGGGCAAACCAAGTCACAATCAATGCCTATAATGGCGATGAGCTGGTGCACTCCGCAGAGGTCGATCTGACATTCGATCACGTCACCCACGAATTTGACTGGCGCGATATTGATCACGTCGAGTTCGTTGCATCGGGAGGTGAAATTACCAATGACCATGTCGAGAACGCGGGTTGGTTCTCGATGGACGATCTTAGCTTTTTCGCCTGAATCAAGCGACAAGCTGAATCATAATGATGAGCAGCGCTTTTCTACAAAAAGCTCTGCTCATTCTCATTGCGCGCAAGCTCATTGATGCCAACTATCGGGCGACCCCGCTATTCGACGCAATGGGTCCTTGCAGCTCATGTTAAAATCAGGAACAGTCGCCCGAATTTCATCAGGAGGCCGTAATGGACCTGCGCGCCATCGCCATGGGGCTTGTTTTCGCCCTCATCTGGTCTTCGGCCTTCAGCTCGGCGCGGATCATCGTTGCCGATGCCTCGCCTTTGTTCTCGTTGGCGCTGCGATTTCTGATTTCGGGACTAATTGGCGTGGCGATCGCACGCGCCATGGGGCAAAGCTGGCGCCTGACTCGCAACCAATGGCGCGCCACTATTCTGTTTGGAATCTGCCAAAATGCCCTTTATTTGGGTCTAAACTTCTATGCGATGCAGACAGTCGAGGCTTCGGTCGCGGCGATCATCGCCTCGACTATGCCCCTGCTGGTAGCCCTAGCCGGCTGGCTGCTATTGGGTGAGCGGATACGCCCGCTGGGCATCGTCGGCTTGCTGGCAGGTTTTGTCGGTGTCGCGCTAATCATGGGTAGCCGGATTAACGCTGGTGTCGATCTGTTCGGGGTTCTGCTCTGCGGAATCGGGGCGCTGGCGCTGACCTTTGCCACCTTGGCTGTTCGGGGGGCGACTTCGGGCGGTAACTTCATGATGGTGGTTGGGCTGCAGATGCTTATCGGATCGGCGGTGCTGTTTCTCGCCGCCCCGGTGTTCGAGTCTATTCATATCCACGCCACACTGCCTTTTATGCTGGCTTTTACCTACACCACGCTATTCCCGGGCCTTCTGGCAACTTTCATCTGGTTCCTGCTACTGGATCGCATCGGCCCGATCCGTGCAGCAACGTTCCATTTCCTCAACCCGGTATTCGGCGTGACCATCGCCGCCATTTTACTGGGTGAGAAGTTGGGCCCATTGGATGCGGTGGGGGTTCTGATCACAACGCTGGGAATTCTTGCCGTACAGCTGTCGCGCGAACCCGGTCAGCGCAGTAACGCCTCGACCTGATCTATCAATTTAGGCGCATTTGGCTTGGTGCTTGACCCATAGGTGGCAACGACCTCACCCTCGGGGCCAATCAGCACTTTGTTAAAGTTCCATTTCGGGACAAAGCCAGTCTGCGCAGCAACAGCTCGGTAAAACGGATGGGCATCCGAACCTTTCACTGGAGTGATATCCGTCATCGGAAGCGTAAGGTCATAATTTAGTTCGCAAAAATTCTTGACCTCTTTCGACGACGCCAGCTCTTGTTTGAACGAATTCGACGGGACCGCCAGTACCACCAGCCCGCGTTCTTCATATGTTTCGTGCAGCTCCTGCAACGCTGCGTATTGTCCGGTAAAGCCGCAAAGCGACGCCGTGTTGACCACAAGCACGGGCTGTCCGCGCCAGTCTTCCAGTGATAATGTCCCGCCATCGATTGATGAAAATTCGCCCGTCAGTGGTGCCGCCTGAAGGGCTTTGCCCAACAAGATCAGAGCAGTCAACAGAGCCATACGGAACATCACTTCACCTCCTGTTATAAATCATACGCGCTGTGCATTCGTTTGGATCAACTGCACAGACCCGCGAGCGCGCTGTAATATGGTTTTGATTCCTGCGCATCTATGCCCAAATAGGACATCATCATTCAAACACCGGAGGATCCATGTCCCGTTATACAAAAGACCCCGAGGTCATTGCGGCCCTCTCACCTGAAGAATTTCACGTCACCCAGCGCAGCGGCACCGAACGCCCGGGCACTGGCAAGCTGTTGAACAACAAGGAGCCGGGCATCTACGTGGATATCGTCTCGGGCGAGCCGTTGTTCGCCTCGACCCACAAATACGAATCCGGCTGCGGCTGGCCCAGTTTCACCAAGCCAATCATACATGAACATGTCGAAGAGTTTCGCGACACCACTCATGGCATGATCCGGACCGAGGTCCGCTCGAAACACGGCGACAGCCACCTGGGCCACGTGTTTCCCGACGGCCCCCGCGAACATGGCGGGCTACGCTATTGCATCAATTCCGCCTCGCTGCGGTTCATTCATCGCGACGAGATGGAGGCCGAAGGTTATGGCGAATTTCTGATCCATGTGGAGGATATCTGATGACCGATGAACGCGCCGTTCTGGCCGGAGGCTGCTTTTGGGGCATGCAGGACCTGATCCGCAAACTGCCCGGCGTCTCGCGCACCCGCGTCGGGTACACCGGCGGCGATGTGCCAAACGCAACTTATCGCAACCACGGCACCCATGCTGAAGGGATCGAAATCTGGTTCGACCCGACCCAGATCACCTATCGCGATCTGCTAGAGTTCTTTTTCCAGATCCACGACCCGACCACCCTGAATCGTCAGGGCAATGACCGCGGAATGAGTTATCGCTCGGCGATCTACTATTTGGACGATGCCCAGAAACAGGTGGCCGAAGATACAATTGCCGATGTCAACGCCAGTGGCATTTGGCCCGGCAATGTGGTGACCGAGGTCGAACCCGTCGGCGATTTCTGGGAAGCCGAGCCCGAGCATCAAGATTACCTAGAGCGCATCCCCAACGGATACACCTGCCATTTCCCGCGCCCGGACTGGGTGCTGCCAAAACGCTCCAGTGCGGCAGAATGATATGCGCGATAGCCCCTTGCGGGGCTATCCGACCGCCACCCGAGGTCGTCCGCTCGCCTCAACCGTGATCAACGCTTCGACGAATACCTCTTGCGCCTCAATCTTGGCGGTGCGGATATCGCGGTCGACTGTCACGCGTATATCATCGGCACCTGCTTGGCGCACCGCGCCCTCAGCCTCGTTGCGCAGCACCTCTTCAAGCAACTGTAGAGCGGAATTCGAGTCCGAGAAATCCTGCGGCCCCTCTTCCAGATGTACCCGATAGCGGCCTTCGGCCGGGGACGTAACTGAACCGGCCCGCCGAAGGGTCAGCCGCCCGACAACCGCACCGATGGCATTTGCAACACCGGCATGCTCTGGCAGGACCATCTTGCAATGCAACCGCTCTCCGACTGCCGGGTAATAGCTGGGGGCCGAAGCCCCAAGGCCCACGACATCCACATTCAGCGCGGCATCCAATGCCAACAACCCACGGTGTTTCGCCAGCCCGCGCTGCGTCAGAACATGCCGGGCCAGATCTCTTGCAGGCTGGTCAAACCCATGGCTTTCCTCGGCAAAAGCAGTCTCTAATAAGGTCAATGAGGTTTGTTCCGTCAACTGATCGACAATGAGCTGAGCCAGCGCTTCAGGCGATGCTGCCAGCTTGTCCCCTGATCCAACCCGCTTACGCGCCATCAGTTCCAGCGCCTTAAGCGCTGCCGAGCAGTCCCAATCCGCAAGCCGCCCCAGAGCATGGCTGGCATCCGAAGGGGTGACACCCGAGACCTGTACGATCCCGCGATCCACCAAACGGCCCAGTGCCCCATGCTCCATCCGGGTTTGCAACAGACTGCTGAGCGGCACAACACGATCCTCCAACCGGTCCAGTAATACTGTTTCACGCGGCCCGACCCCATCGGCGGGGATACCCGACACACGACGGGCAAACCTCGTGTCATGTTCACCTACGGTCGTCGCCCGCAATTGCTCATCCAATGCCGCATGTACCACATCCGGGGCCTCAGCTGCGATCAGCGACACCGGCAGCACCCGACGCGGGCCAAGGAAGACACCACCGCCTAGGCCTTCGGTCACCACATGCACCTGACTGTCACCGCCCAAACCATGAGTCCGCATCGCAACCGCTTCGACCATGGTCCGGAAACCGCCAACCTGCGCGCCTGCAGGGTCGATGGCGGGTTTGCCATCCCGGATCAGCGCGACGTCGGTCGTAGTCCCACCGATATCGGACACCAGCGCGTTCTCAGCTTCGGTCAACCAGCGCGCGCCAACGATAGAGGCCGCAGGGCCACTTAGGATCGTTTCAATCGGACGCTCCCGCGCCTGCTCGGCGCTCATCAAAGCGCCATCCCCGCGCACAACCATCATTGGGGCGGTGATGCCCTGCGCGCGCAACTGATCCTGCGCGCGCCCGATCAAGCGGTCGATCATCCCGATCAATCGTGCATTCAACACGGCGGTCACCGCACGCTTTGGCCCATTCAGCTTGGCCGACAGGTGATGAGAGCACGTGACCGGCACTCCCGTACGCTCGGAAATCACGCGCGCCACTTCCAGTTCATGCGCCGGATTCCTGGTCGCGAACTGTGCCGCAACCGCATAACCGGAAATGCCTGAATGTGAGTCTAAAAAGGCCTCAAGCCCTGCAACATCCAATTCGGCGACCTGACCCCCGGCATGGTTGTGCCCCCCGGCCAGAACCAAAGCCGGATCGCCCTTCAACGCCTCTCTTAGACCGTGTTTCTCAAGGTCGCTTTCCCGAAACCCGACATAGATCAACGCCACGCGCCCGCCCTGGCCTTCGACCAACGCATTGGTGGCCAGCGTTGTCGACAACGATGCCATCCCAATCTGATCCGGAGACACATCAGCCGTCTCTAGCACAGCAGAAACCGCGCTGCCCACACCAATCGCCAGATCCGCTCGTGTGGTCAGCGATTTGGCCGACGCGATCACCTCGCGCTCATCCCGGATCAGCACCGCATCCGTATAGGTTCCGCCCGTATCCACCCCCAAAGCCAACGCCATCGGGTCCTCCATCTGTTCGCCAGAACCGGGTGTAGCGTTTTCCTGCGGCGCGTCCAGCCTGTTTACGACAACCGGGATGCCGCCCAGCGCGCGGCATCAGCCACGGTCGGATCCGGATCATCGGTCAGCGCCTGTGCAACCTGCAGTAACGCCGGCACCGCTGAGTTCCCAATCGCATAAAGCACGTTCCGCACGAACCGATTCCGGCCGATCCGCTTTATCGGCGAGCCCGAGAACATCGCGCGGAATGCTGTATCATCCAGCTGCGCCAGTTCCGCCAACGGAGGCGCCTTTAGCTCCTCCCGCGCCGCATAGCGAAGGTCACTGGCCGCGACCGCAAACTTGTTCCACGGGCAGGCCGCAAGACAATCATCGCAGCCATAGATTCGGTTGCCCAACAGCGCGCGCAACTCTTCCTCCACCGGCCCCTTATGCTCGATGGTCAGATACGAAATACAGCGCCGCGCATCCAACTGATACGGTGCCGGAAACGCGTCGGTCGGACAGGCCGTCAAACACGCGCGGCATGAGCCACAATGGTCGACCTCAGCGCCATCCACAGGCAAATCCAAAGTTGTGAAAACAGACCCTAAAAAGGCCCAATTTCCCCAATCCTGACTGACAAGATTGGTGTGCTTGCCCTGCCACCCCAGCCCAGCGGCCTGCCCCAGCGCCTTCTCTGGCACCGGAGCAGTATCGACAAACACCTTCACTTCACCCCCACCCTCGGCAATCAGCCAGCGCGCCAATCGTTTGAGGCGCTTCTTAACCAGATCGTGATAATCCTTGTTCTGCGCATAAACCGAAATGGCGCCCAAGTTGGAATGCGCCAGCACCGCAGTCGGGTCATGCTCGGGCGTATAGCTCTCCGCAAGCATGATCACCGACCGCGCGTCAGGCCACAGCACAGACGGATCACCGCGCCAATGAGCCCGCTCAGCCATCCAGCCCATCTGGCCATGATATCCGGCTTGTAGAAAGGCATCCAACCGTTCGGGAACACGGGGCACATCCCAAGGACGACAAACCCGACAGGCGACAAACCCCTCAAACAAGGCTTGCTCCACCAACCGCTGTTTCAACTCCGATCCGCTCTTCATCTGGCCAAAAATACCTTCGGGGGTGAATTGGCCCAATGGCCAAGAGGGGGCGGACAGCCCCCTACCCCTCAATCTATCAGAAATCCAGATCCGCGTAATGTGGCGGTGGCCGGAATCCCGGAACCTGATCCGCCAGAATCGAGCGGAACGCCGGGCGGGATTTGATCTTGGCGTACCAGTCCTTCACCGCAGAGCTTCGGTTCCAATCTACGTCCGAAATGTAATCCAGCGCCGACAGATGCGCCGCCGCGGCGAAATCGGCCAATGTCATCTGATCTCCGGCCAGCCAGCGACGGTGATCCAGCAGCCAGGCCATATAATCCAGATGATACTTGATCGCGCGCGCGCCTTCCTTGACGTTCTTGCTGTCCGGATAGCCTTGCCCCGTTACTTTCTTGTTCACCCGCTCATAGAGTAGCTTTGAGGTCACCTCGTGGTGAAACTTGTCATCAAACCAGCCTACCAAACGCCGCACCTCATAACGTGCTTCGGCTTTTTTAGGCATCAAGGGTGGCTCGGGTCGGGTCTCTTCGATATATTCGCAGATCGCGGCGCTCTCGGCCATGATCTGACCATCCAGTCGCAGCACAGGAACCTTACCCGCCGGGTTGCGGCGCAAAAAATCCGGGTCCTGTTCCCAGTATCGTTCTTCGACCAGCTCAACCTCGATCTTCTTTTCGGCCAGAGACAGGCGAACCTTGCGGCAATAGGGCGAGAGGGGGACGTGAAACAGACGCGCCATGAACTTCCATTCGAACCAGTAGAGTACCATTCAAGCTTTAGCCGCTGAGGGGTCTGGGTTTCAATCCTCGAAACACGCGGCGCGTCCATCTGCGCGGATGGTGGCCGCTCCATCCAGAATTGACGCGGCACGCCTGCGGGTCCGCACCGATGGATCCGTAACCGACCGGTTGCGCGGGGATGGCAGAATCGCCGCCACACGCGCCGCTTGTGTCGGAGACATTTTTGCCGCACTCACCCCATAATACTTCTGCGCCGCGGCCTCGACGCCAAAGATCCCTTGTCCGGTTTCCGCGACGTTCAGATACACTTCGAGAATGCGCTGCTTGCTCCAGACGATTTCAACAACCGGAGTCATCGAGGTTTCAAGCGCCTTGCGGACCCAGCTGCGCCCCTGCCAAAGAAATACATTCTTGACCACCTGCTGCGTGATGGTCGATGCACCCCGGCTGCCGCCATCTTCCAGCGCATCGCGGATCGCTTCGACATCAAAGCCCCAATGCAGGCAGAAGTTGGCATCCTCGGCTGCTACGACCGACCGCGCCATGATCGGGGCAATCTCTTCGATCGGCACCCACTCGCGATCAACCTTCCCAAGCCGACGCCACTCGGACCAGATCGTATGCGTGACCGGCGGGTTCACGACTGAATAGATCAGAACCAAAGACACAAAAGCCACGACCATCGCCAGAACAACACGAAGGGCCCAGCGCCGTATCCGAGCGATGGGGCCTGTTGTTTTGTTTGATCTGGACGCCCTCTTTTTCTTACCGCGCGGTTTGCGGACTGCTTTTTTTGCCATGCCTTGCTATACGCCGCGAAGGGCGTATTTGAAACGGATTATTTCGACAACATCTGTCCGTCGCGCGGTCGCACAACCGGGCGTGCAGTTCTGACTGAGGCTGCTCCGCGCGCCGCCAACTCCGGGAACAAGGCCAATACTTCTGCTTGCGTCCGGCGCTCGACCTGGGTCAGTGCATGTCCCGGGTAGTAGCTTTCACTTTTGGCGCCATTGGCGAACACGATCTCATGTCGCCGGAACAGAATGTGGATATAATCCACCTCGCCCCCTTCGACACGCGTGACTGTTGTTCCGTTCACAAGACAATGGGCAGCGATCAGAACTTCTTCATGGCCAAACAGGTAGGGTGCACGCCAATCATCGATCAGCATCCTGTGCTGCGGCGAAACAAGCAGAGGGCGCGTGAGCCCGAACATCCCTGTCTCGAAGCGAATTGGGGCCAGTTTACCCTCGGCTGCCACCTTGGTACGACCAATCCAGAGCACAGGTTTAGCGCCGCTATCCGCGGTCGTAACCAGATCTCCAAGTTTCAGGTCCTCGACCGGCCGGGGCCCATCGGGGGTTTCAATCAATGTGCCGGGCGTAAAGCAGGGCGGACCGAGATCACCGTTGGCGATATCGACCGAACCAAACGAAGCCCCATCATCGCTAAAATCGGTGACTGAAGAAGAAACAAACGTGCCTTGCTGCAGAACCGATCCGTCTGTTGGGGTAAAAACCTCGCGCCCGTCAGCAAGGTAGAAGGTAACGCCGGTATATGTAACCTGCGCACCACCCGGCAACTCGATCGTCACCATATCATTGAAGTAAGACGCAGTGATATCAGATCCGTCAACCGAGTCTCCATTCAGCCGGTTGATCAGATCATCGTCATTCTGATCGATGATATCAAAGAACTCGACGTTCAGCGTGGATCCAACAACGGTTCCGTTCGCACCCGGATTGGCCGGGTCGAGCACAAAAAACTGGTCTGTATACGTCGTGGGCACACCGATATTCCACTTCACTCACATCATTGGGATAGCAGCATGCCTGCATTTCCCGAATAAACTATGACTAAAGCTAGGCGTTATGCACGGCATTACACAAGAATTGGAAACAAT
Organism: Ruegeria sp. H9; assembly: GCF_056532915.1. Taxonomy (NCBI): domain Bacteria; kingdom Pseudomonadati; phylum Pseudomonadota; class Alphaproteobacteria; order Rhodobacterales; family Roseobacteraceae; genus Ruegeria; species Ruegeria sp. H9. The sequence goes on along the minus strand of NZ_JBQFNX010000006.1, from coordinate 123,224 downwards.
ATGGCCAGACAAAAGAATACCCGGCGTGTTGGGAACGACACGCCGGGCCAAAGATTTAGATCTCTCAAGACTTATTCTGCAGGAACCGCCGCCACTTCGGTGGTCAGAGGATGACTGAGCTTGTTCAACATCTCTTTTGGGCAAACCTGCAGGAAGTTGGTCTTTTCCACATCCCAATGCTGTAAGATATCAATGGCTTTGCGGCTGTTGGTCTCCGCGACATGGCGCTCGATCATTGCTTTCAGCTGATCTTCCCAATGGTCCACTGTCACCGGACAGGTGACAAGCGTCTCCATATTCATCAGCGCCTCAGCTTTGCCTTCGGGGTCGTACAGATAAGCCATACCACCCGTCATCCCCGCACCAAAGTTGGCACCGATATCGCCGAGAATAACCGCAACGCCGCCGGTCATGTATTCACATCCGTTCGAGCCGCAGCCTTCGATCACCACTCTGGCACCTGAATTTCGCACCGCGAACCGCTCACCTGCGCGGCCTGCTGCAAATAGGTGGCCATCGGTGGCACCGTATAGGACGGTGTTGCCAATGATGGTGTTATATTCCGCCTTGAGGGGGCTCACCTGCGGGGGCCGCACAACGATCATGCCGCCCGAAAGCCCCTTGCCGACATAGTCGTTGGCATCACCCGAGACCTCCAGCTTGAGACCTGGAGCGGCAAAAGCCCCCAGTGACTGGCCCGCCGAACCCTGCAGCTTCACATGCAAGTGATCGTCCTGGAACGTGTTCCGCATGCCGAAATTCTGGACGATGTGGCTTGAGACACGTGTACCCACGGTCCGATGCGTGTTCTGCACCGCGTAAGATAGTTGCATCTTCTCACCGTCTTTCAGGAAGCGCGCCGCATCGCGCACAATCTCGGCATCCAGCGTATCCGGCACTGCATTACGATCCTTGTCGCGGTTGTAGACGATATCATGTGCGCCATCGACGGTGATTAACAGCGGGTTGAGGTCCAGATCGTCCAGATGCGCCGAGCCCCGGCTGACCTGCGCCAGCAGATCGGCCCGTCCGATGATCTCATCAATCGACCGCGCGCCGAGGCTGGCCAGCAGCTCACGCACTTCCTGAGCATAGAAGGTGATCAGGTTCACCACCTTGTCCGCATTGCCGGTGAACTTGGCGCGCAGGTCTTCGTCCTGCGTACACACGCCGACCGGGCAAGTATTCGACTGGCACTGACGCACCATGATACAGCCCATCGCGATCAGGGCGGCGGTGCCGATACCGTATTCCTCGGCTCCCATCATCGCGGCCATGACGATATCGCGACCGGTGCGCAGACCGCCATCGGTCCGCAGGGTCACGCGGTCACGCAGGTTGTTCATCGCCAGAACCTGATGCGCCTCGGTCAGGCCCATCTCCCACGGCAGACCGGCATATTTGATGCTGGTCGCGGGCGACGCCCCCGTGCCGCCATTGTGGCCCGAGATAAGGATAATATCCGCCTTGGCCTTGGCCACACCGGCGGCAATCGTGCCGACGCCCGAGGATGCCACCAGTTTCACCGTCACCTTGCAGCGCGGGTTGATCTGCTTGAGATCATAGATCAGCTGCGCCAGATCCTCGATCGAGTAGATGTCGTGATGCGGCGGCGGTGAGATCAGAGTCACGCCCTTGGTCGAGTGCCGCAGACGCGCGATCAGGTCGGTGACCTTCATGCCCGGCAACTGACCACCCTCACCGGGTTTCGCACCCTGGGCGACCTTGATCTCCAACTCTTCACACTGGTTCAGGTATTCGGCGGTCACACCGAACCGGCCCGAAGCCACCTGTTTGATCTTGGCCGACGGGTTGTCGCCATTGGGTTCCGGCACAAAATGCGCCGGATCTTCACCGCCTTCGCCCGAGTCGGACTTGGCACCGATCCGGTTCATCGCCACGTTCAGCGTCTTGTGCGCCTCGGGGCTGAGTGCGCCCAGCGACATGCCCGGAGTCACGAACCGTTTGCGGATCGAGGTGATCGATTCAACCTCTTCAATCGGCACCGGCTTGCCCAGCGGCTTGAAATCCATCAGGTCGCGCAGATGGATCGGCGGGTTCGACTGCATCTTGGCCGAATACTGCTTCCACAGCTCATATGAGGCGCGGTTGCAGGCCATTTGCATCATGTGCATCGAGGTCGCTTCCCACGCGTGGGTCTCACCCGATTTGCGCGCTTTGTAGAAGCCACCGATGGGCAGCACGTCCAAACCACTGTCCCAGCCTTTGGCATGGATTTCTTCGGCCTTGGCCTGAATACCGGTGACACCGATACCGGAAATCCGGCTGGTCATGCCGGGGAAATACTCGGCGACCATGGCACGGCTGAGACCAACAGCCTCAAAGTTCAGACCGCCACGGTACGAAGAAATCACCGAAATCCCCATCTTGGCCATGATCTTGAGCAGACCCTGGTCGATGGCTTCGCGATAGCGCGCAACGTTTTCGGTCAGGGTGCCGTCCAGCAGACCACGGTCAATGCGATCAGCCAGTGAGTCTTCGGCCAGATAGGCGTTCACAACAGTCGCGCCACAGCCGATCAGAACCGCAAAGTAATGAGGATCAACACATTCAGCAGACCGCACGTTCAGCGAACAAAAGGTCCGCAAACCCTGACGGGTCAAATGCGAATGCACAGCACTGGTGGCCAGGATCATCGGCATCGCCACACGACCTTGCCCTGAATTCATGTCAGACAGAACCAAGTGACCCGCGCCCGAGCGCACGGCTTCCTCTGCTTCGGCTCTAACACGTGCCAAGGCGGCGCTCAGAGCGCCTCGGCCGGGTTCAAAGCTACAATCGATCTCCGCAAGGGGTGAACCCAGTTGATTGACCAGGGTGTCCCATTGTGCATTGCCGACAAAGGGGCTTTCCAGAACGATGATCTCGGTCTGGCTGCTGTCTTCGTCCAGCACGTTCTTAAGGTTGCCGAACCGCGTCTTCAGCGACATCACACGGTATTCACGCAAACTGTCGATCGGAGGGTTCGTCACCTGGCTGAAGTTCTGCCGGAAAAAGTGGCTGAGCGGGCGGTATTGCTTGGACAGAACAGCCGAGGGCGTATCATCCCCCATCGAAGCCAGCGCCTCTTTGCCGTCCTCTGCCATCGGGGCAAGAATCTGTTCTAGGTCTTCTACAGAATACCCGGCCGCGATCTGACGCTTGCGCAGTTCTTCTCCGGTGAATTTCGGGTGTTCCGTCACGCCCGCAAGTGACTCGTCCAGATCGTTGATCTTGCCGACCCAGTCGCCAAACGGCAGTGCTCGGGCCAGTTTGTCCTTGATCTGCTTGTCGCGGAACAGCTTGCCCTTTTTCATATCGACAGCCAGCATCTGGCCCGGTCCCAGCGCGCCTTTTTCGGTCACGGTGGCCTCATCAATCGGCACCATACCCGCCTCGGACCCCGCGATGACCAGACCATCGCCGGTTACCACATAGCGCATCGGGCGCAGACCATTCCGATCCAAACCGGCACACACCCAGCGGCCATCCGTCATTGCCAGCGCAGCAGGGCCATCCCAAGGTTCCATCACTGAATTGCAGTAGGAATACATGTCGCGCCAGCTTTGCGGCAGCTCGATAGCTTGCTTGGACCAGCTTTCCGGAACCAGCATGGTCTTCGCCATCGGCGCCGAGCGCCCCGCACGCACCAAAACCTCGAATACCGAGTCTAATGCGGCAGAATCCGACGATCCGCCCGCAATGATCGGCTTGATGTCCTCGGCATAGACGCCAAAGCTGTCCGAGGTCATGCGGATCTCGTGGCTTTTCATCCAGTTGATGTTGCCTTTCAGCGTGTTGATCTCACCGTTGTGGGCCAACATACGGAAGGGCTGGGCCAGCCACCATTGCGGGAACGTGTTGGTCGAATAGCGCTGGTGGTAAATCGCAAAAGCGGACTCGAACCGCTCATCCATCAGGTCGGGGTAGAAAACAGCGACCTGCTCGGCCAGCATCATGCCTTTGTAGATGATCGACCGGCAAGACAGCGACGCCAGATACAGCCCCGAGATTCCTGCGGCCAGCGCCGCTTTTTCAATACGGCGACGAATGACATAGAGCTCACGCTCGAATGTCTCTTCATCCACGCCTTTGGAGTTCGAGATCAAAATTTGCTCGATCTCGGGCCGGGTCGCGTTGGCCTTTTCGCCCAGACAGGTCACATCAACCGGCACATGTCGCCAGCCATAAATATAGTAACCCATGCGTAGAACTTCGGTTTCCACGATGGTCCGGCACTGTTCCTGCGCGCCAAAATCCGTGCGGGGCAGGAAAACCTGACCGACAGCAACCAGTTCATCCAAGTTTGGTTCATGACCCGTGCGACGAATCTGATCATAGAAGAATGGGACAGGGATCTGCACATGGATACCTGCGCCATCCCCGGTTTTACCGTCCGCATCCACCGCGCCGCGATGCCAGATTGCCTTTAGCGCATCGATCCCGGCATCCACCACCTTGCGTGACGGCTTACCATCGACGGACACAACAAGGCCCACACCGCATGAGGAATGTTCTTCTTCCTCTGAATAGAGACCGTTTTCTGCCATCCATTTGCGCTTGGCTTCTTCGGCCCGCACCCAATCGGCATCATATTTGGTCATTGGCTGTCTCCTTCTTCCCAAGGGGGCACACAGGCTTTTGTTCATCTGTCGTCGTTCGCTTTCGAACGCATACCCGCTGGGATTTTTCGAATTGCTTTTGCGTTTTGTTTCACTCGGCTGCGATGGCGGATTTGGCGTTAAAACGCTCAATTATGGCATCTGCGCAATCGCGCCCGTCACGGATCGCCCAGACCACCAGCGAAGCACCGCGCACGATGTCGCCGATGGCATAAACGCCCTCCATCTCGGTTGCACCGGTCTGGAACGCAGCTTTGATTGTACCCCAGCGGGTCACAGGCAGATCAGGTTGGCCGAATAAGGTGGGCAGGTCTTCGGGTTCGAAGCCAAGCGCCTTGATCACCAGATCGGCCTCTTCGACATAGTCTGCGCCCTCAATCACTTCGGGAGCCTGACGGCCCGAGGCATCGGGCTGGCCCAGACGCATCTTCTGCACCATGACACCGTTTACTTGCTCATCGCCGGTAAAGCCTTTGGGTGCGCTAAGCCATTCGAAGATCACGCCTTCTTCCTCGGCATTCTGGGTCTCGCGCTGCGAGCCCGGCATATTGGCGCGGTCCCGACGATAGAGGCATTTGACCGACGTCGCACCCTGACGAATCGACGTGCGCACGCAATCCATCGCGGTATCACCCCCGCCGATGACGACCACTTTCTTACCTTCCGCGTTCAGGCGGCCATTGTCGAAGTCATCAACCGCATCGCCAAAACTTTTGCGATTCGAGGCTGTCAGAAAATCGATCGCCTTTTCAATCCCACCCAGACCGCTGCCGGGCATGGACAGATCACGGGATTTGTAGACGCCCGTTGCAATAATCACCGCATCATGTTTCGCGTGGATTTCCGCGAATTTCGCGGCGTCCACATCGCAGTTCAGCTCAAATGCAACACCACCATCTGCCAGCAGGTCATTTCGGCGTTGGACGATATCCTTTTCCAGCTTGAAACCGGGAATGCCGTACATCAGCAGCCCCCCCGCACGGTCATATCGATCATAGACCGTGACCTGAATACCCGCCCGGCGCAGCATATCCGCCGCTGCCAATCCTCCGGGACCACCGCCAATGATACCCACGCTTTCGTCGCGCTCGGCACGGGGCTGAACGGGTTTAACCCAGCCTTTATCCCAGGCTGTATCGGTAATGTATTTCTCGATCGAGCCGATGGTGACCGTACCGTGGCCCGATTGCTCGATCACGCAATTGCCTTCGCACAGACGGTCCTGTGGGCAGATGCGGCCGCAGATTTCAGGGAAAGTGTTGGTAGCCTGGCTTGTTTGATACGCCTCTTCCAACCGCCCGGTTGCCGTCAGGTTCAGCCAATCAGGGATATTGTTGTGCAGCGGACAATGGGACTGGCAATAGGGCACTCCGCACTGGCTGCATCGGCTGGCCTGTTCGGCCGCCTTCTCCGCGGCGTACTCGGCATAGATTTCATCGAAGTCCTCTTTGCGGTCACTGGCGGCACGCTTTTCAGGCATGACACGATCGATCTGCACAAATTTCAGCATCGGTTGCTTGGCCACGGGTCAGACTCCATGAATTGGCTTGGTCAGGGTTCTTTAAGTGAAGTCATTCTGGATGAAAAGTCAACTGTACTGACCTATATTGAGAAAACTGCATCGCTCGATGTTTTTTCAGAGAAATTTGTCGTGTTTTTAGTTCCGATTCGGACCTATCTGGACACTTCACTTTCCCGTTGCCCGCTTATACCCATTGTTCTCAACAAAACGAGCACGGTACCGGCAGAGCAGATGAGCCTTTTTCACTTGATTCTTGTGGCGATCATTCAGGGCGTCACCGAATTCTTGCCTGTATCTTCATCCGGGCACCTGATCCTGCTGCCCCGCCTGACTGGCGCGGATGATCAAGGCCTGGCAATCGATGTCGCCGTCCATGTAGGAACACTTGGCGCGGTTATTCTTTATTTCTGGTCAGATGTGAAACAAGCCCTAGCCGGGATACCCCAAATTATCCGAGGACGAATTGAGACGCCTCAGGCGCGGTTGGCACTGGGCTTGGTCATCGCCACGATTCCGACAGTCATTGCGGGCGGGATCGTGTACCTGACGGGGCTTGAGCAGACTCTACGTTCAGTCGCCGTCATCGGATGGGCGATGCTTGGCTTCGGGTTAGTGCTGTATTGGATGGATCAAAAGGGGGTACAAACCAAACGTAGTTCGGACTGGGGCTTAAAGGACGCAATGATCATGGGGTTGTGGCAGATGTTGGCCTTGATCCCGGGGACTTCACGCTCGGGGATTACGATCACAGGCGCTCGTCAGCTTGGCTATACACGCGAAGATGGTGCGCGGATTGCCATGCTGATGTCGATCCCAACGATTGTCGCTTCGGGCGTCCTGCTTTCGGTCGACGTCGTCCGTGAGGCGGACACACAGCTGGCCAAGGACGGCGCGATTGCCGCAGCCTTCGCCTTTGTTTCGGCTCTGCTCGCGCTTAACCTGATGATGCGGCTTCTGCGCAGCGTCAGTTTCACACCCTATGTGATCTACCGGGTCATCCTCGGAGCAATCCTGCTGGTGATTGCCTATAGCTGATCAGATGCGCAGGTTCTTTGCCGAGTTCTGAATATCGTCATACTGACCCGCGGGGCGGAATTTCCACAGATATTCTGGCAGAACCGACTCCAACGTCGCGGGCTCGATCCCGAGGTTCGAAAAACCTTTAGCGTCATCCGCCACCACATTATCGCGCCGCAGATTCTTAAGTTGGTCACGAGTCAAGATATTGTTCGGAAACAACTGAAAACTGACGAACTTCGCGATATCCAACACACCCGCCATGATTTTCGCCGCCCAGAAAGGCATCCCGATGATGATCCGGCGGCGATGAATTACGTCGAGCATCTGCTGCATCAAGGCGCGGAAACTCTTTACCTCTGGCCCGCCCAGTTCATAAACACCGGCAGACGCTTTGCCCAGAACGCCTTGAACTGCCGCTTGCGCAACATCATCGACATAGACAGGTTGAAATTTCGTTTCCGCCCCAACAAGCGGCAGGAACGGGCTCATCCGTGTCATTCCTGCGAAGCGGTTGAAAAACTGGTCTTCGGTGCCGAAAATGACTGATGGGCGCAGAATGACGGCACCCGGCATGTATTGCAAAACGCCCGCCTCGCCCTGCGCTTTGGTGCGCGCATATTCGCTGTCGGATTCGGGATCCGCACCAATGGCCGAGATATGGACCATGCGGTCAATACCCTGAGCGGCCGCCAGCCGGGCGATCCGTTCGGCACCTTCGGCCTGCACTGCGTCGAACGCATTCTTGCCCAGCTCATTCAATACGCCAACGCAATTCACCACGGCGTCCACACCATGCATCGCTGCAGCGACCGAGGCGTCATCACGGATATTGCACAAGATAGGCTCGACCTGACCAACCGCGCCATAGGGTCTGACGAACATCGCTTCATTGGGCCGCCGCACAGCGACGCGGACACGCCAGCCTTCGGCAGCCATACGCCGCGCGATATATCGGCCGACAAAGCCCGATCCACCGTAAATCGTGACGAGTTTCGACATGATGGCGCTCCTGCTGTCTTGGTCTGAATTGATCTAGCGCCCACGAGCCCGTCGAACAAGGCGCAATAACGCCGCGCTTCTCTGAAAATCCGTCGCGTGAACCAGAAGTTGGGGCACGCATCAAAAAACTTTCAAAAACACCCCCGAATCTGGTTGACGCCCCCTGCCAGTCAGCTTAAACGCCCCTCCACGACACCTGCCCAGGTGGCGGAATTGGTAGACGCGCTAGCTTCAGGTGCTAGTGTCCGTATGGACGTGGAGGTTCGAGTCCTCTCCTGGGCACCAAAATTTCCATGAAATTTGAACCCCTGGCACTTCCGGTCACTTGACCGATGTACAATCAGACTGGTTTGGCCTGTCTGAGTCAATTTCTTTGTTTGACCCCGAGAATCGACCCGTAGCTACCGGAATTAACAATCTCTGTTGCACTACCTTTTGCCAGTCTAAGAAGGACATGGTGCAAGGCTATGGCAATTTCCTGCAAATCAAACTCATCTTTTTTGAAGATACCTTCCCGTCACGCTTGTTAGTTACAAAGTCAACTATTACCACACCGATTAAATTCGATCGTATCTGTCCGGAAGGAACGTGCAAAATGAATGAGCTGACCAAGAATGAACGCATGACAGTTGCCCCATCCTTGAAAGGGCCGCACGAAGGGTACATGCCGGGCTTTGGCAACGATTACGAAACCGAAGCGCTTCCTGATGCTCTGCCCCAGGGTATGAACAGCCCGCAGAAATGCAATTACGGCCTCTATGGTGAGCAGCTTTCAGGCACTGCGTTCACGGCACCCTCGCACCAGAACGAGCGCACCTGGTGCTATCGAATCCGCCCGTCAGTAAAGCATTCACATCGCTATGAAAAAATCGAAGTTCCCTATTGGAAATCAGCGCCAAATGTCGATCCTGACGTTGTCAGCTTGGGACAGTACCGCTGGGATCCGGTGCCCCATACCGGTGAACAGACAACCTGGGTCACGGGCATGCACACCATGACCACTGCCGGGGATGTGAACACTCAGGTCGGGATGGCCAGCCATATCTATATGGTGAATACTTCGATGCAGGATGATTACTTCTTCTCGGCTGACTCCGAGCTGCTGGTGGTGCCGCAAGAGGGCGTTCTGAGATTCTACACCGAATTAGGGATCATCGACCTTGAACCCAAGGAAATCGCTATCATTCCACGCGGCCTTGTCTACCGGGTCGAAGTTGTGGAAGGCCCTGCGCGCGGGTTCGTGTGCGAAAACTACGGCCAGAAATTCGAATTGCCTGGCCGCGGCCCGATCGGCGCCAACTGCATGGCCAACCCGCGTGATTTCAAAGCACCGGTCGCGGCGTTTGAGGACCGCGAAGTGCCTTCAACCGTGACCGTCAAATGGTGCGGCCAGTTTCACCAGACTAAAATCGGTCACAGCCCGCTGGACGTGGTGGCGTGGCATGGCAACTATGCACCCGTTAAATACGACCTGCGTACCTATTGCCCGGTCGGAGCCATCCTGTTCGATCATCCGGATCCGTCGATTTTCACCGTTCTAACCGCACCTTCAGGCCAGCCCGGCACCGCAAATATCGACTTTGTTCTGTTCCGCGAGCGCTGGATGGTCATGGAAGATACCTTCCGCCCGCCTTGGTACCACAAGAACATCATGTCCGAACTGATGGGCAATATTTACGGCCAATATGATGCTAAACCGCAGGGCTTTGTTCCCGGTGGTATGAGTCTGCACAACATGATGCTGCCCCATGGACCGGATCGCGAAGCCTTTGAAAAGGCGTCGAATTCAAACCTGGGGCCAGACAAACTGGAGAACACCATGTCCTTCATGTTCGAAACCCGCTTTCCGCAACATCTCACAGCTTTCGCCGCCAATGAGGCACCACTGCAGGACGATTACATCGACTGTTGGAGCGACATCGAAAAGAAATTCGACGGCACACCCGGCAAGAAGTGACGAGGGTATAATTCCTTCGTCTCCCAAAGGGCAGAGATTTAGAACGCTTGATCTGTAACGCATTTAATCGGGTACGTTCAGAAAAGCTTGGCGACCCCGGCAGGATTCGAACCTGCAACCTGCCCCTTAGGAGGGGGCTGCTCTATCCAGTTGAGCCACGGGGCCGCGCGTCGTTTTCTCTAGCGGGGTTTTTTCAGATTGTCATGGGCTTTGCACAACAGTTGAACAATTCGCCCTGTTCACGCTACCATCGGCCAAACAAACAATGCAGGTATCTCGGTGACAACAGAAACAAAACGCCCGCTTACCCTTCGTGATGTCTCGGAAGCGTCCGGAGTATCCGAAATGACCGTTAGCCGGGTGCTACGTAATCGCGGGGATGTGTCGGATGCCACCCGTACCCGTGTTTTGGCCGCCGCAAAAGAGCTGGGATATGTGCCCAACAAGATCGCGGGAGCATTGGCGTCAAGCCGGGTGAATCTGGTCGCTGTGATCATCCCGTCATTGTCAAATATGGTCTTCCCCGAAGTTCTAACCGGTATCAATCAGGTGCTGGAAGATACTGAACTGCAGCCGGTGGTTGGCGTCACGGACTATCTGCCAGAAAAAGAAGAAAAAGTGCTGTACGAGATGCTCTCGTGGCGGCCCTCAGGCGTGATCATTGCCGGGCTGGAGCATACCGAAGCCGCGCGCGCTATGCTGGATTCAGCTGGCATACCGGTGGTCGAGATCATGGATACCGATGGCAAACCGGTGGATGCGATGGTGGGAATCTCTCACCGCCGCGCCGGGCGCGAAATGGCGCAGGCAATCCTGAAAGCGGGCTACGAGCATATCGGGTTTATGGGCACCAAGATGCCGTTAGACCACCGTGCCCGTAAACGGTTCGAAGGGTTCACCGAAGTATTGGGCAAGCACGGGATCGAGATTGAGGACCGTGAATTTTATTCGGGTGGCTCAGCGCTGGCCAAGGGGCGCGAGATGACACAAGCGATGCTGGAACGCTCGCCCGAGTTGGATTTTCTGTATTATTCCAACGATATGATCGGCGCGGGTGGGCTGCTGTATTTGCTGGACCAAGGGATCGATGTGCCCGGTCAAATCGGATTGGCCGGATTCAACAATGTGGAGCTGCTGCAGGGGCTACCACGCAAGCTGGCCACCATGGATGCCTGCCGGACCGAGATTGGGCGCACCGCGGCCGAGATCATTGCGGCGAAGCTGGCCGATCCGGATTCCGAGGTTGAAACCCGCGTTACCCTAACCCCCAAGATCAGCTATGGCGACACGCTGAAACGGCGATAACGCCAGATGGCGCAGCAACGTCTGGACAACCGCGCTGCGCGGGCGCTGTTCATGGATCGGCACGCGCTTTTGGAACAGCCTACCGGAAGTTCCAAAGGCGATGACTTGTTACAGCTGATCCATCGTTTAGGGTTTGTCCAGCTTGACAGTATCAACACCGTCGCCCGCGCGCATGACATGATCCTATATGCGCGTAAGCCCAGCTATCGCGCGCGCCACCTCAAACACCTCTATGAACGCGACCGCGCGCTGTTTGAGCATTGGACGCACGATGCGGCGGTGATTCCAATGGAATTCTATCGCCACTGGCATCTGCGGTTCCTGCGCGATGCCGACATGCTGAAAGCTCGTTGGAAGAACTGGCGGCGAGACGGGTTTGAGCAAAAGTTCGAAACCGTCCTACAACATATCCGCGACCATGGTCCGGTTGGCTCGTCCGATGTGGGAAAGGACGAGAAAAAGGGTTCTGGCGGTTGGTGGGACTGGCATCCATCCAAGACCGCGCTGGAATATCTCTGGCGATCCGGCGCGCTGACCGTGGTTGGACGCGATGGGTTTCAGAAACGCTATGACCTGACAGAGCGGGTTATAGAAACTCAACTTTGCCCCGGCAATTTGCACAGCGACGCAAATGAAACTGTGGATTGGTTGTGTAACGCCGCACTCGACCGGCTGGGGTTCGCCACATCTGGAGAGCTTGCCGCGTTCTGGGATACGGTAAGCGCTGCCGAGGCAAAATCCTGGTGCCAACAGGCTCTAACACAGGGTGAAATCGAAGAGATCTGCGTCGAATGCGCAGACGGGCGGGAACGAAAAGTGTTTGCCCGCCCCGGTCTATGTGAACACGCAGTGGCGCTGCCGGATGCGCCGGGCCGGATCAGAGTTCTCAGCCCTTTTGACCCTATGTTGCGTGACCGGAACCGGGCCGAGCGGTTGTTTGGATTCCACTATCGTATCGAGGTGTTCGTCCCCGAACCCAAGCGTACCTACGGCTATTATGTCTTTCCGTTGATTGAGGGGCACCGGTTGATCGGACGCGTCGACATGAAGGCCCAGCGAGACCGTGGACTGTTGCAAGTCCGATCCGTATGGCCAGAACGGTCGGTGCGTTGGTCTGACGCAAGAACCCGCCGCCTGCAGGCCGAATTGGACCGGGTACGGCGATTTGCGGAACTGGACGGGGTGAAATTTGAAAAGGATTGGCTGAAAGATCCTAAATAGAACCCAATTTTTCGATCAGGAAACCTTGTTCCTCAATCAGTAGGCGCAGCTCGTTCAGCGAAACATGGGGCGCCCTGCCCGATGTATCCAGCTGCGCATTTGCCCGCCCATACAAAGCCTCGCGACTGGCCAATATGTTCTTGAGCTGTTCCATCGCCTTGGGATTTCCGGCCATCGGGCGTTCGTCGCCTTGGGCGCGCACGCGATCCATATGCTCGGTCGGTGACGCGCGCAGCCAGATGGTGTGAAACCGGCCAAGCAGGGTAGCATAGGTCGAAGGCTCTGATACGATCCCGCCCGCGACTGCCAGTACGACCCGATCATGCTCTGCAATCACCCGATCCAGCGCCTGCGCTTCCAGATTGCGATACCCGTCTTGCCCGTAGAACGCCATCACTTCAGACATGGGCATGCCGGCCATCTCTTCAATCATGGCTGTGAGTTCAACAAACGGCAGTCTTTGTGCGGCAGCCAGCATAGCACCAAGAGTTGACTTACCCGCTCCGCGTAATCCAATCAGACAAACCCGATGCGCACGTGCATCCTCATCTGGGTGAGGTTGCAATGCACGCCTGACGCTTTCTTTGACGTCGTCGCTGGCTTGTCGGAAAAGCTCAACTATCTGCAAAGCATCCGAATCCCACGGATCATCTTCACCAATCAACCATTCGGCTTTGTAATCCAGTGCCTGTGCGACACGGTGCAACACGCCGATCGAGATGTTGCCCTCACCCGCCTCAAGCTGCGCCAAATAGCGTGGGGAAACGCCCGAGTTCTCAGACAGAATCCGGCGCGGGATGCCTCGCATTTGACGCGCCCGGCGTACTCGCGCGCCCACTCGCTCGCTTAAATCCTGCTTTGCAATATGTGCAGGCAGTGCCGGTTCTGGCGGTTTGGGCCCATCCATCTGCATTGAACCGTTTGTTAAAGGTAAGGATGAGGCTACGACGCGAACCATCTACGGGCAACGAATATTACCTTCTCCGCCCACAATGCTTATCGTTTGGGGCCCTGAACGAGGTCTGAACGACGACAAGCAGTTTGGTTAGAGCCTGTTCTGAGCATTGCGCTCAGCCTTCCAGCTGGTGAAGCTCTACCAGAAGGTCCAGCAACTTCTCGTGCTGCTCTGCCCCGAGCAAAGAGCGGGTGTGTTCCGCCAGCTCCAACATTTCCGCCAGATTTGCGTCGATAATATGCAACCCATTCTCGCTGATTTCGACAATCTGTCGGCGGCGGTCTTTGGTATCCGGCCGCCTCATGATCAGCTTGCTGTCTTCGAGCTTTTTCAGAATGCGCGTCAGGCTGGGCAACAAGAGGCAGGCGCGCTCGGCGATCTGAGTAGGCTCCTGAGGTCCTTCTTCCTGCAAAACGCGCAGAACGCGCCATTGTTGCTCGGTGACGCCAGCATCCGTTAGCACACCACGAATAGGCCCCATCACCTTTTCCCGAGCGCGCAACAACGCTATCGGCAATGATCGGGACGTCTGTGGTAAGTTCTTTGACATATGGAATTTTCGCGCAATTCCAAATATTTCGCAATAGAACGTTGGTTGTGGTTGAGTTTCGTTTACTGGACTTTACTTAACTTGTTTAGCATATGATACTGACAAAAAGGCTACCGAGGCGGATAAGATGAAATGGAATGAATTCTCCGATTGGGGCAAGAAGGTTGCCGAGTGGACGCAAGACTATCACCTGACGGTGGGCGACAAGCCCGTGCGCGCCCGGACCGAGCCGGGCGATATCCTGAACGCTCTGCCCGCGCATCCCCCTGAGCAGGGCGAGCCGATCGAGGACATCTTTCATGATTTCGAACAAATCGTGATGCCCGGCATTACCCATTGGCAACACCCTCGGTTCTTCGCCTACTTCAATTCGAACGCCTCGGCCCCGTCTGTTCTGGCCGAGTTCCTGGCCAGCGCCATCGCGCCGCAATGTATGCTGTGGCAGACCTCGCCCGCCGCAACCGAGATGGAAACACGAATGATGGACTGGCTGCGCGAAGCGCTGGACCTGCCCAAAGGTTTTGCCGGGGTCATTCAGGATTCGGCGTCATCTGCGACATTGGCGGCTGTGCTGACCATGCGCGAGAAGGCGATGAACTGGCAGGGCAACACGCTGGGGCTGTTCGGTCAAAAGCCACTGCGCATTTATTGCACTTCCGAGGTTCATACCTCAATCGACCGCGCAATCTGGGTTGCGGGGATCGGACAGGACAATCTAGTGCGCATCCCCGTGCAAGGTGATTGGCGTGGAATGAACCCCGAGGCGCTTGAAGCAGCGATTCAATCAGATTTAGAGTCTGGTTTCCACCCGGCGGGCGTGATCCTTTGTGTTGGAGGGACCGGAACCGGGGCAACTGATCCAGTGGATCGCTGCCTTGCGATCGCACAGAAATACGGCCTTTATTCCCATGTCGATGCAGCCTGGGCGGGGTCGGCGATGATCTGCCCCGAATATCGTCACTACTGGCCGGGGATCGATCAGGCCGACAGCATTGTATTCAATCCCCATAAGTGGCTGGGCGTGCAATTCGATTGCTGTGCGCATTTCCTGAAAAACCCCGATGATCTGGTCCGCACGCTTGCGATCAGCCCGGAATATCTGAAAACCCACGGCAAGGACGGGATCATCAATTACTCGGAATGGTCGGTGCCATTGGGACGTCGGTTCCGCGCGCTGAAACTGTGGTTCGTCATCCGCACCTATGGGCTGGAGGGGCTGCGCGAACGGCTGCGGAATCACGTCAATTGGTCGCGCGCGCTGCATGACCGTTTAGCAGCAGAACCGGATTTTCGGATCGTGACGCCTCCAATGTGGTCTCTTTGGACCTTCCGATACGAGCCGGATGGGGCCGACGATCTGGATGACCTGAACCTGCGGCTGGTGAATGCAATCAATGATGATGGGCGGATCTACCTGACACAGACCCGCGTGGATGGCGATCTGGTCATCCGCTTTCAGGCCGGTCAGTTTGAAACCACAGAACAGGACGTGATGATGGCCTATGACGTGATCACTGAAATCGCTCGAGGGCTTTAGGCCCTCATTGACGCTGCAGCCTGAGCGTATCCCCCCGAGGCCCCGTCAACAAAGTGCACATGGTCGTCGCGTATGGCCGATGGAACAAAGCAGGTCATCATCGCCTCTTGCTGGGCGTGCATGCCATATCTGATTTTGCCTTTTGTTTGCGCGTCGTCCAGCATCTGAGTGAGCTTTTCCAACGTGCTCGAGTCACAATCCAGCGTCATTTTCAGACCGTCATCAAACTTTCGGAAATCAGCGTTGCGACTGACCATCTCTTTGTAATGCTTGGGTTCGAATTGACCCAGGCGCATCCCGGTTTTGAACAACAAGCCGATCAACATATTCCCGATCATCAAGCGTGTTTTCTGCATCAGAAGATTCCGACCCGCGCGTGAGACATGGGCATCGATATCGACGCCGGGCGGAGGGAAACTCATCGGAGGTCCTTTGGCCGGAACCGGGTGACCGGCGCGTTCTAGCCCTTCGGCGACGGACAGGATGGATTGAGTCAGGGCGGCGAATTCAGCCTCATTAGACTCTGATGTAGGCTGAATAACCAGTGAAACGATCTGACCAACCCTCGCTGGACTGTTGGACCAACGACAAGATAGGCCGGTCAGATCGGGCTGCGCGTCAGGTCCGGCTGGTTGCACAACAAGTTGCCCGGATTTCATCTGAGCCTCGGCCCAGGCCAGTCCCCCGCCGGTAAACATCGCATAGTCAACGCCGGTGGACGGCGCAAAGCGCGCAACACGCAGATCACGTCCAGCGGCGCGGATGTCGGCCACCGAAACCAGCGCCGCGCGCAGAGTGATGGCGAATTCCGTTTCGGCCCAGCTTTGCAATGTTGCCAGCGTATCCCGCGCGATCTCGGCATCCTCACCCGATACGGCGAATCCAGCACCATCACCACCGAAGACATACGGAAATATGCGCCCGCCCAGCGCATTGATCATGCCTGAAATCACGGCCGCCCCCACCATGTTGACGGTCTTGTACCGGCCCCGCGCGATTTCACCGGTCGAATCTACGATATCGGCGACGCCCAGAACCCATGTCTCTGGCAAAGGTGTGAACTGCGCGGGGTCACTGAGGCTGAGGAAATTGTCCGAAATGGGGACGGAGTCATAAAATACAGAGTCTGAGAGGGTCATAACACACTCGGGAAATCCAAAATCTGCCGTGATGATAGCTCAATTGTGAAGAATGTCCGCCCCAATCGATTCAATCATGGCACTTGTGCCGATCAACGCGGCGTGCCAAGCATCGGGGCGGGGCAGCTAGACAATAGGTCAAGAAATGCAGGCAGGTTTGGTGATCTTGTGTCTGGCCTATGTACTCAGCCAGTTTTTCCGCGCTTTTCTGGCAGTTTTGAGCACCGATCTGGGACGCGATATCGGCGCAACACCCGAAGACCTCGCCTTTGCCTCAGGTCTTTGGTTTCTAATCTTTGCGGCGATGCAGATCCCGGTGGGCTGGGCACTGGACCGCGTCGGTCCTCGGCGCAGTTCTGCGGTGCTGCTGCTGATCGGCGGGGCTGGCGGGGCTGGCCTGTTCGCGGTCGCAACGACCCCATTCCATGTGGCACTCGCCATGGCGCTGATCGGGGTAGGATGCTCGCCGGTTCTGATGGCATCCTACTATATCTTTGCACGAGAGTTTCCGCCCGCCAAATTCGCCACGCTCGCCGCCGTGATGCTGGGCGTAGGGTCTGTCGGCAATCTGGTCGCCTCATACCCCACGGCGCTGGCGGTCGAGCTGATGGGCTGGCGCGCTACGCTGGCCGGTCTGGCGATCATCTCTGCCGCAGTGGCTGCGGGGATCTGGCTGACGGTACGTGACCCTAAAAAGGCCGAAACCGAGCAAAAAGGATCACTTCTGGACCTGCTGAAAGAACCTGCGCTGTGGACCATTCTGCCGCTCATGCTTGTGTCTTATGCGCCATCGGGTGCGATCCGAGGGCTTTGGGCCGGGCCGTATTTGAATGACGTGTTCGGGCTCAGCACCGCTCAGATCGGGACGGCAACGTTGATCATGGGGGCCGCGATGATCGCGGGAACCTTCGCCTATGGGCCGCTGGACCGTATGCTGGGCACCCGGAAATGGGTGATCCTGGGCGGTAACGTGTTAGGGGCCACGACGCTCGGCCTGTTGTGCCTGTGGGTCGACAGCGGCGTTTGGGTCTCGGTGCTGCTGTTGGCAGTGATCGGCTTTCTGGGCGCCAGTTTTCCGGTGATCATGGCCCATGGCCGGGCCTTCGTGCCGCCGCATCTGGTCGGGCGGGGCGTGACCCTGCTGAACCTTTTTGGCGTCGGCGGCGTCGGTCTGGCGCAATTTGCCACCGGACGCATCCATGCGGCCAGCGCCGGGATCAACCCCTCAGCGCCTTATACGGCGATCTTCGGCTTTTTCGCGGTCACTCTTGCCATTGGCTGCGTGATCTATCTATTCAGTCGGGACAGCGTAGACTGAAACCGGAGACCGCCCGTGCAAGATATTGAGGTGATCGCGCCCAATCTGAAGCATTCCCTGTCGGGCGTGACAACCACGGTGATCCGACTGCTGCCAATCCAGCAGAAAATGATCGGCATCCGCGCCACCGGTCCCGGCCTGCCGGCAGATTTGCCCCATATCAGACTCTGGAAACTGTTGTTTCTACCCAATCGCAAACGGGTCTGGCATGCACGCCGGAATACCGAAATGCTGATGGGTCTGATCCTGCGCACTGTGTTCCGACGCAACTATAAACTGCTGTTCACTTCGGCCGCGCAACGTGACCATTCCGGATTCACCAAGCAGCTGATTTCGAAAATGGACGCGCTGATCGCGACGACGCCTCAGGCCGCTTCCTTTCTGGAGCATCCCGCAACCGTCATCATGCACGGTGTGAACACCAAACTGTTCCATCCCACCGATGACAAACACGCTTTGCGCCAGAAGCTCGGCTTGCGAGATGGCCTGCTGATCGGCTGTTTTGGCCGTATCCGCCCTCAGAAAGGGGTGGACCTGCTGGTCGATGCCGCCCTGAAGGTGCTGCCTAATCACCCCGATGCGCATGTGATCTTCACCGGGCGCGCCACCAAAGAGTTCGAAGCGTTTCAGGCTGAACAGGAACAAAAGCTGCAGGATGCCGGGCTTGGCGACCGCGTGCATTTTCTGGGTGAACGCCCTTGGGATGAGATTGTCGAGACCTACAGCGCGCTCGACCTGTTCGTCGCCCCTGCGCGACACGAAGGTTTCGGCCTGACCCCGCTGGAGGCGATGGCCTCGGGTGTACCCGCCATTGCCTGCGATGGGGTTGGCGCGTTCAGTGCGCAGATCAAGGATGGCGAGACGGGTCGATTGGTCGAGAAAGACAATGCCTCAGCACTAGCCGAAGCGCTAGAGGATATGGTGCAGGACCGCGCCGCGCTGGCCGCCGCCGGGCAAACTGCGCGTGCCCATGTTGAACAGAATTTTCGAATCGAGGGCGAGGCGCAGGCCATCGTAAAGGTCTATCGGCAGCTTCTGGACGCGGACTAGTCCCCGGCAACCGTGACAAATCGGTGTGCGCAGGCGAAATATGCCCCAAAGGCCCTTTTTTCTTCGCCGCAACGCAGCTATGAACGCGCGTCCTTAACTTTGGAGACATGAAATGGGCTATCGCGTCGTAGTCGTCGGCGCCACGGGTAACGTGGGCCGCGAAATGCTGAACATCCTGGCGGAACGCCAGTTCCCCGTCGATGAACTTGCCGCTCTGGCAAGCCGTCGTTCGCTGGGCACCGAGGTGACTTTTGGCGACAAGACGCTCACTACCAAAGACCTGGACACCTTCGATTTCACCGGCTGGGACATGGCGCTGTTTGCCGTGGGTTCCGAGGCCACCAAGGTCTACGCCCCCAAGGCGGCGGCGGCTGGCTGCGTGGTGATCGATAACTCGTCGCTCTATCGCTATGACCCGGACATTCCGCTGATCGTGCCGGAATGTAACCCCGAGGCGATCCACGACTATAAAAACAAAAACATCATCGCCAACCCCAACTGCTCGACCGCGCAGATGGTCGTCGCGCTGAAGCCTCTGCATGACCGTGCCAAGATCAAGCGCGTGGTTGTGTCGACCTATCAGTCGGTGTCGGGCGCCGGTAAGGAAGGCATGGATGAGCTTTGGGATCAGACCAAGGCCATCTATAATCCCACGACCGAGGTTGAACCGAAGAAATTCCAGAAGCAGATTGCCTTCAACGTCATTCCGCAGATCGACGTCTTCATGGAAGACGGCTCGACCAAGGAAGAGTGGAAGATGGTTGTCGAGACCAAAAAGATCGTCGATCCGTCGATCAAGGTCACCGCAACCTGCGTTCGCGTTCCGGTATTCGTCGGCCACTCCGAGGCCGTGAACATCGAGTTCGAAGAGTTCCTCGACGAAGACGAAGCCCGCGACATCCTGCGCGAAGCACCGGGCATCATGGTGATCGACAAGCGCGAAGCCGGTGGCTACGTCTCGCCCATCGAATGCGCGGGCGACTTCGCCACCTTCATCAGCCGTATCCGTCAGGACTCGACCATCGAGAACGGCCTGAACCTGTGGTGCGTATCCGACAACCTGCGCAAAGGCGCGGCGTTGAACGCTGTTCAAATTGCAGAATTGCTGGGCCGTGAAGTTCTGAAGAAGGGGTAACCTTCGCCAGTTGGTTATGACTCTATTAAACCCCGCTGCACCGCCAGTGGGGTTTATTATTTTGTGGACGGGCAGAGATGGCAATATTGCGGGGCAAAGCCGCCCTGTGCATGCGTTGCCATTGCCTATCCAGCACCAGTTGGTCAGCCACCGATCTGGGACATTGTCGCTTTTACCGCATGGTATCTTTGAGAGTTTGGGGGATGCGTCCCCAGAAAGCGATCACCAGGATCAGGAACTCGTGCGAAGTACAGCGCACCCTTGAGTGGATCATAACCCGCTTTGTAGGCTATTACAGTGCCTAGTCGATCAGCTTCCAATTCAAAGTTCTTTGAATAGCTGCGGCCGCCAACAAAGGCTCCAATGTCTTGTGCTGCGGCAATGTCATTCGGCCCTGACCCCGCAATTGTTGCTAGACCGGCCAAAAGCACCGCACCAGCCGCCGCATTTTGGGCCTGTCGCGCCAAATGCCCTTGAATGTGGTGAGCGGCCTCATGCGCCATAACAAATGCAAGTTCGTCAGTGTTGTTTACATTCCCTATCAGCGCTTGAGTCATTGTGATAACGGGGCGCCCCGACTTGCTTAAACTCTGATACGCGTTTGAGGGTGCTTTTTTGTCTGGATCAATGCGGATCAAAAAATCACAATTCACATTCTTAGTGCGGCGGCGGCATTCTCGTTCTGCCACAGGTTCTATTCGTGAGGCGACCTGACGGAACCTTATTTGTGCCTGTTGTGAACTGACGGGCGCGCTCGCGCGACCGGGGTTTGGAATAGGTGCTGATGGAGGAGTGGTGGTTGAAGCGCATCCCGCTAATGCCAAAACAGCTAACATCAATACCGTTCGCCTCATAAACACACCTTTCCAAATGTTCAGAGCATCAAAATCGAATCTGTGGCTTTCGAGAAACCAACTTGCACATTCGAACCTACGGTCTTCACGATTTGATATTCAATAACAGACGGGTTGTCGGTGGTCGCCCCGATAAGCTGTCGTCAAAATGGTAGGCACTACAAATGGCATTGAAGCGAAGGACCAACCGATCCACGCCCCGTTCTGTATGGGCTTGAACCGAGTTGAACACCGCATCAGCGGAGGCGATTTGCGCTGCACGATGGCTTGATCCCAGCCTCCTGCGCGGCAAAGGGACTGCTATGAGCGCACGTACAGTTCAACAATCGTTTCTGGTATGGCCTCAAAGCAGTCATCAGAGAGATGCCTCCTGCCTGATCGTTCACCCCTGTCCCTCGACCAGCGTCTTCAAATTCTCCAACCCGCGCTCGTAATCTCCGCCGACCCAATTGTCCATCATTAGGCCCATCCAGCGGGACATGGGGTTCATACCAAGGTCGGATACGAATCCCCAGGTAACCTGTGTGCCTGATCCTTCGGGCCGCAACTGGAACGAGGCGGTGGCTGTCCCCATCGGGCCAAAATCCAGTGCGGTTTGCACGGACTGATCCTGGGTGCTCTCGGTGATTTCCTGCGAACCGGTGCCCACCTGCGGGTTATCCGAGGCCCAGTTCAGTGTGTTTCCGACACCCGCTTCCGGGCCACTATAGCTCAGCTTGGTTTCGGGGTCTCGGGACAGCCAGGGGGACCATTTCTCGGTCTCCTGCATCGAATTCACATAGGGAAAGATCGCCGAGGCTGGTGCGTCGATTGTGATGCTGCGGGACACCTCGGCCTGACCAGGCAAAAGATATGATACTCCGACAAGCGCCAGAATGATCACCAGTAGGGTGACGAGAATACGTTTAATCAATTTCATGAGCTCGATCCGATTCTGACAACATCATCGGAAACATATCAAAAAATCGACGTAATTTCAGAGGCCCGATCGTATGGCCCGCAGGATCAGGCCGGTGGCTGGTAAGGCAGCGACGAATGGTGCAGCACGATGCGAAGCACTCCGTCAGCGTCTTTTTTGTAGCCGAAGCTTTTGTCGACTTGCGTTATGTTACCTTGGCTATCCGTCAGAATGACCTTGCCCATCCACATGGCGACATCGCCTTCGACGAAGCTGGCCGATGTCTCACTTGCCATTTCGCGCCAACCCTTGATTCCGAAACCGCCATCAAGCGGAAATTCGGCATCGTGACCGACAAAATAGGCCAGTGCACCGTGGCGAGTCGGGCGAAAGGTTTGATCTCCGGATGCCATAGTTGGTTTGAACAGGACCGGACCCAGATTATAGCCGTATGCCGCATCTAGAACACCCTCGGCAACGGAACGGGCCGCATCGATCCCACCGTCTTCAAAAGCTTTGGAGATCGCAATCAACCCATCGCCCCAGGCGGTACGGGCAGCGGCCAGCTCGTCAGTGGTAATCGGCATGATCCTGTCCTTCTCTGTCCGGTTTCTATGGTACTGGCAGCAAGTGAGCGTCAACGCAAGAGGTGTGACCTGACTCTCGCCCGGTTTTGCCCACAGAACCGCGTGGAAGCCTGAATTCTCAGAAAATTCGACCCATTCTTTTGAACCGGTGCAAGGTTTTGCAAAGTATTTTGCCGCCAATCTCTGACAGTGCCGTGGGGGCACTTCAATTGGGGTGAATGTGGTGGACAAGATTATCACACTGGAACAGAAAGAACCCGTGCGTCTGGACCCGGACCGCCTGAGCAGCCTGTACAATCAGCTCGGCGACACCAACGCGATGGACGTGCTGTGCCGCACGGTTGAAGAACTGGCGTTGCGGCTGTCGAATTGTGAACGGTTTTGGCGGCAACGCGATTGGGCCGGGCTGCGCAAATGCGCAAAATCTCTCGTGGCCATATCCGAGCAAATCGGCATGACAGCACTGGCACGTGTGGCAGGCGATGTAGCCTGTACTGTCGACGCTGGCGATGCTGTGGCGACAGGGGCGACTCTGAGCCGCCTAATCCGGGTGGGTGAGCGATCGCTGACCGCCGTCTGGGACCAGCAAGATCTATCCGTCTGAGGGGGGTTGCGAGTGCGCCGCAGACAGATAGTCTGGGCGAAAATCCAACCAGCCGAGACACGCATGACCCTGTCCTTCGCCCCTGCCTCCGACCCATCGCTGCCACTACATGTGTTAGAGCAATCAGATTTTGAAAGCTGGCTGACCGATCAGCCGGATCATATCCGAGCTTGGGTTGCGGCCGATGGGTTTTCCGGAGCTCTGGGTCAAACACTTCTGGTGCCCGGCACAGATGGTAATCCGCAGTTTGCCTTGGCGGGATATGGCAGCGCGGCAAAACGGGTACGCAAGCGGTTTCCGCTAGCCGCTGCGACAGAATCGCTGCCCAAGGGCACCTATCATATCGCCTCGGGCGTTCCCGCAGATGTGCTTGAGGCCGAATGCCTGGGCTGGCTGATGACGGGATATGCCTTTGATCGCTATGCGGCGCAAAGCCCGGCTAACGCCACGCTGATCGCGCCCGAGGGCGTAGATGCCCGGCGGATCGAAATCATGGCCAATGCCGAGGCATTGACACGGGATCTGGTCAACACACCCGCTTCGGACATGGGCCCGGCGCAATTACAACACGCGGTTGAGGCACTGGCACGGGAACACGGCGCAGACATCTCGGTCATCACAGGCGATGCGTTGCTGGAACAGAATTTTCCGATGATCCACGCGGTCGGGCGTGCTGCCGAACAGGCCCCGCGTCTGATCGAGATGAACTGGGGTGACCACGGGCCAAAACTAACATTAGTTGGGAAAGGGGTCTGTTTCGATACCGGCGGCCTGAATCTGAAACCCGGTGCTTCGATGGGGTTGATGAAAAAAGATATGGGCGGAGCGGCCAATGTGCTGGGTCTGGCCCGTATGATCATGGCGCTGGATCTGAAGGTGCAATTACGGGTCCTGATCCCGGCGGTCGAAAACGCAGTAGCGGGCAATGCTTTCCGCCCCGGCGACATCCTGACGGCGCGCAATGGGCTAACGGTTGAGATAAACAACACTGATGCCGAGGGTCGGTTGGTGCTGGCCGATGCCCTTGCTCTGGCGCATGAAGGGGCACCAAACCTGCTCATCTCGATGGCCACTTTGACTGGCGCGGCCCGGGTTGCATTGGGCGCTGATCTGGCCCCGTTTTATACCGATGACGACAAAGCCGCGGACGTGCTGGCGCATGCTGGCCGGGCTGCCGCTGATCCGGTCTGGCGTATGCCTTTTCATGACCCCTATGAAGCGATGATCGAACCCGGCATCGCTAACCTCGACAATGCGCCTTCTGGTGGATTTGCAGGCTCTATCACCGCGGCACTGTTCCTGCGCCGGTTCGCTGCCGAAAGTCGCTATATGCATTTTGACATCTATTCGTGGCAACGCAGTAAGGAACCCGGTCGCAGCAAGGGTGGTTTGGGCCAAGGCCCGCGTGCCCTTCTGGGTGCTTTGCCAGAGATCCTTGGCCTATGACTCAGGCGCACATCATTCAACCGGTCATAGACCTGCTACGCCACCCTGACGGTCCGCGCGACCGGCAATTGTTGTTCGGCGACACGGTCACTGTTTTGGACGACCAAAACGGCTGGAGCAAGATCTCAGCCAGCAAGGACGGCTATACCGGATGGGTGGCGACGGACCATCTGGGACCAATTGAGCCACAGACTCACTGGATCGTCGCCGCTTCGACCCATGCCTATGAGAAGCCCGATATAAAAAGCCGCGATCTGACCTCGCTGAGCTTTGGCAGTAAAATCAGGGCTCTGTCTGAGGAGGGCGGATTTCTGGAAACGCCAATCGGGTTCATTCCGGGGGTGCATGCCGTGCCCGCCTATTCCCTGCTGACCGATCCCGTTTCCGCGGCCGAACTTTTTCTCGGCACCCCTTATCTTTGGGGTGGTAACAGTCGATTCGGGCTGGATTGCTCGGGCCTCGTACAGCTCGCACTGCTCGCCTGCGGCGTTCCTTGTCCCGGAGACAGCGGCGATCAGGAACGCGAAGTTGGTGGATCGGTGCCCGAGGGCGATCCCGCACGGCGCGGAGACTTGCTGTTCTGGAAAGGCCATGTTGCCTGGGTTGCCGCCGAAAACCTTCTACTTCACGCCAACGCCTATCACATGGCCGTTGCGCTCGAACCGATGGATCAGGCGATTGCCCGGATCGCCGCCCAGGGTGACGGGCCGGTTACAGCGCATAAAAGGCTCTAATCTAGGTCAACGGCCCGGATAAGCTTGCGTTCCAGAACCCTCAGAACCGCGCGCAGATCGTGCCCGCGCTTCAAAATACGCCCATCCATGCCGACCACGGAATACATGCCCTGACGTAGCCGCAGGCGCGGGTGCTTCTCGACCCTGTAGATGGGATGTTCCGCCGTGCGCCGAAAAATCGAAAATACCGCCATATCCCGCAGGTTCGAGATTCCGTAGTCGCGCCATTCACCGGCAGCGACCATTCGGCCATAAACAGACAGGATTTGAGACATCTCACGCCGGTCAAACGCGACCGGCATCTGGGCAGAGCCGGACCCGAACCGGCTGGGAGGCTGCATGTTCATATGACAAGCCTTGCCGGAAATCGCCGTCGAATCAAGCCCACTGGCATCAAGGTGTTGTATTTTTGGATCGCCCGCCCGCTATCTGCGCCCAACCTGACGGCAAATCAGGATCACCGGCAACAACCCAACCGCCAGAATAACCAGCGACGGAACCGCTGCACCTTCAAGCCTCTCATCCGAGGCCAGACGATAGGCCTGCACTGCTAGCGTGTCGAAGTTAAAAGGCCGCATGATCAGGGTCGCGGGCAGCTCTTTCATCACATCCACAAAGACAATCAGCAGTGCCGTTAGCAGCGAAGGCGTAAGGATCGGCAGATGCACCCGTCGCAGCGTTCCTAACGGGGTTTGACCCAGTGACCGCGCCGCGGCATCCATATTGGCGTGAACGGTACTCTGCCCACCCTCATACGCGCTGAGCGCGGCGGCCAGAAAGCGTACCATATAGGCCGCGATCAACAACCAGATAGATCCCGTGACCAACAGTCCGGTCGAGATACCAAAGGTTTGGCGCATCCACGCATCCAGTGCGTTGTCGAATCCCGCAAAGGGGACGATCAGCCCCACGGCAATCACGCCACCCGGCACCGCATAGCCCAACCGCGCCACATAAGCCGCCATTGCGGCCCCGCGTCCGGGGCGCAGGCGTTGGAAGAATCCTATCGAAATCGCCGCGCTGACGGTGATAACCGCCGCAGTCCCCGCCAGTGTCAGCGAGTTCTGTATGAACCCGATATATCGGCGCGACAGCAGGTTCTGCTCGGATTCCAACCCCATCTGCACCAGGATAACCACAGGCAGAAGGAATCCGAACAGGACGGGAATTGCGCATAGCAGAAATGCCGCAAGTGATTGCCATCCCTTGAGTTGCGCCGCTGGCAGACCTGCGTGGCGCTTGCCTGCCTGATAATATTTGGCTTTGCCGCGCTGTGTCCGCTCGGCCACGGCCATGACAAGCGCAAAACCCAGCAGACAAAGGGCGAGTTGCGCCGCAGCAGCGCGATCAGCCATGGAAAACCAGCTTGTGTAGATGCCAGTGGCAAAAGTCTGCACACCGAAATAGGCGACTGTGCCGAAATCGGCGATGGTTTCCATCACCGCCAGCAAGACGCCCCCTGCAATCGCCGGGCGTGCCATCGGCAGGGATACGCGCCAAAAGGCATGCCAGGGGCCGTTGCCCAGCGCCCGGGCCGCCAGAAAGGCCGTGGCGCTTTGCTGCAGAAATGCCGCGCGCGCCAGCAAATAGACATAGGGATACAACACCAGAATCAACATCACCGCCGCGCCCTCGGTCGAGCGAATCTCGGGGAACCAATAGTCGCGCGGGCCCCAGCCGGTCACATCCCGCAGCGTGGTCTGAACGATTCCGGGGTGATCCAGAATGAAGGTATAGGCATAGGCCAGCACATAAGCCGGAAAGGCCAGCGGCAGGACCAGAGCGATTTCCAGCCACCGCACTCCGGGAAAGCGGGTCATCGTGACCAGCCAGGCAGCGCCGACACCAATCGAAAACGTCCCTGCTGCGACCAGCACCACCAGGATCACCGTGGTCAGCACATAGCCAGGCAAAACAGTCTCTAACAAATGGGAAATTGTGTCGGTGCCACCGGTCACCGCCGCTAGAACAACCGCCACCATTGGCAACAGACAAGCGGCCGCCACGACATAGGCAATGCCGCCCACAAAGCGTGTACCTAAGGCGCCGCGATTATGCGTTCCGTGTTCTGAATATTCGACTTCGGCCATGGCGTCTGACTGAGAATCCCGTAGGGTCTGCCTTTAATCGACTAAAACTCTAAGAAACACCAGTGGGCGGACTAACAAAAACTGCGGCAATGTTCGCCGCAGATGCCTATTCATAAACGCGCTGATCCTCGATCACCAAGCCATCTTTTGGTAATGAGCCCGGCGCCACTACCTCGATCGCGCCTTTCAGCTTCAGCACCTCGACCACCGATTTTGCATAGGCACCATCGTTCTCGCAGGGGCTTTCGATCTGAACGGTCATGGTATCCATCTCGCCCTGTCGCGCCGCAATGACACGCGCCTTGACGATTTCATCATGCTTGTCGACCAGCGCGGCCACCTGTTCGGGGCGGACGAACATGCCCTTGATCTTGGTGGTCTGATCGGCGCGACCCATCCAGCCTTTGATACGCATATTTGTGCGCCCGCACGTAGACTCTCCGGGCATGATCGCCGACAGATCACCGGTGGCAAAACGGATCAACGGGTAATCGGGGTTCAGCGTGGTCACAACCACCTCACCTACTTCACCAGGTGCAACCGGGGTTCCTGTGCCGGGGGTGACGATCTCAACAATCACGTGTTCGTCGATGATCATACCCTCCATCGCAGGGCTTTCATAAGCTATGTTGCCCAGATCAGCGGTCGCGTAGCATTGCAGGCAGACGATGCCCCGATCGGCGTAATCTTGTCGTAGGCTAGGAAACAGCGCCCCGCCACCCACAACGGCCTTGGAAAATTTCAGCGCGACGCCCATGGCTTCGGCTTTATCCAGAATGACTTTCAGATAGTCAGGCGTACCTGCATATGCGGTGCAACCCACATCGCGCGCAGCTGTCACCTGCAACTCGGTCTGACCTGTACCTGCAGGCAGGACCGACGCGCCAACGGCCTGCGCGCCGCTTTCAAAGATCATGCCCGCGGGGGTGAGGTGATAGCCAAAACAGTTCTGAACGATATCGCCTGGACCAACCCCAGCAGCATTCAGGAACCGGCCCATGCGCCACCAGTCGTGATCAGTGCTGCCGGGCTCGTAAATCGGACCCGGAGATTGAAAGACATGCTGGAAATTCTGCGCTGGTTTGACGGTGAACCCTCCAAACGGAGGTCGGGTGCCCTGCGCCTTTGTCAGATCGGATTTTCGCAGAACCGGCAGTTGTGCCAGCGCCTGCATGTCTGTCACTGTGCCGGCGTCCACGTTGGACAGGATGCCGGCATATCCGGGCGCTTTTTGCGCGCGGGCAATCTGTTCTGGCAAGGCGCGCGCGTGATCAGCGGTGCGCTCGTCAGCGGATCGGGTTTCAAGCTTATCAAAATAGGTCATTGAAATATCCTCCACCCGCTTACAGCCATCTCTTGCGGCGGCGGTATGAGCGCACGTCTCGAAAGCTCTTGCGGCCTTCGTCAGACATGCCGAGATAAAATTCCTTTACGTCCGGGTTTTCGCGCAATTCAGCGGCGGGGCCGTCCATCACCACGCGGCCAGATTCCAGAATATAACCGTAATGAGCAAACCTTAGAGCCACATTTGTGTTCTGCTCGGCCAGCAGGAAGGACACGCCTTCCTTCTCGTTCAGGTCCCTTACGATGCCAAAAATCTCTTCGACAAGTTGCGGAGCCAGACCCATTGAGGGTTCATCAAGAAGGATGGTCTCGGGGCGCGACATCAGAGCCCTGCCCATCGCAACCATCTGCTGCTCACCTCCCGAAGTATAACCGGCCTGACTACGACGGCGTTCCTTCAAGCGTGGGAAGTAATTGTAAACCAATTCAAGGTCCTGCTGGATCGCGGCAGACCCGTCCTTCCGGGTATAGGCACCGGTCAGCAGATTTTCCTCGACTGTGAGGTGTTCGAAACAGTGGCGGCCTTCCATGACTTGAATGACGCCCTTCTCCACCAAGGCAGCCGGGTCGCTTTCATGCACGCCCTCGCCGCGATATTTAATCGAGCCTTTGGTGACCTCGCCCCGTTCCGAATGCAGCAAGTTCGACACGGCCTTCAATGTGGTTGTCTTGCCCGCACCATTGCCACCCAGTAGGGCTGTGATGCCGCCCTTGGGCACAGTCAGGCTGACGCCTTTCAGAACAAGGATCACATGGTTGTAGATCACCTCGATATTGTTGACCTCAAGCAGGGTTTCCGCCTGCACGTCAGTGGTTTGTGCCGCATCCAACATCAGCGCGTGTCCTTGTGCGAGTGTGGGGTTCGGGGCGGCAGCGATCCGCCGCCCCGTTTGGTTCAGAGCACCTTATTCGCAGCGCTGAGAAATATTGTTCTCAGCAGCATATGCGCCCGAGTCTTCGTCGATCAGTGCGTTGATGACCTCAGCGTCAGTCGGTTCGAAGCCCTGAATCGAGTTCCAGGTACCCGCCGCTGCATCCCACTGAACAACGCCGACAAGGCCGGGGCCGCCGTGGTTTTCGCATGAGACCGCGAATTCAGGTCCGAAACCGGCCATACCCAGCGCTTCCATCTTGGCGTTGGTGATCTCCAGCGCCTCCATGCCATCGCGCATCATCGATGCGTCGATTTCGGCAGTGCCGTGCATCTCTTGCGCGGTTTTCACTGCTTCTGCGGCCAGCATCGCAGCATAGAGGCCGCGGTTGTACTGCACTGTACCCAGTTGATCACCGGCGCCTGCAGCTTTGCCCGCGTCGACGACATATTTCTTCAGGTCGTCATAGACAGGATAGTCGTCGCCCAGACCGGTGAAGGTCAGCGCTTTGTAGCCGGTGGCCTTATCACCCGCAGGCTCAACATCAAACTCGGCCCCGGACCACCAGA
Organism: Ruegeria sp. H9; assembly: GCF_056532915.1. NCBI lineage: Bacteria > Pseudomonadati > Pseudomonadota > Alphaproteobacteria > Rhodobacterales > Roseobacteraceae > Ruegeria > Ruegeria sp. H9. Next base: position 92,896 of record NZ_JBQFNX010000006.1, on the reverse strand, counting down.
CACCGATGAAGTTCTCCATTGGGAAGCGGATATTGGCAGCTTCTTGCACGGCGACCTGGTTCATCACGCCCCAGCCCCACATGATCACATAGTCGGGCTTTTCCCGGCGGATTTGCAGCCACTGCGACTTCTGCTCCTGACCGGGGTGGTCGACGGGCAGCAGGGTCAGGTCATAGCCATGTTTTTCAGCCAGTGTTTCCAGCGTACGGATCGGTTCCTTGCCATAGGCCGAGTTGTGATAGACCAGCGCGACCTTCTTGCCGCTCAAGTCGCCACCGTTTTCGTCCAGCAGATAGTTGATCGCGCCCGACGCCCCGTTCCAGTAGTTGGCAGGATAGTTGAACACGTTGCTGAACACCTTACCGTTCGCCGCCGAGGTGCGGCCATAACCCATTGTGTGCAGCGGAATGCCGTCTGCGGTCACTTTAGGGATCAACTGATAGGTGATGCCGGTGGACAGGGGCTGATAGACCAAAGCACCTTCGCCCTTGGTCGATTCATAACATTCCACGCCTTTTTCCGTGTTATATCCGGTCTCGCATTCGATCACGTTGGCCGCAACACCGCCGATACCGCCATCGCGTTCGTTCAGAAGTGTGAAGTAGTCGGCATATCCGTCCGCAAATGGGATACCGCCGGCCGCATAAGGCCCGGTCCGGTAACTGAGCGACGGGAATACGAGGTCGGCCATGACCGGACCTGCGGCCATCACGGCGCCCAGCGCCAGGGTTGCCAGTTTCTTTTTCATCGGGTGTCTCCTCCCTTGATTGATCCGATGTTGGGTTTCGGGTTTCACACCCGTCTTTTCGTTGGGCCGGTCCTTAGTGCGGGAACGGCCAGAGTCTGAGTTTCTCTTTCGCCACACGCCAAAGCTGCGCCAGACCGTGCGGTTCGAGGATCAGGAACATGATGATCAGAGCACCGACGATGACGAGGTTCAGGTGCGCCACGATATCTGTGGGCCAGCCCAGCAGATCGACGCCAAGCAGTTTCAAAACGACTGGCAGCAGCACGAGGAAGGCGGCACCGGCAAAGGATCCAAAAATAGACCCTAATCCGCCGATAATCACCATGAACAGCACCAGGAACGATTTTTGAATGCCGAACACTTCTCCAACCTCGACCGCGCCCAGATAGACCGCAAAGAACAGCGCCCCGGCGATGCCCACAAAGAACGAACTGACGGCAAAAGCTGTCAGCTTGGCCTTGAGCGGGTTCACCCCGATGATCTCGGCAGCGATGTCCATGTCGCGGATTGCCATCCAGGTACGACCAGTGGTGCCGCGGGTCAAGTTACGCGCGATGATCGCGCAGACGGTCAGGAAGATCAGGCAGAACAGATAAGTCGCCCATGCCGGAGCATTCGGGCCGGTGATGATGATCCCAAATACGTCGCGTTCCGGTGCATTGATCTGACCCGAAGCCGAATAGTTGTAGAACCACGGCACCCGGTTGAACAGCCACACCAGAAAGAACTGCGCCGCCAGCGTCGCCACCGCCAGATAGAACCCCTTGATCCGCAAGGAGGGCAAGCCGAACAACACGCCCACGATGGCCGTGATCCCGCCTGCCAGCAGCACATGAATGAACATGCTGACATCCGGAAACGCTGTCATCAGTTTGTAGCAGGCATAAGCCCCCACCGCCATGAACCCGCCGGTGCCCAGCGAAACCTGTCCGCAATAGCCCACCAGAATGTTCAGCCCGATCGCCGCAATCGCATAGATCAGGAATGGCAGCAGCAGCGCGTTGGCCCAATAATCGTTGATGATGAACGGAATTATTCCGAACGCCACCGCCAGAACGACATAGTACCGATACCGGTCAAACTTGATCGGGAAAGTCTGGCTGTCGGCGATATATGAGGTTTTGAAATCCCCGGCCTCACGATAGAACATATCTTACTTACCCCATTCTTCCTGTGCCCGATTGCGGGCAGCGGCGTCCAGTTGATTGGACCCTTTGGCATATCCGGTGGCCTCGGAAGCGCGCACCAGTTTCATGTAAGCCAGGATGCCCATGACCAGCCCGGCAAAGGCCAGAATTACAGCGATCACAAGCTGGCCCTCGGTCAGATCGCTCGATGTCAGGGCGATGTAGCCGAAAGCCCAAAACCCCGCCCATGCGATCACGTTGATGATGGCAATCAGCTTGGTCACGCCCTACACCCTCTCGATGATCTTCTCGCCGAACAGGCCCTGAGGTCGGAACACGAGGAATATCAGCGCCAATACATAGGCAAACCAGTTCTCAGTCGCACCGCCAACCATTGGGCCGATGGCGAACTCGAACAGCTTCTCGCCCACACCGATGATCAGGCCACCGACGATGGCTCCGGGGATTGAGGTGAACCCGCCTAGCATCAGCACCGGCAGCGCCTTCAGCGCGATCAGCGACAGCGAGAACTGAACGCCCGATTTGGTGCCCCACATGATGCCCGCGACCAGCGCCACAAACCCGGCGACCGACCAGACCATGATCCAGATGAAGTTCAGCGAAATCCCGACCGATAGCGCCGCCTGATGGTCATCCGCCACCGCACGCATCGCGCGGCCCTGCTTGGTGTACTGGCTGAACGCGACCAGAGCCACCACCAGAAGCGCTGCGATGATCGTGGCCACGATGTCCAGATTGTCGATGAAGAAACCGTAGTCGAAGATGTTAAAAGTCGTCTCGTCAATCCACAGGTTGATACCCTGCGGCAGACCCACATCCAGCGTCTTGATCTCGGACCCCCACATCAGGTCGGCGACGCCCTCAAGGAAATAGGCCAGACCGATGGTCGCCATGAACAGGATGATCGGCTCTTGCCCGACCAGATGGCGCATGACAAACCGTTGCACACACCAGGCCAGCAACACCATCACGGCCATGGTCAGGATAATCGCCAGCAAAGCGGGCACATTCCAACCAAAATTATAGACATGCGTGCCGAAAGTCGCGTTGATCAGATGCGCAAAAGGTACCTGCCCATTCATGATTCCGACCAGCGTCATCGCCGCAAACAGGGCCATAACCCCCTGGGCATAATTGAAAATCCCCGACGCCTTGTAGATCAAAACAAAGCCCAGTGCGACCAGCGCATACAGCACCCCAGCCATCAGACCGTTGAGGATGACCTCCATCGCGAAGATTAATTGTTCAGGCATGCCAGCCCCTCCCCAATTCTGCCCGGACCTCAGTCATGGCTGACCCCCAAATAGGCATCAATGACTTCTTGGTTGTTGCGCACCTCATCCGGGGTGCCGTCACCAATCTTTTTGCCGTAATCCATCACAACCACACGGTCGCTCAGATCCATTACCACGCCCATATCGTGCTCGATCAGCGCAATCGTGGTGCCAAACTCGTCATTCACGTCGAGGATAAAGCGGCTCATGTCCTCTTTCTCTTCGACGTTCATCCCGGCCATCGGCTCATCCAGCAGCAGCAGTTTCGGTTCCGCCGCCAGCGCGCGCGCCAGTTCGACGCGTTTCTTCAACCCGTAAGGCAGGCGGGACACCGGCGTTTTGCGGATGTGCTGAATCTCAAGGAAATCAATGATCTTCTCGACCGCCTCGCGGTTCTCGGTCTCTTCTGCCTCGGCCTTGCCCTTCCACAGCGCTTGCTGAAGAATATTGGTCTTCATAAAACCCAAACGCCCGGTCATCACGTTATCCAACACGCTCATGCCTTCGAACAGAGCGATGTTTTGAAACGTCCGCGCGATCCCCTGCTGCGCCACCTCAAACGGCCGCATCGGAGGGCGCTTGGAGCCGTGAAACCAGACCTCACCTTCTTGCGGGACATAGAACCCCGAGATCACATTCAACATCGAGGATTTGCCCGCGCCGTTTGGCCCGATGATCGCACGGATCTCACCCTCACGGATGTCGAACGAGATATCCTTGATCGCCACCACGCCGCCAAAGCGCAGGGTGATGTTCTTCATCTCCATCACCACACCGCCGATCTTGCGGCCGTCTTCGGTGACATATCCTTCGGAGTTATCCAGCATCAGAACCTCCCTGACACAAAAACGGGACGGCGGGCGGGGCGATGACCGCAGGTCGAGCGGCGCGCTTCAGCCCACTCATTCCGCCGCCACCTTGTGCTGCGCGACCGGAACCACTGGCGCATCGACAATTTCCAACGTCGCAGAAATCGATCCCTTACGACCATCTTCATAGGTCACTTCAGTCGTGGTCGAAACGCTCGACGACCCGTCATACAACGCCGCAATAATGTCGCTGAATTTGTCCTCGACAAACCCACGCCGCACCTTGCGGGTCCGAGTCATCTCGCCATCATCGGCATCCAGTTCCTTGTGCAGAACCACAAAGCGATGCACCTGACAGCCCGATAGCATTTCATCCGCCGCGACCGACTTGTTTACCTCTTCAACGTGGCTCCGAATCGTCTCTAACACACGAGGATGTCCCGCAAGTTCCTGATAGGACGCGTAGGCCACGTTGTTGCGTTCCGCCCAGTTTCCGACCGCCGTCAGGTCGATATTGATGAAAGCGACGCATCGATCCTTGCCATTCCCGAACAGCACGACTTCAAGAATATCGGGATAGAATTTCAGCTTGTTCTCGACATATTTCGGCGCAAACATCGAACCATCAGCCATCTTGCCCACGTCTTTGGCACGATCAATGATCCGCAGATGGCCTGAATTCTCCTCGATGAACCCGGCATCCCCCGTCGCCACCCAACCTTCGGCATCCTTGGTCGAAGCCGTCGAATCCGGGTTGTTGTAATACTCGACGAACACGCCGGGTGAGCGGTAATGAATCTCGCCCTTATCATCGATCTTCAGCTCGACATCCGGCGCCGGAACACCAACCGTATCCGCCCGAACCTCGCCATCCGGCTGCACGGTGATGAACACGGTCGCTTCGGTCTGACCGTAAAGCTGCTTCAGGTTGATGCCCAAAGAGCGGTAGAAATCAAAGATTTCCGGCCCAATCGCTTCACCCGCCGTATAGCCCACACGGAACCGGCCATAGCCAAGCGTATCCTTGAGTGGCCCATAGACCAGCAGATTGCCCAACGCATATTTCAACTTGTCGCCAAAGCCCACCGGCTTGCCGTCCAGCAGCAATCCACCAACCCTCTTGGCATGGGCCATGAAATAATGGAACATGCGCTGCTTCAGCTTGCCCGCATCCTCCATCCGGATCATCACATTGGTCAGCTGGGTCTCGAACACGCGCGGTGGAGCAAAGAAATAGGTCGGCCCGATCTCGCGCAGGTCGGTCATCATCGTATCGGCGCTTTCGGGGCAGTTCACACAGAACCCGCACCAGTAGGCCTGACCGATGGAGAATATGAAATCGCCAACCCAAGCCATCGGCAGGTAAGACAGGATGTCTTCGTTCCGGGTAAGATGATCGAATTCCGCCGAGTTCTTAGCGCTTTCGATAACATTCCGGTTCGACAGCACCACGCCTTTGGGCTTGCCCGTGGTGCCTGAGGTATAGAGCATCACGCAGGTATCGTCATAGGTGATTGCCGCAATGCGCTTATCCAGTTCCGCATCAAACCGCGCGTGACCCGCGCTGCCCTCGGCCATGATGTCCTCAAGCGCGTTCATCTGCGAGTGGTCATACTTCCGCATCCCGCGCTTGTCGGTATAGAGTATGTGTTTGACTTGATGCAGGTTTTCCTGAATCTCGATGACTTTGTCGACCTGCTCCTGATCACCGCAGACGACATATTTCGCGCCGCAATGCTCCAGCACATAGGCCATCTCTTCGGCGACCGAATCCTGATACAGAGGCACCGGCACCGCGCCTACCATCTGAGCGGCAACCATCGACCAGTAATGGGCGGGACGGTTCCGACCAATCACAGCAATATGGTCACCCTTTTCAACGCCAAGTTCTAGAAACCCAAGCGCGATGGCACGGATTTCTTTGGCGGCTTCCGCCCAGGTCCAGCATTGCCAGATCCCGAATTCCTTTTCCCGATAGGCCGGGGCATCCCCGAACTGGGTCACATTGCGGTGTAATAGCGCCGGAAGAGAGTCCATCCCTTCAGCGCCCGACTGCGTCTGAGCCAATCTTTCTCTCCTCCCCATCCGACCCCTCCCCGGGCCGAAAATGGCGGGTTCGGGATGGTGCCCGAACGCCAATGCCCCGATAAGGGACGTCGTAACGATCAGCGTCAAGTTTTGCCTGATGTTTTCTCAATTCTTACGAATTGTAACAGGGGCTGAGGAATGAAGTTCCGAGTTGTACAAGATGTAAAAATCGTTGAACTGGATAAACCAGCGCTGCCAAAAGCGAATACAACCGCCGCATTTTTTTGGGCAACGCGTGAGTTCGTGATAGAATTGATAATGCATAGAGCTCAGCAGATCATATTTGTGGCCATCGCGGTTTTTGTGATCGCTGGTAGCGGGAGTGGACCGATTTCAGCCGATGAGCTAAAGGATTGCCCCGGCCATATTGGTGAACTTGACTTACCCATTGAGTGCATGTGCACAAAAGAGGCGCAACGGATACGGCCGTTCAATGTACAGGGATGCGAAGTGTACGCTTGGTGGAGCAACATTTGTATGGCCGCGGTGCATGCGGGAATTGCTACGCGTGAGGGCGGGCCAGTCCGGATCGAACAAAGGGAACCTCAAGCAGAATACGTCGGTTGCCTTCGTAACGATATGTTCAGCAATGACATGCACCACAGTGATTTGCCAAGCTTTGTCGTTTTGCCAGTTGAGTCAGATTAGAGTCTTTTTAAGGGCTTATAGCCAATCCCTCAGAACCGGGATCAACGGCACATCTGCCGCAGGCATCGGGTAGTTCCTCAGATCATTCGCACGCACCCATTTCAGCGCCTGACCTTCTTTCGACTGCGGAATCCCCTCCCATTTGCGGCAGGCAAATAGCGGCATAAGCAGATGGAAATCGTCATAGCTGTGGCTGGCAAAGGTCAGCGGGGCGAGGCACGAGGCCCAGGTGTCGATGCCCAGTTCCTCGTGCAACTCGCGGATCAGGGCGGCCTCGGGGGTTTCTCCGGGTTCGATCTTGCCGCCGGGGAATTCCCAGAGACCGGCCATGGATTTGCCTTCGGGGCGTTGGGCCAGTAGGACGCGGCCCTCGATGTCGATCAGAGCGACAGCAGACACCAATACTGTCTTCACGAGCGATAATCCGCGTTGATCTCGATATATCCGTGGGTCAGATCGCAGGTCCAGACGGTGGAAGCGCCCTGACCCAGTCCCAGATCGACTGCGATCACCAAATCCTGACCTTTCATATAGGCCGCAGCGTCTTCCTCGCGGTAGTCGGGGCTGACCCAGCCTTTTTCAGCCACAAGGATGTCTCCGAACGATATGCTCAAAAGGTCGCGGTCTGCAGCAGCACCGGATTTGCCGATGGCCATGACGATGCGGCCCCAATTCGGGTCCTCGCCCGCGATGGCGGTTTTGACCAGCGGGGAGTTGGCGATAGCCAGCCCGTGGGTTTTGGCATCAGCATCCGTGGCGGCGCCGGTCACACGAATTTCGACGAATTTCGTGGCCCCTTCGCCGTCGCGGACCACTTGCTGCGCAAGGTCCAACATCACTGTTTCCAGCGCTTGCGCGAAAGCGGCATTGCCGGTGGCATCGACGCCCGATGCCCCGGTGGCGCAAAGCAAGAGGCTGTCGGATGTCGAGGTATCGCTATCCACAGTGATGCAGTTGAAGGTCCGGTCGGTCTGCGCGCCCAGCATCGCCTGCAGCGCTGTCTGCTCGATCTGAGCGTCGGTGAAGATATAAACCAGCATCGTCGCCATATCGGGCGCGATCATGCCGGAACCCTTCGCTATCCCCGCAATAGAGACTGTTTGGCCGCCAATATCGACCTGCGCCGACGACCCCTTCGGGAAGGTGTCGGTGGTCATGATCGCGCGCGCCGCGTCCTCGATCGCGTGACGGCTGAGGCCCGCCTTCAACGCCTCAAGCTGTGCAACGATGCGGTCATGGGGCAGCGGCTCGCCGATGACACCGGTCGACGAGGTAAAAACCCGATCTACCTCAACACCGGTAGCTTTGGAGACGGCTTGCGTCACCTCGGCCACTGAGGTCTGCCCGTAATGGCCGGTAAACGCATTGGCGTTGCCCGAATTCACAAGGATCGCTGCAGGCCCGTCGCCGGGCCCGCCGATCTTGTCCTGACAATCCAGAACGGGGGCCGCACGGGTGGCCGAGCGGGTGAACACTCCGGCCACCGAGGTGCCCGGATCAAGAACGGCCAGCATCACATCGGTGCGGCCTTGATATCGGACACCAGCCTCGACAGTGGCGAAGCGCACACCGTCGATCGCGGGCAATTCGGGGAAGGCCGCCGGGGCCAGCGGTGAAACCTTGGTTATCGTGGCCACGGGGTTACTCCTGCAGCAGCTCCAGCTGGCGCATGACCTCGGGGCCGGCGCCCTCGAGCGCGGGACGCTCGATCTGCGCTTGCTGCGTCAACTCGTCAATCTTGGCCTGAATTGCTTCTTGCCGAATGGTCTGAGCCAATTCATCGCGCACGACCGCCAATTCGGGGGCCTCGGTCTTGCGCTTGTCGTTCAGCGTGACCACGTGCCAACCAAACTGGGTTTGCACCGGATCCGAGACCTGACCCTTTTCAAGGCCAAGCACGGCACCTTCAAACTCGGGCACCATCTGGCCTTTGCCGAACCAGCCCAGCGCACCGCCATTGGGGCCAGAGGGTCCTGTGGATTTTTCTTTCGCTAGCTCAGCGAAATCTGCGCCTTCTTCAAGTTGGGCTTTGACAGCTTTGGCTTCGTCCTCGGATTCGACCAGAATGTGGCTGGCATTGAACTCGTCTTCGCCCTGAAACTCGGCGAATTGCGTGTCATAGGCGGCCTGTATGGCCTCATCAGTGACACTGGCGGCTGTCAGCGCTTCGACGGTTTGTACGGCGCGCAGGGACCGGGTTTCGTTTTCCAGTCGAAGGGCGTTTAGTGTATTCAGCTCTTCCTGTTCAAGGCTCAGCAGGTGCTGCTGGACCAGTTGCTCGAGGATGAAATCATATAGCACCTCATCTTCAAGCTGCTGATACTGCGCCGGCAGCGCCGAGGCGGTGGCGATGACGTGACCCAATGTGATCTCGTCGCCGTTCACGCGGGCAACCACGGTGTTGGCATCCGGTGCGTCCTGGGCGGCCAGCGGCAACGCCATCACGGCAGCAAGCGCAAGCGATGGCAGAAAAGTGAGGCCTTTGGGCATGGAATTATCCTATTTCTTTGCCGCGACAGGGCGCAGCGTTGACACTGTGGAACCTGCCCCTTACATCGCTTTGAAGCCTTGGACAGGGCCGCCTTTCACCCCCCGTATCTAGGGGCTGCGCGCAAGGTGGGCAAGCCTGTCGCAACCAAGAAAAAAACAGATCCGCTGGAGTGAACATGCTGGGACTCGGAACGCTCGCCAAAAAGGTGTTCGGAACACCGAACGACCGCAAGATCAAGGCGGCCCGCCCGCTGGTCGAAAAGATCAATGCGCTGGAGCCGGAGTTCGAGATCCTGACCGACGATGGCCTGATCGAGAAAACCGCTGAGCTGCGCAAACGAGCGCTGGACGGTGAAAAGCTGGATGACTTGCTGCCGGAAGCATTTGCCAATGTCCGCGAAGGGGCCAAGCGCGCCCTGGGTCTTCGGGCCTTTGATGTGCAGTTGATGGGTGGTTTGTTCCTGCACCAGGGCAATATCTCGGAAATGAAAACGGGTGAGGGCAAAACCCTGGTCGCCACCTTCCCCGCCTATCTGAATGCTCTGACCGGCAAGGGCGTGCATGTGGTCACGGTGAACGAATACCTGGCCAAGCGCGACTCGGAATGGATGGGCAAGGTGTTTGCGTCCGTTGGCATGACGACCGGTGTGATCTGGTCGGGCCAACCGGATGCCGAGAAGATGGCGGCGTACAAGTGTGACATCACCTATGCCACAAATAATGAGTTGGGTTTTGACTATCTGCGCGACAACATGAAGGCCGATCTGGAACAGGTCTATCAGAAGCACCACAATTTCGCGATCGTCGACGAAGTCGACTCGATCCTGATTGATGAGGCGCGGACGCCGCTGATCATCTCGGGGCCGGCACAAGACCGATCGGACCTTTATACTGCCATCGATACCGTGATCCCGACGCTGCAGGACGATCATTACTCGCTCGATGAAAAAAGCCGCAGCGTGACGTTCACCGATGAAGGCAACGAGTTTTTGGAGCAGCAACTGCTTTCAGCGGGTCTGCTGCCCGAGGGGCATTCGCTGTACGACCCCGAAAGCACCACTGTAGTGCATCACGTCAATCAGGGCCTGCGCGCGCATAAACTGTTCCAACGTGACAAGGACTATATCGTTCGGGATGGCAATGTGGTGCTAATCGACGAATTCACCGGTCGGATGATGCCGGGCCGCCGCTTGTCGGAGGGTCTGCACCAAGCCATCGAAGCCAAGGAAGGCGTACAGATTCAGCCCGAGAATGTGACTCTGGCCAGCGTGACATTCCAGAACTATTTCCGCCTCTATGACAAGCTGTCCGGCATGACCGGCACTGCGCTGACCGAGGCGGAAGAATTTCAGGAAATCTATGGTCTGGGTGTGGTCGAGGTTCCGACCAACAAACCAATCGCGCGTGAGGACAAAGACGACCAGGTCTATCGCACGACAGCCGAAAAGTACGGTGCCATTATTGAACAGGTCAAAAAGGCCGGTGAAAAAGGTCAGCCGGTTCTTGTCGGTACCACGTCGATCGAAAAGTCCGAAGTGATCAGCCAGATGCTGGACAAAGAGGGAATCGAGCACAACGTTCTGAACGCCCGCCAGCATGAACAGGAAGCGCAGATAGTGGCCGATGCAGGCCGTCTTGGCGCGGTGACCATCGCCACCAACATGGCGGGCCGCGGCACCGATATTCAGCTGGGCGGCAATGTCGAGATGAAGGTGCTGCAGGCGCTGGCCGAAAACCCCGAGGCTGACCCGGCCGAGTTGCGTGCGGCAGAAGAAGCCAAGCACGCGGAAGAAAAGGAAAAGGTGCTGCAGGCCGGTGGTCTTTACGTAATGGCGTCCGAACGTCATGAAAGCCGCCGGATCGACAACCAGCTGCGCGGGCGTTCGGGACGCCAGGGTGACCCGGGCCGCACCGTGTTCTACCTGAGCCTGGAAGATGACCTGATGCGCATCTTCGGTTCGGAACGTCTGGACAAGGTCCTGACCACGCTGGGCATGAAAGAGGGCGAGGCAATCATTCACCCCTGGGTGAACAAATCGCTGGAACGGGCGCAATCCAAGGTCGAAGGTCGCAACTTTGACATGCGCAAAAACGTTCTGAAATTCGACGACGTGATGAACGATCAGCGGAAAGTCGTGTTCAGCCAGCGGCGTGAAATCATGTCAGCAGATGATCTGTCGGATGTCGTGTCCGATATGCGTGAGCAGGTGATCGACGATATGATCGACGAATTCATGCCGCCAAAATCATATGCAGATCAATGGGATACAGAAGGTCTGCACGAAGCGGTCAAAGAGAAGCTGACCATCGATGCGCCGGTTCAGGACTGGGCCGCCGAGGAAGGCGTAGATGACGAGCAAATCCGCGAACGTCTGATCAAGGCCGCCGATGAAATGATGGCGCAGAAGGCCGTGGCGTTTGGCCCGGAAAACATGCGCAACATCGAAAAGCAGGTTCTGCTGCAGACTATCGATGGCAAATGGCGCGAACATCTTTTGACGCTGGAACATCTGCGCTCGGTCGTGGGTTTCCGTGGCTATGCACAGCGCGATCCGCTGAACGAGTACAAGAACGAAAGCTTCCAGCTGTTCGAAGGGATGCTTGATTCCTTGCGCGAAACCGTCACTCAGCAATTGTCGCGCGTGCGCCCGCTGAGCGAAGAAGAACAGAAGGAAATGCTCGCGCAGATGGCAGCGCAACAGGCACAGGCGCAGAAAGCTGTGGATCAAGCTGCCGGGAATGCCGAGGCGATCGCCGAAGCCGAAGCGTCTGGTGACAGTCGTCCGGGTTTTGTCGAGGATGATCCTTCGACTTGGGGTAACCCGTCACGCAATGATCCTTGCCCTTGTGGCTCGGGGAAAAAATTCAAACATTGCCACGGCAGGTTGACTTAACGTCACCTGTTTTCCACCACAATGAGTCCGCCTCACGGCCACATATTGGCCTTGATTGGGAAGCAAATTGCGACTCGCTCCTTCAACTGGGGAGGGTGTCTTGTTTGTCATTAAGAACTACGTGACCACGGGCGGAACCGTTGCCTGCGCTCTGGCCATTGGATATTTGATGCAAAGCGGATCGGCGCAGCAACCCAATGCTGAGCCGAGCGGCGAACGCGTCGCTTCGATCTCGGAGCAGGACTCGGACCTGACCGGACTGGAAAGCGTTGTCCTGACCTCTTCTTCCCCGACAGAAGCGCGTCCCAAGGATCTATCTCAATCCACGCGCCCGGCGCAAGAAACCAGCCGTTTGCCTTCGAATTGCGATATGAGCGCGCGCGCCATGGCTGTGCCCGGCGCCAACGTACGGCTGCGGGTCAAGGCCCCCTGCCACGCCAATGAGATCATTGAGGTTCATCACAACGGGCTGGTTTTCAGCACCGAGACCGATGCGCTTGGCGGCTTGAACCTGACCATCCCGGCGCTGTCGGAATACGCTATTTTCCTGATCTCGCTGCCGGATGAGAAAGGCACCGTTGCGACGACGCATGTGCCCGAGATCAACAGCTTCAACCGGGTTGCCTTGCAGTGGCAGGGCGAAACCGATCTGCAGCTTCATGCGCTGGAATTCGGCGCAGGTTACGGGGAAGAAGGCCACGTGTGGTCCGGGTCCCAGACCGGCGGCGCGGGCTCGGTGATCCATCTGGGTCAGGGTGGTTCGGACGTCGCGCGCAATATCGAGGTTTATTCATACCCCATCGAGACCGCAACCGAGGCCGGAAGTATCACTCTGTCGGTTGAAACTGAGGTCACCGAAGCAAATTGCGGCAAGCCCCTAAGCGTGCAATCGTTGGAATGGCGCGCGGAACGGCTACGCTCACGCGACCTGTCGCTGGATATGCCCGGTTGTGAGGCAGCTGGCGATTTTCTGGTGTTGAATAATCTGTTCTCAGACCTGACAATCGCTGCCAAATAAGCAGCAGGCAAATCTACGGTTTCCAATGAACATTCTTCGTGCGGCGTTCGCCGCGCTTTTTGCCTTATCCTTGGCACAAAGCGTATTCGCGCAGGACATCACTTTGACCTCGCATGACGGCAAGGTAGAAGTGGTCGGCACCCTTCTTGGTTACGACGGTGAATTCTACCGTGTCGATACGCAATTCGGAGAGCTGACGGTCGATGGATCGGGGGTCACCTGCGACGGCCCAGCCTGCCCCAACCTGACGGATTTTGTGGCCGAAGTTCGTTTCTCTGGCTCATCAGTGATCGCCGAGACACTGCTGCCCGCCCTTGCACAGGGCTTTGCCATCGAGGAAGGGTTAACCCTGTCACAGCCCGAGGGCACCGGAGACCTGCGGATCTACGCTCTGAATCACCCTGATCGGCAGGCGCCTTTGGCGAGGTTCATATTTCGTGCAACGGATACGGCTGACGGCTTTATCGATCTAGTTGATAACACCACAGATGTCGTGTTGGCGCAGCGGGAAATTCGATCAGACGAACTGGAGTTGACCAAAGCCGCTGGGCTCGGAGATCTGACGCAAACCCGCCGGTCGCGCGTCTTGGCTCTGGATGCAATCGTGCCAATCGTGTCGGCCGACAATCCCGTGCGCCAGATATCGCTTGCTGATCTGGTGAAGGTTTTCACCGCCGAGGTCGCAAATTGGGGCGATCTCGGTGGGCCTGATGCGCCGATCTCTCTGCATCTGCCAAAGGTCGGCTCCGGGCTGGATCAGGCGGTCGAGGATTTGCTGTTAGCACCTGCCAACGCACATATGACCGCTCAGATCACGCGCCACGATCGAAACAGCAATCTGGTGCGCACGGTCTCGAACGACCCGTTCGCGCTCGGCGTCGCCAGTCTTGCCGAGGCCGGGACTGTGCGCGCCCTGCCTCTGACCGGTGGGTGCGGACATGCCCTGTCGGCAACACGGCAATCGGTCAAGACCGAAGATTATCCGCTGACCTCACCCATGTTTTTCTATTTGCCACAAAGACGATTGCCCAAAGTCGCGCGACAGTTTTTGGCCTATACCCAAAGCAGCGCCGCACAGATGGTCATCCGGCAAGCCGGATTTGTCGATCAATCCCTTGAAACAATCCAGGTTGGGCTGCAAGGCGATCGGCTGGCCAATGCGATCAGCACCGGTGGAGCTGAGGTCGGGTTGCAAGAGTTGCAGCGCATGATCGAAACCCTCCGTCCACTTTCGCGGCTATCTTTGTCCTTTCGGTTCGAACCGGGGTCTTCGCGACCCGATGCTCAGTCCCGGTCAAACATCTTGAACCTTGCGCAAGCTTTGGAAAGCGGAACGTTGGAGGCGCGTCAATTGATCTTTGTTGGGTTTAGTGACGGCGAGGGCGCGGCGGTCGCCAATTCACGTATTGCCCTGCAGCGAGCCAAAACCGTCCGAAACGCAGTGCTGGCATCGGTCGAAACCAGCCTCCCCGACAGCATCGAAATCAGTGTCGAGGGCTTTGGCGAGGCCATGCCGATGGCCTGCGACGACACCGAATGGGGCCGCAAGGTGAATCGTCGGGTCGAAGTTTGGATCCGATAACCCTTACAAATAGCCTTGCGAGCGGAAACTCAGTTCAGCCGATTTCCCGATGATCAGGTGATCATGCAAAGTCAGCCCAAGGGCGGAACACGCATCCTGAATCCGGTTGGTCATATCGATATCCGACTGCGACGGCGTCGGATCACCGGATGGATGATTGTGGACCAGGATCAGAGCCGAGGCATTGAGTTCCAACGCCCGCTTCGCAACCTCTCGCGGATAGACCGGCACATGATCCACCGTGCCTTTGGCCTGCTCTTCATCCGCAATCAGCACATTCTTGCGATCTAGATAAAACACACGAAACTGCTCGATCTCGCGGTGCGCCATCGTGGTGTGACAATAGTCCAGAAGCGCATCCCATCCCGAGATCACATGCCGTTGCATCACCCGGGCACGCGCCATGCGATGGGCACAGGCCTCAAGGATTTTCAGATCGGTAATCACCGTGTCCCCAACGCCTTTGATCTGACGCAGCCGTTCCTCGGGTGCAGTCAACACACGATTGAAATCACCAAACTCTTCCATCAGTGCCCGAGCCAGCGGTTTCACATCCTGACGCGGGATGGATCGGAACAGAGCAAGTTCCAGCAGTTCATAATCCGGCATCGCTGCTGATCCGCCAGACATGAACCTTTCGCGCAGCCGCTTGCGATGGTCTTTGATGTAGGAGGGTAACCGACCAACGGGCAGCGGCTGCGCCGGTGCTTCATCCGTATCGAACAGCATGGGGGCTTCGGCAAAGGCGTCTTGGGTCATAACACCACTCTGACGCAGAATCGGTTTCCGAAAAGTTAACGCGCCTTATCCCTGCCCGCCGGATCGGCAACACACGGATCCCCTGCTTCATCTGGCCATAAATATCTCGGGGGGGTCGCCCAAAGGGCGATGGGGGGCAGAGCCCCCCTGCTTAACCGTTTAACCCTTCATGCCATCCCAGAAGGACTTTACAGAAGAGAAAAAGCTTTTAGATTCCGGATGGTTATCCTCACCCAAATCGTCAAACTCACGCAGAAGTTCTTTCTGACGACTGGTCAGATTGACCGGAGTTTCCACGGCAAGTTCGATGAACATATCCCCGATGCCTCCGCCACGCAGGGCGGGCATGCCTTTGCTACGCAGGCGCATCTGGCGACCCGACTGGCTGCCGGCAGGAATCTGTACACGACCGCGACCACCGTCGATGGTCGGCACCTCGATCGAACCGCCAAGTGCTGCCTTGGCCATGCTGACTGGCACACGGCAATAGAGGTTCACGCTGTCACGTTCGAACAGCTTGTGCTCGGAAACTTCGACAAAAATATAGAGGTCACCCGGAGGACCACCACGCATTCCGGCCTCACCCTCACCGGCCAGACGAATCCGGGTGCCGGTCTCGACACCGGCAGGGATGTTCACGGACAATGCGCGATCTTTTTCAACGCGCCCCGCACCTTGGCACGACTTACAAGGATTCTTAATGATCTGACCCAAACCAGAGCAGGTCGGGCAGGTGCGCTCAACCGTGAAAAAACCCTGTTGCGCGCGAACCTTGCCCATGCCGGAACAAGTCGGACATGCAGTAGGTTCAACCCCACCTTCGGCACCAGTTCCCTCGCAAGAGGAACAGGCCACAGCCGTAGGAACGTTTATGGTTTTCTGTAGGCCTGCATAAGCCTCTTCCAGCGTGACCCGCAGGTTATAGCGCAGGTCTGAACCGCGTGCGGCGCGACGGCCCCCGCCTGCCCCACGCTGGCCACCCATGAAGTCGCCGAACAGATCGTCGAACACGTCAGAGAACGCGCTGGAGAAATCGCCCTGACCGAAGCCGCCACCGGGACGGCCGCCGCCGCCACCCATGCCGTTTTCAAACGCAGCGTGACCAAAGCGGTCATAAGCGGCTTTCTTGTCAGCATCACGCAGAACATCGTAAGCCTCGTTGGCCTCTTTGAACTGCGCTTCGGCATCGGGGTTGTCCTTGTTGCGATCGGGATGCAGCTGTTTGGCTTTCGAGCGAAAGCCTTTCTTGATCTCATCCGCAGAAGCGCCCTTGGACACGCCGAGCACTTCGTAATAGTCGCGTTTGGACATCAGTATTTCCTTCTGCCTCAACGTAATCGGGCCGGCCCGGCAACCGGACCGGCCCAAATTGGCCCGGTTACCCGTTAGTTACGCTTGTCGTCGTCCAGATCTTCGAACTCGGCGTCGACAATGTCATCGTCACCCGGCGCGGCATCTGCGGCTGCGGGCTCATCTTCGCCCTCTTCCGCCTGTGCCTTATAGATCGCCTCACCCAGTTTCATGGCCGCTTCGGTCACGTTCTGGATGCCCGACTTGATCTTGTCGGCATTGTCCGTTTCCAGCTCATCCTTGAGCGCAGCAACGGCCAGCTCGATCGCTTCTACGGTCGACGGGTCGACCTTGTCGCCATGTTCCTCGATCGATTTCTCGGTCGCGTGGACAAGGCTTTCGGCCTGGTTCTTGGCTTCGACCAGCTCTTTGCGGGCCTTGTCTGCCTCGGCGTTTTCCTCGGCATCCTTGACCATCTTGTCGATATCTTCGTCCGACAGACCGCCCGAGGCCTGAATGGTGATCTTCTGCTCTTTGCCAGTGCCTTTGTCCTTGGCCGAAACCGAGACAATGCCGTTGGCGTCGATGTCAAAAGTCACCTCGATCTGAGGCATGCCGCGCGGTGCGGGCGGGATCTCTTCCAGATTGAACTGACCCAGGATCTTGTTGTCCGCAGCCATTTCGCGCTCACCCTGGAAACAGCGGATGGTCACGGCGTTCTGGTTGTCCTCGGCGGTCGAGAAGACCTGAGACTTCTTGGTCGGGATCGTGGTGTTGCGGTCGATCAGGCGGGTGAACACGCCACCCAACGTTTCGATGCCCAGCGACAGCGGGGTCACGTCCAGCAGAACCACGTCTTTGACGTCGCCCTGCAGAACACCGGCCTGAATGGCGGCACCCATAGCAACAACTTCGTCCGGGTTCACACCCTTGTGCGGCTCCTTACCGAAGAACTTGGTGACCTCTTCGATCACTTTCGGCATCCGGGTCATACCACCAACCAGAACAACCTCATCCACGTCGCCAGCCGACAGGCCTGCGTCTTTCAGGGCAGCCTGGCAAGGCTTCATCGACTTCTTGATCAGGTCGCCAACCAGCGATTCCAGCTTGGCACGGGTCAGTTTCATGACCATGTGCAGCGGTTGACCGTTCGAGCCCATCGAGATGAACGGCTGGTTGATTTCGGTCTGCGAGGTCGAGGACAGCTCGATCTTGGCTTTTTCAGCAGCTTCTTTCAGACGCTGCAGGGCCATCTTGTCGGCAGACAGATCGACACCGTGTTCCTTTTTGAACTCATCCGCCAGGTAGTTGACGATGCGCATGTCAAAGTCTTCACCACCCAGGAAGGTGTCACCGTTGGTCGACTTCACCTCGAACAGGCCGTCGTCGATTTCCAGAATGGTTACGTCGAAAGTACCACCACCAAGGTCATAAACCGCGATGGTTTGGGTTTCTTCTTTGTCCAGACCATAGGCCAGTGCGGCAGCTGTCGGTTCGTTGATGATCCGCAGCACTTCCAGACCGGCGATTTTACCGGCGTCTTTGGTGGCCTGACGCTGTGCGTCGTTGAAGTATGCCGGAACGGTGATAACCGCCTGCGTGACTTCCTCACCCAGATAGCTTTCTGCGGTTTCCTTCATCTTGCCCAGAGTGAAGGCCGAGATCTGGCTTGGGGAGTACTTTTCACCACGGGCTTCAACCCACGCGTCGCCATTGCCGCCATCAACGATGGCGTAGGGCACCATTTTCTTGTCTTTTTCGACTTCTGCATCATCCACACGACGACCGATCAGACGCTTGACGCCAAAGATCGTGTTGTCGGGGTTGGTGACCGCCTGACGTTTTGCAGGCTGACCGACCAGACGCTCATCTTCTGTAAAAGCGACGATCGAGGGCGTGGTCCGCGCCCCTTCAGCGTTTTCGATGACCTTCGGCTGCGAGCCGTCCATGATGGCCACACACGAGTTGGTGGTACCGAGGTCAATCCCGATTACTTTTCCCATATTTTCAATCCCTTTCCATTCAAGGCGATGTCCCGAGGGTTGGACCCGTTGCGGCATCCTGCCCCCCGATTGATGTGCGCGACAGCACTACACCATCGCGCGTCGAGGCGTATATAAGGGCGAGAACAGGGGCCTGCAAGCGTTCAGAAACGCAGGTTTTCGGGAATCTGTGGCCTTTTTTGGCAAGGTTTTGGCAAGGTTTGGGGATTCTGGAATGGCGCGGCTGCTATTGCGCGGATTTGATATTCGGAAAGGCTATTTGGATGCGGCGGCGCAGTCGCATCTAGTTGACCTGCTTAGGCCGATACTGAAAGTGGCACCGCTTTATCGGCCCGTGACACCTTCGGGCAAGGAAATGTCAGTGCGCATGACCTCGGCCGGGGTGCTGGGATGGGTCACTGACCGGGCGGGCTATCGGTATCAGGACACGCACCCAAAGGGCATGACATGGCCCGCGATTCCAGATGAGATTTTGACCATCTGGCAGGACCTGACCGGCGCGGATCGCCGGCCCGATTGCTGTCTGATCAACTATTACGGTGAAGGCACCAAGATGGGCCTGCATCAGGACAAGGATGAGGCCGATTTCTCGTGGCCCGTCCTGTCGATTTCATTGGGCGATGACGCGCTGTTCCGAATCGGCAACACCACACGCGGCGGCAAGACTGAATCGATCTGGCTGGGCTCGGGCGACGTGGTGGTCATGGGTGGCCCGGCACGGCTGACCTATCACGGGGTGGATCGCATCCGGTTCGGATCATCCAAACTGCTGCCGAAGGGCGGGAGGATCAACCTGACGCTGCGAGTTGCGACCTAACGGCGGGCGTCCCAGCTTTTTGAAACCTGCTTGCGCGTGTAGAATTCGGCGAGCAAGCCGATCATAGTCAGCACGATGCCGATCCACAGCGCATACTCCCAGCTGGAATTGCGCGGAAAGTAATTGCGGAACACAAAGCCCCGACATTGATCAATGACATGAAACAATGGGTTCCAGGCGAACATGGTCAGCATGAATCCACCCAGTGCGTTGCCGACGACCATCTTGCCGGAAAACACCATATTCATGCGACGATAGACATTGGTCAGGATGGCAACCGTATTGGGAAACCACGGCTTGAGTGACAAGAACACAAGGCCCACCGAACACCCCGTGAACCAAGCCAGCGCGAGCATGGCAAAGGCGCCCCCAGGTTCCTGAATTTCAAGCGGTGAAACCGTAACGCTGTAGACAAACAGGATCACCAGGATCGAGGCGAGCTGCGTATAAAACGTGCCAAGAGCAGCAGCAGATAACATCACCATCATGGTCATGGGCGAATGCAGCGTCATGGGATTGTTGCCATCCCCGACGCCCGCTATAGCGCCGACCGACTTGATATGTGTCAGGAACAGAAACACGCCGGACAACAGGAACAGGATGAACTCTCCCCGTATCTTGGCAATCCGGGTGCCCATCAGCGAGAGGATAAAGTAGAACGCGGATGCGACAATAACGACTTGCAGAATATTGATCAGGATCGCTATGACCGCGTTTGAATGCTGCGAGCGGATATTGCGGACCACCGCATGGAAAATAAGCTCGGCGGTGGTGAAAACCCCGCCCAGCAACGACTGATTTCGCTTGTAGTGAAACACTCGAATACTCTTTCCTGCTGTGTCAGCCGCAAATTGGCACGAAATTCTTGCTGTTCCGTATCCATCGCATCATAAGTCCGTGAGATGCCTTGATCAACAAACCACAGGAACGGAGCTTTTTTGTGACTTATGACGCGCTTATTCCCGTCATCCGGCGGCTGGCCTTGCAGGCAGGCGACAAGATCATGCAGATCTATGAAGCGGATGATTTCGACGTCAAGGTCAAGTCAGACTCAAGCCCGGTAACCGAGGCGGACGAGGCGGCGGATGCTTTGATCTCGGCCGGATTGCGCGAGGCTTTTCCAGATATCCTGCTGGTGACCGAGGAACAGGCAGCTTCGCATTCCGAAAAGGGCGAGACCTTTCTGATTGTTGATCCACTGGACGGCACCAAGGAATTCATAAATCGGCGCGGCGATTTTACCGTAAATATCGCTTTGGTCGAAAACGGCGTACCGACGCGTGGCGTGGTCTACGCCCCTGCACGGGGCCGGATGTTCTATACGCAAGCTGACGGGCAATCGGTTGAAGAAATCGGGGATCTGGACAAAGATCAGCCGGGCGCGTTGACGCCAATGTCAGTCTCTAAACCAAACAATTCTGCGCTGATGATCGTTGCATCCAAGTCGCATCGGGATCAGGCGACCGAGGACTACATCAACAAATATCAGGTGCGCGACAGCAAAAGTGCCGGGTCGTCGCTGAAGTTCTGTCTGGTGGCGACGGGAGAGGCCGACCTCTACCCCCGTGTTGGCCGCACCATGGAGTGGGACACCGCTGCGGGCCACGCGGTTCTGGCCGGTGCGGGCGGACATGTGGTGCGCTTTGACGACCATTCGCCGCTGACCTATGGCAAAGACGGCTATGCCAATCCATTTTTCATCGCCTATGCTCCGGGCGTTGAGCTGAAGGAAGCCTGATGTCAGTATTGATTGTCATTCCCGCGCGCTACGCTTCGACCCGCTATCCAGGCAAACCTCTGGTTCCGCTGACCGGGGCAAACGGAACCAGCATGACTCTGATCGAACGATCCTGGCGCGCTGCGATTTCCGTGTCAGGCGTAGATCGCGTGGTTGTGGCAACCGACGATGACCGTATCCGCGAAGTCTCAGAGGAATTTGGTGCCGAGGTGGTGATGACTTCAGACACCTGCCGCAACGGTACCGAACGCTGCGCCGAGGCGCACTCGGCTCTGGGTGGCGGTTATGACATCGTCGTCAACCTGCAAGGGGATGCGCCTTTGACCCCGCATTGGTTTGTTGAAGACCTGATCTCGGGTCTGCGCAACGCGCCAGATGCGGGTGTGGCCACCCCCGTGCTGCGCTGTGGCGGGGACGCACTGAACGGATTACTGAACGATCGCAAGCAAGGCCGGGTCGGGGGCACTACAGCGGTGTTCGGCAATGACCACAGCGCGCTTTACTTCTCGAAAGAAGTGATCCCTTTCACTGCCGAGACCTATGCCAGCAGTGACCCGACACCGGTATTCCACCATGTCGGAGTTTATGCCTATCGGCCGGACGCTCTGACTGCTTATCCGGGCTGGACCAGCGGTCCGCTGGAGACACTGGAAGGGTTGGAACAGCTGCGCTTCATGGAAAACGGCCGCAAGGTTCTGTGTGTCGAAGTTGAAGCCAAAGGTCGTCAGTTCTGGGAGCTGAACAACCCGCAGGACGTGGCCAAGATCGAAGAAATGATGGCCGCTATGGGGCTTGAATGACAAATATTCTGGTTACAGGTGGCGCAGGTTATATCGGCTCTCATGCCTGCAAGGCACTGGCAAGGGCGGGGTATACGCCCGTAACCTATGACAATCTTGTCACCGGATGGCAGGACGCGGTGAAATTCGGCCCTTTCGAGCAGGGCGACCTGCTGGACCGCGCCCGGCTGGACGAAGTGTTCGCCAAATACCAACCCGCCGCCGTGATACATTTCGCCGCCCTCAGTCAGGTCGGCGAAGCGATGGTTGAGCCCGGAAAATATTGGTCGAACAATGTCACCGGTTCGCTGACACTGATACAGGCGGCTGTGGATGCGGGATGTTTGAACTTTGTGTTCTCGTCGACCTGCGCCACCTATGGCGAACATGACAACGTTGTGCTGGACGAGAGCACTCAGCAGCAGCCATTGAATGCCTATGGTGCCTCGAAACGAGCGATCGAGGACATCTTACGTGATTTTCAAGCCGCATATGGCCTGAAGCACGTGATCTTCCGCTATTTCAACGTGGCCGGGGCCGACCCGGATGCCGAAGTTGGAGAGTTCCACCAACCAGAAACCCATCTGGTGCCGCTGATGCTAGACGCCATCGACGGCAAGCGGAGTGGCTTGACTGTATTCGGCACCGATTACGATACACCCGACGGCACCTGCATCCGCGATTATGTACATGTTTGTGATCTGGTCGATGCACATGTTCTGGGGTTGAAATGGCTTGAGCAAGGCAAAGAAAGCCGCGTGTTCAATCTGGGCACCGGGTCGGGGTTTTCGGTGATGGAAGTCATCGAGCATTCCAAGGCCGTCACCAACCGCGCGGTACCCTACAGCATCGGCCCGCGCCGGGCCGGGGATTGTACGCTTCTAGTTTCAGGCTCGGTCCGAGCCAAGGAAGAGCTGGGCTGGACACCAAAAAGATCAACGTTAGAGACGATGATCACGGATGCCTGGCGTTGGCATCAGAATGGCAGCTATACCAAGTGAACCTTGAGGATCAGCCGCTTACCTGGGTGCAGCGCTACAAGCTGCGCCTGAAACGCAAGCGGCTGTTGTGGCGATCTTTTCGCAGCCGCCATCAACTGAAGTCGTTGACTGACAACACGCAAAAGATCACACCCGGCGCCATTCTGGCCTTTACCACGCTGCGGAATGAGATCAGCCGTCTGCCGTGGTTCTTTCACCATTATCGCACGCTGGGCGTTGATCATTTTCTGATGGTGGATAATGGCAGCGATGACGGCTCGGTCCCGTATTTGCTTAAACAGCCGGATGTGTCGCTGTGGCGGACTACGGCAAGCTATCGCGCGTCTCGGTTCGGGTTGGATTGGCTGACTTGGCTGCAGTGGAAATTTGGGCACGACCACTGGACGTTGATGGTCGACGCCGATGAGTTGCTGATCTACGCCCATCACAACACCCATACGCTGCGCGATTTGACCGCATGGCTGGACGCGCGCGGTCAAACCACGTTTGGGGCGATGATGCTGGATCTCTATCCCAAAGGTCGGCTGGGCAAGCAAAGTTATGATCCGCATTCCGATCCAACCGATTGCCTGAACTGGTTTGACCCCGGCCCCAATCGTGCCCAGCGCCAAAGGCCGATGGGCAACCTTTGGGTTCAGGGAGGCGTACGCGAGCGGGTGTTTTTTGCAGATCAGCCCCAAAAATCACCGACCCTGAACAAAATCCCTCTGACCCGGTGGTCACGGCATATGGCCTATGTGAATTCGTGCCATTCCGCGCTGCCCCGGTTCCTGAATTTTGAATATGACGGTCCGGGTGGGCAGACCGCCTCGGGCGTGTTGCTCCACACGAAATTCCTGCCCGAGGTTGTCGACAAATCGCGGATCGAAAAACAGAGGCGGCAACATTTTCACGACCCCGATCGGTTCGGCGCCTATTATGACGGGATCATCAGCGGGCCTGATCTTTGGACTTCTGACTCGGTCAAACTAGGTGATTGGCAACAGTTACAAGACCTTGGGCTCATGAACGCGGGCGGATTTCCTGCCACAGGGGGGAAGTAAACCGGATTTAAACCCGTTGCCTCACAAGGTGCAGAGATGTCATAAAACGTTAATGTCCGGCACCACTCAGGCCTCAGGCGGCCCCGGGCAGACGCGCGTATCAAAAAAGGTTGGGCAGCCGCGTGAGCCTTTTGGATTCCTATCGCATGAGATTGCGGCGCAAGCGCCGCCTGCTGCGTTGCCTACGTCGGCGTCGGGATCTGAAAGCGGTGCAAGATAACACCAACAAGATCAAAGAAAACGACATCTTGTTGATGAGCGTGATGCGGAACGAAAAGATCCGCCTTCCCTATTTCTTAGACTACTATCGAAAGCTTGGCATCAATCACTTCCTGTGCGTGGACAACAACAGCGATGACGGCACCCACGAATACCTGAGCAGCCAGCCGGACGTTTCGCTGTGGTGGACGGATGTAGGTTACAAGAATGCGACCTTTGGTCTGGATTGGTCCAACTACCTGCTGCGCCGCTATGCGCATAAGCACTGGGTTCTGACGGTCGATCCGGATGAATTCTTTATCTATCCTTTTTGCGATACCCGCCCGATCCGCGCCCTGACCGATTGGCTGGACGATACTGGTGTGCGCAGTTTCGGCACCATGCTGATCGACATGTATCCCGAAACCGGAATCATGGATGCGCCCTATCATGAGGGCCAGAACCCCTTTGAAGTCGCGCCTTGGTTCGATTCAGGCAACTTCATGATTACCCGCAACCCGACCTATGGGAATCTGTGGATTCAAGGCGGTGCACGCGCACGGGTTTTCTTTCAGGACAATCCCCTGAAGGCTCCGGCCCTGAACAAGATACCTCTTGTGAAATGGCACCGGCGCTACGCCTATGTCAGCTCAACCCACGCCTTGCTGCCGCGCGGGCTCAATCAGGTCTATGAAGAGCAGGGCGGTGAAAAAACCAGCGGAGCGCTGCTGCATGCAAAGCTGATCAATACGCTTGGGGAAAAAGCTAAAGAAGAGTTGCTGCGCGGACAGCACTATGCTGCGTCGGGCGAGTACAAGGCTTATGCCAAGCAGTTAGAGGATAATCCGGTTTTCTGGAACAAATGGTCCGAGAAATACATCAACTGGCGACAGATTGAGATCCTCGGCCTGATGTCCAAGGGGAACTGGGCATGAGCAGCTTGGGCATCGTAATGCTGGTGCACACTGCGCTGGATCGGGTTGAGCAGGTGGCACGCCATTGGGCCGCCTCGGGCTGTCCTGTGGTCATTCATGTAGATCAGAAAGTCGGCGATCCGGCTTATTCCGATTTTGTCGCCGCTTGTTCGGATGAACCGCTGATCCTGTTTTCAAAACGCCATGTCTGTGAATGGGGCGGCTGGGGTATTGTCGCCGCATCACAATCCGCCGCATCGCTGATGTTGGAGAGGTTTCCAGATGTCCGGCATGTGTATCTGTCTTCAGGCGCGTGTCTGCCGCTGCGTCCGGTCGCTGATCTGATCGACTATCTGGCCGACCGGCCCCGTGTCGATTTCATCGAAAGCGCCACCACGCGCGACGTGAGCTGGACGATCGGCGGCCTGGACCTGGAGCGTTTCACCCTGCGGTTCCCCTTCTCATGGCGCAGGCAACGAAAACTGTTTGACAATTACGTGCGATTGCAACGCGCCCTCGGTCTGCGCCGCAGAATTCCAGACGGTCTGGTGCCCCATATGGGCAGCCAGTGGTGGTGTCTGACCCGCCAAACCTTGTCGGCCATTCTTCAGGATCCTAAGCGCGCCGAATATGATCGCTATTTCCGCCAGGTCTGGATTCCCGATGAAAGCTATTTTCAGACACTGGCACGGCTCTATTCCACCCATATCGAAAGCCGATCGCTGACTCTGTCGAAGTTCGACTATCAAGGTCGGCCGCACATGTTCTACGACGATCACCTACAATTGCTGCGCCGGTCCGACTGTTTCGTGGCGCGCAAAGTCTGGCACAGCGCGAACCGGTTGTATCAGACCTTCCTGACCGACCACGAAGGTGCACTGACCCCGGCCGAGCCCAACCCCGGCAAGATCGACCGGGTGTTTTCCAAAGCGGTCGAGCGGCGCGTTCGCGGTCGTGATGGTCTTTATATGCAAAGCCGCTTCCCTCGCGCGGCTACGGAGCGCAGCCTGACAGCCTTTCCCTATTCGGTGTTTCAAGGCTTTACCGAGTTGTTCGAGGATTTCGAACCTTGGCTGACAAACGCCATCGGCGGGCGGGTGCATGGGCACCTGTTCGGTCCCGAACGGGCGCAATTTGCCGAAGATGAGACGATCATCAACGGTGCGCTCAGCGATTGCGCCACGCTACGCGACTATAACCCCTCGGCCTTTCTGTCGAACCTCATCTGGAATACACGAGGCGAGCGTCAGTGCTTTCAATTCGGGCCAACGGATATTCAGAAAATCAATGAATTCCTGACGCAAGACCAGAATGCACATATTGCGGTCATCTCGGGGGCCTGGGCGGTTCCATTGTTCCGTTCGAACCTGAATTTTGCCGATATCCGGTGCGAAGCTGCCCGCCTACAACAGATCGAAAGCAAACAGCTCAAGCTGCTGGATGCCGCCCGCGCAAAGACGCGCATTCGAATATGGACGATGGCAGAGTTTGTGGAATCCCCCATGGAACAACTGCAGACCGTTCTGGAAGACATGGGCGCGCCCAAACCCACCCATCTGACTGAGGCACCGACGATGGTGGATCTGACCGGGTTCGGAAAGTTCCTGCAAAACCTCAAGAACCAAGGGATGCATCCCTATCTGATGGGGGATTTCCCTGTGAATGACGTGTTTGGCGCACAGTCCAAATCGTTCAAGAAGCCCTATTTGGTGCAGTAACCTAAAATGACCCGCCGCTTCGATTATTTCATCGTTCTGGCCGATATGCGCACCGGTTCGAACCTGCTTGAATTACAGCTGAACACGCTGGATGGCGTCACGTGTCACGGAGAAGCGTTTAACCCCTATTTCGTCGGCCTGCCAAAACTGGACAGCGTTCTAGGCTTTACCCTGGAAGATCGTGAACGCGACCCGATGGCGCTGATCGACGCCATCCGAAACGCGCCGGGCGAGATGAACGGCTTTCGCTTTTTCAGCGACCACGATGCGCGGGCGCTGCCACCGGCGCTGGATGATCCGCGCTGCGCCAAAATCATTCTGATGCGCAACCCTCTGGATAGCTACATATCGTGGAAAATCGCCTTGGAAACAAAGCAGTGGCGGTTAGTGAACATCAAGCAACGGCGGGAGGCTCAGATCACCTTCGATGCCGAAGAATTCGCCGAACAGCTCGACCAGCGGCAAGCATTTCAACAAACAGTGCTCAAACATCTGCAGACCACCGGGCAAACACCGTTCTATATCGACTATGACGATCTAACAGATTTGGACGTTCTGAACGGCCTTGCCGCGTGGCTTGGCGTCAGCGCACGTCTTAAGGAGCTGAACCAGCATCTCAAACGTCAAAACCCAGCGCCTGCCCTGTCGAAAGTGACCAATCCGGATGATATGGAGCTGGCCCTGTCGCAACGTGACCGCTTCAAGCTACACCATATCCCAAGTTACGAGCCGCACCGCGGGCCGGCTGTTTCGCGCTATGTGGGTGCTGCGCAAACTTCGCTGATGTACCTTCCGGTGCGCGGCGGCCCCGAGGCTGAAGTGGTGCAGTGGATTGCCGATCTGGACGGGGTGTCACAAGCCGACCTGATCACCGGCCGCAATCAAAAACAGACCCGTCAATGGATGCAGGATCATCCCGGTCACCTCAAATTTACGGTGCTGCGCCATCCGCTGGCGCGCGCGCACGCTGTGTTCTGCGACCGTATTCTGCACACAGGCCCCGGCGCATATGTCAGCATTCGCAATATGCTGAGCCGACGGTACAAGGTCCCGCTGCCTGCCAAGGGTGATCTCAGCAATTATACCCGCGATCAGCATTCCGAGGCGTTCGCGGCCTTTTTGGGCATGCTGCGCAGTATTCTGGCGGGTCAAACCCCGATCCGTGTGGATGGGGAATGGTGCGGACAGGCGCAGACGCTGGAAGGCATGGCCGGTTTCACCATGCCCGACCTGATCCTGCGCGAGGATGAGATGGAAACCGCCTTGCCCGACCTTGCCTACAAAGTTGGGCATACAGCCCCGCCAACCCCAAACAGGGCCAAGCCGGACGCGCCGTTTGCACTTGATCAGATTTACGACGCACAGCTTGAAGCGCTGGCGAAGGAAGCATACCAGCGCGACTATACAATATTTGGATTTGGTGACTGGAAACCGCTTTGAACCTTGCTTAGGGGCGCAGGGTAATCACGGTTCCTTCATTCACCATGGCGTAGATCTCTTCGATCTCATCATTCTTGACCGCAATACAACCTGCCGTCCAATCCGGGGTCTTCTTCGCCCGCTTGAACTCGGATCGCAGATTGGGTTGTCCGTGAATGAAGATGTCGCCGCCCGGATCAACACCTGCGGCCTTGGCTTTAGCCAAGTCTTCCGAATTGGGATACGATATACCCAACGATAGATGATACCTGCTGCGCGGATTGCGACGGTCGATCAGATAGGTACCCTCGGGCGTACGGCCATCGCCTTTTTTGTTTTTCGTGCCGGTGGGCGCAAATCCTAGATCGATATCATACTCCCGCAAAATCTGCTCGTTATGGAGCAAATACAGCTTGCGTGCACCTTTGTTGATGACCATCGAGGTCACCTCGGGCCCGCGATAAGAAAGAAATCTGGGTTTGGCTGAGGCACACGCTGAAAGGCTCAGCGTTGCCATTGCGCCCATTCCGAATGCTCGACGATCCATTATTTTCACTGCCTGATGCTCTTTTTTGTCAATTATTATGTCAGATTTTCGCGAAACTTAAATCACTTTTTGCTGTTCGACTGTTCCGTCAGTCGGCGTTCAATCGATTCCAGCCTTTCAAGAACCTCATCACGATATGCATCGGTCTTGACCTCATCCTCGGCATGGTGGGCATCCTGCATCGAGTTCACGATGAGACCGACCAGCAAGTTCACCACCGCAAAGGTGGTCACCATGATGAAGGGAACAAAGAAAAGCCAAGCGTAGGGATACACCTCCATCACAGGGCGGACGATGCCCATGGACCAGCTTTCCAGCGTCATGATCTGGAACAGCGTATAGGCCGACAGACCCAGATCACCGAACCAATCGGGGAACGTGCTCGAGAAAAGCTTGGTTGAGATCACAGCGCCGATGTAAAACAGGATCGCCATCAGCAGGAACACGCTGGCCATGCCCGGCAGGGCTGAGATGAAGCCTTCGACCACTCGGCGCAGGCGCGGCGCGACCGAGATAACGCGCAGGACCCGGAGGATACGCATTGCCCGCAGAACCGAAAGCGCCCCTGCACTGGGAACTAGGGCGACGCCCACGATCACGAAATCAAACACATTCCAGCCGCTGGTGAAGAACCGGCGCCCTGTGGCGATCAGTTTCATGACGATTTCGATGACGAATATGGTAAGGCACAGCTTGTCCAACGTCACGATCAGTGGACCCGCTGCGTCCATCAGCGTGGGCGATGTCTCCATCCCCAGCAGTACCGCGTTGAACAGGATCACACCGGTGATGAATTTCCCGAAAGCCGGTGCTTCGATGATGGGCAGCAGTCGTTGGGCGATCACCATGCGGGCGGTCCTTATCTCAGGGTTATTTGTTCAAAATGAACCGAGCGGCAAGTTCGGTGTGTGACGACCATCGAAATTGGTCAACCACCTGTACCCATTCAAGGGCATATCCGGCGTTAACCAGCATTTTTGCGTCACGGGCAAAGGTGATCGGGTTGCACGAGACATAAACAACCACCGGGCGCATGGCCTGCGCCAGCTCGGCCACCTGCGCCTCGGCCCCAGCGCGCGGCGGGTCAAGCACAACGGCGTCGAATTTCTTGAGTTCATCGGGCATGAGCGGGCGGCGGAACAGGTCTCGGGCCTCGACTGTGACCTGTTTCAAACCTTGCGCCTTGCGCCAGCCCTGATCCAAGGCCTTCGTCATCTCGGCCTCACCTTCGACTGCATGAACTTCAGCTGTCTGTGCCAGCGGCAGCGAGAATGTCCCGCATCCAGCGAATAGATCGACAATCCGCTTTGCCCCCGACGTAGCGTCGGAAACAGCCCGTAATAGAGCCTGTTCTCCGTCTTTTGTGGCTTGCAAAAACGCTCCGGGCGGTGGGGTGACGCCAGCGGTTCCAAAGCGTTGGATCGGAGGCACACGCATGGCGATAACCTCATCATCCCAACTAAGCCGGGCAAGGCCGTGATGCTCGGTCGCTTGCGCGAGCGCAAGTTCCAACGGTCCATCCAGCGGTTTGCCGCCCTTGACCACAACATCCAAACCGCCTTCGGACAGGGTCAGCGTTACGGCCAACACACCTTTCCGACTTCCACCCAACAACGCCAAGGCTTCGGCCACCGGGATGGCAGCAATCAAGGTTGGGTGCAGCAAATGGCAATCCGGGATTTCGGTAATCGTGTCAGAAGCGCGACCATGAAACCCGGCCAGCGTACCCTTCTTGGTGCGCCGCACGGCGATGGTGGCCCGACGGCGGGATCGATCAGGCGAAGTGTAAATGGGCCGCATCGGGGCATCGAGCCCCTGCGCGGCCAACGCGTTGCGCACCACCTCAACTTTCCACTCGGCGACAAAATTATCGGTCGCATGTTGCAACTGGCAGCCGCCGCAGGCCTTGTAATGACGGCAGGGTGCCTTCACCCGCTGATCCGAGGGTGTTTCGACGCGAATATCGTTCAGAAACTGACCCAGCAACGTACCGCTGACCACTTCACCCGGCAGAGTGCGTGGCGCATAGATCGGACCATCGGCGATTCCGTCGCCCTGATGTCCAAGGCGGTTTATTGTGTATTGCTGCGTCATGGAGGCCTGATAACTGGGGTTTGAGCGCAACAAAACCCTTTATTCTGCAGCCTCGGCCTGAATGAAGCCGCCCGATTGGCGATGCCAGAACCGGGCGTACAACCCGCCACGCTCCAGCAGAGCCTCGTGCGTCCCGCTTTCAACGATGTGACCGTGGTCCAGAACAATAATCCGATCCATCTCGCTAAGCGTGGACAGGCGGTGGGCAATAGCCAGCACGGTCTTGCCCTGCATCACCCGGTGCAGTGCCGTCTGAATCGCTGCCTCGACCTCGGAGTCCAATGCCGACGTCGCCTCGTCCAGAACCAATATCGGTGCGTCTTTCAGGATAGCGCGAGCCAGGGCGATCCGCTGTCTTTGCCCGCCGCTCAGCTTCACGCCGCGTTCGCCCAGATGCGCGTCATAGCCCTTGCGTCCTTGCGCATCCTCGAGACCGAGTATGAATTCATGCGCCTCGGCTTTGGTCGCGGCCTCTATCAGCTCATCTTCAGTCGCGTCAGGACGACCATAGAGGATGTTCTCGCGCGCCGAACGATTGAACATTGCGGTTTCCTGCGTGACCATGCCGATCTGGCGGCGCAAGCTGTCCTGAGTGACTTGGCTGACATCCTGCCCGTCGATGCGAATGACGCCTTTTTCGCCGTCATAGAGCCTGAGCAGCAGTGAAACCAACGTTGATTTCCCTGCACCAGACGCCCCGACAATGCCCAGCTTTTCGCCCGGTGCGGCGGTGAAATGCAGATCGGAGACACCGCCAATATCGCGGCCATAAGCAAAACTGACATGATCAAACGCAATCTCCCCTTCTGAGACGATCAGTTCAGAGGCGTTCATCGCGTCCTCGACCCGGTCGCGCTTGGTCAGAGTATGCATCCCGTTTTCAATCTCACCGACATTTGCGTAAAGACCCATCAGTGTGAAACTGACCCAGCCTGTCATTTGTGAGATACGGATCGCCACGGCCCCCGCCGCTACGATATCCCCGGCGGTCGCGCCACCCGCCCGCCACAGCCATAGCGTTGCGCCGATCAACAGGACCGGCAGAACCCCCGCCAGAGTCATCAGGATGAACCGGAAACTGGCCGATAGTTTGCCGAATTCCAGCGACCGTTCACGCAGGTCGACCATGGAATTTCGGGCGGTATGATCTTCGAACTCGGAATGGGCAAACAGCTTGACGGTCTTGATGTTGGTGATCGTATCGACCACCTGCCCCGACACCATCGCCCGCGCCCCCGCCCGCGCGGCAGAGCGTACGCGGATGCGTGGAAGATACCAGCGCACCAGCAGGAAATAGACTACAAGCCAGGCAACAAATGGCAGCATCACAAGCGGGTGAATAGACCCTAATAAAAGCAATGAGCCTGCAAGTGAGGCAATAGCGAAGACAATAGCGCTGATTGTTTCGGACACCACTTGCGTCATGGCGTTCGATGTCTGCATCTGTTTTTGGGCGATACGTCCGGCGAAATCGTCATCGAAATAGGTCACAGACTGGCCCAGCGTCCAGCGGTTCAGTTTTGCCAAAACCAACGGCGTGATGTTGGGCATGACGATGTAGTTGTTTGCCACCGATGACAGTCCGAACAGTGCGGGGCGTAGAAGCATGAAGAATGCGACAGCACCCAAAATGATCGCGAGATTGCCGCCGGTCAGAAACGCCTCGGGGCTGCTGTTGGTGGTCAGATCAATCACGCGGCCCAAGACCCAGGCGGTGCCAGCCTCCATCGCACCCGCGATCGCCGAGAAGGCGGCTGCGACGAACAGCATCGGCCAGGCGCCGGACAAGCTCCAACGGATGAACGCCCCCAGCGTTTGCGGCGGGGGCGTTTCTGTGTCTTTGAACGGTTGGATGAGGTCGGCAATCCTCATTCAGCAGCCTCCGGGTTCAGGAAGCCTCCAGATTGCCGCGCCCAGAACTGGGCGTAAAGCCCTCCTTGCGCCAATAGATCGGAATGGCCGCCTTGTTCAACGATCCGGCCGCCATCCATCACCAGGATGCGATCCATCTGTGCAATCGTGCTGAGCCGGTGCGCGATGGCGATCACGGTCTTGCCTTGCATCATGCCGTAGAGTGTTTCCTGAATCGACGCTTCGACTTCGGAATCTAGGGCGGATGTGGCCTCATCCAACAGCAAAATCGGAGCATCTTTGAGGATCACCCGCGCAAGCGTCACCCGCTGTCGCTGACCACCCGAGAGTTTCACGCCCCGCTCGCCCACATGCGCATCGTAGCCGGTGCGGCCCTCCGGGTCCTGCAGGTCAAGGATGAAATCATGCGCCTCGGCCTGTTTCGCAGCGGCGACCATCTGTTCCTCGGTCGCATCAGAACGACCATAGAGGATGTTAGCCCGCACCGATCGATGCAGAAGAGCGCTGTCTTGTTGGACCATCCCGATATGGCTGCGCAAACTGTCCTGCGTGACCTTCGAGATATCCTGGCCATCGATCAGGATCGCGCCCTTCTCGACGTCGTAAAACCGCAAAAGCAGCTTTACTAGGGTCGATTTTCCGGCTCCTGAGCGACCGATCAGGCCGATCTTTTCGCCTGGCCGGATGGTCAAGTTGACGTGATCCAAACCACCGGTTTCCCGTCCATAGTGATGAGACAGATCGCGTATTTCGATCTGGCCATTACCCAGCCGCAAAGGTTTCGCATCAGGTTCATCCAACAGATCGATGGGCTGCGCGATGGTCTGCATACCCTCGGCAACGATACCCAATTCGCGAAAGAAGCTGGTCAGCGCCCACATGATCCAACCGGTCATGGCATTCAGCCGCAGCGTCAAGGCTGTGGCGGCGGCCACCACACCGACCGTTGCGCTTCCTTGCGCCCAAAGCAGGATTGCCCAACCAACGACACCCACGATCAGCACACCGTTCAACGCAACAAGCGCGGCATCCATAATGGTGAAAATCCGCATCTCGATCTGGAAAGTGCGGCGGGTTTCCGCAATCGCCTCGCGCGCATAGTCCTGTTCCTGAGTGTCATGGGCAAACATCTTGATGGAGTGGATGTTGGTATAGCTGTCCACCACCCGGCCCGTCACGGTAGATCTTGCATCCGACGCCGCCTGCGACGCGGGGCCGACCCGCTTGACGGTCCACCGCACCAAGGCCCCATAGAACACCAGCCAAATCAGCAACGGCAGCAACAGGCGCGGATCAGCTGCCATCAGCAAAATGGCCGCGCCGATCATGTAGGCGATCGAGAATGAAATCGCGTCAAAGACCTGAAACACCACCTCGCCCGCGGCGGGTGGGGTCTGCACGACCCGGTTTGCGATGCGCCCGGCAAAGTCATTCTCGAACCAGCCAACCGATTGACGCAGAACATGTTTATGCGCCCGCCAACGGATCAGAGTGCCAAAGTTCGGCAGGATTGTGTTGTTGAGCAGCAAGACGTCAACAAGCTGAAGGATGGGACGAATAAACAGGATCAAGGCGGCAACCACGATCAATTCAGTCCCGTGCGCCTGCCAGAATTCAGCAGGAGAACTGCCCAACAGGTCCACAACGCGACCCATATAAAAGATCAGCCCGACCTCGACAGCAGCAACGACCACGGACATCAGCGCGGCCAATACGAAAACGCGTTTGAAAGGCTGCGAGTAGCCCAGCATGAAAGGCCATAGCCGCGTCGGTGGCTTGTCCACCTGTTCATAGGCAACAAAAGGGTCAATGAGATTTTCGAAGTAGCGAAACATGGAGAGTGCTCCGATTGAGCAGAAAATAGGTCATGCGAAGAAAGATGGCGCCAGAACACCACCCCTACGGGTCAAAGTGTTCCGGGCTTTAGCCGAACCAGATCCCGTAATACATTCGCATTCCTCCCTCCATGTGAGTCAGGCGCACCCTGCCAAATCAAATCGGGTTTGTCATCCCTTTTTGAGACTTCAAATCAGTCGGCCAGCAATTCTTCGCGGCTAAGCGCGAAATCCGACGCGATCCAACGCGCCTCAAGCTCGGCCAGTTTTGCGCCCAGCGCGGGGCCCGAGAAGGCGGGGATCAAATCCGCCGCCTTGATCGGGAAACTGGCCGCGGACCCTTTTTGCAAAGCTCGGTTCAGGTCTTCGGACCAAGGCTGTTCAAGAAATGCATGACGCAAAAGTGTCTCGTGCAATCCGCCTTCCGACCCATAGCGATAACCCAATTCTGCGACACTGGTCGTCGCCATCGCTTCGTCGCGCATCCGAGCCAGACGCTGCAGTTGCGCGCGGCTAAGACGCAGGGTTTTGGCCACTTCGGGCGATGCAATCGCGGCCAAACGACGAATCGCTTCGGGCGCTGCATGGGCGTCTTGTTCCAGCTGAACCAGGATCGCCAGCGCCCGGTCATCAGCCCCGGGCAAAAGCTGCGCCAAAACGCCAGTGACGCGCATGGCGGCAACCGACGGCGCGGGGTCAGGCGCTGCGAGCAGTTTAAGCATCTCGGCCCCGACCCGTTCGCGCGAAAGTGTCTCTAACCCGTCCAAATTTGCAGCTATTGCATCCAGTGCAGCGGGGTCAAAGCCACTGTCCGCATCCCCGTACCAAGCATGAAACCTGAAATATCTGAGCGATCGTAGGTAGTCTTCTTGGATGCGATCACAGGCCTCCCCGATGAACCGCACGCGACGCGCCTGTAGATCCGGCAGACCGTTCAGCGGGTCAAGGATTGTGCCGTCAGGTTTGGCATAAAGCGCGTTCATGGTGAAATCACGACGCGCGGCGTCTTCTTCGACCTTGTCGGAAAAGGCGACGACAGCACGCCGACCATCCGTTTCGACGTCACGGCGAAACGTCGTGACCTCGTGCGGGATACCTTTGCTGACAATCGTCACGGTGCCATGGTCTATCCCTGTTGGTATCGGCTTCAGCCCAGCTTTCTGCGCCAGTTCCACGACGTGTTCCGGCTCGGCGTCTGTGGCGATATCAATGTCAGAAACCGGCGCCTGCAGCAGAGCATTGCGCACACAGCCACCAACGAATAGCGCCTGCGCCCCGCCGTTGGTCAGGGCGGTGCATACATCCTGCGTGGCTTGGTCGGTTAACCAATCTTCTGTGATCCGCTTCATTCACTCATCCGCGCTGCCAATCCCCGCAGCATCCGTGCCGTCGCACCCCAGATATAATAGGGGCCATAGGGCACAGCATAGTAATACCGTCTTTGGCCACGCCAACGGCGCGACTCGACGACATAATTCTCTGGGTTCAGGACATGCGCAAGCGGAACGAAGAAGATCTCATCCACCTCGCCCGGTTCGGCGACTGGTTCAAAACTGGCTTCAAGGATCGCAACAACCGGCGTGACCGAAAAGGACGTCACGGTTTCATGAGTCGGCAGATGACCCAGAATACTGGGTAGTTCTGGCGGAAGACCAATTTCTTCCTGTGCTTCGCGCAAAGCTGTCGCAGTAACGTCGATGTCGCCCTCATCCTGTTTTCCACCCGGAAAGGCGATCTGGCCCGGATGGTGTTTCAACGCCGAAGAGCGTTTGGTCAGGATCAATCTGGGTGCGTCTCCGGTCACGGAAACAGGCACTAACACGCCTGCAGGGCGCAGTTTGCGTCCCGCCGGCAGCACCGTTTCCGGGTTCAAATCAAAGTCACTGGACCCGGACCCATCACGGCTCAGCGCCTCGGTCAGGTCTGTGATCAGATCACGCGCCATCCGGGCCTTCGGCCTCGAACCCGACGGTCGCAGGGTCCAGCACATAGTGCGCACCGCAGAATTGGCAGTCTGCTGTGACGGTGCCTTCGTCCGTGGTCATTGTCGCAATATCCTGCGCCGAATAGATCGACAGGCTTTGGCGCACGCGATCTTCGGAACAAGTGCAACCGAATTTTACCTGCTGTGCATCATAGACGCGAGGCTGTTCCTCGTGAAACAGACGCACCAGAAGGTCGGTTGGCGCAACGGATGGCCCGATCATCTCCAGATCATCCACGGTGTCGAGCAGGATGTTGACGCGATCCCAGTTCTCGCCCTCTTCACCATCCACCAAATCCGAGGCAGACAGGATCTCTCCGCTGCCCTCCCCGGAAGCGGCAAAGGGCGAGGCTTTGGGCATGTGCTGCAGCATGATCCCGCCAGCGCGCCAGTGTTCACCGACGCCGGGTTCGGTCGATTTGCCGAAGCTCAGCGAAAACCGGGTCGGCAGCTGTTCGGACTGCGCGAAATAGGCTTCCGCACACGCGCTCAGTGATCCCCCGGCCAGTGGGGTGATGCCCTGATAAGGCTGTGTACCTTCACCTTGGTCAATCATGATGGCGAAGTACCCGTCACCCACCTGATCGAAAGGGGCTGCATCGGTCAGCCGGTCGCGGTCAAAGCTCGCATAGGCGCGGATCTGCGCGGGTTCGCCCTCGACCTGTGGCGCATAATAATCGGTTGCGATCATCCGCACCGCGCCCTTGGATTGCACCTGCAGAGACAGCTTCCAGCGCAGCGATACCGTTTGCCCTATCAATGCAGTCAGCAGGGCCATCTCGGCCACCAGCGCCTCGACCACCTCGGGGTAGTCGTGCTGTTTCAAGATGCCGCCCAACACGCCGTCCAGCCGGGCCACGCGGCCTCGCATGTCGGGTATATCGAGTTGAAAGGGCAGGACGGTATCGTCCCACGCGATTTTGGTTCCAATAGACATGGGGTTTCCTTAAGCGCCACAGGTTGGCATACCGCCACCATATAGGTTGAACAGTTTGGGTTGAAAGGGGCCTTACATGATCAGACGGTTCGGTGAAAGCCCCGAGGCAGAGCGAAAATACACCCGGCGGGTCGGCGTTTATGCCCTATTGCCACAAGGCAACCGATTGCTGCTGACCTGTCAGCTGGAACCCGGACCCGATCTGCAGCTGCCGGGCGGCGGCATCGATCCGGGGGAATCACCCATTACAGCGCTTCACCGTGAGGTTTACGAAGAAACCGGCTGGCTGATCGCCGCGCCCCGGAGAGTGGGTGCGTTTCGTCGATATACCTATATGCCGGAATACGATCTGTGGGCCGAGAAGGTCTGCCTGATTTACCGCGCCCACCCGGTCAGACGCCTAGGCCCTCCGACCGAAGACCTTCACGAGGCCATTTGGATGGAGACCGCAGATGCCGTTCATCTGTTGGGCAACGAGGGCGACGCCCATTTCGCCCAGCGCCACCTGCATGGGCTTTAAGGTCCGTTATATTCAAAAAACACTGCAGAGACATCATCCGCAATTCCGCTGTCCGGTGACATCACCTGTGTAAGACGCCAGAACATGTCATCCAGAAATTCCGGTCCACCGTGATCGGCGGCGCATTCAACAGCCATCGCCTTCAACCCGTCATCATCCAGCAGACTGCCGTCGGCGAGCTGGCATTCGGTGAACCCGTCCGAATGCAAGAGCAGCTTGTCGCCCGGTTGCATATAGGTTTCCGTCTGCTGAAACTGCGCCTCAGGCAGCAGACCAATGGGCAACCCGCCTTCGCCCAGAAACTCGGTTTTACCATCACGGCGCAGCAACAGCGGATGCGGGTGTCCGGCCTGCACCATTTTCAGATGTCCGTTGCGCAGATCGATGATGGCATAGACCATGGTGAAATATTCTTCGATCCCGGCATCGGCGATCAGACGCGAGTTGAGCAACGACGCGACCTCTTCGGGTGGCAGAAGGGCGTAGAATTTATTAAAACGCCGCTCCATCGCGATGTTCTGATCGAAATGCGTACTGGACAGATACCCGCCTAGCCGTGCCGTCATCATCGCAGAGGTGATCCCGTGGCCGGAGACATCGATGCTGTAAAACCCGAGCCGATTGACACCGGGCGAGAACATCCCCACCAGATCACCGCCGATATGACCACAGGGTTTCAGAAGCAGGCTGACCTGTGAGTTGCCAAAGGTCCCCTTCAATTCAGGCACCAGCGAATCCTGAATTTTGCGCGCCTGCATCAGGTCTTTATCGATCGCATCATGGGCAAGCTTCAGTTCGTTCAGCGCTGTTTCGATCAATTGGTTTTTTCGGGACAATTCGCGTTGCATGTCAAGAATACGCGCCCCGGCCGATATGCGAGCACGCAGCTCATCAGCCTCAAGCGGCTTGATCAGAAAATCGTCTGCCCCAGCATCCAGACCGCGCGCGACCTCCTGCTTTTCGCTTTTTGAGGTCAGAAGAATGAAATAGCTATATTGCTCACTGTCCAGCTCTCGGAAGGCGCGACAGAACTCAAGCCCGCCCATACCTGGCATGACCCAGTCGCTTAGAACAAGATCAGGTGGGTCCGAGGTGCAAAGCTCTATCGCGGCTTCACCACTGTCGGCTTCAAGAACCTCGAATCCCCACTTTTTTAGCGAGGCCACCAGAATGCGCCGCTGCAGACGGCTGTCGTCCACAACAAGAACCTTGCGGATCGCGCCAAAATCCAGCTCGACCCGGGCCTCTACTTGACTGGCATCCGGCACCATGAAGTCCCTGTACTTGCTCAACTCTCCAGTTGTCGCAACGCTATGCCTCTCAGCTTAACATCCTATGAAAAACCAAATGGCCGCGATTTAACCCCATCTTTACCCGCGACGGTCTAACAATATGCAAACGCAAGAGGGTGGCATGATTCAGTGGTCCAGAGTCAGACAGTTACGTGATGAAGTCGGCGCAGACGAGTTCACCGAGGTTGTCGAAATCTTTTTGGACGAGGTTCAGGAAGTTATCACTAAGCTACGCGATGACACTACCCGCTCCGAGATCGAACAGAACCTACATTTCCTGAAGGGCAGCGCGCTGAGTCTTGGCTTTGATAGTTTCTCGAAACTGTGCCAGGACGGTGAGCGACGCGCAGCCGCAGGTGAAAGCGCCGCCGTTGATTTGCTGGCGATTATCGCGGCCTACGACGAGTCGAAAATACTGTTTCAGGCCGGTCTGGCCGAAAACCTGCGCTAGATCACAAACTGTGCCAGCGTCTCGTCTTCGGTGATATCCGTATAAGTAAACCCGGCTTCATCCAGATGCGCAAACAGGCGCATGAAATTCTCGGGCTTGCGGGTTTCGATCCCGATTAGCACCGAACCAAAATTGCGCGCCGATTTCTTCATGTATTCGAACCGTGCGATATCGTCTTCGGGCCCCAGAATACCCAGAAATTCTTTCAAAGCGCCAGGACGCTGCGGCAGGCGTAAGATGAAGTATTTCTTGACCCCGGAATAACGCTGCGCGCGCTCTTTGACCTCAGGCAATCGTTCGAAATCGAAGTTGCCACCCGATGTCACACAGACCACCGTCTTGCCACGCACAAAGCTTTGTACGTCACCCACGGCCTCAACCGCCAATGCACCGGCAGGTTCCAGAACGATGCCCTCGACATTCAGCATTTCGATCATGGTGGTGCAGATGCGGTCTTCGGACAAAGTCAGCACGTCCGACAGATGCCGCGATTTCAGCAATTCAAACGGTTTCTCACCAATCCGGCCTACTGCTGCGCCATCGACAAAGGTATCCACATGATCCAGAGCCACCGGGTGCCCCGCTGCAAGCGCCGCGCGCAAACACGCCCCGCCGGCCGGTTCCACGAACAGGCAATGCGCCCGGTCCCCGAACCAGGTCGCCACCCCCGAAGACATACCGCCGCCGCCAACCGGCAGAATTACATGATCAGGCACTCGGCCCAATTGCTCTTCGATCTCAACCGCCAATGAGGCCTGCCCCTCGATCACATCCGCATCATCGAACGGAGACAGGAAATATCCGCCCTGTTCTGCGCACCAGCTTTGCGCCGCAGCCAGCGTGTCATCGAAATAGTCACCGATCAAGTGAACCTCGATATTGTCGCCGCCGAAAATGCGCGTCTTCTGGATCTTCTGCTGCGGCGTGGTCACCGGCATGAAGATCACACCCCGCACACCCAGATGCTTACACATATAGGCCACGCCCTGCGCATGGTTGCCAGCGCTGGCGCAAACGAAAAGGTCCTGCCCTTGCTGCTTGCGCATCGCATTGAACGCACCACGGATTTTATACGACCGCACCGGGCTGAGGTCTTCGCGCTTGAGCCAGATATCCGCGCCGTAACGGTCGGACAGATGGGCGTTCCGCTGCAACGGAGTTGCCGGAAACACTGAGCGCATTGCCTTTTCGGCAGCGCGGGCGCGGGTCGTGAAATCAGTCATGCTGGATTCCCTGCCCCATCATCGTCGAAAGGGCAAGGAATACATATGTGTACGGGCTTAGGCCAGCTCACGCTTTTCAATGAACACACCATAGATCGTCGTCAAGATACTGACATTGATCAATGGGACGATCAGCATGCTCGCAAACAAGACAATCAAGACACCGATGATCGGGACGAAAAGCAGCAAAGACGCCAGTAGCTGAAGCAATATTTGGAAGAGGATGGACAAGACAACCAGAAGTGCGATGGCTCCGCTTGCGCCCGAGGTTGCTTGCCACGCTTCAGACAGCTTTATTGGTTTTCCGATCGCTGCGCCGGGTAAAATCGGGGAGGCCCGATAGAATCCGATCGTGAGAAAGATGATCAAACCCAGCCAAACCAGAACTCCCAGCGCCACAGAGGATTGCGCCATCATGCCCATGATCAGCGCTCCCGGCATCATGATGATAAGAGCGATTAGGCCGAGCATCAGAAGGCGTCCGAAATAGGCGAGCACACGGTCGAACCTGAAAGGCGGAACCAAACCGCTTGGATATTCCTCAAGTAGAACGAAACGGTGCCACGACACGACAATCCACAGCATGACCCCAAAGACAACGGCCATAAGGCAGAGCAGAAATCCGGTGAAGGACGCGGCCGTTACGCCTTCAGGGAAGCCATTGGTTTCACTGTTGAATTCTTCGAAAGGGATGCCAAACAGGAAGAACAGGCCGATGGCTAAAAAGCCGCCAATGAGCGCCGGTACGACTGAAATCTGTAGCGCCTGCGTCAGGTTCCTCAAAACCATCTTCACCGAATGTACGAAAATCTCCAGCCCCAGCATGAAACCGCCCTTTCAACCAATCCTTGTTCTCTATCCGCCCGTTTCACCGCAATTCCCGCCCTGCGTCAATGCACGCCGCTTGCCCCCACGTCCAAAACCCGCTAGGGGCCAGTCGTTCTACGTACAAAGGGAAATCAGATGTCCGCGCCCAAGAAAGTTGTTCTGGCCTATTCCGGTGGCCTTGATACCTCGATCATTCTGAAATGGCTGCAGACCGAGTATGGCTGTGAGGTCGTGACCTTCACCGCCGATCTGGGTCAGGGCGAGGAGCTGGAACCCGCCCGCAAGAAAGCCGAGCTGCTGGGGATCAAGCCCGAGAACATCTATATCGAAGACATCCGAGAAGAATTCGTCCGCGACTTCGTCTTCCCGATGTTCCGCGCCAATGCGCAGTATGAAGGCCTGTATTTGCTGGGTACGTCGATTGCGCGCCCTCTGATCTCGAAACGTCTGGTCGAGATCGCCGAAGCGACCGGTGCTGACGCTGTGGCCCACGGCGCGACTGGCAAGGGCAACGATCAGGTTCGTTTTGAACTGGCTGCTTACGCACTGAA
Organism: Ruegeria sp. H9; assembly: GCF_056532915.1. NCBI lineage: Bacteria > Pseudomonadati > Pseudomonadota > Alphaproteobacteria > Rhodobacterales > Roseobacteraceae > Ruegeria > Ruegeria sp. H9. The sequence goes on along the minus strand of NZ_JBQFNX010000006.1, from coordinate 50,384 downwards.
TCCCGAAATCAAGGTGATCGCGCCGTGGCGTGAGTGGGACCTGACCAGCCGTACCAAGCTGTTGGAATTTGCCGAGGCGAACCAGATCCCGATCGCCAAGGACAAGCGTGGTGAGGCCCCGTTCTCGGTCGATGCCAACCTGCTGCACACCTCGTCCGAGGGCAAAGTTCTGGAAGACCCCGCCGATATGGCACCCGACTATGTCTATCAGCGCACCGTCCACCCCGAGGATGCGCCGAACGAGCCGGATTTTATCGAGATCGGTTTTGAAAAAGGCGATGCGGTCAGCATCAATGGCGAGGCGATGAGCCCCGCGACCATCCTAACCAAGCTGAACGAATATGGCGGCAAGCACGGCATTGGCCGTCTCGATCTGGTCGAAGGCCGGTTCGTGGGCATGAAATCGCGCGGTATTTACGAAACCCCCGGCGGCACCATCCTGTTGGAAGCGCATCGTGGGATCGAGTCCATCACCATGGACCGCGGCGCGATGCATCTGAAGGACCAGCTGATGCCGCAATATGCCGAGCTGATCTATAACGGCTTCTGGTACTCGCCCGAGCGTGAGATGCTGCAGGCAGCCATCGACAAGTCGCAAGAGCATGTCACCGGCACCGTTCGCGTGAAACTGTACAAAGGTCTTGCCTCAACTGTGGGCCGCTGGTCGGATCATTCGCTGTACTCCGAGGCGCACGTTACCTTTGAGGAAGACGCCGGTGCATATGACCAGAAAGATGCGGCAGGCTTCATCCAGTTGAACGCACTGCGCCTGAAGCTTCTGGCCGCGCGTGACAAACGGCTGAGCAAGTAAGCGTTTAGAATTTTAGATCTGGCCCCGGTGTCTGATCAGGCACCGGGGTTTTTCTTTGCCGGGTTTCCGTCGGGTCGGGCTTGCCCGGATCAGGCGATTGTCTTTACGCATACGTCAATCAGGGAAGGACGAATAATGCTGCAAGACATCGCCGACGGAATTCAAAAGGGTTTGAACGGCAAAAACTTTGACGGATCGCTTAAGTTCGATTGTGGCGACGAGGGCGTGATCGTTCTGGCGGAGAATACTGCCTCAACCCAGGATCGGGACACAGACTGCACCATCCGCATCTCGCGCGAGAACCTCTCTAAGTTGCTGAACGGTAAGCTGAACCCAATGACCGGGGTTGCGCTGGGCAAGCTGAAAATCTCGGGCAACATGGGTGTTGCGATGAAGCTGGGGCAACTGCTGGGCTGATAAACTCGTCTCACCAGCGCGTGACAAATCATGTCAGCGCATTGCAAGCACAAAAATCTGCGGGCAGCTTGGTTTCGGAAGGAGACCTGCCATGACCCGGATCACTTACCTTGATTGCCTGAAACCTTCACTTCTGTTCGTGCTGATCTTGTTGGCAGCAATGCTGCGCGCCTTACCTGCTCCGGCCGCTGGCACTGAAACGCTAACAGTCGCCGGTGGCTGTTTCTGGTGCGTGGAATCCGATTTCGAGTCCGTGCCCGGCGTGATCGGCGCGGTCTCGGGCTATACCGGTGGCAAGACGGATAGTCCCACCTATGATCAGGTCTCGAAAGGCGGAACAGGGCATTACGAGGCGGTCCAGATCACCTTCGATCCCGCCCGCGTTTCCCGTGCAACCTTGCTGAACATGTTCTTCCGCTCAGTCGATCCCACGGATGCGGGTGGCCAGTTCTGCGATCGCGGCGACAGCTATCGCACAGCAATTTTCGTCTCTAACAAAGGGGAAAAGGCGCAGGCACAGCAAGCCAAGACCAGCGCACAAAACGCGCTGGGGCAGACTGTGGTCACGCCGATCCTGCAAGCCGGAACGTTTTATCCAGCCGAGGCGTATCACCAGGATTATTACAAGGGTAGCAAGCTGGTACTGACCCGCTTTGGCCCCAAGCGCCAAAAGAACGCCTATAAGGCCTACCGCGAAGCCTGCGGTCGCGATGCGCGGGTCAAACAATTGTGGGGCAACGAAGCGCCCTTTGCAGGGTCCTAGTCAAACTGCGCTTCGCGCACCTCTTTCAGATCAGGAATGACATCTGCAGTGCCGTGCCGCGTGACCATCAGGGCCGCGGCGCGGTTTGCTTGGGCAATCGCCTGCGCCATCGGCATACCCCGGTCCATTCCAGCCAACACATAGCCGGTGAATGTGTCACCTGCCCCGGTGGTATCCACAGCGTTGACCTTATGGGCCTGAAACGCTTGGGGTTGATGATCTTGCTGATAATAGCGCGCACCTTTTGAGCCAAAGGTGACGATCACATGTTCGACCGGCAGGTCTGAAGGGGCGAGACCCGTTGCATCCTGCAATTGCTCGGCCTCGACTTCGTTGAGGATCAGAAAATCCAGATACGGTAAAACCGCTTGCACTGCGTCTGCCTGAAATGGGGCGGCGGCGTAGCAGACAGTCAGCCCCATTTCGCAACCTAGTTTAGCGGCCTCAATCTGCGCATTGGTTTCGTTCTGCATCACCAGAAGATCACCTGAAACCGCCGAGGACAACGCCTGCCCAAGTTGGTCGTTCGAGATGGCATGGTTGGCGCCTTGATACAGAACGATCAGGTTTTCACCCTGCGCATCTACTGCGATGATGGCGTGACCGGTCGGCACATCCACCTCGGCAATATGCCGCGTGTCCACGCCATATTCGGTCAGCCGGTCCCGTGCCCAAAGGCCATCCGCGCCCACCGCGCCGATATGGGATACCCGCGATCCGGCTCGTGCAGACGCCACAGACATGTTGGCGCCCTTGCCACCCAGAAACCTCTGTAGCCTGCTGGCCGCCAGTGTCTCACCCGCTTCGGGCAAATGCGGCAGGGCATAGACCATATCCGCGTTGATTGAGCCAAGGTTCCAGATTGTCATGATTTACCCGATATCGCAGGAGGCCAGGATGGCCATGTTCAGAATGTCATTTGCGGTCGAGACCGTCGAACAGATCTGGATCGGCTTGTCGACGCCGGACAGGATCGGGCCGATCACGGTGGCGCCGCCCATTTCCTGCATCAGTTTGGTCGAAATCGAGGCCGAGTGTCGTGCAGGAACAATCAGGATATTGGCTGGTCCGGTCAGTCGTTGGAACGGATAGGCTTCCTGCTGATCAACATTCAGGGCGACATCAACCGTCATCTCGCCCTCGTACTCGAAATCGACGCCGCGCTCGTCCAGCACTGCCGGGGCACGGTGCATCTTCTCAGCACGTTCAGACACCGGGTAACCGAAGGTCGAGAAACTGACAAAGGCCGCCCGGGGCTCTAGCCCCATGTGGCGCGCCACGGCTGCGGCGCGCTCAGCGATATTGGCCAAATCGTTCTCATCCGGCCATTCATGCACCAAAGTGTCGCCAATCAGAACAATCCGTCCCTTGTGCAGCAACGCGGTAACCCCAGCCGCGCCATGGGCGGCATCGGCGTCAAACACATGGTTGATACGGTCCAGCACGTGCGCCGACTTGCGTGTGGCCCCGGTCACCAGACCATCCGCATGACCATGCGCCAGCATCAGAGACGAAAACACATGTCGATCCCGTGCAGCGAGTCGGTGAATATCTTTGTGATCAAAGCCCTTACGCTGCAGGCGCTGATACAGAAAATCCTTATAGGCCTCGAGATGCGCGGTGTTGGCGGCGTTCACCACATCAATTTCACGCACCGCGTCCCCAAGACCAGCGGATTCGAGCTTTTCCTTTACGTCGTCTGGCCGGCCCACAACCAAAGCCTTACCAAAGCCCGAGCGTTGGTACATAACGGCCGCGCGCAATACGCGCGGATCGTCACCCTCGGCAAAGATCATCCGGCTTTGCGCCTGACGCGCCCGCGCGTTCAAGCCGCGCAGGATACTGGCCGTCGGGTCCATGCGGGATTTCAGGCTCAGCTCATAAGCGTCCATATCGATGATCGGACGTCGCGCCGCGCCGGTATCCATACCAGCCTTGGCAACCGCAGGCGGGATACGGTGGATCAGGCGCGGATCAAAAGGCGTTGGAATGATGTAGTCGCGCCCAAAAGTCAGCGACTTGCCATAGGCCATGGCAACCTCATCCGGAACATCTTCACGTGCCAATCGCGCCAGAGCATGAGCGCAGGCTATTTTCATCTCGTCATTGATCGCACGGGCATGAATATCCAGCGCACCGCGGAACAGGTAAGGAAAACCCAGAACGTTATTCACCTGATTCGGATAATCGCTACGGCCCGTCGCGACGATCGCATCAACGCGCACCTCGTGCGCCTCTTCCGGGGTGATTTCCGGGTCAGGGTTCGCCATGGCGAAAATCACCGGATTGTCAGCCATGCTAGCGACCATGTCTTGTGTCACCGCCCCTTTGACCGATACGCCCAGAAATACATCCGCATCCTTCATGGCCTCTTCCAAAGTGCGAAGATCAGTCGTGATGGCATGGGCCGACTTCCACTGGTTCATGCCCTCGGTCCGGCCCTGATAAATCACGCCCTTGGTGTCGCAGACGATGCAATTCTCATGCCGTGCACCCATGGCCTTGAGCAGTTCGATACAGGCAATTCCTGCAGCGCCTGCCCCGTTCAGGACGATTTTTACGTCTTCGATCTTCTTGCCCGAGATGTGCAATGCGTTTAGCAGACCCGCCGCGCAGATCACTGCTGTTCCATGCTGATCATCGTGGAAGACCGGGATATCCATCTCTTCCTTCAAGCGTTGTTCGATGATGAAACATTCGGGTGCTTTGATATCTTCCAGATTGATACCGCCAAAGGTCGGACCCATCAGGCGCACAGCGCGACAGAACTCGTCCGGGTCTTCGGTATCCAGCTCGATATCGATCGAGTTCACATCAGCGAACCGCTTGAACAGGACCGATTTGCCTTCCATCACCGGTTTTGAGCCCAGTGCACCCAGATTTCCAAGGCCCAGAACGGCGGTACCGTTCGAGATCACGGCAACCAGATTGCCTTTGTTTGTATAGTCATACGCCGTCTCTGGTGCTTCAGCGATGGCTTCACAGGGAACCGCAACACCGGGGCTGTAGGCCAGCGACAGATCGCGCTGCGTGGTCATGGGTACGGTGGCCTGCACCTCCCACTTGCCGGGGGTCGGGTCTAGGTGAAAGGCCAGCGCCTCTTCTTTGGTGATCTTCGCTTTGGGCATCTTACAGGTCGTTTCCATGACTTTGGGGCTTTTGCCTCATAACGCAGGCGGGGCCGCGCCTCAACGAGAATGAGTTTTCACCTTTTACTGAAGATGCGGGATTTGTAAGGTCGCGCCCGGAACACGCCAGAAGGGGACCGAATTTGTCCACAGTCACGCCGATGATGGCGCAGTACCTTAAGATCAAAGAGGCTCATGCAGATGCCCTGCTGTTTTATCGCATGGGTGACTTCTACGAGATGTTCTTCGAGGATGCGGTGAACGCGGCTGAGGCGTTGGATATCGCGCTGACCAAGCGCGGCAAACACAATGGCGACGATATCCCGATGTGCGGCGTGCCGGTGCATTCTGCCGAGGGCTACTTGCTGACCCTGATCCGAAAAGGGTTCCGCGTCGCGGTCTGCGAGCAGATGGAAAGCCCGGCGGAAGCCAAGAAAAGAGGCTCTAAATCGGTGGTAAAGCGCGGTGTTGTGCGTCTGGTGACGCCCGGCACACTGACCGAAGATGCCCTGCTAGAGGCGCGGCGGCACAACTTTCTGGCCGCCTATGCCGAGGTTCGGGACGAAGCCGCACTGGCCTGGGCCGATATCTCAACCGGTGCGTTTCACGTGATGCCGCTGACGTCAATCCGGTTGAGCCCCGAACTCGCTCGGCTGGCCCCATCTGAGCTGATCGTGGCCGATGGGTCCGAGGAAAAGCTGCATGAAACCGTCATGGACCTTGGCGTATCGCTTACGCCTGTCGGACGCGCCAGTTTTGACAGCGCTGCAGCCGAGAAACGCATCTGCGGGTTGTTTCACGTGGGCGCTCTGGATGCATTCGGGAACTTCGGGCGCGCCGAGGTTTCGGCCATGGGCGCGCTGATCGATTATCTGGAGATCACGCAAAAGGGCAAACTGCCCCTGCTGCAAACTCCCCTGAAGGAATCCGAGGATCGCGTGGTTCAGATCGACGCCGCAACGCGACGCAATCTGGAACTGACCCGGTCGCTGTCTGGTGGGCGCGCCGGGTCGCTGCTGTCCGTGGTCGACCGAACAGTAACGCCAGGTGGCGCAAGACTTCTGGAACAGCGACTGTCCAGCCCCTCGCGTAATCTGGATGTGATCCACGCCCGGCTGGACGCGGTATCTTTCGCAGTCGAAGACAGCCTGATCGCCTCGGACCTGCGCGAAGCTTTACGCAAAACACCTGATCTGGATCGTGCCCTGTCCCGGCTTTCGCTGGACCGGGGCGGCCCGCGTGATCTGGCCGCTATCCGCAATGGATTGGAACAAGCCGCAACAATCGCCGAAACCTGTGCCTCACAGGATCTGCCTGTTCTGCTGGCCACTGCCGTCCAGAACCTTGTCGGATTTGACGATCTGTTGGCTTTGCTGGACGAAGCATTGGTTGCCGAACCACCCTTGCTGGCCCGCGATGGCGGCTTTATCGCCCCCGGGTTTGATACCGAATTGGACGAAGCGCGCACCTTGCGTGACGAAGGCCGTTCGGTCATCGCAGGTTTCCAACAGAAATACGCCGAGCATACCGGCATCACGTCACTGAAGATCAAACACAACAATGTGCTTGGCTACTTCATCGAGACCACGGCAACCCATGCCGAGAAAATGTTGAACCCGCCATTTAGCGAGACTTATATCCACCGCCAAACCACCGCCAATCAGGTGCGCTTCACCACGGTGGAGCTGTCCGAGATCGAAACAAGGATTCTGAATGCCGGAAATCTCGCGCTAGAGATCGAAAAACGGCTCTATCAAAGGCTTTCTGGGGCTGTTCTGGATCTTGCCGCCCGATTGAATCAAGCCGCGCGCGGACTGGCTGAGCTGGATTTAACCACTGCACTCGCCGATCTGGCTCGCGGCGAAAGCTGGTGCCGTCCAAAGGTCGACGGGTCACGCGCATTCGACATCAAAGGAGGCCGTCACCCGGTGGTCGAGCATGCCCTGAGGCAGCAAAGCGGCGATGCTTTCATCGCCAACGACTGCGATCTGAGCGCCGATGCAGGCGCTGCAATTTGGTTGCTCACCGGTCCCAACATGGCCGGTAAATCAACCTTCCTGCGCCAGAATGCGCTGATCGCCCTACTGGCGCAGATGGGCAGCTATGTTCCGGCGGAACAGGCGCAAATCGGATTAGTCAGTCAATTGTTCAGCCGCGTCGGAGCGTCAGACGATCTGGCGCGGGGCCGCTCGACCTTTATGGTCGAAATGGTCGAAACCGCAGCTATTCTGAATCAGGCCGACGACCGCGCGCTCGTAATCCTTGATGAGATCGGCCGAGGCACCGCGACCTACGACGGCCTTTCCATTGCCTGGGCCACACTGGAACACCTACACGCGGCAAACCAATGCCGCGCATTGTTCGCCACCCACTACCACGAATTAACTGCACTCGCTGGAAGTCTGAACGGAGTAGAAAACGCGACCGTTGCAGTCAAAGAATGGGAGGGTGAAGTCATCTTTCTGCATGAAGTACATAAAGGCGCTGCCGATCGGTCTTACGGCGTCCAGGTTGCACAATTGGCTGGCTTGCCCGCCTCGGTCGTGGACCGCGCCCGTATCGTGTTGGATCAATTAGAAAAAACCGAACGTGAAGGCGGTAAGCAGAAAGCACTGATCGACGATCTGCCCCTGTTTTCAGCTGCGCCGCCGCCTCCCCCTGCGCCAAAAACCTCGCCCGTTACTGATATGCTGGAAACCATCCTTCCAGATGAACTCAGCCCCCGCGAAGCCTTGGACTTGATCTACAAACTGAAAGAGGCGGCCAGATCCTGACCGCCTCGAACCCGGTTGACCCAGGAACTGTTCAGCTTGCGGGCGTTGACGACACCCCAACCTGCGCCGGTCGCAACAACCTGTCGTGCAGCATGAAGCCTTCTGCCGACACCTGAATGATGTCGCCGGCCTTGGTTCCGGGCACAGGGGCCTCGAACATCGCCTCATGCACATTCGGGTCGAACCTGTCCCCGACCTGAGGCGTAATCACCTCAATCCCATGCTTCTGGAACACATCCTTCAGCGCGCGCATGGTCAACTCGACACCTTCCAGCAAACCGGCGGCAACCTCTTTCTGCTCATCCGTTGCGGCCTCGAGGGCGCGTTTCATGTTGTCGTAAACCGGAAGCATGTCGCGGGCCAGTTTCGACCCTCCATACTGTTCCGCATCCCGACGCGCCTTGTCGCCACGCTTGCGCGCATTTTCGGCATCGGCCAGCGCACGCATGAACTTGTCTTTGTAATCATCGCGCTCAGCACGCAGTTGATCGACCTCAAGCGCCTCATCGCTGATCTCAGCAAAATCTTCGGCAAACTCTTCCGCCTCGGCGGACATGATGTCGTCCAGAAAATCTTCGTTCTTGGGCTCTGCCATCTCTTACCCTCTAGCTCCGGTCGGAAATCAGCTTGCCGACCAGTTGCGCCGTATAATCCACGATTGGTACGATTCGCCCGTAATTCAGACGTGTGGGTCCAATGACCCCAACCGCACCGATTATCTTACGATCAGCGTTCATATATGGAGACACCACCAAAGAGGAACCCGAAAGTGAGAAAAGTTTGTTCTCAGAGCCAATAAAAATGCGCACACCTTCGCCTTCTTCGGTCAATTCAAGGAATTCGGCGATATCGCGTTTGCGTTCAAGGTCGTCAAACAGGGTGCGGATTCGATCAAGCTCTTCTGCCTGACCCGGCTCATTTAACAGATTCGCACGCCCGCGCACGATCAGCCGGGCCGAGTCGCCGCCGTCCCCGTCCCAAGCGGCAATGCCGCTCTCGACCATCTCACGCGCCAGAACATCTATTTCCTGTTTCCGCGCGTCGATCTGTGACAGCATCTGACGGCGCACTTCGCCAAGCGTTCGACCTTCGATCAGTGCGTTCAGGAAATTTGCGGCCTCGCGCATCGAGCTTGGCGTCTGCCCAGGCGGAGGTGTAAACAGCCGGTTTTCTACCTGCCCGTCCGAAAACACCAAAACCACCAAGGCCCGGTCATGACCAAGCGAGACGAACTCGATATGCTTGATCTCGGCCTCATGCTTTGGCGTCAGAACCAGCGAAGCCCCTTGTGTCACGTGTGATAGCGCCGCGCCGACGCGATCGAGCATACCACCCACATCGCCTGCGTTAGAGCCTAGTGTTTCGTCCAGCTTCTGCCGATCATCCGCACCCAGATCGCCCATTTCTAGCAATCCGTCCACGAACATGCGCAGCCCCTGCTGTGTTGGAATTCGACCAGCGCTGACATGCGGACTGTCGAGCAAACCCAGAAATTCAAGATCCTGCATCACATTGCGTACGGTCGCAGCACTGACTTTCTCGGACAATGTGCGCGTCAGAGTCCGGCTGCCCACGGGTTCACCGCTTTCCAGATAGCTTTCGACAATCAACCGGAACACCTCACGCGACCGGTCATTCATCTCATCCAGAATTTTGCTTGCTTCGCTCATCGGCGGCCCTCTGCTGGATCGTCATTAAATCGCAGGCAAATGAAAGGTCAATCGGGCTTGCATCGTAACGCCGCAGGACGGTATCCCCAACCCAGCAGATAAAGGATTTCTCATGCGACCCTCAGGACGTGATCTAAACGAAATGCGCGCCGTTTCAATTGAAACGGGGTTCACCAAACATGCCGAAGGCTCTTGCCTGATCAAGATGGGCGACACCCATGTGCTATGCACCGCCACAATCGAGGATCGCGTGCCACCGTTCATCAAAGGCTCGGGCCTGGGCTGGGTTACCGCTGAATATGGCATGCTGCCCCGTGCGACCAATACGCGGATGCGGCGCGAGGCTGCCAGCGGCAAGCAAGGCGGACGCACCGTGGAAATCCAGCGCCTTATCGGCCGCGCCTTGCGCGCCGGTGTAGACCGGGTTGCCTTGGGAGAACGGCAGATCACTGTTGACTGCGATGTCATTCAAGCCGACGGCGGCACCCGCTGTGCCTCGATCACTGGCGGTTGGGTGGCGCTGCGTCTGGCCGTGAACAAGCTGATGAAAACAGGCGATGTGATCTCTGACCCTTTATTAGACCCTGTTGCCGCCGTTTCATGCGGAATTTATGCCGGTCAGCCCGTGCTAGATCTGGACTATCCCGAAGATAGCGAAGCTGGCGTTGACGGCAATTTCATCATGACCGGCTCGGGCAAGCTGATCGAAGTGCAGATGAGCGCCGAAGGATCCGTTTTCAGCCGCGCGCAAATGGATCAACTGATGGACCTGGCCGAGAAAGGCGTGGGTGAACTTGCTGCTGCCCAGAAAGCTGCAACCGCATGACTCGCAGGTTCGAAGGTGATCGACTGCTGGTCGCCACCCACAACAAAGGCAAGCTCGAGGAGATGGCGCATCTGCTTGAGCCCTTTGGCGTAACGGTTGTCGGCGCGGGCGAAATGAACCTGCCCGAACCGGAAGAGACCGAGGACACTTTCGTCGGTAACGCCCGGATCAAGGCCCACGCAGCTGCAAAGGCGACCGGCCTACCTGCCCTGTCGGACGATTCCGGGATCACCATCGATGCATTGGATGGCGCACCCGGTGTTTACACCGCCGATTGGGCCGAAACCGGCAATGGCCGCGATTTCCTGATGGCGATGACTCGCGCCCATAATGAGCTAGAGGCGAAAAACGCCCCCCACCCGCGTATGGCCCAGTTTCGCTGCACTCTGGTTCTGGCCTGGCCCGACGGGCATGACGAAGTTTTCGAGGGCGTCGTGCCCGGTCACCTGACTTGGCCGATCCGTGGCAAGGACGGGTTCGGCTATGACCCGATGTTTGTCCCTGAGGGGCACGACATTACCTTTGCCGAAATGGATCGCTGGGAAAAGAACAAGATCAGCCATCGCGGGCGCGCGGTGGAGATGTTCGTGAAAGGCTGCTTTGGCGGATGATTGGCGAAACGGGGGCTTTGGCCTTTATGTGCATTGGCCCTTTTGCGAGGCCAAGTGCCCCTATTGCGATTTCAACAGCCACGTTTCCAAGAATATTAATCAAAAACAATGGCTTGAGTGTTATCTCAGTGAACTGAGCCGCTCGGCCACAGAAACTCCTGACCGGGTTTTGAACACAATCTTCTTTGGCGGCGGAACTCCATCACTGATGGCCCCCGAGACCGTCGCCACCATCATCGACAAGGCCCGCGCCCTTTGGCGATCGGCCAACGATATGGAAATCACGCTTGAGGCCAATCCAGGCTCGGTCGAGGCCGGGCGGTTCGCGGCCTATCATGATGCGGGCGTGAACCGCATCTCGATGGGTGTTCAGGCCTTGAACGACGATGACCTGCGTCGTCTGGGGCGCATTCACACGGTTGCCGAGGCTCGCGCTGCCTTCGATATCGCGCGCTCTTGCTTTGACCGTGTGAGCTTTGATCTGATCTATGCCCGCCAGCATCAAACTCTGGACGCCTGGCGTGCTGAGCTGACCGAAGCCCTATCGATGGCAGTTGATCACCTGTCGCTATACCAACTGACCATTGAGGAAGGCACAGCCTTTGGTGATCGCTATGCCCTGGGCAAGCTGCGCGGTTTGCCCGAGGATGACAACGCTGCGGATATGTATCTGGCGACGCAGGAAATCTGCGAAGCGCATGGGCTGCCTGCCTATGAGATCTCAAACCACGCCCGGCCCGGAGCGGAATCACGGCATAACCTCATCTATTGGCGCTATGGTGACTACATCGGTATTGGACCCGGCGCACACGGTCGGATCACCCTGGATCGCCGGAAATTCGCGACGGAAACTCATCTTTCACCAAACAAATGGCTGACGGCTGCCTCCAATGGGCACGGCGAAAGCAATCGGTTCGAGCTTAGCCAACGTGAACAAGCCTCAGAATACCTTATGATGTGTCTACGTTTGGTCGAGGGCCTAAATATAGACAGATACACTCTGCTTGCAGGTGAAGAGCTTTCGCATGACAAACTTGATTCGCTGATCGATCTGGGCATGCTAACCCTTGATCGCAATCAATTGCGCGCCACTTCAAACGGGCGCGCCGTGCTCAACGCGGTAATCCGAGAGCTGTTGGAGTAACAGATGCAATTTCTCTGGGCCGGATTGGGGTTATTATGCGTTGCGCTTGCCATGATCGGAGTCGCTCTGCCGCTGCTGCCGACGGTGCCATTTCTTCTGTTGGCCGCGTTCTTTTTTGCTCGCTCATCGTCACGGCTGCATAACTGGTTGCTGAGCCATCGAACCTTTGGCCCTATGATCATCGATTGGCAAAGCTCTGGCGCGATCAGACCCGGTGCAAAAAAGGCGGCCACCCTTTCGGTTGCCGCCGTATTTGGCTTATCGGTTCTGCTGTCGGTTCCTTCTCACGTCCTGATCATTCAGGCCATTGTGCTCAGCGCTGTGATGCTGTTTATCTGGACCCGACCTAACGGCTGAGCTTTGCGCACAGATCATCCAACTGATCCAGGTTCTCATAAGCCAACACAACCTGCCCGGATTCAGATCCGGCCTTATGGTTGATCGTCACCTTCATCGCCAGAATCGCAGACAAATCCTTTTCAAGCGCTCGGGTGTCTGCGTCCTTCCCTGCATTCAGGTTTCTGGATTTCGGAGCCGGCTTATCCGTCCCACCTTGCTGCTTTTTCACTAATGCCTCGGTCGCACGCACCGAAAGGCCCTCACGAACCACCTGTTTCGCCAGCTCCGATGGGTTTTCTGCCGTGATTAACGCCCTTGCATGACCGGCGGATAATTTTCCTTCTATTACAAGGGATTGCACGTCCAATGGGAGTGACAAAAGACGCAGCAGATTAGCGATATGGCTTCTGCTTTTACCAAGCGCTTCGGCCAGCTTTTCTTGCGTGTGACCAAAGCGATCCATCAATTGCTTAAAGCCTGCCGCCTCTTCCACCGCGTTCAGATCTGCGCGCTGAATGTTCTCGATAATCGCGACCTCAAGCACTTCGGTGTCATCAAATTCGCGAACAATAACTGGGATATCATGCAGTTGCGCCATTTGCGCAGCACGCCAGCGCCGTTCACCCGCAACGATTTCGTATTGGCCACCATCGATGCTGCGGACAATCAGCGGCTGGATAATACCCTTTTCCTTGACCGAGGCCGCAAGCTCATCCAATTGCTCTTGCGCGAAACGGCGGCGCGGCTGATCTGGGTTCGCCTGCAGTTTTTCGATCGGTACCGTGAGATCCGGACGGCGGGGTTCAGATACAATCCGACCGTCAGCTTCTGGTGCGACATCAGCCATCAACGCAGATAGCCCGCGACCTAATCCTCGGGGTTTTCCTTTCCTGGCATTCATGTTGCCCTCCTCACGGCCACTTAAATGGCTATCTTGTTGTTCTTGTGCATAACCTCTCGGGCCAAATGCCGGTACGCCATCGCCCCAAGCGAACCCGAATCATATTGCAGCACAGGAAGCGCGTAAGATGGTGCCTCGCTGACCCGCACATTTCTGGGTATCTTGGTTTTAAATACCATCTCACCCAGATTGTCACGCGCATCCTTTTCGACCTGACGGGACAAGTTGTTGCGGTTGTCATACATCGTTAACACAACACCTTCGATTCTGAGGTCAGGATTAGCGGTCTGACGAACCTCGCGAATGGTCAACATCAATTGTGACAGCCCTTCCAGCGCAAAGAACTCACTTTGCAATGGAACAAGGACGGAATGCGCTGCTACCATTGCGTTTACGGTGAGCAGGTTCAAGGACGGCGGACAATCAATCAGCACAAAGTCCAGATTGAAGGCATCAATTGCAGTCTGTCGAAGCGCGTCATGCAGCAAATAACTGCGCTTTTCATTCGAGATCAGCTCAATATCTGCCGAGCTGAGATCTACGGTCGCCGGAACCACAAAAAGATTACCGATCTCGGTCTCCTGCACCACAGCTTCCAATGGTGCATCGTCGAGAAGAAGATCATATGTCGTCCAGTCGCGATCTTCGACCCCTAGACCCGTAGAGGCATTTCCCTGAGGATCGAGATCGACCACAAGAACCTTGCATCCGGCCTCGGCCAATCCGGCTGCGAGATTGATCGCTGTAGTGGTTTTCCCGACCCCGCCCTTTTGATTGGCAACCGCGATAATCCGAGGCCCAGCAGGACGAGACAGATCAACCACGTGCAACTCCTTTGATTTTCAGGATAACGGCTTGGGGTTCTGTTGAACTCTTAATGGGTTCAGCCTCGAATTTCCATTCTTTGCGCGCATCTTCCAGCTCTTTTTTCCAGGTTACGCCTTTTGGCAACAACGCTGTACCGTTTTTACTTAAATGCCTGTCACAAAATGACATTAGAGTGGTCAGATCAGCCAGAGCCCGAGCTGAAAGCACGTCCGCATCCAAGGGATCAATGGCTTCAATTCGACGAGAGATCACGGAACAATTGGCGCCACTCTCTCTGGTCACACTTCGAAGAAATGCGGATTTACGTTGGTCGCTTTCGACTAATGTGAAACGCGTTTCAGGTGCAAATTCAATTGCCATGATGGCGCAGACCATGCCAGGAAAGCCGCCTCCGCTGCCTAAATCCACCCAATGATCTACGCGATCTGCGTTCTGAAAAACTTGAATGGAATCTTTGATATGGCGAATCCAAATCTCTTCAAGACTATTTCTTGAAACCAGATTGATTTTTGGGTTCCATTTTTCAAGCAGAGATACATAGATCACCAGGCGTTCGAATGTTTCACGTGAAACATCCAGAGCCTCCGCAGAAACGGCGTTCTGATAACTCATGCTTTTCTGGCTTTCACATCGCGCCTGAGCTTCGCCAGGACGAGGGTTAAAGCTGCAGGCGTGACACCTTCAACCCGACTCGCCTGCGCAATATTCGCAGGCTTCGCCTGCGATAGCTTTTGCTTCATTTCATTCGACAGACCATCAAGCGCAAAATAATTGAAATCCCGAGGAATTTCATGCGCCTCATCGCGCCTCATTGCTTCGACATCCCGTTGTTGGCGCGCAATATAGTTTGCATACAACGCATCGCGCTCGACCTGACGGCGAATTTCATCGTCTGTATTCTGTAGATCGGGTTCGAGTAAAACCATGTCTTCAAACGATACTTCTGGAAAAGCAAGAACCGCCATTCCATCGCGCCGGTTTCCGTCCTGATTTATGCTGATACCAGCTTCGCGAATTTGCTTTGGCGTATATGTGGTCTCTGTCAGTTTGTTCTTTGCCTTTACAAGTTTTTCTGATTTCTCAGCAAAAACCTTGCGGCGGAGTTCACCCACACAGCCCAACTGCTCACCAATCGGGGTCAGTCTTTGATCTGCGTTGTCAGCGCGAAGTGATAGGCGAAACTCTGCACGGGATGTGAACATCCGATAAGGCTCGGCAACGCCTCGTGTTGTCAAATCGTCAATCATTACGCCAATATAGCTGTCTGAGCGTGTAAAATGTATTGGCGCACGCCCCTGTGTTTCCAGAGCTGCATTCAAACCTGCAACGAGGCCTTGCGCGGCCGCTTCCTCATATCCTGTGGTCCCATTGATCTGTCCTGCAAGATATAGACCAGGAACATCGGGCACAGACAAAGACGCAGATAGAACGCGCGGGTCAACGTAGTCGTATTCAATCGCGTATCCGGGTTGTAAGATTACCGCGTTTTCCAATCCTATGATGGATTGGACATATTCGACTTGTACATCTTCGGGCAAAGACGTTGAAATCCCGTTTGGGTACACCGTATGATCCCGCACGCCTTCCGGTTCCAGAAATATCTGGTGTGACTCCTTTTCCGCAAATCTGACGATTTTGTCTTCGATTGAAGGGCAATATCTGGGACCAACACCATCAATATGACCTCCATACATTGCTGATCGCGATAGATTTTTCTCGATTATTCCGTGCGTCTGAGCATTGGTATGAGTTATTCCACAGGCAATTTGCGGCGCTGTCACCGCTTGGGACATGAATGAAAACAGTGTTGGCTCTGCATCGCCATCCTGTCGTTCAAGTATATCCCAATTTATGGTTCGTCCGTCCAACCTCGGTGGCGTACCTGTTTTTAGTCGTGCCGTAGGCAAATCAAAGGCATCAAGGCGTTCAGCCAGCCTGATCGATGGGCGATCCCCCATGCGGCCACCTGGTTTTGAAACGTCCCCTATGTGGATCACGCCGCGCAGAAATGTACCTGACGTCAGGATAACTGTCTGTGCGGGGACCTCGGATTCATCTGCCAGTTTAACACCGGTGACGCGGTCGCCATCCATTAGGAAATCAACCACTTCCCCGGTAATCACCGACAGATTGTCTTGTTTTTGCGTTTCCCCCGCCATTGCTGCCCGATAAAGGGCTCGATCCGCCTGCGCCCTCGGCCCTTGAACGGCCGGTCCTTTTCGCCGGTTCAATAAGCGAAACTGGATACCCGCACGGTCCGCCACGCGCCCCATGACCCCGTCTAGTGCATCGATCTCGCGGACTAGATGCCCTTTGCCCAACCCACCTATTGCCGGATTGCAAGACATGACACCGATGTCCCGTTCGGAAAGAGTGACTAGTGCTGTGCTCGCACCCATCCGTGCTGCTGCATGTGCGGCTTCTGCACCTGCATGTCCGGCACCGATGACGACAACATCAAATTTCGAATGTTTCACGTGAAACACTCCCTATTTTCCCAGACAGAAACTTGCGAAGATTTCATCCAAAAGGGTCTCGACATCAATCCTGCCAACCAGAGACTCAAGCGACCGAATGGCCGTCCTTAGTTCTTCAGCAGCTATATCATACATATCTGGGCCTGATTCCAGAACAGCTTGCGCTGCGGCAAGAGAGTCAGCTGCTTTTGTCATCGCAACGCGATGGCGTTCCCGCGTTGCAATACCATGACTAGCAGTTTGGGCTATCAATACACGCGATATGTTGTCTATCAGCTGGTCAATCCCCTGCCCGGTTTTCCCTGATATGCCGCCGGCAGAAGGCCCACGTAGGTCAGATTTTGGCAGAACATGAATGTCTTCCGCCTGCCTCGGTACACCTAAGTGATCAGGGTCATCCGTCAGAAACACCCGCAAATCAGCGGCCTCTGCCCGTTTGCGCGCCAATTCAATTCCCAGGTTTTCAACGTGATCATCGGTTTGCCTCAAACCGGCCGTGTCCAGCAGCGTGACAGGCAATCCGTCCAAGTCCATACGAACTTCAATCACATCACGGGTTGTCCCGGCATATTCCGAGGTAATAGCGGCTTCCCGACCTGCCAACGCGTTCAGCAAGGTCGATTTCCCTGCGTTCGGAAGGCCAACAATGGCGACCTCAAAGCCGGTGCGAATGCGCTCGGCGATCCGAACACCTTTGGCTTCTTGGGTCAATTCGGCCATCACACCAGAGATCAACGTCCGAACCTCAGGTGATACATCTGTCGGCACCTCTTCATCAGCAAAATCAATCACGGCTTCCAACAAAGACGCCGCACGGATCAGATCACGCCGCCAACTTTCTGCCAATGTGCCCAAAGCACCAGCCAAAATCGTCTGTGCTTGTTTCCGTTGTGCTTCGGTTTCTGCATCAATCAGATCAGCAAGACCTTCGACCTGCGCCAGATCCATCTTGCCGTTTTCCAGTGCACGACGCGTGAACTCACCAGGTTCGGCCAGCCGAAGATCGTCCATATCCGAAAGAGAGGTCAGCACAGCGTTGACAGACGCCATACTTCCGTGAATCTGAAGCTCGACCACGTCTTCGCCGGTAAAGCTGGACGGGGCCTGAAACGTCAGAACCAAGCCCTCATCCAACCGCGATCCATCCGACGCGCTGAGTGTTCGTACTCTCAATCCACGCCTTGGCAGGCCCCCGCCAGACAACTCATTGGCGGAGGCATATGCCTGCGGACCAGAAAGCCTGATCACAGCCACGCCTGCTTTGCCCTGGGCGCTGGCCAGGGCGAATATCGTATCCATTGATAGCCCCCGCGTCAGTGCCAGAACCTTGTCAGGTGTTCATTGAATCGAAGAACTCGCCGTTCGTCTTGGTTTGTTTCAACTTCGACAACAGGAACTCGATTGCATCTGTTGTGCCCATCGGATTGAGGATGCGGCGCAGAACGAATGTCTTAGCCAGATCACCCTTGTCGACCAGCAGATCCTCTTTCCGGGTGCCGGATTTGAGGATGTCGATTGCCGGGAACACGCGTTTGTCTGCAATCTTACGATCCAGTACGATTTCCGAGTTACCAGTGCCTTTGAATTCTTCGAAGATCACTTCGTCCATGCGGCTGCCAGTATCGATCAGGGCGGTGGCGATGATGGTCAGCGAACCACCTTCTTCGATGTTCCGCGCAGCACCAAAGAAGCGCTTGGGCCGTTGCAGGGCATTTGCATCTACACCACCGGTCAGAACCTTACCCGAAGATGGCACTACAGTGTTGAATGCCCTACCAAGTCTTGTGATCGAGTCGAGAAGAATAACAACATCTCGTTTATGCTCAACCAAACGCTTGGCTTTTTCGATCACCATCTCGGATACGGCCACGTGGCGGGTCGCGGGCTCATCGAAGGTTGAAGACACAACTTCACCCTTCACCGAGCGTTGCATGTCAGTCACCTCTTCCGGGCGTTCGTCGATCAGCAGGACGATCAGATAACATTCCGGGTGGTTCTGTTCGATGGAATGCGCGATGTTCTGCAGGATCACCGTCTTACCAGTCCGCGGCGGTGCCACGATCAGCGATCGCTGACCTTTACCAATCGGCGAAACCAAATCGATCACGCGAGCAGACTTGTCCTTGATGGTCGGATCTTCGATTTCCATCTTCAGACGCTCATCCGGATACAGAGGCGTCAGGTTGTCGAACAGAATCTTGTGTTTGGCCTTGTCCGGATTTTCAAAGTTGATCTTGGTGACATTTGTCAGCGCAAAGTAACGCTCGTTTTCATCGGGCGCTTTGATCTCACCTTCAACCGTATCTCCGGTGCGCAGCGAATGCTTGCGGATCATGTCAGGCGAAACATAGATATCATCCGGTCCGGGTAGATAGTTCGCCTCGGGCGAGCGCAGAAACCCGAACCCGTCTTGTAGAACCTCCAGCACGCCGTCGCCACCGATGGTCCAGCCCTCATCTGCACGTTCGCGCAGAATCTGAAACATCATCTCGCCCTTGCGCATGGTTGAGGCGTTTTCGACCTCAAGCTCCTCGGCCATCGCCAGAAGGTCTTTGGGGCTTTTGGCCTTCAGATCGGCCAGATTCAGGGATTCAGTTGTCATGATGATACGAACCTCGGCCGCTTGGATCGCGGCACCAGAGTGGAATTTCAGAACGGAAGATACCTCGCCCGGACGGGCGCGTTACGCGTTAGATAAGCGCTTACCTCAAAAGAGTCAAACAGGCCCTCAGAACTTCACAACGACCGCTAGAACGATAACAACCATTAGAACGGTCGGAACCTCATTCATCATGCGGTACTGCCGCCCAGTCAGCTTATTTCGCCCCTCAGCAAAGTCCTTGCGCCGAGCCATAAGCCAATGGTGAAACCATGTCATGCCGATCACTGCTGCGCCTTTGACCCAGGGCCAGCTCCAGTCCCATCCGACGATACCAGGCGTGAACACCATGATCAGCCCGCAGACCCAGGCCACGACCATTGCGGGGCGCATGATCACACGCAGCAGCTTTTCTTCCATTTCAAAGAAAATCTGTTGCGCACCCTCTACGGCTTGCGCCTTTTCAACGTGATACACGAACAATCTGGGCAGATAGAATAAACCAGCCATCCATGAAATCACGGCCATGATGTGCAGCGATTTCACCCAAGGGTATATTGCGAAAAGAATATCGGTCATTGGGTATTCCGGGCTTACCTGAACCCCTCCTAATAAAAAAAATAAGAAATAAAAAGGATGATGGTTTTGTAGGGAGGTCAAATTCGGTGGATTACTTTTTTGTCCTGCCTTTTTCCCCAGGTGGAAAAAGTGAAGCACATCGGCGCAGAATCTGTTGATCAAGAAAAAAAATTATTAATAACAATAAATTATGAGATAAAAGCTCAGACTGAATCGTGGATAACCATTGGAACAATCCGGGACAGGATGCTTATCCGAGTATTCCAACTTATCCTTGTCCCGTCTGGACAGGATCCGGGCGACTCGGGGAAGTCTTGCGCCAAATTCCCGGGGTTGCGTGTCAACCGGAAAGCCATACAAACCATTCGAGACTACTCATTGATTTGCACACGGGGTTTTCCACATGACTGTCCCCATAGTCCTTGCCTCAGGGTCCGTGATCCGCGCGCAGTTGCTCAGAAACGCAGGCGTCCCGTTTTCGGTTCAGATCGCGCGGGTGGATGAAGACACAGCCAAACGCGCCCTGATGGCTGAGGGAGCTCCGCCCCGTGATGTTGCCGATGCGCTTGCCGAAATGAAAGCACGTAAGATCAGTGACAAAGTGCCCGGCACTATGGTTCTGGGTTGCGATCAGGTTCTGGATTTCGAAGGTCAGATGCTGTCGAAGCCGGAAACGCCGGAAGAAGCACTGGCGCAGCTTAAAGCAATGCGCGGCAAGCGACATATGTTGCTGTCGGCGGCGGTGATCTATCAGGATGGTGAGCCCATCTGGCGGCATGTAGGTCAGGTGCGTTTGCGGATGCGGGCCAGCTCGGATGCTTATTTACGTGATTACCTGGCGCGGAACTGGGACAGTATTCGGCACGCAGTGGGGGCTTATAAACTGGAAAAAGAAGGCGTGCGCCTGTTTGCCACCATTGACGGCGACTACTTTAACGTCTTGGGTATGCCCCTGTTAGAGCTGCTCAATTTTCTGGCCGTGAAGGGAGTGATCGATCAATGACGGAGCATCGCGTTCCTCTGGCCGGCGTGATTGGGCAACCCATTGCACATTCCCGCTCGCCAAAACTGCACGGGCATTGGCTGAAAACCTATGGATTGGTGGGGCACTACATCCCAATGGATGTCGCCCCGGCCGATCTGGAAACCGTTCTGCGGACACTACCCAAGGCTGGGTTTGTTGGGGCCAACGTGACCGTACCCCATAAAGAGGCTGCTTTGCGGTTAGCGGATCATGTCTCGGACCGAGCCTCAGTCATCGGGGCGGCAAATACGCTTGTATTCCGCGAGGATGGTTCAATTCACGCGGATAATACGGATGGCTACGGGTTCATGGCCAATCTTCGCAGCGGTGCGCCTGATTGGAACCCGCAAGATGGGCCTGCGGTAGTATTTGGTGCGGGCGGTGCTGCGCGGGCGGTGCTTCAAGCGCTGGCAGAAGCCGGAGTGCCTGAAATCCTGCTGACCAATCGCACCCGCACCCGTGCGGATCATTTGAAAGAAGAGTTCGGCCAACGGATTACGGTCGTCGACTGGGTGCAGGCGGGCAACGTGATCGAAGATGCAGAACTGGTCGTGAATACTACGTCTTTGGGTATGCAAGGGCAGCCAGAGTTACGCGTTCCACTGGATGGATTGCAACCCGGCGCTGTTGTCACCGATCTGGTATACGCGCCGCTTCAAACGCATCTGTTACAACAGGCGGAAGAGGTTGGATGTACAACGGTCGACGGGCTGGGAATGTTGCTGCATCAAGCTGTTCCCGGGTTTGAACGCTGGTTCGGTGTTCGCCCCGAAGTGGACGCTGAAACCCGCGCGGCGGCCTTGGCATGAGTTTTGCGCTGGGGCTCACCGGATCAATCGGAATGGGAAAAAGCACGACCGCTCAGATGTTTGCAGATGAAGGCTGTGCGCTTTGGGATGCGGATGCTGCGGTGCATCGGCTCTATGCAAAGGGCGGTGCGGCGGTTGAGCCCATGCGGATTACGTTTCCCACCGCCATTGCCGAGGATGCGGTCAGCCGGGATGCATTGAAGCAAATCATTGCGGATAATCCTAACGCGCTAAAAACAATTGAAAAAATCGTACACCCTCTGGTAGCGGCGGATCGCGCCTCATTTCGATCTTCGTCGTCCGCCGATATCTTGGTATTCGACATTCCGCTGTTGTTTGAAACCGGTGGTGATGCGGCGATGGATGCTGTTGCTTGTGTTTCAATCTCTGCTGAAGAACAAAAAAGACGGGTCATGGCGCGCGGCACAATGAATGAGGCGCAGTTTGAGCAGATTCGCTCCAAGCAAATGCCAAACGAAGAGAAATGCGGGCGGTCGGATTTCGTGATTGTCACGGATACTCTGGACCATGCTCGCGCGCAGGTGCAGGATATCGTCAGGCAGATACGGGCAGGGTTGGCAGATGCGTGAGATTGTACTCGATACCGAGACCACAGGGTTTGATCCCGAAAGCGGCGACCGGATCGTCGAGATCGGCGCGGTTGAGCTGTGGAACCACGTTGCCACAGGAGAAACTTATCACGTCTACATCAACCCCGAGCGTTCTATGCCGGAAGAGGCATTTGGTGTGCATGGCATCGGCCCCGACCTGCTGGAAAACCCGCGCCCGCCGGAAAAGGGCGAAGTGACGCTGAAGGACAAACCTGTCTTTGCCAAGGTTGGGCAAGGGTTTCGTGAATTCGTGGGTGACGCCAAGCTGGTGATCCACAACGCCTCGTTCGACATGAAGTTTCTGAACGCCGAACTGGGCTGGATGGGGGTGTCGCTGATCCCGATGGATCAGGCAATCGACACGCTGGCCATTGCGCGTAAGCGGTTTCCTGGATCACCCGCTTCGTTGGATGCGTTGTGCCGCCGGTTTGGCATCGATAACTCAAACAGGGTGCTGCACGGCGCGCTGCTTGACTCGGAAATTCTGGCCGAAGTGTATCTGGAGCTGATCGGAGGCCGTCAGCCCGACTTTGGATTGTCAACGTCGGCAAGCGCAGCGTCTGGCGGTGGTGAGGAATGGCGCCCGACAGCGCGACCCGATGCCCTGCCATCCCGGATCACCGAGGATGAGCGCGCAGCACATCAGAAATTTGTTGAAAAGCTGGGCGAGAACGCCCTGTGGACCCGCGCCTGACCCGAACCAGACGCGGACCAAAACCTTAGGCGTCGGTTTTTTGCTCTTGTGCGGCCGCCTGACGGCGCGCCAGTTCGTTGCGATAGAGCGCCACGAAATCAATGTTATCCAGGTTGACCGGCGGGTAGCCACCGTCGCGTGTGATGTCGCTGACGATGCGGCGCAGGAACGGGAACAGCATGCGCGGGCATTCGATCATCAGGAACGGATGCATTTGATCTTCGGGCACACCTTCCACGTGGAACAGGCCGCAATAGTCGATTTCGCACAGGAACAGGACGTCTTCCAGGCCCTTGGCCTTGGATGTCAGTTTTAGCTTGATCGAGACTTCATACTGGTGCTCGGTCGTGCGTTTCTTTGCGTCCAGATTGACCTGAACTGAAATCTCGGGCTGTACGTCGCCTGAGACGCCTTTTTGCGCCATGACGTTTTCAAAGGACATGTCGCGAATGAACTGTCCCAGAACGCGCATCTGGATCTGAGGGGCTGCCTGTGCGGCGGTGTTTTCTGCAGGGCTTTCGTCAGCCATGAAACTTCTCCGGAATTGAAATTCGGCACTGCTTAGCAATTTGGGCCGGATAGCTCAATGCTGGTGCGGGCCTTCCACCCACTTCGACGGCTTTCCGGAGTTCTGGCGAGGGCGAACCTCGGTGAATTCGCCATCTATCACATCGTCCTGATCAAACGGGTTTGGCCCCGACCTGAATTGTGCGCCGGTGCCCATTTGAAAATGGGTGATGGTCGCCTTGGACTTGAGATAGCGGAACACTGCGACCCGGATGCCGGGAACAAGCAGCGCAAAACCAATGGCATCGGTGAAAAACCCTGGTGTCAGCAGCAAAACACCGGACAGCAAGATCATCGCCCCATGGGCCAGCGGTTCGGTTGGGTCGTCCAATTCGGCAAAGGATCGCTGCAAATTCGCCAGCGCCATGCGACCTTGTGTCCGCACCAGAACCGTGCCCAGAACGGCGGTCAGAACCACGATTGCAAGCGTCGGCCAAAGCCCGATCAGACCGCCAACCTGTATAAACAGGGCGATCTCGATGATCGGAACCAATAAAAAAGCCAAGAACAAGTACATTTGCGGTATCCTTTAGCATGGTCCGGGCTGTGGACTTGGCCCCGACTGTCACCTACATAGTGGCAGAGGGCAGCGTATACAAAGCCCGGGTTCTGAAAAGAGGACGAAATGAACTCACCCCTGATCCAGCTTCTGGTGCTGGCCGGAATTGCCATTTTCCTGATCCTGCGCTTGAAAAGCGTGTTGGGTACACGCGAAGGTTTTGAGAAACCGCCCCTTCAGCAACAGCCTGATACCAATGGCGCGCGCCGTGATTTCGAAGTGATTGAAGGCGGGCCAGATCACGACATCACCGACCATGTAGCCGAAGACAGTGAACAGGCGCAAACTTTGGCCGCAATGAAGCGGGTCGAACCCAGTTTTTCTGTCAGCGAATTTGTACAGGGCGCGCGCGGCGCCTATGAAATGATCGTGATGGGCTTTGAAAAGGGCAATCTGGACGAAATCCAGCCGTTCCTGTCCGAAGAAGTATTCGACAGTTTTGTATCGGTTGTTGCGGATCGCGAAGACAAAGGTCTGACCATCGAAGCCGAATTCATCGGGGTGCGTGAAACCACTCTGGTCGATGCGACCTTCGATAAGGATACCAATCAGGCCGAGATCACCATGCGCTTTATCGGTGAGCTGACGTCGGTCGTGCGCGATCGCGGCGGGGATATTGTCGAAGGCAACCCGAACACCGTCAAACGCCAAAAGGACAGCTGGACCTTTGCCCGTGTCATGGGCGCGGACGATCCGAACTGGCTGCTTGTTGCCACGGACGCATGATTGCAGCGCTCCGGTCGCTATTTCTGGGGGTCGTCATGACCACTGCCAGCGCCGCCGGAGCCGAGGCGACGCGATCCATCCTGTCATTCGATGACCTCGATGGCTGGGCCGCCGACGATCACGGGGCGGCCCTTTCGGTTTTTCTGAACACCTGTGGTGATCTGGACGATCCTGATTGGCAGGCGCTGTGTGGCGTGGCTCAGAGTTATGAACCTGGCGCGGCGCGGGCTTTTTTCGAGCTGTTCTTTCGTCCTGTTCTGGTCGAAGACGGCGATGACGCCCTGTTCACCGGATATTTTGAACCTGAACTGGATGGGTCAAAAACCCCAACTGACAAATACCGCTATCCACTCTACCGGATGCCGCCCGAGGCGCGAGAGGCGGGCAAGTGGCTCAGCCGCCGTGACCTGCTGACCGGTGACGCCCTAAGTGGTCGGGGCCTTGAGATAGCGTGGGTCGATGACCCTGTTGAGTTGTTCTTTCTGCAAATTCAGGGCTCAGGCCGGATACGCCTGCCCGATGGCGGTGCATTGCGGGTTGGATATGGCGGTGCGAATGGGCATCCCTATCGCTCGATCGGCGCGGAACTGGTCCGACGGGGTGCGCTGGGCGCGCACCAGGTCAGCGCGCAGATGATCCGGACCTGGGTACGCAAAAACCCTGAAGCCGGGGCTGAGCTGTTACTACACAACCCTTCGTATGTTTTCTTCCGTGAAGTGACGCGTGTCGCGCCCGAGTTCGGGCCGTTAGGCGCCATGAACCGCTCAGTGACCACAATGCGCAGTATCGCGGCAGATCCGGCTTATACACCTTTGGGCGCGCCAGTTTGGGTAGAAAAGGATGGCAAAAACCCGCTGCGCCGATTGATGATCGCACAAGACACCGGATCGGCGATCAAGGGTGCGCAACGTGCCGACATTTTCTTTGGCACAGGGGATGATGCCGGGCAGGCCGCCGGTCGCTTGAAGGATCCCGGCCGTATGGTTGTGCTGTTGCCGATACAGAGGGCCTACGCCCTGTTACCGGATGAGTTCTGATGACCCGGCGCAAACTGACTGCGGATGAGATCGATTTGTGGCGCAAGGTCGCCAAACAGGCTGAGCGTTTGCACCCCGAACTGCCTCAGACTGTGCACCCCACTACTTTGCCCAAGCCCAAACCGACCAAAACGCCCAAGGCGCGGATAGAAGCCTTTGAACTGGGTCAGACTGCGCCAACCAAACCGTCACGGAATAACCTGAAGCCATCGATCACCGAAGGTTTACGGACAAATCCGGTGCAGATGGACACCAAGTCTTTTGGTCGCATGAAACGCGGCAAGCTCAAGCCCGAAGGCAAGCTGGACCTGCACGGGATGCACATGAGCGCAGCCCATCCCGCATTGGTTCGGTTCATCCTGACCGCACAGGCACAGCGCAAACGGCTGGTGTTGGTCATAACCGGCAAGGGCAAGGACCGGGACGAACCGGGACCCATTCCAACGCCGCGTGGGGTCTTGCGCAATCAGGTGCCCCACTGGTTGTCTATACCGCCACTTGCACAAGCGGTGCTGCAGGTAACACCCGCACATATCAGCCATGGCGGCGATGGCGCCTATTACGTTTACCTCAGGCGCGTCCGTTAGTCGGATCGCTGATTCTAGCTGGTCCGCATGAACCGGATTCGCACGCGAACCCTGCCCTTACCCCTACTGATTTATTGTTTCTGCAGGTCCCGCAACCCCGGTGATAAGCTGCCGGCGCAATGAAACTTCGTAGCCTTGTCCAAGGCTTGCGAGGTTGTGCTTAACAACACAACCAGAACGGTACGGCAGACAATCGCCGATCCCATCTGATTGCATTGACCCAGCGGTTTCCGATTGCTTACCCTACGTAAAGCACCCCTGTGGCGCTGATATTTTTATGACGAATTTATGGTGGCCGAATGTTAGGCTCCACTGCCATTTCCCGACCTCAAAGGTCGGAAGCATCCGCCATTTCAGGTGACAATGGCGCCAACAAAGATGTGCTGTCGCTTAATCTGCCGAAAGGCGGTGGCGCGATTTCTGGTATTGGTGAAAAGATTACCTCGAACCCGGTGACCGGGTCTGCGTCCTTGACGATTCCGGTTCCTGTCAGCCCTGGGCGTGGTGGTTTCACACCAGAGCTGCAACTGAGCTATGAGGCTGGCACCAGCAGCGGCATTTTCGGCTTTGGATGGTCACTTTCGCTGCCCGAGATCACGCGCAAAACGGAAAAAGGCCTGCCCCAATACGACGATGCCGCCGGATCGGATGTCTTCCTGATTTCGGGGTCTGAAGATCTGGTGCCGCTGCTCGATTCTCAGGGGGCACAATGGGAAGATCGCGCGCGGTTTCCAGGTGTGACCATCCACAGGTTCCGCCCACGGATCGAAAGCACTTTTGCCCGCATTGAGCGGTGGACAGACGAGGCGACGGGTATCGCGCATTGGCGTGTCACGTCGCGCGAAAACGTCACTTCGATCTATGGCGCGTCAGGCCTATCAAGAGTGGCAGACCCGGACGACTCCGCCCGTGTATTTCGCTGGTTGTTGTCCGAGACCTTTGACGACAAAGGCAACGCCATCCGATACGAGCATGTCGCCGAAGACGCAGTTGGCATCGATCAGGCGCAGGCGCACGAAGCCAATCGGTCCCGCACAGCCGAGCGGTACCTGAAACGCATCCGCTATGGTAATCGGGTCTCTCGTTTGGTTGATCCGGATGTGAATGCAGCTGGATGGCTGTTCACGGTCGTATTCGATTATGGCGAAGACCACCTGATGCCAATCGCACCTGATCCCAACGTGGCGGCGGACGCGCAGCATGAGTTTGTCCATGCATCCGCTGATCCCGGCCGAAATTGGCAAGTGCGCCCGGACCCCACATCAAGCTACCGCGCGGGCTTTGAGGTTCGGCGCTATCGCCGCTGCCATCGAATTCTGACCTTTCATGATATCCCCGACTTGCCGACGGGCGAACCGGGCTATCGCGGTCTCGTGAAGGCAACCGAGTTTTCCTATGACGATTTCACCCCTCCCGGTGCTGACACTGATGACGAGCGTCAGCACCCCGGCAGTACGCGCTATGGCTCATTCCTCATGGCGGTCGCGCAGTCGGGCTTCGCTCCGGACGATACGGTTGCACCGCTCGATGTGAACGGAGCCACGTTCCTTGCCTATCGGCGTCAGGCGATTCCGCCCGTGGAATTCACATATAGCCGGGCCGAGGTGAACGATATTGTGCACAGCCTTGACCGCGGGCAGACCGAAGGTGCTCCGGCCGGACTTACCGATCCGGCAAACTGGGTTGATTTGGACGGTGACGGTGTTGGTGGAATTCTGACCTCGACCCCGGGTGCCTGGCATTACACTCGCAACCTTGGGCCAATGAACGGCACGGCGCGCTTTGCGGCCCCCGTGCTGGTTGCCGAGCGGCCTGCATTTGCTGAGTCAGGCCAATGGATGGACCTTGCAGGGGACGGTCGCCCGGATCTGGTGGTAATGGACCGGACAACCCCGGGGTTCCATGAGCGCGACGCGCAATCCGGCTGGTCCGACTTCCGCGCGTTTGAATATTGGCCACATGTAGATGCGTCCAATGACAGCATGAAGATGGTTGACCTGACAGGCGATGGCCTTGCAGACATTCTTCTGACCGAGGACACCGCTTTTGTCTGGCACCCCTCTGAAGGCGAGGCCGGGTTTGGCCCCGCGCGCAGGCAAGCGCAGCCATGGAACGACACTGACGGACCCCGACTTGTGTTTTCCGATCCGGAGGCTGCAATTTTTCTGGCGGATATGTCCGGCGACGGATTGTCTGATCTGGTTCGTATCCGCTGTGGTGAAGTCGCCTATTGGCCCAATTGCGGATATGGGCGTTTCGGCACCAAAGTGGCGATGGACGACGCGCCACAATTTGATCGCCCCGAAATGTTCGACCGCAGCCGCCTGCGCCTGACGGATATCGACGGCTCGGGCACCACCGACATTGTCTATCTGGGTGCAGAAGGTATCGACCTCTATTTCAACATGTCTGGCAACCGGCTTGCACCGCGCCGACGCCTAGGGAATGTGCCGCCGCTTGATACCGAAACTTCGGTCGATCTGCTCGATCTATTTGGAACGGGCACCGCCTGTCTTGTGTGGTCCTCTACTTTGTCCCGCGACGCAGGTCAGCCTCTGCGTTACGTCGATCTGATGGGCGGACAAAAACCGCACCTCATGACCCGATATGTCAACAATTTCGGTGGCGAGACCGAATTGCGCTATGCCTCGTCGTCGCGGTTTTACCTGCAGGACCTTTATGAAGGCCGCCCTTGGGCCACGCGCCTGCCGTTCCCGGTGCAGGTGGTTGATCGCATCGTCACACATGATCGTGTGGCGCAAACCCGGTTCGTATCTCGCTTTGCCTTTCACCATGGTCATTTCGACGGGGTCGAGCGCGAGTTTCGCGGGTTCGGCATGGTCGAACAATGGGAAACCGAGGAATTTGCGACGCTCTCGTCAGATGCGCTGGGGCCACTGGCATCAAACGAAGACCCGGCATCTCATGTTCCGCCCGTACTGACCAGAACATGGTTTCATACCGGCGTGTATCTCGACCAAGGTAGTCTGCCCGATGTCTTGGCTGGTCTGCTTGATGGGCAGGATCGTGGGGAATACTGGCGCGCACCCGCTTGGCGTGACGACGATGTTGAAGCGCGACGGCGGCTTTTGCCAGACACGGTGTTGCCACCCGGATTGACAACCGGAGAAACCCGCGAGGCTGCGCGCGCGCTTCGCGGCACGGTGCTTCGGCGTGAAACCTATGCGCTCGATGGCAGGGCGGAGCCCGGCTATCCCAACGGTCACCCCTATCAGGTGGTCGAGCAAACGCAGACTGTGCATCTTCTGCAATCCCGTGGACCCAACCGTCATGCCGTGTTTCTGACCCATGCCCGGGAAAGTCTAACCGCGCATTATGAGCGGATCCCCGATGACCCACGCCTTCAGCATCAGGTCATACTGGAGGTTGACCCGTTTGGGACTGAACTGCGCCGCGTCGATGTCATGTATGGCCGGCAAACACCTGATCCGACGCTGACGCCTGAAGATCAGGCGCGTCAGGCGCAGTTACATGCGGTATTACACACGCGGCGCGTCACGGACCTGATCGCGACAGATCAAACCTACCGCGCCCCGGTGTCATGTGAAGAACAAAGCTTTGAGCTTACCGGCTTAAGCCCAGCGCCGGGTACGCGTTTGTCCTTTGATGAGATCGAGACAGAGGCGAACGCTGCAGCCGATCTTGCTTATGAAGCGACCCCAACCGCGGGTCAGGTGCAGCGTCGTCTGATCGAACACCGCCGTCAGTACTTCAGGGATGATACGCTGACCGGCCCACTGCCGCTTGGCCAGATGGGCAGTTTGGGGCTTCTCCATCAAAGCTTCCAACTGGCCTTCACGCCGGGTCTTGTCACGCAGGTTTATGGAGGCCGCGTTGGTGCGGCCGAGATGGCGCAGGCGGGATACACCGAGATTGACGGCGACGGCCAGTGGTGGCGCCCATCGGACCGTCAGCTTTTGTCGCCCTCAAGCGGTGATACGCCCGCGCAAGAGCTGGCATTTGCACGTCAGCATTTCTTTCGACCACATCGCCTGCGGGACCCGTTCCATCAGCCTGCGAAACATACGGAAACAACAGCCCGCTATGACGCTTTCGACCTGCTGATCGAGGAAACGCAGGACGCATTGGGCAATCGCATGTCGGCAGGGGTACGCTCGACCGGTCCAGCTGGCGCAATCACCGAACGCCGACAGGATTATCGCGTTTTGCAAGCCTCGGTATTGACCGATGAGAACGGCAATCGCAGCGAGGTGACCTTTGACGCCTATGGCCGCGTGACCGGCATGGCCCGAATGGGCAAGGTCGATGGGCCCGACGAAGGTGACAGGCTGGATGGCTTTGATCCGACACTGGTGCCTGCAGCACGCACCCAAGTGCTGATTGATCCGCGTGGACCTGAAGCTCTGGCAGCACTTGGGCGCGCGACAATGCGTTATGTTTATGATCCCTGGGCCTATTATCACTCTCGTGGGGATCCTGTCCCATCACCCGTCATCGGTCTTTCCCTGCATCGAGAGGTTCACGACAGTGATCTTTTGCCGGGTCAAGCCACCCCTTTCCTGGCCGAAATTACCTTTACAGATAGGATGGGGCAGGAAATTCAACGCAAGATTCAGGCCGAAGACGGTCCGGTCCCAACGCGTGATAGCTCGGGGAACATCCTGCTGGGACCTGATGGTCGGCCGGTTATGTCCGCATCGCCGTCGCCACGCTGGGTTGGTACCGGCTGGCAAGTGCGTAACAACAAGGGCAATATTGTTCGACAGTTCGAACCGTTCTTCACAGATCGCCCGACCTATGAGTCCGACATCCGCATCGGTGTAAGCCCAATTTTCTTCTACGACGCATTGGGCAGAGAGATCGGGATTTTGAATCCCGATCATACATGGAGCAAACACCGGTTTTCTGTTTGGGACCAGACGACATGGGACCCGGGCGATACTGTACTGATTTCGAATCCCGCCCAAGACCCCGATCTTGGCGACCATTTCCGCAGGTTGCCGCAGGCTGCCTATTTACCCACTTGGCACGCGCTGCGTACTGATCCGGCGCAAGCGCAGGCGTTGGCTACCCGTTTCCCCGATCCCGAAGACCGGCAGCGCGCCACTGAGGCTGCATCGAAATCGGCGCTTTATGATAACACACCGATGCGGGCTTTGGCGGATACCCGTGGTGCGCTGATCGCGCGCCTAACTCCGAACCGCACGCTCTACAGCAACGCGGCCCCGGGCACCCTACCGACCGAGACACTCCACCGCGTTGCGACCGAAATCGATATCGAAGGCAATACGCGCCGAACCTGGGATGAGCTTGGACGCGAGGTTCAGCGTACCGCTTTCGACATGCTCAGCACCGCCATTCGGACCGACAGTATGGAGGGCGGTACCCGTTGGCGGCTAACGGATGTAAGTGGCGAAACGGCGTTTACGTGGGATGCGCGCGACCACCGGCTGCGCCACGAATTCGATGTATTGCGCCGTCCCATCGCCACTCATCTAAGCATCAATGCGGGCCCTGAACTGCGGATCGATGAAACGATCTACGGAGAATCGCTGCCGACGCCCGAAGCCTTGAACCATCGCAAACGCATTGCGATCAGCCGCGACCAATCCGGCACGATGGAAATTCTGGCCCATGATTTCAAAGGCAACCCAATCCGCAGCCAGCGGCAACTGGCGCAGGAGTTTCGCACCACGCTCGATTGGGCCGCACCCGTCGCGACTGAGCCCGAGATTTTCGCAGGGCAAACCCGCTTTGACGCGCTGGACCGTCCGGTTCAACTGATGCCGCTGCAACCGCAAGGGCCGGGCGCGCGCATCCAGGTTGTGCAGTACCGCTATAACCCGTCCTCGCGGCTTGATCGGGTGGACACCTGGCACGCACGACCCGCGGCACCTGACACTTTATTGGATCCCGCCACTGCGGATCATGCCGTGGTCACAGGCATTGCATACAACCCTTGGGGCGACCGCGAACGCATCACCTATGGCAACGCGGTTGAAACAGAAATCCTGCATGATCCGTTGACCCGTCTCACCGAACGCATCATCACCCGGCGAGCGGCAACGGGTTTTGGCTCGGACTGTCCGACACCGCCAGTTGCAGGCTGGCCAGGATGCCACTTGCAGGCGCAGCACATGATCTACGATGTGTCCGGTCACGTGACCCACATCCGCGACAGCGCGCAACAGCAGATCTTTTTCCGCAATCGCCGTGTTGATGCCTCTAACGGCTATACGTTTGATGCCCTGCATCGATTGATCGAGGCGACGGGCCGCGAACATCTGGGCCAGCAAGGCGGCGCACCCGGTGCCCACAGCTATAACGATGCCGCGCGAACCCGGCTGCCACACCGCGGTGATGGTTTCGCCCTTGGCCGGTATCTTGAGCGTTTTCACTATGACATTGCGGGCAACTTGATTGAGATGCGCCACCGGGGCTCTGATCCCGTGGCGCCCGGTTGGACGCGGACCTACACCTATGGCGAGGACAGCGATCTGGCTGCGGGGGTATCCTCGAACCGCTTAAGTCAAACATCGGTCGGTGCCTTGAATGATATCATCAGTCAGGGCGGCGATGGCTATGACGCGATGGGTAACATGTTGCGGCTTTCCCACCTCGATCAGATTGAATGGGATCACGACAACCAGCTGCGTATGTGTCGCCGTCAGGCAGTTGGACCGGGTGATACGGACGGCCTTGCCCATCAGGGGGACCGCACATTCTTTGTTTACGCATCTGACGGGACCCGCATCCGAAAAGTGACAGAAACCTCTGCAGGAGCCATTCGGCGCGAGACAATCTCGCTGGGCGGGTTCGACATTATCCGCGAACCGGGTGCAAACCCGCGGACCCGAGAGACCCTGCATGTGGGGGACGAAGCTGGCCGTATTGCATTGGTTGAGACGACGATCGCCGGTGGAGCGGTCAGCCGCGTCATTCGTTATCAGCACAGTAACCATGTGGGCAGTGCGGGGATCGAACTGGACGAGAACGGCAATGTTCTGTCTTACGAGGAATACAGCCCCTTCGGCAGTACCACCTATCAAGGCGTTGCCACCGCTGGCCTAGGTCCGAAACGTTTTCGATATACCGCGATGGAGCGGGATGCCGAAACCGGGCTTAACCATCATGGTGCCCGCTATGCCGCCCCTTGGCTCGGTCGATGGATCAGCGCTGATCCCATCGGAATTGAAGGCGGGCTGAACCTTTATGCCTATGCCTATAACAACCCGGTAACGCTCAACGATCCCGAGGGCACTGCGCCGCCCACTGTGCCCAACGGAGGCCTTGAAGTTGCATCGTTGCAGAAGGGTCTTGAGACGCTTGATGCGCTGGCGACACAGGTCAGGAACACCGAAGGCAGCGTGCAGGAGTTTGCCCTTATCAAAGAGAACAACACGTTCAAGATATTGAAGGGCACGGCCACCAAGCCCGAGGTCTCGATTCCAAAGGGAACGACGGCTATCGCACACACGCACCCGCCCACTGCCATGGTTTCCTTTGCAGACGTCAACACCACCCATGCCCAGGGTGTGAAGGTCGCCGGAGTCCGGTCTCATCTGGTGGCGCATGGCAACGGCAATTGGACGCTGATCGAGATCCCGAAACAGGGAAACGGAATGTTGACCTCATTCGACACCAATACCGGCATGATCAAGGGCACCGTGCAAGTCTACCGCCCGGGCGCTGCGCCTGACACTGCGTCGATGGTGCAAAAAGTCGACACCATGAACATGGTGAACAAGCAAGGCAAAATCACCTCAATTTCCAAGCTCGCCAAAGCAATGCGGGGTAGCAAGGCAGTGTCGCAGACCCTGTCCGGGGGCCGCGCCATCCTAGGGGTCATGGGCCGTGGGCTCATGGTGATCGGTATGGCGGCCAGCGGCATTCAGGTTGGCACAGGGATCACTCAAATCGCCGAAGGCGAGACCGGCGTTGGCACTGCAAATGTGGTCGAGGGCACGGCCTCGGGCACTCTCAACGTGGTCTCGGTGTCGGGCAAGCTCGTCACGGGTGGTGGTGCCGGATCGGTCCTTGCCGCCGGGCTCGCAGCTTTCGGCTCAATTGCACTGGCCGGAACCGAAGCTCGCTCCGCAATCAAAGGCGAAAAAACCGCCGCACGCGAAGCGGCCGATTTTTGGGTGGACGAAATCGATGCAGGCCATCGTCAGGGCGGCGTTGGCGGCTTTTTCCGACGGTCCGCTGGTTACCTTGGCCTGGGCGCGGCAGGCACGATGTCGATCCTGCAAGGCCAGGGCATCAAAGGCCATTTGAAATGGTGAACGCAGTTGTCAGAAAGGGTACCTCCTCATGACCAAAGTTACGCATCCGCTAAAGCCCAGAATGCGCCGCGCTACGGTGGGCGATCTGCAATCCGCTTTGCTGGCACTGCTGCGTGAAGGCTTGCTGCTGGCCAATGATATCAGCGCGCGCCGAGCGCTGGCCGATATCGTGTCGCGCGAAAAGGATGGCCGCACACCGACCTACGGAAAGGGTACCACTGAAGCCGTTCGCCTGGTTCAAAAAGAGGCCGATCTCTCCCCGACCGGCAGTGTCGATAAAAGAACGGCAGCTGTGATTAACGATCTGGTCGCTCGACTGGACACGCCGAGGGATTTTGGCACCTACCGTGTCAGCGGTCGCGTTATAAGTGCGCAAAGTGCGGCTGTTGATGGCCTTGCTGTTGTTGTTGTCGACAAAGGTGTCGGCGGCGACGTTGAACTGGGGAAGGCTACAACCGGTAAACGCGGTGCCTTCGAGATTGTGTTTACCGGAGATCAGATCACCAAGCGCGGCAAGGATGCGCCAGACCTTCAGGTGCAGGTGCGTTTGAATGACGATGTGGTTGCCGCTTCTGCGGTGGAATATGACGCCGGACCGGATTCCGAGCTTTCCGTGGTTCTGCCTGCTGAAAGTGCCGCAAAACTGTCGTCAGAACACGCCACACTGACCAAGGCGCTCTCTGGTCAGTTCACCGGTGCCTTGTCGAAACTTGAAGAAAGCGACACCCGTCAGGACATCACATATCTGGCCAATAAAACAGGTTGGGACGCGCGCGCCGTGGCACTGGCGTCGCTATCCCAGCAGTTGTCTGACAAGACCGCTGGACGGCGTGGTCAACGCATCGACTCTGGCCTGTTCTATGCGCTTTTACGTGCAGGTGTTCCCGCCGATGACACCGCGGTTTTCCGCACGCCCCCTGCTAAAGTGGCGCAAATCTGGAAATCCGCGCTGGATGAAGGATTGATCGACGCCAAACTGGCGGATCAGACAGATGCCTCCCTTGCCCGATTTACCGAAGTCTCCGCGCGCGTGCGGCTGGATACGCCCCCTCCCGGGGCTTTGGCCGGAATGCAGCCTTTGCTTGCACTTTCGCTGACGCGGGATGACGAGCGTGAAACTTTTGCCGCGCTCCATGCGGCGCATGGTGATGATCTCGATACATTCTGGACCGAGGTAGAGGGTAAGTTGGGTCAGGACAAAGCCACCCGTTTGCAGACCGATGGCAAGCTTGCCTATCTGACGCTCAACAACTCCAAGCTGGTCGAACGCTTGCACCGTGACACCGATGGCGATGCGGACGGTACGTTGGGAGGCCTAGTGAAGGCGGGTTTTCATAAAGCCGATGCCTGGGCCGCGATCATGGATGATACCGACCCCGTGCCAGAGGCAGTTCAGGGCCGGGATGCCGCCGAAAGACGCGCCAACTATGCAGAGTTCATGGCCGCTCAGGTGCGGCTGTCTTTCCCGACTGCGGTTGTTGCGGAAATGGTCCGGGCGCAGGAGACGCCATTGGTCGATACAGGGCTGTCGAATAACGTGCATGGTTTCCTCGCAAAACATGCCGATACCTTCCAGATAGGTCAGCAGCCCGTTGCGCGCTTTATTGCAAAAAATGCGCTGGACGAACCGCCAGAAGTGGTGCGCGAAATCTCACGCATTCAGCGGGTCTATCAGATCTCGCCCGACGACAGCAGTATGAATGCCATGCTGGCTGCAGGGTTGGATTCGGCCTATGCGGTCGTGGCGCTGCCACAAGATGAGTTCCTGCGCGCCCACAAGGCCGTTCTGAACGAGGCCGTCGCGATGCAGATCTACCGCAAGGCCGAACAGGTCCATGGAGCGGTTCTGAATCTGGCCACCGCCTATATGACTCACCGGATGATGCCAGCGATCGGCCCCAGCGTGGGTGCTGCTGACGGGTTTTTGAACCCTACCCCGGGCGGGTCGGACAATTTTGGCGATGTGATCGCATACTCCACATTAGAAGAGCTTTTCGGTTCGATGGATTATTGCGGATGCGAGCATTGCCGGTCAGTCCTCAGCCCCGCAGCCTATCTTGTCGATCTTCTGCTGTTTCTCGATCGCCCCGCGACCGAGATTCCGAACGGCTTCACCAATCCACTTGATGTGTTGCTTGATCGGCGGCCTGATATTCAACACCTGCCTCTGACTTGCGAAAACACTCTGACGCCTGTGCCATACATCGACTTGGTGAACGAGGTGCTTGAGCATTTCGTTGTCAACGGCATGTCTTTGGGTGGATATCAGGGTCATTCGACCGATGGTCAAACACCGCCTGAAGAGTTGTTGGCCAGCCCTCAATTTGTACGCGATGCCGCCTATGCCACGCTGGCCACCGCCCAGTTCCCCACCCCATTGCCGTTTGACCGTTCGTTGGAGGCACTGAAGGCCCTGTTCAATCGTTTCGACGCGCCTTTACATCGGGTTATGGCCGACTTGCGTTCGTCAGACGCGCTGGACGATGCACCGTACGGATGGCGCGACATCTGGCTGCAGCGCTTGAACATCTCGCGCGGTCTCAACGCCGTCCTGACCGAAAGCGTGTCGGTTGCCGGGTCAGCGCGACCCGATCTGACAGTGCGTTCGCTTTATGGTTTTGATGCGGGTGCCAGCGCAGCCGAAGTGCGTGATGGCTTGGAAAGCGTGCGCGACCTGTGCCGCCGCACCGAGATCACGCCGGTTGATCTCGTGAACATCCTAAAGACCGAGTTCGTGAACCCCGGAGCCGCGCTGATCCCGAAGCTTGAGCATCTTGGCCTGGGCTTCGACGATATCCGGGCCTTCCGGGACGGCGCGATCAACTTCGCAGAACTACAAAGCCGGATGGCGGCACGGGTCGAGCCTGAACGCTTTGGGGGTGATATCGAGGCATGGTTGCTTGATGACACTACTTTCGACCGGATCATGGGTCTGATCGTGCTTACAAATCCGCAAGACCCGTCGGATATGTGCGACCTAAGCGCGCTTGAATTGCGTCACCCAGACCCTGATCCGCTGTCCAACCGCCTTGAATGGAATGACTTTATCCGGATTAACCGGTTCGTCCGCCTGTGGCGTGTTCTGGAACTTAGCATTGCCGACACGGATGCTATCATCTCGGCGCTTTATCCGACGAACCAGATGCCGGACGGTGCCGACGCGCAGGTAGACCTGGCTCGCATGGACGCCGGTTTTGCCGAGCTCCTGCCACAGTTGGGCATCGCCATGTCGGCCCTTGATGCGCTGGAGCTAAGGCCCGAGGACGCGCTGCGCCCGATCCTGGCCCTCTTTGGACCAATCAGCACCAATGGAACCGCCGCGCTATTCCGTGAAATGTTCCAGCGGCCTGCTCGCGAAAACCCCGCCTTTGCCGAGGACGGTTTTGGCGGTGTGCTTACAGACCCTGCGGCCCTGTTGCTGCCCGAGGTTGAAACCTTGCGCGCGGCCTTTTCATTGACGGGTCCGGAATTTAACCGGATCGTCGCTGTTTTGGGGTTCGATGACACGACACCCCTGACCATCGAGACGGTCAGCGCAATCTACCGTCGCGGCTGGTTGGCGCGCGCGCTTGAGCAAAGCGTGCCGGGATTGGAGCGTTTGCTGCAAGCCACCGGTCTTGACCCTTATGGCCCGCAAGACGCCACTGCACCCGCTCTGTTGACGGTTATCGATCTGGTGCATCGCCTGTCCGAGCTAGGCCTGTCGCTGGAAACAGCGCTGGCGCTGCTGTTGAACCATGACCCAAGTGGCCAGACGACACCGCCCGCAGAAAACATCACGACCCTGGCGCGCGATCTGCGTGCAGGGTTTGCGGCGATCACCAATGACTTTGTTCTGGTGGACGATCCCGATGGCGGTATTGCCCGGTCCCACATGGCTCTGGTCTATGGGGCCGAAGC
Organism: Ruegeria sp. H9; assembly: GCF_056532915.1. NCBI lineage: Bacteria > Pseudomonadati > Pseudomonadota > Alphaproteobacteria > Rhodobacterales > Roseobacteraceae > Ruegeria > Ruegeria sp. H9. The sequence continues at coordinate 11,736 of NZ_JBQFNX010000006.1, read as the reverse complement.
GACCGAGCAGTTCTTCGGATATCTGGAAGCCACATCCTCGGCCGAGGTTACCTATGACCATTCTGCCCCTGCGCTAGAGCCGGTGATCCTGGCCGAGGCGCCCGATCAAATCGCTTATGACGATTTCCGCAAGGTTCTGGTTTTCAATGGGCTGATGTCGACCACTGTCAGAGATGCCCTGCAGGCCGTCGCCGGGACACCTGCTGCCTTCGCGCCAGCAATTGACGCTTTGTTCAGCGCCAGCGAGGCACAATCACAGCCATTCTTCACCCGCTTCCCCGAGCTGCTCCCGCTTCACGACGCATACCGCAGCTCAACTGCGTCAAAGGCCGAGGCCTATCGTGCCCTGCTTGAAGGAATCCTGCCGCAGCTGATCTCAAGACGGAAACGCCAGGTGGCGCTGCAGCTTCTGGGTACCGCGATCGAGGTTGAGGCTGATCTGGCAGCCGTCCTGTTCGAAAAGGCCGAGGTTCTGCATGCGGCGACTGATCCGGCCAGCTCCGCGCTTGAGGATGCCCTGATGCTCGAATCCGGGGGTCTGAGTGCTGAAATCAGCGATGGCCCGGCCCACACTGCACCGCCTGCGCGGGTCGAAACTTTATCTGGCGCGATTGATTTTGCCTCCACTGGAACAGTGCTGCCAGACAATCAAACCACACCAGGTTCTTCGATTTCGATCCGGTTACGGGGATATCTGGAAGCGCCTGAAAACGGGTTCTTCAACATTGCTGTCGAAGCTGATGCGGGCGCGACCGTGACACTCAGCATCGCAGGCGAACCTGTTCCTCTGACCGAGGCGGGCGGCATATGGTCAAACACCAACGCGATCGAGCTTCGCGCAGGCACTTTGGTCGAAATCGCGCTGGGCGTGGCCAATGTGACCGACCGTCTGGCGTTGCGTTGGAGTGCACCGGGCCGAGGAACTGGGGTCATCGACGCTTCGCATCTCTACCCGGCTGATCCGGTATCGCATCTGGGCGCGGCCTACCTGCGCACGCGCCGCATTGCCAGGTTGTCCGAAACGCTGAAACTTGACGTCGCTGAGGTCTTGCACCTGACGACACATGGCGATTTGCAGATTGCGGGTGCGGCCTGGCCAAACAGCCTGCCCGTCACCGGCACACCTGATGATCCGACCTCCGCCGCGCTGATGGGGGTGCTAACGGCACACCTGCGCATGGCGCGATTAAAGGCGGCTTATGACCCTGAAAATGCCCGGCTGGTCTCGATAGCCGAGAATCCAGCATTCGCCATAGCCGACGCCGAGGCTGAGTTGTTCCAAGTCACGCGCTGGGATCCCGTGGATATCGCCGCCCTGTTGGTACATTTCGGACTCACCCCAGCCGATATTGGCGATCTGGCCGTTCTGGAGCGGCTTCATGACATCGCCGAATGGCTGACGGCACTTGGGATTCCGGCGACAGCGCTTATCGCTGCCGCAACACCCGCCCCAACCGGACCCATTGTGCGGAATTTCCGCGCCGCCCTTCGTGCGCGTTACAGCCCGGATGACTGGCTCAAAATCCTGCAACCGATCAATGACCGCCTGCGCAAGCGCCAGCGTGATGCATTGGTGGCGCATATCCTGCACGATCTGCGCGGGCGTCCGGATGCGGCGCATATCAACACGCCCGAAAAGTTGTTCGAATACTTCCTGATGGACGTGCAGATGGAGCCGTGCATGCTCACTTCGCGGGTTCGTCACGCATTGTCCTCGGTACAGATCTTTACCGAGCGCTGCCTGATGAACCTTGAACCCCGTGTGGCTGCATCCAGCCTTCGGTCCAAGCATTGGGAGTGGATGAAGCGTTACCGCGTGTGGGAGGCAAACAGGAAAATCTTCCTGTACCCTGAAAACTGGATGGAGCCGGAATTGCGCGACGACCAGTCACCCTTCTTCCGTGAGGCGATGAGTGAATTGTTGCAGGGTGACATCACCGAGGAACGCGCAGCCACCTCGCTGATCGGGTATCTGCAGAAACTGGAAGAGGTCGCCAAGCTGGAAGTATGCGGCCTCTACCAGATCGAGGGCGATCCGGGTGCAGCAGACGATGTGCTGCACGTCATCGGGCGGACCGCCGGGGCCAAGCGCAGTTATTACCACCGAACCCGTGCCTACGGCTCGTGGAGCGCGTGGGAGAAAATCCCGCTGGATATCGAGGATAATCCGGTTATGCCGCTGGTCTGGAACAATCGTCTGTTCCTGTTCTGGATCAAGATGATGCCGGAAAACACGGCACAAGGAACACCCAACGCGGGATCAGGCCCGCTGGCCGAGGTTGAGGCGTCATCGTTGATGGATGTTGATGAACCCACCTTTGACGTCAAGGTCATGCTGAACTGGACCGAACGGGTGGATGGCGTGTGGCAACCGCCGCGCAGTTCGGATCCTGATGAGCCCCTGTTGCTGCGCGAAAACGTGCCAGCCCGAGAGATGCGCAATTTCCGCAAAGGCATCCGCCTGTCTTCATTCCCTTGGACCAACGGGATGCGGATATCGATCTCGTACAAGGATTGGCTGGGCGTTTCGTTCTTTATGTACAACACGTTTAGCACACCCGATACGCGCTCACCCAAGAAGGCGCCGCATTTCTTGCCGAAACGTATTACGTCGACCGGGTCAAACCGCCTTACAGCGATCTATTCCAATGACGGGATCACGCATCGGTTGCTGTCCAATAAGGCGCCCGATCAGGCCACACAGCCGCATCACCCGACCAATGGGGAAGCCTGGGAGTCGCCGTTCTTCTATGCCGACCCGCGATATGTGTTCTACGTGTCCACGAAGCAGCGGATCGTCGAAGTTGTGACTTGGCTTGATTTTGGCCGCGTGGCCGAGGTTGACCCGACAATCGATACCATGGTGCTGGCATTCGAGCCGTTTGCCGAGCAGCCCGACCGGATTGAACGGGTGACTGCAATCCCCGGCTTTGGCAGCGCCGACCTGAGCACTCTTCGTGCATTCGTGACCGAAGACGCCTTTGTCCATACAGCGCTGGGCACCGGTGGCACGGTCCGCTTTGGCGACCGCGACATCGGCCCGATGGGCAGCACCGTCCGCATGCGTCGCACTTGATCCGGAAAGGACTTTGATCATGGATACCAGCAAGATCAGCACTTACGGCTATCATCACCTGCTTGATCAGGACATTTTCGGCCCCCAGAAGATCAAGCTTATCAGCTATGAAAAACACTGGGACTACACGTTTGAAAACTTCTTCCACCCCTTCGTGTCGGAGTTGATCGAGCGTCTGAACATACAGGGTGTGCCCGGGATGTTGTCCCCGGAGTTTCACAAAAGCTTGCGCAAGTCATTCTTCAATTCCCTCTATTCCCCGCAGGAAACCGACAAGATCGACATCCATTCGTTCCCGAAGGAAATCGACACGCGGATGGGTGGGCCTTATGCCAACTACAATTGGGAACTGATGTTCCATGTGCCGCTGACCATTGCGGCGCACTTGTCCAAGACCCAACGTTTCGCCGAAGCGCAACGCTGGTTCCATCTGATTTTCGATCCGACCGAGAATGACCCCGATGTACCGGTGCCCACACGCTATTGGCGTTTCCTTGCCTTTCGCGAGGGCGAAGCCCAATCCATCGATACGTTGTTGACCCTGCTCAGCAAACCAAACGACGAATGCACCGACGCGGAGCTGGCCGAGAAAGAAGCGATCCTAAATGGGTATGAAGCGGTGCGAAACACCCCGTTTCAGCCCTTTGCAGTCGCGCGCACACGGACGATTTCATTCATGATGCACGTGGTGATGAAGTACCTCGACAATCTGATTGCCTGGGGTGACAACCTGTTCCAGCAATTCACGCGCGAAGCCATCATGGAAGCGCTGCAGATCTATGTGCTCGCCTCGAACTTGCTGGGCGACAAGCCCCAGCGGTCGCCTGCGGGTGGAACAACCACACCTCGGAACTTTGCGCAACTTCGGGCGCAAGGGCTTGATCCGATGGGCAATGCATTGGTCGAGCTTGAAGGCGCGTTCCCCTTCAATTTCACAACGCCAACAGGTGCGGGCACCAGCGACAGCGCTGCGCCGTTATTCGGTATGGCCCGCACGTTGTATTTCTGCATCCCGCATAATGAAAAGCTGCTGGGTTATTGGGATACGGTTGCCGACCGGCTGTTCAAAATCCGCAACTGTATGGATATCGAAGGGCAGGTTCGTCCGCTTGCCCTGTTCGACCCGCCGATCGATCCCGGAATGCTGGTCAAGGCGGCGGCGGCTGGGCTGGATATCGGCTCTGTCGTTTCGGGTTTGAATCAACCGGTCAGCCCCGTCCGCTCGCGCGTGTTGATCGAGAAGGCCGCGGAATTGGCCGGAGAGGTCCGCAATATCGGGTCGGCCTTGCTGACCGCCTTGGAAAAACGCGACGCCGAGGCACTGGCCCTGTTGCGGCAAGGTCACGAAGTCAGCTTGCAGAAACTGCAGGTCGATCTGCGTTACCTTCAATGGAAAAACACCGAGGCAGCGACGCAAGCCCTGATCGGCAGTCGCGGCGCGGCGCTTGAGCGATTGAACTACTACAAGCGCTTGCTGGGTCAGGAGGCTGATCCAAATGCGCCCGAGACCCTGGAGCTGACCCGTCAGACCCTGACAAAGGCCAATTTCGACGAAGCCTACGAAGCACTTGTTGCGCAATATGACGTGCCGGTTCAGCGGCTGGAGTTTCCCGATCTTGAGCGTCCGGGCGATGGCGATGGCGCGCAGACGTCAGGCCAAACCGGGGACGGAGACCTTCACCTGTCGAAAAAAGAGAATGAAGAACTTAACATCCTGCTGCCAATAGCCCGGGACACAACGCTGGCCAAATCGGTATTCCACTCGATCTCGGCAACGCTTACCCCGATCCCCGACCCGAAACTGGATCTGCACTATTGGGGTCTCGGCGGCACCATCGATTTTAAGGTGGGAACCGTGCTGTCCTCGGTCATGAGGATCGCGGGGGATGTTTCCGGGATGATCGCGGATTGGAACCGTGATCAGGCCGGGATGGCGGCTCGCGCCGCCGTCTATGAACGCCGCGCCGACGAATGGATTTTACAGCACAATCTGGCGGCCCATGATGTGATGCAGATCGGGCGTCAGATTCTGACATCGTTGATCGCGGAACAGGCGCAGCATCGCGAATACCTGAACTTGAAGAAAGCAATCCGTCTAACAGAGCAGACCCGCGATTTCTTGCAGGACAAATACACCAACGAAGAGCTCTATGGCTGGTTGCAAGGCGAGTTGTCAAAGCTGTATTACGAGTACTACCGCTTTGCCTTCGATACCGCGCGACGCGCCGAGCAGACCATGAAAGCCGAACTGATGCGGCCCGAGCTGGATCAGAAAACTCTGGTGCAGTTCAACTATTGGGATGGCGGTCGCAAGGGGCTTCTTTCCGGCGAAGCGCTGCTGCTGGACGTCAAGCGGATGGAGCTTGCGTATCATGAACACAACCGCAACGAATACGAGCTGACCAAACATGTCAGCCTGCTGCAAATCGATCCACTGGCCCTGGTCAACCTACGACGCACGGGTCGGTGTACCTTCAAAATCCCCGAGGCGCAGTTCGATCTGGATGGGCCGGGCCACTATTTCCGCCGGATCAAGAGTGTTGCGCTCAGCCTGCCCTGCGTGTCCGGGCCCTATATTGGGACCCACGCGAAACTCGTGCATCTCAAGAGCAGCATCCGGCAACGACCGGATATCGGGGATGGCTATGTTCGCACGGGCCCCGAAGACGACCGTTTCGCCGATATTCACAGCGCCGAAAGCAATGTGTTCAGTGCGGCGCAAATGGAAACCGGTCAGTTCGAGGGCATGCCTGATGATCGCTATTTACCATTCGAGAATGTGGGCGCAGTCAGCGAATGGCGGCTAGAGCTGCCGGCGGACCCAACGCAGGGCGATCCGCAACAGTTCGACTATGACACGATCTCGGACGTCGTCTTGCACCTGCGCTACACTGCGCGGGATGGCGGTGGACCCGTGCGTAATGCGGCGGTTGATCATCTGAAAGCCGATATCGCGGCAGACGGGACTGTGGGCAATGTGCGGCTATTCTCACTGCGGCACGAGTTCCCGACAGAATGGGCACGCTTCCGCCGCGAAACACCCGCTGCGGGTGGGCGTCACGAGCTGCGGCTGACACTCCGACCCGAGCACTATCCCTATTGGTCGGCTGGTCGCCTCACGACGCTCAAACGGTGCGATCTTTTTGCTGAAAGCAGTCTGGATGCTGCTCCGGCAACAATCACGGTGTCTGATCGTTCTGATACCAGCGACGGAGGTGTGGTTCAGGACACATTGACCCGCCGTCCGGAACTGGGCGATCTGGCGGTTGGTCAGTTGGCGACGGTTCCGTTACCCGCAGGCCCAACGGGTGAGATCGTGCTGTTTTTCGACACCGCAGAGTTCGAGGATATGCTGATGACTGTAACCTGGGGTGGTTGACGATCCTCAGCCATATAGGAACGTCACGGATGGCGCGGACCATCCGGGGTGATCATCCAGTTTGATAGGGTCTTGTCCATTTTCCGCATCCGGTGGCGCAACATGTCGCGTGTCATGCGTGCCAATGTGGCGGCGTGTTCAGGATGTTCTGCCACGTTCTCCATCTCACCCTGCCCTTCACCGTCAAACAGCATGGGCGGAAGATCAGCCGCAAACTCAACCAATGTAAACCGGTTGTCGCGCAGGATGCTCAGGCAGCTGTCCTCTAACCCCGTTTCCAGTTCGCGTTGCCAGCGGGTTGGGTTCAGCGGATCAGCGAAGTCCAACTCCGAGAATGAATAGCGGCGCCAGTCAGCCGGGGTTGAGGATTCACTCTGAAGGAAGGGCAACAGCGAATGCCCATTCATGGAATCCGGTATTGTCCGCCCGATCCATTCGAGAATCGTCGGAACGATATCAATCGATTCCGTGGGTGCCTCGACCCGTTTACCACGGGCTCCATCGGGCATGCGCACGATCAAGGGTGTATGATAGGCCGCATCATAAACCGACATCTTACCCCAACTGTGCCGATCCCCCAGCATCTCGCCATGATCTGCGGTGACCACCAGCATTGTGTTGTCGTACTGCCCTGTCTCTTTCAAAAACGAAACCACGCGGCCGATATGATGATCTACCTCCGTGGCAAGACCCAGATAGATCGAACGCAGCGTCTGCACTACCTCGTCCGTCGGTTCAAGGTCCGGGAAACCTTCAACAAACCCGGCAACCGTGCTGTTGGCCCGTGCCGGAGCGAAAAACGGATGCAACGCCTCTTCGGCCTCGGCGGTTAGCAGTCGCGATGGCAATGGTAGCGAGGCAGGGTCATACATTCGGTTATATGGTGCCGGGGCTACCAGCGGTGGATGCGGGCGAATGTAGGTCAGATGTGCAAACCATCCCCTGTCATCATCCGCATACGCCGGCATGGTTTCCAGAAACCGATCGGTTAGAAAGGCGGTATCGCTATCCTCGGCTGCGTAGAAGGCCGGGTCATTCAGTGCAGGCTGGCCGCCATCGGGTGCGACCGGTTTGAACACGTCAATATAGTTTTCGAACTCATATCCACGGTTTTTCAGATGAGAACGCCATGGGAATGACATCTCCAACCGCATTTCCAGCATTTCCTGAAAACCGGCCATGTGGAATTCATATGACCTGAGCGCCGGGTCTTTTGCATCAAACACGCGCGGGTCCTGTGATGTGTCGGTATATCCAAAAAGCATCGGCAGATACCCTGCCTTGCGCATCTCGCTGGCGATGGTCGGTGCATCGTGGCGCAGTGGCGTGCCGTTTCGTACCGACCGGTGGTTCATCGCGTATTGCCCGGTCAGCAATGAGGCGCGCGATGGCCCGCAGGGGTTGGTAACGGAAAAGTGCCGCGTGAAAGAAACACTGTCCTCCATCAATGCGCGCATGTGAGGCAGGTCAACATGGGCCTCCAATGCCCCAAACAAACAATCCGCCCGCATCTGGTCGGTAATGATAAACAGGACGTTGTGTTTGTCTGTCATATCCCGGTGCTCCTAATCGCTGAACCGAATCTTTGGCCCTGCGCGTGTATTCCTGCCAAAACTACGCGGCGGTATTGCCTGCTTTGCCTCGGAATGGCGATACCCACCGCTCAAAAATCCACAAACGAAACCGCCAATCAACCAAAAACGGAATAATTTGGTTGAATAAGTTGTTTTTTGTGGGTTAATGTTGCTGTGCTGTGTGGGGTTTTGTGACGTTGATGCTTAAAAGATGTTGCGTAATGCAGCATCGCAGAGTGACGATACAACCGGAACACCCATGTGCAATGGCGATCCGTTAGTCATCCAGTTTACCTGTACCATGGCGGCGTCTCTGAATACTGCTTAAGGCATTGCAATGAGGGACAAAAACAGATGCTAACCCCACCTAATACCGTTGCAACGCCCGAAGGTACGGCAGATATCGCGATTCACGCCGCCGAAATCGCCAATATCGCCGCGCAGGCTGCGCGCGGGTACTTTCGGGGACGTTTGGGGGTTGAGTTCAAGGCGGACGAAAGCCCGGTCACACAGGCGGACAAGGGTGTCGAGGCCGTGGTGCGACAATATTTGGCTGAGAACTTTCCAGATGACGGTATCTTTGGCGAAGAACAGGGGTTCGAAGGTCAGGATCGGCAGAATATCTGGATTGTAGATCCCATTGACGGCACCCGATCATTCCTGTCGGGGCATCCGTTGTTTGGGTTCCTGTTGGGATATCTCACGAATGGTGTTCCCCGATTGGGGGTCATCGGCATGCCTGCCCTGAACGAATTTCTGATCGGCATGAAAGGTCAAGGGGCCACACTGAATGGCAAGCCTGTCTCGGTCAGCGTTACACACCAATTGAGCGACGCAGTTTTTTTCGTCAACGAAGGCGACAAGATTTACCGGGATCATCCGGCCCTGTTTGATCGGTTGATGAATTCGGGACAGACCCGACGCTTCGCCTATGACTGCTACCCGCATGCACTGCTTGCGATGGGCCATGTTGATGCGGTCATCGATTATGATCTGCAGCCTTATGACTATCTGCCGGTTTCCGCCGTAGTTGAAGCTGCGGGCGGGATTATGAGCGATTGGGAGGGCAATCCGCTTAATCTGAACTCTGACGGTCGGGTGATATCGGCGGCGACGCCGCAATTACACGCCGAGCTTCTTGATCTGGTGAACGGATAGCAGGATGGCGATTGTCAGTTTCCTCATAAGTCTGGCTGGTGCAACGATGCTGCTGCTCTACGCTGTGCGCATGGTGCGCACGGGCATCGAGCGTAGCTATGGTGCATCGTTTCAGCGGGTGATGACGGGGCAGCGCAGCTATGCGCAGGCCTCGATGGTAGGGCTTGCAATGGCCGTCGTCTTGCAAAGCTCGGCCGCGGTTGCATTGCTGACCTCCGGATTTGCGGCGGGCGGGATGTTGGCCTTTCCGACCGGGCTCGCGATGGTTCTGGGTGGCGATCTCGGCTCGGCGCTGATCATTCAGGTTCTGTCCTTCAAACTGGATTGGTTGGTGCCGCTACTGCTTGCGGTCGGCGGCTATCTGTTCGTCAAGACAGAGGCCAAGAAACCGCGCCAGTTGGGCCGTATTCTGATGGGTGTCGCATTCATCCTGATCTCACTGCGTTTTCTCCGCGAGGCGATGGACCCAATCCGTGACAGCGCCTTTCTACCCGCCATCGCCGAGTATCTTGCGCGTGATTACATCACAGCGTTCCTAGTCGGTGGAGCGCTGGCCTTTGTCATGCATTCTTCGGTTGCTGCGATCTTGATGTGCGTGACCCTGGTGCAAATCGGGGCGATCCCGTTTGCCGCCGGGCTCTCGCTGGTGTTGGGTGCTAATTTCGGGTCCGCCTTCATCCCGGTTTGGCTGACACGCGGCATGGCCCTGTCTGCAAGGCGCGTTCCCTTCGCTAATCTGGCGCTGCGGGGCAGTTGGTCAATTGTCTCGCTGTTTGCTGCCAACCTGGCGCTGCGAACCGGAGTATTGGGCGATCTGCAAGGCGGGCAGATGCTGGTGAATGCACATCTGATTTTCAACGCCTCGCTTCTGGTTCTGGCCCTGCCGTTCTGCGGCATGCTGCGCGGGCCATTCGAAAAACTGCTGCCCGATCCGAAAAGTCCTGAAAGCAGCGCGCAGCCCGGGCAACCGATCAGCGCGCTTGATCTCGACTCCCTCAGCAGACCCAATCAGGCCCTGTCTAACCTCAAACGCGAGCTTCTGCGGATGAGCGATATGGTTGGCTCGATGTTCCGGCCTGCGCTGGAGCTCTATCGCAGCGGCGACAAGGAGCAGATCCGGGCCATTCGGGACATGGATACTGATGTGAACGATTGCCTTTCTGGTATCCGGCAATATGTGGCGGCTATCCCCGCTGATGCGTTCGGCAAGGAAAATGCCAAGATTGCGCGGGACCTAATGGAATATGCCATTCGCCTGGAAACCGCGGGCGACGTGGTGGCCAAACGCCTGACGGCATTGGCGGATGACATGCGCAAAAAGGGGGCCGCGTTCTCGAAAGAAGGTTGGTCAGAGCTGGTCGAAATGCACGAGGGGATTGTGGCCAACCTGAAACTGGCCTCGAACGTGCTGATCTCGGACGATCTGGAAAGCGCGCGTCTGCTGAGCCTGGAAAAAACCGAAATCAAGCGGGCCGAGCGTGACAGTCGCAAACGCCACCTTAAACGCTTGCAACATGGCAGCGCAGAAAGCTTTGAAACCAGCGACATCCACCTCGAAACGCTGCGCGCCTTTCGCGAATTCAACAGTCACATCGCGGCCGTCGCCTATCCGATCCTGTATCGCAACGGGCAGTTGCTTGAAACCCGTCTGATCGAAGAAATGCCGCAGATGGAACAGGATGCGGATACCGAGGTCAAAGGATGACCGGATCGGTCGAAATCCTGAACCAGGTGGGCGTTGGGCGCGTCGTTCTGCTGTGTGAACATGCAAGCAACCGCATTCCGGCAGAGTTTGATGATTTGGGATTGTCCGCATCCGCGCGCGTCAGCCATGCTGCTTGGGATCCGGGCGCGATGGCGCTGACACGGGCGCTGTCGATAGCGCTTGATGCTCCGGTCGTGGCCTCGACCGTCTCGCGATTGGTCTATGATTGCAACCGTCCGCCCGAGGCGGCAAGCGCAATGCCCGAGAAATCAGAACTGATCGAAGTGCCGGGCAATGTGGGCCTCGATCAATCGCAACGCGATGCACGCATCCAGGCAGTGTATGCCCCGTTCTGTCAGGCAGTTGCACAGGTTCTGGATGCGCGCGGTCCGGATACAGTCGTTGTGACTATTCACTCCTTCACGCCAGTCTATTTTGGGCAGCCGCGCGCGGTTGAACTTGGACTTCTCCATGACGAGGACAGCCGTCTGGTCGATGCCATGCTGGATCACATGGATCAGATCCCGCATCGCCGCACGGAACGCAATCAGCCCTATGGCCCCGCTGACGGTGTAACGCATTCGCTCCGTCTCCATGCGCTGAGCCGGGGGCTGGCCAATGTGATGATCGAAGTACGCAATGATCTTTTGGGCAATGAAATACAGGTTGCCAACATGTCCCGGGACATACTGGCGCTGCTTGAACCGGCGCTGAACGATATCACGATCAGGGAGGACGCATCGTGAGCGCGACGCTGACATTTGAGCATTTGAAGGCTGAGGTTTCGTCTGGCGAGATTGATACGGTATTGGTTTGTCTGGTTGACATGCAGGGCCGTTTGATG
>NZ_JBQFNX010000005.1:0-245596 GCF_056532915.1 Ruegeria sp. H9 | reverse complement strand
CCCAATCAAAAACCTCAGATGCCCCCAGTCTCTCCCGAGCGTCTCCGCAGCTCCCACCGCGTCCCAGCACCTCAGCAGCGCCGGTGAAGGGCGTTCTAAGTATATCGCCCAGAAGCCGCAAGTGGAAAAATCAAAAAAACGCAAAAAAACGCAAAAACAGAATTTTATCTAACTAAAACAAAAGGTTACAAATATAATCCAGCCATTCAACCCGGAAGTCGCGGACACAGACCATCGCAAATCAGCGCCATGGATATGTTATTCACACTGTTACCCACAGACTCGCCTGCGAGTCAGGCTGAATCGGCTTGCCTAAACCGGATCAGGAATGATGTGACCGGCAGGCGCAAGGCCAGAAGACCCAGGATAATCGCCAGGTAGACCAATGGCTCGATCTGAAATCCCTTCGCCAGCATCACATAATGAAGCGCGCCCAGAATTGCTGCTGGGTAGACCAGACGATGCAATTTGCGCCAACGAGGCCCCAAACGGCGAACCGCCCAGTTGTTAGACGTGATTGCAAGCGGCAGTAACAATACAAAAGCAGCCATGCCCACCGTGATATAGGGCCGCTTGATAATGTCCGCCCAGATTTGGCTGGGAATCTGAACATCCAGAACCAGCCAGATCAACAGGTGCAATGCGACATAGGAAAATGTCAGTACACCTATCGCGCGGCGGAACTTCATCAGATTTAGGCCAGCGAAGCGACGCAAGGGCGAAATCGCGAGACCCAAAATCAGAAGCTGCAGCGCCAGTTCGCCAAACTCGTGCTCGAGCGCCTCGATCGGCTCGACCCCGAGACCACCGGTCATGCCCTGATAAAACAACCAGGGCGCAGGCAGTGCGCCCAGCAGATAAACAGCCCAATTGGGAAGCCGTCGCAAGAGGTCGTTGAGCCGCCGCATCATCTCAGTAGTTCTTCGCCAGATCCATGCCTTCGTAAAGGCTGGCGACCTCATCTTCATATCCGTTGAACATCAGCGTCGGGATTCGCTTGGCAAACAGACCTCCGCCGATTTGACGTTCCGAAGCCTGCGACCAGCGGGGGTGATCCACATTGGGGTTCACATTGCTGTAGAACCCATATTCCCTAGGACCTGCCATGTTCCAACTTGTCGGAGGCTGGGTATCCGTCAAGGTAATCCGCACGATCGATTTGATCGATTTGAAGCCGTATTTCCACGGTACCACCAATCGCAAAGGCGCGCCGTTCTGGTTCGGGATGTCCCTGCCGTAGATCCCAGTAGCCATAATGGTCAGCGGATGCATCGCCTCATCCAAACGCAGCCCTTCGCGATATGGCCAGTCTAGTACCGGATACGCCACACCCGGCATCTCATCGGGACGATAGGCGGTCTCAAACGCCACGTATTTCGCGCCGTCCTGAACGCCAGCCATGCCGAGTAGATCTGCCAGTTCAAACCCGTTCCAAGGTATCACCATCGACCAGGCCTCAACACAGCGGAACCGATAGATTCGCTCCTCAACAGTCATTTCAGACATGATGTCTTTGAAATCATAATCACCAGGGCGGTCGACCAGACCGTCGATGGTGACACTCCAGGGCTCGGTCACCAGTGTGTGTGCATATTTCGCCGGATCATCCTTGCGAGTCCCGAACTCATAATAATTGTTGTAGGAAGTAATCTCTTCCCATGTATTCGGTTCAAGCGCCTCGGCCGCCGCTGGCCGCGCCAGACTCGCCAGCCCGACACCCGCCAAACCGGCCATGACCTGTCGCCGGTTCAGAAACGCCGCCCTTGGGGTGACGTCCGCATGCGTCAGTTTGTTGGTCCAGCGATGCGCCATTTGGTTCTCCGTTATCCATTAACCTCGAAACTGAGGTAAGGTCTGATAGCACAGAGCCAAGGAAACAGGCGTCACGATTGAGCGAACAGATTGTAACGAAAATTAGGTACGCTTGGGCGCGAGGATAACGGTCACCCGATGTTCAAGCCGACAACACGGTTTATTTCGCATCCAAGATTGACCGCCTGATAGGTCGGAAAAGGCAGCCGGGCCGAAGTTTCGATATCGCGTCGCACCCAGTCCTGCTCCTCTAATTGCTTGAGCGAGGATGACAATGCGCGATCAGTGATCACCTGAAGATCCGACCTGAGCCCTGAAAAGCGCCGCGGTTGGCGGGTCAGCGCCAGAATAGGAACCGTCCAGCTGCGGCGCAGTAGCTTCAATTCAGTATCGTTCGGCACCAAGGCCAAGATTTCTGCCGCTACAGCCGCCGCCTGAACCCCGGCTTTGGTCAAACGGAATTCAGGTCTTAAAGGGTGGCCGTGGCCCGGGTTCCGTTCAAGCAATCCAAGGCTGACCAGATGTTCAAGACTTGCCGCAAATGCCGTCCGGCTTGCCCCGGTCGCGGCGAGCAATGGGGCCTGCCTGCCCGGAACCCCCTGGTGCAGCTGCGCAAGGATGTTCAGCGACCAGGCCCGGGAGGTAAGCTTGACAAGTAATTTTATGTCCATAATATATATTTACTTTATTTTAGGACAAAAGGAAAGTTCCATGGCCCTCGTTTCCTTAGAAAACACCATCACTCTTGCCATTTCGGTCAAAGATCGCCACGCCAGTGCGCGCTGGTATAATGACAAGCTCGGGTTTGAGTTGATCCATCATATTGATGAGGCGGGTTGGAGCGAGATGCTCACCAAAACCGAAGGCGTCACCCTTGGTTTGGGCGAGCAGGCAGAACCAGCGCCCGGAAACACCGTTCCGGTCTTTGGTGTTGCTGATATCGCAAGCGCACGCGATGCTTTGGAAGGGGCCGGAGTTCGGTTTGACGGCGAAACCGAGACGATTGAGGGGATGGTCAGCACTGCCACATTTTACGACCCGGACGGCAATGCAATGATGCTGGCGCAGGATCTGACCGGGCAGGTCTGAACGCTCTTAGTCGCAATACAAGCCACCAAAAAAAGACCCGCCTGGATGGCGGGTCTCTTCATTACCTGAGATTTAATGCACGACTGCATCATCCGGGCGCGGACGCTCGGACGTTCCCAGCCGGTCGCCGATGATCAAACCATCGGTTCCGGCGGTCACCGGAACGGTCTCACCATCCTTTATCTCACCGGCCAGCAGTGCTTCGGCCAACGGGTTCTGCAGGGCGCGTTGGATCACGCGTTTCAATGGGCGGGCACCGAAGACCGGATCATAGCCTTCATTGGCCAGCCATTCCTTCGCGCCATCGTCCAGTGCCAGCTCGATCTTGCGGGCAGCCAGACGTTTCTGCAGACGTGCCATCTGGATATCGACGATGCCATCCATATCGGCCCGTTTGAGCCGGTCGAAGATGATGGTCTCATCCAGACGGTTCAGGAACTCGGGCCGGAAATGCGCCCGGACCGCATCCATCACGTCGCGCCGCGCCTGCGCGCTGTCCGCTCCTTCAGGCAACTGGCTGAGCGCCTGAGAGCCAAGGTTCGACGTCAGGATGATCAGCGTCTGCTTGAAGTCGACGGTACGACCCTGACCATCGGTCAGGACGCCATCGTCCAGGACCTGCAGCAGCACGTTGAACACATCCGGGTGTGCCTTTTCGACCTCGTCAAACAGCACGACCTGATAGGGTCTGCGCCGCACGGCTTCGGTCAGCACACCACCTTCGTCATAGCCGACATAGCCCGGAGGGGCACCGATCAGACGGGCGACCGCGTGTTTCTCCATGAACTCGGACATGTCGATGCGCACCATCGCGTTGTCGTCGTCGAACAGGAAGTTCGCCACGGCCTTGGTCAACTCGGTCTTGCCCACGCCGGTCGGGCCGAGGAACAGGAACGAGCCCAATGGGCGGTTCTCGTCATTCAGACCGGCACGCGCACGGCGCACGGCGTTGGCAACAGCAGTGACCGCCGCATCCTGACCGATCACGCGGGAATGCAGATCGTCTTCCATCCGCAGCAGTTTCTCACGCTCACCTTCCAGCATTTTCGAGGTCGGGATACCGGTCCAACGCTCTACGACGGAAGCGATCTGTTCAGGGCGCACCGTTTCCTCGGCCATCATGGCGTTGCTTTCGGCGTTTTCGGCCTCGGTCAGCTTTTTCTCAAGCTCAGGGATGACACCGTAGGACAGCTCACCCGCTTTGGCGAGGTTCCCTTCGCGCTTCGCGATTTCCAGATCAGCGCGAGCTTTGTCGAGCTGTTCCTTAAGATCACGGGCACCCGCGAGCTTGTCGCGTTCTGCCTGCCACTGAGCAGTCATCTCGGCGGATTGCTCCTGCAGGTCGGCCAGATCCTTTTGCAAGGTTTCCAGACGATCCTTCGAGGCCGCGTCATCTTCAAGCTTCAGCGCCTCTTCCTCGATCTGCATCTGCAGAATTTGGCGATCAAGTTGATCAAGTTCCTCAGGCTTACTGTCCACCTCCATCCGCAAACGCGACGCCGCTTCATCGACAAGGTCGATGGCTTTGTCAGGCAGGAAGCGGTCGGTGATGTAGCGATGCGACAAGGTCGCCGCCGACACGAGCGCTGAGTCCGAGATGCGCACACCGTGGTGCAGCTCGTACTTTTCCTTGATACCGCGAAGGATGCTGATCGTGTCCTCAACTGTCGGCTCAGTGACCATCACCGGCTGGAACCGGCGGGCGAGGGCTGCGTCTTTCTCGACGTATTTGCGGTATTCATCCAGCGTCGTCGCGCCGATACAATGCAACTCACCCCGGGCAAGCGCAGGCTTGATCAGGTTGGCGGCATCCATCGCACCGTCGGATTTACCTGCACCTACCAGCGTGTGCATCTCGTCGATGAACAGTATGATCTCACCGGCGGCTTCGGTCACTTCGGTCAGAACAGCCTTCAGTCGTTCTTCGAACTCACCGCGATATTTAGCACCGGCGATCAGCGCACCCATGTCGAGCGCGAGAAGCTTCTTGTCCTTCAATGATTCCGGCACATCACCATTGACGATGCGCAGGGCCATGCCCTCGGCAATCGCGGTCTTACCGACGCCGGGTTCACCAATCAGTACCGGATTGTTCTTGGTGCGGCGCGACAAAACCTGCATCGAACGGCGGATTTCCTCATCCCGCCCGATGATCGGGTCGATCTTGCCTTCGGCTGCAGCCTCGGTCAGGTCGCGCGCATATTTCTTAAGCGCGTCGTAGCCTTCTTCCGCCGATGCGGTGTCAGCAGTGCGGCCCTTGCGGATATCGTTGATCGCTTCGTTCAGTTTCTGGGCCGATACAGCACCGGCCTCCAAAGCCTCTTTGGCTTTGGATTTCACCATACACAGCGCCATCAGAACGCGTTCGACCGGCACAAAGCTGTCGCCCGCCTTGGTGGCGAGCTTCTCTGCCTCGTCCAAAACCTTGGCGGTCTGGCCGTCCATATAGATCTGGCTCGCGTCGCCGCTGACCTTCGGGATTTTGCCCATGGCCGCGTCCAACGCCTCAACCACGCGGTTCGGTGCGCCGCCAGCGCGTGTGATCAGGTTGCTGGCCAGCCCCTGATCATCGTCCATCAATGCTTTCAAGATATGTGTGGGCTCCAGCCTTTGGTGCCCCTCGCGCAGAGCAATGGTCTGCGCGGCTTGCACGAAACCCCGTGCCCGCTCGGTGAACTTGTTCAAGTCCATAGCATTCTCCTTTTCTTAAGCGCCCCGTATTGATGCGCCCGCTTGGCAGCACGCGTCGGTCTGGGCCTCACATTCAATTTGGGAAATGTCTTTTCCCATTCAAGGGGCTAGAGCATATAAATCGGCGTCATCCGCGCGGAATCGAGTAGACGGAATAACCGCCAGTTTCTCCCATCAATTCAGCGTTATACATTTCGACCAAAGACTGCTCGGCACTGCTGCCTGTGGGGCATGAAACCAGATCAGCCGTATGATCGAGGAAGTTGCCGGTATAGGCTGTTTCCCCGGTCAATTGACACCAGTCGTCTTCCGATCGGTACCCACGCACTAACAGAAGATTGTCATTGGTTGGAGCCGGCGCGACACCGGTTTCGGGCGGATCGCTTTGAGGCGCGTCTTCGCATGCGGCCAACATCAGTGCCGCGCCAAGTACAATTACCTTTTTCATCATTTCTATCCCTGTTCTGAACGTCGGCACTTTAGCACATTGCGCAAAATAGTGAGTGAACTGCGTCACCTCGGGCTTCACACATGGACAGATCGCCCTGAACCCGTTAGGACGCAAACGTTTGCCAAAAAGGAGCGCCCCATGTCCGATGACCGCCTTATCGTAGCCCTCGACGTCCCAAACGCCCTGCAGGGTCTAGCCATGGCCGAGCGGCTGGGCGACTCGGTTTCGTTCTATAAGATCGGGCTGGGTATGTTGACTGGCGGCGGTCTGGCATTGGCCAACGAGTTGAAACAGGATCACGGAAAGCGCATTTTCTTGGACATGAAGCTGTTCGATATCGGCAACACTGTAGAAAATGCAGTGCGTGGGTTGGCTCAGTTCGATCTGGACTTCTTGACGGTGCATGGTGATCCGCATGTCGTACGCGCCGCAAAGGAGGGCGCTGCAGGCAAGGACATGAAAATTCTGGCGGTAACCGTCCTGACATCACTGAACAGGGACGATCTGGATGCAAGCCTTCTGAAAGCGGGTGACGTGCAGGACCTCGTTGTGGAACGCGCGGCCAAGGCTTTCGAGGCCGGAGCTGATGGCGTCATCGCCAGTCCTCAGGAAGCCGCGCTAATCCGCGCCCTGCCCCAATCCGAAGGTCGTTTGATTGTAACCCCTGGGGTACGCCCTGCTGGTGCAGCTTTGGGCGACCAAAAGCGGGTCGCAACCCCGGCCAGTGCAATCGGCGATGGGGCCGATCATATCGTCGTGGGCCGCCCGATTTATCAGGCGGATGACCCCAAAGCCGCCGCACAAGCAGTTTTGAACGAGTTAAATTCATTGACTCACCATTAGGCGAAAAGCCAAAAATTGCGGAAGGAACGGTGCTCAAGCAATTGACGTTAGGTCAATTTTTCGCGCCGCCGCGCCAAATCGTCCCTGTGCCCGAAAACACACATGAAAAACATGAGTTTTATGGCGTTCGGCTTGTGGCTATCGAAAAACGCCATTTTCGGCGATTCTACACACAAGACACTCCCCAACGGGCCATCTCTTCCTGAGGCTCGTTACCTCCCCCCGCAGGCGCGGGGGGTTTTCTTTCGAAGTCCCCTTCAAAGCTGCGCCGTTTCCGACAAATAATCCCGAAGGCGATCTGCAAAATTTGGAATGGCCAACGGATTCGACAGATAATCCTGCGGACAAATCAGCCTCCACCCCTGCCCTTCGTCCCCAAAACGGATCAGACCAACATCTTCCGGCGGGCGCAGGGCGACGTAGAACCAGCTTTGACCATATTGCCGTGACCAGACAAGATCGGTTGCGCACAGGCGCAGCCCAACCTCTTCATCTGTTTCACGCAACGCGCATTCGATCGGTGTTTCGCCTGGCTCTTTCCCGCCGCCTGGAAAATCGAGATGACCTGGAAACGGAATATCTGATCGATCATCTCTTAGAATGACCAGCAGCTTGTGCCCCAGAAACAACGCTATTTTTGCCCCGGTGAAGTCCATCGGTCCTCTTTTTATCCTTATCCATTCGCGATACCTTTTAACCTATCGAATGTCTTGACCAATCCGCCGCTGGCCGGAAAGAAACTACATCATGCCCGCCATCTGTCGCGACTGCCTGAAGGAAACTAAGCAAGGGCCGCGCTGCCCAACTTGCAGCAGCCCGAGGGTCAAATCGCACCCAGAGCTGTTTGACCTGACGATCGCGCATATGGATTGCGATGCTTTTTATGCTTCGGTCGAAAAGCGCGACAATCCCGAACTTGTCGACAAGCCTGTGATCATTGGCGGCGGCAAGCGCGGGGTGGTTTCGACTGCCTGTTACGTGGCCCGCGTTCGCGGGGTACGTTCAGCCATGCCAATGTTCAAGGCGCTTCAACTATGCCCCGAAGCGGTGGTGATCAAACCGCGTATGTCGGTCTATGCCAGCGTCTCGCGCGAGATACGCACCATGATGGACGAGTTGACACCTGATGTTGAACCACTGTCGCTGGATGAGGCGTTCATGGACCTATCCGGCACCGAGCGGCTGCATGGTGCACCGCCAGCGGTCATGCTTGCGCGTCTGGTCAAGAGGATGAAAGATGAGCTGGGCCTGACGGGATCGATTGGCTTGAGCCATAACAAGTTTCTGGCCAAGGTGGCCTCGGATCTCGACAAGCCTCGGGGTTTTTCAGTGATCGGCAAGGCCGAGACGGCTGATTTCCTGCATGACCGGCCGGTGCGATTAATCTGGGGAATTGGTCCGGCGGCGCAGGAATCTCTGGATCGCGCAGGGATTCGCACATTTGCTGATCTTCTGCGCTGGGATCAGGAGGCGCTGACCGCGCGGTTCGGATCAATGGGCTACCGTCTGTGGCATCTGGCGCGAGGGCAGGACAAACGGCGCGTATCGGCCCATGAGCCGATGAAGTCGATCAGTAATGAGACCACTTTTTTCGAGGATACCGCCAGTCTTGAAATTCTGGAAGGGCATCTGTGGCGTATGTCTGAAAAGGTAGCCGACCGGGCCAAAGCCAAGGGATTGGCTGGGCGAGTGGTGACGCTGAAGCTGAAACAGGCCAACCACAAGATCATCACCCGGCGGATATCACTACGCGATGCGACTCAGATAGCGGATCGGATTTATCGCACCGCTCGTGGGCTATTTGATCAGGTTGGCGATCAGGGTCCCTATCGCCTTTTGGGATGCGGCCTGTCTGACCTGTGTTCAGAGGATCAGGCCGATATCTCGGGCGACCTTCTGGATCCCGGTGCAGAACGCCGATCACAGGCCGAACGTGCGACGGACGAAATCCGGCGCCGTTTCGGCAGTGATGCAATCGTAAAAGGTCGTGCGCTGCGCTAGGTCTATTCGGCGGCAAGTGACATTGGATCGGACCCGATACTGGTGATCTGCGCGGTGACCTTACGCAACACATCACGCAACGCCTCAAAGTTGCCGTTCGGCTGGATCGTTTCCTCGTTCATATAAAGTGACCGATCGATCTCGATTTGAACCGCATGCTGATGGCGGGCAGGTCGACCATAGGTCTGGGTGACGTAGGCCCCAGCAAAAGGCGTGTTGCGCGCCACATTCAGACCCGCGTCGGCAAAAGCGGCCTCGATCTGATCAACGATCACACCGGAAGCGGCCGCACCGAACCGATCGCCCAAAACGATTTCCGGTCGGGCCCGGCGCGAGCCGCCGGCCAGCGCCACCGCCTCGTGCGGCATCGAGTGGCAATCGATCAGAATGGCCTGCCCAAACATCTGATGCGATTCCGCCAGCAGAGATTTCAGACGAGTATGGTATGGACGCCAATAGGTATCGATCCGCAGGCGCGCCTCATCCATAGTCAGCTTGCCGCTGTAGATCGCCCTGCCGTTGGCGACCACGCGGGGAATCACCCCGAGGCCCGAGGTAACCCGCGGATTATGTCCGTGACGACGCGCACCCTGTATCAAAGCGGGGTCCAATTCATCCGAATTGCGATTCAGGTCCAGATAGGCGCGCGGCATGGCCGCGGCGAGCAGCGGTGCACCGAATTCAGCGACTGAGGAAAAAAGCTGATCGACATACGCATCCTCGGAGGACCGAATCATATTGCGGTTCAAAACAGACCGCTTCAACAAAGACTCGGGATAGGTCCGACCGCTATGGGGCGAGGCAAATACCACGCAGGACGTACGCGTTGCGGGCATATCCAGAATATAGGCTGCATTGGTGGCGGCGTCGGGCATGGGCTCTCCGTTGTTCGCACTCAACATAGACCGTAAAATAGTTCTGCCAAACCCCTTGATCCCCCCAACGACTCCTTTTATAGACCCCGCTACCGGCGCGGGGTTCCGCGCCCCATTTCGTTATGGGGCAGGTCACGCAACGGTTTCATGGGCGGTTAGCTCAGCGGTAGAGCACTTCGTTGACATCGAAGGGGTCACAAGTTCGATCCTTGTACCGCCCACCATGAATTCATTGCTCTGGTCTTTCCGGGGCACCCGATTAACCCAGGCGCTGGCCACGTCTTTGATGAAGGCGCCGCAGATTGGAGACAGACCCATGAAGGTCAAGAACTCGCTCCGCTCGCTCAAGAACCGGCACCGTGATTGCCGGGTTGTGCGTCGCAAAGGCCGCGTCTACGTGATCAACAAGACGCAGCGCAAGTTCAAAGCTCGCCAGGGCTAAGGGCTGCACGAACCTAATTAAAAAAACCGCGCTTTCGAGCGCGGTTTTTTTATGCCCTGCTTCTAGCGCCCTTTCGTGTCGGCGGAAGTGCCGGAAATCGCTCCGAAAGTCCGGTTCTGAGATTTAGTATTGTTATGAGACGGTCTCATGCTACGCTTTCCCTGTTTTTAGAAGGGAGGTCGGGTTGGCCAACGATGATCTGGATACGCTATTAGGAACA
Source organism: Ruegeria sp. H9 (assembly GCF_056532915.1). Lineage (NCBI taxonomy): Bacteria > Pseudomonadati > Pseudomonadota > Alphaproteobacteria > Rhodobacterales > Roseobacteraceae > Ruegeria > Ruegeria sp. H9. The sequence continues at coordinate 235,172 of NZ_JBQFNX010000005.1, read as the reverse complement.
ACCCTGACCGAGATGGTGGCCGATATAGGCCGAAGCGTGGCCCAAGCCGCCGAACAGCTTAGTCTGGATCAGTTGAACGCGCTGAAGAACTATCCTCAGGAACTGCGCGAGATGGGCATTCCGCCAGTCTTTTACCACATGCAGGATGTCGATGTAGAATTGAAGGTCGTCATGGAGATGACCAGTACCACAGAAGAAGGCAAACGCGGGATCATTGGCGCGTTTCTGTGTGGGCCAAAACTGACGCAGACAGATACGCTCGATGCAAGCAGCGCGTCGACCATGCGGATGCGGTTCGCGCCGGGACCGGTGGATGAAGGTGGTTCTGGTGGAGGGGTCGATGGCGACTAAAAAGGACAAGACCCCCAAAAAACAACCTATAGATGTGCGCATCACCGAACTGCCCGAGGCCTTCACCACACTGCTTCAGTCATTGGAAAACCGCCTGACCGCGCTGGAGGCGCGCGAGGTCGTGTTGCTGGAGACGATCCAGGACCTGCAAGACCAGATCGACGATTTGGAAGAAGGAGGCGGTGGCATGCTGATGGGCTCGGGTTCTCCGGTGGTGAACCCAATGGCCGGAGGCCAGAGCGGAATGGAGGTTGAAGACAAAGATACGCAGATCGTGGATGCGCAGGTTTTTTCGCAGGCCCTGGGCGAACAGATCCTTGCAGGATCCGACGGCAGCGACGATTTCACCATCGACAATGTCCAGGTCGAAGCCTTTGTTGGGCTTGGTCGGGATGGCGACAAAGCCCAGTTCGCTACAAACGCGAAGAAACAGGCGGTCAGCCAGAACGCAGCGAAGGTCTCGTTCTCGGTCAAAAGACGGTCCGCAACGAAGATTATTGATAGAGACTGAATTCACAAAGGAGATTGGAAATGAGTATCGGGCAGGAACTGCTAAACGTCCCTTTCGCGGAAATGGTTCAGAAACTGGCGATTTCCGTGGCAGAGTCGCAAACTGAATTGGATAGACATTCGACTGATATCGCCAAATACATGGCGGATCAGAAGATCCAGCTTCCCGACCTATCCAACCCCGATGGTCCCCCAAAGGAATTCAGCCTCGTGTCGATGGGTTTCCTGCCCGCGTTCTATGCGGTGCAAGAGGCCGAGATCGAGGTAAAGATGGCGATCTCGATGACCAAACAGACCGAGAAATCAGGCAGCGCATCGGTCAAAGGTGGCTGGGGACCCGTGGCGGCGCAGGTCAACGCAAGTTATTCCTCGCGCTATGCCTATAATCAGGAAGGCGCAAGCAGGCTGTCAATCAAACTGGCCCCAGCCGATCCGCCGGTCATGCTGCAGAAATACATGGAAGCGGTAACTCAGGCGATGCTGACCAAAGAACCGGTGCTCAGCGACGATCCGGACCCCGAGCCGGCACCGTCCCCCGTCCCACCGCAACCCGAAAGAAAACAAAGTAGGCGGCGTCAATCCTGAAGGGGCCGTCCGGCAAGGTAAGTTCAGCGACGTTTTGACCAACTAATTTTGTCGGATTTCCTTGCATCCCACCGAGAATCGTTTAATTGACCAAATCAGTCGGGTTAATTCCCGTCACGATTTTCAATGTTGGGACAAATGATGCTGAAATCCTCTACCTGCTTTGCCGCCACCCTGACGGCCCTGATCGCCACCTCTGCCGCAGCCGAGGGCGAGCTGAACCTGTATTCCTCGCGCCACTACGACACCGACGAACGCCTGTATTCCGACTTCGAAGAGGCCACCGGCATCACCATCAACCGCATCGAAGGCAAGGCCGACGAACTGATCGCACGGATGAAAGCAGAAGGCGCGAATTCGCCCGCTGATGTCCTGCTGACGGTCGACAGCTCGCGCCTGGCCCGCGCCAAGAGCGAAGGCATCCTGCAGCCGGTCGAGAGCGCAATCTTAGAGGAGCGTATTCCGGCAAACCTTCAGGACGAAGACAATCAGTGGTACGGCTTTTCTCAGCGCGCACGGATCATCTTCTTTGACAAGGCTGATGTCGCCAACCCACCCGCAACCTATCTGGATCTGGCAAAACCGGAGTATAAAGGGCAGATCTGCATTCGCTCGTCCGGCAATATCTATAACCAGACACTATTGTCATCGATCATTGCAAATCACGGCGCGGAAGAAGCCAGGAAATGGGCTGAAGGTGTCGCCGCCAACATGGCACGCGAACCTCAGGGCGGTGACACAGACCAGCTGCGCGGCATCGTGTCAGGCGAGTGCGAGATTGCGGTTGCCAACACATACTATATGGCCCGCGCTATGCGCAAAGACGTCAAGGGTCTAAGCGCGGATATCGAGATGATCGGCGTGCAGTTCCCGGCACAGGACGCCGAAGGTGCACATATGAACCTGTCGGGTGCGGGTGTTGCAGCAAACGCGCCGAACAAAGAAAACGCGATTAAGTTCCTTGAGTATCTCGCAAGCGATCAGGCGCAGGTCTACTTCTCGAACGGAAACGATGAATACCCCGCTGTCGAAGGCGTTGCGCTGGCTGAGAACGTGGCCGCTCTGGGGGAATTCAAAGCAGATGAGGTGAACCTCTCAGAGGCCGCCAAAAACATCCCTGAGGCACAGAAAATCTATAATGAAGTTGGCTGGAAGTAATCCAGTCCGATACCCGAGCAGCAAAAGGGCGCAGATTTCTGCGCCCTTTTTCTATTGTGTTTGAAGTAAAGCAAGGTAATATTCCCATATTCGTAACTGATTCCCATATGTGAGCCATGCTCGACACACTATCAAACCGCCTCGCTAAGCGTCTGAACGAGCTGCGCCAGGGTCATGGCTGGTCGCTTGAGCAGCTGGCAGACCAAAGTGGGATCAGCCGGGCGACTCTGTCGCGAATGGAAAACGGTGATGTCAGCCCTACCGCTGAAACGCTTGGCTGTTTATGCGCGGCATACGGCCTGCCCATGTCACGACTGCTGATGATGGTCGAAGACAGTTTCGATCCCAAAGTACCTTTCGAGAAGCAGCCTGAATGGCATGACCCCGAAAGCGGGTTTACCCGCCGTTCGGTTTCACCACCGGCGACTGGCCTCAGTGGGGAAGTAATGGAAGGTCATTTGCCCCCAGGTACTGTCATCACCTACGATACTCCGCCCAAGCCGGGACAGGAGCACCACCTGATCCTACTTGATGGAGGGCTAACGTTGACAGTGGACGGGATTGCCCATGCGCTCAGCGGCGGCGACTGCCTTCGCTATCACCTGTCGGGGCCAACGCAGTTCGAAACCGGACCCAAACGCGGTGCGCGCTATCTGTTGGTGCTGATATGATTACGCGATTGCCACAGGAATATTTCGACGAAGCGCTTGAGGATCTGACCGATATCCTGCACCGCTGTGTCCATACCGGTGCCAGTATCGGGTTCATCCTTCCTTTTTCGCGGGACGATGCCCGCGCCTATTGGCGGGACAGGGTGCAGCCCGAACTCCGCGCGGAGACACTCGATCTGTTTGTCGCATATGGTGACGGACGCATTCTGGGCACGGTGCAACTGATCCCCGCCGCAATGCCAAACCAGCCACATCGCGCGGATGTGGCAAAGCTGCTGGTTCATCCGCAGGCTCGCCGTCGTGGTTTGGGTCGGTCGCTGATGGAGGCACTGCATGAACGTGCTCAGGAATTGAAACGCACGATGCTGGTGCTGGACACCCGTAGCAGCGATCCTTCACGCTTGCTGTATCAGTCGATGGGTTTTCAGATTGCCGGAGAGATCCCGAACTATTGCCGAAACCCGTTTGAGGATCGGCTGGAGCCGACCACTTACATGTTCAAGGACGTCACCTAGCTGCCCGTCGCGCGCACATTCGCGACAGAGCATTCGGCGATCCCCAAAGGTCCCGACATAGGTCGGCACCAAAGGCCTACAGCCGCGCGCCATCGACAGCAAAGGGCGCTCGTTGACCAAAGAATTTGATACCTCAAGCGCATCGGGATCCATCTAGAATCGAAGGAACTCCAGAGCTTCTCCGGCTGGCAGCTTCTCAGTTTCTGCCGGAATAATTACCAGACCATCGGCCTGTGCAAGAAGGGCAACGCGCCCGCTGTAAGACCCGGCCATCAGGCGCAATCGCGGTGCGCCATTCGGTGTACATCCGTCGATGCTTACCGGGCGGTACTCACGCCGCCCCGCGCGGCGTTGAAGAGGTTCTGCCAAAACCGCCTGCTCGGGGGTGCGTTCGTTCCGATGCAGACCGGCACGGCGTTCCATCATCCGCGCACCAATGATCTGCCACGTAACAAAGGCCGAAACCGGATTTCCTGGCAGGCCCACATAAAGCGCATCACCCTGACAACCGAACATGATCGGCTTGCCGGGTTTCATCGCCACTTTCATCACCTCGGTTTTGCCACCGATTTCACTGAACAGGCGCGGCATGTGGTCTTCGTCCCCGACCGAAACACCGCCCGTGGTGATGATCAGGTCCGAGCTATTACAGGCATCCCTCAAGACCTGCTTCAGCAGCACCGGATCATCTTCGACCGGGCCTCGGTCGGCTAGTTCGATCCAGGGTTTATCCAGCAAAGCCAACAGCATGTAGCGGTTCGAGTTGTAGATCTGTCCGGGGCCAAGCGCTTCACCCGGCTGGCGAAGCTCGCTACCGGTCGAGAAGATCGTGACCTTGAGCTTGCGAAAAACCTTCACCTCGCCATAACCAGCCGAGGCCAACGCGGCAGCCTCACGCGCGGAAATTTCACACCCGCGCCGCAGGATCGGGGCACCAGCTTTCAAATCCTCGCCCGCGCGACGGATATGCTGACCGGATTTTGGACGGCGGTTGAACCGGATGCGATCGGACTGAAACTCACAGTCTTCCTGCATTAATACCGCATCGAACTCGGACGGCACCGGCGCTCCTGTGAATATACGCAAGGCACTGCCATCCGGCGCATCGTGTGCGCCGCTATCGCCGGCGGCTATGCGCCCGCCAACTAGCAGTTCGAACACAGGCCCCTCGCCCAGATCGGCGCTGCGAACGGCATAGCCGTCCATGGCCGAGTTATCGAAGGCGGGCATGTCTACCTTGCTGTCGCAATTCTCGGCCAGTATCCGGCCAATAGCCTGCACCAGCGGTAGTGTTTCGGTATCCGTAATGGGGTTGGCCACGGACAAACCGCGCCTTAGGGCGTCATCTACGGTCAGGTACATATGAGCATGGTGGTCGCAGGCACATCCATCAGCCATTTTGGGCCTCAATATACGCAAAGAGCTCTTCGAAACCGACCCGCTCGGCCTCTCCAAGTTTAGGTAGATAGGCCTTGGCTTCTTCGAGATTCGAGCTTGGATCACCAACTACCAGCAGCATGACCATTCCGTGACGCCCATGAACGCGGCAACGGATGCCGTAGACTCCCTCTTTCTCGAAAGTCAGATCCAGTTCGGGTTTGCCCCGAATCTCGAAGACGCGCGCGCCCACGGGTATCATTCGAGGAATGGCAGTGACCGTGTGCCGCCCGGTCGAGCCTTTGAAACGCACAGTCGCCCCAGCGGGAACCTGCAGGAATTTGGGTTCGAACCGAAATGCATGCGCCGGAGTGTCGGCGTTCAGGTTGATGACCTGATGAACTACGGCAACCTCGGGGATCTCCTCGGCCAGTGCGACACTACCGAAAGCCATTGCCCCCGTTAGAATCGCCGCGCCTAGTTTCAGCGAAATCGCCATCTATCCCTCCGGTTTCAGACCGCCCGGTAGGGGTCTCCCAACAGGTCGGCCAAAGCGCTGATCAACACCGGCCACTGGGCGCGGCGATTCTCGTCGCGCAATCCGGCCAACAATTCGCGCCCAATGGACACCAAGGCAGGGGTGCTGTCATTGACATAGGTCACGATCCGTTGCTCAGGATTGGCCAGAAGGAAGGGTACGATGGCCGCACCTGCCTGATCCGGGGCCGTTTCAGACAAAAGCCGCATCGCCGCCTGCCGTACCGGGGCCGAGACATCGTCCAGCAAGCTGCGCGCCACATCGGCCGTCCCGTCCCAGCGGGTCAGAATCTGCATGGCGTCGATACGAAAGGCAGTATCTCCGGTTTTCAGCATTGCCCGCAATTTGCCCCGCAGCGCATCCTGCGGTGGCAGGTCAGCCTGTTGCAGCAGGTTCAGCGCTTGCAGAGACAGATTGGCATCGGTATGCGAAAGCCCCTGTGCGATCAGCTCGATCAAATGCGACTGGTTCAGTTCGGACCCGTTGCGCGCGACCGACAAGCCCAGTGCCGCCAGCGCCTGCGCGGCGATCTCGGTCTCGGGGTCCTGCGCGATCTGGGCCAGCATGATCTGCATATCTGTGATGTCGCCCAGCAGGCGGATGGCCGAAATGCGGGTCTCACGCTCCAAGGCTTCGGCATTGTCATCCAACGCCACGCGGCGGCGTTTGGGATGGCGGGTGGCCTTGACCAACAATGCCTGCTCGCGTGGCGTCAGGGGGTGCAGGTCATCATCCTCGGCCTCTTTCTTCATCTCTGCCGCGATAGCGTCATGGCCAAGGATCGCGCCGAGGCTGGAGGTAGGGCCGTTTTCACCACCGTCGGATACATCCAGCCCTGCCTCTTCCAGCGCGGCGATGTCGGTTTGCGGGGCCTCTTCCTCGTGCGCGTCTTCGACCACGCTCATCGGGGCGAGCGCGAATGACAGCAGCAATTCGCGGCCCTGCTGCTGGTTCACATGCGGGCGGTCGGTGTCAGTAACAATCATCGCCAGCGAGGCCACGGCCTTCAGCCGCACCGACCGGAAGGGCGCGCGGCAGGCGCGTTGCAGCCATTCTGCCGCCTCGCGCAGGGGCGAGGTCGCCAGCGCGTCGACGATGGCCCATTGGATACGCTCGGCCTTGAGGTCGTCCGCCTCGACCGAGAACAGCGCGTTCAGCCGATCTGCCACCAGTTGCGGGGCCAACGCCGCCAGCAGGCCCAGCGCCTGCGCCGAGACCTCAGGCTGTTGTCCGGTTGCGAGGAAATCCAGCACCTGCCAGCGCAGGTCGTCTTGATCAACGATAGGCTTGCTGCGGTCCAGCCGGTCGATCAGCGCCAGTTTCACCTTGGCGCCGGGGTCGCGCATCATGCGGTCCAGCAGTTCGGGTTCGGAAAGGCCGGACTGGTTCAGCGCTGCGATGCGGATATCCTCGACCGCATCTGTCAGGGCCTGTTCGACCAGCGCCGGGTCGTTCGGCATCAGCGCCTCATATGCGATCAGACGCACGGCCCCGTCCTTGTCGGTGGTGGCTTTGCGCAAGATGGCTTCGGCCTCGGGTCCTCCGATGGTGGCCAGCGTGCGCAGAGCGCGGTGACGCAGACGGCGGTTCGAGGATTGAGCGAACACACCCAAGGTCGGCACGGACGGCATACCGATCTGGCCCAGCGCTTCGCAGGCCACATCCCCCAGTTCTTGCCCGTCTTCGTCCATCAGGGCCATGACAATGGGTTCAATCGCAGCCGCATCGCCCATGCGACCTAACGCTTTGATCGCCGCGATCTGAGTATCCAGCCAGTCGTCCCATTCATCCTGATGCAGCTCGTCCTCGTCCCACGTGATATCCTCGCCGCGTCCAGTGACGAGGGTGCGCAAGTACGGCGTGGCGTCCTTGGCGTTCAGCTGTGCTAAGGCGGTGACGCAGGCCAGTTTCACCTCACCGCAGGGATCATGGATCAAGTTTTCCAGCAGTTGCGGCGCGGCCTCCGTTACGCCCAGCGCGCCCAGCGCTTGGGCTGCGTCTTGACGGACGTCCTCGTCATCATCCAGCAACGCCTCGACCAAGGCCGGGCTGTTGCTGGCTCCAATGGCGGTCAGGGCCTGAATAGCGCGCAGGCGGATCACGTCATAATCGGATTTTGCGTAGTCGGAGAACAGGCTGGTGGCCTCGTCACGCAGGGCGGTATCTGAATGCATGTTCATATCAGGTCTGCCATGTTTTGCGTTGGGACGGGTTGGGTGAATGTGGAAGACAGGTTTCCCAACCGAAGCCTGCCTTCCAGGTGGTCCCTTCTGCAGCGGGACCGGACCCGAGGGGCGGCATGGCGTCCGCCCCCCGGAAAAGCGTCAGGCGATGTCGCGCGGCGCGAAGGACATCGTGCGAAACGAGGTCTTGTAGGGGCTCGGTCCCAGCTTGCGGACCTTGGCAACGCCCATCTTGTAGTTGTAGTTGCCGCTGATCCAGTCGACGATCCGGCCCTCAAGCGCGTTGGCGGGCTGCTGCATGTGCAGGAAGTCCATGTAAACGACGCTTTTCTTTATGGCGGGCGTAACCATGGCCACGGCGGTGATCGCCGCTTTGGTCAGTTCGATATGCCCGTTCTCCATCAGTTTCGAGAACTGGAAGTCGTCGCCTTCCACACCGAGCAGCGTGTGCTTGTTACCCGGAACGCGCTCCGAATAGACCATCACATAGTCGCCGCTTTCGATGCCACGCTCAGCCGCATCGTCGGGGTGAATCTCGATCCAGTTCTCCGGCCAGCGTTGCACGATATACGGGCGGCGGCGGTCGTCGAAACCGGACTGCCAGCGTTCATTGATCCGACCGGATGTGGCCCACAACTCGCCTTCGTCCTTGTTGGGTTTCAGCCATTCCCAGTAATCCGAGAACAGGCCCCACGGCGATTTCTGGATGTTGCACTTGCCGGTCTGGCTGTTGAAGTGCGTCAGCTTCTTGTTGAATACATCCGCACCAGCCGCACCGGTATCAGGCAGCGTGCGGGTTGTGTCATGCAGACGCTTGGTTTCAATCAGCGTGACACCGTCGGCATCCAGCATGACCGGGCATTGCACACCATCGGTGCCGAATTCTCGGACCTTATGGTGCAGACCCTTGCCCTCTTTCTTTGCCAGACGGTAGACCGCGTGGAAGTCCTTGCGCGACCCGCGCGTAAAGCGCACGGCCTCTTCGGCAACCTCGTTCGAGTTCTGCCAGTCGAACCCGTCAAAGCCCATCCGCTGTGCCAGTTGCGCAATGATCCACCAGTCGGGCTTGGCCGCACCGGGCGCATCATAGAACTTCTGATACAGGCGCAGGCGGCGTTCGCCGTTGGCGCGCAGAAAGTCCTCTTCGCCCCAGGTCGCTGCAGGGAACACGATGTCGGCATAGCGGTTGCCGATCGGATCCTGCAGATAGATGTCCTGGTTGATGACCACCATACCGCCGCTGTCGGCGCGGGCCTTCAGCGTGTCGATCATTTCTTGCTTGTCGAAAGACGCAATCTGATGCGGGTTGCGGACGGTCAGTTCCTCGAACTTGTCAGCTAACTGTTGCGAACCACACATCGCCTGAATCCATGTGGTGCCGATCACATGGGCCATACGGGTATGACCTGCAATCAGATACCGGTCCGTATCCATGGCGCGGCGACGGCGACCCGGCAGTTTCTCGGGCGACTTGTTGCGCGGGTATTTCCCGCCCTTCACGCCGCCCCGCTGGTGACCACCGGCCCGGCCAATCACCTGACCCGGACGACCACCACAGCCGCAGATGATGCCCAGAGCCGAGATCGCCTGCGTGTTGCCGGTGTTGTTCGACCAGTAGAACCCTTTCTCGATCATGACCGAGGTCTTGGGCCGGGTGCCATCCGCCTTGGGCTTGGCAAGCCATTCGGCGGCAGTATAGATTTTCTGCACGTCGATCTCGGCCATGGCTGCAGCGGTTTCAGGCGCGAATTCGTCCTGCGACAGCAGCCATTCTTTCCAATCCTCAAAGCCTTTGGTCTGGAACTTGCCCCAGGTCGTGCGCCACTGCCATGGCGTGTTGCGCGTACCCTGACCGAAGCCCGACGAGCTTTCCCATTTGTTGTTGACCCATTTCTTGATCCAGTCGCTGTCTTCCCAGCCATTTTCCACGATGACGCGGGCGATGGCGTTGACGACCAGAAGGTCGGTGCCGGGCAGAACGTCGATATGCAGGCCACCCATCTTTTCAGCATGGGCCACACCGGCAGACCGGCGCGGAATCAGATAGATCTCTTTCTGACCGTTCTGCATCCCCTTCATCATCCACTGGGTATATAGGATAGTCTTGGTCTCATACGGGTCGGTGCCACAGACCAGAAGGGTTTCCGCATCCCGCCAGTCCTCGTACGAGGGACCAAAGTTGTCGAAACCCGCGTCCCGGAAACCGGGGGTCGAGGTCACGTCGGACGGCGTGTCGTGGAAGGTGAAATTTGCGGTGTTGATATGGCGCAGCGCGTATTTCGAGATCGCATAGGTGTTCTCGATATATTGATAGCTGAAAGTCTTCACACCATAGGCATTGGTGCCGAGTTTGGCGATCACGTGGTTGCCCACCTCAGCCGCAACATCCAGCGCCAGATCCCACGGAACCGGCATCAAGGTGCCATAGATCCGCATCAGCGGCGTCTTAAGGCGGTCGCGTGTTGGCGTCTGAGGGTTATAGCATTTCTGCGCGATACATCCGCCCCGCAAGGAACTGTCGCCGTCGGTGTTGACGTATTGCGTGTCCTTGTCAGGGATGATCACCACGTGGTGCGGCTGACCTTTGTGCAGTACGATATTGTGCTGGTTCGGCGCGACCCAGGCACCCAACGGTGCAACGGGGAAATCCTCGCCAAAGGCGTTCTCGTCCGCAGTTGGGCCCCCGGGTTTGGCCGTCACGGGCCAGCGGTAGACTTTGTAACCACAAGCCACGATGCAGTAGTCGCAGGCGGTCGAGATGACCTCGGCTCCTTTGGGCGGCAGCGGGACGTTGGTTTCGGGTACGTAATACGGGGTTGCCATGATTCCGCTTCCCTTATGCAATGAGGTTGTCGTAACGGCCGTAGATCAGGCCGAACATGCCAACGGCGTAGATATCGTCACCATCCAGTTCCAAAAGGACCTGTGGCAACGATTGGTAGGCCTGCCCCGAGACGAGGATGCCGTGCAGTGTCACGTCATAGGTGGACAGGTGCAACGGGCACGGGCCCAGCACCTTATGTTCAGGCTTGTAGCTGTCATACATCGACCCGCCCTGATGGGTGCAGGTGAGGTTGAAGGCCACAACATCCTTTTGCGGACCAATGCCGCCGCCGCTTTCCACACCGGTTTTCACAAGGATCGAGTCCGAATAGTCGCCCTCGTCCGGGTAGTAGAACTCGACCGGCACATCCTGTTCCAGTTCGGACAGTTTGCCGATCAGCTTGCGCGGATAGGTCGATACCAAAGCGGGCACCTGTTCCGCCTGGCCATGGCGGGTGGGCATGGTCACCATCACGGCAAAGGTGGTGGCACCCGAGGCGAACAGGAACTGGCGGCGGTTCACGGTGCAGGCCTTTTTGGCCTCGCCCGAACAGCTGCATCCGGTTGCGTTATGATCTTTCATGACGCTTACTCCTCTGCTGCCGCGGGAAGCGGCTGGTAATCCGGCAGATCAGGTTCTTCGACCAGAATCTCGTCACCGGACAGGGATTTCAGGAAGGCCACCAGATCCGCTTTTTCCTGATCATTCAGGCCAAGGGGTTGGATCAGCGGAGATTTATTGGCCGAGAACTCATTCTCGCCGCCGCCCTGGTTGTAGAACTCGACCACATCCACAAGCGTCTCCAACATGCCGTTATGCATGTAGGGTTCGGTATAAAGGGTGTAGCGCAGGCTTGGCGTGCGGAACTTCCCCTTGTCGGCCTTTTCCTTGGTACGGAAATAGAAGCCGGGGTCGTCCTTGGTGTGGCGGTACATTTCTTCGGTCGAGCCTTTGGCGTAAAGCTCATACCGGAAGGTCACTTGCGCCAGACCATCGTCCTGCCAACCGTCATAGGCGGGCACACCGGTGTTGTAGTATTTTTCATCCGACAGCAACGCACCGTTATGGCATTCGGAACATTGCGCCTTGCCGGTAAACAGTTCCAGCCCGCGTTTCTGTTCGTCGGTTAGCGCCGCATCATCCCCGCGCAGATAGTTGTCGAAGGGCGTGTCGGTCTGAACGATGGTCCGTTCAAACGCTGCGATGGCGCGCCATGCGTTGCTGATGCGCGGCCATTGATCGCCGAAGACATCGTTAAAGCGTTCGACATATTCGGGGACAAAGGCCAGACGGGCCTCCATCATGTCGGCCTCGCCGTTGCCGGCGACCGCACCGCCTGCGGCGGATTTGGCCTGGCTCTCAAGGCTTTTCGAGGAACCTGCCCAGAACAGCTTGCCGTAATAGGCCGAGTTCACGATGGTCTGGCTGTTGCGCCAGTGGGTCGTGCCCGGATAGCCGAACGAGATCGGTGCCTCGACGTCCCAGCCGACATCTGGCATGTGACAGGCCGAACAGGGCGTCGACGGATTCCCGCCAAGACGGGCATCAAAGAACAGCATCTTGCCCAGTTCGATCTTGGCGTCGGTTTGCGGGTTGTCCAGCGGGATCGGCGGCTCGCCCAGCGCCACCAGCGGCGAGTCTACATCGGGGTCTGCGCCGCCGATACCGGCCTCAATCTCCATACTGGTTTCCGCAATGGCCTGCGAACCAAGAACGGCAAACAGGGCAGCGGTGGCGATTGTGCCTGACAGGTAAGACTTAAGGTCTTTCATGGGTCCACTCCTCAGTTTGTCGCGTCTTGCCAGTTTTCGATCGGCGCATAGTCCGTATCGATATCCTCGGCGACGAAGTCGGGGCCGGTCAGCGGGTCGCCGGACAATGTCTTCAGGAAGGCCACCAGCTGCGCTTGCTCGGTCTCGTTCAGGTTCAGCGGCTTGATGCGCGGATCCTTGTTTTCATCGTCGCCGCCACCGGCGTTGTAGAAGGCCACCACGTCTTCGAGCGTCGCAATCGAGCCGTTATGCATATATGGCGCGGTATAGGTCAGCTCACGCAGCGTGGGGGTCATGAACGTGCCGAAGGTATCGGCGGTGTGAGTGCGGATATACGCACCGGGGTCGGCGCGCAGGTTCATGTAATTCTCGACGCCGAGGAACTTCATCATGGTCACAAAGGTGATGTGACGTTCCGGGGTCGCCCAGATATCGGGGTTGTCGCCCACGCCGATATTGTGCGGCAGATCATCCGTGAACCGCTCGCCCGAGTGGCAGGAATTGCAGCCGCTGGCATTGAACAGCTCATAACCCGCCTTGGCTTCTTCCGACATCTCGCCTGTATCGAACGGCGCGCCGCGCGAAATCAGCGTTTTCAGATATTCCGGGATGGCGTTACGGACCCCGCCGTTCGACGGCTCGCCAAATCCGGCGGCTTCGAACATCTCGACATAAACCGGATCTTGCTTGATGCGTTCCTGCATCAAACGCATATCCATGTTCATCGAATATGTCTCGGTGATGCTTTCGCGGGTCGCGTCGTTGAGGTTGGTGCCAATGCGCCCGTCATGGAACCACGCGGCGCGCTTGGCGCTGTTAATCAGCGTCGGCACGTTGCGGAAATGCAGGCTGCCTGCATAGGCATCCGATAGGGCCTGCCCGTCGGTAAAGCCGTTTTCCGGCTGGTGGCAGCTGGCGCAGGACAGTTCGGTGTCGCCAGACAGGCGCGGGTCAAAAAACAAACGTTTGCCAAGTGCCGCCTTGGCTTGGTCGAACTCAATGGCTTCTACCGGGCCCGGCTGTTCCGCCTGAGCATGGTGAACCGGGAACGCAACACCCACCGAAAGCAATGAAACTGTCGACAGTGCCGAGAACCACGTTCTGGCTTTGGTCATCATTTAAAAAGCCCTCATTATCCGCAAATCTGATCGCTCCGGTTAACCGGAGATCGACGAGGCGAATATTAGAGGGTCATGTATCGCGATGCCTTGATCGAGATTAAATCCGCAGAGAATTGGCGACGTGATCGTCGCTTATCTGAACCAAGGCCGCGACTGTCAGACGTCGATATCCAAAGCAAGCGCATGGATACGGGGGACTATATCCCCCAATGCCGTATGTACTGCGCGATGGCGAGCAACGCGGGATTGCCCCTCGAAAGCCGCAGAACGAATAAGGACGTTGAAATGACTCTCACCGCCCTCCTGATATCCAGCGTGACCACGATGGCTCTCGCTGTCGTCAACCACCTCCAGCTCACGCGGGTTAAATGCTGCCTGCAATCGTTCACGGATTTCGTCGGTCACGCTCATTTTTATGCTCAACGGCAAATAAATTGCCGTCCCCCTCTTCTACTTTCGGCTGCTTAGATTAAACTGCTGCCTCCGAGTCGAAAAGATGCCTTCGTGAGGTTGTGCAGATGGTAAAGTCAGATCCCTTCGGATTCGATATGTCCGTGTCGAGCGCTAAGAAAAAGAAGCCGCGCGGCCGTCGGGGTATGTCAGGTGCGTCCGAAACTTCGGTGCGAATCTGTGATCATGAGGGCTGTGAAGAACCCGGTAAGTTTCGCGCGCCCAAAGCTCCGGACGTGCTGGATGATTTTTTCTGGTTCTGCCAGCAACATGTGCGCGAATATAACCAGAAGTGGAATTTCTTCGACGGCACCACCGAGGCCGAACTGAACGCGCAGCGTTCGAAGGACAAAGTGTGGGAGCGTGAGACCAAACCGATGGGCGATCCCGAGGCCCGTGCCTGGGCACGTCTGGGGATCGAGGACCCGCATCAGGTTCTAGGCGAAAACGCCACCAAAAATCCCGGCCGCGCCAATTCCGGCGGTCGACGCCTGCCGCCGACTGAGCGCCGCGCGATTGAGATCCTCGAAGCGCAAGATAGCTGGTCGAAGGCAGAGATTCGCAAAGCCTACAAGAAGCTGATCAAGGTGCTGCACCCGGATATGAACGGTGGTGACCGATCTCAGGAAGAGCAGTTGCAAGAGGTCGTCTGGGCCTGGGATCAGATCAAGGACAGCCGCAGCTTCAAGTAGTATCCAACGGATACGGGTCAGCAGCGTTCCGTCTCACGAATAGTGCTTGTTGCGGGACATCTTTCCGATTCCCGGGTTCATACTGTTCGTGGGATCGATCGACTTGTAGAAAGCTGCCAGATCGGGTTTGGCTGCATAGAGATGGCCAACATTATGTTCCGCCGGGTATTCAGCGCCGCGTTTGTCCAGCAACTTTAGCATTGCGGCCTTCAACGCGTTCGGGTCTGCGCCTTTCTTGACGATGTAATCCTGATGCAGAACATGACACATGAAGTGGCCATAGTAGAGTTTGCCGACCAGTTGATCCGCGATCTCAACTGGCAAGTCTTCGAACCAGTCGACATCATTGCGGCGCAGCGCGATATCTAGGGCGATGATATCTTCCACTTCGGCTGCATGAACCTTCATATAACGAATGGCTGCACCTGCGGCAGCAAAACGATGTAGCCCGGCGATCTTTGCCTCACGCAGGTCGCATTCAAAGAAATCCAGCTTGTCTTCGGCAGTCATGTCATTGAGTAGATCGCGCGCTTCATCGATACCGCCATCGCGCATTTTGAGTATCAGGTGATGCGGATACCGATCCCGATAGGCCCGCATCCGGCGCGGCAAGATATCGGGCCAAAGTCGCATCGCGAACTGCATGAAACGATCGGTAAAATTGCCGAGAACCGGTATGCCTTCCAAACGCGCGTCCACCGCGCCCTTCAGCGCAAAGAAAGTGGGCAAACGATCGGTGCCCAACTTGTCAATCATCACCATGGTGTCTTTGCCATAGCGGTCAGAGATATCGAATACCTCCTCATGCATGTATTCAGCGCTGACCGGCAGGGTTTTGAAGTTGGACAGGATGCGACGGCGCAATTCCGTGAATGCCTCGGTGTCATGCGCCCCGACGTAGAAAGTACGCTCTGCTTCGTTCTTGGCATATGTATCCAGCCGAACCGCAAAAACCGCCAGTTTACCCGCGCAGCCCGCTGCTTCGTATAGACGCGACTTGTCAGCGTTAAAGCGTGCTGGCGTTTCAGCATCTACATTACGCACCCGACGGGCGTAATCGGTGTCAGAGGCTTTGCGATTGTCGGTCTCGATATCAGTTGCTGAGAAATCACCGTTCTGCAGCCGGGTCAGGATTTCTTCGGGCGTATCACCCAACTGCATGCCCAGATGATTGACCAACTCAAGCTCGCCGTCCTGAGTGATCCGCGCGTACAGTGACAGCTCGGTATAGGAGGGGCCGCGCTCGACCAGCGAACCGCCCGAGTTGTTGCACACCCCGCCAACGACTGAGGCACCGATGCACGAAGATCCGATCACCGAATGCGGCTGGCGGCCAATCGGGTCCAGCAGCTTTTCCAGCGCAAACAGTGTGCTGCCCGGAAAGCTGATGACCTGTTTGCCTTCATTGATCAGATGCAGATCGTCCATCCGCCGCGTGTTGATCAACACTACATCACGATCGTAGCTACCCTTGGGCGTAGACCCTTCGGTCAGGCCGGTATTGGCGGCTTGCATGATGACGATTTTGTCGGCGGCAACGCAGGCTTGAAGCACCTGCCATTGTTCCAGCAGCGTGGCGGGTTGAGCCACCGCGAGCGCGTCCCCTTCACCTGATCTGAACCCCCGGCGAAAGCGGCGGGTGCTGCGCGACGAAGTCAAAACGCGCCGCCGCCCACAAATGGCCTGAAGACGCTTGATCAGATCGGCATCGTTCATCCCGCTACCCTCCGTTAATACGCGACCGAGGGCAACCACGTGGCCAGTTGCGGCCACAAGAAGACAAAGAACAGGCCGGTCAGCTGCAGGATCACGAATGGGATAATCCCTTTGTAGATGTCAGTCAGCTTGATCTCGGGCGGGCAGACCCCTTTCAGATAGAAAAGCGCAAATCCAACCGGAGGTGTCAGGAAAGAGGTCTGCAACGTCACCGCCACAAGGATTACGAACCACACCAGCGCAGGTTCATCGATGACACCGAAGCCGTCGATATCCAGGCCCAGCCCGTTCACGATGGGGCGCATCAAGGGCAGAACGATGAGCGTGATCTCGATCCAGTCCAGCACGAAGCCCAGCAGGAAGACGATGAACAGGATCATGAAGACAGTGCCATTTGGGCCGAGCCCGGTACCGTGGATCATATCCTCGATCAGCGCGTCGCCGCCCAGTTCGCGCAAGACATAGGAGAACACCGTCGCACCAAGGAAGATCGCGAAGATATAGGCGGTGGTGTTGAACGTTGCTTTCAGCACATTCACCAGCTTGGCCAGCGTCAGCTTGCGATATCCCAGCGCCAGCAGAGTGGCTCCCAACGCGCCCACGCCCGAGGCTTCGGTCGGTGTGGTCAAACCCGCGAAGATCGAGCCCAGCACGGCGAGGATCAGGGCCAGCGTCGGCAAGACTGCAATCAGCACGTCCTTGACTGCGTTCCAGTCAGGACGGGTTGCGCCTTCGGGTACTGGGGCCACGTCGCGTTTGATCAGGGCGATGACAAAAATATAGGTCAGGTAGAGCGCGCCAATGATCACGCCGGGGAACACTGCAGCCATAAATAGGTCGCCGACCGATAGCGCCATCTGGTCCGCCATGATGACAAGCATGATCGACGGCGGGATGAGGATGCCCAGCGTGCCCGAAGCGCTGACCACACCGGCGGCCAATGAGGGGCTGTATTTCTGCTCCATCATCGACGGCAGCGAAAGCACGCCCAACAGAACCACAGACGCCCCAATGATCCCGGTCGAGGCGGCCAGAATGATGCCGATCATCGTTACCGTGATCGCCAGCCCGCCGCGCACCGTGCCGAACAGGCGCTGCATCGAGGACATCAAACGCTCGGCCACGCCGGATTCGTCCAGCATCAGGCCCATGAAGATGAACATTGGCAGCGCGACCAGAACCGCATTCGACATGGTGGCATAGACCCGGTTCACCACCGCGCCCAGCGTCAGATAGTCCAGACCGGTCAGCGTTTCCTCAAGCCCGGTCCAGTTCATCAGGCCGTTGTCGAACAGATAGGCCAGACCGCAATAGGCAACACCAACCCCGGCCAGCGTCCATGCCACCGGGAAGCCGGTGAAAAGCAGCGCGATGAAGGTCAAGAACATCGCGATGACCAGTTTTTCCTCGGTCGTTTCCACCAGGAAGGTCAGCGCGGTCGCCACCAGAGCAAAGCACACCAGCGCCCAGACGATCAGACGCAGGCCCTTGCCCTGCCGTTCCTCGTCGAGATTGACGAACAGGGCGTGCACATCGTGGATCAGCCGTGCCGCCGCAGCCAATGCCAGCAATACAAAACTGGCCGGGATCACACCTTTCAAAGCCCAACGCGCGGGCAGGCCGGTGGGGCTGTCCGAGGATTCGTTGACCCTCCAGCTTTCGTAGAAATAGTCATAGCCCTGATCGATCATCAGATAGATGAACGGCACGAGCAGGGTGAAAATTCCGATGATCTCGATGATCCGGCGCGCGCGCTGGCTGAGCTGCATGTGCAGCAAGTCCACCCGCACATGACTGTCAGTAACCAAGGCATACGAGATACCGACCATCGTCACCAGACCATAGAAATGCCACTGAATCTCATCCAGCTTGGGATAGTTCTGGTTCAGAAGATAGCGCATCGCCACCTGTGAAACGATGGCCCCAACCAGCAACAGGTTGGCCCACATGACCACATGACCTACCGCTTTGACACCGTTGTCGATCGCTACTGCCAGCTTTTGACGGTCGGGCTCACCATGCTCAAGGATACTTTCATAGACTTCAATCGGGTCGTCCTGATGACGCTGTGTCTCAGCCATGGTCTCCTCCTCAAGAGTTTGGCGGCGGGGTCGTTAATGCGCGCGGGTTGTTGGGGAAAATAAAGAAAATCAGAAGGATCCGAGGGCGGCGGAAGGAAGCCGCCCCCGGATAATCGCAAGTGGCAAATTTACTTGCGGGGGAGGAATGCGTTCTCTTTCCAGACCGCATAACCGTCACGGAATTCGTTCATGTCGGCCAGAACCTTGGCAAAGAATTCGTCGTTGGCGGCCTGTTCTGCGGCAACCTCTTCCCAGGTCGCGCGGAAGGTCGACAGCATCTCGTCGTTCCACTGCTTGATCTGAACACCATTGTTTTCAACGTTGTCCAGCAGCGCAGCGTGTTGGATCGCCTCACCTTCGGCAAAGCTGTCAGCCATCGAAGCCTTACAGGCATTTTCGATGATCGCTTTGTGCTGATCGCTGGCTTCGTTCCAGACGTCCTTGTTGATCATCAGTTCAAACACCGTCGCTTGCTGGTGCCAGCCGGGGAAGTAGTTGTACTTGACCAACTTGTGGAAGCCGAGACGCGCATCGATCGCAGGCATCGAGAATTCGGTCGCATCAATTGCGCCTTTTTCCAGTGCCGGGAAGATTTCGCCGCCGGGCAGCAGTGACGTCGCCACACCCAGCTTCTGCATCACTTCACCGCCCAGACCGAAAAAGCGCATCTTCAGGCCGTTCAGGTCTTCGGGGCTGTTGATCTCATTCGCGAACCAGCCCGAGGTTTCGGGGGCGATGATTGCGCAGGGAATGACATGGACGTTGAAACCGGCCTGATCATACATCTCCTGATACAAGCTCATGCCGTTGCCATAGTAGAGCCACGCCATGTATTCGCCCGCCTCAGGGCCAAACGGAACGGCCGAGAACAACGGTGCAGCCGGGATCTTACCCGCCCAGTAGCCGGCAGTGGTATAGCCCGAATTGATCTTGCCTGAGGACACCGCATCCAGAATTTCAAACGGCGGGACCAGCTTGCCCGGTTCGTAAACCTTCATCTTCAGCGTGCCGCCGGACATCAGGTCCAGCTGTTCGGCCACGCGCGGGATCGGCGAGCCGAGGCCCGGTAGAGCGGTTGAAAACGCGATTGGGGTCTTCAGCAGCATCTTATCCGCCGCATGGGCAACCGGGGCTGCCAGCAGCGAGGCCGCAACGGCAAGCGATGTCAGGGTGGTCTTCATGGGTTCTCCTCCAAGGTAAAGATCAGCCGGTGGTCTGGCTGTCACTCTCGCCGCGAGCACGGCTTAAGTGGTAAATATTGTTTACCTTGTAATTCAGTCAACGATTTTATTTACCAATTTGGCTACACCGCGGTGGTGTGGCTCTTAACCAAGATTGACCTTTCATAACCTAGAATTTTCGAATAATTTTGCGATACTCAATAAAAACAAATGCTTATACGCGCAGCGAGTATCCGTATTTTTGGGTAGTTTTTCTTGCAATGTCGAAAGCTAGTGGTAAATATTATAAACAACTTCGACGATCTTTAATCTAACTACCGGACAGGAATTATGAGCACGAACAGCCTCTTTGATCCCGTTGGTCACGAATCAATTGCCGATGCTGTCGTTGCACAAATCGAGACAATGATTGTTGATGGAATCCTGAAAGAGGGTCGCAAAATCCCGTCTGAACGGGAGCTTGCGGAAGCCCTAGGCGTTTCACGCCCCAAGCTGCGCGAAGCACTCCAAATCCTCGAAAATCGCGGCTTGGTGACCGTGCGACATGGCGAGGGCACCTTTATCGCCCCACTGACCGGTCGTGCCATGTCGCCCGCCCTTCTGTCTCTCTATGCCCGACACGGCAGTGCTTTCTACGATTATCTTGAATACCGGCGCGAGCAAGAGGCCTTTGCCAGCCGCCTCGCCGCACAGCGCGCTACACAATCCGACAAGGAACGGATTGCTGAAATCATCGATGAAATGCAGCGAGCCTGGAAGAATGATGATCAGGATGCCAGTGAAGAGGCTGATTTTCGACTGCACGCCGCCGTTGTCGATGCGAGCCAAAACACGACCCTTATCCACATGATGGCATCCATCTATGACCTCACGCGCCAAGGCGTGTTCTACAACCGCCGCTTCCTGCGCTCGATGGACGGCACGGGTGAAGCACTGCTTGATCAGCACAAGGCAATCGCGCAGGCCATCATCGACGGCGACCCGGACCGCGCAGAAACCGCTGCACGCACGCATATGGATTTCGTCGAGGATTCATTTCGCGTTGGACAAGAACAACATGCTCGTGAGATCCGCGCAGCAAAACGGCGGCAGTTTTCGGATTGAAGTCAAAAACAGAGGCGTATTTTTTTGTTCTACGGAAAAGTCCCCCGCACGACGTACAGAGCCTTGGCTTAACCTTTCTCGACCGGTTCTCGCCTCAGGCACTTTTCCAAGTCTTCTTCCAATGCACTAAGGTTTATGTCTCCAGCTCGCAGAGCGTCCACGTCATTGGCTCCTTGCCTCGTCAAACCAAGGTTTTTGAGCAACGTGTTCCAGTCCGGTACGTCCCGCTTCAATCCCGCGCGCAGCAAAACCTCAATTTTTCGAATGTACCAAAGGGTCAGAGAAGACACACGAATGTCAGGTGGAGTGTCCACGGGCACATGGGCGGCAATCGCAGCGCTTGCGCACGCCATTGACTCGGATGCCACGTAGAAAGCCTGCGCCGCGCTGTTAGGGTTTACGTACTTGACGCCTTCATTGATCAAAGCTCCACCGGCCAAGACCAAGGCCAGGTCTTTCCCTGAGATCGAGGCCGCACTTCCAAGCGCGGCACCGCCTGCTACAGTGATCAGTGCCGCCGCTGTCAGGTCCCGATTGCGCGCTGCTTCGTCGCCCAGCCTTTTGTAGGCATCTGAAAGTTGCAGCGCATAATACGACGTACGAATAGGACCGCGTTCAAGCAACAGGCTGGTGGACTGAAATGTTTTTGGTGCCGTTTCAAACGCACCCCCGATCCCTACAATGTGCTCGATAACGTCTCCCGATGTATTCGACAACACGGTTTGCTCGGCATTAAAGGCCCTGTTCTCGTAGGCGCAACCGGTGATCAAGGTCAGCGGCACCAAGGCCGGAATCAGGCGATTGAAAACGGACTTCATCAAATTTCCCCATGAAAACGCGCAATTGAATAAGTGAAACTATACAATCACAGGGTGTTTCAGGCAAATTCGGCCGCACATGTCATCGCCAACTCACAATGCCACAACCCGTTTCAAACACCCGGCGCGACGCGCATGGATGGCTTATAAATCCCGAATCCAGAATTGAAGCGGCTTTTGGGTTTCGCAATCGTCGCCTCGATCCTTCCACGAGAATAGCGCCACCACGCCAGGAAGCGGCGCATATCCCCGCGCGCGCCAGAAGGCATCCAACGGGCGGAAATGATCTGGTCGCATGGGGTGGTCGTCAGGGCGTACTACACTGCAGAAGGCGCTTTTGGTGAATCCCATCGCATGGGCGTGGGCTTCGCGCAGATCAAAGAACGTATGGCCTGCGCCCTGCCCGCGATACTCAGGCAGCAGAACCGATTCTGCGCAATAGAAGATATCGCCCAGCGACAGGCCCGAGCCTTCGAACGCGGCCGCGAAATCGTCGGCGTGATCCGTCAAGGGCGCACCCGTCGAAGCACCCACCAAAGTATCACCGTCGAACGCTCCGACAACGATGGCCCTGGCGCTATCGACGTAAGACTGCAGGTATTTCCGCTCATACTTCAGATCGCCATCATAGAGATATGGCCAGGCGTGAAATACGTCGATCCGCAGGCGCGCGACTTCATCCAACGCGTCGACCAATGTCGATCCGGTCATTGCGCGGACCTGCGAAATCTCAGCCATTCGAGACCTGTTTGGTCCAGTCCGCAAGGTTGTAAAACGTGGTCACGCGGGTGATCTTGCCGTCGTTAAGGTCAAAAAACGAACCCGCAGGCAAGCGGTAGGTCTGCCCATACGCTTCTGGCAGACCTTCATCAGTTTCCAGATAGGTTCCGTTGACGATGAACTCAGCCGCAGCACGGGTACCGCCTTCGGCCTCGAAGATCACGATATCCGTCAGGTTCTCGCGGTAACAGCGGTTCATATGCGCGCAGAAGGCGGCAAATTTCTCTTTGCCGACGCGAATCTGACCTTCGTTGACATGATGGGCCACGTCATCCGACAGGCAGGCCAGCATGCCATCTACATCACCGGCATTGAAGGCATCAAAATAAGTTTTCACGGTCGGGTTCATGGTCACTCCGTCGGTTCGCCCCAGCGGTCTTTCAGATGCGCGATGATCTGATCTCGGGTTTGTCGATAATGACGTAGCTTGTCCTCGCGGGTTTCACCTAGTCCGGTAGGGTCCATAATTGGCCAATAATCGACATCCAGGTGAAAAAACCGCGTCAGTTCCAGCGCCTTTCGCTGACTGGCGGGTGACAGGGCCACGATCAGATCAAATGAACTGAGGTCATCGCCCCATTGCTCCATTTCGTCAAAAGAACGCGAGCGGTGACGGGACAGCTCAACGCCAATCTCCTGACAGGCTGCGATGCAGAACCCATCGATCTCCAGATCGTTATGCACGCCAGCAGATTGCACATAGGTGCCGGTGCCGTAAAACTTCTTCATGATGCCTTCGGCCATGGGTGACCGAACCGAATTGTGGTCGCAACAGAACAGAATGGACTGCGGCAGAGGCGTCACCCGTTAGCCTCCAAAATGAAGGACGCAGATGAGCGTAAAGAGGCGGCGGGCAGTATCAGTATCAACCTCAGCTTTGCCTTCCAGCCTTTCCTGTAACACGCGGCTGCCTTCGTTGTGGATGCCGCGCCGAGCCATATCGATCGTTTCGATCTGGCTGGGCGGCAGTGTTTTCACCGCATCGAAATAGCTCTCGCAGATCTGAAAATAGTCTTTTACGACCTGCCGGAATGGACCAAGCGACAGATGAAACTCAGCCGCCTTCTCGCTGGCTTCGGTGGCGATATCGAAAACCAGTCGCTTATCACGGATTGATAGCTGCACATGGTAGGGCCCGTCGGGGATCATCCGATCGTCGCGCGCTGGCAGCGTGAACGAGTTATCTTCAAGCAAATCATATATGGCGACCTTCCGCTCCTGCTCGATCTCCGGTGTCGGCGGGGGCAGATTTCGGTCGTCCAGTTCGATATGCGAAATACGGGTCATCTTAACGGTCACAATCCTTACGTCTGCACAGACCTATAACAACGAATTTCAATGGGCAACGCACAGAAACGCCATGCGCGCCGGGTCTTTGCGTCACTTCAGTCATTCAGCCGGTTCAGGCGCGCTGAAACGGACAGGCCATGCGCTTCGAGGCTTTCGGATCGCGCAAGCGTTTCCGCCGCCGGGCCGATGGCGCGCAGGGCCTCGGGCGTCATCTGGCTGAGCGTGGTGCGTTTGAGGAAATCCATAACGCTGAGGCCGGACGAAAAGCGCGCCGAACGCGCGGTGGGCAGCACGTGATTGGGGCCGCCGACATAATCGCCAATGGCTTCGGGCGTGTACTGGCCAAGGAAAATGGCACCGGCATGGATCGTTTGCTGGCTTAACGCCACCGGGTCGGCCACGCAGAGTTCCAGATGTTCGGGCGCGATGCGGTTGGACAACGCGGCAGCCTCGTCCAGATCGCGCGCAGTGATTACGGCACCAAAGTCGCGCCAGCTGGCCCGGGCGATGGCGCGGCGTTGCAGGGTCTCAAGACGTTTTTCCACCGCTTGCGTCACGGCTTGACCAAATTCTGCGTCATCCGTGATCAAAATGGATTGGGCGCTTTCGTCATGCTCGGCCTGGCTGAGCAGGTCCAGCGCGATCCAGTCGGGGTCGTTGTCCTTGTCTGCAATGACCAGAATTTCCGAGGGGCCCGCGATCATGTCGATGCCGACTTTGCCGAATACACGGCGTTTCGCGGCGGCCACGAAGGCGTTGCCCGGGCCGGTGATCTTATCGACCGGCGCAATGGTTTCGGTGCCATAAGCCAGCGCGGCCACAGCTTGCGCGCCGCCGATGCGATAAATCTCATCCACGCCCGACAGTTGTGCCGCCAGCAGGACCAGCGGGTTTGCCTGACCCTCAGGTGTGGGGACGACAATGGCCAACCGGTCTACGCCCGCCACCTTCGCAGGTATTGCGTTCATCAAAACCGACGACGGGTATGAAGCCAATCCGCCCGGCACATAAAGCCCCGCAGCCGACACCGCCGACCAGCGCCAGCCGAGTGTTGCGCCTGCCTCATCGGTCCACTGATGATCCTCGGGCATCTGCTTTTCGTGATATGCACGAATGCGTTCTGCTGCCAGTTCCAACGCGGCGCGGTCCTGGGGCGTGACCTGCGCGACGGCCTCGGCGATCTCATTGGATGAAAAGGCCATGGTCTCGGGCGTCAGCTCCAGCCGGTCGAATTTCGCGGTAAGTTCGATCACCGAAGCATCACCACGGGTCCGCACATCATCGATGATCTGCGCCACGACCGCATCCACATCGGGGCTGTCCTCGCGCTTGGCGGACAACAGCGCCTGAAATGCAGGTTCGAAATCGGCGGAGGTCGTATCGAGGAAAGCGGGCATGTGAGAGACTCCGGAAGCGTTTCAACGGGTCTTATCGCCCGGGCCGGGTGGCCTCAACCCTTAGGCCGCTGGGTGCAGCGATTTGCGCATCGGGAATTGGGGGATGCCGTGCCATTCCGTCGGGTCGCCGACATCATGCCAGCCGTGCGCCAGATAGAACGAATGTGCCGTTTTGGTCGCGTGCAGATGCGCCTCAGAGGCGCCACGTGCTTGCAGTTCCTCTTCCAACCGGTGCAGCAGCGCTGCTCCGAGCCCGCGCCCTGCGTGATCGGGATCGACATAGAGCAGAGATATCTCACCCTCGCCACTTAAACCGCCCACTGCAGTAACCACTCCCACTTGCGTAGCGACCCAAAGGATTGCTCCACTATCGATCCAGTTTCGGACCGAAGCCGGATCCTTATTGGCAGACCAGCGGGAAAGGTTTTCGGGATTATCCAGATGATCCGCCCGACAGAGGTCACGGATCGATCGGATCAGAACACGGCTGATGTCGAATACATCAAACACGGTTGCCCGCCGCACCGCGATGCCGCGTGGCGGATTCGGGAAGGCCTGAGCGATGCCACGTTTATTCTTCACTCGGGGTGATGGGGCGCTTGTCCAGAAGGCGCCTTGTAGGGACGCGTCACATCCTTGAGCGTTGCATCGATGGCCTCAACCGACAGGCGGATCGCGCCGTCGCCTGCCAAGGTCAACAGGATTTGCCCCGCACCATCCTCGCTTGGCTCGAATTCGACCGAGAGCAGTGACAGGATCATGTCCTTGTCGCTGCGGTCGATGCCCTGACTGGCTACCGACAGAACCGAGCCGAACATCAAAACGGCCTGCACCCGCTCGTAGGCGCGACCGCGCCGGGCAGCGGCATCCTTGTCTTCCCAGCGAAAGCGATTGAGCAACAGCGCAAAGCGGCGCTGGCCGGGTTGCCATGTCATCTCGGTCACCGGGAAAACCGCATCCTGCGTCAGGGTCGCAATCACCCGCAGGTCATCGGCATCCTCGGCTCCAAGGTTCAGCGGTGCCTCGCGGCCATCTTTGAAACTTGCGTCTGTCATTGACCCTTAATCCGTTCGATCTTTGCGCCCACGCCTTCCAGCTTGCGCACCACATGTTCATATCCGCGGTCCAGATGATAGACCCGGCTGACAACCGTCTCACCTTCCGCCGCCATTCCGGCAAGGATCAGCGAGACTGAGGCCCTCAGGTCTGTCGCCATCACCGGAGCACCTTTCAATCGTTCGACCCCGGTTACGGTGGCCGTGCCGCCATGTACCTCGATATTCGCGCCCATGCGCACCAGTTCGGGCGCATGCATAAAGCGATTCTCGAAAATACGCTCTTCAAGCACGGACACACCTTCGGCAGTGCACATCAGGGCCATCATCTGAGCCTGCAGATCGGTCGGGAAGCCGGGGAAGGGTTCGGTGACCACATCGACCGAGGTCACACGCCCGTTCTTACGAGAAACTTTCAGCCCCTTGTCGGTTTCAGAAACACTGATCCCCGCCGCATCCAGCTTGGCGGCGAAGGATTCGACCAGCGACATGCGTCCGCCCAGCAGCTCAACCTCGCCCCCGCAGATCGCCGGGGCCAGCATATAAGTGCCCAGCTCAATCCGGTCGGTCACCACCTGATGGGTCGCGCCGTGCAGACGATCGACACCCTGAATTTCGATGGTCGAGGTCCCCTCACCCGAAATCTGAGCGCCCATCTTGCGCAAGCATTCGACCAGATCGACAATCTCGGGCTCGCGCGCGGCGTTTTTCAGCACCGTGGTGCCCTTGGCCAGCGTGGCGGCCATGACGATGTTCTCGGTCGCGCCAACCGAGGCAAAGCGCATCTCATGCACAGCACCTTTCAGCCCGCCCGACGCCTTCGCGTGCAAATAGCCATCTTTAAGCTCGATCTCGGCGCCCAGCGCCTCAAGCCCTTCGACATGCAAATCCATCGGGCGCGCGCCAATTGCACATCCACCAGGTAGCGACACCACGGCCTGCCCCAGCCGCGCCAGCATCGGCCCCAACACCAGGTTCGAAGCGCGCATTTTTCGCACGATGTCATAATCCGCCGTGTGGCTGTTCAGGTCATGGCTGGACATCGCAATGACCTGACCATCCTGCAGCGAAGACACCTCGGCCCCCAGCGACCGCAGCAGCGCCGTCATGGTCTTGATGTCACTCAAACGCGGCGCATTGGTCAACGTCAGCGGTTCTTCGCTGAGCAAGGTCGCGGGCATCAGCGTCAGACATGCATTCTTGGCCCCCGCAATGGGAATCTGCCCGTTCAGCGGGCCATTGCCCGTTACCAGAATCGAATCCATTTGCTCTTATCCCTCGTCCTTGCCGGCTTTGTCCCCGGAGGTGGCTCGCGCCTTGGCCTGAGCCTTTCGTCGCGCCATATTCGCTTTTAGCGCCGCCTTTAGACGGTCTTCGCGCGTTTCCTCGGACTTGCCGTGTTTTTTAGGTGAATTTTTGTCTGCCATTGCCTTTCTCTACAGGAGTAGAAAAAAACCGTCCAGACACCCTTGCGCCGCGTTTCGTTTGAGTCTAATCACCCGCCCACAGCGCTGCTGTAGCTCAGAGGTAGAGCACTCCCTTGGTAAGGGAGAGGTCGAGAGTTCAATTCTCTCCAGCAGCACCATATTTACCAATTTAAACCAATACTTTAGACCTAATCAGCCTACGGATTGGATATAGTTTGATTTCGCTGGGCAGCACCCGGGCAGCACGTAACGTTCAGTTAAGCACAGTGACTAAATCCGGCGATTCCTATCTCAACAAACCCTCATTGACCTCTACTGAGCTGCTTTGCCAAAACCGCTGCGGCCGACAAATCGACAGAGCTATCGTCATCTTTAATTATACCATCTTGAGTAGGTCTAAATAGAGCGGCCAGTACAATTGCTTCATTGTCGGTTCCAACTGCTTTACCTTCTGTCATCGCCATATATGCCTCTGAGAATGCTCGCTTCTCATCAGCATCGAGTGAAAGGTGCCGCTCGCTCAAGTATATTCGATATTGAAGACGTATTACCCACAGAACCAACGACATCACGAGAAGCAGGCCTGCCACAGTAAGCGGTCCTTTGGCTGAGAACTCACGGGTGCAGTCTGCAGGATCATTGGAACCACACACCACTGTCACGAAGCTCTGAGAAATGTAGTCGCCATACGCCCAGGGTACTAACCCGGCAACTAAGACAGCAAAAAACGTAACACCACAGAAGGCAAATAGTGATCGCCGGGCGTTCTTGGCGTGTTCTTGGGCGCGCCCTTCCCACAGCTTCACAGGAGCTCTGAGCCTGAGTTGCGAATAAAAAAGCTCCTTCAAGTTATTAAACTCATTTTCATAGGTGCTTTGTTGCTGCTTGTTTGTATGACTGGTTAATGACAAGAGTTCTTTAAATTTTTGAAACGCTTCATCCCGATCTAATTCAAAATCTGAGAGTTGATCTGTGAACTGACGCCTGTTCCGGCGCTCTCGTCTTAAGAAAATACCTTCAATCCTTTTGGCGCGAGCAGAAATGTCCTCTCGACAGCTTTGCAAATCCCGTTCGTGATCTGCATTGAGCTTTTTCGCGGCCTCTACTTCCTCGCGAAGGCTTTCGCTATGGTTTTCCGCACGACGCATGGCGCCAGCTATGCGTTTTGAGGTTTCATTTCGGAACGGAAGAGCTTCCGAAGCCAAAGCTGCAGTTAACAATTTTTGACCATACTCGATCTTGCCGTCGACAACCGCGTTTTTGCGAGAAGATATTACCTTCCGTTTGGCTACGAACCAAAGATAGACGCTTACGGCCTCATTGATACGATTATTGTTGGTTAAGCCTAAAATTAATTGACCTGCCAATGAGGCCGACGAAGGAGGAATCGCGATCGGGTTGACACTGTTTGACGATTGTACACGAGCAAACTGTTCAGGATCATCAATTGCGTCGGTCAATCGCTCGAAAGACGACACGAGTTGTTCACCCGAAACGGCGCCTCCCCTAAGTCTAGGTAGAGATTTTAGGTCCTCTTGCTCGCCAAGGAGTTTGAGAAAGTCTGCATATATTTCGGCCTCAGACTCAAGAAATCGGCGGGCGGCAGGCAGCGATGAAAACACCGCATCCGGTTCGTTGTCAGGATAAAGGACTGAGTATTTTAGTTTGGTCATAAGCTGTTCGTATAAATTAGGACTGTAGTCGAAAGTCGACCCTGGTTATCGCACCAAGGACAAGTCTCTCACTGAACCCAAAAGCAAAGATTATAAGAAAAAGAGCAGACATCTTGTTGCCTATATCGATGAGTCCTAAAGACATGATACAAAGTCCGATGAGACCTGATAACGCGCCGATCAATGGCCTGACGAGTGTCGATGAGAGGCTCGTAAAGAGATCTGGGATTTTTCTGCCCGAGGAAAAACTCATCATAGAACTCAGTGTCGCGCCGAGAGCACCCAATAGCGCGATCATCCACAAAGGTCTAAACACTGCGTCACTACCCGCTTGTGCGATTACCGCGCATTTTGAGAGACGTGTTTCGGCATCCGAAATGTGGGCACAATAATCCTTGAAAAAGTATAATATTGCCACAGTTCCTAGCCCAAGCAGGATAGCCAAAACTGCCAACATGAAGCTTAGCCTAGATTTGCTTATGAATTGGGCTTCTACGTGATTGTCGCGGATCTGCAGAGCGGACTCGAGGTAAGCAACGGACGTCTTCTTGTCACTCTCTTCGAGGGCTTGTTTCGCGATATTCAGATTTTCTGAGATAAACTCTTTGAGCTCTTCAAACTGAGGCGTTTCTATCTCACCTTGCAATACACTAATCTGGGCGGCCATTTCCTCGGGCGACTGCAATCCTACAAAAATCTGTCTTGCATCATGCAAAGCAAACATCGCGTGGTTATTGTTTTCCAGGCTTAGACCGCGCCGGGCTTCATCGATAGCGGCCCTTACAGCCATTATCCTATTCGCAACTTCGGGATTTGCTTGAGGATCTACTTCTGCAAGATCAAGCCGCCCAGCCAGAGTTTCGATCTGATGTGAAAGAAATCTGCGGCGGGGTTTCTCACTGAAATTGAATCGCCGTTTTAGCCAAGTCCAAAAAGCCGTTGCATCTGAATCTTCGTATGGTCGGCGGCAAGTGAAGCGCTTCTGAGCCGGAGGTTTTTCGTTATTCAAATCAGATATCTCACTACTTCGTTGCCCGTTAGAAAAAGGTAATTGCAGGAAGACGGGCATATTCCTCTAGAAACTTATCAATCTAACTGTTGGTAGTATAAGCCAACCCTCCTAGAGGGCCCAATGTTAAAAGGCATTCTCTACTAAAAACTCAACTCAATGCAAATACTTGGACTCCGGATCATGCGTCCGAGCAGATAACGTAGTCTTTGGCCTGGCCAGCGCGCTGTTAAAGTCGAATAGACCGTACATGTGCATGTTATGGATGTTGTGCAAAATGTTTTGTAGAACGTGAGACACAGCCAGCGCGTTAGTAACGTTCCACGGAGCCCGACGGGATTCAACCTTCGTTGAATGGTCCAAAAGACCCTCAAGCGCATCGAAGCCACCGTTCACGAGATGCGTGGCCAGAAGCCTTGGGTATCGTGTCAGAACGTTGCGCCGCGCAAGTGCGACTTCCCGCCTGAGTAACCATTCGTGTGGCACACTTTCTGGGCGCTTAGCCATCATCGTACGGATCTCAAAAAACGCATGTCCGAGATCGTAGATCGAAAGGCTGAACTGCATAGCTCCGCTGGTCTCGTCGATTTCGCTTGCGTTGAACGTGTGAAGCCACATCAATGCAGTCTCTGCCCGTTTCTCTGCTGACCGATTGAACGACTCTTCGTTCGTGAAAAACATCTGCTTGCCCCTTTCGGCTGTTCGCTCTTGGCGAATCATTCGCAGATGAAAATTTGGAGAAAAACAGGGAAATTTGAGGGGGTTTCTCGATAGCTATTTGCAGTTTCGACTGCTTCGGCGGAATGATCTTAAAGGTGCTGAGCGTTTAACTCGCTAACCATGCCGTTCATTTGTCGAATTTTTCAAAGTTAAACCGAATTGGGGCCTGCCGACATTGCTGGCTTATGCAGCGATCAGCAGCAGCAGCAGAGAGCCCGAAAAGACAAATGCTGCGGATCGTCCCAAGGTCGGCGAAGCGCATGAAGCGGGCTTTGCAAAGTCTTACTATCTGCCCTTTTTTTTGCCATTGATCTGGCCAGCAAGTTTCTGCACTGCGGCCCGAGCAACGATGGTTCAGCGTGATCCACTTCCCTCAGATGGCTTGATTATTTCTCGGAACAGATTTTGCCACTCCCCATCCTCCTCCTTATCTATTGCTTGATCGATAGTGGTTCTGTCGGTTGAGAGGACTTGTACAAATATGTGTCCTTGGTGTTCCTGGGCACGGCTTCGCAGCCGCTCGAGCATCTCCCTTTGCTCGCTTTGTCCATATGATAGCTTACAGAGCTTGTCGTATTGGTCTTTCGTCATTCGTACTACAGACGGCAATGCGCTTTGAGGGGGGCCGGGAGGCTTCATCTCCACCTTAATAGAATTAGAATCCAGATCGAAGTAGCCGTCTTTGTCGGCCGGGAAAACCGTTTGAACGTGTGCCACTGCGCTCATTTTGTATTGTACGTATGTTTCTGGTGTTCCCATAACGACTTGTTCTTTGAACAACTCTGTTGGGAACTGCATGATCAGTGCCTTCCACAAGATTCGCCCCAAGACATCGACCACATGGTCGTCTGAATCGGGCAAGGCGTCTTCGATTTCTTTGAGCGTTGAACCATGCATCAAGCTATTTCGCGTCCTGTCGAGGAGATCGAAAGTTCCAGCATCACTGTCGGGCGCAGCTTCCTTAACCAACGCACTGATTGCCTGTTTTGCATATGGCCGATGCATCGGATGTTTTTCACACTTCTCGCAGTACAGTGGTTCTCGACAGTGCGGGCATTTGTCATGCACTTTCTCTGTCGGCTTGTTGAATTCTGCCACGATCTCAAGCGCGAACCAGAAGTAGGTGAATTGGTCGTCAGGCGAAGATGCGTCAACGCCTATCCTGTACCAGCGAAGCGCCCGCTCAACGGCGGGAGGTATATCGTGCTTCAGCAAGAGCTCTATGGAAGCCGCATTTTCATCTCTAAGAAATGGTTGTGGATCATCATATTCAACTTTCTTACTCCACATCAGAGCATCCCTCATCCTCATTTCCGAGGGGTTGCTTCCGTCTATTATCTTGCGAATCCGATGCTTTCGAAATCCAGCACCTGTCGTGAACGCGAGCATATTCAAGCAATGGGCCATAATGTCATCGACGCTCTCTTCTGCGGACTCCAAGTTTGGGGCTTCAAAGTAGATTTGTAACGATAGCAGAAACGGAGTAGTGAACTCTGTCCGTGGGATGTTTTTTATTCGGGCTTTGAAAGCTCCTGCTGGATCGGTGATTGTCAGTACGCGATCATCGGAGATAATCGAAACCTCTGACATAATTTCATAGTGCGCAACACATTCCATAAGCAGAGCCTGTTGTATCAAGTTCTTTTGCTCAGCTATCAATTCAAGGGATCGATACAAGCCTTGCACCTCGAGCCCAACCTCAAGCACATTCTTCGGGAAATCAAGAATGCTGGCTATGCCGCAAATAGTGCTTCCATTGAACTCGGCTTGCTTTGAAATATCGAATGGTCACTTCGGGCGGGCCTGCCGTTATTGCGTGCTATGATGCGGACGGGGGGTTTTTCCCTCGTTGCTGGCTTTCATTGCGGCGAGACGAAGATCTGGACCGGCGCTCAGTATCTCAAAGTTGTTTGCTGGACAAACTGAACGGCAGTAATGGGTTTGGGCAGTTTTTCCCAATGCAGTTGAGCAAGTTGCTTAGCTTTGCTAGGTCTGTGCTGCTGTTTTTCCTAGCCCGCTCTTATTGCGACCCTGACGGTTTCCAGCTGAATTGAGATCCCAATGCGGAGAAAGCAATGTTGAGATCTGCGTCTATAATCGTCCTATTAGCACTCGTAGCCTGTACGGGCACAAATGAGCGGCTAACAAGGGAATATCAAATTGGTGAAGAATTAATGATAGATTGTCGCGATAACGGCAAACGCTGTTCCGAATATCTTGATTTCAAGAAGCGCTTTGAGGAAAGCGTAAATAACATAACCACGTTTGAAAACAGCCTCGCGGTACACAAGGCGAGGGTCGCTAAGGGCGGTGCGGTTTAACGCGCTCAAAAGTTCCAGATCTGTGCATTTTTCTTCGCGACCGGTGCGCAGGCTTTCGGCACAAAATTGGTCTATACCCCAGGGGGCGGGGTCCGAATTTCCCGGGCCCCGCACGCTGTCAGAGAAGCCGGAGCCTCTTAGACTTTGGTCAATTCCAGCGCCAATTCGAGCGCCTCTTTCGCCTTCGCACTGATCTCTTCGTTCTCAGATTTTGCAAGCCTGTCTAGCTCTCTGAAAGATTTGATCATGTATTCGTGGCTCCCGTTGATTGCGATACCTTCTAGATCGTCGATCCACTCTAGCGACGATGCCGTCTCTTCGGTTTCTTTGTAGGCGCGCGCTCCAGCGACTGCCTGGCGGAAATAAGTCTCTTCATTTTCTGGCATTCGGTTCTCCTATTTTGTTGCTGTGCGTGAATCTTAGACAGATGAGAACCTTCAAGTCATGTAGTTTGTTGTTTGCTGACAATGGCTTACAGCGACATACAAAGCAGACATTGTATTGCGTTTGTATCCCACCAAACGGATATACGACTGAATTTAATACTTCGAACCGACCGACAAACCGGACAAATAAATACAAACCAGCAGACAACGCCGTACAAATCGGTGAATTCATCTTTGAAAAAAGTTGCTACGCGCCGGTCTCGTTAGGGTACACCCCACCAAAACGAAGCGATGAGACGCCAAAAACGTCTTAAATAAGTGTCTTGCAATTATCGAGGTGATTCTTATATCGAGTCTAGAGCCAAACGAGACATGGTGAAAAAATGAAAATCGGATATCGCAGAGTCAGCACGACAGATCAAAACTTGGACAGGCAAGAGCTCGACGGGTGTGAAAAGGTTTTTGAAGAGAAACTGAGCGGTGCGAACCGTGATCGGCCAGCGCTTCGAGAATTGATCGACTTCGCCCGAGAGGGAGATGAGGTCATCGTTCACAGCCTCGATCGTTTGGCGCGAGATCTACGCGACCTCAAAGGCATCGTGGACGAACTGAACGATAAGGGCGTCACGGTTGAATTCTTGCAAGAGCGGCTGAGCTTCTCACCCGATGCGGACGATCCGCTCTCAAAGCTGCAACTGCATCTGATGGGCGCGTTCGCTGAATTCGAGCGTTCCATGATCCGCAAGCGACAAGCCGAAGGTATTGCGAGAGCAAAGGCCAAGGGCGTCTACAAGGGTCGCAGAGCGACGATAGATCGCGAAAGGGTCTTAGAATTGCAGGCCCAGGGGCTGGGCGCAACGGAGATAGCCAAGACGCTCGGCATTGGGCGGGCGTCGGTCTATCGGGTTTTGAAGAACGGACAATCGTTGATGTAAAAATGGCGTCTGGGTCAACGTTCGCTGGGCTGGTGGCGCTAAAACCTCAGATGTTTAAAAGGTGCAATGGCGTTGTCTTTTGTAAGCTCAGCGTAGACAAATTACACAAGAAAGACTCGCCCGACACAGTGCAGACATTGGGGCTTCTCACGCAGGCATCAGGGAGTTTCCTTTAGGCTGGGTTCACAATATACCCGATAACGCTAAGCAGTGCTGACTGTGATATCTATACACTAGGCGTCGTCTGTAAAGTGTCCTACATCTCAAGTATTCAAAGAACAAATATCCAACGGCGAAGCATGACTTATGTCCATTAAAGTCAACCCAGATGTCCTGATATGGGCACGCGAGACCGCCGGTTTCGCGTTGGAAGATGCTGCACGCAAGCTGTTTTCCGATGGAGTCCGTGAGACAGCTGACCAGAAGCTGGAGGCACTTGAAAGTGGCGACAGAGAACCATCCCGCGCACAACTGAATAGCTTTGCCAAGTTGTACAAAAGGCCTTTGCTGGCCTTCTACATGGAACAACCGCCACGCACCGGACGTAGGGGGCAAGACTTTCGCCAAAGCCCGGATAGCCGTACAAAGCGCGAAAATGCTATGTTGGACGCTTTGTTGCGTGATGTGAAGGCTCGGCAAGAGGCCGTAAAAGACATCCTCGTGGATGACGAGGATTTTTGGCAGCATGAATTCGTAGGTTCCGTCAATCTAAATACGAGCGTTGAAGCCACAGTAAAATCCATTTCCAACGAACTTGGGTTCGATTACACGGATATGCAATTGCGCCGCGGCGACCCTGACAAGCTGTTTAAACGGCTACGTATGGAGGTGGAAGACATCGGCGTTTTTGTATTGCTGTTGTCCGATCTCGGTTCCCACCACTCTACAATTCCGTCCAGTGTATTTCGAGGTTTTGCAATCGCTGATGATGTCGCCCCGTTCATTGTGATTAACGCAAAAGAGGCCAAACCGTCGCGCTCCTTTACGTTGATGCATGAACTTGCCCATATTTGGCTTGGAACGACCGGAGTAAGTGGTCAAGCCTCCACCGCTACCCCGACGAGCCAATCCGCGAAGATTGAACGGTTTTGCAACGATGTGGCTGGAGAGTTTCTTTTGCCAACGGCGCACTTCCGCAAGGGTATGCCCGACTTTGACCCTGACGATAGCAAGAGTGCGGAGGCCGTGGTCGATGGTATTGCCTATAAATGGTCTGTCAGTGGTCCGATGGTCGCCTACCAACTCTATAGAACAGGTGATCTAAGTAGAGATGCATATGTTCGTCTTCGTGGGGTGTATTCCGCGCGTTGGCAGTCGGCTCTCAAGAACCAAAAAGAAAAGATGAAAGATAGCGACGGACCAAACCCGCACGTTGTGAAATCTCACAATCTGGGCAACGCACTATTGGAGGTCGTCTATCGCTCCGTACGCGGCAATGCGCTTACCTACACAAAGGCGGCAAACCTTTTGGGGTCGAAACCATCTGCGGTAGAGCCGTTGTTAAGAAGGTACGAAGCGAAACGAAAAAAGGGTGATCTGTTCTCCAATGCAAGCGGGGCGCATTGATGTTCCTAATTGATGCCAACGTTTTGATAACTGCGAAGAATACTTACTACCCGTTAGAACACATCCCCCAGTTTTGGGAATGGCTCATTGTTCAAGGTGATGCTGGCAGGATCAAGATGCCGCGCGAGATTTATGAAGAAGTGTCCGGCGGTAGCGATGACTTGGCCGAATGGGTCAAGGGGGAAGACTCAAAGGGAGCGCTACTTTTAGATGAGGACGCGGACCCCGCCTTGGTCCAACAAGCACTACGTGATGGTTATCAAAGCGATGACGCGAAATTCACTGATAGCGAACTGATCAAGGTAGGCCGGGACGCTTTCCTTGTCGCCTACGGTCTTGTCAGTGGCGACAGAACGGTTGTAACGAAAGAAGTCACAAAACGAACCAAGCGCCTCGGCGCGACACGGCTACCAGACGCGTGTGACGACTGCGCCGTGTCTTGGTGTGATGATTTCACGATGTATCGCACGTTGGATTTCAACTTGCGTTGAAAGACCAACCTGGTCGGAGAGCGCAACCAAAGTCTTGGTTCAGTGGCGCCCGGCAATACGTAACGGAAGTTCGGGCACTGCCCCATTCTCGGGTGGAGCATTGGGAATCAAAGCTACCGGTCAACAACAGTATTCGACCGAACCGTCAAAAAGGGCTCACAGTACGCACCAGATGAGCAATCATCTAATGGTTTTGATTGAACATGTCGGGACTGCATTCTGAGACTATCGTGGCATTTGAAGGTATTCGACGAAATCCTCGACCATTTCGTAACGATAAACGTCGTTGTACCGTATATCCAAGAGAGCACCATAATTCACCATTACTTTCAGTTTACCCAACAGTTCTTCGTGGTCTTCGTGGAAATAGATAAAAAATGGGTGTTCTTGCCCACCGTATCCCCACTTCTTGCTGAACGCGATTAGTTCGCGTGTAAACGGGCTGTCCATGATGTCATTTCGCATTTCACCTACCAACTCCGGCACCAGTTTCTCCAGTCGTTCGTAGCTTCTCGATACAGCGACCGAAAACCCACGCAAACCGAGATAGGCTCGCATTTCAGCTAACGTTTTCCACTCGAACAGTTCAGAAGTCGGGTAGCTAGAAATGTCAACGTCAATCAATCTGCTGCATGTCTGACAAAGCCAGATACCATTTTCCGGCGAAGATCGTTCACCAGACGTCAATTTACCATCGTATCTCGGACCACCCTTTGCGGCAGCGGTTATATGCGCAGCGACACCTATACTCGAAGTACTCTTGCCCCCATCCGGCCCAATAGTGGGTCGGAGACAAGTCGGGTTAGAACAACGATAGCCTGCTCTCTGTGCGATTTTCCGAACAACTGACGGCTTAAACTCGTCGCGTGGGCTCATCTACTCAATACCTCTTTTTGAATGACGGTTTTCACAAAGACTAGAAAATCTTCATCAGGAAAACACCCCATCCGCATCCGACCCAGTCGCCGCGGTCCGCATTGACCTCTCCAGCTTGCGGATCTGCCGATCGATCTGCTCAGGCGACATCTCATAAAGCTCTGGCTGCGTTTCGTCGTCTGTGCGGCCAAAGAGGCCCGATGCGCGGTATATGGCGTTAATCGTGGCGCTCTTGGCTTGTGCGGGTGCCTTTGGGTCTCTCAAGAGCAGTAAGGCGGCGTCAGTGGCCGCTTCAAGGCCCTCTGTCTTGATCCTCGCCTGAGTGCGGGTCAGCGCCTCCTCGGGCGTGATGTCGTCTCTGTCGGTCATTTGAACACCTCTGGCAGTTCGTCTTCGTCGTATTGGTCGAGTTGCAGTTTTTGAGCCTGGTCTTCCAGCCTTCGGATCTGTGCGTCCAACGCGCTGATCTCGTCACTGATCGGCTTATCGTCTTTCCGGAGATCCTCGATCAGCTTTTTGGCTTTTCGGCCGTCTCGGGCTTGTTGCCGTTCCGCGGGAGTTCCGGGACGCTTGGCTCTCCGTCTGATCTCATATTGCTCCAGCTCTTCCGACGTCATTTCAGCGATGCGCTCTTTCAGTTTTCTGTCCCGGATCGCCAGGCTCACTTGTTTGACCTTCAACCGAGATGAAGCAGCGCCCTTCTTCGGCCATTGGCGACGATGCCATTCTTTTCCCTTTGGTGTGGCTCCCCCGTGATAGCGGCAACGCAGACCTTCCTCCGACACGGGTTGTTGGCACGGTTGCCCGTCAGTGCGTTTCTTCGCTCCGCATTTTGGGCCATTCGCTCGTTTAGCCAATGCTTTCTGTAGGCCGCGTTTTCGTGCTTCCTTAAAGTAGTCGCTATTAATAAACGCCTGGTGTCTTTTGCTATGCGTCATTCCTAACACGTCCGATTAAGGTTTATTGCATCAGACAGAATGTCCGTAGCTTCAGTTGGCTTGGGCAAATGCGCCAATGAAATTTGCGCCAGTGAAACTAAACCCTCGTGCTCCGCTGCTCCGCCGCTGCCTATAAGGCAGTGGCAGTGGCGGTCAGCGTTCGGAAGAGCCACCAATTGCGCCACTTGCGCCACTGATCCGCCACTGGATTTCTCCACTGGCGTCACATTAACCCCGGACAAAATGTCTGTATTTCTCACCCGAAAATCCCCTCATCAGTCAAATTGCGATCAACCAAAGCCATCGAATTTACAAAGATTCCTTTCCGGGTCTTGTTCTGTTTGACCGATTTGTATTCGCGAACCTCGATGATATTGGCCGACATCCAGCCTTTTAGTATCTCGCTTGCTTGTGCCTTGGTTCGATTGAACGATGAGACGAGAAGGTCACCTGCCCAACGAATTTTGTCCTGGGTTCTGATCGAAAAACGCTCTCCGTCGTCAGTTCCCTTATCAATCAATTTCAAAGCTTCGGCTTCCGCATCGTCGGAAAGACCATCCCACGCTTCGGGCAATTCAAACGGTGTAGCCACTTGGACGCTATCACCTTCCGGATAGTCCTCATCGCCGTTTTGGAGGCGCTGGGATGCAAGCTTGATCCACTCCGCCCGTTGAGCAGGTGGAGCCATGTTGTTTTTGGCATCATCAACTCGCACATAAAGGCGACGTTGTTTTTCGTCGATACCAAGCTTTTTGGCTTCTTCTGCCGACATCTGTGACATCGTCAGCACCGATCGGGCTCCGGCGCCCTGAGCCGAACCGCCGCGAAGACTATCCATATCTCCGGCAACGCCACCTTTCTTCACGTGATGGACGAGGACAACGCCGGCATTGGTCTTCTCAGCGATCTGAGCATAGAGGCGCATGACCTCGTCTTGGGCCTCGTTGTCATTCTCCTTGACGCGATGAGACCGCAGAAACGGGTCGACGATCAGCAAATCGATTTCGTTTCTATTCATTTCAGAGACAACCGCATCGAAGTCTGGTTCTACAACGAAATCGCCATCTCCGTTCTCTTTCACGATCGAGAAGCCGCGGTCCCGGCCGCTGTTTACCCGCAAAGAGTCCAGCACGGTCGAGTCAAGTTCATAGTGTTGCAACGCCGCGCCGATCCGGCGTTTGATTTCCTGCATGTCATCCTCAAGATTCAATATCCAGACCTTGAGAGGTTTGACCGGAATATCCCGAAGGAGCGCTTCGCCAGAGGCGCAGGCAAGGGCCAGCGCGGTGCAGAATGCAGTCTTCCCGGTGCCACCAGGCGATGCAATAAACGTCGTATATTTGCGGCTAATCTTGTACCCATAGAGCCATTGTCTTGGCGGGATATTCGTCAGATCGTCGAGAGTTATCCGCCCAGCAACAAGAGAATTATCGACATCTTCGCCTTCTGTGTTCTGAGGCGCAAACATCTCTCTATGCCTATCTTCGACCCGCTTTTGCTTGGCGATTTCTTCCAGATCTACGGGTTTCAGAAGAGATATCGCGGCATGACGTTTCAATCTCCTGTAGCCGATCCTGATCGGCGGCTTGGCACGAGCGAAGTTACTTTCGACATAGTCAGGATCGTTTTCACCGTCATAGCGGTCGCACCACTCCCGAAATAGCTCCAGTGCGAAATCCTCGTTACCCGGACCCGCGGCGCCTTTGATCGCGTACGCTATCTCGATGAAATCGTCGCGGTCAGGGTATAAGGCATGAGAATTTGGAATCCTGTCGACTGTTTCGCGCAATTCATCAAGACTTGGAGCCATGAGATCTTTGGGATCTGGCGCTGGTCCTTCATAGTTTCTCTGAAACCTATTTGATTTGACCGGGAACTCTTCGAACACGGCATCAAAAAACGCTTCAACGTTCTCTGGGGTAACCTCCGGAAGCTCGTCGCGTGCAGGGAAGCCATTTGGCCACTCATAGGGCTTGCGGGTCTTGGGATGCATGCCATGGATAACGAGGTGCGGATTGTCTGAAATTAGGTCGATCCCAGGCCATTTGCCGTCAACTGGCGCATCATCAAACTTTGCATGTCGTGATGTGATTGGTGCTGACGAACGGTAGGGCAGAGCCACCTTTGGCCATTGCCCAATACGGGGAAAGGACTTTCCGAGATGCAGCTCCGCCAGTTCCTGTAATCGGGATGACTTGTCAGGATCCATGTGATCGATATCGACAAAGAAAAGCGTTTCGTCGCCACGCAAGCCAACACCAGCGCCCCAATCGTTCCACTTGTCCAAGTCTTCTTCTCGAGCCTCAGTTTTATGAAGATTTCGTCCGACCCAGGTTCCATCCTCCAAACGCGAGCCCGGTGATTTTCCCTTCGCTGCGGCACTTATGTTGCTGGAGGTTGAAATTTGCGCGTCGGGTGGAATGACAGGGAGAAGTCGCTCGTAACCTTTGCGGCGAGCATAGCGAAACGGATTATTACCCCAGTCCGAAACGGTCTTTTGGGTTGCTTCGAAGACATCAGTATTGTATTGTTCCTGCACGATAATCTCTTTCTGGCGTGCTCGCGGTAACGACGCGACACGCCTTTTCTTTGTTCCCTAGTTGCTATTGACGACAAGCCTGAAAGGGCGCGTCTTGCTTTGACGCTTTGCCTCTTTTCCGGCGGTCAGTTGGACGGCCTCGGACCGTTCTACCAGACGAGTTACGCTCTCGACTGAGATTACGATTTGCTGACCACCGGGTAGTCTTTTCGCTTCTAGCTCACCCGCTCGAATCCGGTCATTGAGCGCGCCTTGTCGAAGCCCGAGAATGCGGCTCGCATTTCTTGGTGATACAAACTGGCATTCTTGCCAAGGGATAACTGCGTTTCGCACCTCTGCCATTCGAATCTCCATTCATTGTTCCCACCACTGTTTTCGGCGTCCGGAGTTTTGACAAAAAGCACGATCTTCACGGTATTTCTCGGAACTCTTGTGCGCGTTCCAGAACTCGTCGAAAAACGTTTCTCTTAGATGGGCGAGCGCGAGAATTGAGGCGTCGTCTTCGCGTCGGTAGAAAGTGGAATAGACATGGAGGCCGCGCTTATACGCGCCCCGTATCGTGTCCGGTTCGATCCCGGGACCTAATAACTGGGCCAGGTTTGTGAAAACGCGATTGTCGCTGGCTCCTGGGTATAGCTTGCGTTCCTCGACGACCAGAAAGACCACGAACAAGCAGAGCGCGATATCGATGCCGCGTTTACGTTTCCGCCGCGGTTTCTGGCTTTCCCAAGCGAGCCGGAGGCATTCTCCGATGATCGAGACCAACGCTTCATGGCCGAGTTTGTGTAATGGGCCAAGGTCTGCTGTCGGCTTTGCCCCAGACCTTTCCGCCTCACCCCTCAAAGCTATTTCAGCGAACCCGCGCCAAGTCTCAATGCGTGACGCTTCATCATCTGGGCCAAGCTCAAAACGTTCGACGATCTCGGCCAGTGTTGAGCCGCCAATAACCGGGTATTCCATGGGGGAAATCGATAAATGTCCCATAGTCTTCCTTTCCAATCTGTTACCTGGAGTAAACTCAATCCGCGAGGATGAGATCGAGCAGCTCGTCTTCATCGGAGGCGACGTTGTCCGGGTGCGTCTCGTTGATCTGCCGAAGCACTTCGAGAACCTGAGACGCCCGCACACCGTATCTCTGTGTGATCAAGCGGCTCGAATAGGCCATCTCTGCAGGGTTGAATTCTTCCAGGATGTTGGCGAGCAGATCCGGGTCGTTGGCGACTGATGCCGTGAGCTTTTCAAGCGCGATACGACGTGTTTTCACACTCAAATTGCGCAAGCCGTCGGCAACCCATCCAGTGAGTGCGACAGGCACCGCCATACGACCCTGACCAACCGCCCGGATATCTGCAGACGCTCGTCTCGCTGTGGTCGCAGCGCCCCTCTGAGCCTCTAACCGCGCCATAGACTGAGCTGTGCCAGATCGGCCGGCTGCGGCTGTTCGACCGGGTGTTGCGGCCTCCAGTTGCCGGAAAATGTCTTCAATCACTTCGAAAGAGCGGAATTCCTCGCCGGGCCAAAGTTCTTTGGCAACTTCTCTCACCTTCGGGTCATTGAGATTGTTGACCATCGCCTTCGCGTTCCAGCGCGGTTCGCCTTCGAGCGTCGTTGAGAAACGGCCTTTTCCGGAGCCACCGCCGCTGCTGTCGATCCACTGCCAAAAACCGGCTCTGAGGTCCTGACGCGCTGTCTCGGTGCCTCCGGCACGTTGGATCAGCTGGCGCGTTCGATCGGCGACACTGCCGCTGTCAGAGCCGCGGACCAGGTTGTTGATACTGCCAACGGCATCTTCTGGAGCAAAGCGTGTGTATTGACCTTCCGGTCCTTTGCCCCCGGGTGTGATATCGCGCCGAAGCGTTTCGGCATTCTTCGTGGCCGTATCCAGCATACTGCTCGACGCGCCTGCCTCTTCGAGTGCTCGGCGCGTTTCTGGGAATTGCTCAAGCTGTACATTGTAGTCGGCCAAGAACCGAGACAGAGCCTCTGGTGATTTGAACGCACCACGCCGCTGCGCTTCTGCGACGAGTTGATCTTGAATCGCTCGACGTACTTCCGGCGCATCACCGGCTTCTGCCATCAAACGCTGAAAGTCCGTATCGCCCGCATTGGCGCGTACAAACCGGCCGGGCACTGCCTCATCCGGAAGCTGGTAGCCCCGCAGATCCGTTGCGCTCGTGCCGCGGCCTGTTTCCGCCAGTGTGCGCCCGATTGCATCCGGTTCTTCAAAACGGCGCCCGGCATCGGCCCGCAAACGCCGTGCGTCGTCGAGCGCCTCCATGCTCTCGCCGCTAAGCTCATCCCGCAGGAAATTCTCTGTTTCGTTCTCATAGGTAGAAAGCAGGCGTTTCTGCTGCGGGGTAGCGGATGGGCTGCGCCTTGCTTCAGCCAATCCTGAACGGACGCTGCCAACCTGAGAGGCCGGACCCATGACCGGCGATCCGTCCGCACCGTCTGACATGATCAACTCGACCAATTCATCCGTTTCATCCGCGGAAGGCGGTGCCAGTTCGTGAACCGTCTGCACCTCATCCGGCATGAAACGGCGAGCCGCGTTCAGTTCTTCGCTTTCTAGCCGCGCTGTTAGATCATCAAATCGTTGCCGCAGCCTCGAAAGATTCACCAGTTCCCCGGAACTCTCGGCCCTTTGCATCAGATCAGAAACCTCCTGCAAAGCGGCGTCACGGGCGTTTTGAAGTTCGGCTCGGATAGCGGCTCCACGACCCGCAGCGGTCATTTCAGGAGTAATAGCCTGCAGCGCTTCGTCGAAACGGCGCTGTGCATTTTCGGCGGCTTGCGTGGAATCTATTAGTGCCGCCTCGATGCCTTGATCCAAATTGGTTCGGAAGCGCGCGGGATCGCCGGTTGGCGCCAGTTCATCGACCCGAGCGTTCACAGCTGCGTTGTTCTCTCGCAGACGGCGGTTCTGGGCCCCGGCATAGTTCGCGGACGTATCCTCCGCGAAAGTCTGGAGGCCGATATCACCAGTGCGCTCCCCGATACTTGCCTGATAGCCCGGAACGATCTTTTCCAGATCGGTTCTGGTTCGCAGCCTGTCGACCAGATCCGACGTATCGACGGGTTGTCCAGTATGGTTGACGGAAGTAGCGGCGTCTATCACGTCTTCGGCTATCATTTGGCGTGCTGCATCGTCTGCAACCCGTGGGCTGGTTACACTGGCGGCAATTCTCCGGAGTGGTTTGATTATGGCGTTGGCCAACGGAACTCCCGCCGAACCGGCAAAGGAACCAGCTAAGTCGGACGCCGATGTGCCCTTTCCATCCGAAGTGGCAAGCTCGTTGGCGGTCTGCGCGCCGACGCCAGCTGTCGCCGCCATCGCGACTTCCTTGTTTGCCACTTTCGAAGCGGCACGGCTGATCGCGCCGGTTCCACGTTTCGCCAGTTGCGTGCCGAGAGCAAGTGGACCGGCAGAGGTGCCTATCTCTTCAAATGTTCTTCGCGTAAAGCGCTCACCGCGATTGCGCGGTTCAAGTGGACCGTTACGATCGATTCCAAAGAG
The DNA here is from genome assembly GCF_056532915.1 of Ruegeria sp. H9. Classification (NCBI taxonomy): domain Bacteria; kingdom Pseudomonadati; phylum Pseudomonadota; class Alphaproteobacteria; order Rhodobacterales; family Roseobacteraceae; genus Ruegeria; species Ruegeria sp. H9. The sequence goes on along the minus strand of NZ_JBQFNX010000005.1, from coordinate 190,605 downwards.
TGATCCAAGCGCAGTATCGACAGTTTCTCCTGCTACATGATTGATATTCTGACCACCGCCACGGGGCACGATTGTGCCCTCGTCTGTCTCTACCGGGTCAGTCAGATAATCAATCGCGTGCCCAATTCCAGGCAAAAAGGTTAAGCTACTGACATACCCTTGCTCGAACGCGGACGCATCCGGATCGCTTTTGATCTGCGATACGGGACGGATACCTTGAGATCCAGGTGCCAGGTTAGCCAACATTGGCGAGGCGTTCAGCGCGTCGCCAGTTGCTCCCAGCAAGTTGCCCAGGCCCTCGGCAGCACCTTCAATTGCCAACGTCGGATAGCGCACAATTGGTTCGACATAGTCGGCCATGATCGCTTCGAGTGTGCCTCGATCGACACCTGCGGGTTGACCTTCAAGGATCTCGCCAACCTTCACCGGGTCGATGGTCGAATATGCAGGGGATGTGTACCCACGGTTCCCGTTTGGCGTCTCGTAGACGACACCATTCTTGTCATCTTCCATAAGGATTGTGCTGCCTTCTGGAAGACGTCGCTTTGGCGGTGCTGATTGCGGTAATGCGGGCGTTGTGTCGCTTGATCCGGACATCGAACCGGCAATTTCAAGGAGCCTTTTCGCCCCTTCGCCATCCCCGGCCACATCTGCTTGACGGGCCGCTTGCATCAGCTGCTCATAGGTAGCCATATCTCACTCCAAGCCGTATTTTCGGAATAGTTCGGCGTCACTCAAAGACTGAGGTGCACCCGTGTCGGCTGGCGCTGGGGACGTTTCACCGCGTAGCTGCGCGCCGTATGCCATCCGGTCATGCAATTGCGGCTCCAGAGCATCTAGCACTGCGAGAACTTTTGAGTTGCCAGCTATGCCGCCGTCATAAAGGCCAATTTGCCGCTCCAATTCCCGGACGTTAACCTCGCCTCCCGGATCTTGAGCCTTGGCCTGTAGATAGGCCATCTCCAACGCATAGGCGGCTGCCTGTGCGAAGGCCGGATCGTAGTCACCCGAAGCCCCAATTCGAGCGGCTAGCGCTCGGGCCTCCTCGACGGAATCGATCGTTCCAAACGCTGCACCGGCTTCGTCCGCCGCGGCGACCACATCCTGTGCAAGACCACGGATCATGCCAGGAATCCCCATAATCCCGGGGTTCTGTTCCAAGAGTTCACGGAACGCGCTAACTCTTTCGAGCCCATATTGGGCCTCTGCAATGATCGCATTCCCTCGCGTGACGTTCGAGGTTGTCGCTCCGAAACCTTCTGACGTATCGCTGATTTTTCCCGTTACTGTTCCCGCAGGTAGAACTTTCCGAGTTTGCGTATCGACCCACACCCGCTGTTCAACGTCGAATTCAGCCGTACCGGTCTGACCGTCCGGGGTGCGATAGGTCTCCAATTCCGGAGCGGCTTGTGCGCCTCGGTTAATGTATGGGGTTTGGCCGATCGCATCTGTCCGGGTCGCGATGCGCGGCCCATCGGGTGTCTCGATCGTTTCGACGTTCACTTCGCTTTTACGTGCGTTCGCCAAATCCTCTGCACCATAGTGATTGCCCTCAATCGCTTCGAGTAGCAGTTGCGCTTCGACCTCATCTTCCGAAGGCAAGGGAGCTGGCGCGCCGAGGTCTGCACCTGATTGAGACGGGAACGACGGGACATTCAGAGCCTCTGCGATCTCCCGAGATATTCCGGGCATGACTTCACCGTGTTTCAACACCGTATCGCCCATATCGAATATCGCGTCCAACACAGCTTGGTTGTAGGCCGCTGCGTTATCCGCCTCATTGTTCAGTCGAGACATTTCGGCAGCGACGTCCTGGCCACGGCGAGCTGTGGCGTCCGCTGTATCTACGGCATAATAAGATTGGTTCGGACTCCACTGGCCAACGGCTATTCCTTGCTTGTCGAAATCATCCCCCGCGGCGTCCCACAGCTGGCTCAGACGTTGCCCTTCGGCGCGCGCGTTGTTGGCGCGTGCAAACGCGTATTGTTCGCTTGCGGAGGGGGGTGCAAACACTTCGGCAAGGGACGATACCGAAGCTGCGAGGTTCGGATCATTAAAGTATCGACCGGCGAGTGGGTTGATGCGAGTACTCATTCCTGGCCACCCTCAATCCATGCCAAGACATCGCTGACACGATAGCGAGGCCTGTTTTCCAGATAGGTGATGCGTGGCCCTCTACCCTCTACCGGCCACCTTTTTAGGGTCCGCTGTGAAAAGCCCAGAATAGGCGCAAGTTGTGCGCGCGTTAGGAAAGCCGAGGGCGGCAATGAGTGTAGGTCAATGATTTCGGTGTTGCGGGCACAGTTGGCCGTTCCGTCGAGCATACGGTCTCCCCTCTCTGACCACAGAGTTTGCAGCCATTTCTGGTAAGACCTCGCTACTGCATCCCATCCGTTCCGCCGTTTCGTCCGTTCCATTGCAGCGGGGCAAGGCTATGTCACGGAAAGGGTACGCAGCGTGCTTTGAAATGTCAATCAGGGATTCAAATATAGTTGTTTAATATCAATGGTTTATGTATGTCACTTGTATGGCAATCAATGTGGTTAACTGGCTGAATTCATTCAGCTCTTGCCGCAAGACTCACAACGTGATTTCCCCAAACCTGGAACGCACTTCTTAAGCCTGCTTCGCAATCATCTCGATTATATCGGGCTTCCAAGTCTGAACGCGCATGGCCTAATGCCAACTCGGCGATTTCAGTATCAATTCCCAGTCGCGACAAACCAGTTCGAAAAGTCCGCCGCAGATCGTGAAATGTGAATTGGACACCGCAGTTTTTCACAAATCCCGGGGTGCCGGGTTTCCTGCCGCCAGCGGTTCGCTTGTCGCTCGGGTCCATTATTTTGCTCCAGCCAGACATCGGGCCGCCAGTACGCGTTGATGGAAATACATAATCCGAAACCAGTCTTTCTTTCCTTAATGGTTCGAGCATCGCAGCCAACTCATCTGATATGTAGATCGTGTGACCCCTTGCTTGTTTTGTGAACGTAGCAGGCAGTTCAATTTTACCCGCGTCCAGATCAACCATTGACCAGAGAAGCTTTGCACCTTCGTTTCTACGGCAACCTGTTAGTATCAAATAACGCACTAGACGCCCGAATGAGGTTTCTGGCTCTGCGCACGACCAAATGGCGCGAAGATCTTCGTCAGTGAGAGCGCGGCCCATCTCCGATTTCTTGACACGTTCTGACCTAGTGTCCCGACGGCGCCGATATCCAGCTAGCGGGTTGACCTCCAGAACACGCGCATCGAATGTGCACCAGTTTAGGAATGTAGAACATTTCGCTCGAAACGAGCCACCGGCAGTGCCCCCGCTTTCGCGATCAAGTCGTTCTATTATTTCAGCGTACTCCCAAGCCTTGATAGTGCCTATCTCACGCCCCATCCTTGATCTTAGGCGGCGTCTTAAGAGGCTCATCACTTCCTTACGCTTCACATATTCGCGGCTTTCCAAATTCGTTTCATAGCGATTCAACATTTCTTTTACAGTTGATCGTGTGCGCCGCTTTTCTTCCGCGCGCTCCTCGTTCGGGTCCACCCCCGAAGCGACCCTACCCAGAACTGCGAGAGCCATCCTTCGCGCATCTTTCACTTTTGCGATTGAACTTGGTGATCCCAGTTTGAACCGCTTAGTGTTGGCCGCGCGCCCAAGCCCAACAGGGCGGTAGGCCACAACATAGGACATGCTTTTACCCCGAACCCTAAGACCGAAGCCCGTGACATCGGTATCCCAAATGACGAACTCTGAATTGGTCTCCAGTGGGTTAATCGAACGCACGAAGGCGTCGGTTAGTTTTCGCTTTTCGGTTTCCATGTTTCTCTCTCGGGCAGCACCGGGGCAGCACCGATCATGGCACGCCTTGTCCCCTCAGTGAACCGAGCGCGTATTTATTGTCAAGAAAAACAAATAGTTGATGACCCGCATGGCATTTTACGGAACTTCCCGTCACCCCAGAGCACTCCCTTGGTAAGGGAGAGGTCGAGAGTTCAATTCTCTCCAGCAGCACCATGATTTCCTTATTTACATCAGAAACTTACGATAAAACAGCGGCTTGCGCTTGCAGTCTCCTACATAGGAGTTCTACACAGTGACGCTTATCATGCCTACACCAGGCAAAAACAAAAAACAGCGGAATATACTACATCAGGGTGCGAGTTCCGGCGGACCTTAAGGGAATCGTCGACCGTGCCGAGGTGTCAAAGTCACTCCGCACCAGAGACCCTGCAGAGGCCAAAGAGAGAGATGCGGCTGAATACGCCAAAATCCAAAAGCAGTGGGCGTGCCCGCGGTCAAAGCCTGAAACCCTCCCTTTGAAAAAGATCGTTGCTCTTTCTGGTCGCGTGTATTTCCGCCTGATGGAAATGCTAGATAGTGAACCGGGTGAACCTGAGATATGGAACCGTGTACTGCACCTGAGCCAACAAGCGGAAGCTACCGAAGGCGGCACTAAAATGGTACGGAGATGTCGCTGACGAGATCCTGGCGGAAGAAGGTATTGCTGTAGACGAACCGACGCGTGCGCGATTACTACGTGAAGTCCACAGGTCTTGGATGCAGGCGGCTAGCCAGCAGTTGAAGAGAACGGAAGGCGATTTCACCCCGGACCCTCAGGTCATGCGTTTCCCCGAATGGGAACCCGAAGGCGTATCAAAAAGAGGCGGCAGAAGGCCCAGCACTCACCCATCTCACGGAGCGGTGACAGAAAGATCACCTGAGCAACGGGAATGTATGCAACGATTGAGACTTCGCTCATAAGAAAGACACGTTGGCTGCCTATCCGGAGCACGAGGATATCTCTCGAGTAAGGCCTAAGGACATTGCAGATTAGTGTGACTACCTTCGAGACGAAAAAGGATTGAAGCTACCGATGGACGATCAATAAGCGCTCTTTAGGTACCGACGAGGTGCAGTTCTGTCTTTGCACTAATGCATGCCGCTGCCGCTTCATGGAACTAAAGCGGTACGTCCACATGGGTGATGACGTGGTGGACGATTATGACGACTTTGAACCAGCTGCGGAATGGCCAGGGCCTGGGCTGAGATCTCCCGTCAAGGTGCCAGACCGGTCTATTTCAATGTGATCCCTACGGGACCTTTTGGTCACCATCGAGACGGGTGGCTCTGACGTGCAATGCTCCTCACGTTAGGCAAAGTGGTACCTCTTTCCCTGCCAGAACTTCAATCTGTCGCAATTTCGTGACTGCCTCCCCGGGCTTCGATCGCCTGTCTGCCATGTGCCTCCTCCGGTTTCCTAAACATAGTGGAGGACCAGTCCAACGGAAGAAAACCAAATCACTAGAGCCCGCGAGCCAGTTCCAATCAGATTGCATCGAAGACCGATCTGCAAAACACGTTAAAAATCTCTCGGAACTGTCTCTAGCTACTTTTCAAAAGCCCTAGTGTGTAGTACCGGTCCCTCTCGAGCTCTCAACCAGCCTTAACCACCCGCAATTGAAGAAAATGGTACTTTTCTCTAAACACTCGTCTGAAGACCGAAAGCTGATTTCTCTGCAATGAATAATCGCAAAAGACTCCTGGGTATTTTCTTAAGCGCATTCATATTAGTTGTAGCGCTATCGATTTTTACGCTGGATACAGTTTTCAGCGCTAGAAATGAATTTCGCCCCGTTGAGTTGGACTACATCAGAACAGCCTTTCTGGCCTGTTCTTCCGCCCTTATTGCAATGGTTGTCGTTGCAAATTTGTTGCCTTCAAAGCTTGCAATAGCGGCCCGAGCTCTGACGGGTGTGCTTTTCGCTGCCGCTGTTTTTTCGATTAATTGGTCGATGGTCGAAGCATTCGTATTGCTTCCGATGATAGCAATGGCTGGCCTTTGCCTCCTTGCGATCTATTTGACTTACATCGTTCTGAGCTTGGGTGTTCGGGGCCGGGCAATAGTTGCTGTAATCGTGGCTGTGATTTTCATCCTTGTCCCTGGGCGGGACATGCTGGATGCGAATGAAGAGGCTGAAAACACAGAGTTTCCAGGCATCGAAGATATCACGTTTGATACAAAACCAAATGTCTATCTTATCTCGTTTGACTCAATTCACCCCAAAAGCCTGACATCTCGCTACATGGGCATTGAAGAGACAGCTTTCCACGAACCGGTTTATACCAGAATGGACAGGTTCGAGAATCTGTTTTCGGTCCGTGTCCCCACAAAATATGCGATGAATCTGATGCTACGGATGGAGGTTGATGAATTTGATCGCGGCAAACGTAAAAGTTTTGAACTCTATACGGGTAAGTACGACGGTCGACTAAACGCAATTTTCCGCAACAATGGTTACGAAATCAACACGGCCTATGCCGGAAAATACTTTGGGACCGAACAGGGCAGCTATGTGGATCGGTATCATATTCCGTCGCGAACAGCGGGCGCGTGCGAATTCAATGATAGCAAGTTTCGACAGGTGTCGTTGTTTGGTCTCTGCCGATTCATCGACAAAAACAAGTCCGATACAAAGGTCGACAAAGCAGCACATGTACTTGATTTCGTGTCTTATCTGTCACGTCAAAAGGAGCCGCAATTCTTGCTCGCTTCGATCTACTCCCCCGGCCACACCGGCAAAGACTTTTTGATCGAAGACGAAGAAGCCGATGCCGCTTACAATGACTTCTACCTGGAGCGTTCTTTGGAAGCACAGCAAACGTTGAACCAGCTTCTGGACCAGCTTGAGCGGGAAGATCCCACGGCGATTCTTTATATCTTCGGTGATCACGGCCCTTGGCGGAGCCGGGGAACTTGGGAGACCCGTTTTGCGAAAGATCCAGAGTTCTTTGTACATGACCGTTTTGGGATATTAGGGGGCGTTTTTCCGAAGGGACGTTGTAAAACCTATGTGGACCTGAGAAATGAGCAGACGTATACGACGAGCGTTCAAGGTGCGGAAGCAATCTTAAAGTGCCTGACCGAGGGTCGCTATCAGGAACTGGATCAAGTCTATAGAATCAACCAAAGCGTTGACGGCGTAAGTGATAAATTCGAGGACTATGTATATGAATAGCCGCAAGAAATTGGCATTGCTCATCATTGCCGCTGCCATTGTGCACCCATCCGTTGCTCTGGCATACGTGGATCCAGGTTCGGGGAGCGTCATTGTAACCACAATTCTCGGGTTCTTCGCAGCGATTGCTTACACGTTCCGCAAATACTTCTATAAGCTGAAGCGAAAGATATTTGGCACAAAAAGCGATGAAGAAGACAGTCGAGCGCTCGATGACTAAGGCAAACAGCGGCTCCTTTCGTGACCCCAGCAGCCGTGTATATACAATTGACTTACCCGAAAATGGCAGTTCTGCGATTTTTCGAGGCGTCGACAATAAAACGCTTGAGAACTTCAAAAAGCTCCAGACTGAGCCCTTCTACCAACAACTTGAAATCGAAAATCGCGTTGTAAAAACCAAGCTTTGCGCGCCTGACGATCCTGTTGCAAAGGAAATCCTAGAAGCCGGATGGGCAGGTGTGATGCAGCATGAGCCTGTCTCGATCGTTTCTTACTCTTACGAATGGTCGTTCGCCATGCTAAGACGAGCGGCTCTATTGCATCTGCGTATCTTGACCGACGCGCTGGAAGCTGGGTGGACCATTAAGGACTCAACACCTTTTAACATCCAGTTTGAAGGTACGGCACCAGTCTTTATTGACATCCCATCGTTTGTGCCTTGGCAGGAAGGCGAACCCTGGTTGGCATACCGACAGTTTTGTTGCTGTTTTCTGACGCCGTTGATGATGCGTAGTCATCTGGGCATCAATCACCTTCCATTATTACGGTCCTACTTGGACGGTATACCTCCGGTTGAGGCTGCGAACTTTTTCAGAGGTTTCTCCCGTTTCAAGCGCGGTGTCGCTAGCCACATCATGCTACCTGCTCGCGTAGAAAAGCGGATTGAGGCGCGTGAACGCGATGCCGTTCCCGCTCAGGACCGAAGTCAGCGCAAAGTCAGTCGAAAATACGTACTGGCACTTGTTGAAAGTGTAACGCGACTGGTCAAGTCGCTCTCTGTGAACATCGAGCACACGGACTGGTCGGAATACGACAAAACCCACACTTACGATGACGAGGAACTCCAAGCGAAAAAAGGTTTCGTACAAAAGTTCGTACAAGAAAAGAAACCTTATTGCCTAATGGATATCGGCTGCAACACAGGCACTTTTTCAAAAATTGCTGCGGAACATGCAGACTTGGTCATTGCAGCTGATGGCGACCACGATGCGGTCCAGAAACTGTTTATGCATGAATCCAGTCACTCGGTGCACAACAACATCTTGCCGTTAGTGCTGGATTTGTCCAACGTCTCCCCCAATCAGGGATGGGCAGGCAAGGAACGCTCTTCATTCGACAGTCGCGCCAATCCAGATGCAATTCTGGTTCTGGCCCTTGTCCACCACATTCGGATTTCTGCCAATATCCCGATGGCATTATTCCTAGACTGGTTGCGGTCTTTCAATTGCGACATCGTTATTGAGTTCGTTGATCGGCACGACGAGATGGTCGTCAAATTGCTGCAGAACAAAACGGAACAGTATCTGGATTACGACCGCGTGGCCTTCGAGCACGAGCTAAAAGAGCGCTTTAAAGTGCGTACTTCCAAAGACCTCAAAGGCGGTAAGCGCGTGATTTACCATATTGAGCCACAGTGATAGGGGATGTTGTTTATACGGTCCTGTTGCCGGTTATATATCCGATGGACTTGCTGTTCGATTTGATGTGGACTGCAACGAATTCTGCTGGGCTATCGATAATTCTGCTTGCAATGGTGATCTCGATTTTGACCATCCCGCTTAAGAAGTGGGCGAAAAAGTCCGAGGATAAATTTCTCGCGGTCAAGCAGTTGGTCGACATCGATATCGCAAAGCAAGCTGCTGGACTAAAAGGCGAAAAACGATTCGAAGTAGTTGAAAAAGTTTATGAAAAACACGGCTATCATCCAATCAAATCGATCGTCGCCGGAACATCGTTCGTTGTTATGCTTCCATTTCTGATTTCGGCGATCTTTATTTTTGGAGGCTCGGATGAATTGAAAGGCGTTAGCTTTTTGTTAATTAGTGATCTTTCGGAACAAGATCATCTGTTTTTTGGATTAAATTTACTCCCTATCTTAATGTTGCTCCTTGGAATTAGCGAGGCCCTATTGCGCTGGCATAACCAAAAGGATCAATTGATCCGTTACTTAATCGTGTCGGTTGTTCTTTTTGCGTTGGTCTATTCACTTGCATCTGCACTAATACTCTACTGGATTAGCATGAACATTTGTGCCGGGATCATCTTTTTTGCGGCGAGAAGCCAGAATCCTCGTTAGAGGTGAACTTTCGGTTGGCGACAACCTGTGTCTCGCGCCAGATTGCCTCTCCCGTTTTAGGAGACAGCTCCAGTGTCGTCCGGCAGCGAATTCACGGTTACAGGAGGCAGCTATTATTTAGCTGACCAATAAAGTTCGCTGTAGAAACGGTGGCGAAATGATGTTTGGTGCGTATCTGAGAATCTGCAAAGTTTGTAGAGTAACTTTGCTCTGAGCTGAAGGCTGCCCGGTGCATTCACGATATCCTGACTAAATGCGAGGACGCGTAGGTGCAAGTGTTCGGCTATCGAGAAGCTTGCGAAGGATATGCCTTCAACAATTGCCGAAGTTACATTGTAGCTTATGTTAGTCATGATATTGGCCAATTCGCCTCCGCAGGACCGCCACACATAGCTGCTCTACGTATGGTTTTATATCATTAAATCAATGTATTGGCACTCCCTCATCCAAATTCAATTCCCTCCGGGCACACCATCTTCATGTCCGACATAATGCTTCGAATGGTGCACGATCACGTGGCGTCTCTGCCACTGGAATTTTCATTGAATTGAGTTGAAGTTGACGCGCGCAAAAGCGCCTGACGACAGCGGGCGGTTGCATCACAACCGCCCGTGCCTAGGTTTATTCCGCAGGTGCTGTGGTCTGCTTTTGCCTCAGACCATCGCGATAAAGCGCCTTGGCAAGCGCTATACACATCAGGCCCATGACCATCGTAAAGGGTAGCGCACCGATGATCATCGCATTTCGCAAGGCGTCCATCGGATTGTTTTCACCCGCAGCGAGGATCAGAGCGCCAATCACCGCTGTCAGGATAAGGCCCCAGACGATCTTGTGCTTGTTGCCGATGTTCTGATCTCCGCCAGACATGATGGTGTTCATCACCAGAATGCCCGAGTCCGCCGAGGTGACCAGGAAGGTCATGATCAGGACGACGCACATCACGGTGATGCCAGACAACAGCCCACCGGTGATCATCTCTTGCAAGGTGACAAACAGCTTGGCGGTGTTCGACGCCCCGATGATGGCGCCTTCGGCGGTGCCATTCAGTTCGAGATCGATCGCGGTGCCACCCAGAATGGTCATCCACGCAAAGCAGACCAGCGCAGGGGCAAAGACACAACCGATGATGAACTCACGCACCGAGCGTCCCTTGGAAATGCGCGCCAGGAACAGGCCGACGAAAGGCGAAAACGCGATCCACCAGGCCCAGTAGAACGTGGTCCAGCCCGCTTGCCAGCCAAACTGCCGACCCGGATCACCTGCGGCGTAGACCGAAGCCAGAACAGATTCCGGCAGCGCGGCGGCGTCGCCTTCCAGGCCAGATTTGAACCCGTCAAACGATCCCCAAGGATTGGTCGCACCGGCATAAAGCGCATCGGCAAACGGCGCTGCTTCACTCGGCAGGGCGGCATCAAACGCCGCCGCCGATTGCGGATTGAAAGCACCAAAGCTGAGCGAAATGAAGTGCTGGATGTAATCGACAAATGCAGTTGCGTAAGTCGTCATCGCGAACAGGAACGACCCAAAGACAACAAAGACCAGCAACAGGATCAGCGACAACACCAGGTTCAGGTTAGACAGGTACTTGACGCCGCGACCAACACCAGAGACAGCCGAGATGATCGAGAGGCCCATGATCACGATGAGGCCAGCCAGCAGACCAACAGTGCTGGGGGCCGGTGCGTCACCGGTCAGATCCATCATCCATTCCATACCCGAAATGGCGTAAAGGCCGTCGATGAACTGCGAAACCCCGTACCCGATGGTAACTGAAACACCCAAAATGGTTGCCACCACGCCCAGCACATCCACGACGTGGCCCAGGAAGCCGTTCATCAGCTTGCCGAACAGAGGTGTCAGCGCGGTGCGAATAGTCAGGGGCATGTTGCGCGTGTAGGCGTAATAGGCCAGCGACAGACCGGTCACCACATAGATCGCCCAGGCGTGAAACCCGTAATGCAGGAAAGTGTAGCGATATCCCGACTGCAATGCGTCTTCGCTATTGCCGACGACATCGCCCGCGATGACAACCGGGTTCGATCCCCACAGCCCTAAAGGCTCAGCGGTAGCGAACACCATGAGACCGACGCCCAAGCCCGCGCCAAACATCATCGAAAACCATGAGAAATCCGAGAATTCTGGTTTTTCACCCTCTGGGCCCATAAGCCGCTTGCCGGTTTGCGGCAGCGCCGCCACGACAAACAGGAAAAAGACAAAAAAGCCGACAATAATGATATAGAAGGCGTTGAAATCTTCCAGCAGACGCGAGTTCAGGCTTCCAAGAACTCCGTTTGCATTTGCGGGCCAGACAAGCGCCCAGATAACCAGCGCGACCATGATTGACTTGCTCAGCAAGGCAATCTCAACACTGTGCCCTTCATAAAACCCGCCCGAAGATCGCTTGATCTCCAGATCGGTAAAAGGTTCCTTCATAGACATGTGTTTCCTCCCTATTCGCACGTGTCCTGATTTCCAGAAAGATCTTCATGAGCGTCCCGGAGCTTCGCCATCGAGCCCTACGTCAGCAGAGCTTCTATTTTTTCGAGGGTCGCTACACTGACAGCCACACCATCGTTCTTGGCCACCAAACGCTTTGCCTGGCGGCCGTCACCGGGCAAATGTGCGCCGTTCTGAGATCGGATCGCTTCGACAAGATCGACAATTCTGGAAGAAAATGCGTCATCCGCAGTCGCAGAAGCGTCAATTGCAATAAAGAACTGGCCTGTTTTCGGAGGCCCACCGGCGGTTCCCGAAAAAGGTGAGGCGTGTATCCCAAGCGTGGCACCGGTCAGCGCTGCAGCCAAAACCTCGGTCATCAGGGCAACGCCAACCCCCTTGTACCCACCCGATGGGGCCATGGAACCCTTAAGCCCAACATTCGGGTCGGTCGTAGGGTTGCCATCTGCGTCCAACGCCCAGCCAACCGGGATTGGTTTGCCTTCGCGCGCGTGTTTCATGACCTCGCTTTTGGCGATGGTGCTGGCGCTTTGATCGATCAGTAATGCGGGTTGGCCGTCGTTTCCAGGGACCGCGATTGAAAATGGGTTGGTTCCGACCACCGGTTTGGCACCACCGGACGGCGCGATGGAGGCGGGCGCGTTGGTGAACCCAAGTCCCACAAAACCAGCCTGCGCCAGCCGGTAGGTGTGATAACCCAGAACGCCGCAGTTATAGCTGTTGCGGATCGCCAGCACCGCAACGCCCTGCGTGCGCGCCGCAGCGATCAATGCCTCGAACCCCGCGTCGATCGCCGTGTGGGCGAACCCGGTCGCGGCGTCGACCGTCACTACGCCGGGGCGCGGCTGGGACAGCTGAGGGGTGGCCTGCCCATCTACCTTGCCGCACTGAACATGTTCGCAATAGATCGGGATATAGGCCAGACCATGGCTCGCCACCCCGTCCGCCTCGGTTGCGGCGGTTGCAATTGCCAATGGGCGCGCGTTTTCTTCGCTGGTGCCCGCGGACACCAACGCACGGAAAGAAAGATCCTCGATTTCAGCTAGGCTAAGGGTACGGGTTTCGATCATGTCGCTCTCTCATTCAGTCATTGTCGGACAGGCCAGCGCCGGCACCCAACAGTCGGGATTCTTCGGTAGCAGGCGCGTAGGTGCGATGGGCAAATCGGTTGAGGGTGTCCCAGCAAACCGGGTCCGGGGATGCGCGGGTCACGTGCGGTCGAGGGGTGGTAAGTTGGCCGCCCAGCGTGATCTGGGTGTGATCAGAAAACGATGGCCAATCCTGCCCCGCCTCCAGACGACCGCCATCCGTTGCGGCCCTGAACAGATCGCACGTATGCGTGATCACGTTATTCTGGGCGCGCGCTGCCGAGGCTACGAAGGGCAGCAAAAAGACAGGTACTGCGAGCTTCTGGATACGTATGGGACCTGCGTGCAGCAGGTCAGACCGATCAGAAAGCAACGCGCCCGTGATGATCGGGCAAAGCACGCCTTGCCCCGCCCAAGCCGACTGCATCTCAACCGGGCGGTGATTCTTGAGCGAGGCCGCCAGACCTTGCTCCAACAATTGCGCAAGGGAATTCGTGCCATCAATCCCGTGTGCGCATAGCCAACGTGTGGCTTTGCCGACCTCTTCCGCCAGTCCCCAGGGGTATCCGGCTCCGCGCGCGGCGCGTTTGGCCGTGGCTTCGACCTCATTCAGCGATACGTTCACGGTCCAAGCTCCGGATAGACCCACAGATCAGCAGTCTTGCTGCTTAACTCTTCGGGATAAGGCGCGCCAGCATACATGCAGATACGTACCCAGCGGTCTGAACGAGGATCGAAATGCGTGGCACCAAAGAACGAGAGTTTGGCACGCAGCATGTCGATCGGCAGAACATCCGCGCTGATCGTGTTGTCGCGAATTTCGCCGTAAGGCGCGACGCGGCTCATTTGCGCGCGACGGATCGTGTGGCGGTGTTCAGGGTGTTCAAGTAGGAACTCGGCGATGGGTGCACCATCCGCCCATTCCGAAAGCGCGCTTTCGGCCAGAGCCGCGTCGCGCGCCGGGGCTAGCGGCTGTTCGTAGTCTGCAATCGGTTCGTCAAACCGCTCACCCAGCCGGGGCTCGAGCTTTTCCTCGGACACATACCAAGCGCGCGCGCAGTGTTCGGGCGCGTTCCAGTCCAGATCCATTGCCCAGCCAAAGCTGGCGCGGATCAGGTCGCGCACCTTGCCAACGGTCATCGTGCCATCAATCACATGCGCCGCACCGTTGCTGTCTGCCATACAGCTGGTCAGCCCATCGACCAGTTCTCCGTAGGGTTCAAGGATCAGCGAGGCCAACAACTCCTGCCCTTCTTCGCTGAGCGCAGCCTGAGACCACTGTATCAAGCGGTCCCAGGGCTGATTGCCCGTCAGATCGGTCTTGTCGAGATGGTCCGATATTGCGCACAAGTCAGCATTCAGCGCCGCGAGCTTTTCGATCTGGATTGGATGCTCGGACTTCCACCACGAGATCGACAATCTGCTACGGGCGAAGATGTTGCGAAACTTGGCCGCTTCTGCCTCTGTTGCGGTCTCAATGGACCGAACCCGCGAGATCGCCTCTTCCCGGACCATGATCCAGTTGTTGAACAGGATCGGGTGATTGACGATGAAAGGCGCCATACCTAGCCCGGTCGAATTGCCTATACCCAGCCAACGCGCGATTTCCGGGTTCAACTCTGCGGTCTGGTCGCCACCCTTGGTGCGGGCCACATGTTGCACCAGATCGCGCACGAAGGTCCGCGTCAGGTAGACCGAAAGCATCTCGGCCTGAAATGGCGCGCTGACTTCGTCTCGGTCTGCAATCCTCTCACGATCTGCCGCGCCGAACTTGCCCGAGCCATACACGGCGGTTGTCCGCATCAGGTAACCGACCTTGTAAATCTGTTCGAGGTCGGGCTGCTGACCGGTGGCAAGACGATCCACGACATGTGCCCACAGACGCACCGAGCGGTTGGCCCGTGACAAGGACAGCTCGCTTTCGCTTACACGCCCGGCCTCTTGCAGAGGTACGTTTTGCGAAAGCCGCTCAATGTCTTCCGGGTCAGGAATTCCGTCAAACAACGCAAAGGTCGCGTCCCATGCCTCGGCGATCACACGATCCGAGCGTTGCTCGGGTGGCAGATCATGGGCAAACGCCACTAACGAATAAGCGCGTTCCGGACCTTGTGCAGTGTAGACCGCGTGACCGACGCCCTTTTCATCAATCTGGAAGACTGGGCGGGTGAACGTCCAGTTTTCGGCAGCCATCCGACGGGTCAATTGCCGCATGAAACTTAGACGGCATTGATGCAACGATCCTAGACGGGACAGGCGCATCACAGTGGCCGGGTCGCGGCGTGCGATATGCGGGTTTTGGTCCATCATGTGCCTTGTGGCCCAAAATTATCGGCAAAGAAGCGGTACCAGTTGCCGCCCATGATCCCCGCGACCTCGTCGGAGTTCATGCCAGTGGAGCGCAAGCCGGACTCGATGTTGCCGAAGTCGCGATTGTCCCGAAACCAGCCCGGCATTGGCGGGAAACCGGGGGCCGAGGCCGAACCCTCGCCATAGTCGATCTGTTTTGTCCAGCGCCCCACGCGCATCCATTCAACCACACTGTCGGGCTGATCTTGACACAGGTCGGTGCCAATCCCCAGATGCTGGACGCCATATGTATCTGCCGTGCGGGCGATCATCTCGCAGAAACTCTCCAACGTGCAGTCGGACTTGTCCTTCAGGTGATGAGGATAGACCGAAAAGCCCAGCATCCCACCATTTTCCGTCACCGCCCGGATCACCGCATCGCGCTTGTTGCGCAAAGCAGGTGACCATTCGTGCGGATTGGCATGGGTGATGGCAATGGGGCGCTCGGACAATTCCGCCGCTTCGATGGTCGACCGATCCGCCGAATGGCTCATGTCGACAACAAGGCCCACGCGGTTCATCTCTTTGATCACCTGCTTGCCCATGCGGGTGATGCCGGTGTCTTCGGCCTCGTAACAGCCGGTCGCCAGCAGCGACTGGTTGTTATAGGTCAGCTGCATGAAGCGGGCGCCCAGATCATGCAGAACCTCAACCAGACCGATATCGTCTTCGATCGGGGATGGGTTCTGAAACCCGAAGAACACAGCCGTCCGCCCCGTTTCGCGCGCGATGTCGATGTCGCTGGCCCAACGGCCTTTCATGATCAGATCTGGGTATTGCTCGAACCAGCGATTCCACTTTTCAAAGTTCAGAACGGTTTCGCGGAAATTCTCATGATAAGCGATGGTGACGTGGATCGCATCCACGCCGCCTTCGCGCAGTTGGCGGAAAATCTTCTCCGACCAGTTGGCATATTGCAGCGCGTCGATACGCATCAGACGGGGCCTGCGCTGATATAGGCGGTCTTGACGGTGGTATAGAACTCTGCCGCTGCTTTGCCTTGTTCGCGCGGCCCGTACGAGCTGTCGCCGCGACCGCCAAAGGGTACGTGATAATCGGTGCCTGCCGTAGGCAGATTCACCGTCACCACACCAGTTCGCGCATTGCGTCGGAAATGGGTGGCACGGGCCAGCGATTTAGTCACGATGCCCGAGGTCAGGCCGAAATTGGTGTCGTTCACCACACTCAGCGCCTCGTCATAGCTGCCAACCTTGATGACGCTGGTCAGCGGCGCGAACATTTCCTCGCGGTTTATGCGCATGTCGTTGGTGGTGTTCAGGAACACGCCCGGCGACATGTAGAAGCCCTCATGCGGCATCTCTAGGCGCTGTCCACCGCAGGCCAGTTCGGCCCCTTCAGATTTACCCAGATCGACATAGGCGAGGTTCTCGCCTAGTTGCTGCTGGCTTACGACGGGGCCCATCTGAACACCTTCTTCCAGCGCGTGGCCAACTTTCATCGCCTGCGCGCCTGCGACGAGTTTCTCGACAAAAGCATCATGGATGCCTGCATGCACCACCAGCCGCGACGAGGCGGTGCATTTCTGACCGGTGCCGCCAAACGCGCCGCCCAATGCCAGCGAAACCGCCAGATCCAAATCCGCGTCGTCCATCACGGCCAGCGCGTTCTTGGACCCCATCTCCATCTGAACTTTGGTCAGGTTCTGGATCGCCGCCGCCGCGATGCCCTTGCCAACTGGAACCGAGCCGGTGAAAGAAATCGCGTTGACTTTAGGACTTTCGACCAAACGCTGCCCGATACTGCGGCCTGAGCCCATAACGAGGCTGAACAGACCTTTGGGAATGTCCTGCCGTTCGATGATTTCGGTCAGTGCCACGGCCGAGGCCGGGGTGATGTTCGCCGGTTTCCACACCACAGCGTTGCCATAGCACAGCGCGGGCGCAATCTTCCACGAAGCGGTCGCAGTGGGAAAGTTCCACGGGCTGATAATGGCGACAACACCCACCGCTTCGCGGCGCACGTCAATCTCGATGTCGGGGCGAACGGAGTCGGCGTTTTCCCCAATCTGACGAAGACATTCAGCGGCGTAGTAGGTAAAGAACTGACCCGCTCGATAGACCTCGCCCTTACCTTCGGCCAGCGGTTTGCCCTCTTCCCGGCTGAGCAACGTGCCCAGTTCCTCGGCGCGGGTCATCAGCTCGTTACCGATGGCGTTCAGAACTGCCTGCTTACGTTCCAGCCCATAGGCAGCCCATTCAGCTTGCGCGACACGTGCCTGATCCAGCGTCGCTTCAAGTTGGTCGCTGCTGGCTTGCGCGAACATACCAACCAGGTCAGTCAGATCAGAAGGGTTGCGGTTTTCGATTTCGCTTTCGCCTGCCAGCCATTCGCCAGCGATCAGGTTCAGTTTGGTCACAATGCGCCCCAGAGTCAGAATTCGTTTGTCACAGGATGGATTTTCCGATGCACATCAGTCAAACTCAAATAACTTAAACAAACTTCAAGGAACCTGAAGTTGGCAATCAAGATTGAGATGCTGCGTTGCTTTTGCACGGTGGCCCAGACCGGGAACCTGTCCGAGGCCGCCGACCGCCTTGGTCGAACGCAATCAGCCGTCTCGATGACATTGAAGCAGCTCGAAGACCATCTGGGCAAAAAGCTGTTCGAAGGCGAGCGCAAGAACCAGCTTTCCCCGCTGGGTGAGCAGGTACTCGATCTGGGCTTGCGGCAAGTGCGCCAATTCGATCAGACCGTCCAGAATATCGAGGCCGCCGCGCTGGCTGAACAGGGATTGATCCGGATCGTATCCGTCCCGTCGGTTGGCGCGTTGATCTTTCCACCACTATTGCACCACATGAGCAGCGAATCCCCCGGGGTGAAGATCGAGCTGCGCGACACCGACACGCAGCAGGTGTTGGATGCCATCGCTCAGGATCAGGCAGATATCGGAATTGCATCCGGGTATCACGCCCTGAACGGCATCCAAACCATTCCACTATTTCAGGACTCCTTTGGATTGGTCGCGGCCTCGGATCATCCTCTGATCACACGCGCAGAACCGCTGAATATCCCCGACATCGCCAGCGCACCCTTTGTCCGAAACACGTTGTGCGATCTGATTCAAACGCCGGCTTTCCATACGGCAATCAAAAACGCCGAGATCACAATTCACAACACGCATTCATTGATCACGCTGGTGCGATCGGGCGAGTGGATCACAGTGCTTCCTCAAACCGTTGCCGAATTCTTGCCGGAGGCGGTGTCTTACCGCCCGATCACGGACCTTCACGACAAAAGGCAAGTGTATCTCTATGTCCGCGAGCGTTCGCGCTTCCAATATCTGACCGAGCAGTGTTGCGCGTTCATCCTGTCCCGTGATTTCGCGTGACGGCGGGGCCCAACTAGACCTTTCGCCTTCAACCGCCCCTGAGACGCTGCATTAAATAAACTTCGGCACCTTCCGGAATCGGCTCGGACAGTCCGGTCGCGATGATGCGCCCGTCCAACGCCACCGAGACCCCCGCATCGATCGGTGCCTGCAGCCGGGGATGTACACGCACCAGTTCCTGCAGCAATTCGCCCGTGGTGGCGGCCTCAACCTCGACCACCTCGCGACCCCCGGTCAAAGACCGGAGGCTGGACCAGAGGTGGACCTCAACCATTGTCCTTGAGCGCGGCAAGAATGCGCGGCGGGGACATTGGCAGTTGCTTCAGGCGTACACCGGCCGCGTTGGAGACCGCGTTGGCGATGGCGGCCAAGGGCGGCACGATGCCGGTCTCTCCCACGCCGCGTACACCGAACGGGTGGCCGGGGTTGGGCACTTCGACAATCACCGTGTCGATCATCGGCAGATCGCTGGCGACCGGGATGCGGTAATCGAGGAAAATCGAGTTCTGCAAGCGGCCATCCTCACCATAGATATATTCCTCGTTCAGCGCCCAGCCGATGCCCTGCGCAGCTCCGCCCTGATACTGGCCTTCGACATAGGTCGGGTGGATTGCCTTGCCCGCGTCCTGAATGACCGTGTAGCGGGTGATGCTGGTCTTGCCGGTTTCCGGGTCGACCTCGGCATCCACGATATGGGTGCCAAAGGATACACCCGCGCCTTCCGGCGTGGCCTCGAAATGGCCCGAGATCGGGCCGCCGGTCGCGCCCATATGGGCGGTGATATCGGCCAGCGGGCGCGGATCGAAGTCACCGGCATTGGGGCCTGAGGGCACGGCACAGCCGTTCTCCCATTTCACCGCATCAACCGGGATTCCCCAACTGGCCGCTGCGCGGGCGCATAGCTGCTCGACCGCGTGGCGCGCCGCCTTGATTGTCGCCAGACCCGAGGCATAGGTCACGCGGCTGCCGTGGCTCACATCATTGTAACCCAGCGTTGCCGTATCGGCGACGGTGACGCGAATGTTCTCGTAGGGAATGCCCAGAACCTCGGCCGCCATCAGCGCCATTGACGCGCGTGATCCGCCGATATCCGGCGTACCGACCATGACTTGGGCCGAGCCGTCCTCGGACAGCGCCAGAGATACCGAGGTCTCACCACCATGGTTGAACCAGAACCCACAGGAAATCCCGCGCCCTTGCCCCGGCTTCAACGGGGCCGAGTAATGCGGATGCGCCTTGGCGGCCTCAAGCGTTTCGACAAGACCTATGCGCTCATAGGTCGGGCCATAGCTGGCTTTGGTGCCTTCATGCGCGGCGTTTTTTAGGCGCACATCCACCGGGTCGAGGCCGAGTTGATTGCACAGCTCATCCAGAACGGATTCGACCGCGAACGCACCCATCGGAGCGCCTGGCGCGCGATAGGCGGCCTGTTTCGGGCGGTTGGCCATTACGTCATAACCGACCTGGCGAACGTTGGTCAGGTTGTAGGGCGCAAAGGCACACATGGCGGTCATTTCGCCCGGCGCACCCGGGAAGGCACCGCCCTGCAGGCGGAAGATGCCTTCGGCTGCCGTGATGGTGCCGTCCTTCTTCATACCGATCTTGATATCCATCGACGCCGATGAGGTCGGGCCGGTCGCACGGAACACCTCGGACCGGGTCATCACGATCTTTACGGGGCGGTTGGCCTTGCGGCTGAGCGCCAAAGCAACCGGTTCGATGAACACAGTGGTCTTACCACCAAAGCCGCCCCCGATCTCAGACGCGGTCACACGCAGTTGTGAGGTTTCGATGCCCAGCAACGCCGCGCAGGTTTTCTGTGCGATCCAATGGCCTTGGGTGGTGCACCAAAGCTCACCTTTGCCGTCAGTACCCAGAGACCCCATGCAGGCATGAGGTTCAATGTAACCCTGATGGGTTGCCTCGGTAACGAAGCTGTCCTCAATTACCAGATCCGCCTCGGCAAATCCGGCTTCGACATCTCCGTGGCCGCTTTCGTGATAGCGCACCACGTTGGGGTGCATCCCCTCAGGCACCGAATAATCTGCCGCACCTTCGCGGATGACAGGCGCGTCCGGTGCCATCGCCTTGTCCACATCTGTGACGTGGAGCAAAACTTCATATTCAACCTCGATCAGCTTCAGCGCATCGCGCGCCGCCAAGGCTGATGTCGCTGCAACTGCTGCAATCGCGTGGCCGTCATACAGAGCCTTTTCGCCCGCCATGACATTTTCCAGCACGTTCCAGAATTCGCCTTCCAGCCCCGGCTTGAAGGGGACATCGGCGAAATCGGCGCGGGTAACAACGGCTTTGACGTCTTTGTGGGCCTCGGCCTTTGAAGCATCAATCTTGACGATCCGCGCATGGGCATGGGGTGAACGCAGGATAGCGCCATGCAACATGCCGGGGGCTGAGATATCCGCACCGAACTTGGCGCGGCCCGTCACCTTGTCCAGACCGTCAGGGCGGTCAGGGCGGGTGCCGACAAACGTGAAGTCAGATTTGCGATCGTCCAGTGCCATTACGAAGCCTCCCGCATCTCAGCCGCCGTATCCATCACGGCGCGAATAATCTTGTCATAGCCAGTGCAGCGGCAGAGATTGCCTGCCAGCCAGTACCGGGTTTCCTCTTCGGTGGGATTGGGGTTCTTTTCCAGCAGCGACTTGGCCGCCACCAGAATGCCCGGGGTACAGATGCCGCATTGCAGGGCGGCATACTCGATCATCTTCTTTTGCAGCGGATGCAGGACGTCGCCGTCCGCGATCCCTTCAACCGTTTCGATCTGCTTACCTTCAGCCTCGACGCCCAACATCAGGCATGAACACACAAGACGGCCATCGACGCTGACCGAACAAGCACCGCAATCGCCGGTGCCGCAGCCCTCTTTCGCGCCGGTCAGGTTCAGCTTGTCGCGCAGACAGTCCAGCAGGGTTTCGCGTGGGTCGCAGAGGTATTCAACCGCGTCCCCATTTACGGTGGTGGATACGTGGAACTTACTCATACGTCTTCTCCCTTTGCGCGGGCATAGGCGATTTTTGCGGCGCGCTTGGCCAGAACGCCAGCAACTTCGGTGCGGAATGCAATAGTGCCGCGTTTGTCATCAATGGGGTTGCAGGCAGCCGAGGCCGCTGCAGCGAGCGCGTCCAGCGCCGCGTCATCCAACGCGCTGCCAATCAGCGCTTTGGCGCAGTCTTCAACCAGCAAGACGGTTGGTGCGACAGCCCCCAGTGAGACGCGCGCCTCGGTGATGGTATCGCCATCCAGTCGTAAGTTTACGCCCACACCAACCACCGCGATATCCATCTCGGTGCGCGGGATAAAGCGCAGATAGGCGTCACCGGCGTTGTCGCCACGCGCTGGAATGTTGACCGCCGAGATCAGTTCGCCTTTGGCCAGTGAGGTCTTGCCGGGTCCCGTCGGGATGTCTTCGACCGCCACCTCTCGTGTGCCGTCCGGGCCCGTCACGGTGACTGTAACGCCTGCCGCAACCATCGCTGGCACCGAGTCCGCCGCCGGAGAGCCATTGCACAGATTCCCGGTCAGCGTCGCACGCCCCTGTACCTGAGTCGATCCAATCAGGTCCATCGCCTCGACCACACCCGGCCAATCGCGGCCCAACGCGGCGTGCTCGCTCATCTCGGCACCGGTCGCGGCGACGCCCAGAGTCCAGCTGCCATCGGCATTGCGGGTAATTTCGCTAACGCCGTCGATCTTCTTGATGTCGATCAGCGTATCGGGCGTCACCAATTCCGAGCGCAACTGCACCAGCACATCGGTGCCGCCTGCCAGAAACCGAGTGATGCCCGTTGCATTTGCGGCCAGAGCCGACGCCTCGGCAAAGCTGGCGGGGCTGTGATAATCCATGAAAGTACCTCGCACCTGTTGATCAGGATAGACTGGGGTTCGCCGGGGACGTTAGTGCAGCAAGTCGGCGGCGTCCATGGCTGGAACGACCAATTTTTGGGATTCAAAATTCGTTTTATCGAGAGCAATCACAGATCGATCTCGATCACCCCGTCTGCCCGGGCCGCCCGGCTTTGGCACAGTATGATCGCACCTTCGCGTTGTTTGTTGGACAAAACGAAATCGCGGTGTTCGATATCACCTGAAATCACGTCACATTTGCAGACCCCGCAGATCCCATCAGCGCATTTCACATCCACGTGAAAGCCCGCCTCATTAAGTACCTGCGCCGCATCTTTGTCAGCGGGTACAGTCAACTCCCGACCCGATTTCGCCAATTTCAGAGTGAACGGATGGTTCTCATATTCGGGCTGTTCCGGCACCGAGAAATATTCGAGATGCCGTGCACCTTCCGGAAACCCCTGCCGTTCGGCTGCGTGAATGACGCCGTCCATATAGCGGTCAGGGCCGCAGGTATAAACGTGCCATCCGTCCTGATATCCGCCCAGAACGGCCTCCAGATCGGCCCGTGTGCCCTCGTCCGAGAAGTGATAGTGCACGTGATCGGCCCATGGCACAGCCGCCAGATCATCCAGATATCCGGCACCTGCTCGTGTGCTGGCGGAATAGTGTAACTCGAACGGTTTGCCCATCGCATACAGTCGGTGGGCAAAAGCAATCATCGGCGTGATGCCAATACCACCGCCCATCAGGAAGGTTTTGGTTGCAGTCTCGTCCAGCTCAAAATGGTTTATCGGCTTTGAGATGAAGACCTTGCGCCCTTCGTTGAAGATGCGGTGCAGCAAGGCCGAGCCGCCGCGCCCCTCATCCTCGCGCAGCACGCCGATCTGATAAGTGTTGCGGTCGGAGGGATCGCCCGACATCGAGTACTGCCGCAGGAATTCGGGCGAAACCAGCACGTCCAGATGCGCACCCGCCGTCCATTTCGGCAAGGGCGCACCGTCGAGGGTTGAGAACTCGTACTTGGTGACATCCGAGGTCATCTTGTCGACCTTGGTTAATTCCACCCGCATCACCGGGGCGTCCCCTGCGACCTGATAACGGTGGATCACAGACATATCGCCGGCCGCTTTGCGCGCTTTGTAGTCTTCAGCTGTGACCATCGCCTCATAGGCGGCAATTCCGGCTTCCCGGTCCATGTTGAAGGGATAGGGCCATGGGTGCGGTGCGAGCGGAGCGGGGTAGACAGCAAGCGTCTGATCCTCGTACTTCAAATCGAGGTCTTTTTGTAGGTCCCGCCGGTTCAATGGGTGCTGCGACGGGCGATAGGCTCCGTCGGCTTCCAGTTCGATATCCCACCACCATTTCTTGGTGTCATTCAGACCACCATTACCGACGGCGTCATCCAGTTTGGCCAATGCAGGCGCGGCCTGCGGAATATTCATCGCGGCCCATCGGAACGGGCGTTCCTTGAATATACCTTCGAGATTCCATGGGCAGGTCTTCATGCATCGTCCGCACATCGCCCCCCCGGGCGTGGTGATACGGTAAGTGGCGCATTTCTGGCTGTCGGATTTCCAGATTTCATAGCCGTTGAACATCAGCTTTGGCCCGGCAGTGATCGCGCCCGAAGGGCATTCCCGAGCGCATTTGTTGCAGCTTTCGCAAAACGTCTGAAGGCCGAAATCGATGGGTGTGTCATGCGTCATCGGCATGTCGGTTGTCACGACACCGGATTTCAGGCGCGGGCCAAGATAGGGGTTCAGGATCACCTCACCGATCCGACTGACCTCGCCCAACCCCGACAACAGCAGCAGCGGCGGTTGCAGCACCTCGCCATCCATCACCGTATGCGCCTTGGCCTTGTAGCCGAGATTTCGGATTTGCTGCGCGATCACGCCCCCCAGCAGTGAAAACCGCAGATAGGCGCGCATGGATTGGGCGACGCTGATCCAGTCATCGCCGCTGGCACCTTCCATCGTCTCATAGCCCTGGTCGATGATCATGCTGATCGCCTGATCATGGGGTGGAACGATTTCGTCTCCGGTGGCGTCATGGGAATACCAGCTCCACTCGGGGCACCGGCTGAGCCCGACCGCGTCGACCCCAAGGAAATAGGTTGCAGCCTTGATATTCGCGGCATTTCTTTCGGTATCTGTGGGCTGTACAGCCTCGGCGCTGTCACCGTCCTGCAGCAAAACAAATGCGCCCAGCGCGCGGCGTTGGGCGAAGCTGGGGGCGGATTTGCGCACGTAATGCCCGCCCTTTGTCGCATCCTGCAGCGATCTTCCCATGTCGCCGAACTGAGCCCGCGCAAACATGTCTGCGCGTTTGGGCACCCGGGCTACGTTTTGCTCGTCGATATAGGTGGTCGGTGTTTCGACTCGTTTGAGGTTTTCAAAAGGATGTGCGCCGTCCACATAGCGCCGCTTGGCATAGGCATCCCGGTTCACAGCGTTCTTGGCGAAGCCTGCACCCAGCCACCATGCAGGTCCTTGCGTGCGGAACCACGGTTGTTCGGCCAGCGGTCGCAAGGGTCGGTCATGCGCGATCTCCATTTCGGTGGTCACAGCGGCCAAACCGAACCGCTTGCCCAGCCACGGCACCACAACCGCGCCGTCCTCGACCGAGGCCAGTCCCGCCGAGACCGCCAGCTTGCCCAGATCGACCTCGGACGACATTGCCGTATGCGCACGCGCATCGAAGCCCAGCAGGCGGATGTAATTGGCAATGACCACCGCATTCTCGGTCGCCAGCAGGCACGCACGATGATCCTGCGCATCGCCGATCCAGTCTGTGCCCGGCTCTGACGGCTCAGGGTCGCGATTGAATTCATAGAGGAACACAATCGCATGACGATGAGAGTCGATGGGTTTCGGCGCGGTCTCCATGCTTTCTTTCAGGTCCGCCATGATCACGTCGATGCCCGAGGCAAGTGTCTTGGTCTGCCGCGTCCTGAGCGCATGTGCCAGCCGGTCGATATCCGGGTTGCGCCGAGGCTCAGCCAACATCGCCTCCGCGGGTAGCGGCCCGCAGCCCATCATCGACGCATCGTTGAAATAGCCAAACGCTTTCAGATGGTTGGCACGATCTGCTGGGTTGGCAGGAATTTCCGATGCGACGGGGTTCACAAATCCATCCCGGATTGCGTCCATCATCGCCTGAAACTCGCCCATCGCATTCACGATGCTTTCAGGCTGCTCGGGCCTGCGAAAGCTAAGCGCACACATCGGTTCGACCTGCGCCAGATCAGGCATCCGATCCTGCCGCGCCAGCCGTTCCAGCGGGAACGGACCCATGTGAACAGGTCTGTTCTTGTCCGAGAAAAAGCGGATCCCCATCGCGCGCCTCCAGTTAGCTGCCCTTTCCCCTACCCCGGCATGGACACCAAATCCATTCATGAATAATCATAAATGGTATGAGCAGAATTGATTTCACAGATCTGGACGGCAAGGTCCTACGGGTGTTCCTGACGATACTCGAAGAAAGCTCGGTGTCGAAAGCTGCCGACCGGTTAGGGGTGACGCAATCGGCCATCAGCCATACGCTGGGCAAGTTGCGGCAAGTGCTGGGCGATCCACTATTTGTCCGATCCGGACAGGGGCTGACCCCGACCGAGCGCGCTTTGTCGCTGAAAGAGCCGGTGCAACAGGTGCTGGACAACATGCGCGCCCTGACCGAAGGTCGCCCGTTTGATCCGCTGTCCGAACAGATGGACATTCAGATCGCCACCAACGACATGCCGCGCGAGTTGATCTTTCCCGAACTTCTGCGGGCGACACGCGCCGAAGGCGTCAGGTTGCGGCTGGAGTTCATCCCGTCGGGTGTTCCCGACCCGGACTTGCTGCGCAGCGACCGGTGTCAATTGATGCTCACCCCGCTGCCACCGGACGGGCCGGATATCTTTCAGAAGCGGCTGATCACCAGCCCGTTGTTGGTATTCTATGATGCCGCTCACCGTGATCCGCCTGAGGATTGGCAATCCTATTGCAACAGCGACCATGTCGAGGTGCGCTTTGCAGACGGCCGCAATGCCCGCGCCGTGATGCGCGGCGTGGATCAGAGCCAGATCAGACCGCCCGTCGTAACCCTGCCGCATTTCAACGCGATCCCGCCATTCGTGAAAGGCAGCGACCTGATCTCGACCGATACGGAGTTGATGAAATGCGGGCCGCTTGCCACGCTGGACAGTGCGCCACTGCCGTTCAAATGCGAAGCAGTGTCAATCTATATGGTCTGGCACCAACGCTCGGCCAACGACCCGGCACATCGTTGGTTACGCGACCGGATCGACGCGATTGCGGCCTCGCTTCAGACCTGAGATAGCAACCAGTCGCGCATCTGTTTCACCAGCTCCGGTTGGCGCGGTTTCTGCGGGGTGACGATGAAAAAGCTCAAATCGTCAACCAGCACCTCAGAGAGCGGCTGCACCAACCGACCCGAAGCCAGTTCCGCAGACACAAGTGGCGCATTGGCCAGCGCAAAGCCTTGCCCCGAGACAGCGGCGTCTATCGCCAGACTTGTCTGGCTGAAACTCATCATCCGCGGCTTCCCCTCGACCCCGGCGCGTTCAAGAAACAACGGCCACAGCCCATGGGAATCGCTGAGCAAAACGTGTTGCATCAGGTCGTCTGGACCTGAAATTTGCGATGCGAGGTCCGGACTGCCCACGACAACGAATTCGGTCGAGAACAAAGGTGTTGCTTGCAGATCTCGAGCAACCGGTGAACGGCTCTGGCGTACTGCAATATCGATTCCATCAGACTGGAAATCCGCCAACCGCTCGCGCGCGTCAACCTGCACCGAGATATCGGGATGGCGGGTCACAAAATCATTCAGACGCGGCACCAGCCATTTTGAGGCAAAGCTGGGCGTGACCGAGATCGTGATCTGCCGCTGATCAGCCAGCTCATCGACAGCCTCTTCAATCAGCCGAAACGCCCGACGCAGCGGCGCGTGGAACCGACGCCCCGCTTCGGTCAAGCGCAACCCACGTGGTAGTCGTTCAAAGAGTGCAGTGCCCAGCCGCGCCTCCAACCCCCGCACCTGCTGCGCAACGGCCCCTTGGGTTACGCCGATTTCTTCCGCAGCCAAGCGAAAGTTCAAGTGGCGTGCCGAGGCCTCAAAGGCGCGCATCGCATTGAGAGGTGGAAGAGCGGGCATAACTAGACTGTAGATTTTCTACAGCCTATGCGCAATAGAACTGATTGGTCAAAGTGAACGCTGCCAGCCATCTTTATACCAAACATCGCAAAGGAGCGTGAAGATGGAAAAAGTAGCTTTGATCACGGCAGGCGGCAGCGGTATGGGCGCGGATTCCGCGCGCAGATTGGCGGCGGATGGTTTCAAAGTCGGCATCCTGTCCTCGTCAGGCAAGGGTGAGGCGCTGGCGCATGAGTTGGGTGGCGTGGGCATCACGGGCTCGAACCAGTCGAATGATGACCTGCAGAAACTGGTCGATGCTGCAATGTCCCATTGGGGGCGGATCGATGTGCTGGTGAACTCAGCCGGGCACGGACCCCGCGCAGCGGTGCTGGAGCTGACCGATGAGGATTGGCACACCGGCATGGATGTCTATTTCATGAATGCCGTCCGACCGACCCGACTGGTGACCCCGATCATGCAAACGCAGGGCGGTGGATCGATCATCAACATCTCAACCTTTGCTGCGTTTGAACCGGACCCGGTTTTTCCTACCTCGGGCGTATTCCGCGCCGGGCTGGCGGCGTTTACCAAGCTGTTCTCGGACAAATACGCCGCCGACAACATCCGCATGAACAACGTCTTGCCCGGGTTCATCGACAGCCTTCCGGAAAAAGAAGAGTTCCGCACACGCATCCCGATGGGCCGCTACGGGCGCAGCTATGATGAGATCGCCTCGGTCGTGGCTATGCTCGCCTCCGAAGGCGGAGGCTACATAACCGGGCAGAACATCCGCGTCGATGGCGGCATCACCCGGTCTGTCTGAATTCAGAACCGCGCCTTAACAAAATGCGTCAGCGCCGCGCCGGTTTCGAAGAAAGCGCGGCGTAGGCCAGTCCAGTTTTCGCTATACTCAGCCACTGACGGAACCGGCAGCAAGGACGGATCGTCCTTGAGCAGACTTTTGGCCATCAAACGCCCGAACACGGTGCCCGGCCCGATCCCACGCCCCGAGAACCCATGCGCGGCTAACGCATTTGGACCGATCAGAGTGATTTTGGGAATATGATCCGAAGTCATGGCAATCCGCCCATGCCAGCCCTCAATCAACGGCTGATCCGCCAATTGCGGATAAAGTGCAGCCATTTTGCGCTTGATCCAGGATTTGTGTGCAAATCCTCCGGCGCTGTTTAGGTCGCCCATACCGCCAATGATAAACCGTCCTGCCTGGTCCAAACGGAAGGATGTCATGATCAGGCCGGTATCCCAGCATCCCTCTGCTTTAGGCAATATGCTGGCCCGCAGGTTATGGGACAGCGGCGCGGTGGCGTATTGGAAGTAGTAGACCGGCACATAGTCTGGTGCCGTATCAGCAATGCCCTGATGATAAGCGTTGGTCGCCTGAATAACCGATCTTGCGCGTACGGTTCCATCATCCCCCTGCAGCACCCAAACCCCGGCTTCCTGCCGCAAAGATCGAATCGGGCTTTGCGTATATATCTGCGCCCCCGCATTCTGTGCGGCGCGGGCCAGTCCCACCGCATAGCCCAGCGGCTGAATTGTACCCGCGCGGGGGTCAAACAATGCGCCGTGGACTGCCGGGCTGCCCGTCCGCTGGCGCGACGCATCAGGATCGAGCAATTCGACCGACGCACCAGAAGCGCTCAGCTGTGCGTGGCGTGTACGCAAATCACCAAAGCCCGAGGCCGAATGAGCACAATGCAACGTGCCCTGCCGCTCAGGCTCGCAGTCAATCCCGTGCGCTTCAATCAACTCGAACACGTCTGACGGCGCGTTAGCCAGCAGATCGATCAACCGATCCCCCGCCATTTGCCCCAGATGCGAC
This sequence comes from Ruegeria sp. H9, assembly GCF_056532915.1. Taxonomy (NCBI): domain Bacteria; kingdom Pseudomonadati; phylum Pseudomonadota; class Alphaproteobacteria; order Rhodobacterales; family Roseobacteraceae; genus Ruegeria; species Ruegeria sp. H9. The sequence goes on along the minus strand of NZ_JBQFNX010000005.1, from coordinate 161,206 downwards.
CGAATTTGATCGGGTGGCAGCCAAAGCCCTGCGTTGACGAGACCGACATTCCGCCCCGATCCACCATGGCCGATCTGATGCGCTTCGAGCAGGCACACCGAAGCCCCCGCTTTTGCTGCGGTCAAGGCCGCAGAACACCCGGTGTAACCACCGCCGATCACGGCAAGATCAACGCTTACGTCATCAGACAGCTTTTGCGTGTCGATACGCTCGCGACAGGTCTGCCGCCATAACGATTGATCATAGTCGCGCATGCCCGGGCCTCGCCAAAGTTTCGCCGATCATCAGGCTGGTCTCAGTTGGTTGCAAGGGCGCGCTGGTCAGCCCGCCCCATGGCGATGAGGAATGGATCCGCCTCCTGATGCGACTGGAATGACGCCTTGTCGGTCATGCCCCGCCAGCGCCCCAGTGTTAGTGACTGCGCCACCGCGCCGCTCAGCGTTGCACCTGGGCCGGTGACGATGAACAGATCGGGCGCGAACTCGCGTGCGGCCGTCTGGATCGCATGGGTGAAGTCATAGGTCTCGGTCACCTGATGGCCCAGCGTGTAGTCCCACAACTCACTCGTGTCAGTTGCGCCGGGCCACCAGATTTTGCCACGCCCGTCAATCATCGGGAACTTGGGCTGAGCAAAAAGATCAGAACTCAATTGCGCCCGACCTTCCGCCGCCACCGGGGCCTGCAGCGCCGTATGAAAGGCGGCGTGATTGGCCAGCCGCAATGGGAACCGATCCTGCACGGTGGGGTGTGCCGCCTCAAACGCCGTCAGACCCGCCTCATTGCCTGCCAATACCAGCATCCCGCCCAGATCGATGGAAAGCGCCAGAGTGTGATCGTGCAACGCATTGATCCTCGCCACCTCATCCAGCAATGCGGCTTTGCGGGCAGGATCATTCGCCCATGTCTCATCGACGAATGGGTAAACCAGTTGACCGCCGATCAGGTGCTTCTGCATCAGCGTGCCCATCGTATTGACCACGCGAAACCCGTTCCCAGGGGTCAATGCCCCTGCGGTGGCCAGCGCAATATACCAGCCCATCGAGTTACCAGTGACGGCGACGACTTCAATATCGTTGGCCAATGCCTGCGCATCGGCCAACGCGGCAGCATAGATCAGGGGTGAGGCCACATCGCCGCGCGAGTACTTCCCGACGCTAAAGCGATCAGCCCCATCCAAGGCAGTAATCGCATCCTGTCCGGTTCCGGCGCGAATGGCGTCGAAGCTGCGGAACAAGTCCATACGATCCGAATGATGTTGGTGCAGATAGCCCAGCTCAGGCTTGTTATAAGTGCCCCGGCCCGGGCAGATCACAACGGCGGTGCGGGTCATGAGGCTGCTCCTGTCAAAGCCAGCGCTGCGGCAACGATACCGTCTTTCGAAGGAAGAGGTGCGGCATAGGCGGGGCCAGTTGCAATAAAGCAATCCTCGGCCACAACGCGGGCAGTTCGGGTAGAAGAACTTTGTTCGGCGAAGAAAGTCATCAGCGCTTCGGACTGACTGCCGGTCTTGCGGCATTCGTCGACGATCAAAACATGCGCGCATGTTTTGGTGGCTTCGCGCAAAGCCTCAACCGGCAGAGGAGCTAGCCAACGCATATCGATAATCCGGGTTTTCAGACCCGCCGCCTCAATTTCGGGCAGGGCCTGTTGCGACAGGTAATGCCCGTTGCCATAGGTCACGATGGCGAGATCGGTGCCGTCCCCCTGTACTCCCACATCGCCCAGCGCAATTTTCTGATCCCGCGCAGGATAGATGGTCATCCACCCGCCATCCTGCGCCGCATGCAGATCGCGCATCGGGTAGAGTGCGATCGGTTCAAGAAACACCACGACCCGCTGCTCTTCGCGCGCCAACCGCACGCATTCGCGCAGCATCAGTGCTGCATCGGCCCCGGTCGACGGGCAGGCGATGATGACACCAGGGATATCCCGCAAGACGGCCAGAGAGTTGTCGTTATGGAAATGTCCGCCAAAGCCCTTCTGATATCCGAGCCCAGCAATCCTCAGCACCATCGGGTTGGTGAACTGCCCGTTCGAGAAGAACGGCAGGGTTGCCGCCTCCCCCCTGATCTGATCCTCGGCATTGTGCAGATATGCCAGAAACTGGATCTCGGGGATCGGGATGAAACCGTTATGGCCCATACCGATCGCGAGACCCAGAATGGACTGTTCATCCAGCAGCGTATCAATCACGCGGTCCGGACCAAAGCGTTGCTGCAGCTTTTGTGTGACGCCATAGACGCCACCTTTGCGGCCCACATCTTCGCCCATGCAAACGATCTCGGCATGTTCCAACATCAGATCGGTCAGCGCCCAGTTGATCAGGCGGCTGAGCGGCTGCGGCTCATCCATCGCGCGCATATCTGCGCCAAAGGTCTTCGCACGCGCCTCAGCGCTCGGGCCGTTGGTCGCTTTACAAGGGCGCTTAGGCGGGATCAGGCTTGCCATCACTTCGGCCGCATTGGCCAGATGGGGACGGCTGGCAGCCTCTGTAGCCACACGATCCGTTCGGGTGCAGGTATCGCTGTAGATTTTTAACGCCTGATCCGGCGACAATGCATCCGCCTGATCCAGCAGTCGTACGGTGTGCAAAAGCGGATCATTGGCCTCATCCGCCTCAACCTCAGTTTTCGGCAGATAGGTCGTGGGCACATCCGCCCCGGCATGGCCATAAAGCCGCACGGTTCTGAGATGCAGGAAGGCCGGTTTCCTGCGCTTGCGGACATAATCTGCAGCCTCTTTCGCGACCGCATGGGTTTCATAAATGTCCAACCCATTGGCCTGAAAATACTTGATCCCCGGACGATGCTCCATCGACGCCTGAATCCAGCCCTTGGGCGTTTTGACCGAAATTCCGATCCCGTTGTCTTCACACACGAACAGCAGCGGCAGCGGCGTCGATTGCACACTGGTCCAGCCTGCCGTGTTGATCGCCCCCTGCGCGGTGGAGTGATTGGCCGAAGCATCCCCAAATGAACACATCGCAATCCCGTCTTCCGGCAACACGCGATGTTCGGGCGCATGTCGCCGGGCTGCCCCCAGCGCATAAGCCGCACCAACGGCTTTGGGCAAATGGCTGGCGATGGTCGAGGTCTGCGGCGGGATCATCAGCGCCCTTGATCCCAACACCTTGTGCCGCCCGCCCGAGGTCGGGTCCTCTTTCGAGCACGCAAAGCTGAGCAGCATATCCCACGCGATCTGCTGGCCCGGCACCTGTTCGGCGCGCGCGATCTGAAACGCAGCATCCCGGTAATGCAGAAAGGCAATATCGCTTGGGCGCAATGCGTGCGCGACGGCGGCCATCCCTTCGTGGCCAGATGAGCCGATGGTGTAGAACCCCTGCCCTGCCTTCTGCATCGCCCGGCTGGTCCGATCCAACGCGCGGCTGAGAACTTGCGACCGGAATAGTGAAACGGCTTCAGAATCGCCCAGACCGACGCGCGGCGGGGCTCCGTCGGGAAAATCACGATTTGCGACACGGGTCAGGAAATTCTCATGTACGATCTGGGCGCGGTCCATGTCTCTCGCTTTTGTCTTGTTGGTGTCATCGGCCTTGGGGAACCTCTGCGCGGGCGCGACCCGCTTGCTGATTTGTCCCGCGCTCCGACGTGAATTTCAAGATCGCGGATGGTACGGCACCCGCTCGACCACAAAAGTGATGTGGCGCACCACTCATCGCTCTGGCGGTAGGAAAAAACCAGTGCTATTGCGTTCAATAGGTATGAGGAATTGTCATATGATTGCACCCCGCCGTTTCTTGCCTTCAATCTCGTCCTTGCTTGCGCTTGAAGCCGTAGATCGGCTGGGCAGCGCATCTGCTGCTGCGGCTGAGCTGTCCTTGACACAAAGCGCGATCAGCCGGCAATTGAAGACGATGGAGGATCAGCTGGGCGTGCAATTGATTGAGCGCAGCCAGATGCGATTGCACTTGACGCCAGCAGCCAAAGACTATGTGCAAACCGCAAGGTCTGCTGTTCAGGATCTGGCGCAGGCCGCACTGAAACTCAAAGCCAACCCGGCGGGTGGGTCACTTGATCTATCGATCCTTCCCGCGTTCGGCATGCATTGGCTGGCACCCCGCCTTCAGGATTTTGCGCGACGGCACCCTGAGGTCACCGTCAATCTGGGGACCCGCCTCAAACCGTTTGATTTCATGTCTGAACCATTTGATGCCGCGATCCATTTCGGTCAGCAAGACTGGGCGGGCGTTCAGTATTTACCGATCATGCGGGAAGAAGTCCTGCCCGTCTGCGCCCCTGCCCTTACCGCTGTCAATTTCAATAGCTTGGGTGCTCTCCGCGCCGCGCCACTGCTGCATCTGGAGTCGCGTCCGGATGCCTGGGAGCGCTGGTTTGAGATACAGGGCCAGCCCGTCACCGGCCTACGGGGAATGCTGTTCGATCAGTTTTCGACCATGATTCAGGCCACGATTCATGGGTTGGGCGTGGCTCTGTTACCGTCATATCTGGTGCAGGATGATTTGCGCACCGGGCGGCTTGTCCAGGCATGGGACGGGCCGCGCGTGAGCCTTGGCAGCTATTATCTGGTCTGGCCGAATGACCGCTCGATGCCCGAGCCGTTACGGTCTTTCCAAGCCTGGATCAGTGAACAGATTTGGGCAGACGCCCACGCCTAACGCAACCTCAGAACTTACCGTTGTCATTTTTCCATTCGCTGCGTGGTGCAATGGACTCAACCGTATCCCAGTGTTCAACGATCATTCCATCTGCAACGCGGAACAGATCATAGAATGCGCTGTGTTTGCCCTGATACGCTCCTTCGCATACGGTCAGTACAAAATCCCCTTCCGCCAATACCCGATGCAGATGCTGATAGTTTAGGGCGTTCCTATCGGCCAATGCGGTCCTCAAGGCAGTCAAATCATCAGAGAACTGCGGACTGTGTTCTACGTAAGCGGAAGTGTTGATACAGGCCTCTATCTGGTCGAGGTTCCCGGCAATCAACGCGGTTTCGACGAAGGCGCGAACAAAGGCCCGGTTCTCCTCGGTTTTCTCGACATCCCGAACTTCGGTCGGACCATCCACCATACTGTGATCCGAGCCGTTTGGCCCCATCCGTTTCTGGATATTGTCCCAGTGCTCTACCGCTTGCCCGTCTTCGAACCGGAACACTTCGAAGCCGATATTCCGCCGTGAGAAATCATATTCCGTATGCGCGAAGACAAAATCGCCGTCTTCAAAGGCGCGTACGATATTCACGTGCGGTGAGGTCTGGGAAAGCCGTTTGAATAGGGATGCAAGCCCTTCGCTGCCTTCATGGGTTTGCGGATTGTGCTGGATGTATCGTGCTTCATTTACCACTGAAACCGGACCCGGATCGCCCGTTTCGATGCTTTTGAGCAGGGCAGATATGCGATCTTTGTTGGACTTCTCCATACCGGGTTCCCTTCAGGTCTGACTACTCCGTGATCACAATGGCAGGCGAAGTGTCAGGCATCAACGCCAGCAACAGCCAAACCCTGCGCGGCCTTCGGCCTTGCGTCCTGCGGACGGCAGGGGGCCAGGCAAGCGCGGGCTGCGCCCGCGCTTGCCTGGCCCAACGGGAGGAGACGTTCCGCTAGGAATGTCGAAGACGGGCGGGAGTGTTTTGGTTCAGACGTCCAGCGAACGGGCGATGAGTTCTTTCATGACTTCATTCGTCCCGCCATAGATCATCTGGACCCGCGCATCCGCATAGAGCCGCGCGATCGGGTACTCCATCATGAACCCATAACCGCCGAACAGTTGCAGGCATTCGTGCATCACTTCGTTCTGCACCTCAGAGCCCCAGTATTTCACCATCGAGGCCGTCGCAGCATCCAATTCACCGGCCTCCAGTTTTCCAATGCAGTCATTGACGAAACTGCGCAGTACCTCGGCCTTGGTTTTACACTCGGCCAACTTGAAACGTGTGTTCTGGAAGTCCATCACCCGTTGTCCGAACGCCTTGCGCTCCTGCACGTAGTCCACCGTCTGCGATATGGCGAAATCGATCGCGCCCAGCGCCATGATCCCGATGGTCAGCCGCTCCCACGGCAACTGCTTCATCAGTTGATAGAACCCCTGCCCCTCTTCCGGGCCCAGCAGGTTGGTCATTGGCACCTTAACGTCTTCAAAGAACAGCTCAGCCGTATCGTTGCCCTTCATTCCCAGTTTCTTGAGGTTCCGCCCCCTCCGGAATCCGTCAGCCCCGTCGGTTTCGACCACAATCAGAGAGACACCCTTCGCCCCTAACGACTTGTCAGTTTTGGCAGCCACAATAACCAGATCAGCCGATTGCCCGTTGGTGATAAATATCTTGGACCCGTTGAGCCGATAAGAATTGCCATCCTTCTCAGCGGTCGTCTTCACCGCTTGCACATCCGATCCCGTGCCCGGCTCGGTCATGGCCAGCGCGCCGATCATCTCACCCGAGGCCAGTTTCGGCAGCCACTTCTGTTTCTGATCCTCACTGCCATAAGCGGTGATGTAGTGGGTCACGATAGACTGGATGCCATATCCCCATCCTGCGTCCCCGCGCGCAGTCTGCTCATACAAAGTAACGGAATCGAAACCCATCCCGCCGCCGACGCCACCATATTCCTCAGCAATCGAACCGGCCATCAGACCCGTCTCTCCCGCCTGCAGCCAAAAAGTACGATCAACCGCCCCGTTCTCGGCCCATTTCTCGGTATTGGGTACCAAGGCATCATCCATGAACCGGCCCGCCATTTCAGCAAACATTCGGTGTTCGTCAGTAACCCAGGCGGCGGTGCTGGTAAAAAGCGACATCAAATAGCTCTCCAGATCAGGTGTTTGCCCAAAACTAGCCGGGTGTGTGATTCCTTCCAATCCATGTGACGTGGCGTCCAGGACAGATACTACGCAACGTCCTTGGCACCATTGCCGAATTTGGGGCCAAACGTTCACATCTGTGTTCCCACGCCTGACAGAGCAGGCCATCATCGACCATATTGCGCATACGCCCCGGACGACGCAGGAGACAGCATAATGCCCCGCGCCTTTTCTGAACTGACCTTCACACCTGCCGTTCGCGCCCATCAAGAGCGGATGGGATCCGCAGCGACCTACGCGAAATTCCTGAGCCTAGGACCAAAACAGGGCTACCAAATCGGACCGACCGAAGAGGCGTTCATTCGCGCCCGCGACGGGTTCTATCAGGCCACCGTCTCAGAAACCGGCTGGCCTTATGTGCAGTTTCGCGGTGGGCCGATAGGGTTTCTGAAAGTGCTGGACCCGCACACCATCGGCTATGCGGACCTGTCTGGTAACAAACAATATATCTCGCGCGGCAACCTGGATGGGAATGACCGCGTGGCGCTGATATCAATGGACTACGCGAACCAGCGCCGTCTCAAGATTCTTGGGCGGATGACATTCAAGGAAGGTGCCGCGGCAGCAACTGATCTTTACATCAAAGGCTCCGAGACCGAGGCAGAACGTGCCGCGATCATCAAAGTTGAAGCGCTTGACTGGAATTGCCCCCGCCACATCACGCCGCGCTTTACCGAGGCCGAGCTTCGGCCACATCTGAATGATCTGGGTCAGCAACTGGCTGTTCTGCAATCAGAAAACCAGCGTTTACAGAGGGAATTGGCTGAGCTCAAAGCTGCGGCCGTTTTTCGAAGATGAAATCCGCGCCGGTTCAGATGTGAAACGAATGGCGCGCGATCGCTATGGATCTGAGCGGCAAATTGTGACGCAGGGTTGCCCTTTGGTCCAAGCTTTGCTTTGTCCTTTCTAAACATCACGACCTGCCGTCCGCTTGAGGCAGGAGCGGATAACAGAGAGGATCATCACATGGCAAAAGTTGCGTTCCTTGGCCTAGGCGTCATGGGCTACCCGATGGCCGGGCATCTCCAGGCTGCCGGCCACGAAGTCACCGTCTACAACCGCACCGCATCCAAGGCCGAGGCTTGGGTCGCCCAGCATGGCGGCGCGATGGCCCTGACACCGCGGCAAGCCGCAGAAGGGGCAGAGTTCGTGATGGCCTGCGTTGGCAATGACGACGATCTGCGTATGGTTTGCACAGGTGAAGATGGCGCCTTTCACGGAATGGCCAAGGGTGCGGTATTTGTTGATCACACCACCGTCTCGGCCAAGGTCACGCGTGAGTTGTACGAGGCTGGCATGACACAGGGGGTTGCTTTTGTGGACGCCCCGATCTCGGGCGGTCAGGCGGGAGCCGAAAATGGTGTGCTATCGATCATGTGCGGCGGTGACATGGACGCTTATCGTGCTGCTGAGCCGGTGATGCAGGTCTATTCCAAAATCTGCCGCCGCATTGGGGACAGCGGCGCGGGTCAAATGACCAAAATGTGCAACCAGATCGCGATTGCAGGGCTGGTGCAGGGCCTGAGCGAAGCATTACATTTTGCCGAAAAGGCTGGGCTGGATGGTCGGGCTGTGGTCGAGGTGATTAGCCAAGGCGCGGCAGGCAGCTGGCAGATGGCGAACCGGTATGAGACCATGCTGGATGACCATTTTGAGCATGGCTTTGCAGTCGACTGGATGCGCAAGGATCTGGGAATCTGTCTAGATACCGCCAATGAGACCGGGGCTTCACTACCAGTGACGGCGCTGGTCGACCAGTTCTACAAAGACGTGCAGAAACTTGGCGGGGGCCGGTGGGATACGTCCTCGTTGTTCAAACGGTTGCGAGCACTGGACTGAGCAAAGGGGGGGCTGTCTGCCCCATCGCGCCAGGGCGCGACTCCGCCCGAAGATATTTTTGGCCAGATGAAGAGGATCACCGTGGCAGTTGCAAGAGATAGCACATGAGCGACTTGAACACTTTCTGGGCTGGTCGCCTGCGTGAACACTGGGGGCTGGACGCCCGTCTGACGCGTCTGGATGGGGAGTACGACCTCAACTTTCTGGTCGAAGCCACCAACGGGCAGGATTATGTGCTCAAGGTGATGCACGCGGGGTGCGATGCGGCATTGGTCGATCTACAGATCAAGGCGCTGGGACATCTCAGCGCAGCAGCGCCCGGATTGCCCTTTCCTGCCGTTTATCCCGATTTGAACGGGATGATGTTGCCTGAGATTGCCGACGCGCATGGGCAACCGCGACAGGTCTGGCTGCAGGAACGACTGCCGGGGGCAAGCTATGCAAGCAGCGCGCCCAAGACCGAAGACCTAATACTAAAACTGGGCCGTGTTCTGGGCGCAACCGACCGGGCGCTGGAGGGGTTCACCCACGAGGGCTTGCATCGCGCCGATTTCAAATGGGATTTGACGCGGGCGAGTTGGATCGTCGACCAACTAGAGGCCATCTCTGATCCGGCAAGACGCGCGCGCGTTCAACAAATCGCTGAGGATTTTGAGGCGATCTCTGATCAACTGGGTGCATTGCCAAAGCAGGCGATTCACAATGATGCCAATGATTACAATATCCTTGTTGAAGGCAATCTGTGCGAACGACGCAGCATCTCGGGTCTGATCGATCTTGGCGACATGTGCGCGGCGCCGCGCGTTTGCGATCTGGCTATTGCCGGGGCCTATGTCGTTCTGGACCACCCTAAACCCGAGCGCGCATTGGCTGCGCTGGTACGCGGTTATCACGCCGCCAATCGGTTACGCCCGGATGAGATCGACCTGATCTGGCCTTTGTTGCAAGCACGGTTGGCGGTGTCCGTGGTGAATTCGACGCTGATGGCGATTGAGAACCCGGATGATCCGTATGTCACGATCAGCCAGGCCCCAGCGTGGCGATTGATTGAAAATGAGGCAATCAATGGCGCACTCATGCCCGCCCGATTGCGCGCCGCGTGTGGCTTGCCCGTTGTGGATGGGGCCGAGCGCATCCATGCCTATCTGTCCAACCATCGTGGACATTTCGCGCAGATGTTCGGGCAGGATCTGAGCGACACGCCAATGGGCTCACTGTCGGTGGAAAACTCAACCTGGCCTCAAAACCCGTTCCACATGCCGTTGGACGAGGCGGCGCGGGTTGGTGAGGAGTTTGGGGATGGTCCCTGGCTAGGGTATTACAGCGAGCCACGCCTGATCTATGCTGAGCCGGGGTTTCGCAAGGGACCGTGGAAAGCGTCGGATCGGCGCACAGTGCATCTGGCCGTGGATGTGTTTGCACCGGCCGGAACAGTGCTGCATGCACCTCTCAGCGGTCGGGTCGAAGCGGTTGAAAACAGGGACGCGCATCTCGACTATGGCGGGGTTGTGATCCTGCACCACGAAACGCCCGAAGGGGATGCATTCTACACGCTTTATGGCCATCTGGACCCTGAGGTGAGTGAGCGTTTGAAACCAGGTGACCCGGTGGCTCAGGGTGCAGCTTTTGCTCGTCTGGGCGATGCCAGTCAGAATGGCGGATGGGCCCCGCATGTGCATTTCCAACTGGCGCTGACGACCGACGGTATGCAGGCCGACTGGCCGGGCGTAGCGGATCCTGATGAGCTCGAGCTTTGGCACGCGGTCTGCCCCAACCCCGCAGCACTGTTGAACTCGCCTGATGAAAAGGTTTTCTATCGACCAACCGACAAGCAGGCGATCCTACAGGACAGGCGCGAACACTTCGGCGGCAATCTCAGCCTGACATACGACGACCCGGTCATGCTGGTGCGTGGCTGGAGGCATCACCTGTTCGATGAATGGGGGCGACCCTATCTGGATGCCTACAACAACGTTCCGCATGTAGGCCATGCGCATCCGCGTATTCAGGCGGTTGCAGCGGATCAGCTGAAGCGCATGAATTCGAACACACGCTATCTGCACCCGGCGCAAACCGCTTTTGCCGACAAGGTATTGTCGAAACTGCCGGATCACCTTGAAGTCTGTTTCTTCGTCAACTCAGGGACAGAGGCCAACGAATTGGCTCTGCGTCTGGCGCGCGCGCACACCGGGGCAAAAGGGATCGTGACGCCCGATCACGGCTATCACGGCAACACAAACGCTGCGGTGGCGATCTCGGCCTACAAATTCAACAAACCTGGCGGTATTGGGCAGGCAGATTGGGTGGAACTGATTGAGGTCGCGGATGACTATCGCGGCTCGTTCCGGCGTGATGACCCCGAGCGCGCACGGAAGTTTGCTGACCTGATTGATCCGGCGATTTCGGCATTACAGGCAAAAGGGCAAGGCCTAGCTGGGTTCATCGCTGAAACATTCCCCTCGGTCGGGGGACAGATCATTCCACCAAAAGGCTATCTGTCTGCGGTCTATGAAAAAATCCGCGCCGCCGGAGGGGTCTGCATTGCCGATGAAGTCCAGACCGGCCTCGGGCGCCTGGGCGACTATTACTTCGGCTTTGAACATCAGGGCGCGCTGCCTGATATAGTGGTAATGGGGAAGCCCATCGGCAACGGCCACCCGCTGGGTGTGCTGGTCACTACCAAAGAGATCGCCGAAAGCTTCGACAACGGGATCGAGTTTTTCTCGACCTTCGGCGGCTCAACCTTGTCCTGCAGAATCGGGAAAGAGGTGTTGGACATCGTCGACGATGAAGGCCTTCAAGAGAACGCCCGTGTGATGGGGGCTCGTCTGATGGACGGCCTCCGAAAGATCGAAGCGGACTTTGCCTGCGTTGGCGATGTACGCGGCATGGGTCTGTTTTTAGGGGTGGAACTGGTCAATCCTGACGGTTCGGAAAGCGGTGAGGTTTGCAGCTACGTCAAGAATCGGATGCGCGATCATCGCATTCTGATCGGTAGCGAGGGACCCAAGGACAATATCCTGAAAATCCGGCCACCGCTAACCATCGAAGCAGAGGACGTCGACATGATTCTTTGGGCGATGCGGGAGGTTCTTGGCGAAGTGGGTGACTACAGCCCTGCCCCCATGTGCGATCACGATCATCATCATGCGGGCTGCGGCTGCTGCTAAGAAACACAAAACCCCAGCGAAATTGCTGGGGTTTTGTCGCCGTCGATCAGTGGAGCACTGAATGTGGGGGGTGGTGCCCGGTCGTCGGCAAAGGGATCGAAACGGTCATCCGGCGTAACGCCAAGCCCAGTTCCTCGGACAACGAGGCCAGTGCCGGGGCGAAATCGGGCCGTACGATCAGCGAGGCCATCATCATTGCATCTTCACGCGCCCCTTCAGAGGCGGCACCGATCATCTGGGCAAAACAATTCTCATCAGCGCCCAGACATGCACATCCCAGCCCATGACGCACCAGCGGACGGCGACCGTGATGTGCACAAAGTGAACACAGCCGGTCCAGCGTCAGCATCGTGGCGCGTCCCTGATCTGCACCCAGCGCGATGTCAAAATCGCTTGCGGCATTTGCCCGGCCTTCGACCCCATCACCCCAAAGCCGCAGATACATGACGGCTCCGGCCTCAATGGGGTTCAGGTCAGCCAGACGGCCAACAGCCGCCCCGCCACGCGAAGAAGGTCCGCTCATTTTGTCAGGATCAGTTTGCCTGCGCGGGTGATGCGCAGCGTATAAAGCTGATCGCCCAGCTCGATATGGGCCAAATTGCCGCCATTGGTGAGGTCTTCCGCCTTGTGGGCCGGAAGCATCGAAACAGCATAGCTAAGGGTCGAGGTAGGGGTTTGCGCGTTCATTGGGGCATCTCCAGAGCATCTGTGGCACTTGGCCTTGTCTGTCTTCGTTTCGCTTGATCTGGCTGACCCTGTTTTGGGCTGGCTATCTGTTCGTGTGATTAATCTGATAAAAATAGTAAGGTTTGTCAAGCTGCTGTTTTTTCAATCGCTCCCACGGGTCTCTATTGCGCCGTCGCACAGCACGACCTAGGCATTGGACATCAACAAACAAAGGCGGATTCGCAGATGGCAGCAGTTGTCGTATTTGACTTGGATGGCACCCTGATAGACAGCCTTGCCGACCTTGCAGCTGCGGTAAACCGAATGCTGCACGATCAGGGGCACCCCTCCTTGCCTCAGGATACGATCCGGGGATTCGTCGGGAACGGATTACCCAAGCTGGTCGAGCGGGCGATGACGCATTGCGGGCTGGAGCCAACGCTTCACAAGGACCTGACACAGCTTACTCTGAAGCACTACAATGCAGGCGCCTGCGATCAGACCGTAGTTTATCCCGGCGTGATCCAGGCGCTGGATGAGCTTCGCGATATGGGCTGTGCGCTTGGGGTCTGCACCAACAAACCCGAAGCCCCTGCCCGGCATGTGCTGGGCGAACTTGGCCTGCTACCCTATTTCAACACGGTCTTTGGTGGAGACACGCTGGATATACGCAAACCCGATCCAGAGCACTTGCACGCCTGTTTCAAGACCCTTCAAGCCGCAGGCCCACAGATCTTCGTTGGCGACAGTGAGGTTGATGCCGAAACTGCGCAACGGGCTCAGGTTCCGTTTTTGCTGTTTGAACAGGGATATCGAAAGTCGCCGGTTTCGGACATGCCGTACACGCTCAGCTATGATAACAGTACCGCACTGCCTGCACTTGTTCGGAAAATCCTGACGCAGGCATAGACCCCAAAAAAGGTCGAGGGGCCGGCCAAGGGGGTAAGAAGCCAGCCCCTCATCGGGGGAAATTAGTGAAAGTGGATTGGGCGCACTGGCCCGGTAGTTAATGAAAAGTTAACGCACCTGCGCGGATCGCGAAATTGGGGGATTCCCGTAGTGCTGCGATTTTTTTCCCGATCCCCCAAATTATTTTGCGCGCAGAAGCCTAAAAACTGGGATTTATGCGGCTTTCTCAGCCGCGGCACGCGCGATCACCAGTTCCTCGTTCGTCGGAATGACCATCAGTTTCACACGTGACAGGTCGGTCGAGATGACGCGCAGATTGTCCGCGTTTGCATCGTGGTCCAGTTCAAGACCCAACCACCCCATGTCAGTGCAGATACGGTCGCGGATATAGGTCGAGTTCTCACCGATCCCGCCGGTAAACACGACTGCGTCCAAACCTCCCAACACGGCGGCCAAAGCGCCCAGCTCGCGGCGTATCCGGAACGTGTAGTAGTTGATGGCATTGCGTGCACCCGGCGTATTCGACGCCTCAAGCGTACGCATATCATTGGTCATTCCGGAAAGGCCAAGCAACCCGGATTTACGATACAGAAGGTCCGAGATCTCATCCGCATTCATGCCTTGCTGATCCATCAGATACAGCACAACGCCCGGATCCAGCTGGCCACAACGCGTTCCCATCGGCAAACCATCCATGGCCGAGAACCCCATGCTTGAACCGACCGAGCGACCTCCGATCATGGCGCACATCGAGGCACCGTTGCCAAGATGCGCCACAACCACCCGTCCGCCATGTATCAGCGGCGCAGTCTTGGCCAGATGGTCCGAGATGTAATCATAGCTCAGACCGTGGAAGCCATAGCGGCGAACGCCCATATCGTAATACTCGGTCGGCAATGCGAAGGTGTCATTGACCCAAGGGTGGTGGCGGTGAAAAGCGGTATCGAAACAGGCAACCTGCTTGGCATTGGGGAACCTGTCCATCGCAGTACGTGCGCCCTGCAGATTGTAAGGTTGGTGCAAGGGCGCAAAAGGCTCGAGTTTTTCCAGCATCTGCAAGCTTTCGGGGGTCAGCAGAATGGGCCTGTCATTATCCGGGCCGCCATGCACGATGCGGTGTCCAACCGCGGTCACGCCCGCCGACGGAAACTGCCGTTCCAGCAAATCCAAAATATAGTCCAAGGCGCTGGCCTGATCGCACAGCGCTTCAGAAGCGGTATCGGCAAGCACGCGGCCATCCGTGGTCTCTGCTTTGATGCGCGCCGCGCGGCTGCCGATGCGTTCCACCTCTCCCGAACAGACCAGGATCGGATCTGCTTCGCCTGCGGAGAACAACCCAAACTTCAGCGAGGACGAGCCTGAATTCAGTGTGATGATATGGTCCATCAGATCTTACCCGACATCCGCGCCGCATGCAGGGCCGCGACGGCACAGGAAACGAGCCGCGCCTTTTCGCCATCTGCGCGACTGGTCAGAATAATCGGTACGCGCGCGCCCAGCACCACCCCGGCAGCCTCGGCGTGCGCGATATACGTCAGTTGCTTGGCTAGCATGTTGCCTGCGTCCAGATTGGGTACGACAAGAATGTCTGCCCGTCCGGCCACCTCGGACACGATCCCTTTGGTGCGCGCCGCGGCCAGGCTGACCGCGTTGTCCATGGCAAGCGGCCCATCGACCAAGCCACCCCTGATCTGTCCCCGCTCGGCCATCTTCGACAGCAATGCGGCATCAATCGACGACCGGATTGCTGGATTCACCGTCTCGACCGCCGACAGAACACCCACTTTCGGAGCGCCAATTCCGATTGAGATTGCCAGATCGATCGCGTTCTGCGTGATGTCGATCTTGGTTTCCAGATCCGGCTCGATATTGATGGCCGCATCGGTCACCAGCAAGGGATGCGGCTGGCCGGGTATATCCATGACGAAGACATGCGTAAATCGGCGCCCCGCGCGAAGTCCACGATCCCGCCGCAACGCCGCCCGTAGCAGTTCGTCCGTATGAAGATGCCCCTTCATCAATGCTTCGGCATGTCCTTCGACAACCAGATCAACCGCTTTGTTGGCGGCGTCCAGATGGTCCTTAACGGGAACGATCTCAACGTCACCCAAGGGCAACTCAATCTCACGCGCTGCTGCAGCAATCTTGTCGGGGTCACCTATCAGGACCGGCTTGATGATGGTTTCACGCGCCGCCAATAAGGCCCCCCCCAGCGAGTTGGGCTCTTCTGGGGCGACAACTGCCGTGGGGATCGGAGGCAGCGGGCGCGAGCGATCGAGCAGTGCATCAAAATGCCGGTGCCGCTCGACGACCAGACCAGGCACTTCAATCTCATTGAATGACAGTTCTTTCTCCGGAGCGATCACGACCGCGATGCCGGACACGATCAGCGCCTCATCACTAGGGCGCATCACCTGAGTTTCCAGAACTACCTCGCGGTTATCGCGTTTTTCGATCACCGTAACTCTGGCCAGCAGTTCTTCGCCCGCATATGCCCGGGCGCTAAAATCCAAGCTTTGCGACTTATACAGCGTACCCGCGCCCGGCAGGATATTCCCCAAAACGGCCGAGATCAGAGCCCCAAGAAACATCTCGGGCGCGATCGCCTCGTTTACGTTATCACCGTCCCCATCTTCGTCGGCCAGGTTCAAAGGGTTATGGTTGCCGGAATTCGATGCGAAAACATAAAAATCATCCTCTGTGCAGAACCGAGTCAGCTCGGCGGTGTCACCGATCTGAAGCTGATCAAAGGGCTTGTTGTGATACTGCATTGAAACTCTCGGCGGCTGTTTTGCACCGATCATTATGAGATTTCAGGTAAATTTCCAATGACGTTCGATGGGTTTCTAGGGCTCAAAGCCATCTGGCACACCGAACAGTGGCTCATCCAGTGTGGTCCCGGTCAATGCACCCATGAACGCCACCAGATCTGCGACCTGGGCATCGGTCAGTTCCAGCGGTTCGATGTCAATTTTCTGGCGATGACGCTCCATCTCGAACCGGTCCTGCCAGACGATGAAATCAACATTCTCAAGCCACGGCACGTTGGGCAGCCCGGCCAAATCAGGGGTCCAGGCAGCGAGGCTCTGAGATGGGTTCAAGTGGTGGCGAATAATGCCTTCCAGATCGGGAAAGGCACCGTTGTGACCATAGGGCGCCGTCTCTGTCACATTGCGCAGCATCGGTGTGCGGAAACGATAGGCGTCCTCAAGACGGTTGCTTTCACCCATATGACCCACGTCGCGGGCATAGGGGTCCCATTGGCGGGTCTTGCCCGGTCCAAATGGCGGCAGGCTCAGCGCGTGGAATTTTTGATCCGATAGCAACGGGCCGGAATGGCAGTTTGCGCAACCTGCCTCACCATAAAACAGGGTCATGCCGTCCTTTTGCCGAGGCGTCAGGGCGGTGTTATCTCCGGCCAGATATTGATCGAACGGGCTGTCCATGCTGCGCCATTCCAGCGCCATGAATGCCGCCAGCGCGTTGGCTACTTGGGTGATCGTGATGTCCTCGGTCGTGTCGATGTCATCGAATGCCTTGACCATGGCAGGCCCATAGCGCGGATCAGTGCGCACGCGTTTGGCGAGGATCGGCCAGCCCTTGTCGATGCGGTCATGCACCGCGCCGGTGACTTGATTTTCGGCCACATTTCCGGCCATCTCGAATTGCGAGGTCAGCGGGAAAAGTGCCTGCGCGGCCAGCAGCGAATTCAAGCCGTCCGGCAACCACTCCTGCGCGGGTGAGTTGAAACCGTTACCGTAGACGTCAGAGATACTCAGACGGCCATCATGGAAAACCGTGTGAAGTTCCTTTGCACCAAGGTTCCAAAGCCCCGGCGAATTGCGGGGAATTCGCTTGCGGATTTTGTCCGTTCCGATGCCCGGCGTCCGGTCTGGCCCCAAGCCCATCCCGCCTTCTCCGATGCCAAGCGACAAGCCGTCCGAGGTGCCGAAATCCGGGTGATGGCAATGGGCGCAGCTTATGTTCCGGTTTCCCGATAAAATGGGATCGTAAAACAGTTGATGACCGATAGCGGCCTGTTCCATATCAAAGGGGATGAAATCGTCATCCGTCAGCGGGCGCGGCAGATCCTGAGCTGCCGCAGCCCCTGCCAAAAGGAAAGCAACCCCATGCGCCAGTTTGTATTTGCCCTGTGCCTTCTCGCCACACCAGCGCTGGCTGAACTGGAACAAGCACGCGATCTGATGGAGGCCGGAGAGTTTGAAGCCGCGCGTGAGGAATTGCTGCCAGCAGCGCGGTCCGGCAATGCCGAAGCCGAGGAATTGATCGGTGTGATGTACGGGTTGGGACTTGGAGTCGATCAGGACTATGAACGCGCGTTTGAATGGTACTTGCGCGCCTCGATGAAAGGTCATCCCGGGGCGCAATCCGGTATCGGTTGGTACTACGAGTTGGGTCTGGGCATGCCCGCGCCTGATCTGGTTCGAGCGTACATGTGGTACACGCTCAGCGCCATTGGCGGCGACCCCGATGCGGCGATCAGCCTTGAAGAAGTGGTCAAAAAAATGTCGCCGGAGCAGATCGAGAAGGCGCATGTTCTGGTCAACGACTACAAAGGGTGGATGTATCCGTTTCGGTGAGGGCCGGACCCCACGGCCCGGCCCAGCAATTCAGTTCAGATCCGCATCACGTGAGGCATTAACATCCGCCTCGGCTGCTGCCACAGCGTCAGTCAACGCTACAAAGATCTCATCACCACGTGCCACATTGGACTGGAACCATTCATAGACCGGGGTTGCGGCTTCTTTGAACGCAGCTTTCTGGTCGGGTGTCAGAACATAGAGGTCCCCGCCACCGGCAACGAAATCCTCATAAGCCTGAATCGACTTGCGCTTGGGTGAGGCAAAGGTCGCCTGCTGCAGCGCATAAAACCCGTCGACTACCACGCGGCGCATATCTTCTGGCATCTCCTGGAACTTGGCGTTGTTCATCCACCACAGCGCACCCATATAAGCGTGCCCGTCCAGCGTTACATATTGCAGGCCTGCATCCGGGAACTTCATGCCCATGATGTCCGTGATGCCGTTTTTCGAGCCCTCAACCACGCCGGTCTGGAAGCTGGTGAACAGTTCTGGCCACGGGATCGGGGTCGGTGATGCACCCAGTGCTTTGACCAGCTCCTGCGGCAGGTCGGCAACCACGGTGCGGATTTTCAGACCTTCCATGTCAGCCGGCTCGGCGACACGGCGTTGTGTATTGGCGAAGTTGCGCCAGCCACCTGTATTGCCGATTGTCATCAGACGGATCGCACCGCCGGAATCCTCCAGCGCCATGTCGCGCATCTGCCGGGTGAAATCACCAGATAGGACATGTTCGGCAATGCGGTCATCGGCCATCAGGTAAGGCAGGTCCAGAACCTGCACGTAAGGGAAGATGCCCGAGGCCCCTCCAGAGGTTGAGATGTAGATGTCGATCGTACCGTCTGCCACGCCCTGCAGACACTCAGCACCGTTCGAGCAGAGCTGCGTACCGATGAACAGCTCAACCTCAATGGCTCCGTTCGAGGCCGCCTCAACGTAGTTCTTGAAAACGACCAGACCGTCATAGTCTTCGTCGTTTTCATTCGAGTTTGCTGTGGCGCGTAGCGTGTAGTCGGCGGCTGCCGCGGCAATCGCAGACGCGGCCACTAGCGACGTGGCCACCGCTGCGGTTTTGATAAATCTTCTGAGCATGCGTTTCCTCCCTGTGATACTCAGTTCAGTTTGCAAATCCCGTTATCCTCGGGATCGTCATGGATAGTGCGGGGATGTATGTGATCAAGAAGATCACGATGATTTCGACCGCCAGAAACGGCAGGATTGCCTTGGCGATGGTTTCAACCCGTTCCCGAGACACGGCGGCGGCTACGAACAGCACCAGCCCCATGGGCGGGGTGGCCAGACCGACAGTCAGGTTGACGCTCATGATAATGGCAAAATGGATCGGGTCTACACCGAGGCTGGTGAAGATCGGACCGAGGATCGGGCCAAGGATGATAATAGCGGGGCCTGCATCCAGGAACATTCCGACGATGAACAGCAGCAGGTTGATCAGGAACAGCAGGATCAGCGGGTTTTCCGACAGGCTGAGGATTAGCGAGGCCAGCTGCTCCGGCGCATGGCTAAGACTAACGACCGTCTTGAACGCCATTGCCGCCCCGACCAACAACAGGACGACAGCTGAGGTCATACCTGCATTGCTGAGCACTTCGGGGACTTCTTTCCACGTCAATGTGCGCAGGACGAAGAAACCGATGATAAAGGCATACCCTACGGCGACAGCGGCCGCTTCGGTCGGGGTAAAGATGCCACCCAGTATTCCGCCCAGGATGATCACAGGGGTCATCAGTGGGAAGAACGCTTTTAGGCTGGCCTGACGGCGTTCTGGCCAAGTATATTTACGGCTGGCGACCGGGAAGTCGTATCGATCCGCCATAAGCTTGATCATGTGCATCAAACCGACACCGACCATGACCCCAGGCACGATGCCAGCGAGAAAGAGTGCAGCCACACTTTCACCCATGACATAGGCATAGATGATCATGATGCCCGAGGGCGGGATGATCGGCCCGATCACCGAACTGGCTGCCGTGATCGCGGCGGCAAATTTGCGGGTATAGCCTTGCTTCTCCATCGCCGGGATCAGCATTGACCCAAGCGCCGAAGTATCGGCGACAGCGGATCCTGAAAGGCCCGCGAACAGGATCGAGCTGAGGACGTTCACATGCGCAAGGCCGCCCCGCAGGTGGCCCATCAGGGCCTGGCTGAACTCGACGAGGCGGATGGTAATGCCGCCCCGGTTCATCAGTTCTCCGGCCAGCATGAAGAAAGGGATCGCCATCAGCGGGAAGCTATCCATACCGTTATAGACATTGCGATAGAGCAGCGTAATGTCGTTGGTCTGACCGCTAAGCCATAGCAGAATGCCGGGCGCTGCCAGCAGTGCGAAAAAGACCGGCAGGCCGATCAGCAGGAAAATCAGGAAGGTGGGCAGGAACCAAATCAGCATTTATTCAGCCCCCACCGCAGCTTCGGGAATTTCAGGCAAAAGATGTGCTCCGCCCAGCATGGTTACTATCGACCGCAAGATCAGTTCGATATTGACCGAGATCAGCAAGATGATCCCAACCAGCAGCGAGGCCATCATCCAACTGCGCGGAATACGGTACCATTCATCGAACCCGAAAGAGGTAGGCAGGTACAACGCCGCAGTGGCGAACCGGCCACCAAAGCCCGTAACCTCAGACCAGCCGATATTGACCGCAACAAGCAGCACGGCCAGCGAGATCAGCAGCAGGAACAAATTGAGCGATTGACCAAGCACGCGCGGCAGGAAGCGCGCAAGCATATCGATGGCGACGAACCCTCCGCGACGGAAAGCTGTGGGGGCCATCAGGCCCGTCATCCAGAGCATGCAGAACCGGGCAGCCTCATCCGGCCATGGCAGTGCGTTACCCAAGACATATCGGAAGAACACCTGAATCAGGATCGCGATAACCATAACTGCAATCGCAACAACACCGACCGCGCGGCCCAGACGCAGCACGGTTTCGTTCACGAATGCAATCGGCGTCAACGCCGATGCCAGTCCGCCCATGCGGATCCTCCCACTGTCAGCTGCGGGTTTGACCCGCAGTCGTCATATCGCGCTTAGCTCTGCGCGAATTGGCCGAGTTTTCCGGCAAAGAACGTCAGCGCGTCTCCATCCGCCATGCTGACTTTCAGAACTTTGCCCACCACGATCACGTGATCGCCTGCATCGTGATAGGCGTGCTGCTCGCATTCGAACCGGGCAAGACTACCCGGCAATAACGGGGTGCCGTTTTCACACCGGTCATGTTCGATACCACGCAGCGCATGGGCGTCTTTTGAACAGCCAAAGCACAGCTCGGCCTGTTCAGCAGACAGAACATGCACGCTGAAGTGGCGCGCCGCGTGAAAATAGCGGAACCGGCGCGAATTGCGGTCGCCCGCCCACATCACCAGCGGCGGATCCAGCGACAGGGAGGAAAAGCTGTTGGCCGTAATGCAGATCGGCCCATCCTCACTGTCGCAGGTCACGACAGTAACTCCGGTGGCAAACCGGCCAAAAGCATCGCGCAGGGTTCGCGTGTCGTCCTTATGCGGGACGAATGTATGGTTCATATCGCGCGAGATTGCGTTCATCATGGCACCTCATGTCCCAGCGCCGCCTCATACAGGCGGTACCAGCTTTCACGATCCAGCTTGACCTTCAACGCATCCGAGGCGCGTTTGATACGGCCCAGATTATTTGTGCCCAAAACCGGCAGGATGTTCGCCGGATGCGCGAGCAGGAAGGCAACCGCAACGGCGGCGCGGTCCACCCCGAAATCCTCGGCTATCTCATCCGCGACAACACCAACCGGTGGATTCCCCGCCATCAAAAGGCCCCCGCCAAGCGGGGACCACGCCATCAGCGGATGACCATGCTGCTGATGGAACGCCAGATCGCCGTTGGTGAACGGGCTGATCTCGCCCAGAGATATCTCGATCTGATTGGTGACCAACTGGGTTTTCATCGCCGACTGCAGCAAAGACCAGTCCCAAGGGCGGAAGTTGGACACACCAACCGCACCGACCTTGCCACTGGCAACCACCTCATCCAGCGCTGCACCGGTTTCATGGTGATCCATCATTGGATCCGGGCGGTGGATCAGTAGCAAGTCGATGTGGTCGATCGCCATTTCCGACAGAGATGTATCGACCGATTTCAGAATATGCGCGCGTGACGTGTCGTAGTATTTGACCTTGGCCTCGGCATAGCGCCCCATCGGTGCAACGATGTCACATTTGGTGACAATCTCCATCTTCTGACGCAGGTTGGGATTGGCCCGCAAGGCGTTGCCCAGAACGGCCTCGGCCGCGTATCCGCCGTAGATATCTGCTTGATCGAAGGTGGTGATGCCCTGATCCAGACAGGCCTGTATCTTGGCCTCGACATGCGCAGTCGAGGTGTCACTGTCATCACCCAAGCGCCACATGCCATAGACAAGACGGCTCATTTCCAGCGTGTCAGATAGTTTCACACGTTGCATCAGCGACGAACTCCGTTGCCCAGCGGGGTTGCCGGGGTGGTTGCTGGCACGCGCCCGTAGGCTTCGGGAAGCGAGCAGGTTTTCAGGTTGGGCATCACACGGGCGCCAAAATGCTTGGCCTCGTCCATGTGCGGGTAGCCCGAGAAGATGAAGGCGCGGATGCCCATCTTCTGATACTCTTCGATTTTAGACATAACTTGATCGGTCGAACCGACCATCGCAGCACCACAGCCCGACCGTGCGCGTCCGACGCCGGTCCACAGTCCAGGTTCGACATAGCCATATTCGTCGGCCAGATCGCGGTTCTTGGATTGATGCGCCACGCCCAAGGATGTCGCGTCCAGTGCCCGCTCGCGGATCGCACGACCATATTCGTCATCCAGTTTCGAGACGATGTAGTCGGCGTATTCCTGTGCCTCAGCCTCGGTATCGCGAACAATCATGTGGACGCGCAGACCGTAGTCCAGAGTACGATTGTAATTCTCGGCAACCGCATGAACGGCTTTCATCCGCTCGGCCAACTGATCCTTTGTTTCCGGCCACATCAGGTAGACATCGCAATGTTCACCGCACAGGTCCAAAGCAGACGGCGAGTAGCCGCCGAAATACAGCAGTGGGCCACCGGTCTGGTAAGGCCGAGCCGGGTCGGTGGTCAGGCCTGAAAAGTTATAGACCTCGCCCGCATGGTTGATTTCGTCCTGCGTCCAGGCCTGTTTCAGGATCTCGACCACTTCGCGCGAACGCTGATAGCGGTACGCACTGTCGGCTTTCTCGCCCGGGAAATCGGACGAGATGATGTTAACCGTCAGCCGCCCCTTAAGCATGTGGTCCAGCGTCGCGATGGTGCGGGCCAGCATGATGGGCTGCATTTCACCACAGCGCACGGCGGCCAGCAGGTTGATCTTTTCAGTGATCGGGGCGCAGCCTGCAACAAAGCTCAACGTATCCTGACCGACCTGATACGATGAGGGACACAGGATGTTGCGAAAGCCTTGCGCCTCGGCCTCTTTCACGATGCCTGAACAATGCTCCCAACTGGATCGCAGTTCACCATCGGGCACACCCAGAAACTGGTAGTCATCCGAGCAAAGCGCTGCAAACCACGAAACCTCGGCCGCATCCAGGTCGGGGGATGTGATGGGGACGATGGTCATTTGATTCACGCTCCGTACATCTTTGACTTTCCTCTTGCGTAGCAAGCGCATTGATGTAGATCAATAGTGTATCAATTTTTCCTGCGACCGAGTGAAGCGCCCTCAATGTCCGCCAACAGCCGCAATCCAAATGCCCTGCCGATCTATGTCCAGATCTCAGAGCTTCTGATCCGCGACATAGCTGCGGGCCGTCTGATTGATGGTGAGCGTCTTCCACCTGAACGGGACATGGCTTCGAACCTAAATGTCTCGGTCGGGACCTTGCGAAAATCGCTCGCCGAGCTTGAGAAAAAAGGCATGTTGGAGCGTATTCAGGGTTCGGGCAACTACATCCGCGAGACCGGAACGCAGAACAGCGTCTATGCTATGTTCCGGCTGGAACTGCCCGAAGGCGGCGGGTTGCCGCGTGCCGACATCCTGTCGGTTGATCATCTCAAGAAGCCTGCGAAACTGCCGAAGTTCGGCCTGTCTGATAGCGGTTCGCGTGTACGCCGGATGCGTTATCTGAATGACACAATCATCGCGGTCGAAGAAATCTGGTTGGACGAATCAGCCGGGACCATCGACCAGAACCTGCTGTCCGACTCGCTTTATCGCTATTACCAGCAACAGCTTGGCTTCTGGATCACACGGGCAGAGGATCGCGTTTCTGTCAGTGCCCTGCCCGACTGGACTCCTGAAGGCTTCACCAAACCTGCGGGCCAAGCCGCAGGGTATATCGAACGGTTCAGTTGGTCTGAGAAAGCTGAACCTATCGAGTTTTCAAAAACATGGTTTGATCCAGATCGAGCCACATACGTTCAACGCCTGAAATAAAAGGAACTGCGCATGACCCGGACCACCAATTACGGGCTGATCGGATGCGGCATGATGGGGCAGGAACACCTGCACAACATTGCTCTGCTTGAGGGCACACGAGTCGCCGCAATCTTCGAACCCGACCCGGAGATGGCGTATAAGGCGCAGGCGATTGCACCCGACGCGCAGATGATGTCTTCCCTTCAGGACCTTCTGGCAGTCAATGATCTGGACTGTCTGGTCATCGCCAGCCCCAACCACCTGCATGTTGATCAACTGGCCGAGATTGCGGAAACCCGCCCCCTGCCCCTGTTGATCGAGAAACCATTGTTCACTGATCCTGCCGATCTTGCACGGCTTGAGCAGTTAGAGCGCAGTTATCCGCACCCGATCTGGGTCGCGATGGAATATCGCTATATGCCCCCGATCACGGCGCTGATCGATGAAGCAGCGACCGCCGGTGGTGGGATCAAGATGCTCACGATCCGCGAACACCGTTTTCCGTTCCTCGAAAAGGTCGGCAATTGGAACCGGTTCAACCGTAACACTGGCGGTACATTCGTCGAAAAATGTTGCCACTTCTTCGACCTCATGCGCCTGATCCTGCAATCAGACCCGGTTCGCGTTTCCGCAAGCGGAGGCCAAGCCGTCAATCATTTGGACGAAGTTTATGACGGCGATACTCCAGATATTCTGGACCACGGCTATGTCATTGTCGATTTTGCTTCGGGCGCGCGCGCGATGCTCGAGCTTTGCATGTTTGCCGAGGGTTCGCGGTATCAAGAAGAAATCTCGGCCATTGGGCGCGATGCCAAGATCGAAGCGCTTGTGCCCGGCCCGGGCCGCTTCTGGCCCGAACATCTGGGCGACGCGCCTGTACCACAGCTGATCATCAGCCCTCGCGCACCGAAAGGTCCAATCCAGCGCGACATCCCCGTTGATCCCGAGTTGCTGGCGGCTGGCGACCACAATGGCTCGACTTATTACCAGCACAAAGGCTTTCTGGAGCTGGTCAGGGGCGAGCGCGCCAAACCCGAGGTCTCACTGCGTGATGGGATTTGGGCCGTGCGTATCGGCCTTGCCGCACAACAGGCGTCAGAGCAGGGCCAAACGATCAGCCTAGCTGGGTAATTAACAGGGTCAGAAAATCACATTCAGCATCAACAGTGAGACGATCAAGAAGATGATCGTCATGATCCCGCCCGAACGGACGAAATCGGTCACTTTGTACCCAGCTGGCCCCATGATCAGCGCATTTACCTGATGGGTCGGGATAATGAAACTGTTCGAGGTCGAAATCGCGACGGTTAATGCAAAGACCGCCGGGTTGGCACCCGCCGCAACCGCAATTGAAACCGCAAGGGGCACCAACAGAACCGTCGCGCCGACGTTTGACATGACCAGAGAAAATGCCGTCGCCAGAATGGCGACGCCCGCCTGTAGCGCCCAATTCGGCCATCCATCCAAGATGATCATGATCTGTTGCGCAATCCATGCCGCAGTCCCGGTATTCTGCACCGCCTGACCCAACGGGATCAGACACGCCAGCAGAAAGACCGTGTTCCATCCAACTGCTCGATACGCCTCGTCAACACTGAGCACCCGGGTCAACATCATTCCTGCGGCTCCGGTCAGCAAACAGAGCGACAACCGCACATCCGTGAACAGGATCAGCGACAATGAGATCAAGAAGAACAAGAGCGCCCAGCCTACCTTTTGCGGGCGCAATTCGTCCTGCGGGAAATCAGACGTGACCACAACAAAATCCGGATCACGCTTTATCCGCATCAGGTTGTCCCAGCGGGTATGAGCAACCAACATGTCGCCAGCCTTGAACTTCTCCAGCCCGATCTGGGTGGATTCATGCGTCTCAGTCTCGACATGACTTAGCGTCTCTTCACCCCTGTGGATGGCGAGCAAAGACATTCCGTAGGTTTTGCGGAATAGCAATTCGCGAGGGCATTTGCCGATCAGTTTGCTGTCAGGCGTCACGACCACCTCTGCGACCCCAGCATTCGTGGGTGCGAACTCTTCGACAAACACATCCAGATCAGGCAGCACCGTCAGCCCGTACTTTTCGGCAAACTCTTCGACAACCCAGCGCCGTCCCACAATCGCTAATCGACAAGGCGCAGCAATCTCGGCTGTTAGCACCTGAACCATCGAGGTCTTGCCACGGTAAAAGGTCGAGATGATATAAAGGTGATTTTCAAAGTTGATGTCGGCCAGTATCTGCCCGACCAGCGGGCTGTCGGCCGGAACCACAACCTCGAACACATCGGCCTTCAGCCCGTAGACCCGCTGAAGATATTCCTGAGTCCCGCGCCCGGTACCCGTACTCTCCGACCCTGAATCGCCCGGCAGCACCCAACGTCCCAGCAGCAGGAAATATGCGATCCCCGTCAGGATCAGCACCGCACCGATGGGGGTAACGGAAAACAATCCAAAGGGTTCCATCTTCTGGGCTTCGGGCAGCCCTTCGTTTGCAGTTTGGATCAGGTCATTCAACAGAATAAGCGGCGAGGACCCGACCATCGTCATTGTCCCCCCCAGAATGGCACAAAACCCCATGGGCATAAGCAAACGTGACAACGGAATACCCGATCGCGATGAGATACGGCTAACCACCGGTAGGAACAACGCCGCCGCCCCGACATTTTGCATGAATGATGAGATAACACCGACTGTGCCCGAAACGATCGGCAGCACTCGGTTTTCAGACTTACCACCATATTTCAAAATGACGGACGCGACCTTGTTCATCAGCCCCGTTTTATCCAAACCCGCCCCTACGATCATGACCGCAATGATCGAAATCACGGCATTGGACGCAAACCCGTCAAACAGATGAGGAACATTTGCCAGATTTTCGAGACCCGGTGCATAACTCAGCAGACCCACAATGACCAACACCAGGATGGCCGAAAGATCGATCCTTACAATCTCGGACACAAACAAGAACACCGTGAAGGCCAAAAGCGCCGAGACCACACCCATTTCGTATGTAAACGCCAATTGCTCCACTGGGATCACCTGGTTCCAAAAGCAAATCTAATAGGCATTTCTAGGCAATCAGCGCGGGCCTGTCATGGACTTTGTCTGTTTGGTCGAAATCCACCGTGACAAAACTACCGGCGTCGTAAGAAGCCGTCCGGTGCCACCGAAATTTGCAGCTTGTGATCGATACTCTTGTCGATCTCGAAATCAGGATTGACTTTCAACCAATCATGAACTGCAGTCTTTGGGTTGTCTCCAGGTCCCCATGGACGATCAGTGAACTTAGTGGGAGGCATTTCCTCAACGATTGTATCGAACACAATGCAATAGCTACCCGAAGGAACAAGCGGGGCATACGCATATAACTCAGCAAGCACATGATCGGGTGTATGATTGCTGTCGAGACAAACAAGTACCTTATGGTAATCTTCAGCAGCAGTTCGATCCTGGTCCACAATGTCTTCGTCGATAGATGAGCCTTGAATCATCTCGATTCTGGAGGCCATCGGATGCTCTTCTATGGCTGCATGATTGTGGGCGAGAGCACCAATGTCAACGCCAAGAACCCTGCATTTGGGACGAGCGAGATCAAGCGTCGTGCTCGCATAAGCGGCGTGAACATGTCATGGACTTGGACCACACCCCGCCGCGTGTGGTCAGGAAGACAGGCTGGAACCACTGCCTGAACTGTACGAAACCGTTATGGAGCTTGGTTGCAATAGGGATTCGCATCCGCGATAACTGCAAGACGCCGACCCGATTGCAAAGTCATTCACGATAGCCGTTGCCGCAGGAGATGGCAGAGTAACGGCAAGCTGTTTCGCCAGCCGCGCAAGGCATTGGAGACCGTCCCTCGTAAATCCAACAGAGCAAACCTCGGCAGTGTCTCCTTGCTGCCTGCATCGGTGAAGCGCCTCGGGGGCATGAGTTCCGGGGCGCTTTTACTGAGCGAGTCACCACAGCAAGCCGCATTGCTTGTATTGTACTGGTTTGGGCAAACACACCACCCCGCAGGGCGGGCACCACCTACTCTAAGCTTTTGTATTTGCTTGGCTTAAGTGGTGAGCCGTGCAGGATTCGAACCTGCGACCCACTGATTAAAAGTCAGTTGCTCTACCAACTGAGCTAACGGCCCACTCTTTTTAGGATCTCTTCGATCCGCAGCACTCTGTAAGGTAAATACCCGACCGGGTTCAAGACCTTATTTCGTACTTCAGTTCGCCGTCATTCGTATGAGTTCGGCGCCCCGATAGGCGGCCTAATTAGGCAGGTGGAACTGGGGGGTCAACCCCTTTTTTCAGGAATCTACGCGACAGGGTGGATTCATGTCCGGACCGGCGTTATACGCCCGCCATGCAACAGATACTCGACACCGGTTTGGCCTTTATGAAGATGCACGGGTTGGGCAACGACTTTGTCGTTGTCGATGCGCGCGCGCATGCCGTGCCGGTCACCCCGGCCCTTGCCAGGGGAATCGGGCACCGGCAGTTCGGCGTGGGATTCGATCAGTTGGCGGTTATCGAACGCGGTGAAGCGGATGCGCATCTGGTGTTCTACAATGCCGACGGGTCGACTTCGGCTGCGTGCGGCAACGCCACGCGCTGTATCGCCCGGTTTTTGATGAACGAAACAGGCAAATCCGAACTCACGCTCACAACTGAACGCGGCACACTGCAGGCCCGCGACGCTGGCGATGGACTGACGTCGGTGAATATGGGGCACCCCCAACTTCTTTGGAACGAGATTCCCCTGGCGGAAGAGATGGACACGCTGGAACTGCCGATAGAAGGTGGTCCAACAGCGACCGGCATGGGCAACCCGCACTGCACTTTCTTTGTCGACAACGCCGAGGCCATTCCGATGGAAGAGTTCGGCGCGCGTTACGAATACCATCCACTCTATCCCGAACGCACCAATGTTCAGGTCGCACAGATAGTCACACCCGACCACATCCGCATGCGGGTGTGGGAGCGAGGAGTGGGGATCACTCTGGCCTCGGGGTCATCGTCTTGTGCCACGGCCGTCGCTGCAGCACGCAGAGGTCTCACCGGGCGCAAAGTACAAGTTGACCTGGATGGCGGCACAATCTGGATCGACTGGCGCGAGGATGGGGTCTGGATGACGGGACCCACAGCCCATGTGTTTTCGGGCACGCTGACGCCTGAATACCTGAGGTCACTGGAATGAACCCGCCTAAGTTCAGCACTCTGGGCTGCCGCCTGAACGCCTATGAGACCGAAGCGATGAAAGAACTGTCGCAGCAGGCTGGCCTAACGGATGCTGTGATCGTCAACACCTGCGCGGTGACCGCCGAGGCCGTCCGCAAGGCGCGGCAGGAGATTCGCAAGCTGCGCCGCGAAAACCCCTCGGCACGTCTGATCGTCACCGGGTGCGCGGCGCAAACCGAGCCGCAGACCTTTGCTGCTATGGACGAAGTAGACGCGGTCATCGGCAACACCGAAAAGATGCAACCGGATACCTGGAAAGGCATGGCCGCCGATTTCATCGGTCAGACCGAGGCGGTTCAGGTTGACGACATCATGTCTGTCACGGAAACCGCCGGGCATCTGATTGATGGCTTCGGAACCCGCTCACGCGCCTATGTACAGGTTCAGAATGGCTGCGATCATCGCTGCACCTTTTGTATTATCCCTTACGGCCGGGGCAATTCTCGCAGCGTCCCTGCGGGCGTTGTGGTGGATCAGATCAAACGATTGGTCGATAAGGGTTACAACGAAGTGGTTCTGACCGGGGTCGATCTGACCTCATGGGGTGCGGATCTGCCCGCTCAGCCGAAACTAGGCGATCTCGTGATGCGTATCCTTAAACTGGTGCCCGATCTGTCTCGTCTGCGCATCAGCTCAATCGACTCGATCGAAGTCGACGAGAACCTGATGCATGCCATCGCGACCGAGCCGCGCCTGATGCCCCATTTACATCTGTCCTTGCAGCATGGCGACGATCTGATCCTGAAGCGCATGAAACGCCGCCACCTGCGCGAAGATGCGATTCGTTTCACTGAAGACGCCATCAAACTACGACCCGACATGACTTTTGGCGCGGACATCATCGCTGGCTTCCCGACCGAGTCCGAGACTCATTTCGAGAATTCCCTCAAGCTCGTCACCGAGTGCAACCTGACCTGGCTGCATGTATTCCCCTATTCCAAACGCAAAGGCACTCCGGCAGCCCGCATACCGCAACAGATCAACGGCAATGTCATCAAAGAACGCGCCGCGCGCCTGCGTGCAGCCGGCGATGCACAGGTCATCAAGCATCTGACGGCACAGATCGGCAAAACCCACAATATCCTGATGGAAAATCCCACAATGGGCCGCACCGAACAATTTACCGAAGTAACCTTCGGCAACGCCCAACCCGAAGGCGAGATCGTAATCGCGACGATACGGGGGCACAGCAAAGCTCAATTACAAGTGTGATCCGTTCTTCATCTGGCCAAAAATACCTCGGGGATGAATTGGCCGCAGGCCAAGAAGGGGCTGGCCCCTTCCACACCATCGCAACAAAAAAACCCCCGTCACCGTGATGGCGCGGGGGTTTAGTTTTTAGTTATACGTCGACCTTAGTCCAGACGTTTGCCCTTTATCGGTGCCCACAGGCGCTTGTTCACAAGGTACAGCAGAACAGACAGAACTGTCAGGAACAGAACACCGACGAAACCGGCATTTTTGCGCTCCATCATTTTCGGCTCGGCGCTCCACATCAAGAAGGCTGCTATGTCTTCGGACATTGCCTCAACGGTTGCAGGATGTCCGTCGGCAAATTCAACCTGATCTTCTGCCAGCGGCGGAGCCATGGAAATCCAACCACCGGGGAAGGCCTTGTTCTCATAGAGAACAGTACCGGCTTCTTCCTTTTCTTCACCGGTATAACCATCCAGAAGCGAGGCAATATATTCCGCGCCCCCCATGCCTTTGACCAGCTGGTTGATGCCCAGACCGTAAGGACCATGGAAACCGGCACGGGCCTTCGCCATCAGGCTCAGGTCAGGCGCGCCGACACCGTTGTTGGCCGGGAAGTGGTCGGTCGGGATTGCCGGGCGGAAATCGTCCAGCTCGGGATCGAACACCTCGAAGTTGTCGGCCGCGTAGGTGATGACTTGCTCTTCCGAATACCCCAAATCTTCAAGGGTCCGAAGAGGTACATATTGCAGACCATGGCAGGCTGCGCAGACCTCGGTATAGATCTGTAGGCCGCGCTGAAGCTGGTTCTGATCCCAGGTTCCAAACGGTCCCTCGAACGAGAAGTCGAAATCTTCGATGTGCTGCTCACCGCCACCTGCCGCAAAAGTCGAGGCGGGCGCAAGGGCCAAAGCGAACGCGGCACCGATTGCAAGTTTCTTGAACATGTTTCCGGTCCCTCTTCTTACTCGGCCGGCGTGGCGTCGGCGTTTGCCTTGCCATAATGCGCGTTGAAGTCTTCTTCGATGGTTTCCGGCTGCGCCTCGGGTTTTTCGATGACACCCAGGATCGGCAGGATCACGAAGAAATAGGCGAACCAGTAAGCCGAAGCGATCAGCGAGAAGGTCGCATAGGGCTCTTCCGCGGGCATCGCACCCAGCCACATCAAAGCAAAGAAGTCGATGATCAAAAGGTAGAACCACCATTTGAACATCGGACGATACTTGCCCGAACGCACGGTCGAGGTGTCCAGCCAAGGGGCTAGGGCCATGGCCAGGATCGCACCAAACATCGCAATCACACCAAAGAACTTGGCGTCGATGATGCCGCCGGTGATGAAGCTGGCGAACTGAACGACCCAGACTTCGCCAGTGAACGCACGCAGGATCGCGTAGAATGGCAGGAAGTACCATTCAGGGACGATGTGCGCAGGTGTAACCAGCGGGTTGGCTTCGATGTAGTTATCCGGGTGACCCAAGTAGTTCGGCATGTAGCCCACGATGGCCCAGAACACGACCAGAATGACCGCCAGCGCGAACAGGTCCTTGATCACGAAATAGGGCCAGAACGGCAACGTGTCTTTCTCTGCCTCGGCTTTCGAGCCACGGCGAACCTCAACACCTGTCGGGTTGTTGTTGCCTGTGGTGTGGAAGGCCCAGATATGCACGATCACAAGCGCCGCGATAACAAACGGCAGAAGGTAGTGCAGCGAGAAAAAGCGGTTCAGAGTGGCGTTGTCCACCGCAGGTCCGCCCAGCAACCAGGTCTGGATCGCATCACCAACAAACGGGATCGCACCAAACAGGCCGGTGATCACGGTCGCACCCCAGAAGGACATCTGACCCCAGGGCAGAACGTAGCCCATGAACGCAGTGCCCATCATCATCAGGTAAATGAGCATCCCAATGATCCACGTAATCTCACGCGGGGCTTTGTACGAGCCGTAGAACAGGCCGCGGAAGATGTGGATGTAGACTGCTACAAAGAACAGCGATGCGCCGTTCATGTGCAGATAGCGCAGCATATAGCCGCCGTTCACGTTGCGCATGATGTGTTCGATGCTGGCAAAGGCCAGATCAACATGCGGGGTGTAGTGCATCACCAGAACGATACCGGTGACGATCTGCAACGCCAGGCAGAACGCCAGGACGATGCCCCAGATCCACCACCAGTTCAGGTTCTTGGGGGTTGGGATCATCAGGGTGTCGTAAAGCAGGCCGACGATGGGCAGACGGCTGTTCAGCCACTTCTCGCCATTTGTCTTCGGCTCGTAATGATCGTGGGGAATTCCGGACATAAGTTAGGTCTCCCTTAGCCGAGCTTGATGGTGGTGGCGTCCACCCATTCAACGGGCGGAATGGGCAGGTTTTCAGGCGCGGGGCCTTTGCGGATACGACCGGCAAGATCGTAGTGCGAGCCGTGGCAGGGGCAGAACCAACCGCCAAAATCGCCAGCATCGCCAAGCGGCACACAACCCAGGTGTGTACAAACACCCATCTGAACGATCCACGCCCCTTCTCCTTCGCCTTCGGGCGAAGGCATGACGCGATTGGCGTCGGTCGCTGGTGCATCGGCGTTCAAATTGAAGTTGCGAGCCAGCGGGTCAGGCAGCGCGTCGACACCTTCAGCGTCCTGCTCCTGAGCTTCCTGAATCTCGGCACCTGTGCGGTGACGGATGAAAACAGGTTTACCCAACCACTTTGCAGTCAGCTGCGTGCCCGGCTCTACCCCGCTTACATCCACACGGATCGAGGACAGCGCCTGGACGTCTGCCGATGGGTTCATTTGATTTACCAGGGGCCAAACGGCAGCCCCGGTGGCAACGACACCTGCGCCGCCAGCGACGTAGTAGAGGAAATCTCTGCGGGTGCCTTCGTGGTCTTCAGCTTGGGACACGAGGTTATCTCCGATTATCTGGCGCCCGCGAACGGGCATAAAGCTCGCGCACCGCACAAGTGCGGCGTCTTAAACGGGGTATCTATCGGGGAGAATAGAGTTCGTCCAGCGCTCTTAAACGCGCAATACGCCGCATCTAAGCATTCATGTCACGGTGAAAGGGCAAAATTTCAATCTCAAATGCAGATTTTAACCCTCAGAGCGGCGAATTGGCGCCAGGCAGGCGGGACGTGATTCGGCATCGACCCGCGCTGGTAGATCCCCAAATTGAAATCTCCTCACCCTATGCGAACGCCGCCGATTTCACGTGCATCTCTACTTTAGGAACACTGTATTCCTTCTATTTTAGCGCGATACGATTCCTCTTAAATTATTAATATAAAATAGATATTTCAAACACGTGATTATCTACCAGAATTCGATTGCACTCTAAACGGGAATGCGTGAAAGGCCACAGGCGCAATATTCCCAGCCGGAGATGTTCAATGCTCAAGATAGCAGCAACCGTAGTTTTTGTTTCGTTTCTGACTTCAGTACAGGCGATCGCAGCCGGCGATCCGGCGAAAGGCGAACAGCTCTATAACAGATGCTCTTCGTGCCATGCGATCATCAAAAATGGCGAGGTTCTGGTCAAAGGCGGCATCACCGGGCCGAATCTCTTTGGCGTAGTTGGCCGCACCGCCGGAACTGAGAACGATTATCTTTATGGAAGTGAACGTTTGCCCATCGGGATGTTCACCGACGACATGATCCGCGCCGGGCAAGAAGGGCTTGTGTGGACTGAAGAAAACATCGCCGCCTATTCTCGGGATCCGATCGGGTTCATCAAGGAATATCTGGATGATGACACCGCCCGCCCGAACATGAGCGTCAAGCTGAAAAAAGGCGCAGATGACATCGCTGCTTATCTCGCCACATTCAGCGCTCAATGAATGGAAGGCGAGAACGCGTGCCTCAGGCCTTGCGCATCAACGAGGCCAAGCGCGCCACCTCGCTGCCAAGTCCTGCTGAGTGCACGTTATCAGCCGCGCGATGTCGCGCCTCTTCGGGTTTGTTCTGATTCAGCTTCCAAGTGCCGTCGATATCCGAGATCATGAGTCGGCAGGGAACGATCATGCGCATCATTCTATCCAGCGCGTCTGGTGTCATCTTAGACGCCAACCATGGCGGCTTTGGCAGCAGGCGATTTTCAAAGCCTGCCGCCTGCCGGTCGAGCAGATTTCGCAGGTCGTCCGTTGGCCGCATCTCAAGCACACCAGTCAGATGCACCGCTACATAGTTCCAGGTCGGCACTTGATCATCGACTTCGTACCAGTCAGGCGAGATATACCCATCCGGCCCTATCACAGCGATCTTCGCAGGTTGCGGCTTTTTCAGCGCCCTAACAATCGGATTTGACCGGACCAGATGCAGGTCAGCCGATGAAGCATCCTCGTTCAGAAGAAAGGGAACGTGGCTTAACAACGGTGCATCCGATGTCGACACCGCCAGAACACCAAAGGCGCGGTCACGCGCAAACTCGATGTGACGCTCGCGCGTCTCGGCGCGAAAGGTGGGATTGGGATGCATATTCGTCCTCCTGCCAATTTCTCTTGCAGAAGCGATATCTCCTTGGCAAGGTCCCACTCGTTCTCAGGGCGGGGCGAAATTCCCCACCGGCGGTATGCGGGCATGACCCGTAAGCCCGCGAGCGGCCCCGGTCTCCGGGGTGTCAGCAGATCTGGTGAGAAGCCAGAGCCGACGGTTACAGTCCGGATGAAAGAGAACGTGCAGCACGCCGGTAATGCGGTGTGCCTGCTCGTGATCGCCTTGGGTGACGTGTCTGTTACGAAAGGAGATCATGATGACACACACCCGCTATGCTTTTGTCAAAGCCAACTGGCATTCAGATATCGTGGATCGCGCGCTGGATGGGTTTCTCGAACTGATTTCAGCCGATCAGGTTGATGTCTTCGACGTTCCGGGCGCTTTCGAGATGCCCCTGCTGGCCCGTGACCTGGCGCAAACGGGGCGCTACGCCGCCGTAGCCTGCGCTGCCTTTGTAGTGGATGGCGGCATCTACCGGCATGACTTCGTCGCACAAGCGGTTGTCGATGGCTTGATGCGGGCCGGGCTCGATTCAGGTGTTCCGGTCCTGTCGGTCTCGCTGACACCGCATCAGTATCAGGAAACGGATCACCACAACGCCATCTATCGCGCGCATTTCATCGAAAAAGGGCGCGAGGCAGCTCATGCAGCGCTCAAGATCAACGCAACCCGCGCCATGGTGGCTCAAGCCGCCTGATTTATTCCAATCGCGCCGCCCACAGGGCGGCGCTTGCTTCTCTGCAAATGCAAATCCGCTTGAGGACCAAGGCACTCCCCGCTAATCACGTCGCTCAAAGGAGCATGCCCCATGTCGATGAACAGTTTTGGCCACCTCTTCCGCGTTACCACCTGGGGTGAAAGCCACGGGCCCGCCTTGGGGGCCACGGTCGACGGCTGCCCCCCGGGCGTTGAGATTAATGAAGCGATGATCCAGCACTGGCTGGATAAGCGCAAACCGGGTCAGAACAAATTCACCACCCAACGGCGTGAGCCCGATCAGGTGAAGATCCTATCTGGCGTATTCGAAGGCCAGACAACCGGTACACCTGTGCAGCTGATAATCGAGAACACCGATCAACGCTCAAAAGACTACGGCGACATCATGGACAAGTTCCGTCCGGGACACGCCGACAT
This sequence comes from Ruegeria sp. H9, assembly GCF_056532915.1. Taxonomy (NCBI): domain Bacteria; kingdom Pseudomonadati; phylum Pseudomonadota; class Alphaproteobacteria; order Rhodobacterales; family Roseobacteraceae; genus Ruegeria; species Ruegeria sp. H9. The sequence continues at coordinate 124,747 of NZ_JBQFNX010000005.1, read as the reverse complement.
CACATACTGGCAGAAGTACGGGATCCGTGACTATCGCGGCGGCGGGCGCAGTTCGGCGAGGGAAACGGCATCACGTGTGGCGGCCGGAGGACTCGCGCGTGAGGCTATCAAACAGATCGCTCCGAATGTTCAAATCACCGGTTATATGACCCAGATCGGTCCGCACAAGATCGACCGTGCCAATTTCGACTGGTCGCAGATCGAACAGAATCCATTCTGGACGCCCGACGCCAAAGCAGCCGAAGATTGGGCCGCTTATCTGGACGACCTGCGCAAATCCGGCAACTCGGTCGGCGCAGTGGTCGAAGTGGTCGCGCGCGGCGTTCCGGCGGGGCTCGGCGCGCCGGTTTATGCCAAGTTAGACACTGATCTGGCTGCAGCCATGATGTCGATAAACGCCGTTAAAGGGGTTGAAATCGGTGAAGGCATGGGCGCCGCCGAACTGACTGGCGAGGCCAACGCCGACGAGATATTCATGGGACAGGACGGCCCTCAATACAGCTCGAACCACGCTGGCGGTATTCTGGGCGGCATTTCGACCGGCCAGGATCTTGTGGTGCGCTTTGCGGTCAAGCCGACCTCGTCCATTCTGACCACCCGCAAGACCATCACCAAATCCGGCGAAGAGACCGAGATCATTACCAAAGGCCGCCACGACCCCTGCGTCGGCATCCGCGCCGTTCCGGTAGGTGAGGCAATGGTGGCTTGCGTGATCCTCGATCACCTGCTCCTGCACCGTGGTCAAATCGGCGAGAACCGTGGACAGATTGGCTGATCTGCGCGCTTCGCTGCGCGCTGTCGTCAGGCAACGGATGCAGACGGATCCGGCGCATGATCTGGCGCACTTGGATCGGGTTTGGGTTAATGCGCAGGCGATTGCGGATGATGAAACCAACCCGCGTGTCTTGCTGGCGGCGTGTTATCTGCATGATCTGATCAACCTGTCAAAAGATGATCCGGATCGGCATCTGGCCTCGATGCGATCCGCCGCTGAATCAGAGCCTATTCTTGCAGACCTTGGCTATACAGCCATCGAAACGGAAGCTGTTCAGCACGCCATTGCCGCCCATAGCTTTTCGGCCAACATCCCGCCCGAAACACCCGAGGCGCGAATACTACGGGATGCCGATCGTCTGGATGCGTTGGGTGCTATCGGTATCGCCCGCAACTTTTCAGTATCGGGCGCCCTGGGACGCACCCTTTATGACCCGTCAGATCCGTTTGCCGAAAACCGTTTGCCGAATGACCTGATTTTTTCAATCGATCACTGGCAAATAAAACTGCTGCGCTTACCCAATGATATGCTGACCGAAAAAGGCAGGGCCATCGCGCAGGACCGAGCCGCGCGGATGATGAGGTTTCTAAAGGACCTGTCAGAGGAAATTGGAGCTCAGCTTCCACTAGACTGGTCCAATCTCTGATACGTCAACTTTGGCCAGTTGATCTTTCCGCCTCAAAGGCGCAGGTTCGCGACCATGGCGAAATCCTTAACATCGCATCGTCCGGCATTGGCCGTGGCGCTCAAGCTCAGTGCGCTCGTGCTGTTCACGACGATGTCTGCATTGGTCAAGGCTTTGTCAGATGATTTCCCGCCGGGAGAGATGGTGTTTTTCCGCTCGCTTTTCGCGATTCCGGTTATCATCGCCTGGCTGGTCTGGCGAGGAGAGCTGGTGCATGGCTTTGTTGTCAAGAAGCCGATGGGCCATTTCTGGCGCGGGGTTCTGGGAACCTCGGCCATGGGGCTGACCTTTACTGGTCTTAGCCTGTTGCCGCTGCCCGAGGTAACCGCCATCGGATATGCAACCCCTATCTTCACGCTGATTCTGGCAGCAATCATGTTGGGCGAGCGGATACGAATGATTCGTATCGGGGCCGTCGCGCTTGGCCTTGTCGGCGTTCTGATCATGATCTGGCCCCGGCTGGGTTCAGGCACTGCCGAAACCGCCGCAACAATAGGTGCGCTTTGCGTGCTGGCTGCAACCGTTGCTCGTGCCTTTGTGCAGATACATATTCGCCAACTGGTACAGGTGGATCATCCCGCCGCAATCGTGTTCTATTTCTCTCTCACTGCGACCTTGCTTTCGGGTCTCACAGTGTTTTGGGGCTGGGTTATCCCGACATGGGAGCAAGCCGCATTGCTGGTGACAATCGGCCTGATCGGCGGAGTGGCGCAGATTCTGGTGACCTCGTCCTACAAGTTTGGACAAGCGTCAATGCTGGCACCTTATGACTACACCACAATGCTGTTCGCCATTGTCATTGGTTATTTCTGGTTCGATGAGTTGCCAACCCTGGTGATGCTGGGCGGCGCGGCGTTGGTGATTGCAGGCAACGTCGTGGTGATCCTGCGTGAACGACAACTTGGCCTTGATCGGACCAAAGCGCGATCAGCAACGGATCCCAAAGCCTGACTTTACCTTTCGCAATCTTTCCCTAGGTTGGGTCGCGATACACCTATGAGGTTTCCCGATGAGCGACGCACAGAACCACAAAGAAAAGATGCAAGAGGTGCAAGCCAAGCACCGCAAGAAAGTCTCGGAAGCGGTCGATCCCGGCCGGGGACTGGTGCTGATCAATACAGGTAAGGGCAAGGGAAAATCCTCGGCTGCGTTTGGCGTGGTGATCCGGGCATTGGGCTGGGGCCAGAAAGTGGCTGTGGTTCAGTTCATCAAGGGCAAGTGGAAAACCGGTGAGCGCAGGTTCTTTGAGGAACGCGACCTGGTCACCTGGCACACGATGGGCGAAGGGTTTACCTGGGATACACAAGACCGCGAGCGCGACATCGCGGCTGCGACTTCGGCCTTCAACAAGGCCTGTGATCTGATGAAAAGCGGCGACTACGATCTGGTTGTTCTCGACGAGATCAATATCGCCCTGCGCTACGAATACCTTTCAGTAGACACTGTTATTGAGGGGCTTCAGACCCGATCAGACAAAACCAGCGTGTTCCTGACTGGCCGGGATGCCCCGCAAGCCCTCAGGGACTATGCGGATCTGGTAACCGAGATGACCGAAGAAAAACACCCGTTCCAAGCCGGCATCAAAGCTCAACGTGGTGTGGATTTCTAGGCCCGCGCACCACCCTCATTCAGCGCGCGCATCGAATCGCGCCTGACTGCGTACATCGTTGCGGCTGAGCGTTCTTCGAGCGCCCGGCAGCGCTCGGCGTTGCAGGTCTTGTGATCGAGATAGGCCGCGACTTCTGAGGTTAGCGCGTCGCAATCACACGATGCACAGCAGGGATCGGCCATCAATTCTTCAAATCGATCACGCAATCGCGGGCTCCTTTGGTCGTTCCCGGGGCGATGGCGGGCTTTCACATCTGCTTTTGCTGAGCCCACAGATCGCCCCGGAACCAGTTGCTTGATGGTGTCATCTGGCGTTGCGCTATATCTGATGGTTTTTGTCGGAAAATTCAAGCCTGAAAATCTGATGCAACAGGGGCGACCCATTGGGCAAATTTGGCCTTATTAGTGTCTAAAACAAAAAAAGGCCATCCGGATGCCCGCATGGCCCAGCTGATCGCTACGGTTCTGACTCACTTCAAACAATAGCGCTCTGTTCGGGCGCGCTGAGCGAGATCACCACAACGACTGCGGCCCCGTTCACCCAGTAGAACAACGCATCAAGCCCAGAAAATCCAAACAGGCTGGGCGCAAACAGGAACGTGACGCCGACAAGCAGATCAACAGCCAAGTGGAACTTGTATGGCAGAACCCGCCAAATCCCAAGGTGATGGTCTGTCAGAACGGTCAGTACGAATGCTGCAATGCCGGTCACAACGGACAGCCAGAGTGCCAGCGGGTTGGACTGGCCCAGCCCCAGTACAAAAGGCAAAACCATCAGCGCAATCGCAACCGGGTAGTCAAGATAGGCATGGACAGAGCGGGTGACAAAACGCAGGGACATGTGAACTTCCTTTCTTCAATCAGTGATGATCAAAGATTAGGGGCGCGCGATTGAACGCAACATCTCAGTTCGTTTTGCATTTATTGCAGATCGTTCAATTGATCAGTACGATTAGTGCATCGCACGGTACGCGGCGGGCGACAGTCCGACCTGCTTCTTGAACACGCGTGAAAACGCAGCCTCGGACGCGTATCCCACTTCTGCTGCGGCATCCGCAACGTTCCAGCGATTTTCGGTCAACCCATGGCACGCGATCTGCATCCGCCAGTCCGTCAGGTACTGCATCGGGGTAGTCCCCATCTTTTGTGAGAAAAGCTGCGCAAATGCAGTGCGTGACATTGCTGCTTCTCGCGCGAGCATCGCAACGCTCCACTCCTGTGCCGGAGACTGGTGAAATGCAGTCAGCGCCCGCGAGATGCGCGGATCGGCAAATCCGGCAAGCGCGGCATCATGAGGACTTTGATGTTCAAGGTATGCCCGGATCGCTTGCGCAAACAGCACTTCGGACAGTTTCAGCGCGATCAGGTCACCGCCGATACGAGCACCGGACACTTCAGATCCGATCATGCGCAATGTCGCCTCGATCCAGGCACCCGCTTCTTCACCGTAATTCTCGATCAGTATAAAAGGTGGCAACCGGTCGATCAGCATATGACCGGTTCCGTTTCGCCCGGCTGGCCCGGTGCATGAGAAATGTCCGCAAATCAGTTGCGTATCGCGCTCGTCTTCCTCACCGCCATAGACCAGGACACCATCGCCTTTGTAGCCTGACCGCTCTAACACCTGCTCAAGGGGCAAGGCATCATAGGGTTTGACTTCATTACACAGCAGCGCATGCGGCGCACCGTGGGGAATAAGAATCAGATCACCCTGCCGCAACCGCAAGGTCTCGCCGGTTGTTGGCAGGTGCACCTTCAATTCACCGCGTTGCACAAAGTGAAACCGGGCCACGTTCTCGAAGCCCGGCACCTGTATCCCAAACGGCGGAGTAAAGGATGTGCGGAAATAAAATGTGCCACGCAGAGACAGGCGTGTAAGGATATCGCTGAGAAGATCTAACATGAGCCAACGATACGGCTTGGCCCGGCAGCGTCCATACCTTCGAACGATCTGCATGCATATTTGCATGATCTGCAATCAAAACCCCCGCCTGAGCGGGGGTTCAATACGGTGTTAACTTACGCGCGGACCAATTTCTCGTAATCTTCGGCGATTTCGCGGGTCAGATCGCCAACCTCGAAGGTATAATCGCCGATCTGCCCGACAGGTGTAACTTCGGCTGCAGTGCCAGTCAGCCAGCATTGCTCGAAATCGGCCATCTCCTCGGGACGGATCCGACGTTCATGAACAGTGATGCCCTTGTCTTTCAGCATCTGGATCACCGTCTGACGAGTGATGCCGTTGAGGAAGCAATCGGCCAGCGGGGTGTGCACTTCGCCATCCTTAACGAAGAAGACATTTGCCCCCGTCGCCTCGGCGACATTGCCATTATAATCCATGAACAAAGCGTCCGAGCAGCCTTTGGCCTCAGCTTTGTGTTTGGAAATGGTGCAGATCATGTAAAGACCTGCTGCCTTGGCATGGACTGGAATGGTTTCCGGACTGGGTCGTTTCCACTCGGCGATGTCCAACTTGGCGCCTTGCATCTTAGCGTCACCGTAATAGGCACCCCAAGGCCAAACAGCGATGGCCATCCGAACCGGATTCTTGGCGGACGCCACACCCATATCCTCGCCCGAGCCACGCCAGACCAGCGCACGTACATACGCATCTTGAAGACCACTGGCTTTGAGCGCTTCTTCCTTGGCGGCCTCGATCTCATCGACCGAGTATGGCATCGGCATATCCAGCGCCTCTGCCGACGCGATCAGGCGTTCGGAATGCTCGCGGCTTTTGAAGATCTTGCCGTTATAAGCGCGCTCACCCTCGAACACCGAAGACGCATAATGCATCGCGTGGGACAGGATGTGCACATTGGCCTCACGCCAGGGCACCAATTCGCCATCCATCCAGATGACACCGTCGCGATCGTCATATCCAGCCATGCGAAACCTCCTGAACCGGTCGATATTTCCGAATGTTGCGCCGTTTAGGTCCGTATCGGACACAATGTTGCGCAAAAACTGCGATTCGATACCTGTGCGCTCTTGGAATGTCAATAAGGCTGACATAAAGTCAGATTATATTGCGAATGAGGCCCAACATGACCGACATCCGTCCCGCCCCGGTCTTTGGCGGAGAAAGCCTGTTGTTTCTGACAGATGAACAACTGAGGCAGGGCATCGAGGCCATGTTTTTTGCCTATCGCGGCTTTACCGCTGATCCGGACCGTATCCTGACTGAATTGGCCTACGGCCGTGCTCATCATCGGGCCATCCACTTCATCAATCGTGCACCGGGGACAACGGTCAACAACCTGCTGGCCATATTGGGTGTTACGAAACAATCACTGAACCGCGTCTTGCGCAGCCTGATCGAAGATGGGTTGGTCGAAAGCCGGGTCGGAACAGTGGACAAACGCGAACGCCACCTATTTTTGACGGATAAGGGAAAGGCGTTAGAGGCCAAACTCTCCGACGCCCAGCGCGCCCGGATGCGCGCGGCCTACAAGGATGCGGGCCCCGAAGCGGTGGCCGGGTTTCGCAAAGTGCTTGAAGCAATGATGGATGCTGATATGCGTCGTGCATATACGAAACTGCGGGATACGACTTCATGAGCGAAATGGACGCCCATCTTCTGATCGTCGACGATGACGAGCGCATTCGCGATTTGCTCAAGAAATTCCTGATGCGCAGCGGGTTTCTGGTGACCTCAGCGCGGGATGCAGCCCATGCGCGGCGGGTTTTGTCGGGACTGGATTTCGATCTGATCGTGCTGGATGTGATGATGCCCGGTGAGGACGGTGTGAGCCTGACCCGATCTCTGCGCGACACCCATTCCACCCCGATCCTGCTTTTGACGGCCAAGGGCGAGACCGAGCATCGGATTGCCGGGCTTGAGGCGGGTGCGGATGACTATCTGGCCAAGCCATTCGAGCCGAAAGAGTTGCTGCTGAGGATCAACGCCATTCTGCGTCGGATGCCAGAGACACCTGCACAGGACACGGCGGCGAAGATTCTACATCTTGGGCCCATTCGCTATGATATCGAACGCGGTGAGATGTGGCAGGGCGAAGACCCGGTGCGCCTAACCGCGACCGAAAGCCAGTTGATGAAAATATTCTCGGCTCAACCCGGCGAACCGATCAGCCGAGCCAAGCTGGTCGAAGATCTGGGGCGTGACAAAGGTCAGGCACAGGAGCGCGCTGTGGACGTACAGATCACCCGCTTGCGTCGGAAGCTTGAGCAAGATCCGAAGCAACCCCGGTATCTGCAGACCGTACGGGGTGCAGGGTATATGTTGGCACCGGATTGATTTTGCCGCTGCGCGGCGATCTTAGGCCTTCGGCGAAGGTATTTTTAGCCAGATGAAGATGGGATCCTGATGAAAACCGCCCTATTGACCCATGCAGATTGTTTGCACCATGTGACACCTGAGGGACATCCGGAACGGGTTGCGCGGTTGGAGCATATCCTGCATGCGCTTGAGGGGCTGGATGTTCAGCGTGTGACGGCGCCGTTGGCGGCGGATGATGATCTGCTAAGGGTGCATCCGCAGAACCATATCAGCGATATTCTCGACCATAGGCCCCCGGATGGGTTCAAGCAGATTGATGGGGATACGTTCATGTCTCCGGGATCTGTTGATGCGGCCTATCGTGCGGCGGGCGCGGTGGTGCGGGCCGTTGATTTGGTACTGACCGGCGAAGCGCCGAACGCGTTTTGCGCTATTCGGCCTCCGGGGCATCATGCCGAGACCGAGACGGCAATGGGGTTCTGCCTGTTTGGGAATGCCGCGCTGGCTGCAAAGCACGCGTTGGATCATCACGGGTTGAACCGCGTGGCAGTGGTGGATTTCGACGTGCATCATGGCAATGGCACGCAAGACCTGCTTTGGGATGAGAAACGCGCTTTGGTGATCACCAGCCAGCAGATGCCCTTATGGCCCGGCTCGGGCCGCCCGGATGAGACCGGTGCTTATGAAACCGTTTTGAACATACCACTGGCTCCGGGCACGGGTGGGGCCGAGATGCGGGGAGCCTATGAGGCGCAAGCCTTTCCGCGTCTGCGGGCGTTTAGGCCGGAACTGATCATTATTTCCGCTGGGTTTGATGCGCATCAAGATGATCCGTTGGCCAATCTCAATTGGTCCACGGGCGATTTCGCCTGGATCACGGCGGAGCTGTGCAAGATTGCCGATGACGTGTGTGATGGCCGTATCGTCTCGACTCTGGAAGGCGGTTATGATCTGAACGCATTGGCCGAGGCGACACGCGCCCATGTGGAAGAACTGATAAAGGCAGCACGATGACCGATACCCCAGTTGAACAGATGACGTTCGAACAAGCGATGAAAGAGCTTGAGGCCGTGGTTGGCCAGTTGGAACGTGGTGATGTGGCGCTGGATCAATCGATTGCGCTGTACGAACGTGGCGCCGCATTGAAGAAGCGCTGCGAGGATGAGCTGAAGCGTGCTGAGGAAAAAGTGGCCGCGATCACTCTGGACGCAGGTGGTCAGCCAACCGGGACGACGCCTGTCGAAGGTCAGTAAATGTTTCGTGAAAAGCTGGCACAGGATGCCGCGCTGATTCAGAGCCATTTCGATTTGGTTCTGAGCGCGCTGGATGATCTGGATGTGACACGGGCCATGGCCTATGCCACCGAGGGCGGCAAGCGTCTGCGAGGGTTTATGGTATTGGAAAGCGCGCGGTTGCTTGGCGTCGATACAGCTCGGGCAATCTGGCCAGCGACGGGTATCGAAGCGCTGCATGCATACTCTCTGGTCCATGACGACCTGCCTTGCATGGATGATGACGACCTGAGGCGTGGACGCCCAACGGTGCACGTGAAATGGGATGAGGGCACCGCCGTTCTGGCCGGGGATGCGCTGCAGACACTTGCGTTTGAGCTTTGCACGCGGCCAGAGGTCGGAAATGCTGAAATACGCGCTGAACTGGCTCTAACACTGGCAAAAGCGAGCGGCGCACAGGGTATGGTTCTGGGTCAGGCGCTGGATATCGCCGCTGAGACGGCGGCGGAGCCGCTGACACTGGATGAGATTACACATCTGCAAGCGGGCAAGACCGGTGCGTTGATCGAATGGTCCGCCTGTGCGGGTGCGCGATTGGCGCAGGCCGATCCCACCCCCTTGCGCCAATATGCCCAGGCGCTTGGGCTTGCCTTTCAGATCGCGGATGACATTTTGGATGTCGAAGGAGATGCCGAAAAGGCCGGAAAGCGGCTGCAGAAAGACGCCGAGGCGGGCAAAGCGACCTTTGTCTCGCTACTGGGTCTGGACGCCGCCAGATCCCGTGCAATTGAGCTTGTGGATCAGGCTTGTGCTGCGCTGGACGAACATGGCCCCGCTGCAGAAACCTTGAAGCAGGCTGCCCGCTTCGTTATTGCCCGGGACAGCTAAGCCAGGAACGCCAAATGTCTGACCGCCCGAATACGCCCTTGTTGGACCTTGTGAGCCGCCCAGCGGATCTGAAGCAGTTTTCAGATGCGCAGTTGCATCAGGTCGCAAATGAGTTGCGGGCCGAGACGATTTCAGCAGTTTCGGTGACCGGAGGGCATCTGGGCGCGGGTCTGGGTGTCGTCGAGCTGACCACGGCGCTGCACGCGGTATTCGACACGCCACGAGACAAGATCATCTGGGACGTAGGTCACCAGTGTTATCCGCACAAGATTCTGACAGAACGCCGGGGCCGAATTCGCACCCTTCGCACAAAAGGCGGCCTAAGCGGATTCACCAAGCGCAGTGAAAGCGCCTATGATCCATTTGGCGCTGCACATTCCAGTACCTCGATCAGTGCCGCGCTAGGCTTTGCTGTCGCGCGTGATCTGGGCGGCGTTACGCCTGAAGGGCTGGGCGATGCGATCGCTGTGATCGGCGATGGCTCTATGTCCGCCGGCATGGCCTTTGAGGCGATGAACAACGCAGGCCACCTGAAGAAACGCTTGATCGTAATTCTCAATGACAATGAGATGAGCATTGCACCGCCGGTGGGTGCCCTATCGAATTATCTATCGCGCATTTATGCCGAAGAACCATTTCACGATCTGAAAGCTGCTGCCAAAGGTGCGGTGTCGTTGCTGCCGGAACCCTTCCGCGAAGGGGCAAAGCGCGCCAAGGATATGCTGAAGGGCATGGCCATGGGCGGGACGCTATTTGAAGAGCTCGGCTTTTCCTATCTTGGCCCGATCGACGGGCATGATCTGGACCAGTTGCTGCCGGTTCTGCGTGCGGTCAAGGCGAAGGCAAGCGGACCGATCCTGATCCATGTGCTGACCAAGAAAGGCAAGGGGTATGCCCCCGCCGAACAGGCCCGCGACAAGGGTCACGCGACCGCCAAGTTCGATGTGGTGACGGGCGAGCAGAAAAAGGCGCCTTCGAACGCGCCTTCCTATACCTCGGTCTTTGGCAAGACACTGGTCGATGAAGCAGCGCGGGATGACAAGATCGTCGCGGTTACAGCCGCGATGCCGGACGGGACCGGGCTGAACCTGTTTGCGGAGCGCTATCCGTCGCGCTGTTTCGACGTTGCGATTGCCGAACAGCATGGCGTGACCTTCTCGGCTGCGCTGGCCGCCGGGGGCATGAAACCATTCTGTGCGATGTATTCGACCTTCCTGCAGCGTGGCTATGATCAGGTTGTGCATGATGTGGCGATCCAACGCCTGCCGGTGCGATTTGCCATCGACCGTGCGGGTCTGGTTGGGGCAGACGGTGCGACCCATGCGGGGTCGTTTGATATTGCTTACATGGCCAACCTTCCGGGTATGGTTGTCATGGCGGCTGCAGATGAGGCCGAATTGATGCACATGGTCGCCACTGCGGTGGCACATGACGATGGCCCGATCGCTTTCCGGTATCCTCGCGGCGAAGGAGCGGGCGTTGATCTGCCCGAGCGCGGAGAAGTATTGGAGATCGGCAAGGGCCGGTTGATCAAGAAAGGTGCCCGGGTGGCGCTGCTGTCTTTCGGTACGCGGCTGGCCGAAGTGCAGAAAGCAGCAGAGGCGCTATCGGCGCGCGGGATCAAGCCCACCATCGCCGATGCACGCTTTGCCAAACCGCTGGATCGGGACCTGATCCTTGATCTGGCTGCCAATCACGAGGCACTGATCTCCATCGAGGAAGGGGCCATCGGCGGCTTTGGCAGCCATGTTGCACAATTGCTTGCGGATGAGGGCGTGTTTGACGAAGGGTTGAAGTATCGCTCGATGGTGCTGCCGGATATCTTCATCGATCAGGCGAGCCCGGCGGATATGTACGCCGTCGCAGGAATGAACGCAGAACAGATCGAGGCAAAGGTTCTCTCGGTTCTTGGCGTTGCTACAATCGGTGAGAAACGCGCCTGATATTCGGGTGTTGCCGCCCCTGGATGCTGAAAAAATAAGCAGTTCAAAAATGATCTAGGTCAATTCCTTACACGCTGTGCTACGCTAACACCCGAGTCAGGCAGGCCAACCCCTGTCGATCACTCAAAGGTCGCGAGCGAATGAACAAGCTAGCCAGCCGACGCGCATTCCTGAAAGGGAAAGTGCTGCGCGAGGATACATCAGCCATCCACCCACCGGGTGCGGTGACCGAGTTTCTTGAGCTTTGCACTCAATGCGACGAATGCCGCGAGGCCTGCCCTGAAGATATCATCCGTTTCGACGCGCAAGGCTGGCCTGTTGTCCAATTGGATGCAGGCCCCTGCACTTTTTGCGGCGATTGCGCCAACGCTTGCCCGACCGGGGCGCTGAATCCTGAACACGTGGCTGATTGGCCTTGGCGCGCTGCGGTGTCGGCCTCTTGCCTGTCGATGAATGGTGTCAGCTGTCGGGTTTGTCAGGATGTCTGCGACCACAACGCGATCCGCTTTCGGCTGCAAACCGGTGGTCGTGCTGAACCCCAACTCGACACCGATATTTGTACCGGCTGTGGCGCTTGTGCCAGCGCCTGCCCTGCCGGTTCTGTCACCTTTGAACGCCACACCCCGCCCGCTCAGGAGGTAGCCTTATGAATATCTGTGGATGCCTCGTCCATGTAACCCCCGAAACCAAGCAGAGTGCACAGGCCGCGATTGCAGGTACAAACGGGGCAGAAGTTCACGCAGCATCCGAGGATGGCCGCATTGTTGTTGTGGTCGAGGATACGCCGGAAAAAATGGCGTCCGAGACGATCATGGATCTGCACCAGATCCCGGGTGTGATCTCTCTGACCCTGACCTACCACCATTTCGAAGACCTCGCGGAGACCCGTCCGCACCTTAACGCTTCTCGCCAGATCTAAAGCCGGAGACCCATGTCATGACCATCTCTGAATCCCGCCGGACCTTCTTGAAATCAACCGCCGCCGCTGCGACAGCATCAGCCGCAGGACTTCCCCTTGCGACCGGACAAGCCAGCGCTCAGGTCGGCAACCCTGATATCCGTTGGGACAAAGCCGCCTGCCGGTTCTGCGGCACCGGATGCTCGGTTCTGGTTGGCACCAAAGACGGGCGCGTGGTCGCCACGCAAGGCGACCCGGATGCGCCGGTGAACCGCGGTCTGAACTGTATCAAGGGCTATTTCCTGTCCAAGATCATGTACGGCAAAGACCGCCTGACCACGCCGATGCTGCGCAAAACCAACGGCGAATATGACAAGAATGGTGAGTTCGAACCCGTCAGCTGGGACGAAGCCTTCGACGTCATGGCTGCCAAGTGGAAAGAGGCCCTTGCCAAGAAAGGCCCGACCAGTGTCGGCATGTTCGGTTCGGGCCAGTGGACCGTTTGGGAGGGCTACGCTGCTGCCAAGATGATGAAAGCCGGTTTCCGATCCAACAACATCGACCCCAACGCGCGCCATTGTATGGCCTCGGCGGTTGTCGGCTTCATGCGCACCTTCGGCATTGATGAACCAATGGGCTGCTATGACGATTTCGAGCACGCAGACACATTCGTGCTCTGGGGCTCGAACATGGCCGAGATGCACCCGATTCTGTGGTCACGCCTGACCGACACGCGTCTGACCAAACCGGGATCCGAAGTGCATGTACTGTCGACCTATGAACACCGCTCGTTCGAGTTGGCCGACAATGGAATGGTCTTTGCGCCGCAGACCGATCTGGCGATCCTGAACTATATCGCCAACTACATTATCCAGAACGGCGCGGTGAACGAAGAGTTCGTCAACAAACACGTCAACATCACCAAGACCGCCACCGATATTGGCTATGGACTGCGCGATAACAACCCGCTGCAGGAAGAGGCAGAGAATCCAAACTCTGGCAAGATGGAGCCGATCAGCTTCGAAGAATATGCCGAAGCGGTATCGGAATACACGCTGGAATACACATCGGAACTCTCCGGTGTTCCTGCCGCTCAGCTTGAGCGTCTGGCCCAGCAATATGCCGACCCCAACCGCAAGGTGATGAGCCTGTGGACCATGGGCTTCAACCAGCACACTCGCGGATCGTGGGTGAACTCGCTGATGTACAATGTGCACCTGCTGGTGGGTAAGATTTCCGAACCCGGAAACTCGCCCTTCTCGCTGACCGGTCAACCTTCGGCCTGTGGTACGGCACGTGAGGTCGGAACCTTCGCTCACCGTCTGCCGGCTGATATGGTTGTGGCAAACGACAAACACCGCGAGATTTGCGAGACCGCGTGGAAAATTCCTGCGGGCACCATCCCACCCAAACCCGGGTTCCACGCCGTTTTGCAGCACCGCAAGCTGAAGGACGGCGATCTGAATGCCTATTGGGTGCAGTGCACCAACAACATGCAGGCCGCGCCCAATATCAACGAAGAAGGCTATCCCGGCTATCGCAACCCGGAGAACTTCATTGCCGTCTCCGATCCCTATCCTACTGTAACAGCCCTGTCGGCTGACCTGATCCTGCCTACCGCCATGTGGGTCGAGAAGGAAGGCGCCTATGGCAACGCCGAGCGTCGCACCCAATTCTGGCGGCAACAGGTCAAAGCGCCGGGCGAAGCGAAATCCGATCTGTGGCAGTTGATGGAGTTCTCCAAACGCTTCACCGTTGAAGAGGTTTGGGGCGAGGAACTGCTGGCGACCATGCCAGAACATCGTGGTAAGACCATGTATGACGTGCTGTTCGCCAATGGCACGATCGACAAGTTCCCGCTGTCAGAGACCGCAGAAGGATTCGACAACGACGAGTCCGAGCACTTTGGCTACTACGTGCAAAAGGGCCTGTTCGAGGAATATGCCGAGTTTGGGCGCGGCCACGCGCACGATCTGGCCCCATTCGAAACCTACCACCAGGCGCGTGGCCTGCGCTGGCCAGTCGTGGATGGTAAGGAAACACTGTACCGCTTCCGAGAAGGCTATGATCCGTATGTGCCTGAAGGCGAAGACGTGAAATTCTACGGCCATAAGGACGGCAAGGCCAAGATCATCTTCGCGCCATACGAACCCGCCCCCGAGGTACCGGATGAGGAATTCAACCTGTGGCTCTGCACAGGGCGTGTGCTGGAACATTGGCATTCAGGTTCGATGACCCGCCGCGTGCCCGAACTGCACCGCTCCTATCCCGCCGCCGTTGTCTACATGCACCCGGACGATGCGCGCGACCGCGGTCTGCGCCGCGGGCAGGAGATCGTTCTTTCCACCCGCCGCGGCGAAGTTAACAGCCGGGTCGAAACCCGAGGCCGGAACAAAGTGCCGCGTGGCCTGGTGTTCATGCCATGGTTCGACGAAGGCCAGTTGACAAACAAGCTGACTTTGGACGCGACCTGCCCGCTCTCGAAAGAGACCGACTTCAAGAAATGCGCCTGTAAGGTCGAGCGCGCGTAAAAGGCTGGCAAGGCAAAGGTCGTCCCCATGTCTCGTGTTGGCACACCCCTTTCGCCGCAGCGGCGCCGGTTCCTGCAGGACTCGGCGCGCGCAGCGGGTGGTTGCGTAGCAGCCGGGTCCTTGCTGGCCTGGCTGGCGCGGGACGCACGGGCGTTGCCGGCCGAGGCGTTGCGCCCCCCCGGTGCCTTGCCGGAAAAAGACTTTCTGTCAGCCTGCATCCGCTGTGGTCTGTGCGTGAGAGAGTGTCCCTATGACACGCTGAAACTGGCCGAGCTGGGTGTCGATGCGGTGGCCACCGGCACGCCGTATTTCACCGCCCGTGATATCCCTTGCGAAATGTGTGACGACATCCCCTGTGTCGCTGCCTGCCCGACCGGGGCGCTGGACCCCGGCCTGGACAATATCGACGACGCCAAGATGGGTGTCGCCGTTCTGGTCGATCAGGAAAACTGCCTGAACTTCTTCGGCCTGCGCTGCGATGTCTGTTACCGCGTCTGCCCCGTCATCGACGAGGCCATTACGCTGGAGACCGAACACAACGCCCGCTCGGGCAGTCATGCAATCTTCATTCCAACCGTTCACGCCGATCATTGCACCGGCTGCGGCGTTTGCGAGAAAAGCTGCGTTCTGCCCGAAGCGGCGATCAAGGTGCTGCCCGCCCGATTGGCTCGGGGCAGCAGCGCCGATCACTACCGCAAGGGCTGGGAAGAGAAAGAAGCCAAAGGCGCGCCCGTCGTCGAAGGTATCATCGATTTGCCTGATCGCCTGCCGGGACCGGGCTCCGATAACCTTGTCGCACCGGGCGGGTTTGAGCCCAGATTCAAATTGCCGGAGGTCACTCAATGACCGTCCGCACAAACATGCCGCTGGGGCATGAAGCTATCGCCGCCAAAGGTTGGCTGAGTGCCCATAAATACCTGCTGCTGCGCCGCGCCAGCCAAGTGTTCTTCCTGGTACTGTTCCTGTTGGGCCCGTGGTTCGGCATCTGGATCGTGCAGGGCACTCTGGCCGGGTCGCTGACCCTAGGCGTACTGCCCCTGACCGATCCGTTCGTCTTGCTGCAAAGTCTGATCGCAGGGCACTGGCCCGAGCTGACCGCCGCCATTGGTGCCGTCATCGTTCTGGCGACCTACGCGTTGGTCGGAGGCCGCGTCTATTGCTCGTGGGTCTGCCCGATCAACCCTGTAACCGACGGCGCGCACTGGCTGCACCGCAAGCTGGGTCTGCAAAAAGGCTGGCAGCCCAAACGCGGAACGCGGCTGTGGATCATGGCCACTGTGCTGATCGTCTCTGGCCTGACTGGCGCAATTGCTTGGGAACTGGTCAACCCGATCACCATGCTGCATCGCGGGTTGATCTTTGGCATGGGCTTCGTCTGGGCGATGGTCGCCGCGATCTTCCTGTTTGACTTGCTTGTCTCGCGCCATGGATGGTGCGGCCATGTCTGCCCCGTAGGCGCATTCTACGGACTGGTGGGCAGCAAGGCGATGCTGCGGGTCAGCGCCGCCAATCGCAACGCCTGTGACGATTGCATGGACTGCTACGCGGTTTGCCCAGAAAACCATGTGATCTCTCCGGCGCTGAAAGGCAAAGACAACCCGCTGATCCTGTCGCCCGACTGCACCAATTGCGGTCGCTGCATCGATGTCTGCGCTGAAGACGTTTTCAAATTCACCCATCGGTTCGACGCCCTGACCGTCGCGCCACCGGAATCAACCGCCGCGCCCCAGCCGCGCGCCTCAAGACCTTTTTGAAGGAGTGAGAAGATGAAAAAGCCGATCCTAGTGGGCCTTGCCCTGATCCCGCCGCTGCTCCTCGGTGGCCTGGCCCTCGCGCAGTCTGCCGGAGTTAACAGCCTACGCGGTGCCGAAGTCGATGAACCCGCCGTCCTGGATCAGGTGCATCGGACAGTCGAAGGCCGTATGCAGCGTAATTATCGCCAGCAGCCGCCGCTGATCCCACATTCGATCGAACAGTACCAGATCGACCTGCGCACCAATCAGTGCCTCTCCTGCCATGACTGGACCAAGGCTGGTGAACGCAACGCTCCGACGTTGTCGATGACTCACTATCTGGACCGCGAAGGGCGAGAGTTGGATCAGATCGCCGGCACACGGTATTTCTGCAATCAGTGCCACGTACCACAGGCCGATGCGCTGCCTCTGGTCGATAACACTTTTGAACCTTCCTCCGGAAACTGAACACAGGTCGAAAAGGAGAGCGCGACATGTCCGACTCCCAAGAAAAACAAGGACTCATCCGGCGCCTCTGGACCTGGTTCTGGAGCCCGATCGCCGTCCTCAGTGTCGGCTTTACACTACTGGCCGGGTTTCTGGCAGGCATCCTGTTCTGGGGTGGGTTCCACTGGGCACTGGAATTGACCAACACGGAAGAGTTCTGCGTATCCTGCCACACGATGGAAACCAATCTGGGCGAATATCGGGAAACGGTCCATTACAATAACGATTCCGGCGTGCGGGCCATCTGTTCCGATTGCCACGTCCCGGACGAGTGGAACCACAAGATCAAGGCCAAGATCATGGCCGTGAAGGACGTCTACCACGAACTGGCAGGCACCATCAGCACGAAAGAGAAGTATGAGGACCATCGTCTTTCCATGGCGTCGGCCGTATGGAAGAAGATGAAGGAATCCGACAGCCGGGAATGCCGCAACTGCCACAACTTTGACTATATGGACTTCACCCTTCAGGAAACCCGCGCAGCCAGCGAACACCAGCGCGCAATCGACACCGGCATGACCTGCATCGATTGCCACCAGGGCATCGCACACAGTCTCCCACCCAATTATTTGGAAACGTATGAGAAGATTGCGAAAGAGGTAGATGGTGAGGTTCTGCAGGAACACGCTGCAGCATCAGGGGACGACATCCGCGCGTTCCTGAACAAAAGCTCGGAACAAGGTGGGGACTGAGATGTTAGAGATACTTGGAACCATCGGCGGTAACGTACTGGGTCTGCCCGGCATTCTGGGTCTGGCACTGGGAATGATGACGCGCCAATACTGGTTGGGCGCACTGATGGGTGGATTGGTTGGCCTGATCGCGCCTCTGCTCTTTGCCGGTTGGCAGATTTCCCACGTTGGAACGATAGCGCTGCTGATCGCAATTATCGTTGGTCTCTGCACCGGAAGTCTGGGCACCGCCATTCGCCGCAAGGGCGCAACCGTCTGAAGTGGTTGGTTGGGCCCGGCGGCAATTCCGGGGTCACCGCCCCCAGTTTTCCGCCGGATCGCTTTCCGCATAGTCCCGCAAAAGCGCGATATCCGAGATTTCGGCGTGGTTGCGGTTGATCTTCACACCCACCGCCTTGAGCCGCGAAAACGCCCGGCTCAGGCTTTCCGGCTTCATCCCCAGACGGCCTGCGATGAGCATCTTGTCGTAGGGCAGCAAAACCTCGCATCCGCCTTTGTCGCTGTCGCAGAGATTCAACAAAAACTCGGCCACGCGTTGCGCTCCGGTCTGAGCCTTGAGTTGCTCTAGCTGCGCCACCAACGAGTGAAGATGGGTAAAGGTCGCGGCCAGAATAGAAATACCGATCTCAGGGTCCTCTCTCATCAATGAGATCAGGATCGGACTGGGGATATGCATGACATCACAGGCCGATACGGCCTCGGCGGATACAGGATAGGGAACGTTACGCAGAGCTACGGCCTCACCAAAGCTGTCACCACGTTTGAAGACGCTCACGACGGCTTCGGCCCCGGTGGGGGTCATGCGGAACAGCTTGACCCAACCCTCAAGCACGACGTGGATGGCCTGCGCTTTTTCCTCCTGCAGGAATATTGTCTCACCACGGTCATACTGGCGCCAGATCGCGTGGCTCAGCAGTGTTTCCACATGCTGTTCCGGTAAACTGCGCAGCAGCAGCGACTGACGTGCGATCGCTTTTTGTGCTTCGTGAGACAAGAGAATACCCCTGTTAATTCCTGCCGGCGCATGGGCGCGGTCGGTCCATCCCTGTTCCACGCTATGCCAGAGCCGGCAGTTGTGCACCATAGTTTTATGTTGTCTAAACTTGACTATTGTCATGTTGCGGCTTGGTTCGCTGCCCTATTCTCGGCTCAAAGCCAGTATTCCGGGGAGCACGTAACATGGACTACGAGCGTTATTTCAGTCAAAGCCTCAGTGACCTTCGGGATGAAGGGAACTATCGTGTTTTCATAGACTTGCAACGTCGCTGTGGTTCTTTCCCGAACGCACGTCAGACGGATGGATCTGTCCAGCGAAATGTGCGGATCTGGTGTTCGAATGACTATCTTGGCATGGGTCAGCACCCATCTGTTATCGATGCAATGCATGACGCATTGGATCGCTGTGGCGCGGGGGCCGGGGGCACGCGAAACATATCAGGCACCACTCACGACCACGTGCTGCTTGAGGCCGAACTGGCCGATCTGCATGGAAAGGAAGCCGCGCTTCTGTTTACTTCCGGGTATGTTTCGAATTGGGCAGCCCTTGGCACTCTCGCCGCGAAAATCCCCGGCCTGATCGTATTCTCTGATGCACTGAACCATGCCTCAATGATCGAAGGCATCCGCCACTCGCGGGCGCAGAAGGTGATCTGGAAACACAACGATTTGGATGACCTTGAAGCCAAACTGGCCGCAGCTGATCCCGATGCGCCGAAGATGATCGCGTTCGAGTCGGTCTATTCGATGGATGGTGACATCGCCCCCATCAAAGAGATTTGCGATCTCGCCGACAAATACGGCGCGATGACCTATCTGGATGAGGTTCATGCCGTTGGCCTCTATGGGCCACGCGGCGGTGGTATCGCTGAACGCGAAGGTCTGATGGATCGCTTGACGGTGATCGAAGGCACGCTTGGTAAAGCGTTCGGTGTGGTGGGCGGGTATATTGCTGCCTCGGCTGCGCTGTGCGATTTCGTGCGCAGCTTCGCCAGCGGGTTTATTTTTACCACCGCCCTGCCACCATCGATCGCGGCCGGGGCCGCGGCCTCGATCCGGCATTTGAAACAATCGAATGCTGAACGCGACCTGCAGAAAGCCCGTGTAGCTCAGGTTCGGGCCCGTTTGGATGCGGAAGGTATTCCTCATATTCCTAACCCCAGCCACATCATCCCGGTGATGGTTGGCGATCCGGTGAAGTGCAAGTTCATCTCGGACACGCTGCTGGAAGAGTTCGGCATCTACATTCAGCCGATCAATTATCCCACCGTACCAAAAGGGACCGAGCGTCTGCGGATCACGCCGTCTCCGGTACATACGGATGAGGATATCGAGCATCTGGTTGGCGCGCTGTCCACACTCTGGCAACGCTGTCAGATTGCGCGCATGCCGATGGCAGCCCAGTAACCAAGAAGCGCCCCCTAGCGTAAAACTTCGCCGTCTCCCCGGAGGCGGCGTTTTTTTGAGTCAGATCAGGTAGAGGGCAAAGACAATGATGGCAAAGCCCGTCAGCACCATGGTGAAACCTCGCAGCCAGGCCGGGCTGTTTACGAGATCAAGATAACAAGCCAGGATAACGCGACATTTCGCCAGTGCGAGGACCAGAATACACCCCGCCAGAACGGCTGGCGGGATGGGCAGCACAGTCAGCAGTGCAGATGCAACGCTGAGCGCCAGAAGGCTGAGCCATGCGCGCGTGAGCGTATTCGGGAGCCTCCGGCGGGAGTATTTGGGAAAAGATGAAGCTGCGGGCATCCGTATTATCCCAACAGGTAGATCACGGGGAAAAGCAGGATCCAGACCAGATCGACCATGTGCCAGAACTGCGCACCTGCCTCAATGTTGCGTGGATCGTCACGCCAGGTGACCAGCAGCAGGATACCGACCCCTGCCAACACATGTGCGGCGTGAAACCCGGTCAGCAGATAATAGAACAGGAAAAATGGGTGGGTCTCATAGGTGATCCCCTGTTCGGCTTTGCCCGCGTATTCCGCACCTTTGATGATCAGGAACACGACACCCAGCACGGCGGCAGTGATCAAGGCCATTCGAGCCACGCCCCGGCGCGCGATTTTTCGCCACTGCAGCGCCTGCGCCGCCAGATAGCCCGAAGTGACCAGCACCACCGTGTTTAGCGCTGCCCCTGTCCGGTAAAGGTGCGATTGAGCCTCGGCAAATCCTGTCGGGTCGGTCAGGCGCACGCCCATAAAGGCAATCAGGCCCGCGCCGAAAACCAGCAATTCCGAGATGATCAGAACCCACATCAGCAGCTCGCCCGGAAGCTCATCGATCAAAGAGGCGTCGCTCATGCTCCAACCAGTTGGCGGTAGATCTGAGGCAGGGCCATGATCAGCCGGTGCGGGTCGGGGATGACGGCGAAGCCGCCTTGACCGAACATGCGCGGGAACCAGCTTTTGCCGGTTTTGTCGATGGTAACGCCAAAGACCGATTGCCCTGCCCTACGCGCCTCGCGCACGGCCATGCAGGTGTCTTCGATACCGTGGCGACCCTCGTAATGGTCCAGGTCGTTGGGTTTGCCGTCAGTGATGATCAATAGCAACCGGCGTTTGCGCGATTGGCTGGCCAGATCGGCGGAACAATGGCGGATTGCGGCGCCGAGGCGGGTATAGTGGCCGGGGCGCAGCGAGGCTATGCGCTGTTCCACCAAACCACCCATCGGCTCGTCGAAGCGTTTGCAGCGCTGCACGTAAACCCGCTGGCGTTTCAGCGAACTGAAGGCGTGGATGGCGAAATCGTCGCCGCAGGCGTTCAGACCCCAGGCGAGTGCCGCAAGAGCCTCGCGTTCAATGTCGATCACGGCGCGGCCTGTGACGGCGCTTTCGGTCGAGCGGCTGACATCCAGCAGGATAGACACCGCCAGATCGCGCGCCTCGGGGCGCGATTGCATCCAAATGCGTTCGGTGCCTTCGCCATTGGTACAACGGTCTACCTGCGCCCGAACGGCTGCCTCGATATCCAATTGGTCACCATCCAGATGACCGCGCGTCATCACGCGGCCCGGGCGCAGCGCCTCGAACTGGCGTTTCACGGCGCGGATGCGGCGGGCAGTGGCGGGGTCTTTGCCGAACTCGGCGGCATCTTCGCGAATCTCGGCGTCCGAGGTCAGAACGTTGACATGATCGGGCAAGTATTGGCCGGTGCGCACGTCCCATTCGGGATACAGAACCCGTCCCGACAGGCGTTCGCGGTTCACGTCCTCCGGAGCGAGGTCCAGATGAAGTTTCAGTTTGGTCGGCGGCGCCTTCGAGATCTGACCCAAGCCAATCTCTTCCTGATCATCGGCGGCTTTCTTGGCGTTATCAGGATCGTCATCGTCGATGCGCCGGTTGATGTTCAGGAACTCGGCCCAACTGAGGATCGCTTCGAACTTGTGCAGGATGAAACTGTCGCTGCGGTTGGCCTGATCCGATTTGCGGCGGCGGGCACGGTGAGTTTTTTCGCCGGATTCCTCAGGTGGTCCTTCGGTTTCGGGGTTCTCCACTTCGTTATGTTCGGAGAACCCGACCGGGCGCAACTCGGGCCACAGCGGGACAGGCCGGAAATGCTGATAGCCGCGCGGGGCGGTGAGGTCGTCATCCAACGCTAGAAGATGTTCAGCCTTTGGCGACAAAGGCGCGGGGTCGCCAAGCATGTGGCGGGCCAGTTCTTCAACCGCTGCCTCGACGGGTGGCAGCCCGGAAATGTCGCGTTGATACAGCACGCCCTTACACAGTTCCGCATATAGCGGGCGCAGGCCGGGGGCGTTGTGCAACGCCGCCTTGACCATCTGTCGGGCGGCAACAAGCGCATGCAGGTCGGCGCGCAACGGGTCGTCTTCGTCGCTACGAGTTCCGGCATGTGCAGCGGCGGCGGCCAGCCAGACATAAAGCGCACCGTTGGCTTCACGCGCGGGAAACACCGCTAGCCGATCCGGCAAACGCAGAACTTCGCCATCGAACGACGCACGCGGCATTAGCTCGGCCTCGGTTGCCAGACGACGACGCCACCCCAGACGGTGGCGCGAAATCTCGGGCGAGACCGGGC
Source organism: Ruegeria sp. H9 (assembly GCF_056532915.1). Taxonomy (NCBI): domain Bacteria; kingdom Pseudomonadati; phylum Pseudomonadota; class Alphaproteobacteria; order Rhodobacterales; family Roseobacteraceae; genus Ruegeria; species Ruegeria sp. H9. The sequence continues at coordinate 101,978 of NZ_JBQFNX010000005.1, read as the reverse complement.
GCAATTCTACGCCCGGACTACCCCCAAGTCCTCGAAAGAGGACTGCCAGCCGCCCTGCGACCTCTGAGAGGTCGACCGCGGCTCCATCATGCACTTCAGGTGCATCAAGGCGACTGGCAAGGGTGTGCCACAGTTTCCCGATCGTTTCTTCGGGTTCCCATGGCTCAAAATCGATCCTGACCATCGGCCGGCCTCACCCAAAGACAGCCGTGACAAGATCGAGGAGCCCGCGTTTGATATCCTCATCATCAGTCAGAGGTTCGATCATTGCGGCGAGGATGGCGCGGTCGGTGGACATGCCCTGTGCGATCAGCGTCGCGGCATAAACGACCAGCCGGGTGGACACGCCTTCCTCAAGGTCCTGACCCTTAAGCCCGCGCAACTTACCTGCAAGGCGTACCAGCGGTTTACAGCGTTCAAGCGGCAGACCGCTTTCTTGCGCGACGACTTCGGCCTCCATCTCGGGCGAAGGAAAGTCGAATTCCAGCGAGATGAACCGCTGCCTGGTCGAGGGTTTCAGGGTTTTCAGGATATTCTGGTATCCGGGGTTGTACGAGGCCACCAGCATGAAGCCGGGCGCGGCCTCAAGCTCTTCGCCGGTGCGGTCGATCGGCAGGATGCGCCGGTCATCGGTCAGCGGGTGCAGCACAACGGTGACGTCCTTGCGGGCTTCGACCACCTCATCAAGGTAGCAGATCGCGCCTTCGCGCACCGCACGAGTCAGAGGGCCGTCAACCCAGACGGTTTCGCCGCCCTTCAACAGGTAGCGACCGATCAGGTCGGCGGCGGCGAGGTCATCGTGGCAGGCTACGGTGTAAAGCGGGCGGCCAAGCTTGGCGGCCATGTGGGCCACAAAGCGGGTCTTGCCGCAACCTGTTGGGCCTTTCAGCAAGACCGGCAGGTCGTTGTTGTAGGCGGCGGTGAACACATCGCATTCATCGCTTTGGGCGAGGTAGAAGGGGGCGTTCGCCGCCCCCTCATTCAGTTTCATGGAGCCATCCATATCCATTACTCCGCAGGGGTTTCAGAGGCACCGGGTTCAATCACCTCTTTCCGGGGCACCCAGATCGAGTAGATGAACAGCAGCGCACCAAGGACCACGACCACACCAGAGCCAAGACGCATCCAGTAGAAGATCGCAATCTGGTCCTGCACGTCCATGAAGTAGTCACCGACCACACGTTGCATGTGAGTCTGCACGGTACCACCGAAGGTCAGGACGAAGGTCATGAAGACCATGCCGCTGGTCATAAGCCAGAACGAGCCCATGTTCAGAACCTGATTGTAGGGATCACGGTTCTTCAGGATCGGCATCGCATAGCTGAAGATCGCCAGGTTGAGGCAGACATAAGCACCGTAGAAAGCCAGGTGACCGTGGGCTGCGGTGATCTGCGTGCCATGGGTATAGTAGTTCACCCCGTGCAGCGTGTGCAGGAAGCCCCAGACACCGGCACCGAAGAAGGCAAGCGTTGCACAGCCCAGTGACCACAGCAGAGCAGCCTTGTTAGGGTGGTCACGACGGCCCTTCCAGACCATGACGAAGGCAAAGGCCATCATCGCGAAGAACGGGATCACCTCGAGGCTTGAGAAGATCGAACCGATCCACTGCCAATAGCCGGGTGTACCGATCCAATAGTAGTGGTGACCTGTCCCAAGGATGCCCGAGAACAGCGCGGCGGCGACGATGACATAGAGCCATTTCTCGACCACCTCACGGTCAACGCCCGTTAGCTTCAGCATCAGGTAGGCCAGGATCGAGGCCATGATCAGCTCCCATACGCCTTCGACCCATAGGTGGACGACATACCACCAGTATTGCTTGTCGAGCGACAGGTTGCCCGGGTTGTAGAAAGCAAACAGGAACAGCAGCGCCAGACCCCAGAGGCCCAGAACAAGGATGCTCGATATTGCCGTCTTCTTGCCCTTCAGAACGGTCAGTGACACGTTGTAAAGGAACATCAGCGCGGCCACGACGATGCCCGCCTTGACCCATTTGGGTTGTTCAAGGAACTCGCGCCCCTCTTTGCCCAGCAGCCAGTTGCCTTCGAACAGGTTGAAGACATAGGTCACGACCACGCCCAGCGTGCCAACCACAAGAATGATCAACTGCAGATAGGCCAGCTTGGTCGAATGAATCTCGCGCTCGGTCTCTTCGGGGATCAGGAAGTAGGCCGCACCGAAGAAGCCCAGCAGTAGCCAGACGATCAGAGAGTTGGTGTGCAGCATCCGTACGATATTGAACGGCAGAAGCTCACTCAGGAAGTTCGGGAATACATAGATGAAACCGGCCAGCAGGCCGCCGATTACCTGTACCGCGAACAGGGCCATCGCTACTGCGAAGTAGGCGTAGGCGATTTTTTGGGATTCGTATTTCATTGCTCCGTTCCCTTTCTCAGCCTGCCTCGTTGGGCGGCCAGCCCTGCGCATCGATGTTGTCCGTCCAGATCAAGAAGTTGGTCAGATCGCGGATCTCTTCGTCGCTGAGGTTGAAATTGGGCATCTGCCGACGACCGGGAATGCCGGTCGGCTGCGCCTCCATCCAGCCCTTGAGCGCTTCAAAGGCCGATTCCGGGTCGTCCAGCACACCCCAGCGGGTCATCACATTCCCGACTTCCGGCGCGTAGTAGGCGCCCTCGCCCAGGATCGTGTGACAGTTGATGCAGGCATGTTTTTCCCAGACATGTTTGCCCCGAACCACACTGTCATCAAGCTTCGCCGAATTCTCGGAGTTGACGATGTACCAGTGCGAGTGGGCCGACAGGGCCAGGAAGATGAGGATGAAGAACAGTGACCCGCCATAGAATATGTTGCGAGCCATGCTCTTTGTCATGACTTCTCGCATTGCGCTCTCCTTTGCGCAGATTAGCTAGTCTGATGACAATGGCGGGTGGGTCGCAGGGCTGCCTTAACGAAAGTCAAGCATGCCAAAGTAAGCGCGGAATTGGACACCAGTGATCATAATTGCGCCAGTATCACTAAAATGCCCTCAGATTGCCTTGAAAAATAGTACTTAGAACAGCATGTTTCCGGACGTTCGAACAGTTGAAGCGAGCGTTCTCGATTTATTGGTGAATAGAGGTGCGTAGATGGCACCTGAAGCGTGGTGGTTAAAGAATGGCGAACTACTCATACATCGGGTACGCACCCGGCGTTATTACGGTGAATACAATTGGGCCTGATACGATCACCCTGGACGCAAGCTATGACCCCGCGACGGACCGAAGGGTATTCAATGTTGAGGACGAGGCCGGTGGTTTCATTCGAAATGGGTTTGGCCCGCCAGTTCCCGATACCGGGGATGTTTTCAACGGCGACAGATTCAACAACGAAAATGGCGACGACGATACACAGACCGGAACGGTAACAAACCTTGATGGTTCGACAACGTTTCTGAGCGGCGACATCTATCTGGAAGAATCCTACATTCTGACGAATCCCGGCGGTGGGACAATCACTGTGTACCTTGTCGAGGTTGAAGGAACCAACGCTGGCTACATAACCTCTGAGCCCCTAGATCCCGGGGTGACGTATTCGATGAGCGTCGTCAACGTTACACCGAGCAACGCACCGGACACGACTGACCCCGGTTCCATCGTTGATGTTCCTTGTTTCTCAGCCGGAACGCTTATCGCGACACCTGATGGTGATGTCGCGATAGAAACGCTTTCCGCTGGTGACATGGTTGTCACCTTGGATCATGGGCCACAACCAATTCGCTGGATCGGCGCGCGCGCTCTGGATAGGTCTGAATTTGCGCTCAATCCCAAGCTGCGCCCGATCCGAATCACAGCGGGCAGCCTGGGAAGCAACCTGCCGCGACGTGATCTGTTGGTCTCACCGCAGCATCGCATGTTGATCCGTTCGAGTATCGCCGTTCGCATGTTCGACAGCGAAGAGGTTCTGGTCCCAGCCCATAAGCTGGTCGGCATACCCGGCATAACCGTCGACGAGACATCTCAGGGCGTGGTGTATTTCCATATTCTGTTCGACCGGCATGAGATCGTGCTGGCGGAAGGCGCGCCGTCAGAAAGCCTATTCACAGGCAAGCAAGCCTTGAAAGGAATACAGCCCGAGGCGCTGGCCGAAATTGTTGCGCTCTTCCCAGAGTTAGCTTTGCCAGACCATCAACCAATCGCAGCCCGCCAGATTCCAAAACGCGGAAGACAAATCCATACTTTGCTGCAACGACATATTAAGAATGACAGGGCGTTGCTCCGACCTTCTTGATCTAAGAACCGTTGCTCAGGCCGCTAGACGTGGCCCGGTCAACGCGGGCCACATCGCCACCAGATACAAGACGATGGCGCATATCCACAGCCCATCTGAGGCCAGCATCGCAACCAGATATCCCTGGCCAAACGCCGACCCGACCCAGCGCAAAACTGCGGCTGCCGCCATCAAACCGTAAGCGATCGCCATGGGTGGCGGGGCCACGAGGGCACGGCCACTATGGCCGAGGGCGGCCCGACTCATCACGGCAAGGGTCATGCCGCCGACGCAACCAATGCCCAGAACATGCAGCGCCCCGATCTCGCTGCCGAACCCCTGCACAGCCAGCCCCCACAGGATCAGGCCCAGCGCCAGCATGCCCAGCCCCAGATGCAACGCGATCAGGATCGGCTGCCGCAGTGCCCAGCGTGCGCGCCAACGTGCCATGCGCAGGATCTGAGCAACGCCAAGCATTAGCGCGATAGCGCCTGATACAGGTGCGATTCCAAAGACGAGCACGCTCAGCGGCAGTGACAGTGCAAGCCCCATGGCGGCTTTATCAAACGCTCCTACCGAAATAGGCCAGTTGGATTCGGGCTCTCCCGCGCGTTTCATCGCATTTCGGGTGAAAGCTGGCGTAATGCGCCCGCCAAGTATCGCGATTAGGCTACAGAGCGTCAGCAACCCCGCCCGCAATCCGATGTCCAGCGTATCGCTGGTCACACCGATCCACTCTAAATGGGTTAACAAGTTGGCAATCCAGATCGCACTGAGCAGCAAAAGGAATACCATGTTCTGCGGTTTGGGGCGTCGGATCAGCTGAGTAGCAATCTTTGCCGCCAGAATTGGAACAAAGACCAGATCGAACACAGCGACCAGAACCGGCGGCAGCGCACCGGAGAACCACATCGCTACCCGCCCGGCCAACCAGAGACCTGCGGCCAGCATGATGAACCTGGCGCGCGCCTCTGGGGTCCCGGTCCAGTTGGGAACAGCCGTCAGAAAGAACCCGCCCAGAGCTGCTGTGGCATAGCCAAAGATCATCTCATGCGCGTGCCACATTGGGGGACTCATGGAATAGGTTGGGTCTTCGTATCCGACCAACCCGGTCTGCGTCATCAACCAAAAACCCCACGCGCCTCCCGCGAACAGACCAAAAAGTCCGGCGGACAGGAAAAAGATGCGAAACCCCTCGCCCAATACGCGCGCGATCACTGCCGACATGCCTGTTCTCCTCGGCCTCAATGGCTGTTGGAACAGGTTTAGCAAGGCCGACCAGTGATGGACTTAACCGAAATCAAGCATCCGAAAAACATGTCCCTGAAACTCAGGTTTTCCCTTTGTTTTATGGCTCATTATAGCCCGTCAATTTCCAATTTGCGCGCGCTCCGTTGACTTTCGTCAAGGATGACAAACGCGTGATGTTTCACCCTAGGACCTGCCTCACCAGCAAATGGAGAGTGATCATGTCACTTGGAATCAGCTACAACAGAACTGGCCGCGCCTTAGGGGTCGGTTTGGCAATGTTGCTGGGCAGCGTCGCTGCGCCAGTCTTTGCCGAAGAGCCAACCCTGAGCAAGGAAGCCTTTGAATCATCAAAACAACTTTACTTTGAACGCTGCGCCGGTTGTCACGGTGTGTTGCGCAAAGGGGCAACCGGCAAAAGCCTTGAGCCGCTGGTTGAAACGAAGAATGACGATGGTACCGTAACCGAGTCGGGCACCCTGAAACTGGGGCAGGAGCGGCTGGAAAAAATCATCGCATGGGGCACCGAAGGCGGGATGAACAACTTCTCGGACGTGATGTCCGAAGAAGAAATCCGCGATATGGCGACCTACATCCAGATGGAGCCACCCCAACCGCCAGAAATGTCGCTTGAGCAGATGATGGCGACGCGCAAAGTCTATGTCGAACCTGAAGATTACCCGACCGAGCCGCTGCATGGCCGCAACTGGGAAAACTTCTTCGTGGTCATCGAACGTGACGTGGGCAAGGTGGCCGTGATTGACGGTGACACCAAGGAAGTGCTGGCGCATATCCCGACCGGTTATGCGGTGCACGTTCTGAAAGCCTCGGAACACCACAAATTGGAAGAACCGGAAAACCCGGGCCGCTTCTGGTACACCATGGGCCGCGACGGGAAGATGACCAAGATCGACCTGTGGCAGAACCCCGAGAACATGCTGGTTGCCGAGGTTACCATTGGTTATGACGCTCGCGACGTGGCGGTATCGGGTGACGGTAAATACGTCATCGGTGGCGCCTATTGGCCCCCTCATTTCGCCATCGTCGACGCCGAAACCATGGAGCCGAAAAAGGTTGTCTCGACCCGTGGCTACAACGTGGACGGGGATTATGTGGAAGAGGCCCGCGTGGCCGCCATCTACACCACCCCGAACGAGCCCACGTGGATCGTGGCCGTCAAGGAACTCGGTCAGCTGTGGCAGGTGGACTACTCCGATCTGGACAACCTGCGTATCGACAAGATCGACAGCGCAAAGTTCCTGCATGACGGGTTCTTTGATCCGACCGGCCGTTATTTCCAGATCGCCGCAAACGCGTCGAACAAGATGGTCGTGGTCGATACCGAGACTCACAAGCTGGAAGCTATGATCGATACCGCGCCGCTGCCGCACCCCGGCCCGGGCGCCAACTGGGATGACCCGAATTGCGGTCCTGTTGCCGGTACGACCCACTTGGGCGAAGGCACGGTTACCGTTTGGGGCAACGACCCCGAAGGCCGCCCGGACGATGCCTGGAAGGTCTGCTATGAGGTGGAAACCGACGGACCCGGTCTGTTCATCCGGACCCATCCGAACTCGGACTACATCTGGGCCGACCAGACCAAGCACCCCGAGCCTGAGATCCAGCAATCGGTGCAGGTCATCGACAAGGCAACCGGTGAGATCGTGAAAACGATCCAGATCACAGAAGAGGAAGGCAACGTCGCCGTTCACTTCGAGTTCAACCAAGACGGATCCGAGGTTTGGGTGTCCAAGTGGAACCGCTCGACCTCGAAAGAGCCAAATGGAGAGATCGTGATCTTCGACGCCAAGACGCTGGAAGAGATCGGCCGCGTGAAGGGACTGTTTGCACCCACCGGCAAGTTCAATGTCTACAACCGTTCGAACCACGTCACCTGACGGGTTTTGTACTCAGCACCGGAAAGGGCGGGCCCCTCGCCCGCCCTTTCCTCGTTTGACTCATCAGCCAAATCCACAGGCCTGACATCCAGGGCCAGAAAAAGAAGCCAAAACGGAGACCGGATATGACCTCCGAACCGGAAAAGAAAAAACCAATCTGGCGCCGGTATTTCCTGTGGGGAATGCCCGTGGCCGGGATCGCTGCGGCCTTTGCCGCCGGCATCATCTTCTGGGGCGGGTTCAACACCGCTATGGAAGCTACCAACACCAAGGAATTCTGCGTCTCGTGCCACGAGATGCGAGATTTCGTTTACGAAGAATACACCGGCACAATCCACGACGTGAACCGTTCGGGCGTAGGCGCGGTCTGTTCCGACTGTCACGTGCCCAAGGATTGGACTCACAAGATCATCCGCAAGATCAAGGCGTCCAAAGAACTGTATGGCAAGGTGGTCGGCACCATCAACACCCGCGAAAAGTTTGAAGCCAAGCGCGTACATCTGGCTATGAACGAATGGGAGCGGATGAAATCCACGGACTCGCGCGAGTGCCGCAACTGCCATGACTTCGAGTCGATGATGCCCGAGTTCCAGAAACCCCGCGCCCGTCAGCAGCACCTGAACGCGATGACCGTCGGACAGACCTGTATTGACTGCCACAAGGGGATTGCGCACTCGGACGCCCGCGACCGGGCCGACGAAGAGTATCTGGAAAAGCTTGAAGCGCCGAACCCAGATTTCATTCGCGAAATCCCCGCCGAATATCTGGCCAGTCTCGAGCGGATCGAAGCCAAAGAAGCCGCCGATGCCGAGGCTGAGAAAGCCGCGCGTGTAGCCCAGCAAGAGGCTGTTCAGGCCCAGATCGCAGCAGCGGTTGACGCAGCCGTCGCGGAAGAGCGTGCCAAAGCTTCTGGCGAAGATGCCGCAGCCCCGGCAGGTGGCGGCAGCGATGTTGGCACAAATATCGATTGGGCCGCTGTCCCCGGTGCAGATATGAAACTGTTCTATCCCGGTCAGGCCTCGTTTGAATGGGTTCAGAACGGCAGATCCCACGGCGGAGCACGTCCTTTGACCAAGGGCGGAGACAAGTGCACCACCTGTCACGCTGCCGAACTGGACGCGATCGGCAACAAGATCGTGGCCGGTGGGGATCTGGAACCAACCCCGATCCCGGGCAAACGTGGTGTGATCGATGCGACCGTGCAAGCCGCTCATGATGATGAGACCCTGTATATCCGTCTGCAATGGCCGGATGCGGGCCACAACCCCGCCCCCTTTGTCGATGGCGGCAAGATGGACCCGGACAACCAGATCAAGGTGGCCATGATGATCACCGGCACTGGGATTGAGCTGGGCGATCAGGTCGGCTGCTGGGCCTCGTGCCATGCAGACAACAGCTACATGCCCTTTGACCCGGGTGCCGAGGCGATTGCCGCAAATGGCGATGTCTCGGGTCGGCTGAGCACGCAGGACACTGTGACCAAATACATCAGCGAAAGCCGCACCGAGGTCGAGATCAAAGGCCGCCGCGGTAAGGCGCTGGGTGGCTGGGACAAGCTGCAGGCCGCCGATCAGATCGAGCAGTATCTGGCCGATGGCACCTATCTGGATCTGATGCGCGTCTACGCGGACGGTAGCGCCACCAACGGCTATCTGCTGGAACAGCGCGTGGTCAATGACGGTGAGATCGCCGCCTCGGCCAGCCTTGATGCAGGTATGTGGACCGTGGTCTTCACCCGCCCATTGAACTCGGGCGCAGCCGGTGACGTGCCGCTGGAGGCCGGTCAGACCTATACGGTGGGCTTTGCCATCCACGATGACTTTGCCGCCGCACGGTTCCACCACGTGACGCTGGATACCAGCCTGGCATTGGACGACGACAACGCCTTTATCAACGTCGTCAAACAATAAGGAAGAAGGACCGGGCGATCCGGTCCCTTCCGCTCAAAAGAGGAGACTTGGACAATGAAACCCCAACACCTTCTCCCTGCGCTGCTGCTTCTGGCCGCGCCCGCATGGGCAGAGGACACCGCCGCGCTGTGTGCCGAAGCCGAAGAGCGCTATGTCGAGCTGTTCGGTCAGCCCTCCTCCGCCGTTGAGGGTGCCGATGTGGTGCTGATGTACAAATACACGTTCTGCCCAGCCGAGCTAACCGTGAAACCGGGCACAACCGTGCGCTGGGTGAATGTCGATAAGCGCACCAGTCACTCGGTCCTGCTGAAAGACGGCAGCGAGCCCGAAAGCGACCGTCTGTTTCCTGAGGAGACGGTTGACCTGACCTTCCTCACCCCGGGTCCACAGGACTATCTGTGTGGCCCACATTGGGAGACACAGAACATGATCGGCATGATCACCGTCGAACCCTGAGCCGAGGCAATCATACAGGCAAGCCGAAAGGAGCGCGGGGCAATTCCCGCGCTCCTTAACTTTAGTCAAGGAGGTTCCTTTCAGATTACGCCAGTCTGGCCGCATGACACGCCCGGCTCACCCAGCAACGTCCCCTGATCGCGCAGGAATTCCGGGCTCCGAAGACATTCAGACCAAGCGAGTTTGCACATGAGCGGTAAGGTTTTTCTGATTGGCGCAGGCCCCGGTGACCCCGAACTGATGACCCTGCGCGCGCTGCGGATGCTGCAAGAGGCGGACGTGGTGGTCTATGACCGTCTGGTCTCGGCCGATATCCTCAATCTGCACGCTGATGGCGCACGGCTGATCCCGGTTGGGAAGGCCCCCAAGTGTCATACCGTGCCGCAGGATCGCATCAACGAAATCCTCGTCGAGGAAGCCAGCGCCGGTCACACCGTTGCTCGCCTCAAGGGGGGTGACCCGATGATCTTCGGACGCGGCTCGGAAGAGGCCGCGCACCTGATGGCAAACGGAATCCCAGTCGAATACGCGCCAGGCATTACCGCAGCGCAGGGGGCATCCTGTTCGACAGGCGTGCCGCTGACCCATCGCGGGTTGGCGACATCGGTGCAATATGTCACCGGGCACCGACAGGCCGACAAGGTGCTGGATCTGGATTGGAAACGTCTGGCCGACCCGGACTCGACCTTAGTCGTCTATATGGGCGTCGCCAATATCGGCCAGATCGCCATGGGACTGATGACTGAGAACCTGCCCGGCTCAACTCCGGTTTTGGCGGTAGGCAAAGCGACCACACCTGATGAGCGCCGGATGGTATCCCGGCTGGATCGGCTGGCCTCTGATGTGCGCAAGGCCGGGCTAAAGGCGCCCACGCTGTTCATCATCGGCAAGGTAGTTTCACTTTATGCAGAACGGCCTGTGGCCGACCTTTTGGAGCAGGCGCATGGCTAAGTTCGGTTCCAGAAGGCCGGCACAGCAACCGGCTGTGAGAGGACGCAAAGGATGGGCAGCACGTGCTGTTCTCACTTCCGCAGTGCTTGTTGCCACCACGGCCTTCGCCGCCGACACTCTTGACCCCAACGCACTGAAGCGTCTTGTCCATCAGGACTGCGGCTCTTGCCACGGGCTGTCGCTGAAAGGTGGTCTCGGCCCTGATCTGAGATCCGAGACTCTGGAGCACTACGACGCGGACGTTCTGACCGGCGTGATCCTCGACGGCATCCCCGACACCGCGATGCCCCCATGGCGGCCTCTGATCAGCGAAGAAGAGGCCGAATGGATCGCCCGTTACCTGCTGGCACAGGAGGCACAATGAAACAGCTCATCCTTACCCTCGCCGCCACTTTGCTCATGACCACCGCCCAGGCTGAACCCACGGCGACCGGCGACCTAGGACTTGTGATCGAACGCGCCAAGGGCTCGGTTCTTCTGGTGGACCAATCCGACCGCGCCGCGCTGGCCCGGATCGAAGGGTTGGGCGATCTGTCCCATGCCTCGCTGGTCTATTCACCCGATGAACGCTTTGCCTATGTTTTTGGGCGTGACGGCGGCCTGACCAAGGTGGATATCGTCACCCGCCAGATCGTGAACCGGGTCGTGCAGGCGGGCAACGCCATTGGCGGTGCCATTTCGGATGACGGCGAGCTGGTCGCTGTATCGAATTATGAACCTGGCGGTGTACGCGTCTTCGATGCGGACACGCTAGAGATGGTCGCGGACATTCCTACCGACAGCAAAACCATCGGATTGGTCGATGCACCCGGCCGCCGGTTCGTGTTCACCATGTGGGACACGGGCGAGACCTGGATTGCTGATTTCTCCAACGGCGCACCCGCGATCACCAAGATCCCCGACATGGGCAAGAATCCTTACGACGCGCTGATCACCGCAAATGGCCGCACCTATATCACCGGCTTGTTTGGCGAGGATGGCCTGACCGCGCTGGACCTTTGGGCCGAGACGCCCGAACCCATCCGCGTGCTGCCCAACTATGGGCGCGGGCAAGAGGAGATGCCGGTCTACAAGATGCCTCACCTCGAAGGCTGGGCGCTGACGGGGCGCGAATTTGTGCTGCCTGCCGTCGGCCATCACGAGGTTCTGTGGATCGACGCCGACACTCTGACCGAGACCGGACGTACGCAGACCCATGGTCAGCCGGTCTTTGCCATGGCCCGTCCTGACGGGCGGCAGGTTTGGGTAAACTTTGCCCACCCTTTGAACGACACCATTCAGGTTATTGATTCTGTGACCAAGGAGATCATTCACGAATTCAAACCCGGCCCTGCCGTACTGCATATGGAGTTCACTCCGCGAGGGCATGAGGTCTGGATCAGCGTGCGCGACGCCAACAAGGTTATGGTCTACGACACGCAAACGTTTGAAAAACTGCGCGAGATCGACGCCGACAGCCCATCCGGCATTTTCTTCACCGCCCGTGCGCACAGAATGGGGCTTTGACATGCAACACATCACCGATCCCATCGACCGCCGTTTGCTGGACGAGTTTCAGCGCGACTTTCCGATAACAGAGCGTCCGTTTCAGGTGTTGGCGTCTTTGCTAGGGCTGGACGAAGCCGAGGTGATTGATCGCCTTACTCGCATGCAGGCCACCGGGCGGATTACACGCGTGGGTGCCACCATCGCTCCGGGCGCGGTTTCGGCCAGCACCTTGGCCGCTGTTGCGGCCCCCGAACATCGGTTGGAAGAGATTGCAGCCCTGATCGACGCCGAACCGGGCGTGAACCACAACTACCAGCGGGAGGATGACTGGAACCTCTGGTTCGTCGCAACCGGCCCGGATCGCACCCATGTCGATGACACCCTTGCACGGATATCGCAGCGTTCCGGACTGCGGGTTCTGGACCTGCGCCTCGTACGTCCATTCAACGTCGATTTGGGCTTTCGTATGTCGGGAAAAACACGCAATGTTCCTGGCCTTCGTAAGGTGGATCGCTCAGCCATGCAGCCCGGAGATCGCGAGTTGCTGCAGGCGCTCAGCTCGGGCCTGACCCTGACAGAGATTCCTTATGCCGCATTGGCACAAACGCTGGGCAGAGATGATTCCGACGTAATGGGGCGTATCGAAGCGCTGCAAACAGCAGGCATAATCTCTCGTCTCGGGGTTATCGTGCGCCACCGGGCGCTCGGCTGGTCAGCCAATGCGATGGTTGTTTGGGACATGCCGCCCGAACAGGTGGACACGGCTGGACCGGCGCTGGCGGCCTATCCCGGCGTGACGCTGTGCTATGAGCGCAACCCGGTCAAGGATGTCTGGCCCTATCGCCTCTATTCCATGATCCATGCACGCTCGCGCCCCGAAGCGATGGAGGTTCTGGCCGCAGCCGCCGCTCTGCCCGAACTGGCAGGCGCACGGAACAAAGTGCTGTTTTCGACCCGTTGTTTCAAACAGACCGGCGCGTTGATCCAACCGAAAGAGGCAGCAGCATGACTATGGACGCGACCGACCGCGTAATCCTGAACCGGATGCAGGATGACCTGCCGCTGACCGCGCATCCCTTTGCCAGTGTAGCCCAGGAACTTGGGATTCCCGAAGACGAACTCCTAACCCGTCTCGCACGAATGAAAGAGCAGCGGATCATCACACGTTTCGGCCCGTTTTTCGACGCCGCTGCAATGGGTGGAGCGTTCTGCCTGTGCGCCATGGCCGTGCCAGAGGATGAATTCGAAACCGTCCTGACCAAAGTCAATGCGCACGCCGAGGTTGCCCATAATTATAAGCGTACGCACCGGCTGAACATGTGGTTCGTGCTGGCCACCGAAACGCCTGAGGGGATCGAGGCCGCCGCTGATGCGATCGAACGGGAAACGGGGATCGAAGTTCTCCGTTTCCCCAAACTACAGGAATTTTTCATCGGCTTCCGGGTGGCAGCATGATCGACGTTCAGGACAGAGAGATTATCGAAGCGCTGCAAAGCGGTCTGCCGCTTGTGCCTGCGCCTTACGCAGCCGTTGCCGAAAAGCTTGGGTTGGACGAGGATGCCCTTTTGTATCGTCTGGCAGAGCTGAAATCCCATGGTGTTATCCGCCGCATCGCCGCCGCTCCGAACCACTACAAGCTGGGGATGACGGCAAACGGGATGACTGTTTGGGATGTAGACGACAGCCAGATTGCGGAATTGGGCACGCAGATCGGGGCGCTGCCCTTTGTCACCCACTGCTACGAACGTCCCCGCGCCCTGCCCGATTGGCCATATAACCTGTTCGCCATGGTCCACGGTTCTGACCGGGACGAGGTCGAGGAAAAACGCGCCGAGATCACCGCCATTCTGGGCGAGGCCTGCCGGGCCAAGGACATCCTTTATTCCACGCGCATCCTGAAGAAGACAGGGCTGCGGTTGAAAAAGAAAGGCTGAGACATGTTCCGCCTGACTGAATACATGCAGCAGCTCGTCAAACCGACACCGGTGCGCAGACGCCGTCCCGGCCCGGTGAAACCGGTGGTGATCTGGAACCTGACACGGCGCTGCAACCTGAAATGCCGCCATTGCTATACCGTCTCGGCGGATGTGGCGTTCCCGGGTGAGCTCAGCCATGAGCAAGCCATGGTAACCCTTGAGGATCTGGGCCAGTTTCGCGTCCCGGCCCTGATCCTCTCGGGTGGGGAACCACTGGACCGGTTCGATTTCTTCGACATCGCCAAACGCGCCCGCGATCTGGTGCCGATGCTGGCACTGTCGACCAACGGCACACGGATTTACGACGAAACTGCCGACATGATTGCCGAAGTGGGCTTCAACTATGTCGGCATCTCGCTGGACGGAATCGGGGCCACGAATGACTGGTTCCGCGGGGTCGAAGGCGCCTTTGCCGACGCCCTGCGCGGTGTGCGCGAATGCAAGAAACGCGGCATCAAGGTGGGTCTGCGGTTTTGCCTTACAGAAGGCACGCAACATCACCTGCCTGACCTGCTGCAGCTTTGCGATGATGAGGGAGTCGACAAGTTCTATCTGTCGCACCTCGTCTATGCCGGGCGCGGCGACAAAAACCGAGGCGAAGATGCCGAGCACCTGCGCACCCGTAAGGGTCTGGACCTGCTGCTGGAACGTGCGTGGGAAGCTGCGTCTGGCGGTCGTCCTCTGGATATCGTGACTGGCAATAACGACGCCGATGCGGGGTATTTTCTGAACTGGGTCCGGGCGCATTTCGACGATGACAAAGCCGCCCATGTGCGGGAACATCTGGCCGCATGGGGCGGAAACTCCAGCGGGCTGGGTGTGGCCAATATCGACAATCTGGGACGCGTGCATCCCGACACTTATTGGTCCGATTACACTGTTGGCAATGTGAAGACCAAATCGTTTTCGGAACTCTGGACCAGCGATGACCCGATGCTCGCCATGCTGCGCACCCGTCCGCGTCCTTTGAAGGGGCGTTGCGGGGCCTGTCAGTTAAAGGATGTCTGCGGCGGCAACACCCGCATCCGTGCCCTGCAACTGACCGGCGACCCGTGGGCCGAGGACCCGGCCTGCTATCTATCAAACGAAGAAATCGGCGTGCAGGGCGCAGGCGAGCGTCTGCAGGTCACGCCGTTCCGAGGGAAAAGCCATGATCCGGCGCATCAATTCTTTTGACACCTTGAAAATCGGCACATTCTGCTCGCTGCTGCTGACCGGCGCAGCTTGGGCTGATGCACCTTCGGATTATGCTGAATTCTGTGCTTCATGCCATGGTGAAAACCGTCTGGGTGGGGTCGGTCCGGCGCTGATCCCCGAGACGTTGAAACGGATGCGTGGGCCACGCGTGGCGGCAGTGATTGCCGAAGGGCGTACGGCCACCCAGATGCCTGCGTTTTCGCACGAGTTGGACGCGTTGCAGATCGAGGAACTGGCGGGATGGTTGAAATCTCCGCTGGAGACCGATCCCGAATGGGGTGAGGCCGATATCATGGCCAGTCGGACTCTGGATGATGAGTACGTATCGGTTGACGCGCCTGTCTGGGACAGCGACCCGATGAACATAACGCTGGTGGTGGAAACAGGCGATCATCATGTCAGTGTGCTGGACGGCGATACGTTCGAGGTTCTGGATCGGTTCGAAACCCCGTTCGCCGTGCATGGTGGGCCGAAGTTCAGCCCCGATGGGCGCTATGTCTTCATCATGTCGCGCGATGGCTGGGTGCAGAAATATGATATCTGGGCGCTGAAACAGGTGGGCCGCGTGCGTGCGGGGTTGAACAGCCGCAACATCGCCATGTCGGGTGACGGCAAATGGGTGGCAGTAGCGAACTATTTACCTAACTCACTAACCCTGCTGTCGACAGAGGACTTGTCGGTCGCGAAAGTCATTGAAGTCAAAAGCAAAAAGGGCGTTCCCAGCCGTGTTTCCGCCGTTTATCAGGCACCACCGCGCGAAAGCTTTGTTCTGGCGCTGAAGGATGTCCCCGAGATTTGGGAGGTGTTCTACGGGGCCAACCCGCCGCAATCCGGTATTGGCCACGATTTCCGCATTGAGGGGCAGTTCAAGAATCCTGACCCGTTCCCCGTGCGCAAGATCACCACGCCTGATTATCTGGACGATTTCTTTTTCGATCAGAGTTATGAATACGTTATGGGCGCCTCGCGTGATGGCAAGGGCGGGCAGGTGATTGATCTGGTGATCGGTCATAAGATCGCAGATCTGGACCTGCCGGGGATGCCTCACTTAGGTTCGGGGATCACCTGGCAGCAGGGCGACACCACCGTGATGGCTACGCCGCATCTGACCGATGGCACGGTCTCGGTGATTGACATGGGAACATGGGAAACCGTCAAGCGGATCAAAACCGAAGGGCCAGGATTTTTCATGCGCAGCCATGAGAACTCGCCTTACGTCTGGGCCGATGTGTTCTTTGGCCCGAACAAGGATGCCATACACGTGATCGACAAGCAAAGCCTTGAAATCGTGAAAACTTTGCGCCCCGCCCCAGGCAAGACCGTGGCGCATGTAGAATTCACCAAGGATGGTAGTCACGCGCTGGTTTCGATTTGGGAAGATGACGGCGCGGTGATCGTCTATGACGCGCAAACGCTGGAAGAGGTCCGCCGCCTGCCGATGCGCAAACCGTCTGGGAAGTACAATGTCTGGAACAAAATCACCTTCTCGGAAGGCACCAGCCACTGAAGGCAAATGGCCGGTCTGGAAGCTGGCCATCCTGCTTTATCCTGCCACGGCTCTGACCGTGGCCATCAACCTGTTTCTGGCTGGGCTGATCCTGCACAGCGCGGGGTTTGGTGCCATTGAACCAGTACCTGCGATCTTATGGTCCATCCCCTTGGGCGTGCCCGCCTCATGGCTGGCAGGGCGCTGGGTGCGTGGCCTGATGGATGAGGCAGACGATTGATTTGAAAAGAAAATCAGAAATTTGCTTCACCTAACCTAAGTCAAGTCGCGACTCGGTAGAATCCAATACCCCAAAGGCATAGCTTTCCGAGTCGGAGACTCCATGCCTGCCCTGATCCCTCTGCACAATCTCCCTGTACGCGCAACTCGCGCGGCATGTGGGTTGGCAGGCATATTCCTTCTGTTGTTGCAGGCCTTTGGACCGGTGCTGGCGAGTCCCGGTGAAAGTGTCTGGATGGAGATCTGCTCGGAAGGCGGCGCGGTCTGGGTTGAAGTTGATCTTGAGGAGGACACCGAAGACCCGACCGCGTACTGCCCAAAATGCGCCGATTGCGCGCTGTGCGCTGTCACCAGTGCAGCGCCCGCACCCGAGCTGGTGCAGATACCGCAAATCGGAAACTTCCGTGTTGTACAGCTTCAGAACAGCAAATCTTCCATGTTGTACAAGTCGCATAAGCTGTGGCCCGAAACCCGGGGACCTCCGCGCCCGACCCAAGAAACTGCTGAACGCACCCTGCGCGCGTCCATGGCGTCCACCCTAAGTATCGGAGGTGCGCCGTGGTCGTAAGTCGCGCAATCCACATAATGCTGGCCCTTGCCCTGTCCTGCCTGATGGCGATCAGTGCCCATGCCGACAGCCTCGCCAGCTTCCTGCCCGAGATTGAACCCGCCGATCTGGCCCCCGGTGCTGATGCCATTGGGCCGGTCCGCGATGACGTTCCGGTTGCACCCGTTCTGAAGGCCGGCGAGACCGTTGCCTGGGCCTTCCTAACCTCTGACTTCGTTGGCACCACCGGCTATTCCGGCAAACCGATCCATGTGGTCGCCGCCATCGATGATCAAGCGGTGCTAACCGGTGTGCAACTGGTCAAACACTCGGAGCCCATCGTTCTGATTGGCATCCCCAACGCGCGCATGGTTGAGCTGACCGAAGGCTATGCCGGTCTGGACTTGAAGATTGAGGCTGAAACCGGCGGTGAGGGGCATGACCTCGATATCATCTCGGGGGCCACCGTCACGATCATGGTGATTGATGACAGTCTTGTGCGCGGCGGCATCAAGGTGGCGCGGGCGCTGGGGTTGGGCGGTTTGTCTCCGCTGCAGGCCGATGGGCCGAAACGCGAAGTCGATCTGGCGCAGGATGCGGTATACGACTGGACCACCCTGTCCGGCAACGGCTCGGTCCGGCGACTAACGCTGGATATCGGGCAGGTCAACGCTGCGTTCGAAGCCACCGGAGATCAGCGCGCCATCAAACGCCCTGAACCCGGCGAACCAGATGACACCTATATTGATATGCATATGGCGTTGGTATCCGTGCCGTCGATCGGCAAGTCGCTGCTGGGTGAGGCCGAATATCAAAACATGGTCGACTGGCTGGACGAAGGCGAGCAGGCCATTCTGGTGCTGGGGCGTGGGGCCTACAGCTTCAAGGGCTCGGGCTATGTCCGGGGCGGGATTTTCGACCGGATTCAGTTGATCCAAGGCGACAATTCGGTGCGATTCTTCGACAAGCAGCAGCGCCGGTTGGGCAAGGTTGCGGCACCCGATGCCCCAAGCTTTACGGAATTGGACATCTTCAAGATCCCCGCTGAGGCCGAGTTTGATCCGGCCGAGCCCTTCCGCCTGCAACTGTTGGCGCAGCGGGCTGTGGGCGCGGTTGAGAAGACCTTTCTGACCTTCGATCTGGGCTACAAACTGCCCGAGCAGTATCTGCTGCCCATTACGGCCCCTGTAGTCGTCGATGACGCCACCGGCGAGGCAGCAGCCAAGGCCGCGCTTTGGAAACGCATCTGGAAGGATCGCACGGTTGAGATCGGGGTGCTGGGCGTCATGCTTTTGGTGCTGACAGCGACATTCTTCTTCCAGTTCCACGCCACCATGAACGCCCGCGTCTTCTATTGGTTCCGCATCGGATACCTGACCATGACGCTGTTCTTCATCGGCTGGTACGCCAATGCGCAGCTGAGCGTCGTGAACTTGATGGCGCTGGCAGGCAGTCTGCGCACCGGCTTCTCTTGGGATGCCTTCTTGCTGGACCCGTTGGTCTTCATCCAATGGTTCGCTGTCGCTGCCGCGCTGCTGTTCTGGGGTCGGGGTGCTTATTGCGGCTGGCTGTGCCCGTTTGGCGCGCTGCAGGAACTGACCAACAAGATCGCGCGGGCCTTCAAGGTGCCGCAGTGGACACTGCCCTGGGGCCTGAATGAGCGGCTCTGGCCCGCGAAATACATGATCTTCCTTGTGTTGTTCGGGATCAGTTTTGTCTCGATCCCGCTGGCTGAAACCTATGCCGAGGTCGAGCCGTTCAAGACCGCGATTATTCTGAAATTCATGCGCGACTGGCCCTTCGTGGTCTTTGCGCTGACCCTGCTGGGGATCGGTCTGTTCATCGAACGGTTCTATTGCCGCTATCTCTGCCCCTTGGGTGGTGCGCTGGCGATCCCTGCCCGTATCCGCATGTTCGACTGGCTGCGCCGCTACAAGGATTGCGGCACCCCCTGTCAGACCTGCGCCAACGAATGCCCCGTTCAGGCGATCCACCCCACCGGTGAGATCAATCCGAACGAGTGCGTCACCTGCCTGCATTGTCAGGTGCTCTACCAGTCCGAGGACAAATGTCCCGTCGTTATCCGCCAGTTGAAACGGCGGGCCAAGACAGGGTCGGTTCAACCGAAAACCCCCCTCGGACAACCACCGGCGAACCATCCGAACGCCAAACCGCAAACCGTTTCCTAAAAAGGAGGAACGATCATGTCGGAACACGATAAGAAACTGAACGTCACACGCCGCGGACTGCTGGGTGCATCTGCAACCGGCGCCGTGTTGGCCGGGACCGGTCTGGGCAGCACCCTGATGACCGCGAAAGAGGCCAGCGCCGCCGCCAATGCCGCGCTGGAGCCCGGCGAGTTGGACGAATATTACGGCTTCTGGTCCTCGGGTCAGACCGGCGAGGTGCGTATCCTCGGCGTGCCGTCGATGCGCGAGTTGATGCGCATTCCGGTATTCAACCGCTGCTCGGCCACCGGCTGGGGCCAGACCAACGAGTCGCTGAAGATCCTGACCGAAGGGCTGCTGCCCGAGACCAAGCAGTACCTGGCCGCCAATGGCAAAGTCACCTACGACAATGGCGACCTGCACCACCCGCACATGTCCTTCACCGATGGCACCTATGATGGCCGCTATCTGTTCATGAATGACAAGGCCAACACGCGCGTCGCGCGCATCCGCTGCGACGTGATGAAATGCGACAAGATCATCGAAATCCCGAACGCGCATGACATCCACGGTCTGCGTCCGCAGAAATACCCGCGCACCGGTTACATTTTCGCCAATGGCGAACACGAGGCCCCGCTGGTCAATGATGGTGAGATCCTCGACGATCCGTCGCAATACGTGAACATCTTCACCGCCATTGATGGTGATACGATGGAGATCGCATGGCAGGTGATGGTGTCGGGCAACCTCGACAACACTGACTGCGACTATCAGGGCAAATACGCATTCTCGACCTCGTATAACTCGGAAATGGGTATGAACCTAGCCGAGATGACCGAGAATGAGCTGGACCACGTGGTCGTGTTCAACCTGAAAGGCATCGAAGACGCGATTGCCGCCGGGAACTATCAGGAACTGAACGGCGTCAAGGTCGTGGACGGGCGCAAAGAGGCCGGTGGCAACCTGACGCGGTATATTCCGATCCCGAATTCGCCGCATGGTGTGAACGCAGCGCCCGACAAGAAACACATCATGATCAACGGCAAGCTGTCCCCGACCGTATCCGTGATCGATGTGGAAAAGGTCGATGCGCTGTTTGCCGACAATGCCGATCCACGCTCGGCCATCGTGGCGGAACCGCAGCTGGGTCTTGGCCCGCTTCACACCGCGTTTGATGGCAAAGGCAACGCCTACACCACCCTGTTCCTGGACAGCCAGGTGGTGAAGTGGGACATCGCCAAGGCCATCGAAGCCTACGGTGGTGCGGATGTTGATCCAATCCTCGACAAAGTGGATGTGCATTATCAGCCGGGCCACAATTCGACCTCGATGGGCGAAACGGCTGAGGCTGATGGCAAGTGGCTGATTTCGATGAACAAGTTCTCGAAAGACCGCTTCCTGAACGTCGGGCCACTGAAGCCGGAAAACGAGCAGTTGATCGATATCTCGGGTGATAAGATGAAGGTGGTCCATGACGGCCCGACCTTCGCGGAACCGCATGACTCGATCCTCGTGCACCGGTCCAAGGTGAACCCGGTCAATGTCTGGGATCGCAACGACCCGATGTGGGAAGATGCCCGCAAACAGGCCGAGGCTGATGGTGTCGATCTGGAAGAGGGTGCCGAGGAGCCGATCCGCGATGGCAACAAGGTGCGGGTCTACATGACCTCGACCGCGCCTGTGTTCAGCCTTGAGAAGTTCACCGTCAAACAGGGTGACGAGGTCACGTTGTATGTCACCAACCTGGATGACGTGGATGACGTGACCCACGGGTTGTGTCTGTCGAACTTCGGCATCGCGATGGAGGTTGCGCCGCAGGCCACCGCCTCGGTCACCTTCATTGCCGACCGTCCGGGCGTGCATTGGTTCTATTGCCAGTGGTTCTGCCACGCGCTGCACATGGAGATGCGTGGCCGGATGTTCGTTGAGCCGCGGAGCGCGTAACCATGCGTTGGTCCCTGCTCATACCGCTCCTGCTCGGCTCGCCCCTTTGGGCGGCGGATTGGGATGTGCCCAACCGGGCAGGGGCCATCAACGAGATACTGGCGCAGGCGGCGGATGGAGACACCCTCCACCTGAGCCCCGGCGTTTACACAGAAACGCTGGTTCTGGACCGGCCCGTCAAGATTGACGGGCTGGGACAGGCCACCATCGACGGACAAGGCGAAGGCAGCGTCATCACCGTGACCGGGCCGGGTGTGACCGTGCGCGGGCTGACGGTGATCGGATCGGGCTCGGACCATGACGGGATCGACAGCGGCATCCAGTTGACCAAGACGGCCCATGCGCCGGTGGTCGAAGACAATGTGCTGCTGGGCAATCTCTATGGCATCGACATCCATGGGGCCAAGGACAGTATCGTCCGACGAAACCGGATTGAAGGGCGGCAAGACCAGCGCATGAACGAGCGCGGCAATGGCGTCTATGTCTGGAACGCGCCGGGTGCGGTGGTTGAGGACAACGATATCCGCTATGGCCGCGACGGAATCTTTGTAAACTCGTCGAAGAAGAACACCTTCACCGGTAACCTGTTCCGTGATCTGCGTTTTGCCGTTCATTACATGTATGCGGACAATTCGGTGGTCAGCGACAACGTCTCGATCGGCAATGATCTGGGCTACGCGGTGATGTTCACGACCAATGTGACCGTGGCCAATAACGTCTCGATCGGCGACCGCGAACATGGCGTCATGCTGAACTACGCCAACAAAAGCACCATCACCGGAAACGTTGTGAAAGGTGCGAAAGAGAAATGCACCTTCCTCTATAACTCGAACAAGAACGAGTTCACCGATAACTGGTTTGAGGGATGCGGCATCGGCATCCACTTTACCGCTGGCAGCGAGCGCAACCGCATCGTTGGCAATTCATTCATCGGGAACCGGACGCAGGTGAAATACGTCTCGACCAAATGGGTCGAGTGGTCCGAGGACGGGCGCGGCAACTACTGGTCCGATTTCGCCGCTTATGATGTGGATGGCAACGGCATCGCCGATGCCCCCTATCGCCCCAATGACTCGATGGACCATGTGCTGTGGACCCAACCCGCAGCCAAATTGTTGCTCGGCTCCCCTGCCGTGCAACTGGTGCGCTGGTCGCAATCGGCCTTCCCGGCGCTGTTGCCGGGGGGCGTGATGGACAGCAACCCCTTGATGCAAGCCCCTGAACCCCCAGCTATGAAAAAGGTGCCTCATGACGGATAAGGCCCTGTCAATTGACCATGTTCTCAAGGACCGAGGGAAAACCCGCGTTCTTGACGATATCACCCTGTCTCTTGCCCCCGGCCAGCGCGTTGCGCTGCTGGGCCATAACGGCGCGGGCAAGTCGACCCTAATCAAATCCATCCTCGGCCTAACACCGATCCATGGCGGAGCCATTCGGATCGGAGACGCCACCCCCGGTAGTGCTCAGGCACGGCGCGAGACGGCTTATCTGCCCGAAGCGGTGTCGTTTCATCCCGCGCTAACCGGGCGTGAGCAGTTGACCCTGTTTGCGCAGCTTTCAGGCGCAAAAGCCGATGTGTCCGGCCTGTTGGAGCGTGTCGGCCTAAGCGACGCTCTGGACCGTCGGATCGGCACCTATTCCAAAGGCATGCGGCAACGTTTGGGTCTGGCGCAGGTGCTGTTGGGCCAACCGAAAGTGGCCTTGCTGGATGAGCCGACAAGCGGACTGGACCCAATCTCGCGGCAGGACCTGTACACCATTATCGACGAGCTGGCCGCCCAAGGCACCGCTGTTTTGATTGCCAGCCATGCGCTGACCGAGGTCGAGGCCCGTACTGATCGCATCGCGATCATGCGCAAGGGTCGGATGGTCGCCGACGACACGCTGACCAACCTGTCGGCTCTGGCAGGTCTGCCCATCCGTCTGAAGGTACGCGCCAGCGCCAATCCGGATGTGCTGGCCGCTGAACTTGGCGGCAACCGGATCAATGGAGCATCCGTTGAATTGCTCTGCACACCCGAAGACAAGATGGAGGCGCTGCGCCGGATCGCCGGGTTGGGCGACGCGGTCGCGGATGTGGAAATGACCCCACCCAAGCTGGAAGACCTCTATCGCCACTACGCACAGGAGGGTTTGCAATGACCCGCTTCCTCGCCATCACCCGCACTGAAATGCTGATCCTACGCCGCAACCGCTGGCTGCTGGTTGCAACGCTGATCATGGTTCTGTTCGCTCTGGCGCTGACCTTTGCAGGCAGCGCCCCAACCGGCACGCTGGGGGTCGACATGTTGACCGTTTCGGTGGCCTCGATGACCACGCTGTCGGTCTATCTTGCGCCGCTGCTGGCGCTGATGATCGCCTTTGACGCCATCGCGGGCGACGTGGATCGCGGCAGCCTGTCGCTGCTGCTGTCCTACCCGGCGGGGCGCGGAGAAATCCTGTTGGGCAAATTCACCGCCCATCTGGCCGCTTTGGCCTTCGCCATGACCGTCGGTTTCGGCACCGCAGGCGCAGTGGCCGCCTTCTTTGGCGGCGCGGGTCCGGAAAGCCTGATGGCTCTGGTCCGCCTGATCCTCACATCTATCCTGCTGGGCGCTGTCTTTCTGGCGCTTGGATACTTGCTGTCCGCCCTGGCAAAGGGGGCCACGGCGGCGGCAGGTTTGTCGGCCGGGCTCTGGCTGGTTTTTGTCGTCCTCTATGATCTGGGCCTGTTGGGGGCCGTCGTCATGGACAAGGGCGGCACCTTCACCCAATCCGTCTTTCCATGGGTGATGGTGGCCAACCCGGCCGACGCATTCCGTTTGTGGAACATCGCCGCAACCGAGGGCGTTGCCATGGCCTCCGGCATGACCGGAGCCGCGCAGGCCCTGCCGGTCTGGGCCGCGCCCGCCTCGCTGCTGATCTGGCCGGTGCTGGGCTTTGCCCTTGCGCGTCTCGCATTTCGGAGAGTTGAGCCATGAGAAACCTTGCCCTGATCGCTCTGGTCGCGTTGACGGCCTGCAAAGAAGAGGTGGCCGAGGCCCCCGACCCGGTTGATCTCACCCCGGATGCGCTGAGTTATTTCTGCCAGATGAACATCGCGGAACATGGCGGGCCCAAAGGGCAGATCCATCTGGAAGGCTATCCCGCGCCTTTGTTCTTTGCGCAGGTGCGCGACATGCTGGCCTATCTGAAAAGCCCCGAACGTGACGCCAAGATCACCGCTGCCTATGTCAGTGACATGAGCGTCGCGCCCAGCTGGCGGCAACCGGGGATTTCCAACTGGATCGCAGCCGATGGTGCGACCTTTGTCGTCGGCGCCGATGTGGCCGGTGGCATGGGTGCGCGAGAAGTCGTGCCCTTTGGCGACCCCGCTGCGGCAGAGGCGTTCATTGCCGAATATGGCGGCGCCGCCCTGCCACTGTCTGATATTCCCGATGCCGAAGTGCTGGGCCCCGTCGATCTGGACCTCGCGCTGGAGACCCCCGCATGACCATTCTGACCCGCCGCCGTTTCCTGGCCATCTCAGCCGCCTGCGCCGCCGTACCCGCCGCTGCTGGCAACGTCGCCCAATGGCGCGGTATCGCGCTGGGCGCACCCGCCAGCCTGAGGCTGGAAGGCTCGACGGACGCACAGGCCGCGCCGATCTTTGCTGCGGTCGAGGCAGAGCTGAATCGGCTGGAGAATATATTCAGCCTCTACCGGACGCACTCGCAGATCAGTCAGCTTAACCGGATCGGCCACCTGGTCACCCCGGCGCCTGAGCTGCTGGAGGTGCTGAGCCTTTGTTCCACGCTTCACGACGCTTCGGGCGGGGTATTTGATCCGACGATCCAGCCCCTGTGGCTAGCGCTCGCGAGTGGCGCGGCGGGGTCGCAAGTGGAACGTGCACGCCAGACGATTGGTTGGGACAAGGTTCACGTAAGCGCCGGTGAGATCCGCCTGCCGCATCCCGGACGCTCGGCGATTACCCTGAACGGGATTGCTCAAGGTGCGATCACTGACCGGATTGCCGCTTTGATGCGATCCTTCGATCTGCGCGATGTGCTGGTGGATATGGGCGAGGTCGCCGCCCTTGGCCAGCGGAGCAATGGCGAGCCGTGGCGCGTCGGGCTGGCCAAGCCCGACGGTGCTGTCGCCAAACGGATCACACTGCAGGACCGCGCCGTCGCAACCTCGGCCCCCGAAGGCACCATGCTGCAGGGCGATCAGGGGCATATCCTGAACCCGAAAGGGTTGGGTGCGACCTATCAGGCTGTATCAATCTCAGCCCCGCAGGCAGCATTGGCAGACGGGCTCTCAACCGCCCTATGCCTGACCCCACGTGCCAAAACAAACGCGATGGTATCGCGGTTTCTGGGCGCGCGTATCGAGCTGAGTATCTGAGCGCGGGTAAGACTTTTCGCAAGAGGATGGTGCCTCAAGAGGGACTCGAACCCCCGACCTTGTCCTTACGAAGGACCTGCTCTACCAGCTGAGCTATTGAGGCGATGCGGAAGCTCGTTTAACGGCAGCGCGCGGGTCATGCAAGCGTGGATTGCCGGGCCGGTGCGCGGTTGACCACTACGCATTCATCCCGCATCCTGACGCCAACATGATCCGCCCGGCGGGTTACGATGGTTTATCAGATATTTGGCAAGGTCATTTGGATGTCCGGGAATTCGCAGAAGTCTTATGTGCTAGACACCCACCGGCTGCGCGACCCGGAAGAGACCCTGGCCATCGTCAAACCATTCCTCAAGCAGATGGGCATAACCCGGATCGCCAACCTGACGGGACTGGACCGGGTTGGATTGCCGACAGTGATGGTGACGCGGCCAAACTCGCGCTCGGTCGCGGTGTCGCTGGGCAAGGGGCTGTCGCTGAGCGCAGCCCGGGCTTCGGGCGTGATGGAAGCGATTGAATCCTGGCACGCAGAGCGGATCGAACTGCCGCTACGGCTGTCCAGCTTTGCTGATCTGGCGGTGGAGTATGTGGTCGATGCCGACCGTCTGCCCAGCGTCACCGGCGGGCAGTTCGACCCTCATCAGGCGATACTGTGGGTGCTGGGGCGCGATCTGCCCTCGGGCCAGCCCTGCTGGGTGCCGTATGAGATGGTGGACACCGATTATACCACCTCGCCCGTGGCTGGGCAGCGGGCGTTTCCGCGAACGACAAACGGGCTGGCGTCCGGTAACAACGTGACCGAAGCCAGTTGCCACGCGATCTGCGAGTTGATCGAGCGTGACGCCACAACGCTGTGGCACCATCAGGGCGCAACCCCGCGTGTTAATCCCCGTACAGTGGACGACCCGCGTTGCCTTCAGGCGATGGAACAGATTTCTGCGGCGGGGCTTGATTTGGGAATCTGGGACACGACCTCGGACATCGGCATCGCCAGCTTTCGCTGCGCGATCTGTGAGGACGGAGGCACCACGGGCCATATCGGCATCGGCGACGGCTGCCACCCGGATCGCGCCATTGCCCTACTGCGGGCGCTGACCGAAGCGGCGCAAACACGGCTGACCTATATCTCAGGGGCGCGCGATGATCTGGACCCGGAAGAGTTCTCAGACACTGCCCGGAACTGGCGCAGCGGATACATCCGCGAACTGATCGATGGCTCGGCGCCCATCGGTGATTTCACCGAATGCCCAACCTACGTGACCGGATCTTTCACGGATGACCTGTCTTTGTTGCTGGCGCGCCTGTCCGAGGCAGGCATAGATCAGGTGGTCACTGTTGATCTGTCGCGACCCGAAATTGACATCGCAGTGGTGCGCGCGGTGATACCGGGCTTGGAAGCGCCCCATGACGATCCCGACTTTGTCGCAGGCCCCCGTGCGCGAGCGGTGATGTCATGAGTGTGGTTGTTTTTGTCGGGCCGACGCTACGGGCCGAAGCCGTACGCGAACATCTGAACGCCACTATTCTACCCCCGGTTCAGCAGGGCGATGTGTATCGGGCAGTGCGGGAAAAGCCGCGTGCGATCGGGATTATAGACGGGTATTTCGACGGGGTGCCCTCGGTCTGGCACAAGGAAATCCTGTGGGCCTTGGAGCAAGGTATACCGGTCTTTGGTAGTGCCAGCATGGGTGCGCTGCGCGCGGCAGAGCTGGCGGATTTCGGGATGATCGGGATCGGCCAGATTTTTGAGGGTTACCTGAATGGTGCCATCGAAGATGATGACGAGGTAGCGGTGCTGCACGGCCCTGCCGAGCTTGGCTTTCCACCGCTGAGCGAGCCTATGGTCTCGATCCGCGCCACCATTGCGCAAGCCAAGACAGCGGGTGTGTTGTCGTCTGAGACGGGCGACGCGTTGCAGCAAAAGGCGAAAGACCTGCACTACCGTGACCGGGTTTGGGATCGCATCCTTGAGGGCGTTTCGGACCCGCAACCCTTTCAACGATGGTTGCCCGAGGGACAGGTGGATGCGAAAGGGGATGACGCCCGCGCGATGCTGGCTGAGATGGCCCGCTTTCTGAATGCTGGAACGAATGTGTCAGACTCACATCGCACCGAACGGACGCTGGTCTGGCGTGACCTCTGCGCTCGTGTGGATCGGGAAGCCGCACAACAGGATAGCGAGGCGCGGGCGCTAGTGGATGAGCTGCGGCTTGATCCGGTTCTCTACGCGCATCTGCGTGATCGCGCAGCGTTAGGCTTGCTGTCTAAGGACGAGACCCGCCGACAGGGGTTGGACCCGGATAAAGACGCCGTGGTCAAGCAGATGACCGAACATCGGCTGGAGGCCCGGCTACCCCGCCATGCGGATTTGCTCGAATGGCTGGAAGAAAATGACCTGACCCTTGTGCAGTACGAGGCGATGCTGGCCGACAAATCCCGTGTCGATATCGCAATCCAAACGCTGGCCGAGACAATGGATGCCGCTTTGCTAGCCGAGCTTCGACGCTCGGGCGACTACAGCGCGTTGCGCGACCGGGCCCAGCGCAAAGCGGCGCTGCCGCTGGACCCGAGCAACGCCGCAATTCGAACGCGTGCCTTGGTCTGGTATTTTGAAACACGTCTTGACCAGATGGTGCCGGATGATCTTGACTCCTACGCGATCGGGCATGGCCTTGAGGGGCGCGATGCCTTGGTCGATCTGATTGAAGCCGAGTTCCTGTTTTGCCACACCAGCGGCGATCAGGTTGATCAAGAGCCAGGCTTGGCAACAGGTCTGCGCGCAGGCGGATAACGGGAGGGAAAAATGGCAATCTGGCCCGACTATTCAGAGAATGACCCCCCCGGCACGCGGTTCTTACTATATCCGCAATCGCCCTTTTTAGAGCCGAATTCTAAGCCCGAACTGGTCGAAATATCGGCCCCGCAAGGGACCATAGGCCCAGGCCCATCGGGCCCCCGCATGTATGCGATGTACCCGGTCGACAAAACGACCCCCTATGGCGCGATGATCGAGGGTGAAGACGGCCCCGAGATGTATCTGCCCGCATGGGACGGCTATATCCTGCCGCCGCCCGAGCCCGATGAGTTTGGCAATTTCATCCATATCGATCCCGAGGACCCGGCCTTTGAAGCCGCCCATCTGTTCGGAGCGGCCCATTTCACCATGGATGTGTGGGAGGGCTATTTTAATCGCCCGATCCCCTGGCATTTCGCGCGTGATTTCGAGCGGCTTGAGCTATCGTTGCTGCCAAGTCTAGATAACGCGCATATCGGTTGGGGATTTCTGGAAACCGGTGGCACTCGCGATATCGGTGACGAATACCGCCCCTACAGCCTGAACTTCGATGTGGTCGCGCATGAGATCGGCCATGCCATCATCTACAGCGTGGTCGGCATGCCGTCCGAAGAGGACGCGACCGGCGAATATTACGGGTTCCATGAATCGGCGGCCGATATGGTGGCGCTGTTGGCGTCGCTGCATTTCGGCTCGGTCGTGGATGAATTGCTGAAAAACACGCGCGGCAACCTTTATACCTATAACCGGCTGAGCCGCTTTGCAGAGCTGTCGCAGAACTCGCAAATTCGGATCGCCGCCAATGACCGGACGCTTTCTGAATTCTCGCACGGATGGTCCAGTGAACACGCCCTGTCAGAACCACTGACCGGGGCGATGTTCGATATTCTGGTCGATATCTACCACGAACGACTGGTAGCACATGACGTGATCGACCCGGAGATGGAGGAGCTCTCGGACGAGTTGGAAGGGACCGACGAATACAATGCGATCATGCAGGACCTGTTCGACGAACATTACGCAGCCGACCCCGAAGGCTTTCGGGTTGCCCTGATCGAAGCGCGTGATTTGCTGGGATCCTATCTTGCAGATGCGTGGGAGAAACTGGACCCCGATATGCTTAGCTACTTCGGCGTTGAACGCGCCTTGGTCATGGTCGATCACGAGGTCACCGGCGGCGCATTCCGGCAGATTATCGAAGGCAATTTCCGCATGCGCCACATCGGATTGACAGCGCCCGGCCCCCGTTTGACCAAGCCCGACGGCACGAGCCATGCCGCGTCGGTTCGTACGCTGTCACCCGAGGTGAATGAACCTTAAAGTCTTTGTTTTTCCCCCGCTATTGTGGCAGGTTACGCGCACGGGGTGATAATAGTGACATTCAACGCGCACTGAATGCGCAAACCGGGACAGGCGAGGCAATCGGCAGCGTCGACCCCCGATAGGGAGAAAGTGATATGTCTGAGTCCTTACTCAGTTTTTCCGAGGTATTACTGTTTGGGCGAGAGTTAAGTGATTTAAAACTGAAACAACGCTCGGTCCGGTTGGCCGAAGAGGTTGAGGAAGACTACGACTTCAGTAAGAAATTCACCAAAATCGACGGCGTACATGTCCGGGAAGACGATCGTGTTCTGGTCCAGGTCGGGGATGCGGCAAACGAAAAGTCCGGCATCTACAAGGTCATCAAGGACGGCGATAAGTTCAAGTTCGACAAGCGGAAGAAGGTTCCGCACGACTCGTTTGTCTACATCCGTCGCGGACGTCAGTTCAAACATACCCACTGGCAGCAGATCGCGAACCGTCACTCGGAGCAGCTGTTCATCGAACAGGATGGCCGCCGGAGGGGTCGTGGCGTCAATAATTTCATCGGGGACCAGTTCGGAGGCGATGCACGACTGGCCCGGATTTACGGCTTCGCCTATGACGGCACCTATTACGAGATGCCGGAACCCACGATCTTTCTGGTGCATGGCGAAGGCGAGAGCGCGACGGGTGGCAACCTGCCCCATGGCTTCAAGCTGCAGACCAGCAATGACGCTAACGCGCCGGACACCACGCAACAGGCCGCACGCGCGCCGATGAACCCCTCGGTTTCGGGCGTCGCGGCAGCGGATTACCAGATGGCCAATGATATTCGCGTCTGGAACTACGATCAGGCCGATTACACCATCCGCATGGATATCGCAGCCGGTCAGATCGAAGACGTGCTGCTGGACGTCTATTTTGAGTATGACGCACCGATGATGTCCGGAGCCAAGGTCTCGGGCGCCAAGGTGAGCGGGGCCAAGGTCTCGGGCGCGAAGGTCAGCGGGGCCAAGGTGTCCGGTGCTAAGGTGTCAGGTGCCAAAGTCAGCGGCGCAAAGGCACGTGGTGAATAGGAAGGTTGAAATGATCCTGACCGATTGACGTTTGGTTTTATTCCAACGTCTGCTTTGGGTTGGCGGGCCATTTATGCCTGACCCGCCATCCCTTTCGAAGATCAGAACTTGCCGTTTTCGTGCGCCATTTCGGCTGGCGTAGGCGAAACGACGTCCCAATGTTCAACGATCTTTCCATCTTCGACGCGCCATAGGTCGAAGAAGGCCCAAGGGTTCCCTCTGACGGTGGCATCTGAGGCGACAAAGACAAAGTTGCCTTCGGCCACCACAATCTGCGGCTCGAATTTGGTGATCACATTCCCCTGCTCTGCCCAGGCTTTGGTGCCCTCGATCAGGCCATCGATCCCATCGGCAAGCATTGGATTGTGCTGCATATAGACCTCGGAATACATCGGAGCTTTCTCGGGCGCGGCACCGCCCAGAACGTCACGCACAAACCCCAGAACCAGCGCCTTGTTTTCTTCTGTTTTCTCAAGATCGGTGATCTCGGTCGGCCCATCTGTCATGCCACGGCCCGACACTGTTGTTTCAGGAACGGGCTGCAAATTGTCCCAATGTTCAGCAACTTTGCCATTCTCGACGCGGAATATGTCAAAGGCGGCGAGGGTCGGTGCACCAAAAGCGTCCGCGTTGTCGAACGTGCTGTGCAATACAACCATATCGCCCTCGGCGATGACCCGGTGGGTAGTTGCAGTCATCCCGGATTGTTCGACCAAAGGGATCAGGCCGGCCAGGCCTTCGGCTCCGGTCGGGACTTGCGGGTTGTGCTGAATATAGTCCGGGGTAACGAGCTGTAGCGCAGCTTGCGGGTCATGTTCAGCAAAGGCAGCCGTAAAAAGTGCGATTACAAGTTCTTTGGGGGACATGTTGATTTCCTATGATTCGTATCTACTGGATACGTGGTAGCAAATCCATACTACATTTCAATTACGTACTTAAAAATGACCTGGTACGCTTGAGGCTACTGCCCGAATTTTCAGGGAGTTGTACCGAGGCCAACGTGACGCTATTGTGCGATTAAGTTTCGAAACAATACCAGAGATTGATATGCTACCAATTGGTGTTGCCAACAAGGCAGAAGCTTCCAACTGCTCAATCCGTTCCGTACTGTCCAATGTGACGGGCAAATGGCGGATGATCATCATCCTTGCGCTGGAGGATGAGCCGAAACGCTTTGGCGATCTCAAGCGCTGTATCGGAGACATCACACAAAGTGTGTTGACCGAAAACCTGCGCGGGTTGCAACGTGATGGTTATTTGACCCGCACCGTCGATCCCGGACCGCCAGTGGCAGTGTCTTATGAATTGACACCTTTGGGCAGAAGCTTGCTTGAAATGCTGAAACCGCTCGTCTTCTGGTCGCATGAACAAATGGATGAAGTCAGGCGGTTACGCATGCAGTTCGACCGCGAACAGGCGAGTTGATTTTCATAGGCGAGATCGGGCAGCAGCTCAGAACCCGGCCTTTTTGAGCCCCTCGACAAAATGCTGCGTGTCGTCAGACAGGCGGTCTGGCTGAACCTTGGCCCAGCGCGATAGTGAGAAATTGGGATGCGCTGCGCGGTGTTTGTCGGCGATCTGGCGGGCCATTTCCAGCTCGCCCTTATGGGCATAGCTGGCGGCCAGCACGCGCTGCCCCTCGGTCGGGTTGTTCATCTTGTTCACGCATGAGATCACGTCGTCATAGCGTTTGAGATTGTAATAGGCCCCGCCCAGATGCCACAGGTACTGATCGGGGAAATAGGGGTTCAGGCGCATCGCCTGCTGCAGATGTTTGATGGCGGTTTCGTTGTCGCCCCAATGGGCCAGCGCATCGGCGTAGTCCGAATGCATGTCCGCATCGTTGGGGTTAAGCTGCAGGGCGCGTTTGTAGGATTCGATCGCCGAGTCATGCTCTTTACGATAAAGCTGCACATAGCCCAGCTCTCCAAACCCGCGCGCATCTGTGGGGTCAAGCTCCACCGCGCGCTGAGCCAGCGACAGGGCCTTGTCCAGCGCGCTGTTTGGGTCTTCGGTCCATGAATAGCGCCAATCGATGTTGAGCGTGCGTGACAGCGCCGCCGCGGCCCGTGCATACCCGCCGTCGCGCTCAAGCGCGGATTTGTAGCAATGCTGCGCCTTGCGGTTGTCGTTGCGGGTGTATTTGAAAATATGGTGCTGCCCCTGCAGAACCGAACCATAAGCCCGCAGGTCTGACGGGATTGCCTGCACCATGCGCAGCTTTTCATGCGACTCGATCATGACTGCAGTGGCGGCAACGATGCACTCGGTCACCTCATCCAGGATGTCGAAGATATCATCGAGCTTACGGTCGAACCGTTCACCCCAGATGGTGCGTTCGGTGTTGGCGTCGATTAGCTCGGCCGTGATCCGGATACGACTGGACGAGCGGCGCACACTGCCGCGCGCGATATAGCGCACGTTCAGACGCCGAGCGGCCTCTTGCGGCGACATCGACTGGGTCTTGAAGAAGAACGAGGAATTCCGGGCAATGATGAACAGGTTCCGGAACTTGGACAGGTTCATGATGATGTCGTCGGTCAGCCCTTCGGCGACCCAGCTGTCATCTTCATCCCCGCCTTGGCTGGTAAAGGGCAGCACCGCAACCGACGGGTTATCGGGCCTTTCAAGCACTTCCAGCTGCATCTCAGGACGTAGGGTTGCGGCCATTGTTGCACCCTCGACCTCGGTTCGGACACAGTAGGTCGCGACCGGAGACATGATGTTCTTGAGCTGCTTGGGACCGAGGAATTCATAGCCATAGCGCAGGCGGTTACGGATCTGTTCATAGACGGCTGCGCTGACATAAACCCGTTCTGGCTCGGCAATCTCCTGCAGGCGGGCAGCGATATTGACGTTGTCACCATGGATGCCGCGTTCGTCCATCAGAACTTCGCCCATGTGAACGCCAGCGCGAAATTTGATGTTGTGCTCGTCATCCCGTGCCTGATTATGTTCCGCAGCGATCCGATGCAGTTCGATGCTGAACTCTACCGCACTGGTCGCCGTGTCGAATAAGGCAAGAATGCCGTCACCGCGCACTTCGATGATTTTGCCCTGATACTTTGAGCAAGCCGATTCAAGCTGCGAAAGCAAAGACTTCAACGCGTTATACGTATCCATCTCGTTCTCGCTCATCAGGCGGGAATAGCCGACAACGTCGGCAAAAAGCACCGCGCCTAGTTTCTGTTTTATTGATGCGTCCGAACCGGTCGTGTTCACTGGCAATACTCAATTGTGTTGTCATGTCGAATCCGACAGGACTGTTTTAGCAAAAAATGACTCAGAATACGTAACATTTTAGGTATCTGCACCGGAATCGGGGGGCCAAGACCACCCAGAGGCATCAAAACTGACCACTGTTTGGGTGCCTAACTCCTGCGCGAGCACCTCTCGACGCGCGATCCAGTCCTGCTGCAACATGCCGACGACAACCATGTCATGGAACTGCCCATCCGCGAACCAGGCTTGACGCATCGTGCCCTCGATCTCGCAGCCGATTCGCTGGATCAGATCGCGGCTGCTGTGATTGTCGGCCCGGTAATACGAGGTGATACGGTTCAGCCCCAATTGCCGGAATGCGAAATCCAGCATCAGCGCAACCGAACGCACCGCCACGCCATGTCGACGGATGGATTTGTCGACAAAAACCGGAACCACCGCATCCCTGTTGACGCTGGAAATTGCTTCAAGCCCGGTCATCCCCACCAGATCACCACTGTCAGATTCGATTGCGAACCAGCATTTGCAGCAGTCCTTTGAGGCGTTTATCGCGTCTTCCCAATATTGTTCGGTCTGTACCAGGTTCTGAGGAATGCGCGACGTTCGGTCGAACAGTGCCAGGTCATGGATATCCTGAAACCAGCGCGCAACTGTTCCCAGATCCGCCTTTTCCAAAGGGCGCAATCTGAACAACCGGGGTGAGCTATCGGGCAAGAGAAAATATCCTCCGAGTACAATTCTGAAAATCTATTCGCGGGATACTAGCACGAAAATTTCAGAAACAATAAGAGGTTGTTCACACAACGCAGCCGTAGGCCGCTACCCGCTGAACGGGTGCAGCCGACAAACTTGTAATGGGTGGCAGGTCGTAAAGAAGCGTTACGATCAATCAGCGGTTTTCAGCGCGAATAAGGAAGATGTTGCGCAGGTAGATGGACAGGCCCATCGACTGACCCAGAATAAAGACCGGGTCACGGCGATAGATCGCATAGCTCAGCAGGATAAGCCCGCCGCCGATCGAAAGGTACCAGAACGCCATCGGGATGACGGATTTCTTGGCGCGCTCGGACGTGATCCATTGCACGATAAACCGGGCGCTGAACATCAGCTGACCGGCCAGACCGATAAAGACCCAGAGCGCCTCGGTCGGGCTGTCGACGTGCAGGATTTCCAGAATGGTTTCTTTCATGACCGGGACGCCTCGGTTGCGGAAACGGATTTGGCGCGGCGGGTCAGCCAGACAACGCCGAACAGATCCCAGATGCCGACCATGGCCCGCCCGAAATTGGTGTATTTGGATTCGCCCGACAAACGCTGCTGATGCGCCACATCCACCAGCGCGATATTCCAGCCATAGGCCTTAAACAGGGCGGGCAGATAACGGTGCATATGATTGAAAAAGGGCAGATCAAGGAAAGCCTGCCGTCGGAACGCCTTGAAACCGCAGCCGGTGTCACGTGTGCCGTCTTTCAGCATCCAGCCCCGCAGTGCATTGGCAAAGCGCGAGGCAAGCTTCTTTGACGCAGTGTCTTGTCGGCCAACCCGTTGCCCCGCCACCAGGCCAATCGAGGCATCACCACCCGACACCAGCGGCGCCCAAATCTTTGGCAGCTCTTCCGGCGGGTTCTGTCCGTCGCCATCCAGCGTACAGCAGATATCCGCGCGTGCTTCCTTGACGCCGGAATGCACGGCAGCACTTTGGCCACCGGCCGTTTTGTGCTGCAGGATGCGCAGTTGCGGACAGTCTTTCTGCATCTGTTGCAGCGCCGCAAAAGTGTCATCGGTCGATCCATCATCAACCGCGACAATCTCAAACGCTGGCAATTCGGCCGCAGCAGCGCAGATGCCCTGGATAAGACCGGGAACAGCCCCCTGTTCGTTATGCATGGGAATCACGATCGACACGGTGGGTCGATTGTCAGCGTTGGCATCATGATCAGCATGCATGGTGGGTAGCTTTACTTGTTTCAGTCTCAGGGCTTTTGCGGGATCAACGGCGAAAATTCAAGTGGCCACCGCATCGCAGGCCAACATCTGCGCAACTTGTTGGGGCATTGTTCAGCGATGGGACGGATTGCACCGTGTCTCCTATTCAGGGGCGGGCGTGACACCGGTTGCTGACCAATAGACCAAACCGTCAACCGCAGTTGGCTGCGTCTCGAGCCCGATCAGGTCAGGTGCCAGCTCAGACAACTCACCCTCCGAACAGAGCCCTCGCAGCGGGCCGGTGGTATAGCCGAACCTGTCGAGGTATTTGTGCAGCTCCAGCCGTCTGAGATAGACAAAGCGCCTACCGTTGGAAGCAAAGACCGATGCGGCCCCGGGCGGTACGCGCAACTTGCGGTCATAGGCGCAGAGCAGCAGGGTTTCATCCGGTTGCAGCATTGCACCCAAAGGGGTCAGAATCTCGGCCTCGGGCACGCCCAAACGCACGCGACCCTTGCCCAGATCGGTGGCATCGCGGTCATAGAACAGGCCGCCTGCAACAAAGACCAGACCCAGCGCGGCCACCATCCCGGCCCAGCGCAGGCGCTCGACCGAAAACAACAAACCGGTTGCGGCGACCATCAGCATCGGCAGGATCAGCAGGGTGTAGCGTGCATAAACCTTGCCGGCTGCGGCCCACATCATGATAACGAAGAACGCTGCTATCCCTGTTGCAGCAAGAAGTCTGGGCCGCTTTTGCAGAAATGGCAGAGCGCAGATGCCGACAAAACCCAGTAGCCGCAACCACGGCTCGCCCGCGATGATCAGATCATAGAGTTTCCCGAAGCCGCGATCGCTGAGCGATGGGCGAAAACGATCCAGCATCTCGCCTTTGATGTTGCCATCCAGCGAGTCGCCAAAGAGGAACCGAAGCTCTTGCAGGATCGGCCAGGCGAAGGCCAGCGGGATCGCAATCTTTAGTGTCCGGCGAAACGTTCTGTTCTGCCAGATCTCGCTGAACGGTTCCGTCTGCCATCTGTTGGTCAACTTCAGCGTCAGTAGTGCCAGCGCTAGAAAGGCCAGCGGGGTTGGGCTTTTCTGCAAGGCGGCCAACACCAGAGTTGCGCCGAAATAAGGCCAGTATTTCGGCTTTTCCAACGCTGCCAACAGGGCTGCAATTCCAAGGGTCGAAAAGAAAACCGCCCCGGTATCAAGCATCGCGGATGTGGCGTGTTGCCAGAACTGAAGCGACGTGGCCACCAGCAGGACCGAAGGCAGCATGGCCCAGGGGCTGTCCGGGATCATCACCCGCGCCAGTACGGCCGTTGCCATCAGCGCGCCCAGCGCAAAGATCATCGACGGCAGGCGCAAGGCCAGAATATCAGATACGCCAAACTCCATCAGCAGCGCAGACATCCAATACTGCATGGGCGGTTTTTTCAGGCTAGGTTCGTTGTTGGAATAAACCGCCAGCCAGTCCCCATTGCGCGCAAAGCCTGTACTGCGGTCATAAGTGTAGAATTCATCGTAGTGATAGATGTTCCCAACACCCAGATCAGTCAGATACCAGGACCAGACCAGGACCATCACCAATGCGGTGACGAAGTAAGGAAGCAGTCTTAGCCAATTTGGGGAGGTACCGGTCATGCTTTCCGTGGTCCTATCGCGTCATAGAAATATGTGGTGTTGGTCCCGCCGGGCCTTGTTTGAAACTGCCGCGCGTCGAGCTCCCATTATTGCGTCGCCCGTCCAAGAGCAAGAAGTTTAGAAGGGCGACCGCGCTTGTCAGACTGCAGGCTCGGCCTCGTCGGGCAACATCAGGCTCAGCTCACCCTCTTTGAAGCCATCGAAGGACAAGTCCCAGCTGGCACCGGGCCAAAGCAGTTGCAACTGCTTCTTCGCAGGCCGATAGACCGCAGTATAGAGCGTGCCGAAACCTGATCTGAAAGCCGTTGAATAAAGCGGCGGACGCAGGAACGCATCGATAAACCGCTTCTCGCTTTCCGGGTGCTGGTTGAGACGGTTGAGCAAGAACCTTTCGCGTTCCACGGTGGCCGTAAAGCGCGCATGGGTGGACCATTCGACATGGCCCTGATGGTTTGTCGCCACTGGTTGGTCCGAGATTTGCGGGTGCCGGTCCGGGGCAAGGTACACCGTGCTGTGATTGTGTTTCGCATCCAGAACGGTGACGTTATAGCTCATGTGGCAGGGGATGCGGCACAGGCAGTCAACCGCTTGCGCAGTGGTCTCGCAGGTTTGAAGGACATAGCGCAGGATCAGCGGCACGCCAAAGCCGTCGCCGACCTCGCGCCGCCCGCCAAAGGTGAGCGAGACCGTCAGACCGGCATCGTTGATGCCATCAAGCAGACCCAGAACGCCGTCGCTCATCCCGATGACCCCGCGCCCGTCCCAGCGGGTTTTCAGCAGAGCGGCGTCAAAGGTTTTTGGATGGTAGTCGTAATTGCGCACCAGAATCGGTGTCTTGCCACGCCAAATCGCCTGGCTGCAGCCCGAAAGATATTTCGGCGGGCAGTAAAAGCTGAGAAACCGTGCCTGGCTGTCGCTGCCGCCGACCAGTTCGACGATCTCTTCGTACAGCGGCAAAATCTCGGGCATGTGTTTTTGCAGGGCGCGTAGACATTCGCGATAGGTGGGGCGGGCCGAATACCCCTCTTGCGCCCACCATTTGCGGTAGGCGGGCCAGTATTCGGCAAACAGCCCGGCCAGCTTGGGACCGGGCTGCGCTTCGTCAATTGAGCGAAAAACAAGCGCCATGGGGCTTTCTACATAATTTTGAAGGCGGGGTCTTCCATCGGCTGTGCCGCGGGCAGCGGTTCAGCCGTATAAGCCGAAGTGATCCCATGAATCCACTTCTTCGATTTGTCCGTCAGTTTGAAGCCCTTGGTCATTGACCGCCCACGCGTTACCAGAATTCCGAGGTCAGCGCCTTCATAGCGGTAATCACCGACATTCGAAATACGCAGGAAGAACGCTTCGTTCTCGCCCACCGCGCGGCGGTGATAGTCGAACCGGTCGAACACAACGCGGCCATCTTCCAGCATCTTGTAGATGCCCGATTGTGGGGCCTGCGTGATCCGGTCGACACTGTCATCGGTGTGTTTGATTACCATTTGCGACCAGCTGTCGATCATGTCCGGATCCGCCCAGCGGGCATTCAGTTCCTCGACATCCAGCGCGAAGGGCTTCTTTGAAAACTCAAGCAGATGGAACAGAAACAGTGGCGCATCAGCGTGCGCAAAGGCCGCGTGGTTGGTCATCGAGCTGGCGCCAGTGATACGGGGGTTCAGTTCACCCAGCCACAGCTCATCGGTTTTCTTGTCGATCAGGAAGTCGAGTTCGAAATAGCCGCGATAGCCGGATTTCCGCAGTTCTTCACCGAACTGGAACGTCAGCTGCCGGGCCTGTTCGCGGGCCTTAGGTGGGAAAGCGGTCGAGAAAATCTCATTCCCGCACCAGCCGCCGCGATAGGGCGTGAGTTCCTTGAAGCCCACAAGCTCAGTCATCAGCGGGCCAACGATGGTACCCTCCGAGGTCGCACAGGCCTCGATCGCCGCCCCGCGACAGTCGATCCGCTTCATGATCTTGATTTCGCCTTCGCCGACGATCTCGTCTTTGTGCTTGTTGAAATCAGCTTCGGACTTGATGAAGAACGTCGTATGGCCGCTGTCGCCGAAGGCGGATTGTAGCACCAGATCATTCCCCAATCCGGCCTTTTCGCAGATCTTTTTCAGGTGATCATAGCTTTTGACAACGCTCAGCGTGTTGGGCACCGAAGGCACACCCGCCTTATTGCCGATACGGACAGTTTCGATCTTGTTGTCACATTTGGTGCGCAGCTTGGCTTTGGGGAACCACAGCTGACCGCCCAGCTCCTTGACCAGCTTCTCGGTCGTCTCGTCGAACATCAGGAAGACAAACTTGGGCTTGCCACCGCGCCGCTTGACCAGGTCGATGACCTCTTTGTGCTGCAGCAGATAATTGTTGATGTCTTCGATGGACTGAAACTCATCATGCGGCATTTCCGAAGGCACAAACACGTTCGGATGTCGCCCGTCAAAGCAATCCATGTAGCAGATATAGGTGAAGTTCATCACCCATTCATCCAGCCCCAACAGGTTGAAATTGGTTGCCGATACGAAATAGATCGGGTCCTTGTTGGTATGGAAATACCGGCGGATTTCCGAGATGTTTTTCAGCACCTTCTTTGGCATGATTGTTGTCCTCCCTGACCCCTTAGGGGTTCTTTACTGACTTCAAAGCGTCTTCGGTAAAAATGCGCAGGCCCAGATCGGCACGGAACCCATGGATTTCCGAGACGTCCAGTTCCTGCATGAATTTGAGAATTTCAGGGCTGATCACCTGCCCCGGTACCAAAATGGGAAAGCCCGGCGGATAGGGGATCACGAAGGTGGCCGAGACCATCTCTTCCCCGGCTTCGAGCCGTTCCAACATCTCCTTGTCGGGCTCGACGTAGTCGCAATTGTCTTCGTCATAGGACAGGAAAAACGCCGTGCGAATGTCACCAGCTTCGGTACCTGCCTCACAGCGGAACGCATCGTGGAACCGACTAAAATCGGGCAGAGGTGGGACGTGTTCGCTCAGATTCCTGACGCGCTTGTCAAAGGCCCGTTTTTCCATTTTCGAGGCGTCGTCCATCAGATCGTCCAGTTCCTTGGCGATCTCGACCAGCACCTCGATCAAATAGGCGACCGAGCTGCGTGTGGTGCCGATATTGGTCATGAACAACACGGTATTGCGCGAGGTCTTGTTGATCTGGATCCCGTATTTGTCCATCAGGATCTTGGTCTTGAAGGTATCGCCATCCCAGC
Source organism: Ruegeria sp. H9 (assembly GCF_056532915.1). Taxonomy (NCBI): domain Bacteria; kingdom Pseudomonadati; phylum Pseudomonadota; class Alphaproteobacteria; order Rhodobacterales; family Roseobacteraceae; genus Ruegeria; species Ruegeria sp. H9. The sequence goes on along the minus strand of NZ_JBQFNX010000005.1, from coordinate 60,728 downwards.
CGGTCGCGCCCACATGCAGGGTGATCCGGGTGGCATCCAGAACAAACTCGTCCTTGGCCCAGCAATCCCAAACATCGGCCCAGCCCTGATCGGGATCGAAATAGCTGGTCATGCCGCTTTCGCGATATTGCTCGGGGATCATGTCGCCCGCTGTGACCAGCTTGAAATACTTCCTGAGCAGCGGATGGGTCGTCACGGCCCGGCGGATTGCCATCGCGCTTTCGACCTGTCGCTGGACGAACTCGTATCCTTCGATCTCGACCTGTCTGCGTCCTACATCCAATGAGGCGATGATCTGATAGTTGGGCGAGGTCGAGGTGTGGGTCATATAGGCTTCGTGAAACGCCTCTTCGACCGCACCTTTGAACTGCTGGTCATTGACATGGATCATCGAACCCTGCCGCAGCGCAGTCAGCGTTTTATGCGTCGACTGCGTGGCATAGACCCTAACACGCGCATCGGGCGGCGCGATCAGGCGGGTGTTCAGCAGTGTTTCATCATCCGCGCCCTTTAGTTCCTCCTGTTGGGCGGCGTAAGCCTCGGCATGTTCAGGGGTGCGGAATTGTTCGCGCAGGATATTGGCCGATCGCATCGCGGTACGTACGCGCGAATTCGGGGCAAAGCGCGCGTAACCGAACCAGGCCTCATCCCACAGGAACACAAGGTCCTTTTTGATCGCCAGACATTCCTGCATCACCCGCTGCACGTTGTAGACGATGCCGTCGAATGTGCAGTTGGTCAGCAGCACCATACGAACCTGATCCAGCTTGCCTTCGGCCTTCAGGGTCAAAAGCTTGTGCTTGATCTCTCGGATCGGTACCGCGCCATACATCGAGTAATCATGCAGCGGATAGCTGTCCATATAGACCACGCTCGCTCCCGCCAGCACCATGCCGTAATGGTGCGATTTGTGGCAGTCGCGGTCGATCAGCACGATGTCTCCGGGCCGGACCAGAGCTTGCACCACGATCTTGTTGCAGGTCGAGGTGCCATTCGTGGCAAAAAACGTCTGTTTAGAGCCGAATGCGCGGGCTGCGGCTTCCTGCGCCTCTTTGATCGGGCCCTTCGGCTCCAGCAGCGAATCCAGCCCGCCAGACGTGGCCGAAGTTTCCGCCATGAAGATATTTGATCCGTAGAACGCCCCCATGTCCTGAATCCAGTGGCTGCGACTAATCGATTTACCCCGGCTGATCGGCATCGCGTGGAACACGCCCGTGGGCTGTTTTGAGTATTCCTTGAGCGCCGTGAAGAACGGTGTCTTATAGCGCCGCTGCACCCCGCGCAGGATGTTCAGGTGTAATTCCAGAAAGTCTTCCTGATTGTAGAAGACCCGCCGGCACAGGCCCAGATCGAGACCGGCAATATCTTCCGCCGAACGGTCGGTGATTAGATAAGCGTCCAGCTCGGGGCGCAGCATGCCGATCCTGCGGCAGGTTTCAGGGCCGTATTCCGAAGGGGACAGCGCATCAAGATCGGCGCCCTCGCCATAGAGGCTGATATAGCGGCCCAAAACATTGGTTTCGTTCTTGGACTTCAGGCTAAGGCCCGGGCGAACAATGACCGCCTGTACATTCTGGTTGAACAGAACCCCGATCAGCGCATCCTCGACACTGGGAACGACAACGGTTTCATAGATAAACGGATCTTCGCTGCGGCGCATCCGTTGCAGGCTGGTTTGCAGGAACCGTTCCTGATGTTCGTTGACCTTGTCAACGATCATCACCTCGAAATATGGGCGGCCCAGCGCGCGGGCTTCATGGCTTTGGGTGGACTCGTCCTCAAACTCATCAACCTCGGTCTCATCCGCGATCAACGGGATCGAGCGGCGACGATAGGCCCCTGAGGTCAGCGCCCGCGACACCCGGCGCACGGCGGTTGAGAAATCGCCAAAGTTACCATGGTCCAGCAAACGACGCAGATAGTCGAACGCCGATCCGCCCGGAAAAGCGAAATACATCTCGATCGGGGCCAGCGCCTGCAGCAACTGCCGTGCCCGGTCCCGATCTTTTTCGTTACCGCCCTGATCCAGGGACTCGGCCGTTTCCCGCAGCGCGCTCCATCGGTCTGCCCTCAGTTGCGAGGCGCTGTAGTAGTCCGAGATGGTGTGGAGCTTTTCGCTATCGGAAATGCCGTGCATGAAATTTTTCCTTTCTGCCGATACCGAAAAGCTGGGCCGGTATCAGTCTGTGCCAGAACGTCCTTTGTAGAGATACAGATTGTCGGGCTTGGTCGCGGCGTCTTCAGTATATCCCAGCGCCGTTCTGGGGTCGGATGCAGCGACGCCCGCAACGTCGCCTTTCTGCGGAATGCGCAGCGGGCCGAGCGTGTGCAGATAGGCATCCGCCCCGCTGGAACGGTCATAGACCGGGAACTCCGCCTCGCGGTCGCGGAAGCTTTTGAGAACCTGCCCCAGACCTTTCAGTCCGACCTCGCGTTGGCGGCGGACCTGATCAAGATCGATCTCGATAGGGAAGATATCCTCCTGTCCCGCAGACTGGTGCAGCACGGTGGCCGAGGGATCAACGACCAGTGAGCGGCCCACGCCCCCAGCGGCCAGCCCGTTCACGTCAAACACGTAGCATTGGAACTGCGCAGCGGTCGCCTTGGCGATCGACAGCTCGGCCTCGCGGTCGGTTGTGCCGGTCAGAACCGGGTGCAGAAGAACCTCGACCCCTTGGCTGGTCAGGTGGCGGGTGGTTTCGGGGAACCAGATATCGTAGCAGATCGACAGGCCAAACCGGCCCACATCCGGCACATCAAAGATGCAGAATTCGGTACCCGATGCTATGTTCTGTTCATAAGGCTTGAACGGGAACATCTTGGAGTATTTTGAGACGATCTCACCTTCGGGGTTGATCACCACCGAGGTGTTGAAAATCCGTCCATCTTCGTGCTTTTCGAACATCGATCCGGGGATCAGCCAGATCCCATAACGCCGAGCGGCATCCTGAAAGCGCGACAGGTCGTCATTGTGAAAGGGCTGGGCAAACCGGTCGAGCGGACCATGAGGCGCCAGTTCGCTGAACAGGGCCATCTGGGTCCAGGGGAACCGTGCCATCATAATGTCGATCCGGTGCAGCATCGCGTCGACATTCGACTGCAACGCACCGACATGCATCTGGATTCCGGTTATCGCAAAAGGGGTCATTTTTCGTTTCTTCTCATTTTCTTGCCGATTGCGACCGCCGATTTGATCCGGCGTTCTTCATCGGAACATAAAACCGTGTGGTCACGCAAGCCTGCTGTCCTCAGGCTATGGTTTTCCGAGGCGACTGCCTTCATACTGCGGCTTCCTCGGCGGTATCTTCTGCCTGCGGTTCCACAAAATCGATGTCGTTGCGAACCCAGAAGAACCGGAATCCGCAACTGCGCAGCCATTTCTCAAGCCGATCAAGGCTGGACCACTCCCGCCGCAGCCCGCGCGTGGATTCGACCAGCGCCCATTGGCCATCGACCAGAAAGTATACAGTCCAGGTATTGGGATGCGCCGAGTGGTTGGCAAAGCCACCGCTGATCACCTCACGCGCCGTGCGAACGGCGACCGGATAGTCGCCGATGCGACCCTCAGCCGCGAGAATGGCCAGATCGTTTTGACGGATCGTGAATGTGGGAAGGGGGGCGTCGTTCATGCAGCCTCGATCTGCGCCGCGTCCAGCAGCGCTTTGCGCCGTTCACTGATATCCGCTGGCTTCAGGTTTTCGACGCGGGTCGCCAACGTCCAGACATGACCGAACGGATCGGCAATCGTGGCGCAGCGTTCGCCCCAATAGGTGTCCGCCGCCTCAGCGATCAGGCTGGCACCGCTTTCCAACGCGGCTGCAAGGGCAGTGTCCACATCTTCGACATACATATGATGCCCAATCGGAGTGACTGTGCCCGGAATGGCGGGGCCGTGCGCACCCCATCCGGCGGTGACAAACAGCATCGAGTTGCCGATCTTGATCGAGGCAAAGCCGGGGGCCTCATCCGCGTCATAGGCCTGTATCTTCGCATCAAAGGCGCTTTCGTAGAAAGTTAGCGCGGCATCGACGTCGGCGACGGCAAGCGATGCGGTGCAGGTGCGATAGCCACGTGGCAGAGTGGCAGGTTTCTTTTTCATTCCGGTACTCTCTGAATTGGGCGGCGGACACCCTGGATTATCTGCAGGAATTTCCCGCACTATGCATCATACTGTGGATCAAACCAGGAGATACTGCAACACTATGATGCATAGTGCTGAAATTTCTGCCGTGATGCTTAGAATGTAGGCGGAGTGCAGGCGCTGATGACCCGGCAAACTTCGGGGCCGACCTGCCTGAACCGGTGCGGGGTGCGACTGTCGAAATAATAAGCATCGCCTGGTCCCAGTACCTTGCGCTTATCACCCACGGTCACCTCCACCCGACCCGAAATGACAATACCGCCCTCTTCCGCCTCATGCCCGTACATCACGCGACCGGTGTCAGCCCCTAGCTCGTAAGTTTCCTGCAAGATCATCATCGCGCGACCATGCAGGTTTGATCCTACCTGCCGCAGAGACAGCCCACCCTTTCCGATCTCAGTAAGTTCTTCTGAGGCGTAAAACACGGTCTGCTCAGGTTCGATTTCGAAGGAAAAGAAATCGGACATGCCAATCGGTATGCCTTGCAGAATACGCCGTAACGCACCAACCGATGGATTCATCTTGCCCGACTCGATCAGTGAGATGGTTGAGTTCGGCACATCCGACTTCTTGGCCAGCGCCCGCTGAGATAAGCCTGCACGCTCTCGCAAGGTTCGCAGGCGCAATCCGAGGGTCAAATCCTCTTGGCTGGTGTTCTTCATGTTCAGTATCCGCAACACTTGATCCTGCCGGGACGGTAAATCAATGGCTTATGAATCACAAGAAACAGGCTTTCGCTTGCAGGCGCAGATACTACAGTCGCGCAGTCAAACATACGGGCACCGCGCCCGGAAACGGGAAAGGACGCAAGATGCTGAACGCTCAGATTGCTGAACGCCGGAATACCTCGATCGCGCAGGGCGTGGGGATGCAAACGCAAGTCTATGTGGACCGTGCCGTGAATTCCGAGGTCTGGGATGTCGAAGGCAAACGCTATATTGATTTCGCCGCAGGCATCGCCGTTGTGAACACCGGGCATTGCCACCCCAAGGTGATGGAGGCTGTTCAGAAACAGGCCGCGAACTTCACCCATACCTGCCATCAGGTTCTGCCTTATGAGAATTACATCCGTCTGGCCGAGCGCCTGAACGAGAAGGTGCCTGGCGACTTCACCAAGAAAACCGTCTTTGTCACTACAGGTGCCGAGGCGGTCGAGAATGCCGTCAAGATCGCGCGTGCTGCCACTGGCCGCCCGGCTGTAGTGGCCTTTGGCGGCGCTTTTCACGGCCGCACCTTCATGGGCATGTCGCTGACCGGCAAGGTTCAGCCCTATAAAGCGGGCTTCGGCGCGATGATGCCCGATACCTATCACGTCCCGTTCCCGATCGATCTGCATGGCACCTCGACCGAAGATTCGCTGGGTGCTTTGACTAAACTGTTCAAGGCCGATCTTGATCCGGGCCGGGTGGCCGCGATCATCATCGAACCGGTTCAGGGCGAAGGTGGCTTCTACCCCGCTCCGGCTGAGTTGATGCGTGGTCTGCGCGCGCTTTGCGACGAACATGGCATCGTTCTGATTGCCGATGAGGTACAGACCGGCTTTGCCCGCACCGGCAACCTGTTCGCGATGGACGCTTATGACGTCTCTGCTGATATCACCACTATGGCCAAAGGTCTGGCCGGTGGTCTGCCGCTGGCCGCCGTCACCGGTCGTGCCGAGCTGATGGACGCCGCGCACCCGGGTGGTTTGGGCGGAACCTATGGCGGCAACCCGCTGGGGATCGCCGCCGCCCATGCTGTGATGGATGTGATCGAAGAAGAAGACCTGTGCACGCGCGCCAATGAGCTGGGCTCGCGCTTGAAACAGCGTCTGGAATCGATCCGTTCCCGCACGCCCGAGATCGTAGATATTCGTGGTCCGGGCCTCATGGTTGCGGCCGAGTTCAACACCACAGACGGCAGCGCCCCGAACCCCGATATGGCAAACGCCATACGGGTCGAGGCATTGAAGCGTGGATTGATCCTGCTGACATGTGGCGTATATGGGAACGTAATTCGTTTCCTCGCGCCGTTGACGGTACAGGACGAAATCTTCGCCGAGGCCATGGATATCCTCGAAGCCTCGATCGACGCTGCCAAAGGAGCCTGAACATGCTGGATACCAAAGTGACCAAGCTGGAGCTGAAAGATCCCAGCCTTCTGGAACCCCGCGCCTATATCAACGGTGAATGGGTCGAAGGTGAGGCAACGTTCCCTGTCTACAACCCTGCAACTGGTGATCTGATCGCCAATGTGACAGATGTCAGCATCGAAGGCACAACACAGACCATCGATGCAGCTTACGCTGCGAAAAAGGAATGGGCTGCTCAGACTGGCAAGGAACGCGCCGCCATTCTGCGCAAATGGTTCGACCTGATGGTCGAAAACGCAGACGATCTGGCGACCATCCTGACCGCCGAGATGGGTAAACCCTGGCCCGAGGCGCGCGGTGAAATCCTATATGGCGCGTCCTTTATCGAGTGGTTCTCGGAAGAGGCCAAGCGTGTATACGGCGACGTCATCCCCGGCCACCAGCGCGACAAGCGCATCGTGGTGCTGAAGCAGCCCGTGGGCGTAGTGGGATCAATCACGCCTTGGAATTTCCCGAACGCAATGATCGCGCGCAAAGTTGGCCCAGCGCTGGCCGTGGGCTGTACCTTTGTGGCGCGCCCAGCGACGCTGACGCCGCTGTCGGCGACGGCGATGGCGGTTTTGGGTGAACGTGCGGGTATACCAGCGGGCGTGTTCAACGTGATCCCGGGCACCGACAGCTCAGGCGTCGGTAATGAGCTTTGCACCAACGACAAGGTTGCCAAGATCACCTTTACCGGATCGACTCGGGTGGGTCAGATCCTGATGCGTCAAGCCGCAGGTACCATCAAGAAGATGTCGTTGGAGTTGGGTGGTAATGCGCCGTTCATAGTCTTCGACGACGCCGATGTGGATGCTGCCGTAGATGGCGCGATGATCGCCAAGTTCCGCAACAACGGTCAGACCTGTGTCTGCGCTAACCGCATCTATGTTCAGGCGGGCGTCTATGATGAATTCGCTGCCAAGCTGGCCGAAAAGACCAAAACGCTGAACATTGGCGACGGTTTTGGCGATGGTGTCACCACAGGCCCGCTGATCAACGACGCGGCGGTCGCCAAGGTCGAGGAACACATCTCGGACGCGGTATCCAAAGGTGCAACGGTCACATTGGGCGGTAAACGTTCGGATCTGGGTGGGACATTCTTTGAACCCACCGTTCTGACTGGCGTAACCCGCGACATGGTTGTGGCAAAGGACGAAACCTTCGGCCCCGTCGCTCCGCTGTTCAAATTCGAGGAAGAAGACGACGTCGTCAGCATGGCCAATGACAGCGAGTTCGGCCTGGCCTCGTATTTCTACAGCCGCGATCTGGCGCGCGTCTGGCGTGTGGCCGAGGCGCTGGAATCGGGCATGGTGGGCATCAACACTGGCCTGATCTCGACCGAAGTCGCCCCGTTCGGCGGTGTCAAACAATCCGGTCTAGGCCGTGAGGGCTCGAAATACGGGATCGAGGATTTCCTTGAGATGAAATATCTCTGCATGGGTGAAATTCAGTAAGCGCCTCGTGCCTTGAAAATTCAACGCACTCGCAGTCCGCTGCGGGTGCGTTTTTCGTTTCAGACCGATGCGTGCCCGCGCAGACGGAACACCAACGGCATCATCACCAAGACCAGAGCCGCCGAGAAAAAGAACGGTGCGCCGGGCAGATAAGTGCCTTCGCCATCGACCGACGCCTGAAAGATGCCGGTCATCACCAAAGGCGACAGAACCGCAGCGACAGAAGACAGTGACGCGATGACTCCCTGCACCACGCCCTGCCGGTCTTCGTCCGCCTGGTTCGAGGCCATAGCCGTGATCAAGGCAGGCACGAGGTCGGACAGCGCGGCAAGCAGAATAAAGATGACAAGGGCCGTAACCGTTACGGTAAACCCAAAGCCGATCATTCCGACCAATGCCGATACCATCCCCAGCAGCAGGGTTCGGTAATCGCCGATCCAGCGAATGAAGACCGGCATCAGTCCGGCTTGGACGAAGGCCAACAGCACGCCGTATGCGGCCAGCGACAGGCCGATATACAGCGTGGACCAGCCAAACACCTCTCGTATCCAGAAGGCCCAGAGGGTGGGGTAGACCATGTTGGCAAATTCAAAGATGAAAATGCACAGCAGCGGCACTGCCAGCCCCGGAAAGCGGAAGGCGTCAAAAATCGATTTGAACGGGTTCAGGTCACGCTTGCCAAAGGGGCGGCGCTTTTCTGGTTTCAGGCTTTCGGGCAGGACGAATACTCCGAACAAGGCGTTGGCGGCGGACAAAACCGCGGCAATCCAGAACGGCGCAGTGATACTGATCCCGGCAGCGATGCCGCCGATGGCTGGGCCAAGCACAAACCCAATCCCGAAGGCCGCCCCGATCAGACCGAAATTCGCCGCCTTCTCAGTCGGTGAGGATATGTCAGCGATGTAAGCCGTTGCGGTAATATAGGTCGCCCCCGCAAGCCCCGCGAGCGTTCGCCCCAGAAGAAGCAGCCAGAATGTTTCGGCCAGCGCCATGATCACATAATCCAGCGCCAACATGGTCAGCGCTGCGATCAGGATCGGCCTGCGGCCAACCGCATCCGAAATGCTACCCACGATAGGTCCGCACAGGAACAGCGCCCCGGCATAGGCTGCCATCAGCAGCCCGCCCCAAAAGGCACCCTGCCCGGTATCGCCTGCACCAACACGTTCCATCAGATCGGGCATGATCGGGAACACGATGCCAATACCGATGGCATCAATCATCAGCGTGATCAGGATAAAGGTTATCGCGCGGCTTTTGAACATATCGCCCTATCGGACGAGTACGCTGATAAAGCAAGGGAAAAGGGCTGCGTGCTACAATTGTCCAGCAGCCCTTTTCCAGTTCATGTTTATTGGCCCAAAGCCACGCCTTCGCGACGCGGATCAGCAGCGCCGATCAACTGCCCGTCCTTGATCAGGATGGCGTGCAACCCGCTGTTGAGATCGACCTCTTTCACCTCATGGCCTTTGGCGGTCAGGGCATCTGCGAATTCGGCAGCGGATGTTCCCTGCTCCAGATCCATCGACGACCCGTTGCGGTGCACGAAATGCCCCGTTTCGATGGCATCCTGCGGGTCCATTTCCCAATCCAGGATCGCAATGATCGTTTTGGCCACATAGTTGATGATGCGGCTACCACCGGGTGAGCCGATCAGCAGATAGGGCTCACCATCCTTCATCACGATGGTTGGTGACATCGAGCTGCGCGGGCGTTTGCCACCCTCAACGCGGTTGGCCACCAGACGGTCGCCATCCTTTGGTGCGCGGTCGAAATCGGTGAGTTCGTTGTTCAGCAGGAAACCCCGCACAAAAACCCGGCTGCCAAAGGCGGTCTCAATAGTGGTCGTCATCGACAGCGCGTTGCCGTACTGATCTCGGATCACGATATGGCTGGTGCCGGGACGACCCGGGTTTTGCGAGGGCGCAAACAGGGCGGTGTGATCACGTGGCGGCTCACCTGCCTGACGCTTCTCGCTGGCTGCAGCAGGGTCGATCATCTCCGAGCGCAGCTTTAGATAGTCCGCGTCCAGCAGACCCTTGACCGGTACATCGATAAAATCGCCGTCGGCCATGTAAAGCGCGCGGTCGGCATAGGCCAGCTTGGCGGCCTCGGCATAGAGATGCGCCATCTCGGCGTTCCAACCGGTGCCTTCGAGGTCGAAGTTGCTGAGGATCCCCAGAATCTGGCCCACGGTCAGGCCGCCGGAGGTTGGCGGACCCATTCCGCAGACATCGTAGCCGCGATAATCGGCGCAGACGGCGGGGCGGATTTTGACGCGGTAGTCGGCCAGATCTTCAAGCGTGATGTTGTTTTCCACCTTGGATGTGGCATCCACTGCCGCCACGATATCTTCGGCGATGGGGCCGCTATAGAAGGCGCCTGCACCCTGATCGGCCAGAATGCGCAGGGTTTCGGCAAACTCGGGGTTCCGTAGTAAGGTTCCAGCCTGCAGCGGCGTGTCATCTTCGTTGAAGAAATACGCTTTGCCCGCCGGGAACACACCGACTGAGCGCTCACGTTCAATCGTGCTTTGGATCGAGTTTGCCATGCGGGGCGAAACCTCAAACCCCTGCTCGGCCTGATCGATGGTAGACTGGAACAGCGAGGCCCAGTCTTTCTTGCCATAGAGGTTATGGGTCACTTCCATCAGGCGCAGAATGCCCGGAACGCCAACAGATTGTCCGCCTACAACAGCTTCGGGCCACGGCATCTTTTCACCGTCCGGTAACAGAAACCGTTCAGGCGTGGCTTTCGCAGGGGCTTTTTCACGCGCATCAAAGGTGGTCAGAGTTTTAGCCGACGCATCCCAATACAGCATGAACGCACCACCGCCGATGCCCGATGATTGCGGTTCAACCAGATTGAGCATCAGCTGCACGGCAATCATCGCATCTGCGGCTGTGCCACCTGCGGCCAGCACATCATATCCGGCTTTGGCAGCAATGGGATTGGCGGCCGAGACCATGAACTCGGTGCCAGTCACCGAGTTTTTGTCCTCCCAACCATAGCCATATTCCGGCGCAGGGTCCTGCGCATTGGCCGCGCAAGCGACAACACCCAACGCCAGAACGGCGCCGGTTTTCATGAATGTCTTCATCATAGAAATCTCCCGGTAAGGATCTGCGAGATTGGCTACTGAGTAACAAACTTCAAATGGCAGATTCTCAGCTTAAATCCGATCGATTTACCGCACAACATATACTGACGTGTGCGAATGCCTCACGACCCGCGCCGCATTCGGACCGAGCAAATAGTCTTTCAAGTCAGGCTTATGCGCGCCGATCACGATCAAGTCCGAGCCCGCGCCTTCCGCGGTTTTGAGGATCTCCTGATAGGCGCTGCCAGTTGCCACCACATGACGGACCTTGGCATTGCGCTCTTCCCCCAGCGTGGCAGCGCAGAGGGCGACCAGCTTTTCATGAGCCTCTTCAATCACCTTTTCGTGGTGGTGGGGCTCAAAAAAACTGCTGACGAAACCTTCGCCATAGTCGGGTGTCACGGTCACGACATCCAGCCGCGCGCCATCCATTTCGGCCAGCGCCGCCGCCCGTTCAAGGACGGCAACATCAAGATCGCCATTGCTGATATCCACGGCGCACAGAATTGCTTGGGTCATGCGGGTTCTCCCTGTTTTGCGGCGCGGCCGCGCTGGAGGAAGGCGACAAGACCCAACAGGATCAGCGCCGGGATAAAGATCAGCTCTTTCGCGGGCTGGCTTTGCGGGGCCTGAATGCTGGTGATGCGAACGGCATCGTCAGCATAATAGTCGAACATGTCCAGCTCATCCGCGACCGGCGTACCGAACATCGGCTCGTCGAGCTTGACCAGACCATCCTCTTCCAGCGTCATCAGCCCTAGGGCGTCGACACGCGCTGTGCCGTCGGCCCCTTCCGGAATGTCCAGAACCACGGTGGTTTCGGTCATATTGCCGGTGTCAAAGTCCGGGCCTGCGACCTCGATCCGCATGGTGCTGCCCGGTGCGGCCTCACCCACGGCCTGCGTCAGCTGTGCCGGTTCGATCTGCGCAAAGGGCGGTGCGATGCGGTTCATGAAGAAATCCGGACGGAACAGCGCAAAGGCGATCAGGATTAGCGCGACGCTTTCATAGATGCGGTTCTTGGTCAGGAACCAGCCCATGGTGCCGGCAGTGAAGATCAGGATCGCGATGGTCGCAGAGACGGCCACCAAGATGCCCTGTACCCAGCCCACATCGATCAGCAACAGGTCAGTGTTGAAGATGAACACGAAAGGCAGTGCCACGGTGCGCAAGCTGTAGAAGAAGGCGGTGAAACCGGTCTTAATCGCATCCCCACCAGAAACGGCGGCGGCTGCAAAGCTCGCCAGACCAACCGGCGGTGTCACATCGGCCATGATACCGAAGTAGAAGACGAACAGGTGCACCGCGATGAGCGGCACGATCAGCCCATCCTGCGCGCCCAGTTCGACAACCACACCCGCCATCAGTGAGCTGACGACGATGTAGTTCGCCGTGGTCGGCAGGCCCATTCCGAGGATCAGGCTGAGAAGACCGACCAGCGCCAGCATGGCGATCAGGTTGCCACCCGACAGGAACTCGACCAGGTCAGCCATCACCTGACCCACACCGGTCAGCGTTACGGTGCCCACGATCACACCCGCGGTGGCGGTCGCCAGCGCGATACCAATCATGTTGCGCGCGCCGTCGATCAGACCATTCCACAGATCAACAACACCGGCCTTGAAGGCATTCGCTGTGTCACTTTCACCCCGGAAGATCGACTTGAGCGGTTTCTGCGTCAGCAGGATCACAAACAGCAGCGAGGTCGCCCAAAAGGCCGACAAGCCCGGTGATTTCTGTTCGATCATCAGGAAGTAGACCAGCACGATGATCGGTAGCAGGTAATGCAGACCGGCCTTGTAGATTTCGGCAATTACCGGCAGTTCAACCTCTTTGGCATTAGGATCGTCAGGCACCAAGTCCTCTACTCCGGAAGCCAGCCAAAGCAGGATCAGATAGGCCAAAACGATCAGCGCCGACAGGACCAGACCCGACGCATCGGGCATGAGCGCGACAATCGCTTTGATCGGGTACTGGATGCCATAGCACAGCCCGGCAAAGCCCACGAAGAACAGCGCCATTCCACCGATTGTGCGCCCCATCGAAACGACGCGGTCGCCCAGCGTCGGCATGTTCCGCTTCACCGCTTCAAGGTGTACAATGTAGACGAGCGCGATGTAAGAAATCGCAGCGGGCAGGAAGGCGTGGGTGATCACCTCAACGTATGAGATGCCTACATATTCCACCATCAGGAAGGCAGCAGCGCCCATCACCGGTGGCATGATCTGGCCGTTCACGGATGAAGCGACCTCAACCGAGCCCGCTTGTTCGCTGGAAAAGCCCACACGCTTCATCAGTGGGATAGTGAAGGTGCCGGTCGTGACAACGTTCGCAATGGACGAGCCCGAGATCAGGCCGGTCGCCGCAGAACCAACAACAGCCGCTTTGGCCGGGCCACCGCGCAGGTGCCCCAGCGCGCCAAAGGCCATCTTGATAAAGTAGTTGCCCGCGCCCGCCTTATCGAGCAGCGCGCCGAACAGCACGAAGAGGAAGACGAACTTGGTTGAAACGCCCAGCGCGATGCCAAAGACGCCTTCGGACGTGATCCACATATGGCTCATCGCCTTTTGCAGGCTGGCGCCTTTCCATCGGATCACCTCGGGCACCCACTCGGAGGAACCGAAGAATACGTAGGCCAGAAAGATCGTGGCGATGATCGCCATTGCCGGGCCAAGCGCGCGACGCGCCGCCTCGAACAACAACAGCAGGCCAACAAGAGCAAACCACTTGTCCGTATCGTCTGCGAGACCGCCCGCATCGACGATCTTTTGGTAGAAGAAATAGCCATAGAGGGCCAGAAATGCGCCCACGATCCCCATGATCCAATCCTGAATCGGGATGTAGTTCCGCGGGCTGGATTTCAGTGCCGGATAGGCCGAAAAGGCCAGGAACATCGCAAAGGCCAGATGAATCTGGCGTGAGTTGTTCACTACACTGCCCGGCAGCAGATAATTCGATAGGGGAGAGGCCAGAACGACCTGAAACACCGACCACAAAACCGCAACGATCGCCAGAAACAGCCCGACATTTCCCGCCGGATCACGCGCGCCTGCATCTGATGAGGCAACCAGTTCCTGAAGCTCTTCTTCGGAAAGAGGGCGATTGCCCTGTGTGTCGGAACTCATGTTGGTATCTCCCTGTCCTTCGGCCTTGGTTTTTACGGCCGTCTTGTCTCCGGTTTAGCCCGGATATGAATCGGGGCGCCCCGAAAGGCGCCCCGTGTCAGGTCTGGTTACTGAATCCAGCCTTTTTCTTTGTAGTACTTCTCAGCGCCCGGATGCAGCGGTGCCGACAGGCCATCCGCAATCATTTCTTCCGGTTTCAGGTTGGCAAATGCCGGGTGCAGCTTTTTGAAGTCATCGAAGTTTTCGAAGACCGAGCTGACAACCGCGTAAACCGCGTCTTCCGACACGTCAGCCGAAGTCACGAAGGTTGCACCAACACCAAATGTCGAGGTGTCACCATCCGAACCGCGGTACATGCCACCTGGGATGGTTGCGGTACGGTAGAAGGAGTTGTCACCAACCAGCTTGTCAACCGCGTCGCCGCTGACGTTCACCAGAACCGAGTCACAGGCGGTGGTTGCTTCCTGGATCGAACCCGAAGGGTGACCCACGGTGTAAACCATCGCATCGATCTGGTTGTCACACAGAGCAGCGGATTGTTCAGCCGCTTTCAGCTCGGTCGCCAGTTCGAAATCATCGGTGGTCCAACCCATTTCGCCCAGCAGCACTTCCATGGTGCCGCGCTGACCGGAACCGGGGTTGCCGATGTTGACGCGCTTACCCTTCAGGTCTTCGAAATTCGAGATACCCGCGTCGGCACGCGCCACAACCGTGAACGGCTCTGGGTGTACCGAGAACACGGCACGCAGGTTCTCAAACGGGCCGGCTTCTTCGAATTTCGAGCTGCCGTTGAATGCGTGGTACTGCCAGTCCGACTGTGCCACCCCAAACTCAAGCTCGCCTTCGCGAATGGTGTTGATGTTGTAAACCGACCCCCCAGTCGACTCCACCGAACACCGGACGCCGTGCTCTTTCCGGCCCTTGTTGACCAGACGGCAGATCGCGCCACCCGTCGGGTAATAGACACCCGTAACGCCGCCAGTTCCGATCGTGATAAATTCTTCAGCATATGCCGCTGGTGCCATCAGGGCCGCCGCGGCAAATGCGGTGATTGAGGTTTTCTTGAACACTTTGACACTCCTGTTGTCAGTCTTTTTTGATCTGTGGGGTGCCTGAAACCTTTCAGAACACAACAGAAAAAATCGCACTGGAATCAGGCCCCCCGATGATAAAGAGGAAAGCGAAACCAAACAGCAGGTGTCTATACGGTAGATTACGTATAGGCTTGGATTCAGATATAGGGGAAAGAGGGTAACTGATCACATTCTGTGACTGTGATACCGACCCGTGCAGAAGGTCGTTTGGACAAGAATTGAACTACGCAGGGCAACAAGAAATACGCCAGGACCACACTGAGCCAGCCCGCAGGCGAAGATCGCTGCGCGCCACGCTTGCGCTGTGTTTGGGTGGGCTGCAGTTCATCGCCATCCTTTCGGTGATCCTGTCGACCTTTGTCAGCTCGGAGAACGCGCTGTTGCGGCAATCCCGAACATCGCTGAACGAAGTCAGTGTCAATGTCATCGGCCAAGTCAAAAGTTTTCTGAACCCCGCCCGGCAGGCCTTGGATGCAACTCGGCGACTTGCTGAAAATGACGTACTGGATATCAGCGATCCTGGCGTATTGGAAAGCCATTTTTTTCAGCAGCTACAGGTCGCGCCTCAACTCGCAGGGATGTATCTGGCCGATGCGACGGGCAGGTTTGTCTATGTCATGCGCGCGGAAGAGCCCGGACGTTATCGCACCAAGTTCGTTCCGCCATTCCTGCCCGGCACCGCGGAACATCCCGCCGATTTCCAATGGCGCAACGATCAGTTCACATTGCTGGAAACGGCCACTACCCAGACTGACACCTATGAAGCGCGCACCCGGCCCTGGTTCAGAATGGTGACCGAAGCCAAAGCACCGATCTGGACAGAGCCTTATATCTTCTTCACCACGCGCCAGCCGGGGATCACTTATAGTGTCCCCATATTGGACGATACCGGAGCTATCCGTGCCATTTTGGGTGTCGATATCCAGATCGACGCCCTGTCGGGGTTCCTGCTGGACATCTGGTCGGAACGACGCGGTGCCGCGCTGGTTCTGAACGAAAATGGCGCGGTGCTGGCGCATCCAACGCTGGTGCTGATCCGGCAGGAAGCACATATGGAAGCGCCCGAGCTGACGCGTGTGGACCAAATCGCAGACCCCATCGCGCAAAAGGCGTTCGGAGATGTCGTGCAAACCGGTCTGAGCGACACGGAAGGACCGGTTCATACCGATTTCCAGCTGAACGGTCAGGACTATGTGGCGATGCTTATCGAGGTGTCCGAGCCGGGGCTGCGTTGGTTGATCGGGCTTTATGCGGCCGAGGACAACTTTATTGGCGAGATCAAGAAGAACCGGACGCAAGGCGTCTGGATCGCGCTTGCCATTGCCATTCTGACGGGCGCAATTGGTTTGGCCATGGCCGACCGGATCTATGCCCCTGTGCGCACCTTTGCCAGCCAGAGCCAGCAATTGCGCAGCGGAGAGATCACCACCGAAGAAGGCCTGCACAGCCCCTATCGCGAGCTGGAAGATACCGGTGCGGCTCTGACACAGGAAGTTCGACAACGGCAACGGTTCGAAACCGCCTATGGCCGCACCTTCGATCTGGCCTCGCGCGGGATGGCGCAGATCTCGCCCGAAACGGGGCGGTTTCTGCGGACCAACGAACAGCTGTGCGATATCATGGGATATCAGCCGGATGAATTGGAGAGGATGACGCTGGCCGACATCCTGCCGGAAGACGAACAGCAGATCGCGGTCAAGTTCCGCGAAACCCTGCTGCAGGATTCCGAGTTCATCGCCGAGAACCAGTTTATCCGAAAAGACGGATCCCCCATCTGGTTGCGGGTCAATGCCATCCTCATCCGCGATGAAAGCGGGACCCCTGATCATGCGGTTGCCATTATCGACAACGTCAGCGATCGAAAGCAGGCCGAGGATGAAGTAAGCCGCCTCAGCCGCGATTTGTCCCATGTCGCACGGGTCAACCTGATGGGCGAGATGGCCTCGGGGCTGGCGCATGAGCTGAACCAACCGCTAAGCGCGATTTCCTATAATGTCGACGCCGCGAAGATCACGCTGGATGAAATCGGCGATCCCGATCCTGAGGTTATAGAAATCCTTTCGGATATCGACCGCCAGTCGCGCCGTGCGGGCGACATCATCCGCGCCCTGCGTGATGTGGTGCGTAAGGATCGCGGACGTCAGACTCCGTTTGAACTGAACGGGTTGATCCGGCAAACCGTCAGCCTGATGGACGCCGAGGCGAAGTTACACGAGATCAAGCTGCTTTATGAAGAAACCGACCTTCCTCTTGTCATCGGAAACCGGACGCAGATCGCTCAGGTTCTGGTTAACCTGTTGCGCAACGCGATCGACGCCTTGGCCCTGGATCCGGATGGCAAGGGTAAAATCACCATCACTACAAAGACTAGCGATGAACTGGTCGAGGTGCGGGTTGAGGATAACGGGCCCGGGATTAGCGATGGTGTCACCTTGTTCAACTCGTTTGACACCCAGAAGACCGACGGGATGGGGCTGGGCCTGTCCATTTGTCGGACCATCGTCAAAGCCAATGACGGAGCCATTTGGTACGAGCCTACTGAGACGTCCGGGGCGCGCTTCTGTTTCACCCTGCAGCGCCGCGATCAGCCCAAGGAGGATCACGCATGACCTTTGAGCCGCTGGTCGTTTATATCGTCGATGACGATGAAGATGTGCGCGTCGCCTTATCTCGGTCGCTCAGCAAACGCGGACTAAGGGTCGAGCATTTTGCCGATGCGCAGACATTTCTGAATCAGGTGCATGAGGATGCAAAAGGTTGCCTGATCCTGGACTATGGCATGCCCGGGATGGACGGGCTGGAATTGCAGGAACATCTGAACCGGCGCGAGTCGACCATACCGGTCATTTTCATCTCGGGTCATGGCGGCATTCCGGAATCCGTGCGGGCCACCAAGGCGGGTGCAATTGATTTTCTGGAAAAACCCTTTGACCTGCAGGTGCTGATCGAACGGATACAGGCCGCGTTTGAAATAGGCGACCGTCTGCGCGCCGAGAAATCGCGACGTCAGATGCTTGCGGACAAGCGCAGACTTTTGACCGACCGCGAGGAGCAGGTCTTGCAACATATTCTGACCCACCCCGCGCGCACGTCGAGCAAAGAGATCGCAACTGCCTTGGGTATCAGCCCCCGCACAGTAGAAATTCATCGCGGGCGCATACAGCAAAAGGTCGGCGTGAAAACCACGATAGAGCTGTATGAACTGTTCGGGCAGATGCAATGATCGCAAGCCTGATGATGTATGCCCGCCCTCAGCTTGATGAGGCACATCTGCGATACTGGAACCTCATCCGTGACAATCTGAACCGCGCCGGGATCGAGAGCCCTGAGCATCTGTCGCAGGACGCCGAGGAATTTTCGGTCTGGCAGCACCCGGAACTGGTGCTGAGCCAGACTTGCGGCATGCCGTACCGGACATGGCTACACGATAAGGTCGCGTTGGTTGGCACGCCAGACTATGGTCTAGACGGGTGCCCGCCCGGCTATTACCGCAGTGCTCTGGTCGTGCGCGCCGATGATCCACGCACAAATCTGATGGCGTTTCGGGAAGCGGTGTTCGCTTACAACCAGACATTTTCGCAATCTGGCTACGCCGCGCCTTATTGGCATCTTGAGCCGCATGGCTTCTGGTTCAAGCACCGTGTGCAAACCGAAGGTCACCTGAAGTCGGCGCATGCCGTTGCGGAAGGTCACGCAGATATCGCCGCCCTTGATGCGGTTTCTTGGCGATTGATGGCTGAGTATGAAGAGTTTGCCGCATCTCTGCGGGTGTTGGAGTGGACGGACCCGACCCCTAGCCTGCCATTGATCACTGCGGAGGGTAACGATCAGCAAGCGATTTTTACAGCGGTTGAACGGGCAATTGCGCAGTTGGATGACGCGGATCGTACTGCCTTGGGGATCAAAGGTCTCGTGAGGATTCCGGCCGAGCGTTATCTGGACGTGCAGAACCCGCCGGGATCGGTTTAGTCGTCTTGTGTGCCGGTGTCGCCGACGACAGCCGATAGCACATAATGGCTTTGGTCGTCCTTGATCAAAATCGGTGGGCCGGGTTGTTTAAGCTGCGGAACGACGCTTTCAACGCCGAGACCGCGCGTTAGGTCTGTCGCGCGACTTCCTCCGAGACCGGCTCGGCCTTTCCCTCGATCACGTCCTCTTCGACCGGCTCTTCAATTGACTCTTCAGCACTTTCTTCAGGTTCCTCTGCCTCTTCAGCCTCTGATTGATCCTCAAGCGCGCCAACGATCAGAGGCAGCATGTGCACACCCGTCGCACTAGCAATCTCGGGCGTCTGAGGCGTCTGCCAGCTGAGCGTATCGAAGCTACCGCAGTTCTGGCACACCGGTCCCCATTCAGGCTGAATGTCGTGGCAATTGGTGCATACCCATTGCGGCCCGCGCGGTGCGTTCAGCGCCTTGGCCAGCCAACCCTGAACCACCGCGTCCGAGGCGCCCTCGCCCCGTTCAATCGCAGCCATCAGCGTGTAGGCCCGTGCATCCCCCTGCTTTTCGACAACATCACCCAGCGCGCGTCGCGCTTCGGGGAAGTCTTCGGCTACGATGTTCAGCTCGGCCAAAATCAGGCGTGTTTCCATATTCTCTGAATGAATGCGGGTCAAAGCGGTGAACCGCTTGATCCGCTGTTCAGGTGTTTCGTCTGGCACAATCTCGGCAAAGGCATGGGCCAGATCGGGGTGAGGTTGCACTTCCCACGCCTTTTTCAGAATCTTGGTTGCTGCACGCGGTTTGCCCTTTTCGATATAGGCGCGCGCGGCCATGGCGGCTGCCGGGACAAGATCGGGTGAAAGGCGGTTTGCCTCAATCGCATGTTCCTGCTGTTCGACCGTCGCCGTGTCGTCCAGCAGCACTTTGGCCTCGGACAAAGCCAGGACTGCGTCGCGCCGTTTGAACACGTCGCGCGGCAAATACCCGGCCTTCAGCTTCGAGGTCAACGTGGACCGCGCACCGGCCCAATCCTGCGCCTTGGTCTGCAGGTTCAACAGCACATCCTGCGTTTCTTCATGCCGGGGTTTGAGGGCCAGAGCCTTCTCGGCCAGCTTGCGCGCGGTTTCATCATCGCCTTCGGCCAGCTTTTGCTTCATGATCCCGCGCACACCGACAAATCGCGTGGCGTTGTTGGTGACCAGCTTCTTGTAAGTCTCGGACGCTTTCTTGGTATCACCGGTCATCTCGGCTGCCTGCGCCACCAGCAAATTGGTCAGTTCCGGATTGTTCAGCAGCTTCTCGGCCTTGTTCGCCTTGGTCATTGCCACGCGCCCCTCACCCGAGGCCAGCGCCATCAACCCGTCCGCCAGAGCCTGATATCCCCGCTTTTCCCGACTGCGATCGAAATACCGTGAAAGGGCGGTTTCATCACCGTTTAGGAATTTCAGCGTGGCGATCAGCAGCGTAAGCAGCTTGAAGAACAACCAGACCGCAAACACCAGCACGCCCAGCGCGATCACTGATTGCAGCGGGCCCAGTGTGTATTCGGTGCCTGCGACGGTGATCTGCACGCCGCCGGATGATTCCATCAAGAACCCAGCACCCATGGCCAGCAGGCCGATAATCGCAACAAAAACAAGGATCTTTAACAATGACCACAGCATGGCAGGTCCTTCAGTTCGAGTTCAGGCTTGAAGCAAGCGTATTTGCGGCCTCGACGGCAGAGGCCCGTGTCTGCGCCGCCTGCTCCCAATCCGCCAATGCGGTTTGTGCCGCTTCGGGCAGGGATTTCAATTCGGTCAGCGCCTTTGAGACATCACCATCTGCCAACGCTGCCTGAGCACGCGACAGGACCGCGTCCGGATCGTCGCCCTCTTGCGGGGTCACCGACCGCGCGCCGGTTTGGCGCTGCAGAAACGCAACCAAGCCGGTGCCTTTGTTGGCATCGCGTGCATCGGCAAGCGCCGAGCGCGCCGCAGGGGCAAACGACGCGCGCAAGGCTGAGAGGGTCTCAACCCCGTCCGTCGCTGACGCAGCCAAAGCATCCGGCACGTCGACACCCCCAGCTTTCAACTCAGCAACCAGTTCTTTATAGGGCTGACCGGCATCCAATTGGCCATGCAGACGCGACAGGATTGCAGCGTTGGTCGCTGCGAGGGCCTCGGCTGAGGCCTTCGCCTCAAGCGCCTGCGCGTCTGAAACCATCTTTTCCACTTCGCTGCGCTGAGCGGCCAGGGAATCCTGCAGTTTCTTCAACTCTGCCTCGAACGCGGCGGTCGCCTCGGGCGAAACATTTGCCTCAAGCGGTTGTTTCTCAAGCGCGGTCAGGCGTTCCTCCAACGGGTCGACCTTACCGGTCAGGCCTTCGACACTGGTCTTCACCGCACCCAGATCACTTTCGACCGGCGATAGCTTGTCTGACAAAGCCTTGATCTGATCCGACAGGCCCGAGACATCCGGCCCGTCAGCCAGAGATTTGGTCAGTTGCGCAATCTGATCGGATTGTTCCGCCAACTTCTTCTCAAGCGCGGAAATCGCGTCCGAGCTATCTGCCCCACCAGACAAAAACCCGCCACTGCCCACGGCAAACCCGATTCCGGCTGCTATAACGCCGCCCAACAGCGCCGGGACAAACCCACCACGCTTTTCGACGGTGCGTTCGATTACCTTCTCTTCTGCAGGTGCAACTTCTTCGACAAGCTCAGAAGCGGCTTCGGCTTCGGCTTCGGCTTCGGCTTCGGCTTCGGCTTCGGCTTCGGCTTCGGCTTCGGCTTCGGCTTCGGCTTCGGCTTCGGCTTCGGAAGTCAATTCGTCCGCAGCGTTATCCGCGTCAACGTATTTCTCATCCGAGACTGCATCACTTTCGGTCTCGGCGGCTTCTACCAACTCTTCGACGCTGGGGTCTTCGACCGGTTCCTGATCGGGTTTCTTCTTATCAGCCACCGCGTTAATCCCCTTATCGATTCCCAAAACACATGAACAACAGACTAACCCAAGTTAATCTGCACCCGGCGCGCTCTCAACCCGCATCACGTGTTTCACGAGTTTTTTCACGGCTTTCTGCATTTTGTCCGGGGTCGGTTCATCCGCGATCTTCAGCCGCTCGAAACTCAGTGTTTTAAGGGGTTCCGCTGTGGCTTCGCTGATCGCGGCCAGCCACAGAGGCGCGGATCCGGCCCAGACATCGGCAAATTGTCGCGCTGTGCGGGGCGAAAATAGCGGGGCGATGATGGGCTGATCACTCTCGGCGGCGTGGGAAGCCTCATCACTCAGCGGCAGAAGTTGCTGTCGATAAATCGGCTGTTCTCGGGTGGTCAGCCCGGATTCAGTCAAACGCGCGGCCACGTTGCCACGGCTGTGTTCTCCGCGCAGATGTAACAGCGGGCTGTTTGGCTTGAGTTTCAGCAGATTGGCCACCAGCCCTTCGGCCGTCGCACCCAGCATCTGCGCTTCCCACCCTGCTGCCTGCGCTGCCTGCGTGGTCACCGGACCAACGCAATAGGCGGGCAGGCTGCGTTCCACATTCAATAGGGCGGCGGCGTTCACGCCATTTGCCGAGGAAAAGATCAGTCCAGCAGAATCATCGGACTCAACCATGACACCCAGCGGTTCGATCTTTAACAAGGGTGAATGGATAACCGCGACTTGCGACCGAATGTGGTCCGGCAGTTGCGCAACGAACCTGTCCGAGGCGGCGCGAGGGCGGGTCATCAACAAATACAACGGTCGGCGCCTTCGGCCTTGGGATTGTTTGCATCCGCGCGGGGTGATACCCCGCTTGGCAATCATGATGCAACGGATCAGGCCTATGGTGCAAACACTTACCGTCCTTGGACTGGAAAGCAGCTGCGACGATACCGCAGCCGCCGTTGTGCGGCAGGGCACAGGCGTAGGGGCCGAGATCCTGTCATCCGTGGTGCATGGCCAGACTGAGTTGCACAGCGCCTATGGTGGTGTTGTGCCCGAGATCGCGGCGCGCGCGCATGCCGAGAAGCTGGATATTTGCGTCAAACAGGCTCTAACAAAGGCCGAAATTGGCTTAGATGATCTGGACGCGATCGCGGTCACTGCCGGACCCGGCTTGATTGGCGGCGTAATGTCCGGCGTGATGTGCGCAAAGGGCCTGAGTGCGGCGACCGGGCTGCCGCTGATCGGGGTGAACCATCTGGCCGGGCACGCGCTGACGCCACGCCTGACCGACGGGATTGCCTTTCCCTACCTGATGCTGCTGGTGTCGGGTGGTCACTGCCAATACCTGATTGCTCATGGGCCCGAACAATTCACCCGACTGGGCGGTACGATAGATGATGCCCCCGGCGAAGCCTTTGATAAGACCGCCCGTCTGCTGGGTCTGCCCCAGCCCGGCGGCCCCTCGGTCGAGGCCGAGGCCCGTACGGGCGATCCCAAACGTTTCCGCTTTCCTCGGCCGCTGCTGGATCGTCCAGGATGTGACCTGTCTTTTTCGGGGCTCAAGACCGCGCTGATGCGGATGCGGGATAAGGTCGTAGCCGAAAAAGGGGGGCTGACCCGACAAGATCGCGCTGATCTGTGTGCCGGTTTTCAGCAGGCTATTGTTGATACCTTGGCTGAGAAAACCCGCCGCGCGATTGCCCAGTATCTTGAGACATCACCGTCAGAACCGGTTATTGCCGTTGCCGGAGGTGTCGCAGCAAATTCCGCTATTCGCTCAGCATTAGAGACTGTTTCTGCGGAAATGGGCGCCCGATTTACTGCCCCTCCGCTGGCTTTGTGCACTGATAATGCCGCAATGATCGCCTATGCGGGTATGGAACGATTCCGCACCGGTGCACGAGATGGGTTGGACCTGACGGCGCGGCCCCGCTGGCCCTTGGATCAAACCAGCCCTGCAATGCTGGGTAGCGGCAAAAAGGGGGCCAAGGCATGAGCGTGACCGTCCTTGGTTCTGGCGCATTTGGAACCGCTCTGGCGATATCTTTGGCGGGCAATGGGCCTGTAACTCTCTGGTCACGAGATGCCGAGCAAGCAGCGCAGATGCAGCACGGGCGCGAGAACCCGCGACGATTGCCTGGCGTTACACTGCCCGCCAGTGTTTCAGTGACAGCTGAATTAGAACAAGCGGCGCAATCCGATGTGTTGTTACTGGCCGTCCCAATGCAAAAGCTGCGCGATGCGTTGACGCGATGTTCCGACGAACTGAGTGGCAAGGTTTTGGTGGCTTGTTGCAAGGGGATCGAACTTTCCACGGGGCTGGGTCCCGTTGCAGTCATCCGTCAAACCGTTCCGGACGCACTTCCGGCCTTGCTGACTGGCCCCAGCTTTGCCGATGATATCGCGCGCGGTTTGCCTACGGCGTTGACGCTGGCTTGTGATGATGCAGAACTGGGTGAAGCGCTTCAGCAAGAGCTGACAACTGCCAATCTGCGTCTTTATCGTACCGCCGATACCGTCGGGGCAGAGCTAGGTGGAGCGTTGAAGAATGTGATGGCTATTGGTTGCGGCGCGGCCATTGGTGCCGGGCTTGGCGACAGCGCCCGCGCTGCGTTGATCACACGCGGATTTTCTGAGATGCAGCGCTTTGCCGCTTTGCGCGGGGCACGGCCCGATACGCTGATGGGGCTATCGGGGCTGGGTGATCTGGTGCTGACCTGCTCATCCGAATTGTCGCGAAACTATCGTTTTGGCCTTTGTTTGGGTCTAAACAAGCCATTTGACACCACGACAACCGTCGAAGGTGTCGCCACTGCGCAGGCCATGTCCGAAATCGCAGCGAGCGAAGGGTTAGACATGCCCATCAGCGCAACGGTGGCGAAACTCAGCAGCGGTGCCTACAGTGTCACCGACGCGATTCAGGCCCTGCTGGGTCGCCCACTCAAGGAGGAATAAAATGCTCATCGCCCTGATCGCCCGGGATAAAGCTGGTGCCCTACAGACCCGGCTGGACAACCGCACGGCCCATCTGGCTTACATTGAAGAAACCGGTGTTGTGGCGCAGGCCGGGCCGTTACTGGACGGCGATGCGATGATCGGATCGCTGGTCATTCTGGATGTCGAGAATCTGGCCGCCGCTGAGGCCTGGGCCGCAAATGACCCCTACGCGCTGGCCGACCTGTTCGACTCGGTTGAATTGATCCCGTGGAAAAAGGTCATCGGCTGATGGCGTATTGGCTGTTCAAATCCGAACCCTCGACCTGGAGCTGGGATCAGCAGGTCGGCAAGGGGGACGCGGGCGAGGAATGGGATGGGGTGCGCAACTACCAGGCCCGCAATTTCATGCGTCAGATGCAGATTGGTGACCGGGGTTTTTTCTACCACTCGCAAAAGGACAAGGAGATTGTCGGCATTGTCGAAGTCTGTGCCGAGGCCCATCCCGACAGCACAACCGATGATGAGCGTTGGGAATGCGTGGATATCAAAGCCGTCCGGTCTTTCACAATTCCGGTCAAACTGGATCAGATCAAGGCGGATGAGCGTTTGGGTGAAATGGTTCTGGTCAAGAATTCACGCCTTTCAGTGCAGCCGGTCAGCGATACAGAATGGCAGTTGATCTGCGCTTTGGGCGAGACAGAGGCGGATTGAATGAAAAGGGAAGGCCCTGACGACTTCAGAACCTTCCCTACCCCGCGTGCTCCCAAGCTCACCACACGCATACGGAAATCTATTGGTTCTGACCGTCCTGGTCATGACCTGACCTTAGCCGATTTCAGAACCGCGCTTCAAACGCCAAGTATTTAGAGTTTCAATCAAATACAAAACACCCGCCGGTAAGACCGACGGGTGCTGAAATGGTTCTTGGCTGGATCAGCTATAGACCGATTCTTTGCCGAAATGCTTGGTCAGCATGTAATAGACGACAGCGCGGTACTTGTTACGCTCGGACATGCCATAGGTCTCCATGGCCTTGTTAATCCCTTCCATCAGTTCGGGACCATCCGACAGTCCCAGCTTTTTGATGAGGAAGTTGTTCTTGACCGTCTCAAGCTCGCCTTCCTGGCTGGCCGCCACTGTCGACGCATCCGCGTCATAGATCGCCGGACCGCAACCGATGGTGACCTTGGTCAGCAGGTCCATATCGGGGTCCATCCCGCATTTGCCTTTTAGATCTTCAGCGTATTTGGCGATCAATTCGTCGCGTTTGCCCATGTCCCAATCTCCTTAATCCATTGTCACGGAACTTTTTACCGATGCACGAGAGACTAGCCTTGTCGGCGGAATTCCCAAAAGGGAAAAATCACAAGGTTTCCCCCTAGGCTGAACTTCGCGGGACTCGGTGATTTGATTTTTTCAGATTTATTATTTAACATTTTTGTTAATTATGATTCCCGGAGGTCCCCATGCCCGTAACGTTACCGAATGAAACCACCGAATATCGGTTAGCTCGTAATGCACTTCTATCCGCCGAGCGGGACCTGAGAGCAAAGGTTGAAGAGGTCGCGGCCTTGCGCCGTTCTCTGCCAACCGGAGGCAAAACCCCTAACGATTATGCGTTCCGAGATCTGGCAGGCGAGGGTGCGCCTATGTCGTCGCTGTTTGGCGATAAGGATACGCTGATTATCTATTCGCTGATGTACGGACCCGACGCGGAACGCCCCTGCCCTATGTGTTCGGCGTTTCTGGATGGGCTGAACTCTCAGGTTCATCATCTGAAGCAGAACGCCTCGGTCGCCGTAGTGGCGCAGAATACGCCCGAAAAACTCTCGGCGCTCAAGGATGAGATGGGTTGGAATGCGCTGCCGCTCTACTCAGCATTAGGGACGAATTACCAACGTGACTATCTGGCCGAGACCGACGGGGGTGATCAGCTTCCCATCCTGAATGTCTTTCAACAGCTCCCTGATGGCATTCATCACTTCTGGAGTTCCGAGCTGTTCTTTGAACCCAGCGATTGGCATCCCCGGCACGTGGATGCGGCTTGGCCACTGTGGAATGTTCTGGATTTCACGCCACAGGGCCGCGGCGATTTTATCCCACCTCTACGCTGAGGTACTATCGGCAGTAGCCCCAGCCGGGCCCCTGCAGGTGGAAGTGATCGGCATGTAAGCGGTTGTAGTCAGGGCCAAGCACCACGCGGAACCAGTCACAGGCTCCGCGCCATATCTGGCGCAGAAAATCGGCCTCGGGCCCGTCAGCGTCCCAGTCAGCCAGCAGGTTCAAGCTGCGCCCGTCCGAGAGATCCATTCCGACGATGTCGATCGCGTCCGCAGTGGCGTGACTGCTCCAACCATTGTCTTGTCCTTGCGCGGTCCGCATCCGGCGGCAGTTATAGCTGCCGATCTGGCGCATTCTGCTGACGGAAGTCCCCAGTAGTTGCTGCGCAGCGGGTTGCACAACATGGTGTTCCCACATGACAAGCCGCAAAGTTGTGGCACACCGGGTCTCGACTGCAGTGACGCGGGCGTTCACCAGACCGGACAACCGGCCGCGTCCCTCGATTCCGCAATTCTGGTCCACCACCAGATCGTCCAGCGGATCAAACCGAGCTCCAGCCTCGGCCAAGGCTGCACGGCATAAAGCGTCATCCGCCAGTGCGCGGTTCAACTGGTAGGGAGTGACCGGAGTCACTGGCGCGGTCACGGTCAGATCACGCAGCGGGTTCCAGTGCGGGGGTACAGGCGTATTGGGATGGGCAAGCAGCCACCAAACGCCGCCGCCCAACAAGGTCAACAGCGTTAAGAGGCCGAAAAGAAAAGACGCCGCCGAAAGCAGGATTCGGCGGCGTCTGGAAGGCTTGGTCATGCGTCTTTCGCACTTAGTAGCGGTAGTGTTCCGGCTTGTATGGGCCTTCGGGTTTTACGCCGATATAGGCCGCCTGATCGCTGTCCATCTGGGTCAGCTTCACGCCGATCCGGTCCAGATGAAGACGGGCAACTTTTTCGTCCAGATGCTTGGGCAGGATGTAGACTTCGTTCTTGTATTCATCGCCCTTGGTGAACAGCTCGATCTGGGCCAGAACTTGGTTGGTGAAAGAGGCCGACATCACGAACGAGGGGTGACCGGTGGCGTTGCCGAGGTTCAGCAGGCGGCCTTCGGACAGCAGGATAATGCGGTTGCCCGAGGGCATCTCGATCATGTCCACCTGTTCTTTGATGTTGGTCCACTTGTGGTTCTTCAGGCTGGCCACCTGAATTTCGTTGTCGAAGTGACCGATGTTACCGACGATGGCCATGTCCTTCATCTCGCGCATGTGCTCGATGCGGATCACGTCCTTGTTGCCGGTGGTGGTGATGAAGATATCGGCGTTTGCGACTTCGTCTTCCAGAAGGGTGACTTCGAACCCGTCCATGGCCGCTTGCAGCGCGCAAATCGGGTCGACCTCAGTCACTTTCACGCGGGCGCCTGCGCCACGCAGCGAAGCCGCCGAGCCTTTGCCCACGTCACCATAGCCGCAGACCACGGCAACCTTACCGGCCATCATGGTGTCGGTGGCGCGGCGAATACCGTCAACCAGCGATTCCTTGCAGCCGTATTTGTTGTCGAATTTCGACTTGGTGACCGAGTCGTTCACGTTGATCGCCGGGAACGGCAGGTGGCCGTCTTTCACCAGCTGATACAGGCGGTTTACACCGGTGGTGGTTTCTTCAGAGACGCCTTGGATCTGGTCGCGCATTTTGGTGAACCAGCCCGGAGACGCGGCCATGCGCTTGGCGATCTGCTTCTTGATCACCTCTTCTTCTTCCGAACCGGGAACGGGGATAATGTCCTCTCCTGCCTCGGCACGTGCACCCAGCAGGATGTACAGCGTCGCGTCGCCGCCATCGTCCAGGATCATGTTGGGGCCTTCGTCGAACAGGAAGGATTTGTCCAGGTAATCCCAATGCTCTTCCAGCGTCTGGCCCTTGATGGCAAAAACGGGAATACCAGCCTCGGCAATCGCCGCCGCCGCGTGGTCCTGCGTTGAGAAGATGTTGCACGACGCCCAGCGCACATCAGCACCCAGCGCCACCAGTGTTTCGATCAGAACGGCGGTCTGGATGGTCATATGCAGTGAGCCGACGATCCGCGCGCCTTTCAGCGGCTTGCTTTCGCCATATTCGGCGCGCAGGGACATCAGCCCCGGCATTTCCGTTTCAGCGATATCCAGTTCCTTGCGGCCAAACCCGGCCAGCGAAATGTCCTTAACGATATAGTCCCCGGCCATCAGGTTCTCCACTCCGGTAAATCTTGGTCCGGGCTGCCCCTAGCATTCCTTGGGACAGGAGGCAATGTGGATGGCCGGAAACAGGAAGTCTGGTGACAAAATATCAGCTTGGCGTACCCTCTGCCTTGATTTTGGGGATCGCTTCAAAAAAATCAGTGCCAACGGCGACAATACAACTCATGCCGTTCGCCTGGGTCACCAAAACGGTATAACTTCCCGTTTCCTTCGAGGTCCAAACCTCCATGACCGTCTGCCCGCCACGTGATTTCTGAAGACCGCCAAAGGTTAATTCCTCGGAGTAATTGTCTTGCAGTTTGGTAATCACGTGCTCGCGCTCTGCGCAGTTCTGGGCAAAGGCAGGTGGCGCGGTTGCGGCCATTCCGAAGGTCAGGGTTATTGCAAACAAACGCTTGAACATAGCAAGCTCCTTTCGATACGAGTTTCGTTTCGAGAGGGCGCAACTGGGAGGAGTCAGCACCCCCCTCAGTCCTTGATGTCGGGATCGTGTCGCGCAGGTTCAAAGCACGAATGCTCAAGAAATTGTTGGCACCATGTGATCCAGACAGATACATCATACCACAAGAACGCGAATTGAACGTGTCCCAGTTCACAAGGCATGGTAAAATGGCAACACAACCCAGAGCGTGGCAAAGAATGCTGTCGGGCCGTCGGCTGGATTTGCTGGACCCGACACCCGTGGATATCGAGATCGAAGATATCGCGCACGGGCTGGCCTTTGTGGCGCGGTGGAACGGTCAGACCAACGGGGATTTTGCTTATTCCGTGGCCGAGCATTCCTTGCTGGTGGAAGAGCTTTTTGGCCGCATCGCACCAAATGCACCGACGAAATGGCGGTTGGCGGCACTGTTACACGATGCCCCCGAATATGTGATTGGTGACATGATCTCTCCAGTGAAATCCGCCGTTGGCCCGGATTATGGTGATTTAGACGACCGGCTGGCTGCTGCGATTCATATACGTTTCGGGTTGCCCGCCGTGGTACCAAAAACAGTGAAACGCCAGATCAAGAAGGCGGACAAGATCAGCGCCTGGATGGAGGCGACGCAGATCGCGGGTTTTTCTGATACCGAAGCATCAAAGTTCTTTGGTCGTCCGGACAAGGCAATATTAGAGGGGTTGCAGATCAAACTGCGTCCCCCGATTGAGGTGCGGCAGGCCTATACCGCGCGGCATCAGGAATTGTTGGGCAGCATTTAGGTCGCCAATAGATCAGCAGCTCGGCCTATGCTAATTTTCCGCTAAAACAAGACCATAATCGGACGCAGGTTCAGATGAGCGACGCAGACAGCCAGATACCGGTCACGAACGCGCAGATGGAATATGCCAACGCGTGTTTACGTGAAGCGTACAATCTGACAGGCCGAGGGCGGGTGCGCAATCTGATCCGAAAGTCACTGCTGCCACAGTTGATCGCCTACCGGGGCATTCGAATCCACCTGCACCCTTATGACAATTTCAGCGAATTCTCTCTTTGGCAGAAGGGCCGGTCTCCGGAAGAGCTTGAGCTGAATTGGCTGAAAGAAAGCTTTGCGGGGAAGACTCTCAAGGTTTTGGATATCGGGGCAAATTTTGGTCTGTATTCACTTTTCTTGTCGTCAATTCTTAGCCCGGACTCCCGGATTCATGCGTTTGAGCCTAATCCGACACTGGCCGAACGCCTCAGCAATAATTGCTCTCTGAACGGATTTGGCAACGTGGAGCTGAACACTTTCGCGATCGCGGGCGAAACTGGTGAGGCGACACTTATTATAGAAAAGCGGGGCGACACGGCCACCAATCTTGGTCAGGCGCGCTTGGCAAACGACCCAGCGTATCTGGAGCTATCAAAATACGATACGATTGAGGTGCAGACCCGAACACTGCTTGAGCTTACACATCTGCATGATGCCGATTTTGCCAAGCTTGATGTTGAAGGGCACGAGCCGAACATTCTTATGCCTTTTCTTGAAAGCGCAGAAGATGCAGCGCTTCCCCAATATCTACAGCTGGAAACCGTGAATCTTGGTGATAGCGCCGAACGCCTGTTTGCCTCACTTTCTGATCGTGGCTATGAAAATGCCTTTCAAACTCAACGTAATATCATCTTCAGAAGATAGGCCGTGCAAGGAAGAACCGCGATCATGATCAAACCCACTCAGGCCAAGCCGATATGAAGGTCGGGCTATTCTCCTGCGCCAAGGATGAAGGGCCGTTTATTCTTGAGTGGGTCGCGTATCATCTGCTGGTCGGGTTTGATCCTATTCTGATTTACAGCAATGACTCGACAGACGGCACCGCCGAGCTGCTTGATGCGCTGGATAAAAACGGGGTTATTTCCCATGTTCTGCAAGATCTGAAACCCGGGCAAGTACCACAGCATACAGCGGCGGAAACGGCCTATGCGCATCCTTCGCTTAACGATGCCGATTGGCTGATGTGGCTTGATAGCGATGAGTTTCTTTTCTGTGCAAACGATGAAAATCAGGTCGCAGGTCTCATTGAATGCTGTTCCGGTTTCGCCGAAGGCGTCGCGGTGAATTGGTTGATCTTTGGAAATGGGGGCAACGACAAGTGGGAACCGGGGCTGGTCACGCAACGGTTCCTAGAGCGTGCCGATACAGATCATAACTTGCATCACTACTTCAAAACGCTTTTTCGAAAGTCCGATAAAATACGGGGGTTTGGCCTGCACCGGCCCTACTTGCGACCGGACTTTCGAAACGATGGATCGCAATTTGTAAATGCTGCGGGCCTGCCGATGCACGAACGCATGTATCGTTCGGGATTGCGACGAAGACATGCGCTGGGCGCCGCGCCCGAGCATCTGTCTACACACGATTGGGCTGCTGTCATTCACTACCCGGTGAAAACGCGAGACAGTTTCGCGCTCAAGCGGCAGCGCGGGCAAGGCACGAAAGCGACAGATGCACCCAACCGGTCCAGCCGGTTTCGTGAAAGGTATTGGAACAAGTACAACCAGAACAGCGTTGTGGATGATCGAATGCTGGCGATGGGTGGCAAGCTACAGGCAAAGGTTGATGAGTTGCTGTTATTGCCTAAAGTTGGGTGCGCGCACTCTGCCTGCCTTAAGAATTACGCGCTGAGGCTCCAAACTCAGGCTCAACCCGCGCCCTGAAAGTCGTTTGGAACGGCCCGGGAAAACACACTATTGAGTTTACGGGTCTACCTTGGGCTACGCTTCGCCAGAATCCGCTGCAACGTCCGGCGGTGCATGTTCAACCGGCGCGCGGTTTCCGAGACGTTCCGGTCGCACAGCTCATAAACGCGCTGGATATGTTCCCAGCGGACGCGGTCGGCGCTCATGGGGTTTTCCGGCGGCGGGGGCAGTTCGTCGCCCTTGGCCAACAGAGCGTTGGTGATGTCAGTGGCGTCGGCGGGTTTGGACAGATAGTCGGTTGCACCAATTTTGACCGCCGCAACGGCGGTGGCGATGGCGCCATAACCGGTCAGAACCACAACCCGGCTGTCGGGGCGTTTTTCGCGCAGCACTTCAACCACGTCCAGCCCATTGCCATCTTCAAGTCGCAGATCAACCACGGCATAGGCAGGTGGGCGGGCTGTGGAAATGGCGCGGCCTGCGGCGACGGAACCCGCGGTTTCAACCTCGAATCCGCGTTTTTCCATGGCCTTGGCCAGACGTCTCAGAAACGGCTCGTCATCATCTACCAGCAGCAGCGATTTGTCGGGGCCGATTTCAAGCTGGGAACTGTCTGCCATATGTGGGTCTTTCCGCTATTTCATGCCTCTTGGCTTAAACATGAGTAATAGCAGCGCCATTCCAAAGGTCAAACCGACTGTTGAGGATCAGGCCTGATCAAGAAAGCAGCCAATCTTGTCCGCCATCTGCTCGGCCGTTTCATCGCGTTTGAAAAATTCCAGAAACCCATCCTCGGGCGTCATCAGATAGGTAAAGGTCGAGTGGTCGACCAAATAATACTCATCGCTTTTGTCTTGGGCCTTGTAATAGGTCTTGTACGCCTTACTGGCCGCCTTGATCTGCTCGGGCGATCCGGTCAGGCCAATCACGCGTTCATGCAGGTTGAATGCGAAATCGCCCACGACCTCGGGGGTATCGCGATCCGGGTCTATCGAGATGAACAACGGCGTCACCGACTGACCGCGCTCGGCCAGCAAATCGATCGTGTCGACATTGCGCGACATGTCAAAGGGGCAAACATCCGGGCAGAAGGTATAACCGAAGTAGACAAGCGTGGGCTCGGTGATCACATCCTTGTCGGTTACCGTCTCACCCTTGGCGTTAAGCAGTTCGAACGGCCCGCCGATCGCCGCGCTCCCGCCCGCAATCTGAGACGAGCGGCACTGCGCGTATTTGTCGTCCGCGCCGCCCCTCGTCAACAGCCACATGGCGCCAAGACCAATTGCAAGAACAACAGTTGCGAGAATAGCATAAAGACGAACCATGGCGCGTATCCTTATACGAAAGGGGATGTTGATCGATTCTGCCGGGACACCTATCAACATGTCGGACCGACGCAATAGGACATAATCGACAGATGACGAATTCCAACACCAGTCTTTGGCGTGGGCAGGAGCGCAGTACCTGGATCAGGCTGCGCACGCTGATCCTGCTGCGATGGGTCGCCATTATCGGCCAGTTCACGGCCATCACGGTTGCACAGAAATATTACGACGTTCAGCTTGAGCTGGCATTGTGTTATTTCGTCATCGGCATTTCGGTGATGGGTAACCTCACGGCGATTCTGTTGTTTCCCGAAAACAAGCGCTTGTCGGAATTCGAGAACTTCCTGATGGTGCTGTTCGATCTGCTGCAGCTGTCGATCCTGTTGTATCTGACGGGGGGGCTAAACAACCCGTTTGCGCTGCTGTTGCTGGGTCCGGTGACGATTTCTGCGAATGTAATGAGCACCCGCTCGACCCTGATCATCGGTAGCGTTGCGGTAATCCTGACCACGTTGCTGGCGCAATTCCACCTCCCGCTGAGAACCAATCTGGGGTTGGTGCTGGATATCCCCGATATTTTGCTGTTCGGAAACTGGGCGGCGATTATCATCGCCATCGTTTTCATCGGCGCCTATTCGCACCGCATCAGTTCCGAAGTTCAATCGATGTCCGAAGCGCTCTCGGCCACCCATATGGCGCTGGCGCGCGAGCAAAAGCTGACTGATCTTGGTGGTGTGGTGGCCGCAGCCGCGCATGAGTTGGGTACGCCGCTGGCAACGATCAAGCTGGCCAGTTCAGAACTGATCGAAGAGCTGGACGACCGGCCTGAGCTGATGGAGGACGCAGCCTTGATCCGCGAACAGGCTGACCGCTGCCGCGACATCCTGCGCGATATGGGCCGAGCTGGGAAAGATGATTTGCACCTGCGTCAGGCGCCTCTGTCCACCGTGATCCATGAAGCGGCAGAGCCACATATCAATCGTGGTAAAGTGGTGCATTTCGACGAAGGACCAGTTGCGGATGGCGATGTGCAGCAGCCCTCGATCCTGCGCAAGCCCGAGATCATTCACGGGCTGCGCAACCTGATCCAGAACGCAGTGGATTTCGCCCAGTCGACGGTCTGGGTCGAAGCTGAATGGACCTCTGATCGGATCAGCGTTTCGATCATGGATGATGGGCGCGGCTACCCCTCCCACATCATTGGTCGGATTGGTGACCCATTCATGCGCCGCCGCCGCGCCGATCGCAGTAGTCGGCCGGAATACGAAGGCATGGGGCTGGGTCTGTTCATCGCCAAAACCCTGCTGGAACGCAGCGGTGCCGAACTGAGCTTCGCCAATGGCGCGGACCCTTATCAGACCCTGACTGACCAACCGGACCGCAGGGGGGCGATCGTCAATGTCGTTTGGCCGCGCAAGCTGATCGACGCGCAAACCGGGGACACTCCTGTTCCCTCGGGCGCCAACCAACCGTTCCAGATCTGAGTTAAGACCCCGTTAACCATTGTTGTTCATATAGATTCAAACGTTTTACCCGGGGGTTGGAGCAATGGCCGAATGGATCGTTCTGGCCGCAATCAGTGTGGTTTCGGCCAGCTTTGCGATATTGTGGCTCTTGCCACGCCATCAGGCCAAAACAAGAGATTTCGGGCTGTCAGCGCCCGGAGCGCTGTTCGATGTTGTCTTCCTGTTCGATGGCGACCGGTTGATCAGCCACTCCGATATTGCGCTGGCAGGTTACGAATCCGTCAGCAACTGGGCTGATCTGCGGCGTTTGCTGCAACGTGATTTTCCCGCTTTCCCCGAAACGCCCGAGATTGTCCGGTCCGGGGGCAACATCGCCGTTTCAGCCATCGACTGCACAGTCGAGCGCGAGGTTCTGTGCGAATGGATCGATGGTATCATTCGGGTTCAATTACGTGATCTGACGGGGACCATCCCTGCGCCACGCCGTGACCAGCGCGATCCAATTCGTTTGGCGATGGAGCAGGCGCCCTACCCTGTTTGGCTGATAGATCACCGTGACAAGGTGGGCTGGTGCAATGCGGCCTATGTACGGTTGGTTCGCAAGATCGCGGGACCGGATGCCGATCTGACGGACCCTCTGTTTCCTTCTCACAGGGACGAGGCGCAGCTGAGTCGAAAAACCCGTGTCTCGATTCCGGTCAGGGACAGCGATGCCAAGCTCTGGTTTGACCTGACCCAGGTCGCACACGAACAGGATCAGTTGTGTTACGCCGTCGATATCAACGCGATTGTCGAAGCCGAGACAGCACAGCGCAAGTTTGTGCAGACCATGACCAAAACCTTCGCACAGCTCTCCATTGGCCTAGCGATCTTTGACCGCAACCGGCAACTGGCCCTGTTCAATCCAGCGCTGATTGATCTGACCACCCTGCCACCCGACTTCCTGAGCCTGCGCCCAAGCCTGTCCAGCTTTTTTGACCGGCTTCGCGACCAGCATATGATGCCCGAGCCTAAGAACTATCGCAGTTGGCGGCGCCAGATGAACGACCTTCTGGAGGCGGCACAGGACGGGAACTATCAGGAAACCTGGTCGCTGCCATCAGGATCGGTCTATTCCGTCAGTGGTCGCCCGCATCCCGATGGGGCCGTGGCTTTCCTGTTCGAAGATATCACCGCCGAAATCACACTGACCCGACGGTTCCGCGCTGAAACGGACCTTATGCAATCCATTCTGGACAAGCTGGCTGATGCCATCGCGGTGTTTTCGGATGACGGTTCGCTGGCGATCACAAATTACGCCTATCAGGTGTTGTGGGGCGACAGCGGCGAAGTAGGATTCGAACCAGCAACGGTGCTGGAAATCACACGCCAATGGCAGGAGTACTGCACCGCCACGCCGATCCTTGGCGAGATCCGCGAATTCGTCACCGCGCGCGAGAATCGGGCCGAATGGTCGGCTGAACTGATCCTAAAATCCGGCGGCTCTTTGAACTGCACGGTCAGCCCCATGCAAAACGGGGCAACAATTGTCCGTTTCGCCTCGGACAACCCGGTCAGGAACATCACGGAAATACAAAGAATCAGCGCCTGAACCGGTTGCAGCCGACCCGGCGCAGGTTCATTGTGACGCCATGAACGCACCGCTGACTCTGACCTCGAAATCCCCAATCGACACTGCCGAAGTTGCCACCAAACTGGGTGGCGCATTGCAGTCTGGCGATACTATCCTGCTTGAAGGTACGATCGGCAGCGGCAAAACCCATTTCGCACGCGCATTGATCCAATCTCTTCTGTCCGCGCCCGAAGATGTGCCTTCGCCGACCTTTACTCTGGTTCAGGTTTACGAGACGCAGCTTGGTGAGGTCTGGCATTCAGACCTCTATCGTCTTTCTGCCGTGGAAGAGATCGAAGAGCTGGGGCTGGTCGACGCCTTCGACGTCGGCATTTGCCTGATCGAGTGGCCTGAAAAGCTGGGTCCCCTGACGCCAGAGCCGGCCTTACTGATCCGGTTCACCACAGACGCCAACGAACAAGATACGCGACAACTTAAGATGTCGTGGACAGACCCGAAATGGAACGCCAAGCTGGAGGGGATCCAATGACGAACCGGGCCATTCTGGCAGAAGCCTTGATCGCGCAGACACCATGGAACGGCGCACGGCATACGCCTTTGGCGGGTGATGCATCAAACCGCCGGTACGAGCGTCTGACCGACCCTGCCACCGGCCGGACCGCCGTTTTGATGGATGCTCCGCCCGACAAGGGCGAAGCTGTTGAACCCTTCGTGCGTATGTCGAAATACCTGCGTTCCATTGGGTTGAGTGCGCCGGAAATCTACGCCGAGGACTGCGAATACGGGTTTCTGTTGCTCGAAGATTTGGGCGACGATCTGTTCGCACGCGTCTTGCGGGACGATCCGACGCTTGAGCGCACGCTGTATGACGCCGCAACCGATGTACTTGTCCATCTTCACGCGGCGCCGACGCTTTCGCTAGACAGTTACGACCCCGCTCTGATGACCGAATTGGCGGCGCTGTCGTTCACGAAATATGCGCAAGGCATTCTTGGATCGCACGACGACGAGGCCCGCGCCCGGTTTGAGCTGCGCTTTGCGGATATCCTGCACCGGGAAACCGGCGGAACGCGGGTTGTTGTGCAACGCGATTACCACGCAGAAAACCTGATCTGGCTGCCCGAGCGCGAAGGTCTGGCGCGCGTCGGTCTGCTGGATTTCCAAAGCGCGATGCTGGGGCATCCCGCCTATGACCTGATGTCACTGCTACAGGATGTGCGTCGGACTGTGCCCGCCGGGATCGAGATGCGGATGATCGACCGCTATATCACCGCAACCGGCGTCGATGGGCATGATTTCCGCACCGCATATGCTGTTCTGGGCGCTCAGCGTAACCTGCGCATTCTAGGCGGTTTTGCCCGGTTGGCGACCGATTATGGAAAGCCACACTACGTCGACCTGATCCCGGCTGCGTGGGCACATTTGATGCGCGATCTCGAACATCCCGCGTTGGTGCCGGTGGCAGACCTGTTGCGCAGCGCCCTGCCCGCCCCAAGCCCCGAAAACCTGGATAAGCTGAGGGCGCAATGATCGGCACCCCCCAAGCTGCAATGCTGTTTGCCGCAGGATTTGGCACCCGCATGGGTGCCCTGACCAAAGACCGGCCCAAACCGCTGATCGAGGTGGCCGGGCGGCCCCTGATTGATCACGCACTGGATCTGGTCGATGCACTCAGGCCGCTGCGGGTTGTTGCCAACCTGCACTATCACGCTGATCAGTTGGCTGATCATCTGGCGGGCTGCGACGTTATGATATCGCGGGAAGAACCGCGCATTCTGGATACTGGTGGTGGGCTGCGCGCAGCGCTACCTCTGCTTGGATCCGATCCCGTATTCACCTTGAACAGCGACGCAATCTGGGCTGGGCCCAACCCACTGAATTTACTGAAGGATCAGTGGAACCCGGATAAAATGGATGCGCTGCTGATGTGCGTTCCAGTTGGGCAAACCCTTGGCCACACAGGCCCGGGTGACTTCACTCAGGACAGCACAGGGCGGATCGTCCGCGGTGCAGGTCTTGTTTACGGGGGGGTGCAAATTCTGAAAACCGAAGGGCTACATGACATCGCTGAGGACGTGTTTTCATTGAACGTATTGTGGGATCGAATGCTGCAGCAAAAGCGCCTGTTCGCACTGTCTTACCCCGGTCGCTGGTGCGATGTGGGGCGTCCCGAGGGTATAGATCTGGCCGAGGGGCTGATTGCCGATGTTTGAGCCCAGCGCCCTGCCCCGGGTCTTCGCCGTTCCTCCGGGAGCGGATTTTCCCAAGGTGTTGGTTGACGGGCTACATGAGCGGTTTGTGGGGCAGCCGCCCGACGCGCTGGCCCGGGTGCAACTGGTGATCAACACCCGCCGGATGGCGCGCCGGGTGCGCGATCTGTTTGATCAGGGTCCCGCTTGCCTTTTGCCACGCCTCTCTTTGGTCACCGATCTTGGCGAAAGCGCCGATCTGGCGCAGATCCCACCCGCAATCCCGCCTCTGCGTCGCAGGCTGGAGCTGACGCAGCTGATCGCAAAACTGCTAGACCAGCAACCCGATCTGGCGGCCCGGTCCTCGCTGTTCGATCTATCTGACAGCCTGGCCGGGCTTATCGACGAGATGCAGGGGGAAGGTGTCTCTCCCGATGCGATCAGGCAACTCGATGTCAGCGACATGTCCGGCCATTGGGCGCGGGCACAGACCTTTATAGGCATCGCTGATCAGTTCATGGAATCCGGTTCGGAGGCGCTGGATGCGCAGGCCCGACAGCGGCGCGTGGTCGAGAACCTGATCGCGCGCTGGGAGGCGTCGCCGCCCGAACATCCTGTCATTCTGGCAGGCTCTACCGGGTCTCGCGGGACCACCCTGATGCTGATGCAGGCGGTCGCGCGTCTGCCTCAGGGGGCGCTGGTGCTGCCTGGCTATGATTTCGACCAGCCTGAACATGTTTGGCACAATCTGGATAACCCACTGACATCTGAGGATCATCCTCAATACCGGTTCCGCAAGCTGATGCTTGGTCTAGGGCTTGGCCCGGATCAAATCCTGCCATGGACCACGGATCAGGCCCCTTCACCTGCCCGTAACAAGCTGATTTCGCTTGCATTGCGCCCTGCCCCGGTCACCGACGCATGGATGACTGAAGGCCCGCTCCTGCCCGACCTGAACGGTGCGACCAAGGATGTGACGCTGATCGAGGCGCCCTCGCCCCGGGCCGAGGCCTTGGCCATTGCGCTACGCCTACGGCAAGCGGCCGAGACCGGCCAGACCGCCGCGCTAATCACCCCCGACCGGATGCTAACCCGGCAGGTCAGCGCCGCACTGGACCGGTGGAATATCCTGCCCGATGACAGCGCGGGCCTGCCACTGCAGCTGTCTCCGCCCGGGCGGTTCCTGCGCCATGTCGCCGGGCTGTTCGCGCGCCGCCTGGATGGCGAGGCTCTGCTGACGCTGCTCAAACACCCACTGTGCCATGACGGGGGCGACCGGGGCAGCCACCTGCTGCATACCCGCGATCTTGAGCTTGACCTGCGTCGCTATGGCCCGCCCTTTCCCGACAGCGCCAGCCTGACCGCTTTCGCCATTCGTACAGAAGCGCCCGAGGACTGGGTCCGCTGGGTTACCCAGACATTTTGCGATCAATACGACCCCACCGAACAGCCACTGCCGGACTGGGTCGCCCGGCTTCGCACGCTGGCCGAGATGATCTCGGCAGGTGCAACCGGTGAATCTGGCACATTGTGGGACAAGAACGCGGGCCAGAAGGCGCTTGCGGTGATCTCCACTTTGGAAGCCGAAGCACAGCATGGCGGTGCGATGACCGCCCATGACTTTGCCGACCTTCTGGGCGCGTTGTTGGCAGGTGAAGAAGTCCGCGACCGTGATGCACCTCACCCGCATCTGATGATCTGGGGCACCCTGGAAGCGCGCGTTCAGGGTGCGGATCTGCTAATTCTGGGTAGCTTGAACGAAGGAAGCTGGCCCGAGGCTGCTGCGCCCGACCCCTGGCTGAACCGTCAGATGCGCAATGAGGCCGGTCTTTTACTGCCCGAACGCAGGATCGGTCTGTCCGCGCATGACTTCCAGCAGGCGGCAGGTGCTGCAGAGGTGGTTTTGACCCGCGCTACCCGCTCGGATGATGCGGAAACCGTACCATCCCGTTGGCTGAACCGCATGACCAACCTGTTACAAGGCCTACCTGAACAGGGTGGAACTAGGGCGTTAGAAGCAATGCAAGCGCGGGGCCAACGGTGGCTGGATTGGGCAGAGATGCTGGAACATGCACCCCGAATCGCACCCGCGCACCGCCCGTCGCCACGACCACCCGTCGCGGCGCGGCCACGGCGGCTATCGGTGACCGAAATCAAACGCCTGATCCGCGATCCGTACGCCATATATGCCCGGCATATCCTGCGATTGAGACAACTGGACCCGCTGGTTCAGGCGCCAGATGCCCTGCTACGCGGTATCGTCATCCACGAGGTGATGGAACAATTCGTGCGTGACAGCGTTCTGGATCCGGCTTTATTGACCCGAGAAAATTTCCTGAAACGCGCCAAAGCTCTGCTGGACGACCACGTTGCGTGGCCAACTGCCCGAAAGCTGTGGCTGGCGCGGCTAGAGCGGATTACCGATAGCTTTCTGTCCGCCGAGATTCAGCGCCGCGCCGATGGCGGGCCTGTAGCATTTGAAGTTGGAATGCGGCTGGCGTTGACGCCGCTGGACTTCACCATTGCCGGACGTGCCGACCGAATCGATCGAAGCGGGCAGGGGGCTTTGCGTATCATCGACTACAAGACGGGCACTCCGCCGACAGAAAGTCAGCAAGCCAAATTCGACAAACAACTGCTGATCGAAGCTGCAATGGCCGAGCAGGGCGGTATCGAAGGATTCGATCCGCTTCCCGTTGCACAGGCGATCTTCATTGGCATGGGCGGCACCTATAAAGAAGTGCCCGCACCGCTGCAGAAAGAGCCGACCGACAAGGTGCTGGCCGAACTGAAAGAGCTCATTTCAGCCTATTTAGAGCCTGATCAGGGGTTCTCTTCACGCAGGATGCTGCACAAGGACACAGATATAGGGGACTATGATCACCTCGCCCGGTTCGGCGAGTGGGATCGTTCGGCGGAAACCGAACCGGAGGACCTGACATGACCCCCCGCAATGATGCCACCGAACGGCAGGTTCAGGCCGCGCGCCCGGACGCCTCAACCTGGCTGGCGGCCAATGCGGGCTCGGGCAAGACCCGGGTGCTGACCGACCGGGTGGCGCGGCTGTTGCTGGATGGCGTACAGCCGCAGCATATCCTGTGCCTGACCTATACCAAGGCCGCGGCCAGCGAGATGCAGAACCGGTTGTTCAAACGTCTTGGCAAATGGGCAATGTTGGGCGACGGCGACCTTCTGTCTGAGTTGGTCGAACTTGGCGTACCGGGCGTGATCGATCCCGACCGGTTGGCGCAAGCACGGACCCTGTTTGCCCGCGCTATTGAGACGCCTGGTGGCCTGAAAATCCAAACGATCCACTCCTTCTGTGCTTCGCTGCTGCGACGGTTCCCGCTTGAGGCGGGGGTCAGCCCTCAGTTCTCCGAAATGGAAGACCGGGCTGCGGCGTTGCTGCGCGAAGAGATCATTGAAAGTTTTGCCGACGGCCCTCAGGCCGAATTGATCGAAGACGTTGCCCGCTTTGTCACCGATACCGGTTTTGACAAACTGACTGCCGCTGTTGCGCAGAAACGAAATCAGTTTGAACATGTGCTGCAATGGCCGGACATTCTGCAACGGTTTGATCTGCCCGAAGGTTTTGATGAACAGGTCCTGCTGCGTAACGTGTTTCTGGGCGGTGAGGTCGAACTGATCCAGTCCATTTTGCCCGCGCTTTCGGAAAGCGGAGGGAACAATGCCAAGGCCGCCGACAAGCTTGTCGGTTTTACCGACGCCCGGCTGAGCAAACTGACGATACTTGAAAACGTCCTATTGACGGGTAAGGGCGCGAAAGAGCCCTTTGCCGCAAAACTCAACAGCTTTCCAACCAAGGCGCTGCGTGAAGGGGTGCTGGCAGATCGGATGCCCCAGCTCGAGGCCCTGATGCTGCGGGTTGAAGCCGCGCGGGAACAACGACTGGCGCTGGTTGCGGCCCAGAAAACCCATGTATTACATCGCTTTGCCGCGGCCTTCCTTCCGGAATACGAGCGGCGCAAGCAGGTTAGGGGTTGGCTGGATTTTGATGACCTGATCCTGCGCGCACGTCAGGTGCTGAACGACCCGGCGGTCGCAGAATGGGTGCTGTACCGGCTCGACGGTGGCATCGATCACATTCTGGTGGACGAAGCGCAGGACACCAGCCCGGATCAATGGGACGTGATCGAAAAATTGGCTCAGGAATTTACCAGCGGGGAAGGGGCCCGATCCGGAGTTGAACGCACGATCTTTGTGGTCGGCGACAAGAAACAGTCGATCTATTCCTTCCAGGGCGCCGACCCGCAAGCCTTTGACCAGATGCAGGCCGAATTTGGGCGGAAACTTCGAGAATCAGGCTCTAAACTGTGGGATTCAACGCTGGAATATTCGTTCCGCTCGTCCAGCGCGATCCTTGGGCTGGTCGATATACTGTTCGAAAACCATGTAGGGGCCGGGTTCCACAAGGATGCCTTACACCGGGCATTCAAGGCCGATCTTCCTGGGCGCGTCGACCTATGGCCGGTGATCGAGAAAGTTGAAGACGAGGATGACAGCGATTGGACCGATCCCGTTGATCGACCCGGCGCACGGCATCACACCGTCATTCTTGCAGAACAGGTTGCCCGGTCAATCAAGGATATGATCAGGAATGGCGCTACCATTCCCGATGATGGCGATGCGTCGGGGACATTTGTCCGGCGCAAAGTGCAACCCCGCGACTTTCTGATCCTTGTCCAACGCCGCTCGGACCTGTTTGCCGAGATCATTCGCGCCTGCAAAAGCGAGGGCCTGCCCATCGCGGGGGCAGATCGCCTGAAGGTGGGCGCGGAATTGGCGGTCAAGGATCTGGCTGCTTTGCTGAGCTTTCTGGCCACACCCGAAGACAGCCTATCCCTGGCGACAGTCCTGAAATCCCCACTGTTTGGCTG
The DNA here is from genome assembly GCF_056532915.1 of Ruegeria sp. H9. Classification (NCBI taxonomy): domain Bacteria; kingdom Pseudomonadati; phylum Pseudomonadota; class Alphaproteobacteria; order Rhodobacterales; family Roseobacteraceae; genus Ruegeria; species Ruegeria sp. H9. The sequence goes on along the minus strand of NZ_JBQFNX010000005.1, from coordinate 17,071 downwards.
GACGGAACAACAGTTGTTCGATCTGGCTCATCGCAGGGAGGAAACTTATCTATGGGCAGCGTTGCGCAATCGTGCCGAGGAGTTCCCGGTAACGCTTGCGATTCTGAACGACCTACGCGATCAAACCGACTTTCTGCGTCCTTATGATCTGATCGAACGTATCCTGACGCGCCATGACGGGCGACGCAAACTGCTGGGCCGGCTTGGGGCCGAGGCTGAGGATGGTATCAACGCGTTGCTGTCGCAGGCGCTGGCCTATGAGCGGACAGATATCCCAAGCCTCACCGGATTTCTGGTCTGGATGCAAACCGACGATCTGGAGATCAAGCGCCAGATGAGCGGAGTCGGCAATATGATCCGGGTGATGACCGTTCATGGCTCGAAGGGATTGGAATCACCGATCGTAATCCTGCCGGACACTGGTAAACGACAGCCACCACGAGATGCAGAGATCATGATGGCGGGCGATACTCCGTTGTGGAAAGTGCCTTCTGATGCCTCACCTGCATTGATCGCAGCTGCGCGCCAAGAAGCCAGAACGCGCGAGGAGAATGAGCGGCTGAGGCTGCTCTATGTGGCTCTAACACGGGCAGAAAAGTGGTTAATAGTGGCGGCCGCCGGGGATGTAGGCAAGGATGGCAACAGTTGGTATCAGATGGTTGAGGCCGCGATGGCGCGGGCAGGGGCTACTCATGTTCCCGGCACCCAGACCCTTCGACTGGCGCATGGAGATTGGGAGGCTTTGCCTGCCGTTGAACAGGGCAGCATCCCGCACAACGAACAGCATTTGCCTGTATTTTTTGACCACCCCGCGCCAAATGCACCCGCGCCAGCCGAAACGCTCAGCCCCTCTGATCTAGGGGGTGCGAAGGCCTTGCCCGGAGATGCGGGGCAGGATGAAGAGGCGGCGAAACGACGTGGATCGCAGCTGCACCTATTGCTCGAACATCTTCCTGCTGCCGCACAGGATCAATGGCCGCAGCTTTGCGCACGGCTTCTGGCCGATATGCAAGATGTTGAGCGGCAAGATCTGCTGACTGAGGCCACTTCGGTGCTGACGGCCGAATATCTGAAACCGGTCTTTGGCTCGGATGCGCTGACCGAGGTTTCGGTCTCTGCCGATCTGAACGGCACACGAATGCATGGGGTCATCGACCGGCTGATTATCACGGATAAAGAGGTGCATGTAATTGATTTCAAATCCAATGCGACTGTTCCGACCGGGCCAGAATCCTGCCCCGAAGGGCTGTTGCGCCAGATGGCGGCCTACGCCCATGCCCTGTCGCAAATCTATCCCAATCACAGTATCCGCACCGCTATCTTGTGGACGCGAACCGCGCACCTGATGTGGTTGCCACACGATATGGTGACGGACGCCCTGACACCGAACCCTATATCTTGACCTTGCCCGGTGCCGCACCTAGGTTCTGAGCCCAAGCATTCCCAGTCAGGAGACAGACATGTCGACCGTAGCCGTTACCGACGACACCTTTGACGCCGAAGTCAAGAATTCCGATATCCCCGTCGTGGTGGATTTCTGGGCCGAGTGGTGCGGCCCCTGTAAGCAGATCGGCCCCGCCCTGGAAGAGCTGGCCAGCGAATATGGTGGCAAGGTGAAGATTGCCAAGGTCGATGTCGACAGCAACCCAAACTCAGCCGCGGCCATGGGCGTGCGCGGCATTCCGGCGCTGTTCATTTTCAAAGACGGTCAGGTGGTTTCGAACCGCGCTGGCGCGGCCCCGAAAGCGGCCCTGCAAAGCTGGATCGACGAGTCGATCTGACCTTCGCTACTGTTCGAACGCAAAAAGGCGCCCCGCATTGGGCGCCTTTTTTTATGAAAGCCACTGCGTGACAAGAGTTTAGACTCACTTGATGGTCCACCTCACCGATACTCCCGCGCCGTCCTTGTGGGTAAATGTAACGGTGTCGTCTGCGATTGAAACCACCTGACAGTCGTGGGGCATCACTTCACCGACGATCACGATTCTCCGACAGTAATACCTGTCTTTCCACTCCCACGTGCCGCTGATACTGCCACCTTTCGGGCCTTTGCCCTCAACCGTGCCGTCCTTGTGAATAGTCACCCAGGTTTCGCCCTGAACCAGCTTCTTATCAACGATCAGGTTCATAAATTTCGCTTTGTTTTCTATGACTTCAGCGGATACGCTTGGCGCCAGAAATCCAAACAACAATAATGATGACATGAGCCGAAAATACGTCATGGAATCAAACCTTTCATAGATCGTGTGCTTAAACAGACAGAATTCTAGTCGATAGCTGCGGTACACACCAAACATTCGGGTTTCGTGGTTTGGCCGGATGCAGTTCACTGTACTGGTTCTTTCAATTCGCAAGAACTCGTGCAGATTGTCGGGTCATCAGAAATAAGGAGGCGACATGCCCAAAACTCGGGTATTGGTGGAATTCGGTATGGGTACGTCGCTTCGGCGCGAAGACTATACCGAAGCAGCGCTGCGCGCGCTCAAGGATGCGCTCTGGCATAACTCGGTCAATATGGCGGAATTGTTCGGATTCCCGAAAGAGGCCATGATCATCGACGCGGAAATCGGTGTACAGCAACCGGACCGGGTGGATTCGCAGGCGTTGAAGGCCATTTTCCCCTACGGCCAGCCCAACATCACGGTCACACATGGTGGTTTGGATATCGACAAGCCCCATTCTGAGGGTCGCACGGTGATCGCCAACGCCGCGATCGTAGTCTCATTTGATATGGAGCCCGCCCGATGACGGAAAAACGTATTATTCTGGAGATGGGGACCGGCAACGATCTGTATGGTCAGGACTATACCAAGGCCGCGCGACGCGCTGTTCAGGACGCGCTGCACCACTCGTCCATCACGCTGTTTTCCAAACTGGGCATCAGCCATGAGGAGATGCGCGTTGAGGTCACGATTGGCGTTCAGCAGCCTGAGAAGGTTGATTGTGATCTTGTCGCCTCGGATCTGCCGCGGGGCCACGCCTCGGTTCGGGCGGTCAAAGGGGGACTGGATGTCGAGGATGCCGAGGCGGGTACCCGGCATGTCGTAGCCACTGCTGCAGTTGAGGCTTATCTGCCTGATCTCGCAGGTAAATTCGTCGAAAGCTGAAAAAGAAAAAGCCGCTCAATCGAGCGGCTCATCTTATAAGTGTTCAAATCCTGGATCAGAACTTGGAGATATCAGCGCGGGTCAGCCCGACGTCTTCCAGCTGCTCGTCGCTCAGTTGCGACAGTTCGTTGCGTGTCTGATATGATTTGTACCATTCGACAACGTTTTCGAATGCATGAGAGAATGCGTCCACTGCGTGCAGGATGGTGACTGCTCCGCGCGGCGCATGGGTTTTTGCGATTGCGTTTGCCATGTGCTTAGTCCTTTTAACAGAAACAGCCGACCCGTTGTCGGTTGTAAGCCTCATGTAACTCCAGCGGCTGAGTCTCACAAATGCTGACTCAACAGCCCCGGTTTGCGTTTACTGCATATCTTTTGGGCATTTTTAGAACCGGTTGCGCAGAACCCGTGCCCGGCCCATATATGGCAGCACGGATAACGGAGGCATTCATGGCAGACAGCGATTTTCCCGGATGGCACGGCACCACTATTATTGGCGTCAAGAAGGGCGGGCAGGTTGTCATCGCCGGGGACGGGCAGGTCAGCCTGGGCCAAACCGTGATCAAGGGCACTGCGCGAAAGGTGCGTCGCCTGACACCGGGCGGGTTCGAAGTGGTCGCCGGATTCGCCGGATCTACGGCGGATGCGTTCACGCTGCTGGAACGTCTGGAAGCCAAGCTTGAGGCGACGCCCGGCCAACTGGCGCGTGCTTCAGTCGAGCTGGCCAAGGACTGGCGCACCGACAAGTATCTGCAGAAGCTCGAGGCGATGCTGATTGTGACCGACGGCAAGGATCTGCTCGTGATCACTGGGGCAGGGGACGTGCTTGAGCCGGAACACAACGTCGCTGCAATCGGGTCGGGCGGCAACTTTGCCCTGGCGGCGGCCCGTGCGATGATGGATAGCGACAAACCAGCCGAGGATGTAGCGCGTGAAGCTATGGCAATTGCTGCGGATATCTGCGTGTATACCAACGGCAATCTGACGGTTGAGACGATCGGGTCATGAGTGCGGTTCTGGCAGCGATATTTGGTGGGCTGATTGGCGGCATTGTTGGGCCGATTGTGCTTGAGGAATATCGAAGCCGGAAGCACGCCAAGACATGGAAAGAGCCTCGCAAGAAGCTGCTTGAGTCCATGTTGAGGGATACCAAATACAAGTTCAAAACTCTGGAACGGCTCAGCAGAACAATTGGCTGTACCGAAGATCAGACACGCTCGCTATTGATCGAGCTGGAAGCCAGAGGCGCTGTTTCAAAGAAGACCAAAAAGGAAATTTGGGCACTGATAGAGCGCGCGCCATTACAGGAAAGCCAGCGCAAACTTGACGAAGAAGAAATTGAGGAAGAGCAGGAGTAGGTGACCCCCTCCGCTCTATCGGCTGCTCTTTACGCCAATAGCGCTTTGATCTCTTTACCCTTCCACCTCAGATGCATCCCGATCAGGCCCATCAGGGCAGTGACGATGACAATGTAGTAGGGGACGCGGATGTCGATGCTCATCAATCCGCCTCCGATCAGGGACATGATACCGCCTGCTAGGCAGAACACGGCTGTGGTCACGCCCATGACCCAGCCCTGATCCGTTTCGGCAACGCTGGATGAGAACAGGCCTAGCAGCGTCGGGTAAGAAACGCCGAAGAAGAAGTAGAAGAAAAAGACCGGAATATAGCTCAGCACCCCGCTGGGGCTGAATGCGAAGGCAAAGCCACAGATCACCATGGTGACCAATGAGGTGTAGATGATCTGGTGCTTGCTGAACCTCTCTTGCGCTGGTTTCACAAGGAAGGTGCTGGAAAAGGCCAGCGCAACGCCAATGACCACCATCGCCATGCTGCCCCCAATTACGCCATAACCCCACGCGCTGGTCAGGAAGTTGTCGACGAATACATAGAAAGTAACGTTGGCGACCATGAACAGGGCGTAAACTGGCATGATCTTCAGAACCAGCGGGTGCTCGCGCACAGCAATAAGACTGTCGGTGATGTCGCGTGGGCGGAAAACAAAAGGTTCACGCTCGGTTCTGGTATCCTTGAAGAACGCGGTCACAAGAAAGATTGCAATCAGGACCAGTACAAACGCCCCGTAGAAAGGTGTTTTCAATGTCGCCGCGCTGCCCAATAAGGCTGCATCGGACAGAACCGCGCCTATGATCGGTCCTCCGACCAAGCCAAAGCTGACACCGGTCACAATATAACCCATGTTGCGGTCGCGGTCGGCAGCGTCGGTGCTGCCATCGATCATTGCCGCTTGTGCGATGGGCTGATTTCCAGCCGTAAACCCGGTGATTGAACGACCAATGATCAGCAGAAGCAGGCTGTTGAGATAAAGCGCTGCGATGGTCAGGGCGTAGCCGACCAGCGCCCCGGTCAAACAGACCAGAAGAGCATTCTTGCGCCCGATGGAGTCTGAAACTTTCGAGACATAGACCACCCCCAGAAACCAAGACAGGAAGAAGCAGCCGATCACCAGACCATAATAAAAGTGCCTTGTGCCCATGGCTGTGCTTTCCGGCAAGAAGCCGGACTTCGTTTCCATGATCAGGGAGTTGATGATGGGAAACACCAGCCCTTGTCCGATCAGGTCAACAAAGACCACAAACAGCAGGGTGATCTTGGCAATCTTGGTCATGAAAACGCCCCCAGTTCCAATATCTTGAGGCGAGTGTAACAGACAGTTGCCCTGTCACCTAACGGCGTGTCAGAGGCCGGAAAGCCCGACCCCTGAAGGGTGTGATTACTTCAACGAAGCAACTCCCAGCGGGACGCCAGCAACCTCGCACCAAATGTAAACTTCGTTGTAGCCCGAGACATCCATGGTTGGCGGCACGGCATAGGATTGCTTGCCGGTCAGGTGCAGCAGCGCGCCCAGTTTGCTGTCTGGGGCGTATGTGCCGTCCTTACCAAATGCGACACGCGGGTCGGGGCCGTTGTCCAGCGAAAAGTCATCGCCCAGTTCAACGATGTAACGCTCGCCATCTTTGACCAGTTTTACCGAACCGGTAGTGACGTGGTTCGAGCGGCCTTCAAATGTGCCTTTCTTTTTTGCGCCACCGGCCAGGGCAGCGGTGGTGCCGACCAGAGACAGGGCCGCGCCGGTAGCTGCAGCTTTCACAAAAAGCGAACGACGAGTCATCATGATGAGGTATCTCCCTAATGTCATACGGACGCAGAGTCCGTCGCGAAAGGTTATGCCGCAGACGCTGTGCATCTGGCGATTCACATCACCACGAAATTCCGTGTGCTGCCCGTGAGTTACCGTGATCTTCTCGTGATCGGCTTGTGTTTTCGCGCCGTATGATTAGGTTCCGCTGCGAAACATACGGATAGAACACATATGACCGACCTGACCCCGCGCGAGATTGTCTCGGAACTGGACCGCTTTATTATCGGGCAGAAAGACGCGAAACGCGCCGTCGCCGTGGCGCTACGCAACCGCTGGCGGCGCAAGCAGTTGCCAGATGACATCCGCGATGAGGTCTATCCGAAAAACATTCTGATGATCGGACCCACCGGCGTTGGCAAGACCGAGATCAGCCGCCGTCTGGCCAAACTGGCCCGCGCACCCTTCATCAAAGTTGAAGCCACCAAATTCACCGAGGTCGGCTATGTCGGTCGGGACGTTGAACAGATCGTGCGTGATCTGGCTGACGCCGCAATCCTGCAAACCCGCGAGTATATGCGCGAGGATGTCAAAGCCCGCGCCCATCAGGCCGCCGAGGATCGCGTGATCGAGGCGATTGCAGGAACCGACGCCCGCGAAGCGACGCGCGAGATGTTCCGCAAGAAGCTGAAGGCTGGTGAGCTGGACGATACCGAAATCGAGTTGGAACTGTCCGATACCACGAACCCGATGCCGATGTTCGATATTCCGGGCCAGCCGGGTGGTCAGATGGGGATGATGAATCTGGGTGATATCTTCGGCAAGGCCTTCGGTGGACGGACCGTCAAGAAACGCATGACTGTGGCTGAAAGCTATGAGGCGTTAATTGGCGAAGAGGCCGACAAGTTGCTGGATGACGAAACTGTCAACCGTGTGGCTTTGGAATCGGTCGAACAGAACGGCATCGTGTTTCTGGATGAGATCGACAAAGTCTGCGCCCGATCCGATGCGCGCGGAGGCGATGTCAGCCGGGAAGGGGTTCAGCGCGACCTGCTGCCTCTGATCGAGGGCACCACTGTCAGCACCAAACATGGCCCTGTGAAAACCGACCATATCCTTTTCATCGCATCCGGTGCGTTTCACATCGCCAAGCCCTCGGACCTGCTGCCAGAACTTCAGGGCCGTTTGCCGATACGCGTGGAGCTGCGCGCCCTGACAGAAGTGGATTTCGTACGTATCCTGACCGAGACCGACAACGCTCTGACCCTGCAGTATACTGCCCTGATGGGCACTGAAGAGGTCACGGTCAGTTTCACCGAAGACGGGATCGCAGCCTTGGCCCGGATTGCGGCGGATGTGAACCAAAGCATCGAGAATATCGGTGCGCGGCGGCTTTACACGGTGATGGAGCGCGTGTTCGAAGAGCTTTCGTTCACCGCACCGGATCAGGCGGGGGCTGAGATCACCGTCGATGCAGGTTTCGTGAATGACAATCTTGGCGAGCTGACAAAATCCACAGACCTCAGCCGTTACGTTTTGTAACAGGTGCCAGCCGGATTTTGCCAATGAGTCGTGCCCTCAGGCTGGACGCGGGGCGGGAATACGGTAGCGTAGCCCTGTAACTTCACAGGGGCAGAGCGTGCTGCGCTATTTCATCATCATTGTGACGCTGTCTGTGCTGACCGCCTGTGCGGATCGGTCTATCACAGAGATCACACCCGAAGCCCTTAAGGTCGGCACCCCCGCCACGGTCTTTGCCGCCACTACCCGGGCGCGCGAGCCGGATGGCAGCTACGGAGCTAACCGTGCCGAGGCATTGCGTTACCTTGAGATGACCGTCTCGATTCCGCCGTCGCACACGCCGGGTGAACTCAAGTTCTCATACGCGAACCCGAATCCGAACAAACAGTTTGTCGTGGCCGATGTTACCGAGTTCTCTGGTCCGCAGGATCTGAAGTCCCGTCTGCGTGGCGTGGATGACGTGGTCATCTTTGTTCACGGGTATAACGCCACGCAGACCGAGACCGCATTTCGGGCCGCTCAGCTGAGCCATGATATCGGTATCCCCGGAACTATTCTGATTTATTCCTGGCCCAGTAAGGCACGCGGCACCGGTTACGCCTATGATCTGGACAGTATGCTGTTTGCCCGAGACGGGCTGGAACAGACCATTAGATTGCTCAAATCAATGGGCGTAAAGCGGGTCGTCCTGATAGCGCATTCGATGGGCAGCGCACTATCGATGGAGATGATGCGGCAAGCCGAACTCCGCGAGCCGGGGTGGGCAAGCCGCAATCTTGAGGGGGTCATCCTGATCTCACCTGATCTGGATGTGGATCTGTTCCGATCCCAGATGAACAGCATCAAGAGCCCGCCCGATCCGTTTGTGGTGATGGTGTCCCAGAAGGACAAGATTCTGAACCTGTCGGCTCGGCTGCGTGGCACCGCGGACAGTCAGAGGTTGGGTAATATCAGTTCGGTCGACGCGTTGGCCGAATATCCGATCAGCGTGATCGACACGACTGCATTCAACAGCGATGCGGGATCATCTCATTTCGTGGCGGCGACGTCTCCGGCGCTGCTGGCCATTCTCAGTTCAGTCCGCCGAGTCAGCAACACCTTTGGCCCCGACCGGCCTGGCATCGATGTCCTTGTCCCACCCAGCGAGCGCAGCGCAGATGGCGCGACCGAGATTGTGCTGACCGAGACCGGACAGGCGCAGGTTAGCGCGCCCTGATCAGGCACGCATTCGATGATCGGGGTCCAGCGATGGGATCGCATCCAGCAACCGCTTGGTATAGTCTTGCTTGGGTGCGGCAAACAGTTCGCGCGTCGGGGCGCTTTCGACGATCTTGCCGTGATACATCACGACCACAAAATCGCAGGTATGGGCCACAACCGACAGATCGTGGCTGATGAACATGAAGGTCAGGCCCATATCTCGCTGAAGGGATTTCAGCAGGTTCAGGATATCCGCCTGAATCGACACGTCCAGCGCCGCCACGCATTCATCGGCAACTACAAAACGCGGGTTGCAGGCCAGAGCCCGCGCGATAGAAATCCGCTGACGCTGACCGCCCGAAAACGCGTGCGGATAGCGTCGCAGATGTTCAAGGTTCAACCGGCATTTGCCCGCAATCTCGCGAACCCGCGCATCGGTTTCCTCACGCGATGCGGTCAGGCCCATCACATCCAGCGGTTCGGCTATGATATCACGCACGGTCATCCGAGGACTAAGCGCCGCGTAAGGGTCCTGAAAAATCAACTGAGCCCGACGGCGATAGGACTTGAGATCGGTTGCCGACATTTTGGTCAGATCGAACTGCTCTTCACCATCATCATAGCTTGCGCCACCGCTGGTGATTGGAACCGCATTCAGCAATGCGCGGCCGAGTGTTGTCTTGCCCGAGCCGGACTCGCCGACCACCCCAACAAAAGCCCCTCGCGGGATTTCGATCGAGACGTTGTCGACCGCCTTCAGCGTGCGCTTGTTAAACAACCCGCCACCAAGGGGAAATTCGACTGACAGGTTTTCGGTTTTGATCAATGCGTTTGTCATGGCTGGCCTGGCACGTCTTCGGGGAAAATGGCTGCGAAATGGCCGGGGCTGACCTCGGTCAAGGGTGGGCGTTCCGTTTCATATCGCGATCCGGGTTTGAGTTCCGGGTTGCGTGGATGGAACACGCAGCCTGATGGCCGCTCCAGAGGTGAGGGGATATCGCCGGGGATCGGGGTTAGCGGTGCGTCCAGATCATCGAGTTTGGGTAACGCGTTCAGCAGGCCACGCGTATAGGCATGTGCCGGATGGCGGATCACTTCACGCACAGGTCCGCTTTCCATGATCCGACCCAGATACATCACCGCAACCCGGTCGGCGGTTTGGGCGACGACGCTTAGGTCATGGGTGATGAAGACGATGCCCATGCCGAACTCGGCCACCAGATCCTTCATCAGATCCAAAACCTGAGCCTGAATGGTCACGTCCAGCGCCGTTGTCGGCTCATCCGCGATCAGCAGTTTGGGCTTGGTCGAAAGCGCCATGGCGATCATCGCCCGCTGACGCATCCCGCCCGACAATTCGAAAGCGTATTGGTTGAACCGGGCCGCTGGTTCAAGGATACCCACCCGGTCCAGCATTTCGATCGATAGTTCTTTGGCCTGCTTTTTGCTGAGATCCGTGTGGATCAGCAACTGTTCAACCATCTGCTTGCCGATGGTGATCGCGGGGGCAAAGCTGGCCATCGGCTCTTGAAAGATCATACTGATCGCCCCGCCGCGCACAATCTCCATGTCCTTGGGCCGCTTCAGCGCCATGATATCAACCGGGCCGCTGTCGAGATGCAGATCGATCCGGCTTTCCGGCGCATAGATCGCGTTGGGTGGATTTAGTTTCATCAGTGACTTTGCCGTCACTGATTTTCCCGATCCACTTTCGCCGACCAGCCCGAGCACCTCGCCTGGGACGAGTGAAAACGAAACATCCTCAACCGCCGTGATCAACCCTTCATCGGTTTTGAACTGAACGGACAGGTTTTCGACATCGATCAGGCTCATTTGCGGGTCTCCGAATAAGGATCAGCCGCATCGCGCAGGCCATCGCCGACGAACACGAAAGACATCACGAGAACGACAAAGAAGATGACCGGGATGAAATACCATTGGTAATTCAGCAGAACATCCGCCTTGGTGACATTCTGCAACATCACGCCAAGTGAGTTGACCGGATCTTTCAGCCCCAGCCCGATAAAGCTGAGCGCGGTTTCGCTGAGGACCATATAGGGGAACGAGATCACCAGATCGACGATGATGTAACTGGTGAAGCTGGGCAGCAGATGACGCCGGATGATGTGGCCCGGCGATGCACCGCAAAGCTTTGCCGCAAGCACATATTCCTGATTGCGTTCGGTCAACAGATGGGTGCGAACTCGCCGTGCTAAAGTAGGCCAGCCGACCAATCCCAATATGGCTGTGATGACAAAGAATCTTGTTTCGGCCGACCATTCCGGCGGGATAAAGGCCGCAATCGCCATGAACAGAGGTATGGCCGGAACCGTACGGATCGCATCGGTGATCATTTGGATCACACTGTCGACCATTCCACCGTAATATCCAGCCACCCCTCCGATCGCGAGCGCCAGCACGAACGAAATCATCACCCCAAGCGTTCCGACCTGTAGCGACGTCCAAACCGCATGCAGTGTACGGCTGAAGATATCCTTGCCGGCACTGTCGGTTCCGAACAGGTGAACATAGCCCTGATCGACACCAAACAGATGGATGTTACCGGGAATGACTCCAAACAACTTATATTTGTCGCCCCGAACGAAGAACTGGATATATCGGCGTTCATCCTCGTTCACTTTCTCGACCCAGCGGAAATTGGTCGCCAACGAGCGTTCGCGGGTTACCCCGTGCAGGAACGGGCGGATCGAGCAGCCATTCTTGTCGCAGAATTTTGGAATCTGCGGGGCTCCGTTCAGATAGTCTTTGTCACGCCCTGCGGCGGTCGGATCGTAGGGCGACAGGAACGGAGCAAAGATGCCCGACAGGATCAGGACGACCAGAACTGTGGCCGCAATCATCGCCGCGCGCTGTTTTTTGAATCGGGCCCAGATCAACTGACGCTGCGAGGCGGTGAAATAGGCTTCTTTTGCCTTTTGGTTGTCGATTGTCGCAGTCATCTGGTCACCTGAGGATACTTTTGCGCACGCGCGGATCGATCACCGCAAGCAGAATGTCGGTGAAGAAATTCAACGTTACGATTGATGCCGTCAGCAGAAAGATGATGGCCCCCGCAAGTTGCTGATCATTGGACCGCGCCAACGCTTCAAGCAAAAGCGCCCCGGCTTCGGTCAATGTCAGGATCAGCGCCACAATGGGCAGTTCGTTGAAGATCCGGTTCAGGTCAAAGCCAAGGCTGTTGACGATCGGCCCCAGCGCATGACGGGCCGGATAGCGCCATAACAGGCGGCGGCCATAAATGCCCCGCGCGGCAGCAGCGGTGACATACAGCTTCCCGATCTCATCCGACATCAACGCGCGCACGGTCTGCAGCGCAAAGGCTGTGGCCGACCAGCCCAGAATGAAGATCGGCAGCCAGGCGTGTTTCAGCAAATCGAGGAACTTGCCCCAAGACCAAGGCGCTTCTTTGTACTCGGGCGAGAACAGCCCGGTCAGTGTCTCGCCGAAATAAACGGTTGAAACCAGCATCACCATCAGGGCCAGCAGGAAGTTCGGCATCGCCAGACCCAGATAGCTGACGATCCGCAGCGAGTTGTTCAGTACCGCACTGCGCGAGGCGGCAGAAATGATGCCCACAGGGATTGCGATGGCATAAGCCAGCGTCAAAGCGCCAAGGCAGATCCACAGCGACAGCCAGAACTTGTCGCCCAGCAGCTGTGCAATATTCACCCGCAGGATGCAGCTTTCGCCGAAATCGCCACGAAATGCCCCTGACAACCAAGTGGCCCATCGGGTTAGGAACGGTTGATCCAACCCCAGTCGGGCGCGTTCTGCAGCAACGTCAGCAACGGTGATCGCGGACCCTTGGGTGTTTTTATACGCCAAATAGCGCTCGGCACAGTCACCGGGCACCAGTTCCATCAGTGAAAAAACAATCAGCGATACGATGACCAAAGTGACCAACGCCATAACCGCCCGGGTGGCGGCAAATCTGCAGAATTGCAACATATCTGTCCCCGCGGGATGCGTGAAGGCGGGCGCGGGCGCCCACCTTCTTATCTTCTCAACCTTATTCGCTCAGCCACCACTGTGCGGGGCGGTAAGGATAGGTCCGATAGAACTCGTAAGACTGCGTTTTGAACTCGGTAAAGTTCTGCAGGTTGTTCGAGTGATAGATCGGGGCAGGAGCATTCACGGTACCCAGGAACAGCAGCTCGCCGGTCATGATCTCGACCATCTTCTGCGCGGCGGATACTGACGCATCAGAGCCGGGTGCACTGGACTGATAGGTGTCCAATGCAGCCTTCAGATCCGCGACCCAAGCCGGCGGTTCAACACCGTTTTCACCGTTTGAGCTGATGTATTCAGCCCAGAGCATACCTGTACGTACGTCGAAATAGCCATCAAACGGAGGCACCCAGATCTCGCTGTCCCCGAGGATCGACCCGGCTGGCTGGCTCTTCAGCCATAGGCCCATATCCAGCGAGTTGGCCGTTTGTGCGGCGCGGAATTCGTCGGATGTCACCTCTTTGATCGCGGTGTTGACGCCAACGTCTTTCCAGTTCTGAGCAATCAGTTCCACCAATTGCGCCGAAGCTGGCTGGGTCGAGAACTGCCAATCCAGAACAAACGGATCACCATTCGGCAAGTCGCGGAAGCCATCACCGTCCTTGTCGACAAGACCTACTTCGTCCAGCAGCGCATTGGCGCGCTCTGCGTCGAATTCGATCTCATGGTTCGACCATTTTTCGTCGATGAAATCGGGACGTGGCGAGAAGCCGATGTACTGTGTCGGTGTTCCCAGACCAAAAGCCACAACCTCGTTTAGCTGGTTGCGATCCATCGCAACAGACATCGCAGTTCTGAACCGGATATCGTTAAAGATCGCGCGCTTGGCCTCGTCTTCTGCGGTCACGTTGAAGGTCAGAACCGGATAGCCGATCGAAGGCTTCACCTCGACCGTGTAGTTACCGTTCTCCTGACCTTCGAGCAGCACCGGAGCAGATGTCAGGTTAACACCTTGCGATTTGTAATCGACCTCGCCATTCAGCAACTTAAGGGTGCGAACTTCTTCGTCCGGAACGTAAGTTTCATCCATTTCCGAAATGTAGGGAAGCTGGTTACCCTGCGTATCGACCTGGAAGAAATAGGGGTTGGCCACGTAGTGACGACCCTCGGTGCTCTCCTTCACAAGGATATGGCTCTCCAGCGTCGGCATGGTGTCGGTGGGAAGACCCGCCAGTTTGTCACCGGCTGTCAGCATCGGAGATGGCGTATCCATCCAGTCCGAGTTGCCATAATAGGCCTTGATCAGCTCGTACCCGTTTTCATAACCAAGCGCCTGCGCGTTGGCGTCGGCGTTGTCATCCAGCGCCGGGTGGAACTTTTCAAAGAAATGCTTGGGCTGGTAGGGCTGCACATAGGTGAACGAGAATGTCTCGGTCAGGCCAGGCTTGGGCGCGGCAAGGGTAAAGCGGACGGTGGTGTCGTCCAGCGCTTCGACCTTCATCGGCTCACCGCCCGCCAGCGCATAATCCTTCGCTTCAGCGATGACATTGGTGTCCATCATCAGGTTATCGTACCAGAAGACGATATCCGCCGCCGTAAATGGCGCGCCATCCGACCACTTGTGGCCTTCACGCAGATTCACGGTCAGCACGGTGAAGTCATCGTTCCATTCCCAGGATTTCGCCACGTTGGGCACCAGGGTCTGCAGGTCGTCGGAATAGCGGAACAGGTTGACGTGACGCACCGAAAGGAAGTCCGAGGTGCCGCTTTCTGTGGCGTTGGAGAGCGCGTCCAGAACACCGCCATACTGACCTATCGAGTCATAGGGTACGATGACCAACGGGTCAGCCGGCAGACGATCTGCAACGGCCGCAAGATCGCCATTGCCACGGATCATGCCGTTCAGATCCCCAATAGCCGGGTTTTCTGCAAAGCTGAGCGTACAGTTTGCAGCTGATTGAAACTCGGACAGATCAAACTGCTGAGGATAAGCACCGGCTGCGACGCCCTGCATATCCGCGACGGTTGCAGCAGGACAATTGGCCCAGGCCGCGCCCCCGATTGTGGCAAAGGCCACACCAGACATAAGAAGCTTTTTCATGTTTTCTCCCTAGGTTTTGTTTATTTCGTTTTGCGTTTCCGAGAGCCCGATTTTCCCGCTTTGCTTTCGGAGGTTTCTTTGTTCTTTTTTTGCTTCCGGGGCTCTGTTTCATCTGGCCCGGATTTGACATCGTATTGCGATGCAATGTGCACTTGGACCCCAGCTTGCTTGAGAACGGGTGCAAACGCATCGGGTGGGGCGATATCGGTCACCAGATCCGTCACCTTGTCGAACGGGCAAGACACGTTGGCTGCCTTTGCACCGAATTTGGTGTGGTCCGCTGCAACGATCATGCGATGCGTGTTCCCTTGCAGCGCACGGGTCAGATCCGCCTCCAGCGGGTTCGAGGCCAATACACCTCCAACCAGCGACAGTGCATCCGCGCCGCAGATCACCGCGTCATAGCTGTACTGACACGCCAGTTCTTCAGCCGCACGTCCAAAACTGCCTCGCTCGGAGCGGATTACTTCGCCCCCTGCCAGAACGGCGCGCGTGCCATTGTGATCGGCCAGGGATGCGACAACTGACAAAGAGTTGCTAACGACGGTCAAACCCCGCAGCTCACGTAGTTGCTCGGCGACATGAGTCATGGTCGAGCCAACGGTGATGAACAACACCATCTCGTCCTCAAGCAACCCGCAGACCCGCTTGGCGATATTGGTTTTCTCGTCGGCATTATACTCCAGAGCGCCCGAAAACATCGGTGTATCCTGCGCCCGAGACAGAAATGTGCCGCCGTGCACACGCTCAACCTTGTTCGCGCGCGCCAGTGCCTTGACCAAACGACGCACAGTTTCCTCAGAGACGTCCATGATCTGGGCGATCTGAGTGTTGCGCGCTGACCCCCCCAGCCGCGCAAGGACATCCAGCAGCTCTCGGCCACGATGTGGGATGGTTACGCTATCATCATCCATTTTCAGACTCGGTCACATTTTCGCGCAAAAATCCACAATAAATGTAAATCTTTTGCGACAATTTTGGTTTTTTTGCCTTTTCCGGTCAACATGGCACAACAAACCTGCAATTTCATGCGGCGCGACAGGTGGATTTCAGATCTCTCGCAAGAATCATTCAACTCATCCCAGCATGTGTTCATGACGACAATGCGATCAGCGTCACGCCAGCAGCCATCATCACGGCCGCCAGAAGGCGTCGCATGGGATTGCCTTCACCCAGGAACAGAAATCCGATTAGGGCCGCGAAGATCACTGAAGTTTCGCGTAAGGCTGACACGACGCCAAGCGGAGCGAAATTCTTGGCATAAAGCACTAGGCCGTAAGCCGTCATCGACACCATTCCGCCTGCAATCCCGATCACCCAGATGCGCAGAGGCAAATCAAGCACACGCGCGCCTCGCCGTAGCGCGACAAAGCCTACAACAAAGATATGCAGAACCGAATGCCAGGCCCAATAACTCAGGATGTTGCCTGACACCCGCACGCCCAGGCCATCCACAAGCGAGTAGATGGAAATAAAGCAGCCCGTTCCCAATGCGAAAACAAGCGATGCCCTACCGACCCCTTGCCTCAAAACCGACCAGCTGGACAGTTGAATGCCGGTGGCAATCACCGCGATCCCAATCCATGCCTGCGTCGGCAGATGTTCGCCCGCAAATATCACGGCCCAAAGAGCGACCAGCGCAGGAACCACACCGCGCGCGATCGGGTACACCACACTGAGATCACCATGCCGGTAGGCCTGATTCAGCATGTAGAAATATCCGAAATGAACAACGGTCGAACCTGCCAGATATGGCAGGCTCTCGACATTCGGCAGCGGCAGAACCGCCACCATCAGCGCCCCCGGGATAACATGCCCCAGTGCAACCAGACCCAGCGTGACCGTTCGGTCAGCGGCCGTTTTTACAACCGTGTTCCAGATCGCATGCAGCAACGCGGCCGCAAGGATTATGAGAACGATTTCAGCGCTCACTGTCAGATCGCCACTTTAAACAGCTCAGTGATGTTTTGTTGGTTGAGTTGGATCGGATTCCCTCCGCATGAGGGGTCGATGATTGCGCCCTGGACCAGTTCGGGGATGGCGGCTTTGGTGACGCCCAGGTCAGAGAGTTTG
>NZ_JBQFNX010000004.1:0-342173 GCF_056532915.1 Ruegeria sp. H9 | reverse complement strand
TCAACTCGCGGGAATTGCGGAACAATTCCGGGTCAAAAAACACAACTGAAGTGAGACAGGTATGAGTGGCGGGGAGACAGGGATTCGAACCCTGGGAACGCTCTCACGTTCAACGGTTTTCAAGACCGCCGCATTCGACCACTCTGCCACCTCCCCGCGTGAGGCTGGGTCTATGACGAGTTGAGCGCGGTGGCAAGCCATAAAGCGGGAAATCTTGCCGAAGCGAATGTAGCAGTCTTTCCATGGCCCGATGCCCGCGCTATGATCTGCGGGAAAGACCGCACAAGATTGGCAACAAGAACCAGCAATGACGCGGTGGGGCGCGGCCGGAATGGCCTTGTCAGGCAAGGGATTGAGAAAATGGAGCGAGCTACGGGCACACGCTTTGGGCCACAACGGCTGGCAATTTTGGTCGTGACCATGGCAGCATTGGCTGGATGCGAAGAAGGGCTACTTACAACAGAGGACCCGCCTGAGGATACGGCCGCCGAAGATGCGGACAACACAAACCGGTTCGAACTGTTCCCCGAGGCTGCCGCGACCAATCAGCGCGATGTTGAAGCCCCCGAGGTTTTTCAGGTCACCGAAGCAGGATTGTGGGACGGGCGGCCATCGCTGGGTGGTATCTGGGTGGCGCATCCCAATGTGACTCAACCCGAACGGGTGCTGATTAAGAATACAGCCAACAACAAATCGGTAACGGGTGCACTGTTCCGCCGTGAGCGGAATTTGCCGGGACCCGCGCTGCAGGTCTCGTCATCCGCTGCCGAGCAATTGGGAATGCTGGCTGGTGCTCCAACCAGGGTGCAGGTTGTCGCGTTGCGACGTGAGGCTATTGAAGAACCCCCTGCACCTGTCGCCGCGGAACCTGCCGAAGAGACAGATAGTGCAGAGAGTTCGGAAACAACCGACACCGCAGAAGCGTCAGAAACGGGCGCTGCTGAAAAGCCTCAAAAGCGGAAGTGGTGGCAGAAAAAGCCAAGCACCGAAGCAGCGACCGGAGCTGCGGTCGTTGCCGGGGCTGCCGTTGTTGCATCGTCGGATGAAGATGCGCCCAGTGCAGAAGCCCCGACCAATGCAGAAGCACCGACCAGTGAATTGGCCGCGAATGAGGCCCCAGCCCCAGAGAAACCGGCCAAACGCAAATGGTGGCAGAAAAAGCCAAGCGACGAGACTGCAGTCGCAGCAGCTGGCGCAGCAACCGCAGCGGCTGCCGAGACCGAATCCCCTTCGTCAGAAACACAGACGGCAGCATTGTCGGATCCCGAACTGACGGCACCGGCTGAAAAACCGGCCAAGCGCAAGTGGTGGCAAAAGAAAGACCCTAACGCAATCACCGAAACGCCTCTGGACCCGATTGCCGGAGCAGCAGCGGCCATCGAGGCCTCTGAACCAACGGCGGCGGCACCAGCGACGGCGAGTGCTGCGACGACAAGTGGGTTGGCAAAACCTTTTGTTCAGGCGGGCACATTCAGCGTAGAATCCAACGCCAAGAGCGCGGCGGACAAGATCCGGCGCAATGGCATGGCTGCCGAAGTCATGGAGCTGAAAAGCGAGGACAAGTCGGTCTGGCGCGTTTTGGTTGGACCCGTTGCAACCCGCGCGGAACGCCGAGCGATGTTGAACGATGTGAAAGACCTTGGGTTTACCGATGCTTTCACGGCAAAGAACTGATCAAACAGGAGGCCCATGATGCTTTCCGCTTTGCGATCCACCACACTGGCCCTCGGGTTGGCGCTGTTGGCACTGCCCGCCCATGCCTTCGACACCACCGCGCGTGCGGCTTATGTGATGGACCAGAAAACCGGCACTGTGCTGTTGTCTAAAGACGCCGATCAGCCTCTGCCTCCAGCGTCCATGTCGAAGCTCATGACGCTTTATGTGGCGTTTGAAGCCTTGCGCGATGGCCGTTTGACGCTGGACGAAACTTTGCCCGTCTCGGAACATGCAATGAGCTATGGCGGCTCGACCATGTTCCTGAACACGCAGGATCGTGTCCGGGTCGAGGATCTTTTGCGCGGGATCATCGTGCTTTCGGGCAATGACGCCTGTGTCGTGATCGCCGAAGCGCTCAGCCCCGACGGAAGCGAAGCCGGATTCGCCCGTTTCATGACTCAGCGGGCGCAGCAGATGGGCATGAACAACTCGAACTTTGCCAATTCCAACGGCTGGCCTGCTGCTGGGCACATGATGTCAGTGCACGATCTGGCAGTTCTGGCCGACCGGCTGATCACCGATTTCCCCGAGTACTATCCGCTGTTTGCCGAAGAAGAGTTCGAATTCGATGGCCGAGCGCCCTCGAACGCGCGAAACCGCAATCCGCTGCTGAAGCTTGATATCGGGGCCGATGGCCTCAAGACTGGCCATACCCAAGAGGCAGGATATGGTTTGGTCGGTTCTGCCAAACAAGGCGACCGACGGGTTGTCTTTGTACTTTCAGGGCTCGACAGCACTGCCAAGCGCGCAGAGGAGGCTGAGGCCGTGGTTAACTGGTCGTTTCGAAATTTTGTCGAGAGGACAGTTGCCAAATCAGAAGAACCGGTAGCCCAGGCCAAGCTTTGGATGGGGGCGGAAAAGACTGTGGGATTGGTGCCCGAGGGTGATCTGACCCTGCTGTTCCCCGTTTTGGGCGACAAGGACATCAAGGCCGAGGTTGTCTATGACGGCCCTATCAACGCACCGGTCAGCAAAGGCCAGCAATTGGCCGAGTTGGTGATCCAACCCGAAGGATTGCCCGAAATCCGCCGCCCGCTGGTGGCGGAAAAGGATGTTCCCTTGGGCGGGTTTGTCGTACGTATGTTGACCGTGGGTGGCATCGTTCTGAAAGAAGTGATCAACACCCCGCTGGAGCAAATGTGACAGCGCGCGGAACGTTTCTGACCTTCGAAGGCATTGACGGATCAGGCAAGTCCACGCAGGCGCGCCTGCTGGCCGAGCACTTGCGGCGTCAAGGCCGCGACGTCGTTCTGACGCGCGAGCCCGGCGGATCGGACGGGGCAGAAGAAATTCGCAGCCTTGTGCTGCAGGGTGATCCGGACCGCTGGTCGGCCGAGACCGAGATCCTGCTGTTCACCGCTGCCCGGCGCGATCATCTTGAGCGCACGATTGAACCCGCGTTGGCAGAGGGCAAGGTTGTGATCTGCGATCGCTTTGCCGACAGTACCCGGATGTATCAAGGTCTGTCGCGCGGCGATCTGCGGGGTTTGGTGGATCAGTTGCACAGCTTGATGATCCGGCGAGAGCCAGATATGACCTTGCTGATCGATATGGACCCGGAAACAGGCCTGTTGCGCGCCAAAGGTCGTCAGGGCACCGAAGAACGGTTCGAAGATTTCGGTTTGGATCTTCAACAACAGATGCGGGCAGGTTTTCTGGGTCTGGCTCAAGAATTCTCTGACCGTTTCCACGTGGTCGACGGCAATCGGGACATGGACAGCGTTGCGCGGGATGTGACAGATATTGTCATGACGTCCCTGCAATTGAGCTGACATGAGCGACGATATCCAAACACCGGATCAGGCCCCTGGTGCCCCGCATCCGCGCGAAACTCTCAAGCTGTTCGGACAGGATGCGGCCCAAGAGGCGTTTTTAACCGCGTATAACTCGGACCGGCTGCACCACGGCTGGTTGCTAACGGGGCCGCGCGGCGTGGGCAAGGCTACCCTTGCCTGGCGCATTGCACAGTTTTTGTTGGCCACACCTCCGGCAAATGAAGGCGGGTTGTTTGGTGCCCCTCCTGCGCCTGAGACGTTGGACATCGACCCGGACCACCCCGTCGCTCACCGAATCCAGGCGGGGGCCGAGCCCGGCCTTGCCGCAATCACCCGGTCCGTCAACGATCAGGGACGGCTGCGCAACGAAATTGTTGTCGATGACATCCGCAAACTGGGCAAGTTCTTCGGCCTGTCCTCTGCCGATGGTGGTCGCCGGGTTGTTATCGTCGATTCAGCGGATGAAATGAATGTCAGCGCCGCCAATGCGCTGCTGAAAATGCTCGAAGAACCCCCAGCGCGCACGACGCTGCTGCTGGTTTCACACCAACCTTCGCGCCTGCTGCCGACCATCCGTTCGCGTTGCCGCACGCTGCGGCTTTCACCCCTTGGCGCAGATGACATGCAGGCCGCGCTAGCGCAGACCGGCACAGAAATCCCTAGTCGGGCCGAGCATTTGGCAGCCCTCGCCGCCGGTTCAGTGGGTGATGCCGTCCGCTTGATCAATCTCGGCGGGCTAGAGCTTTATGCCGAGCTGATTGCAATTCTGGGCTCCCTTCCCCGGCTCGACCGCCAGCGCGCCCTGAAACTGGCAGAAGCGGCAGCTCAGCGGGGGGCTGCCGAACGGTTTGATCTGCTGCTTTCACTGATCGACGTTGCGCTCTCGCGTTTGGCGCTGACAGGTGCAAAAGGTGCCGCCTCCATACCCGAGGCCGCCCCGAACGAGGCTGAAACTCTGTCGCGCCTCTCTAACTCGCAGCACAAGGCCCGCCAATGGGCGGAGGTCGCCGCGCTCATCACGGCGCGCGCACGACACGGGCAGGCGGTGAACCTTGACCCTGCCTCGCTTGTCCTAGATACGGTGTTCAAGATACAGGAAACCGCCGGTCACAGCTGATGAGCCTCACCCCCGAAATTACCGACAGCCACTGCCATCTGGATTTCCCTGATTTCGACGGTCAGTTGGATGAAATCGTAGCACGCGCTGCCGAGGCTGGCGTGACCCGCATGGTGACCATCTGCACCCGGCTGCGCAACGAACCCGCTGTGCGCGCCATCGCCGAGGCTCACGCCCCAGTCTTCTACGCTGCAGGCACCCACCCGATGAGCGCCGCTGATGAGCCGATGGCCACGGTCGATGAGCTGGTCGCATTGGCTAAGCATCCCAAGTTCGTGGGCATTGGGGAAAGCGGGCTTGATTATCACTACACGGCCGAGTCGGCAGATGTTCAGAAACAATCGCTGCGCATCCATATCGAGGCCGCCCAGCGCACTGGCCTGCCATTGATCATCCACGCGCGCGCTGCTGATGACGACATGGCCCGCATTCTGACCGAAGAGCATCGTAATACGCCCTATTCCTGTGTCATGCATTGCTTTTCTTCGTCGGCAGAACTGGCCCGGGCCGCGCTTGATCTGGGCTTTTACCTGTCCATGTCCGGCATCGCGGCCTTCCCAAGAAGCCAGGAACTGCGCGATATCTTCGCTTCGGCCCCTGTTGATCGAATTCTGGTCGAAACCGATGCGCCCTATCTTGCCCCCCCACCATATCGCGGTAAACGGAATGAGCCCGCCTATACCGCACACACCGCCCGTAAAGGGGCTGAAGTCTTCGGATTGGATTACGCAGATTTCGCCGCAAAAACGCAGGCCAATTTTGATCGGCTCTTCACTAAAGCCGCCACATACAAGGCGGCTGCATGAGCGAGCTGCGCCTGACAATTCTGGGCTGCGGGTCATCCGGTGGCGTCCCCCGTCTCGGGGGGCATTGGGGCGATTGTGATCCGGAAAACCCGAAAAACCAGCGGCGGCGATGCTCGTTACTGGTCGAACGGGACGGGCCGGATGGGACTACGTCGGTTCTGATCGACACCTCACCGGATATGCGTAGCCAATTGCTGGACACCGGGACTGGGCGATTGGATGGTGTCGTCTATACGCATTCCCACGCGGACCACATGAATGGGATCGACGATCTGCGGATGATCGTTTTCAATATGAAAACCCGCGTCCCCGTCTGGGCCGATGGTGACACGCAGAACGATCTGCTCAGCCGGTTTGGCTATGCCTTCGTTCAGCCCGAGGGATCGCCCTATCCGCCCATACTCGACCTCAAGACAATCAATGGGCCGTTCGAAATTCCCGGCCCAGGCGGCACGATCCCACTTCGGCCATTTCGCGTGAACCACGGATCGATTGATGCGCTTGGCTTCAGAATGGGAAACATCGTCTATCT
The DNA here is from genome assembly GCF_056532915.1 of Ruegeria sp. H9. Taxonomy (NCBI): domain Bacteria; kingdom Pseudomonadati; phylum Pseudomonadota; class Alphaproteobacteria; order Rhodobacterales; family Roseobacteraceae; genus Ruegeria; species Ruegeria sp. H9. The sequence continues at coordinate 336,227 of NZ_JBQFNX010000004.1, read as the reverse complement.
GCCTGATGTAGCAGAGCTTTATGATGAGAGCATGACTGAACTGGCGAATCTGGACTGCCTGATTATTGACGCTCTGCGTCGTTCCCCGCATCCAACCCATGCCCATCTGGAAAAGACGCTGGAGTGGATCGACCAATTGAAACCAAAACGCGCCGTTTTGACCAACATGCATATCGATCTGGATTATGCGACGGTCGATGCGGAAACACCGGATCATATCACGCCTGCCTATGATGGCATGGTGATCCGGCACGCCCTGTAAGGCATGCTGCTGCACGCGCTTACGATACCCCGTATGGCGCCGCCATGTTACAAAGCCTGATTGATGTCATCCTGCCGGTGTTTCTGGTCATCGGTGCCGGATACACGGCGACGAGGTTCGGCTATTTTCGCGAAACCCATATCGATGGGTTAATGAGTTTCACGCAGAACTTTGCCATTCCCTGCCTACTGTTTCTCGCCATTGCCAATCTCGATCTCGGCACCAGCTTCGATCCTCGGCTTTTGGTCAGTTTCTATTCAGCAGCTGGTCTGTGTTTTGTCGCTGGTATGATCGGTGCGCGCCTGATCTTCGGACGAGCGTGGGAGGATTCGGTTGCTATTGGATTTTGCTGTCTGTTTTCAAACTCGGTCCTCTTGGGGTTGCCTATTACCGAGCGCGCCTATGGGGTCGAAAATTTAGTTGGCAACTTCACAATCATCGCGTTCCACTCACCCTTTTGCTATTGCCTCGGCATCACGGTGATGGAGGTGCTTCGAAACCGCGGCAACGGCGGAGTGCTGATGTTGAAATCCGTGCTGTCGGCCATGTTCAAGAATGCACTCATTCTTGGGATCTCGTTGGGGTTTGTCGTAAACCTCACTGGACTGGCCATACCCGGAGTTGTAGACGAAGCCTTGAACCTGATCACCCGCGCGGCCTTGCCCGGTGCCCTGTTCGCGCTGGGGGGCGTGCTGGTTAAGTACCGACCCGAGGGCGATCTGCGTACCATTATTTTCGTCTGCTGTATCTCATTGATGCTGCACCCGAGCCTGGTTTGGTTCTTCGGGTCAACTCTGGCGCTGCCGCAAGACCTGTTCCGCTCGGGCGTTCTTACCGCAGCGATGGCGCCGGGGATCAATAGCTACATCTTCGCGAACATGTACGGACATGCCAAACGTGTGGCCGCGTCGTCGGTTCTGATCGGAACAACCGCGTCAATATTGACGGTCTGGTTGTGGCTGACTCTACTGGGATGACGAAATTGCCAACACCGCATTGACTCTGCCCACCAGCAATACATCTATCGCAGAACCTATCCGGAGCCCTGCATGACACACGCCGTTATCGTCGCCCATGGCCAACCCTCGGACCCTGCACCTGCAGAAGCTGCGCTAGCAGCCTTTGCGCGAGAGGTAGATGAGTTATGTCAACGGGTTTCGGTATCGTCGGCCACATTGGCAGCCCCGCAGGCGTTGGAAAATTGCCTTGATGGATTGACCAGCGACACGGTTATCTACCCCTTATTCATGGCGCGCGGCTGGTTTGTCACCAGCGCTCTGCCAAAGCGGATTGGCCAGCGTTCTGTCACGATTCTGGACCCCATGGGTATCGATCCCGAACTGCCTGCCCTGATTACAGCGGCCATACATCAGGAACTGACGAACAGGGTTTGGAGCGCGGCGGACACAGATCTTGTGATCGCTGCACATGGCTCGGGCCGCAGCGCCAATCCGGCCATTGTCGCAAAGGGTTTCGCCGAGAATCTGGGTCGGCTTATCGCGTTCAATAGCATTCGCACCGGGTTCGTTGAGCAAACCCCATCAATTGCGGACGCCGCCACCGGGTGCGGTGGCAAGGCGCTGTGCCTGCCGTTTTTTGCCTGCACCGGAGGCCATGTTTTGGAAGATGTACCCGAGGAACTTGCCCGCGCCAGCTTTCACGGACACGTAATGCCCGTGATTTCAGAGCTTCCTCAGGTCAAGCGACACATCGCGGCGATGTTGGATACACTGTAGCGAAGCAAAGGGGGGCCACCTGCGTCAACCGGAATGCTGCGCATCCGATAGCTCGCAATAGAAACGGTGGCAGGATCGCCCGCTTCGTTTCGCTGCGTATAAAGCCAGATCGGCGGCATGAAGAATATCTTCGGCCTTGGGCACTTCGAATTGTGTCGAGAGTGCTGTACCAATACTTGCCGATATTCGGCAGGTTGCCCCATCGAACTGCATCGGCTTGCACAGGCGTGAAATCAGGCGCCCTGCAATACCATCAAGCTTTGTACGATCGTTCATGCCCTTAAAAATCAAGACAAACTCATCACCCCCGACTCGGGCAACCGTGTCGTCGCTGCGTGTGACGTCCAGCATGATCTTTGCAGCTTGCTGCAGAACATAGTCCCCTGCAGCATGCCCCAATCGATCATTGACTGATTTGAAGAAATCCAGATCCAGATGCATCATTGCAAAACTCGATTTCGCCGAAATCAAATGCCCTAGAATATGATCCATCGCACGTCGATTTTTCAGCCCGGTCAACGTATCCGTGTAGGCTTGTTCTTCTGCCGCCAGCATCGCACCTTGCAGACGCAAGTTCAGCGAGCGTGACGCTTCCATCGCGGCAGAATTTGCCTCGACCAGATACAACAATTCTATGGCCAGATCAGTGCCCGGGAAATCGGTGCTGGTCAGAGCATAGTCGCGTACCGCATCCAGTATCGAAATTCCAAACGACAGGTTGATGACCGCCCCGCTTCCGCCAGGAAACGGCGCGATCAGACCTTTGAACGCCGTCTGCGGCTGGTCTTGAAACCTGAGATGCAATTTTCGGTCCGGCACCGTCATCAGCGCAGCAATTGTCTTGATGGATCGGGGGCGCACCAGTTCAAAGATATCCAGAAAATCTTGGCCCGCCATCGGTTGATCCGGGCGCAGTTTCTGCAGGGTTGGTCCAACCTGCTCGACCCGACCCTTGCCATCAACAAGAACGAACATCGGGCACAAGGTGTCCAGCAACTGTCCAAGCTCCGCGGTCTTGATCATGATTTACGTGCCCCGAGATCAAAGTGACGCCCTTCGGCAAACGCGCTTTCGATCAATGTGATCGAAATCACCTCGGCCCCGCTTTGGTGACCTTCATTGGATAGGATCACCAGCGCGCCGTAGTCATCCGCCATGGCGCGCAGCACACCGGTCATGACGCTGGAATATCCCGGCAAATCAGCAGAGCAGTGCAAGTGATATTCTCCGGGTGAATGTTCCTGCAATTCCAAATCAGGCAACCTCAGATCCGACACGGCAAGGCGGACACGATCCGACAGGTCATCAAGCGAATGCAAAAATTCCAAATAGGTTACCCCGCCAAAACGCAATAACCTGCGTAGATCTTCCATGTTCGAGTGTGAGACCAGATAAGTGCCCAAATCCTCAAGAAATTCGGATTTTGGGCGGTTCAAGTCAGCGCACAAAGCGTCGAGCACTCGGGTCGATATCTCCGTGTCATAGATCAACATCGCCTCGAACTCGTCAAATCCCAGCCCGGCCGTATGAGTCGCGCGCAACCAGCATTGACGCCCGTAGGTGGCGCAGACAAAGGATTGGATCGCCCTGTTGATCAGCCCGTGCATGTGTCGCCTCAGATTGAAAGACACTCTCAAGTGATCGCAGAAAGCTTAACAAACACCCAAAATCCGATACGGGATTATGAGAATCCGATCTAATCCCAAACTGAAGGGCGGATTGGGCAGCGATCAGAAATCGGTCGGCGCACCGCCTTCGGCCTTGCGGCGCTCAACAAACTCGGCCAGCTCCTCGCGGATCGCCTCATCCATCTTCGGGGCTTCGAAATTGTTCACGATCTCCTTGAACATCCGATGGGCACGTTCCGCAGTCCAGATACCACCAGCTGCTTCCCAGGCTTCGAAGTTTTTCCAGTCACTCAGGAACGGCTGATAAAATGCGGTGGTATAGCGATCTTGCGTATGTTGGATGCCAAAGAAATGCCCGTCGTTTCCAACAGACCGGATCGCTTCAAGGGCGATGTCATCCGGGCCCGTCGCTGTCAGTTCCGGTTGCATATACCTCTGAATCTGCTGAAGGATTTCGCAATCCATGATAAATTTCTCGGGGCTTGCGATAAGGCCTCCTTCCAGCCAGCCTGCCGCATGATATACCATGTTGGTGCCTGACTGTACCGCCGCCCAAAGGGAATTCGAGGTTTCCCAAACCGACTGCCCATCAGGCACATTTGCCGCGCAAACGCCCGAGGACCGCATAGGCAAGCCATAATACCGTGCCATCTGCCCAGTCATCTGGGTCGAGCGCATGTATTCCGGTGTCCCGAATGCAGGCGCACCGGATTTCATATCGACATTCGAAGTAAAGGTCCCGATCACGCATGGAATACCCGGGCGAACGTACTGAAACAACGCAATCGCGCACAGCGCTTCGGCAAGCGATTGTGCCACTGCGCCAGCCATCGTCACGGGGGCCATCGCCCCGGCCAGAGTGAAAGGCGTCACGACAATTGCCTGCCCACGCCGCGCAAGCCGCAGGCAGCCATCGATCATTGGATGGTCGTGTTTCAACGGTGAGGTCGAGTTGATGTTAGTGTACATCCGGGGCGTGGCCTCGAATTCCTCGTGGCTCAGGCCACCCGCGATACGCACCATCTCCATCACGTCTTCGACGCGCTCTTTCCCCAGCGAATAGGCATGCATTGCCTTATCAGTCAGGGTCAGCTTGTCATAAAGCACATCAAGGTGCCGTATGCTGGCGTGGATATCGACCGGCTCAACCGGATATCCACCTGCAAAGTGGATACAGTTGAAGTATTGCGTCAGCTTCAGCAGGTCCTGACACATCCGCCGGGTGCCGGGCACTTTTTTTCCGATTTCCATGTCCCAATAATTTGGTGGGGATGAAACATTGCCGAACAGAATGGTCTTGCCACCAATCTCGATCTGATGCTCCGGGTTGCGCGGCGTGATGGTAAATTTGTTGGGCGCCTTGCTCACCATTTCCATCACGAAATCCCGGTCCATACGGACGTTGTCGCCGGAAATTGTACAGCCCGCCTTGCGCAGGATCCCGATGGCTTCTTGATTGTAGAACTCGATGCCGATCTCTTCGAGAATCCGCATGGCACCTTCGTGAACCGCTTCGATTCCCTCGGGTCCCAACGGCTCGATTGGCTTGTCGATGTTTGTGGGCGGGTTCCAGGGCATCTGCTCGATCACCGCCGCGCCGCGCCTCGCGGCTGCGCCCGCGCGTCCACCACCGCGACGTTTGCGTGTCTTGCTCTCAGCCATCACCATCCTCCGCGCTTTCACTCCCATGAAAGCCCCGAAGACTCAGCATCGCCGTTCTGTCTGCGACAAGAGTTGTCGGTTTTATTATCCAACCCGGCGATTTGGAACCGAGGTTATTCGGTTTTCGACAACCAGCCGGGAATGTGCCCGATGTTGGGCAAGACGACATCCGCCAGCGGTTCGAGTGTTTTGGCCGTCGCCATGCCGGTCAGAACCCCGATGGTGACCATCCCTGCGGCGCGTCCCGCCTCTAGATCGTGAAGACTGTCACCAACCATCACAACACGAGATGGCGCGACCTCGACATGCTGAGCAAAGGCCAATAGCTGCCCCGGACCTGGCTTGTAACCATGTCCGCTGTCATATCCGGCTACAAAATCAAAATGGTCTCGCACACCAACGGACTGCAGGTGCTGCAGGGCCGGCATTTCAGCATCGTTCGTCGCAACGCCCAGTTTCAGCCCGGCGCGACGCAGCTCGGCAAGGAATGGTGCCAAGGGAACGGCTTGGATCTGCTCTGCGTTCGCTGACGCCCGGTTGAGTGTTTCGATCAGGTGCCCCAGAGATACCTCAGGCAAATGCGGTGTAAGGGCTGCAGCAACTTCATCGACCGTTCCGGCGATGACTACGCTATTCGGGTCGTAGCTCTCTTGTTCAAAATCAAATCCGATGGCCTTCCCCAACTCGGTCGCGCGCTGCACATCTCCATCAGAGAGCTGCAGCATCGCGATACGCCCGAACGCACCCCAAGTGGCTGCAAAATCAAAAAGAGTACCGTCCTTGTCGAACACGAGGGCGTCGATTGCCATGAAACAAATTTCCTTTGGGTTAGGTCCAGTGCATATCCGAAATTCCGGACAACGCGGCACGGGCTTGACCCGGCTCTTCGTAGGGCACGGAATTGGCGTCACAAAAAGCGATCACCCATGAATCGTCAAGCAGCAGAAAGTCCAACACAGACCCAAGAAATTCAGCCTCACCCGCACGGTCGCGCAAATCTTGTTCCGAGGCACCTGTCGCCCCCAGGAAAACGGGCAGCAACTCATCATTTCCCACCAGCCAGCCCAGCACATTCAGGGCCAGAGTTTCAGCGGAATTGGCGGAGATCGGCATAAACTGGCCTCGGACACTGTGTTGGAAAGGGTTTGTTAACCAGACTCATAAACACTTTAGCAACGCATGCAATCAAACGGTGAATGGCTATGTCTGTACAAGGCACCATACTCGTCCTCGACGGTGTTTCGACGAATCGTATAATGCTCAAGGTTCAGTTGACGGCCGCCTGGTACCATGTCGTGCAGGGTGAGAAACTGGCCGGGCTTGGTGCATTGCTGCGGCGGACACGGCCTGATCTGGTTCTTACAGCGCAAACTCTGCCCGACGGAAGCGCTGCGGATGTTAAGAAAGTGATGGCGGCAGATCCTGCTCTGATCGATGTGCCGATTGTTGCGATTGCACCGCAAAACGACAAATCAGCGCGTTTGAAGGCACTGTCGGACGGGCTGGATGATGTGCTTGGCTATCCGTTCAAGGATACACTTCTATTGGCCCGCGTACGCAGCTTGTTACGTACGCGCGCCGAACGGCAGGAATTAAACATTGAAGGTTCGGCCCAAACCATTGGCTTTGGCGAGGCGCCACAGGTGCTGATCGCCCCGCCATCGACGGCAGAGATCGCGATCCTGACGCAAACAGTTCGAACCAGCGCGTTGTGGAGTAATGCTCTGACCCATCAAACCCGGCATCGTGTGACCGGCCATACTCTGCCTGATCTCAAAGGCATCCTGTCCGGAACGATCCCGGACGCGATTATTGTTGAGCTTGCACCGAATAGCTCGGGGCGGAACCTACTGGCAGATCTTCGGTCGCGCGGTGCGACACGAAATACGGTGCTGATCGGTGTGTTGCCGGGTGATAATCCCGCACTTGCGGCCGAGGCGCTGGACCGAGGTGCTGATGCGGTCTGCATGGGCGGGTTTCAGACAGATGAGATATGCTTGCGGCTTGAAACTTTGATCGCCCGCAAGACCCGAGACGACAGATTGCGAGCGACATTGCGCAGGGATTTGGCCGAATCCCTGATCGATCCGCTGACGGGACTGTTCAATCGCCGCTATGCGATGCGCGCGCTGGACCAGATCGCGCATCAGGCCCCAGAAACGGAACACGGATTCGCCGTGATGCTGGCCGATCTGGACCACTTCAAGGCAATCAATGACCGTTACGGTCACGCCGCGGGGGATTTGGTTCTGACCGAAACCGCGAAAAGGCTGCGAGTCGTGATAGGAAAAACCGGTTTTGTCGCGCGTATCGGCGGCGAAGAGTTCATGATCGGGCTACCGAATACCTCAACCGACCAAGCGCTGAAGCAAGCGAAACAGATTTGTGAAACAATTTGCGAAAAACCTTTTCAGCTGCCGGATCGTCCGGCCCCAGTACCCGTAACGATCAGCGTGGGGGTGAAATTATGTACCCCGCCCGAACTCTCTCATCCAGGCGAAGCAGACCCGGTTGGTCGATTGATCAGCTCGGCGGACAAAGCACTTTATGCCGCCAAAAAAGCGGGCCGCAACCAGGTACAGATTCGGCAAAGCGCAGCGTGACTAGTCAGTCCCGTTTTTTGTGTTTGCGCGGGCCGCGTTTAACCACGTCCTCCAGCCGGTCCGCGTAAGCGGCACGTTGGTCATCATTCATGGCCGAGATCTGGGCCAGCCATTGCTGATGAAGCGCAGTCTGCAGATCAGCAGTTGCCTTCGACTGCTGTGCCAAAAGACTCGCAACCGCTGCGGGATCGAAAGGCACGGCCCTAAGCACTTGACTAAGAGCAGTAAAATCCTGCTTGCGCCGATGTGATCCTTTTCCGCGCAGGTCCGACAACTCACCCCTCAGAGCCTTTCGATCCGACTTTGGCAGCGCATAATACAGCGCCGGGCCAAATCCCGGAGGCGCATCGGCATGAGCGCTTCCTTTAAAGCGCAATGCCGCACCCAAAATGACTCCGACAATCAGCAGATTCAAAGCAAGAGAGACAACCAGCAATATCGGCATCCATTTGCGTTTGGGTGCGGGATGATCGCTCATTCTGCGTCCTCCAGATAGTTTTCGTCTAAATTCAGATCGGCCATCAGATAGGTCGTCTCTTGTGAGATGAAATAATCAACTGGGTCCGGCAAGAAGGCCGGAGCGGAGAACCCGATCCAGACGCCAGCTGCGCTTGCGGCTACAAGACCGCTCAACCCTTGCCACCCCCCGATAACGCCTATCTTTTGCCGCCATGTCCGCCGCTGCGGTCTTGCAGTCCGGGCCAGACGTATGGCTTCGGCATCCGTTTCGATGCGAACCGCAAGATCGTCAGGAAACGTATCTCGCGCCGCACGCGCCCGTGCAAACAGATGGTCGAGTTCGTTATCTTGATCAGCCATGTTCGTACCCCAGTTCATCCCGACGCCCCGCCAGTATCGCGGTCAGAGATCGTTTGCCACGCGCGGTCAGGCTTTCAACCGCCTCGACCGAAATATCCATGATCCCCGCGATTTCGGGATTGGACAATTCTTCGATGTGCCGCAGAACCACAGCCTGCCGCTGCCGGTCCGGCAAATGCTCCAATGCAGCCTGCAACGCGTCCTTGCGGGCACTCTCCTGCATCTGGTCGACCACACTTGCAGTCTCATCTTCGGGTTCGGCCACATTGTCCAACGCTTGAGGCCGCTTTTTCCGGCGCAAGTCCACACATAGATTCAGTGTTACGCGATAGAGCCAGGTCGATAACTGCGCCTGCCCCGGCACCCAGTCAGGTGCCATCTTCCAAAGGCGCATCATCGCTTCTTGCGTCACGTCCTCTGCTTCTGCTGGGTTTCCCAGCATTCGCAAAGCCACGGAATAACTTCGCGGCCCCAACCGCCCGGTCAGCAGGCGGGCCGCCGTAGCATCGCCATCAGAAAACCGGCCCAGCAACTCTTCGTCGCTGGGCTCGGGCATGGCAGATGTTCCGCCATGCTCGATGTCGGGATAAGAGGTCAGATCCTCCATCCCGTATCAGTTGTTGTCGGTGTCCGACTTCTGATGCCGCTTGTGTTTCCGGCCCATTTTGTCTTTTGCATCCGCGTATTCCTGTTCTGAGATCGAACCGTTGCCGTCGGCATCGATGCGCTCGAACATCTTGGAGGCGCGGCGCGGTTTCGGCAATTCATCTTCGCTAAGGAAACCATCCGCATTTGCGTCGTGCTTTTCGAACATCTTGGTGACACGCTCGTTGGCCTTGGTCTGCGCCGCAGCCTGCATTTCTTCGACGCTCAGTTGGCCGTCGCCATCCGTATCGGCAACGGTGAATTTCTGGTTGCGATGTGTCTCGATCTCGGCCTGAGTCACCTGCCCGTCCCCGTCGGCATCCAGTTCCTGAAATGTCGCACGCGGGCCCTTGGCCAAAGCGGAAGTGCCGGTCACAGTAACTGCAGCTACGACGATTGCCGAAATGAAGCTTTTGGTTTTCATTACATAGTTCCCTGAATTTGGCGGCCATTTGCCGCTGTTGATACCTATTCAAACGCGGCTTGGGCGGGTTTCCGTCGCTTCCGGCAAAACTTTTTTTGGTTTATTTGAAACGCCAATAGAAAATGATACGCTAAGCAGCAGCGCCACAAAGCGACGCACCCCCCTTTTCCGTTGGGTCTGATCCTGCCTATATGCCTTCAGGAAAGATGCGCGAGATACATATGATTGACCAAACTATTGACAGTTCGCTCGAAGAAGACCGCCCAACAAAACCCGCATTGATCCGAGGGTTCCGTTGCAAATGCCCGAATTGCGGTGAGGGTGCGCTGTTGCACAGCTATCTCAAGGTGAATGACACCTGTTCGGAATGCGGGCAGGAATTGTTCCATCATCGCGCTGATGACGGCCCGGCCTACCTGACGATCCTGCTGGTGGGGCACCTTCTGGCACCCGCCCTTCATGTCTCTTACGTGCAGTGGCGTCCCGATCCATGGACCATGGCGATTGCATTCTCGATCGGCTGCGTCGCGCTGTCCTTGTTCCTTCTGCCCCGTCTCAAAGGGGCCGTGGTCGCCTATCAATGGGCGCGGCGGATGCACGGGTTTGGCAAGGCCGGATGACGGCGGATAAAACCGCAATCCGTGATGCTGCTACCGTAATCGTATTGCGTGATCGGTTCACAGACCCGTCGATCCTGATGGGCCAACGCGGTGCCAAGGCTGCGTTCATGCCGAACAAATTCGTATTCCCGGGCGGCGCGGTTGACGCTTCCGATGCAGGCATCCCGCTCAGTACGCCATTGCCCGATCTATGCACCGATCGCCTGTCACAACAATCAGCGCCAAACTTGCAGACCTCTCTGGCTGTCGCGGCGATCCGAGAGTTGTGGGAAGAAACCGGGCTTGTTCTGGGACAACAAGGGTATTGGCAAGGCGCGATCCCGGCCGATTGGCAAAGCTTTGCGGCGATGGGCTACCTGCCGTCTGCGGAAGCACTGCAATTTGTCTTTCGCGCAGTCACACCACCGGGGCGACCCCGCCGGTTCGACGCCAGGTTCTTTCTGGTCGATGCGGACGCGATTCAGGGGGATCTTGACGACTTCACCCATGCCTCGGACGAGCTATCGCATTTGCAATGGGTCAAGATCAGCCAAGCGCGGGAGTTCGACCTGCCCTTCATCACCGAAGTTGTTCTGGCCGAAGTCGCTGCCCGTGCAGAGGACCCGAACCCGCCTGAAACCGTTCCCTTCTTTCTCAACAACGAAGAGGCCAGCCTTTTCCTGCAGCTTCGGGGCTATCCGATGCCCTATGCAGATTAACGCATTCGGCTAACAACCACTGTTACCTCGGGTTTCTTGCCGATCTCGGCCTGCGCGGTCTGACGTGCGATCCGGCGCAACCCTTCTTCCAGTTTGTCGTCATCACGCAGCGTCTTTGCGCCCGCACGCATCAGGAACTGGTTCAGGTCCTCTTCCAGCACCTCAATCAGCCCCGCGCGGGATGATCCCATTTCGGGCAGGCCCATCGTATCGCACCACGGCTCACCCAGCGGTTCGTCTTCTTCGTCCAATATCACCGTGATGGTGATATGGCCGTTCAGCGCCATGCGAATCCGGTCGCGCACTACGCCGTCCAAGGCGCCGATTTTGACTGTACCATCCAGATAGGTCCGGCCAGTCTCGATATAATCCGCCACTTTGGGCGCATTCCCAGTCAGATCCAGCATAGTGCCGTTAACAGCGAGAATCCCAGTGCGACCACCCGTTTCGGCCAGTTTGGCATGCTCACGCAAGTGGCGGTGTTCGCCATGCATCGGGATGACCATCTGCGGATCGATCAGAGCGTGAACCTTCTCAAGATCAGGCCGGTTGGCGTGACCCGAGACGTGATACAGACCAGAGCTGTCATCGACTACATCCACGCCCTTCTCACTGAGCTGGTTCATGATGCGGATCACGCCACGTTCATTGCCGGGAATAGTCTTGGACGAGAACAGAAACAGATCGCCCTCTTTCGCTTCTAGTCCGCGATACTTACCGCGCGCCAGTTGCGCGCTGGCTGCGCGGCGTTCGCCTTGGCTGCCAGTCACAATCAACATCAGGTTCGCGCGCGGCACGTCGACGGCCTCTTCGGCGCTGATAACCTTTGGAAAATCGGTCAGGATGCCGGTCTCGGTCGCCGCCTCGATCATACGCCGCATCGCACGACCCAGCAGAACGACCGAACGGCCGGCTTTCTGTCCCGCCTCTGCCAGCGTTTTCACGCGTGCCACGTTCGAGGCAAACGTGGTTGCGATGACCATGCCGCTGGCCTCTAGAACCAGACGGGTGATCTCGGGGCCGACTTCGGATTCCGAACGCCCGGGATGGCTTGAGAACACATTGGTACTGTCACAGACCAACGCTTTGACGCCGGGCTTTGCCACCTCGGCCCACAGATCGGGATCGAATGGTTCGCCCACGACCGGGTTGGAATCGAGCTTGAAATCCCCCGTATGCACCACGCGTCCGGCAGGCGAGTCGATAACGAGCCCTGCACTTTCAGGGATGGAATGCGAAACCGGCAGGAAACCAACGGTAAACGGGCCAGCCTTGATCTGTTCGGGCCATGGAGACGCAGTTTGCACCGCCTCGGTCGGGTGGCCGCGTTCTTCCATCTTGCGACGCGCGATATTGGCGGTAAAAGCGCGCGCGTAGACCGGCGCGCCTAAAGCCTCATAACAGTGGGCCACCGCCCCGACATGATCTTCGTGCGCGTGAGTGACAAAAACTGCTTCCAGCTGATCGGCGCGCTCTTTCAGCCAGGTGATGTCTGCAAAGATCAGATCCACGCCGGGCGAGGTGTCCATGTCCGGGAAGGCAACGCCAAGATCCACAAGGATCAACCGCTCTTGCCCCGGCTTACCGTAACCATAGACATAGGCATTCATGCCGATTTCGCCTGCACCGCCCAGCGGCAGATAGATCAGTCGTTCACTGCTCATGTTGAGCCATTTTCCTTGTTATAGCGATGTATCACGGTCAACCCGTGCATCGTCAGATCATCCTCGATAGCGTCAAAACCCACGTCAGCCTGGTCAAACAGAGGCGCCAGGCCCCCGGTACCGACGACTTTCATCGCCATTCCGTATTCAGCTTTCACGCGCGAGATCAGCCCTTCGATCAGGCCGGAATATCCCCAATACACGCCGGACTGGATACAGCCAACCGTGTTTGTTCCAATCACTTTTTCGGGCCTCGTGATGTCGATATGCGGCAACGCCGCGGCACCCTGATGCAGTGCCTCAAGGCTCAGGTTCACGCCAGGGGCGATGATACCACCGACGTAGGCGCCGTCGGCTGCGACTACGTCGAAATTCGTAGCCGTCCCAAAGTCAACCACAACCACATTGCCGCCATGGCGGTCGAACGCCGCCGCCGCGTTGGCCAACCGGTCCGGACCGGGCACGGTGCCTTCGTCCACGCGCGGATTGACCGGCAGCAGGCAATCTGGCTTGCCAACAACAATCGGCCGGCATCCAAAAAAGCGATCAGCAAAGACCCGCAGGTTGAACACCACGCGTGGCACGGTTGAGGCGATGATCACATCCGAGATATCAGCTTCGATACCGTAGTGTTTCACCAAGGTTGAATACCAAGTGAAATATGCGTCCGCTGTGCGGGCATGATGAGTTGAGGTGCGCAGGGTGCACAGAAACTTTTCGCCATCCCAGATCGAGAAAACGGTGTTGGTATTGCCGCAATCAATCGCCAGAAGCATCCCGCGCCCCTTTCAGAAGTAAACATCCGCAGCCGGAATGCTGACCCGGCCCTTGGCGGTGTTTAGGACAAGGCTGCCACCCACGTCTACCGTTTCGAAGGTTCCAACCGTTTCGGACGTGGCTGTACGAGCGGTTATGACTTCGCCCAACCGCGCTGCTCGGGATAGCCAGGCGGTGCGGATAGGTTCGAACCCGTAGGTCATGAACTGGGTCTCATAATGCGCATAGGCTACCGCCAGTTCGGTTAGAAAATCCTCGGGGGTGGTGAGCGCGCCGGTTTCCGAAAGCAGAGAAACAGGTCGCACCGCTCCGGCTTCGACGCGATCAGTGCCCGGTGCCTCGGACAGGTTCACCCCAATACCTATCGCCAGATGTGACACACCCCGGCCCTGCCCCGTGCTTTCTAGCAGGATACCCGCTAGTTTTCCGCCGTTGAGCAGCACGTCATTGGGCCATTTCAGTGCCAAACCTACTGCGCGCCCCGTTACTGCCACACAGGCATCATACAGGGCGAGCGCTGCGACAAAACTTCGAAGGGCCGCCTGTTCCGGATCACCCGGCGGGCGCATCAGCAAAGTCGCTGCCAGATTACCTTTGGGGTTGGCCCAGGCTCGCCCGCGCCGACCACGCGCGGCGGTCTGATGATGTGCCATGATCCAGACCGGACCGGTCGCTGTTGGCGCAAGCCGCACCGCCTCATTCAGAGTACTGTCGACTTCTTTCAGTATATGCAGGCCATATCCCTGCGGCCATTCGCTCATGTCAAAAAGGCCCGGTCGCGCGACCGAGCCTCGGTTGATCGAAACGCGGCAGTATCAGTTGACAAGCGTCGCCGCAGCAGCTGCAGCTGCCCCTTCCACACCGAACTGATAAAATACGCCAATCAACATCAGAGCCGCAGAGCCCATCAGCGCTGCCCACAAAACCGGGGTCGAGCGGATCTCGATCGGGTCTTCATTCTCCGCCCCGAAATACATGTAGAACACGATCCGCAGATAGTAGAACGCACCGATGACCGAGGCGATGGCCGAGACGATCACCAGCCCGAACAGGTCGGCATCGATACCCGCTTGCCAGACGCCGAACTTGGCGAAGAAGCCCAGCATCGGTGGCACGCCCGCCAGACTGAACATCAGGATCAGGACCGCCAGAGCTTTACCCGGATCGCGCTTCGAGAACTGACGTAGCGCATCAATATCAGTGACCGGTTTGCCATCACGCTCCATCATCAGGATGAATGCGAAGGTTCCGATATTCATCGTCACATAGATGGCCAGATACATTAGCATTGCCTTGATGCCCATCTCGGTCCCGGCGGCCAGTCCGATCAGAGCATATCCCATATGGGCAATCGACGAAAACGCCATCAGCCGCTTGATGTCCCGCTGCCCGATGGCCGCAACCGCGCCCAGCAGCATCGACAGGACCGAAAGCAGCACGATCACTTGCTGCCAATCCTTGATCACGCCTCCGAATGCGTCATGCATCAGGCGCGCGAACAAGGCCATCGCAGCCACTTTCGGAGCAGTGGCGAAGAACGCGGTAATCGGGGTCGGAGACCCTTCATACACATCCGGCGTCCACATGTGGAACGGCACGGCCGAGACCTTGAAGGCCAGACCCGAGATCATGAACACCAGGCCAAACAGGAGGCCAATCGAGACATCTCCATGATGCACCGTTTGGATGATGCCCGAAAACAGCGTGGTGCCAGTGAAGCCGTAAACCAACGACGCACCATAGAGCAGCAAACCAGAACTTAACGCGCCCAGCACGAAGTATTTCAGACCGGCTTCGGTGGATTTGGCACTGTCGCGCCGCAAGGCGGCCACGACGTAAAGCGACAGCGACTGTAGCTCAAGCCCCATATAAAGCGACATCAGATCGCCTGCGCTAACCATCATCATCATGCCGACAGCCGCAAGTGCGACCAGCAAAGGATATTCAAAGCGCAGCAGATCGCGGCGCGCCATATATTCCTGGCTCATCAGCAATACCGCAGCGGCGGACAGCAGAATCGCAACCTTTGCAAATCGAGCAAAGCCGTCATCCACAAACATGCCGTTGAAGGCCACGTTGGTACCTTCGCCATTCATCGCAATCCAGATTGCCAACACCGCCATCAGACCTGAAGTGGCCCAGACCAGCATGGGAGCCAGAGCATCCTTGGTGGTGTAGACAGCCCCGATCAGCGCCGCCATCGCATAAATTGCCAGAACAATTTCCGGCAGGATGATTGTCAGATCAGCCTGGATCATGTCTCCAAAGCCCCCTTAATGCGAAGCGGCTGTCTGGGTTGCGGCTTCAGCCGCGGCCAGAGCCGTGTCATAGTTCGAGATTAGCGCTGCGGTGGATTGCCCGATCACATCGGTCACCAGCGAGGGATAAACCCCAAGCAAAATAGTCATCACGATCAACGGCGCGAAGATCAGCCGCTCGCGCGAGCTCATGTCTGTGATGGCCTTGAGGCTTTCCTTGATCAGATCTCCAAAGACTACCCGGCGATAGAGCCATAGCGCATAGCCCGCCGAGAAGATCACACCGGTTGCAGCCACAGCCGTCACCCAGGTGTTGACCTGGAATGCGCCCATCAGGGTCAGGAATTCCCCGATGAAGCCTGATGTACCAGGCAAGCCAACATTGGCCATGGTGAACAGCATGAAGACCAGAGCGTAAGCCGGCATCCGGATGACCAAACCGCCATACGCCTCGATATCGCGGGTGTGCATCCGGTCATAGATCACGCCAACACACAGGAAGAGCGCTGCGGAAATGAACCCATGACTGAGCATCTGGAAGATCGCGCCATCAATGCCCTGCTGGTTCGCTGCAAAGATACCCATGGTCACAAAGCCCATATGCGCGACCGAGGAATAGGCGATCAGCTTCTTCATATCCTCCTGCACCAGCGCGACCAGAGAGGTGTAGACAACGGCAATCGCCGACATCCACAGCACCACATCGGTCATCACCGCAGACCCCACCGGGAACATCGGCAGGCTGAAGCGCAGGAAGCCATAGCCGCCCATCTTCAACAGGATCGCCGCCAGCACGACCGAACCTGCCGTCGGCGCCTGAACGTGCGCATCCGGCAGCCAGGTATGCACCGGCCACATCGGCATCTTCACCGCGAACGACGCGAAGAAGGCCAGGAACATCACCGTCTGCATGCCGCCGACGATATAGATGCCCAGCACGCTGAACCCATCCGACGAGAACTGATGGCTCATTAGCGCCTCGATATCCGTGGTGCCCGCATCCGCATACATCGCAACCATCGCCACCAGCATCAGCACCGAGCCGAGGAAGGTATAGAGGAAGAACTTGAAGCTGGCATAGATGCGATCCTTGCCGCCCCAGATGCCGATGATCAGGAACATCGGGATCAGGCCGGCCTCAAAGAACAGGTAGAACAGCACCAGATCCAGCGCCATGAACACGCCCAGCATCAGCGTTTCCAGCAACAGGAATGCGATCATGTATTCCTTGACGCGGTCGGTGACGTTCCAGCTGGCCAGAATGGTCAGCGGCATGATGAAGGTGGTCAGCAGCACGAACAGAACGCTGATCCCGTCGACGCCCATCTTGTATTTCAGGCCCAGCAGCCATTCCCCCTCTTCCACCATCTGGAAGCCGGTGTTCGAGGGGTCAAAGCCCGTGTAGATGCCGATTGAGACCAGAAACGTCACGCTTGTCGCAACCAGGGCCACCCATTTGGCGTTCCGCTGGGCGGCTGCGTCCTCACCATGCAGGAACAGGGCCAGAATGCCTGCTGCGATGGCGGGGATGAAGGTGACAATAGATAGGATATTGTCCATTAGTTCGCGCCTCCGCCGATCGACATCCAGGTGACAAGGGCGGCGATCCCCAAGACCATCCAGAAGGCGTAAGTAAAGATGTAACCGGTCTGAGCCTTCCCTGCGAGGCGGGTGAAGAAGGGCACCACGCCCATCGAAACCCCGTTCAGGAAGCCATCAATCGTGTTGCCGTCACCGCGTTTCCACAGGAACCGACCCAGCGCAACGGTAGGTTTGACAAAGATCGCGTCGTAGATCTCGTCAAAGTACCACTTGTTCTTGAGAAACAGGTACAGCGGCCGCTGGTTCGCCGCCAGACGTGCGGGCAGCGACGTGTTCACGATGTAGAACCAATAGGCGACGACAAAACCCAGCAGCATGGCAACAAAAGGCGATACTTTGACCCATTTCGGAGCCTCATGCGCATCGTTCAGGACATTATTGTCAGGTGCCATATACAGCGCGCCTTCGCCCGGCTCACCGCCAAAGCTGGCATGCTTTTTGTCCGCCTTGTAGTCACCCTCGCCTTTATCAGCCTTCGCGTCGAATTGGTCGTCATCTGCCTTGGCCTCACCATGAGATGCGTCTGCGGCAACTTCGCCATGACCGCCGGTCTCTTCCGCCAGCGGAATACCGTAGAACTTGGCCACTTTATCGGTGTAGCCGAAGAACTGGTTGTACCACAGCATCCCCGAGAATACCGCGCCCAGAGACAGTACCCCCAACGGGACCAGCATGACCATCGGACTTTCATGCGCGTGCTCATGCGTATGCTTGTCGCCACGCGGCTCGCCATAGAAGGTCAGGAATATCAGACGCCAGCTGTAGAATGAGGTGAACACCGCTGCGATTACCAACATCCAGAAGGCATAACCTGTGCCACCTACAAAGGCGCTTTCGATGATGGCATCCTTCGACAGGAACCCGGCGAATCCAAACGTGGTCAGCGGGATGCCCACACCGGTAATGGCCAGCGTGCCGATCATCATCGCCCAGAACGTATAGGGGATTTTCTTCCGCAGACCGCCGTACTCGGTCATCTCTTGCTCATGATGCATCGCATGGATCACTGAACCGGCACCAAGGAACAGCAGCGCCTTGAAGAATGCGTGCGTCAGCAGATGGAACATCGCGGCTGAGTACATGCCAACGCCGGCGGCGACAAACATGTAACCCAATTGCGAACAGGTCGAATACGCAATGACCCGCTTGATATCGGTCTGCACCAAGCCCACGGTTGCTGCGAAAAACGCAGTCGAAGCGCCAAGGAAGGCTATGAACCCGGTGGCCCCCGGTGCGAACTCCATCAGCGGCGACATACGGCAGACCAGGAACACACCTGCGGTAACCATGGTCGCAGCGTGGATCAGCGCGGACACAGGGGTCGGACCTTCCATCGCATCCGGCAGCCAGGTGTGTAGTATCAACTGGGCCGATTTACCCATCGCGCCGATGAAAAGCAGAACACAGATCACCTCAATCGCAGTCCACTCACCCCAGAGGAAGCTCAGTTTTTCCTCCGCCAATGCCGGGGCCGACGCGAATATGTCTGAGAAATTGATGCTGTCGGTCAGGAAGAACAGCGCGAAGATCCCCAGCGCAAAGCCGAAATCGCCCACTCGGTTCACGATGAACGCTTTCATCGCTGCTGCATTGGCGCTGGGCTTGCGATAATAGAACCCGATCAGCAGATACGAGGCAACACCCACGCCTTCCCAGCCAAAGAACATCTGAACCAGATTGTCCGCCGTCACCAGCATCAGCATCGCGAAGGTGAAGAACGACAGATAGGCAAAGAAACGCGGCTTATAGCTTTCGCCTTCACGCCATTGCGGGTCGTGATCCATGTAGCCGAATGAATACAAGTGAACCAGCGCCGAAACGGTCGTCACCACGATCAGCATGATCGCCGTCAGACGGTCCAGACGAATGGCCCAGCTTGTCGACAGCGAACCACTTTCGATCCAGCGCATGATCTCGATCTGCTGGGTGTGGCCATCAAATGAAAGGAAGACGATCCAGCTGAGCAGGCAGGCCAGAAACAGCAGGCCCGTGGCAGTCCACATGGCGGCTTTCTCACCAATGAAGCGCCAGCCAAAACCGCAGATCAACGCACCCACGAGCGGGGCAAAGAGGATGGTGGTTTCCATATTCTCTTACCCCTTCATCATATTGACGTCTTCAACCGCGATGGTGCCACGGTTGCGGAAGAAGCAGACCAGAATGGCAAGACCAATCGCCGCCTCAGCCGCCGCAACTGTCAACACGAACAGCGTAAAGACCTGCCCGACCAGATCGCCGAGGAAACTAGAGAACGCCACGAGGTTGATATTCACCGCCAGCAGCATCAACTCGATGCTCATCAGCAGGATGATGACGTTCTTGCGGTTCAGAAAGAGACCGAAGATGCCGATGACGAATAGCGTCGCCGCGACCGTAAGATAGTGTTCAAGTCCGATCATCGTCTCAAAGTCCCTGCCCCGGTTTCACGTCCTTCAACTCCATCGCTTTGGCCGGGTCGCGCATCATCTGGCCGATGATGTCCTGACGCTTGATGTCCTGACGGTGGCGCAGTGTCAGCACAATGGCACCGATCATGGCCACCAGCAGGATCAGGCCCGCCAGTTGGAACAGAAGGAAGTATTGATCGTATAGAATGACGCCGAGCGCCTCAGTGTTGTGGCGGTCGCTCGGTACCGGCTGCGCCAGATTGGCGGCGGCACCCTGCGCGCTGTCCCATGCTCCGATGGCCATGACGAACTGCATCAGGATCACCAATCCGATCAACAGCGCCAGCGGCATGTAGCGCGCCATCTCGGCCTTCAGCTCGGCAAAGTCCACATCCAGCATCATCACCACGAAGAGGAACAGAACCGCAACCGCGCCGACATAAACGATAATCAGCAGCATCGCCACGAACTCGGCCCCCAGCAGCACGAACAGGCCCGCAGAGGACAGAAAGGACAGGATCAGCCACAGCACCGAATGCACCGGCTGGCGGCTGATCACCGTGAACAGCCCGCCGGTGATGGCGCTGATGGCAAACAGATAGAAGGCAAAGACGGTCATTGATCCTCATCCTCGTTATCACCCATGACCTCTTGCGCCAGATCCAGCGCACGGGTCATGGCCGGGATGCCGGCAAAGACCGACATCTGACCGATCGTTTCCACGATCTCTTGTTTCTTCGCGCCAGCTTCCAGCGCGTGGCGCACGGTCTGACGCACCGCCGAGTCTGCCTGAGCGCCCTGACAGGTCAGCCCGGCCAGCGTCAGCAGCAGGCGCGTTTTGGCATCCAGCCCGTCCTTGTTGACGGTATTGCCAAACATCATCTCCATGATCTCTTTGGGCATGGTCGGCCACAACGCCTCAAACCCTTTGGGCGAGAAATTCTCCATCGCCGGGTTCATCGCCTTTGCCATGTCCTGAGCTTGCTTCATCATCAGCTCGAACGGATTTGTCGGACTGTCACTCATCTGTACGGCGCGTCCATTTCCAGATTGCGAGCGATTTCGGCTTCCCAGCGTTCGCCATTATCCAGCAGTTTCTGCTTGTCGTAGAACAACTCTTCCCGGGTTTCGGTGGCGAATTCGAAATTCGGGCCCTCGACGATGGCATCAACCGGACATGCCTCCTGGCAGAAACCGCAATAGATGCATTTGGTCATGTCAATGTCATAGCGCGTGGTGCGGCGGCTTCCGTCTTCGCGCGGCTCGGCATCGATGGTGATGGCTTGTGCAGGACAGATCGCTTCGCACAGTTTGCAGGCGATGCAGCGTTCCTCACCGTTCGGATAACGGCGCAGGGCATGTTCACCCCGGAACCGCGGGGACAAGGGCCCCTTTTCATGCGGGTAGTTCACGGTGGCTTTTGGGGCGAAGAAATACTTCAAGCCCAATTTCATTCCGACCCAGAAGTCCTGCAGCAGGAAATACTTGGCGGCGCGGGTGTAGTCGATTTGAGTCATATCAGCCTCCTACGCTCCAACGGGCAAACGCGCCCCAGAACCAGTCGAATTTCGCCGCGAAGGCCACGAAGACGACCCAGACGAGGCTGAACGGCAAGAACACTTTCCAACCCAGGCGCATCAACTGGTCATAGCGGTAGCGGGGTGTGATCGCCTTGACCATCGCGAAGATGAAGAAGAAGAACGCCATCTTGGCAACCATCCACAATACGCCGTCAGGCAGGCCTGGGATCGGGGACAGCCAGCCGCCAAAGAACAGCAGCGTGGTCAGAGCACACATCAGGAAGATGGCGATGTATTCACCAGCCATGAAAAGCAGGAAAGGCGTGGCCGAGTATTCGACCTGATAGCCTGCAACCAGTTCCGATTCCGCCTCGGGCAGATCGAAGGGTGGACGGTTGGTTTCAGCCAATGCCGAGATGAAAAACAGGAACACCATCGGGAAATGCGGCAGCCAGTACCAGCTGAAGAACCCGAACGAGCCATCCTGTGCGCGGACGATATCACCAAAGTTCATCGAACCGGTCGAGATGATGATGCCGATGATGATCAGACCGATGGATACCTCGTATGAAATCATCTGCGCGGCAGAGCGCAGCGACCCAAGGAATGGATACTTTGAGTTCGACGCCCAACCACCCATAATCACGCCATAAACCTCAAGCGATGAGACTGCGAAGACATAGAGGATGGCGACGTTGATGTCCGACAGGACCCAGCCATCGTTGAACGGGATCACCGCCCAGGCGATCATCGCGAGGACAAAACTGGTCAATGGTGCGAGGATAAACACCGTACGGTCGGCACCTGCGGGAATGACGACCTCTTTCACCACATATTTCAGTGCGTCCGCCACCGATTGCAGCAGGCCGTATACGCCGACAACGTTGGGGCCGCGACGCATCTGGACGGCGGCCCAGATCTTGCGGTCGCCGTAAACGAGGAACAACAGCGAGATCATCACGAACGCAACAACAGCAAGCACTTGCGCCAGAATGATGATGGCTATTCCGCCTGGGGTGTTAAAGAAGTCAGCCATTGGTCCTCACACCGTGGGTATTTTGGTTTCCGCGTGCGATGCAAAGGCCAGATGCCTGCGCAATCTGCGGCTGGGTCGGCGCGTTGGTGTAAACAGCATCTGCCGTCTGTACGCCACCCTTAATCTTCAATTTCACACGCAAATCCGGCGCGGCTATCTGCCACCCGGGCACCGCGTACGTCTGCGATATGAAACGTTTCTGGTTCATTCAGCCGCAATCTTCTCAGTCTTGCGGGTCTGCGCCTGTGCCGATAGTTCGGCCATCAATTGCGAGGCGCGGGCAATCGGGTTGGTCAGGTAGAAATCCTTGATTGCATTGCGGAAGCTGGCTTCTCCCAATTTTCCGGCTTGTAGCGCCGCTGCTTCATTCTCAATCACCTCATCAATGCGCGCCAGATGCGGAACAGATTCGAGCAAGGAGGTGCGCAACTGAGCCAATGTATCGTAGGGCAGAGTAGCCCCCAGCTCGGCAGACAACGCCCTTAGGATTGCCCAGTTTTCCTTGGCCTCTCCCGGTGCAAAGCCTGCGCGCACGGCGAGTTGAGGACGCCCTTCGGTGTTCACGAACAGACCGTTTTCTTCTGTGTAAGCCGCCCCCGGCAGGATCACATCTGCGCGGTGCGCGCCACGATCGCCGTGACTGCCCTGATAGATCACAAAAGCACCCTCGCCGATCTCGACTTCGTCAGCACCGAGGTTATAGATCACATCGGCCGCGTTGACCGCCTCCATGCCACTTTCGTTGGTCGCATCCACATCCATCGCACCTACGCGCGATGCCGCGGTGTGCAGAACGATCAGCCCACTTTCGGTATTGCTTGCAATGGCTTGCGCGGCGGCCAGAACGGCAGAGCCATCGGCCTCCTGTAGCGCGCCCTGCCCGACGATGACAAGAGAGCGCTTGCTCTTGATCTCATCATCACCACCCATATCAACGATGGTCTGCAGCGCGGCACGGTCGCTGCCTACATGGTGATACTCATAGGTCAGATCGACGGCAGGCCCGACCAAGGCCACCTCGGCGCCGTGTGCCCAGGCCTTACGGATACGAGCATTCAAAACCGGAGCCTCGTCACGCGGGTTGGTCCCGATCAACAGGATACGTTCAGCTGCATCAATATCTTCGATTGCCGCGGTCCCGGCATAGGCTGCTCGGTTACCCGCAGGCAGTTTGGCGCCGTCGGTGCGGCACTCAACGATACCGCCTTGCCCTTCGATCATCTGTTTCAGCGCATAGATGGCCTCAACCGAAGCCAGATCACCTACGATCCCAGCCGGTTTCTCGGCCCCCTTAAGAACCTCAGCAGCTTTGTTCAGTGCTTCTGGCCATGTGGCAGGACGCAGCTTGCCGTTTTCGCGCACATAAGGCCTGTCCAGTCGCTGACGCCGTAAGCCGTCCCAGACAAAGCGGGTCTTGTCGCTGATCCATTCCTCGTTCACACCGTCATGGTTGCGCGGCAGAAAGCGCATCACTTCACGCCCTTTGGTATCTACACGGATGCTTGAGCCCAAAGCGTCCATCACGTCGATACTCTCGGTTTTGGTCAGTTCCCAAGGGCGAGCGGTGAATGCATATGGCTTCGAGGTCAACGCCCCTACCGGGCACAGATCGATGATGTTGCCCTGCAGGTTCGAATCCAGCGTCTGGTTCAGGTACGAGGTGATCTCGGCATCTTCGCCGCGTCCGGTCTGACCCATCTGGGTGATCCCGGCGACCTCTGTGGTGAAGCGCACGCAACGAGTACAACTGATGCAGCGAGTCATCGCGGTGCCAACCAGCGGACCAAGGTCCAGATCATCCACGGCACGCTTGGCTTCTTTGAAGCGCGTCCCTGACAGACCATAGGCCATGGCCTGATCCTGCAGGTCACACTCACCGCCCTGATCGCAGATCGGGCAATCCAGCGGGTGGTTGATCAGCAGAAACTCCATCACCCCTTCGCGGGCCTTCTTGACCATGGGCGAGTTCGTCTTGACCACCGGTGCCTGCCCTTCCGGACCCGGACGCAGATCGCGCACCTGCATCGCGCAGGAGGCCGCCGGTTTCGGCGGGCCGCCCACGACCTCGACCAGACACATCCGGCAGTTCCCGGCAATCGACAGACGCTCGTGATAGCAAAAGCGCGGCACCTCGACCCCGGCCTGCTCGCAGGCCTGGATCAGTGTCATCGCGCCATCGACTTCGATTTCCTGCCCGTCGATATTGACTTTGCGGAGGTCAGACATCGCTAGTTCGCCCTCAAATACACGCCTATGGCGCTGTTTCTTTCAATCTCTTTCCGCCCTAACGTGCAGAAAGAATTGGGATTTTCATAAGACACGCCGTTTTGGATCAGATACGCCTCACCCTTGGCGCGCATCCTGTCTTTTTCGGCATCCGAGTCCACATAGGCGCGGATTTCCTTGTCCGAATATCCCAATTTGTTCGCCTTGGACCGCAGATCCCACATCACCCCAATCGCCTTAAGTCGACGCCCGCTGATCGACGGACAGTACTCCGAAATCTCATTTGCGATCGCGATGTAGTAGAGTTCGTTGTCGATCTCTTTGACATCCCTCAAGGGTGGTTTGGCTTCGGCCATTACAGGCATCGAAATCGCGCAAATCGCGGCCAGAAGTCGTACAACGGTCATGACATTTCCTTTCGTCTTGGGATTCCCAAGACGGCGGTCAGCCGGGCTGCTATGCAATAACAGCCCATGGGTTTTGCCGTGATATGCGATACGGTGGCTCATGGTCGCTGACAGCTTCCGGCATATGTCAGCTTATCGTTTTCGATCCGTAGATTTTGCGGCTCGGTCTCCGGCCCAACCTTCCATACAATTCTGGACGATCCAAAATTCTGAATGCAGAATTTTGTCGCCTCATAGCGGCCCGCTTCGCGTGCGCCTTCCAATGACTGCGAAACGCCATTCACAGTCACAGTGAAATCGGTAGGTGTCGTCTTCTTATCCACGTGTTTAGCGTTGGCGTTGAAGAAAATGCCGTCAAACGCCACGCGGGTCGCCCTCGATTTCGCTGTACCGCAGGCAGATACAAGTAAGCTTCCCACCAATACCATTGTCATTACAAATACGCGCTTCGCCATCATGACCACTCCTGTTTCGTGGCTGGCGCTTGTGGCATCCGCTGATGCGCAGGAGAAAGCGTATGAATCAACATCCCGTTCACTCCGCCGCGACCTGTACGCAACGATTGTCGCGCCACTTGCTGGCCTGTTTCAATTCTGCCCACCCAAAGGCATGCTCGCTGGGACCTTCCGAGCGCAGCTTTTCCAGACGATCCAGCGCTTCGGCCAAACTGGGGCAACGCCCTTCCCGCACCCACCACATGACAAAATGTTGTTCGCCAAGGATTTCGAACCACTCTTGCCGACGCTCGTAGAACTGTTTGTGGATAGTCCCCCAAACAAATTTCTCAAGGCTGGCGACGTCTTCCCAAACCGTCAGGTTCGCGACGAATTGCGGATCATCCCCGATGCTGTTTTCGGTGTTGCCTGTTCCCGGTTCTCCGGACCCTTCCATCATCCAGACAAAGCCGGACATCCGCTTGCCAAGCCCGTTGACGCGATCCAGGTTGGCCATGAATTCAGCCACGCGCGGATCGTCTGTTGGCGCCAACAAACGGCCGACATTCAACTCGGCCAGATGATATCCTTCGGGCTGGATCAAAACGCGGCCACCAAAGCAATAAGGCCAAGAATGAACATGCAGGCCCATCCAACCACATAAGCAACAGACCGGACCCCGCTATGCGGCTTGCCGATCCCGCGCAGGTGAATCACCAACATAACAACCCGCGCCAGCAGCGCTATTGAGGCCAGCAGGTTCACCCAGAACGGGCTGGCCCCCAACAGGATCGCCGCGACTGTAACAGTCAAAAAGGCAGGCAGAGTTTCAGTGCCGTTCAGATAAGCGCGGTTCAAACGATAGGCCCTGTCCGAATAATCCTGATCCGGAGTGGCCCCCGGTGCCAGCCCCTTGCCCGCTTTTGCAAGCGCCGAGAACGGCGACATGAACAGAACGATTAGGGTAAAGATCACCAAAGCGGCGATCGCGTGGGAATATTCGGCATAGACTTCCATCGATTTTACTCCGCTGCCATCGCACCCATGCGGCCCGATTTCTGGGCCTTGATGCGGTCCTCTATTTCTTCTCGGAAATTGCGGATCAGACCTTGGATCGGCCAGGCCGCCGCATCGCCAAGGGCGCAGATCGTGTGGCCTTCAACCTGTTTGGTGACGTCAAACAGCATGTCGATCTCTTCCAGTTCGGCTTCACCGCGTACAAGACGATCCATCACGCGCATCATCCAACCAGTGCCTTCACGACATGGCGTACACTGGCCGCAACTTTCGTGCTTGTAGAACTTCGACAACCGCCAGATTGCCTTGATGATGTCGGTGGACCTGTCCATCACGATGACTGCTGCCGTGCCCAGACCCGAGCCCAATTCTCCGCGCAGATAATCGAAATCCATGATGGCATCGCGCATGTTTTCACCACGCACGCATGGCACCGAAGACCCGCCGGGTATTACCGCCAGCAGATTGTCCCAGCCGCCACGAATGCCGCCGCAATGGGTTTCAATCAGCTCTTCGAAGGAAATCGACATCGCTTCTTCAACGACGCAGGGATTGTTCACGTGACCTGAGATCGCAAACAGCTTGGTGCCCGCGTTGTTCTGACGGCCAAAGCCTGCGAACCAGTCGGCACCACGCCGCAGAATCGTGGGCACAACGGCAATCGATTCCACATTGTTCACCGTGGTCGGGCAGCCATAAAGACCCGCACCCGCCGGAAACGGAGGCTTCATGCGCGGCATACCCTTCTTGCCCTCAAGGCTTTCGATCAGAGCAGTTTCCTCGCCGCAGATATAAGCCCCAGCGCCGTGATGCAGGAACAGGTCGAAATCCCAGCCGGAACCAGCAGCATTCTTCCCGAGCAGACCCGCGTCATAGGCTTCGTCAATCGCGGCCTGCAGAGCCTCACGCTCGCGGATGTATTCGCCGCGCAGGTAGATGTAGCAAGTATTCGCGTTCATTGCGAAAGACGCGATCAGGCACCCCTCGATCAGCGTGTGCGGATCATGACGCATAATCTCGCGGTCTTTGCACGTCCCGGGTTCGGATTCATCCGCGTTCACCACCAGATAAGCCGGGCGACCATCGCTTTCCTTGGGCATGAAAGACCATTTCAGACCGGTCGGGAAACCCGCACCACCACGGCCGCGCAGACCTGAATCCTTCATCGTCTGGATGATCCAGTCACGGCCCTTTTCAATCAGGCCAGCGGTGCCGTCCCAATGCCCCCGGGCCTGCGCGCCTTTCAAAGTGCGCTCGTGCATCCCGTAGATGTTGGTAAAGATCCTGTCCTGATCCTTCAGCATCGCTCAGTTACCTTTGGCTGTCCTGACGCATGCGCCAGAGTTGAAAAATGTTGACGCCCGCATAGATGAAACCTGCCAGAGCGGCAAAATCAAACAGCAGCGCATAGCGTGCGGTCAAGCCCAGCGCCGGGCCGATGAACAAATTCATGGCCAGCCAAATCACCATCGTCACGGCGATGACGATGCCGATATGTCGGCCCTTGCGGGCTATGGCCAGTTCCTTGTCTTTATCCATATCGTCCTGATGCCCCGAACGGGCACCCATCTAGTCCTCGTAAGTGCCGTCTTCCTTGGCACGTTTGGCGAACTCGGTCTTTTCACCTGAAGCCAATTTCGCGGCTTGTTCGATCCACCCGTCCCGCTCGATCCGGCCTTTGAATTTCAGCCGTGCATCCACCCAGGCCACTTGCTCGGGTGTCCAGGCAGCGATCTGGTTATAGTGGTAAAAGCCCAACTCGTTCAGAGTCTCTTCCAGCTTCGGACCTACGCCCTTCAGCATCTTCAGATCATCGGGCTTGCCATCGCGCGCACTGCTCAGCGTTTCCGGCTGATCCTCTTTCGCTGCTTTCGCCTCAGCGGCTTGTTTCACCGCTGGCTTCGCCGAAGCCGGCGCTTTGGGCGGCTTCGGCGCGGCATTTGAAGCAGCAGCCTTGCCATCCTTGCCCAGCCACGGCGTCAGGATCGGAACTTCGGTTCCGTCGATGCGCTTGACCGTATCGCCCAGATCGCTCGCAAGCTGAACACTTGCGTTATACTGCGTTCTGCCGCTGTCATACTCCGTCAGGCTGGTCAGCCCCTTCAGAGGTTCCGCCGCATAGCGCCCGTTCTGAGGACCCGGAGTCGGCACTTTGCCCGCCACCAGATCATCGAGAATCTTGCCAAAGCTCTCGGACGTCAGATCTTCGTAGTAATCCTTACCGATCTGCGCCATCGGGGCGTTGGTGCAAGATCCGAGGCATTCCACCTCTTCCCAGCTCAGCTTGCCATCAGCAGACAGTTCATGCGGCTTTGCAGCGATCTTTTCCTTGCAAACCGCAATCAGGTCCTCGGCCCCGCAAATCATGCAGGACGTAGTGCCACAGACCTGAATATGCGCAACCGAACCAACCGGCTGCAGTTGGAACATGAAGTAGAACGAGGCAACCTCAAGAACGCGGATATAGGCCATACCAAGCATGTCGGCGACGGATTCGATCGCCGGACGGCTCAGCCATCCCTCCTGCTCCTGCGCGCGCCACAGCAGCGGGATGACCGCACTGGCCTGACGCCCCTCGGGATATTTGGTTATTTGCGCTTCGGCCCATTTCTGGTTAGCAGCGGTGAAGGCGAAGCTTTCGGGTTGTTCGGCGTGAAGACGGCGGAGCATTAGCGGTCAATCTCTCCAAATACGACGTCCATGGTGCCGATAATCGCGGCGACGTCGGCCAGTTGGTGGCCTCCGGCGACGTGGTCCATGGCTTGCAAGTGCAGGAACCCCGGCGCGCGGAGTTTGGCGCGGTAGGGTTTGTTAGTGCCGTCGGCGACTAGATAAACGCCAAACTCGCCCTTGGGAGCTTCGACGGCGGCGTAGACTTCGCCCGCGGGGACGTGGAAGCCTTCGGTATAAAGCTTGAAGTGATGGATCAGGCTCTCCATCGAGGTCTTCATGTCCGACCGTTTCGGCGGGGTGATCTTTCCGCGCGCCAGAACGTCTCCGGGGCAATCGCGGATTTTGGCGATAGCCTGGCGGATGATCAGCAGCGACTGGCGCATCTCTTCCATGCGCACCAGATAGCGGTCATAGCAGTCGCCGTTCTTTCCGACGGGAATCTGGAATTCGAACTCGTCATAGCATTCATAAGGCTGCGCACGACGCAGGTCCCATGCGAGGCCAGACCCGCGCACCATCACGCCCGAGAAGCCGTATTTCTGAATGTCATCCTCGGTCACGACACCAATATCGGCGTTGCGCTGTTTGAAGATGCGGTTTTCGGTCAACAGGCCGTCAATGTCATCGAGAACGGCGGGAAACTCGTGGCTCCAAGCCTCGATATCGTCCAGCAGTTCCGGCGGCAGGTCCTGATGCACGCCTCCGGGGCGGAAATAGGCGGCGTGCAGGCGGGCACCACAGGCACGCTCGTAGAACACCATCAGCTTTTCACGCTCTTCAAAACCCCACAGAGGCGGGGTCAGCGCGCCAACGTCCATGGCCTGAGTAGTCACGTTCAGCAGGTGGTTAAGAATACGCCCGATCTCGGAATACAAAACGCGGATTAGCGAGCCGCGACGCGGCACTTCAACACCGGTCAGTTTTTCGATGGCCAGACACCAGGCATGTTCCTGGTTCATCGGTGCCACGTAATCAAGACGGTCGAAATACGGCAGATTCTGCAGATACGTCCGGCTTTCCATCAGCTTTTCGGTACCACGGTGCAATAGGCCGATATGCGGGTCGCAACGTTCGACGATCTCGCCGTCCAGCTCAAGCACAAGTCGCAGAACTCCGTGCGCCGCAGGGTGTTGCGGGCCGAAGTTAATGTTGAAGTTGCGGATCTTCTGTTCTCCGCTCAGCGCGTCCGTGCTGCCGTCATCGTATCTTGAGCCGTCCATCAACGCCCTCGTTTCTTCTTCGCTTCGGCCCGTACCCGGACCTTTTCCGCCTCCGCTGCCTTGGCAGCGGCCCCAGCCAGCAGAACCCCAAGCGCCCCCAACGCAATCAGTTCCCCCAGACCCATCAGCGGCGCTCCATCTCTTGCAGTTTCATGGCCATGATCCAAATCAGGATCAGCGTTCCAATCGGGATGACGCAGGCTACGACCCAGTATTTCTCGATCCCGAAATGCGGTAGCAGCTTCAGCATCGGGATAATCGTGGCAACCGTGACGGCAATCCAGATCAGGAACTCCATGACTTACGACTCCTGTTTTTCATCCCCCGGAAGAATGTAGTTCGCACCTTCCCACGGGGACATGAAATCAAATTGACGGTATTCCTGAACCAATGAGACCGGTTCGTAGACCACGCGCTTTTGCGCTTCGTCATAGCGGACTTCAGTATAGCCAGTGGTCGGGAAATCCTTGCGCAGCGGATAGCCGCGGAAACCATAATCCGTAAGGATGCGTCGCAAGTCTGGATGACCCGAGAACAGGATGCCGAACATGTCGAACACCTCGCGCTCGAACCAATTGGCAGAGGGGTGCACGTCCACGATTGAAGGCACCATGTCATCTTCTCGGATCGAGACTCGCAAGCGAATGCGCTGGTTCTGATACATTGACAGGAAGTGGTAGACCACATCGAACCGTTTGGCCCGTTCGGGGTAGTCGACGCCGGTGATGTCAACCAGGGTCGAGAACTGGCAGGTCCGGTCACTTTTGAGAAACTCAATGAATTCCACCAGATTCGAAGGAGCCACATCGACGTTCAGCTCGCCATGGGTCACATCCCAGGCCAGAACGCAATCTGCACGTTTCAGCTCCAACTGAGCGCCGAGTTCTTTGAGTGCTTCGCTCATCTGCCCTCTCCCTTAGCGTACAATCGTGCCGGTGCGGCGGATTTTGCGTTGCAACTGCATCAATCCATACAACAACGCCTCAGCGGTTGGAGGGCAGCCGGGCACGTAGATGTCCACCGGAACAACCCGGTCACAGCCACGAACGACCGAATAGGAATAGTGATAGTACCCACCACCATTCGCGCAGGACCCCATCGAGATCACATAGCGCGGCTCGGGCATCTGGTCATAAACCTTGCGCAGCGCCGGAGCCATCTTGTTGGTCAGCGTTCCAGCGACGATCATCACATCAGACTGGCGCGGAGACGCACGAGGCGCGATGCCGAACCGTTCCGCGTCATACCGTGGCATCGAGGTGTGCATCATCTCTACCGCGCAGCAGGCCAGACCAAAGGTCATCCAGTGCAGGGATCCGGTCCGCGCCCAGTTGATGATGTCCTCGGTCGAGGTCAGCAGAAATCCCTTGTCCTGCAGTTCTGCGTTCAGGGCCTGGGTGGCGACTTCCTTGTCGACGCCGGCGGTGTTTGCGCCCGTCATCACTCCCATTCCAGGGCCCCTTTCTTCCATTCATAGGCAAAGCCGATGGTCAGCACCGCCAGGAACACCATCATCGACCAGAACCCAACATCGCTGATGTCTTTGAAGCCAACGGCCCAGGGGAACAGGAAGGCGATTTCCAGATCAAAGATGATGAAGAGAATCGCGACCAGATAGAATCGGACATCAAACTTCATCCGCGCATCGTCGAATGCGTTGAAGCCACATTCATAGGCGCTGACCTTTTCGGGGTCGGGATTGCGGACAGCCAGGACCACAGCAGCCAGAATCAGTACGATTCCAAGGCCTACGGCAACGGCCAGAAACACCAGAATCGGGAGGTACTCCCGCAGCAGGTCTTCCACGTATAGCTCCTTTCCTGCGCAAGTCCCGAAAGGGTGCGCCGTCAATTGGCGATTTGACTGGACATTCTCTATCCCTGTGGGGTCAGAGGGTCAACCGAACAGAAACGCGCAGGTCGGCATTGTTACAATCATCCAGCGGGCTATTGCGGAGAACACTTCTGGAACAAAGTGATCGGCTAAACCTAACTAATCCATGCAGGTTTTCGTTTGTCGAAAAAGGCGCCGATTCCCTCTTGCGCCTCATCAGTTTCCCAACGCGCGACAAGCTGTCGAATGGTGTGGTCAATCACCGCGTCATCAATTCGCGGCCCAAGTGACTGGATCAGCTGCTTGGCCGAAGACACTGCACCGGGTGCACAGGACAGATAGGGAAGCACCTCGGCTTCAACCGCCTCGGCCAACGTTTCAGCGGGCACTGCGCGGGCCAGCAGGCCCAGTTCGACCGCTTCCGCCGCTTCGAACAGGCGGGCAGACATAAAGACGCGCCGCGACCGTGCTTCGCCCATTCGGGCAATGACATAGGGTCCAATCGTCGCCGGGATCAGGCCAAGCCGCGTCTCGGTCAGACCCATCTTCAGGCTTTCCACACCGATCGCCACATCGCAGACCGAGGCCATCCCGACACCTCCACCAAACGCGTTTCCCTGCAACGCGCCGATCAAGGGTTTGGGCAGCGTATTTAAGGCATTCAGCATCTCAGCCAGCTTGCGCGCTTCGGCAAAACGCGTCTCGGGATCGGCAGCCATCTGCACCTGCATCCAACCCAGATCTCCCCCGGCGCAAAAGCTCTTGCCCGCGGCGGCCAGAACCACCACCCGCACCGCATCATCATTTGCCAATTGCCCAGCGGCCTGGGTTAGCTCTGCAATCATCTGCGCCGACAGTGCGTTGTGCTTCTCGGGTCGATCCAGCGTCAGAGTAGCCACGCCACGCGCGTCTGTGTTCAGCGTAATGGTCTCGAACATATCTTATTCCGCCCGCATTGCCCGCGCCATGCGCGCCGCCTGTTCCAGAACCGGCACATCCAGACCGGTCTCATATCCCAACCGTTCCAGATGTGCGGTCACGGCTTCGGTTGCGACATTACCGGCCGCACCCGGCGCATAAGGGCAACCACCCAGCCCGCCCACGGCGGTATCAAATACCCGCACACCCAAGGCAAGCGAAGCGTCTATGTTGTCGATTGCCCGCCCGTTGGTATCATGAAAATGTCCTGCAAGCCGGGTAACCGGCACTCGTTCGCGCACGGCCAGCAGCATATGAGCAATCTTGTCCGGCGTTCCCTGCCCAATTGTGTCCCCCAGCGAAATCTCATAGCAGCCATGGGCAAACAGCGCGTCCGCCACCTCGGCCACCTTCTCGGGTGGGGTCGGGCCGTCATAGGGACAGTCGGTCACGCACGAGACATAGCCCCGGACGGGCAGATCAATATGTCGTGCCGCTTCAAGAATGGGCACAAACCGTTCGATGGATTCGGCAATCGTCGCGTTTATGTTCGCTTTCGAGAATCCCTCGGACGCCGAAGCAAACACCGCGATCTCATCTGCCTTGGCTGCCAACGCGTCCTCATACCCGCGCATATTCGGCGTCAGCGCAGCGTACCGCACGCCTTCGGTCCGTGTGATTCCAGCCATAACTTCACCGCTGCCCGCCATTTGCGGGACCCATTTCGGTGAGACAAAACTGGCAACTTCGATCCGGTTGAAACCGGCCCGGCTGAGGCAATCGACCAAGGCGACCTTCTCGGCCACCGGGATCTCGCGCTGTTCGTTCTGCAGGCCGTCGCGTGGCCCGACCTCGAATATTTCGACCCGTTCTTTCATCAGCGCATCCCTTCCCGGTTTCTTATCGTTTCAATTGCGGATGGCCCGACTTTGCCACGCAATCCACGGGCCGAACAGATCAATCCTCGGCCAACCGAACCAACGCCGCACCTGCCTCGACCTGTGCCCCCGCTTCGGCCAGCACTTCTGCAACCACACCATCGCGGGCGGCTAATAGAGAATGCTCCATCTTCATGGCTTCCAGAATGGCCAGCCGGTCGCCCTCTTTCACCTCCTGCCCCGCCGAGGCGAAGACGGCCTTGACCAGCCCGGGCATCGGCGCCTCGATCACGTTGGTGTCACCTGCAGCACTGGCATCGCGGTCCAGAGGGTCAATGACCTCAAATACCTGCCCATAGTCGTCGAATACAGTGACCTGTGACCCGGCCATGACAACATTGGGCATGGGTGTCCCATCGATGGTCCAGCCAGCGCCACGCCGCCGCGCAACAAGCTGCGCACCTTCGATCTCCCAAATCTGCCGATCCGGGCCTTCGACCTGGACATCCAGATCAACAACCTCTCCGTCCCGCAGTAACTGCACAGCGCGATGTAACGGTGCCCATAGCGTAAAGCCCGTTTCAGAGACCGTCTCGGCCAGACCCAACGCCGTCATCGCCGCAGCCACTGCCGAAGCGTTGCTTACGCCAGCTTCCTGCACCAGATCATCAAGATCCCGCCCGATCAGCCCGGTATCCACGTCGCCCGACGCAAACCCGCTGTGCCGCGTCAGAGCACCAAGGAAGGCGAGATTTGTGACAGTCCCGGCGACCTCGGTCTGGCGCAAGGTCCGGTGGAGATTTTCCAAAGCGACCGCGCGTGTCGGGCCATGCACCACGACCTTGGCGATCATAGGGTCGTACCATGGGCTGATCGTATCCCCGGCGCGCACGCCACTGTCGGCACGGCAGCCTTCCGGGAACTGTAGATGAGTCAGCGTACCCGTCGCGGGCAGGAAGCCCTTGGGTACATCTTCGGCATAAAGCCTCGCCTCAAAGGAATGCCCGCGGATCGACAAATCGCCCTGCCGCTTCGGCAGGCTTTCACCCGCTGCTACGCGCAACTGCCATTCGACCAGATCGACGCCGGTAATGGCCTCGGTCACCGGGTGCTCGACTTGCAGGCGCGTGTTCATCTCCATAAACCAGAACCGATCCGGGCGTAGCCCGTCCGAGGCATCGACGATGAACTCAACCGTCCCTGCGCCCTTGTATCCAATCGCCTCAGCCGCACGCACGCCCGCCTGCCCCATCGCCTCACGCATCTCGGCAGTCATTCCAGGGGCTGGGGCCTCTTCGATCACTTTCTGATGTCGCCGCTGCAACGAGCAGTCGCGTTCAAACAGATGCACCGCATGGGTGCCATCGCCGAACACCTGCACCTCGATATGGCGGGGCTTGGCGACGAATTTCTCGACAAGTACAGCATCGTTACCGAACGCCGTCTTTGCCTCACCGCGCGCGCTGTCCAATGCAGCCGAGAACTCCTCGGGCGCCTCGACCAGCCGCATCCCCTTGCCACCACCACCTGCAACGGCCTTGATCAAAACGGGATACCCGATGGTATCTGCCGCGCCAGCCAGATGTTCAGGGTCCTGATTGTCGCCATGATAGCCGGGGACGACGGGAACTCCTGCGTCCTCCATCAATACCTTGGCTGCATCCTTAAGGCCCATCTTGCGGATCGCGTCCGCCGATGGCCCGATGAAGGTCAGACCTGCAGCCTCGACTGCATCCACAAAATCCGGGTTTTCGGACAAGAACCCATAACCAGGATGGATCGCCTGCGCTCCTGTATCCAGCGCCGCCTGAATGATCACATCACCCTTCAGATAGCTTTCGGCTGGGGCCGCGCCACCAATATGCACCGCTTCATCCGCCATCTGCGCATGCTTGGCCGATGCATCAGCATCCGAATACACAGCCACACAAGATACGCCCATCTTCTGAGCAGTTTCCATGACTCGGCAGGCGATCTCGCCGCGGTTGGCAATCAGGATTTTGTTAAACATAGCTTACCCCTTAACCGCCAGATCTTCGACAAGGCGGAAGCGTTCGCACAGCAATTCCATCTCGGGATCGAACCCGCCATTGCGTTCGAAATACCGGCGATGATCCTCGCGCCATCCCTCAAGCGTTTCATTCTCACCCTCGGCCAACGCAAAGTCTTCGGTCACATCGCAATATCGGCAGGTCGAGACCTCGACCGTTTCGATCACCAAAGCGGGGCGATCATCCCATTCCAGCGCAATATCCTGACGCCCAACGACCGGGGTATCAGCACTGCCTTCTGGGTAGTCTCGCAAAGCACCACATGTCGCCGTTTTTCGGCCTAATCTTACCAACGCCAGCAGCTCGGCGCTTAGCGATGCGCTGTCTCCAAACTTGAAGGTCTGCGCGCCCGGGTAGCGGGCCATTACTTCATTCAATGAAACGCTCATCTTACATCCTGAACACGCCGAAACGTGTCTCCTCAATCGGGGCGTTAAGTGCGGCACTCAGCGACAATGCCAACACATCGCGCGATTTGCGCGGGTCGATGATGCCGTCATCCCACAACCGCGCCGACGCGTAGAGCGGGTGGGATTGTTCTTCGAACATGTCCAGCGTCGGGCGCTTGAATTCAGCTTCTTCCTCAGCCGACCATGTGCCGCCCTGTCGTTCGATCCCGTCGCGTTTGACAGTCGCTAGGACACCTGCAGCTTGCTCGCCCCCCATCACTGAGATACGCGAATTCGGCCAAGTCCACAGGAACCGAGGCTGATAGGCGCGTCCTGCCATGCCGTAGTTTCCAGCTCCGAAGGACCCTCCGACAAGCATTGTGATCTTTGGAACGCTCGTCGTCGCCACCGCCGTCACCATCTTGGCCCCGTGCCGCGCGATGCCTTCGTTTTCGTATTTGCGGCCGACCATGAAGCCGGTGATGTTCTGCAGGAAGACCAGCGGGGTTTTGCGCTGCGAGCACAGTTCGACAAAATGCGCACCCTTCTGCGCGGCCTCAGAAAACAACACACCGTTGTTGGCAATGATCCCGACCGGGCAGCCTTTGACATGGGCAAAACCGGTCACCAGCGTCTCACCAAATCGCGGTTTGAACTCGTCGAACCGAGAGCCATCGACCAGCCGCGCAATCACCTCGCGAATGTCATAGGGCGTGCGCAGATCGGCCGGAACTACGCCCAAAATTTCCTCGGGATCATAGGCAGGCTCTTCTGGTGTTTCGAACTGTAGGCCAGGCTTCAGCCCTGCACCCCCCAACGACCCGACGGCCCGCCGTGCCAGGGCCAACGCATGCGCATCGTCCTCGGCCAGATAATCCGCCACGCCGGACAGGCGCGTATGCACATCGCCGCCACCCAGATCTTCGGCTGTCACAACCTCCCCCGTCGCGGCCTTGACCAAAGGCGGTCCGGCCAAAAAGATCGTCCCCTGCTCTTTCACGATGATCGTCACGTCGGACATCGCCGGAACGTAAGCCCCGCCCGCCGTACACGACCCCATTACAACGGCGATCTGAGCAATCCCCTTCGCGCTCATCCGCGCCTGATTATAGAAGATGCGGCCAAAGTGATCGCGGTCGGGGAAAACCTCATCCTGATTGGGCAGGTTCGCACCGCCGCTATCGACCAGATAGATGCAGGGCAGATGGTTTTCCTCGGCAATCTCCTGCGCGCGGAGGTGTTTCTTGACCGTCAGCGGATAATATGTGCCGCCTTTCACAGTGGCGTCGTTGCACACCACCATGACCTCGCGCCCCTGCACCCGGCCAATCCCCGCGATCACCCCGGCACAGGGCGCGGCATCTCCATACATCCCATGTGCCGCCGTCGCGCCGATTTCCAAGAACGGAGAACCCGGATCGAGCAGGTTCGCCACCCGACGACGCGGCAGCATCTTGCCCCGCGATTCATGCCGCGTCCGCGATTTTTCACCGCCACCCATGCGGGCCGCTTCGGCGGCATCCGCAATATGTGCCAGCGCATCCAGATGTGCGGCTCGGTTCGCCTTAAACCCCTCAGAGGTTGGTATGGCTTTGGATTTTATTTTCATTCCATCTTCCCCAAGTCGCGCAATTCCACAGCGCGTTCAGCGGTTTCGGTCAGCAGGCAATTTGCAGCAACAATCGAGCGTATCGTTCCATCAGACCATATGCCGTAGGCCAGAGCACATTCAGCATCCCGAAACCCGATCCATGCGCGTTGAGCATCTCGCAACTGGTCCGAAAGTTCGGGACTTTGTTCAGCCAGTTCTGCTCGACGCAGTTTATACTGTTCGTTTAGAAATGAATCCCAAATTTGGGTTTCGGCTTGAATACACTCGGTGATGCCAAGGGTTGTTTCATTTCCCGGTATCGTTTGGCAGGCATTAGCAGCTGCGCCGAGACATGATGACATGCTATCGCCCTGCTGCGTCTGAGAAAAACACTGTTGAATATACGACTGGTCTACCCAAGCGCCCTGAGCGGAAACAAGCGATGGTGCTAGCATCGCAGCAAGTGCAATTCGCATCATGTAATTGCCTCCCCTGCAGCCCGCGCCTTCAATTCCTTCCGGATCACCTTTCCTGTCACCGTCATCGGCAACTCTTCCAGAAACGACACCTCACGCGGATAGGAATACTGCGCCAAACGGTCCTTAACCCAGTCCTGCAACTCAGCGCCCGACGCCTCAGCCCCCGGCTTCAACACCACATAGGCCTTCACGATCTCGGTCCGCAGCTCATCGGGCTTGCCGACCACGCCCACCGTTGCCACAGCCGGGTGGGTCAGCAGGCAATCCTCGATCTCAGCCGGGCCAATCCGGTAACCTGCCGAGGTAATCACGTCATCATCCCGACCGACAAAGCGCAGATAATCGCCCTCCCACACGCCACGGTCACCGGTGATCAGCCAATCACCTCGGAATTTCTCAGCCGTTGCTTGCGGATTATTCCAGTATTCCAGCAGCATTGAGGCCGAACCGCGCCGGATGGCAACATCGCCTTCCTCCGTCGTCGGTTGGCCATGATCGTCAATTACCGCCACCTCATGACCCGGCACCGGTTTACCGATACAGCCGGGGCGAACGGGGAAGTCCTCGGCGCAGGAGGATACGACCATGTTACACTCGGTCTGGCCATAAAACTCGTTGACCGTCAGACCAAACGCCTGCTGGCCCCAAGCCAACATCTCAGCGCCCAAAGGCTCGCCCCCAGACGCCACCGACCGCAATCCCGGTATCGACTGATCCGCAGCTTTGAGCATCCGCAAAGCCGTCGGTGGAAAGAAGACGTTCCGCACCCCCGCCCGCGCGATCACATCGGCGCAGGCCTGTGGGGTGAATTTGTCCAACCGCGTGGCGACCACCGGAACGCCCAGCGCAAGCCCGGGCATCAGAACGTCGAACAAGCCGCCGATCCACGCCCAGTCTGCTGGCGTCCACAGGCGATCCCCTTCACGCAAGTGATTGTGGCTGATCGAGACGCCCGGCAGGTGGCCCGTCAGCACGCGATGGCCGTGCAGCGCACCCTTGGGGCTGCCAGTAGTGCCGGACGTGTAGATTAGGACTGCCGGATCCTCGGGGCCGGTATCAGCAAAGGGCACCGGTTGCCCTTCCTGCCTAATCTCATCAACCAAAAGCGGTTGGGCCAATTCACCCAGTAACGCAGACCCTTCCGCATCGGTCAAAACGATCCGCGCACCTGCATCTCTGACGCGCGATGCCAGCGCATCGTGTTTGAACAGCTTGAACAACGGCACCGAAATCGCGCCGATCTTCCAGATCGCCAGATGCGCGGCGGCACACCACGGCGACTGGCTGAGCAAGACGCCAACCCGGTCTCCTGGCTGGACCCGAGCTATCAACGCGCGAGCGATGCCATCAACCATAAGCTCCAGTTCGCCAAATGTTACCACGCTCGGATCGCCCCGGGTCAGATCCAGCAAAGCAACCCGATCGGATTGTTGCGACAGGCATTGCTGCGCCATGTTCAGCCGATCAGGCATCGCCCAGCTTTGGTCGCCGCGCAAACCCGGTATGCGCTCAGCGGGATGCATGCTGATTTTCCCTTATTTCATTGGCGGTTGCAGCTAGCCTCCCCGCTTCAGCAATTTCCGGAGTTTGATGCAGATCAGAGCATTTCTGCGCCGCGGCATCCAAAACATCGGCATCAACGCAAGCAAAGGCACGAATATGACAAAGAAACTCGCCGCTTTGACCCTTTCTACCGCACTTGTCGCTCTGGCTGCCCCAGCCTTCGCCCAATCCCAGGGCGATTGGACTGTCGGTGTTGGTGTCGGCTATCTGGACCCCAAATCCGACAATGGAACTCTGGCCGGGTTCGACGCCGAAATCGACTCGGACACCCGTCCGATTTTCACCGTCGAATACTTCGTTCAGGACAATCTCGGGATCGAGCTCTTGGCCTCGACCCCCTACAAGCATGACGTCACTCTCGGTGGCAGCGTTGACGCGGGCAGCGTCAAGCATCTTCCGCCTACTCTGTCGCTGAACTATCACTTCCCGACCAATAGCGGGTGGAAGCCCTATGTCGGCGCTGGTCTGAACTACACCATCTTCTTCGAGGAAGACTCGCCTTTGGGCGATCTCGATCTGGACAACTCCTTCGGCGTTTCTCTGCAGGCCGGTCTGGATTACATGGTCACGGAAAAAGGCGCGGTGCGTCTGAACGTGCGCTGGTTCGACATCGACTCGGACGTCAAACTTGACGGCAACGACATCGGCACCGCCGAGATTGATCCCTTCCTGATTGGTCTGTCCTACGTTCATCGTTTCTGATCCAATCGCAAAAAGCCCCGTGGTTCAATGAACTGCGGGGTTTTCCGTCACAACATCTCGTTCATCATTTCGCGCCCAATCAGCATGCGGCGGATTTCGCTGGTGCCCGCGCCGATTTCCATCAGCTTTGCATCGCGGAAAATTCGGCTGACCGGCGAATCCGACAGGAAACCGGCACCACCCAACGCCTGAACGGCCTGATGCGCCTGCACCATCGCCTGTTCCGAGGCATATAGGCAGCACGCTGCAGCATCCTGACGGGTTACATCCCCGCGGTCGCATGCCTTGGCAACTTCGTAGACATAGGCCCGCGCCGAATTCATGGCTGTGTACATATCCGCGATCTTGCCTTGCATGAGCTGGAAGCTCCCGATCGGTTTTCCGAACTGCTTACGCTCGGCCAGATAGGGCATCACTTCATCCAAGCAGGCGGCCATGATCCCGGTTCCAATTCCCGCAAGAACCACACGCTCATAGTCCAGACCGGACATCAGAACGGCTACACCCCGCCCTTCTTCGCCCAGAACATTCTCGAACGGCACTTCAACATCTTCAAAGATCAACTCAGCGGTGTTCGAGCCGCGCATGCCAAGCTTGTCGAAATGAGGCGAAGTCGAAAACCCGGTCATCTCTTTCTCGATCAGAAAAGCCGTGATCCCCTTTGACCCGGCGTCCGGATCGGTCTTGGCATAGACGACCAGAGTGTCTGCATCCGGCCCGTTAGTGATCCAGTATTTGTTGCCATTCAGCCGATAGTGATCGTTTCGCTTTTCTGCACGTAGCTTCATGGAAACCACATCCGACCCAGCCGAGGGCTCGGACATAGCCAACGCCCCGACATGCTCACCCGAAATCAGACGGGGCAGATATTTTTTCTTCTGCTCATCCGTTCCGTTCAGCTTGATCTGGTTCACGCACAAGTTCGAATGCGCCCCATATGACAAAGATACCGAGGCCGAGGCGCGCGCCACTTCCTCAACTGCCACCGTATGCGCCAGATAGGACATACCGGCCCCGCCATATTCTTCAGGGACTGTGACGCCCAACAAACCAAGCTCACCCATTTCTTTCCACAGCTCATTCGGAAAGGCATTGGACGCGTCGATCTCGGCCGCCATCGGTTTGACCCGTTCCTGAGCCCAGCGGTGCACCATCTCACGCAGGGCGTTCACGTCCTCGCCCAGATCGAATTGCATTGTGGCCATAAACATGCAGGGCTCCTCCGATTGCATTAATGAACAAGCGTTCAATAATCAGATAGCAGCGTTTCCTCCTCTGGTCAATGACGACACGCAGGCCAACGCAAAACGCCGCCCGGCAAGGGGCGGCGTTTTCAGATAAATCGAGCGTGCGCTGAAAGCGCACTCCGCTGGACTATAACTGATAGACAGCGCTGACTTCAGCCCGGATAATGCGCGCAATTTGGGCACAATCTTCCAGCGAAAAGGTCAGTGGAACGCGCATATCCATGATCCCTGCCAATATCCGATCACTGACCGGCATCGGGGCGCTGTCGGCATAACGCCAACTGTCATAGCGTGAGGTAAAGCCCGACGGTTCAGCCCCCCCGAACCACTTCAGTTCGACCCCGCGCGCGGCGCAACGCTGGATTACCTCGGCAATGCGCGCGGGCGTCCAGTCCAGCAACAGGAATTGTATCGATGAACCGACATAGGTCTCAGCATCAGGCCGCTCCACCATCGTCAAACCCGGTGTTTCACGCAGGCCATGCTCAATCTCAAAATAACGTTCATTCCAACGCTGCACCTGCCGATCAAGATCACGCAACTGCGGACGTAAGATCGCTGCACGCAAATTATCCATCCGACCCGAGACATTGGGGGTTGTGTACTTGATCTGCTCGAACACCTCCGGCCCAGGCGCGGCCAGATGGCGTTCATACAGCATATATGAGCCAGAGAGCATCGTTGCCTTGGCCGCCAGCTTCGGATCATCCGTGATCAATAGCCCGCCCTCGCCCGAATTTACGTGTTTGTAGGTCTGGCACGAGTAACATCCAATGGCCCCCTGCCGCCCAGACAGTTGTCCGCGCCATGCCGCACCCATGGTATGCGCACAATCCTCGATCACGATCACGCCGGCGGCGTCGCACATCTGCATCAGCCGATCCATATCGCACAGATGCCCTCGCATGTGGCTAAGCATTAGTACTTTCGACTGATCCAGCTTGGCCTCAAGATCATCCAGATCGATGGTCAGGGCTTCGGTCACACCAACAAAGACCGGCTTTGCGCTTACCGACGCAATCGCCCCCGGCACCGGCGCCAGAGTGAACGCGTTGGTCAGAACCGGATCGCCCGGCTTGACCCCCACCCCACGCAACGCAGTGGCCAGAGCGTAGCCACCCGACGAGACTGCCAGACAGTATTTCGCCCCCATCTGGGCGGCGAATTCCTGCTCCAACAAAGCCGTCTCGCTCAACTCGCCAGGGGCAACATTGTAGCGGTGCAAACGACCATGGCGCAAAACGGCCAAGGCGGCCTCGATCGCCTCTTCGGGAATGGGTTCTTGCTGGGTGAAATTACCTGTGAATGTCTCAGTCATGAATCCGTTTTTATGCTGAGTGTTAAGCGGGTCAAGGGATCAGGCCGCCGCTCCGATCAAATCGGAGACCAGTTTCGGTAAATCATCAAAATGATGCAACAACGCCTCGGGCTCCAGCGCAGCCATCTCATCGCCCGACGGGCCGAATGTCACCAGTACCGACGGCACTCCGGCAGCCCGCGCCGTATTTCGGTCGGTATCTGAGTCGCCGATCAATACGCAGTGGTCAGGGTGCCCTCCGGCGCGACGCGCTGCTTCGCGTAACGGTTCAGGGTCGGGTTTCCGCACCGGTAATGTGTCTGCACCGATCAGTGAAGCAAAGTGATCACGGACACCCATCCGGGTCAGCAGCAAATCAGCCAGGCCTTCGGGCTTGTTGGTGCAAATCCCCACGCCATAACCTGCCTCTTTCAGTGCTTCGACGGCTTCAAGCGCACCGGGATAGAAATAGGTATGCGTATCGATCGCCTGCCCATAGACGTCCAAAAAGACCGGATAATAGGCTTCGACAACATCCGCATCATAGGCGCCGACCCGCTTCAATCCATGGGACAACATCAAGCGTGCACCGCGTACCGATACCGCCGCATCAAGCTCGGGCGACAGAACATCCCCATGACCCATCTCGCGAAAACAATGGTTTGCAGCGGCCAGCAAATCACCAGATGTATCCGCCAAAGTTCCATCCAGATCAAAGATTACCGTTCGCATGCTCACCTCCTGAACCGGCGGGATTCCGCCATGTCGTGTTGCAAACGGCAATCTTCTTTGATGGCTGAACCGCTTGCGCCTTTGCCCACAGCGGATAAAACGGGCGGCGACAAAACAAAAGAGAAAACGATTTCATGAGCACTGCCCTTGTCATTCTTGCCGCCGGAAAAGGCACAAGGATGAACTCTGATATTCCCAAAGTCCTGCATCCGATCGCTCAGGCCCCAATGCTGGTTCACGCCATGCGCGCCGGTGCTGTCCTGTCGCCCGAGCGCACGGTGATTGTTACCGGCCACGGTGCGGAAGCAGTCGCGCGTGTGGCTGAAGCCGAAGATGAAAACGCCAGCATTGCGGTGCAGGAAGAACAACTTGGCACCGCCCACGCGGTTGCGCAGGCGCGTGCAGCGCTGGAGGGCTTTCAGGGGGATGTGGTCGTCCTCTATGGTGACACCCCGTTTCTACAGCCCGACACCCTGCAGCGGATGATCGAAGCGCGCGCAAAAAACGATCTGGTCATTCTTGGATTCGAAGCTGCAGACCCCGCCCGTTATGGCCGCCTTGTGATGAACGGGGACGCCTTGGAGCGGATCGTCGAATTCAAGGATGCCACAGATGAAGAACGCACTATAACCTTCTGTAACTCAGGACTTTTGGCATGCGATTCCGAAACCTTGTTCTCGCTGATCGATGCCGTTGGCAATGACAACGCCTCGGGTGAATACTATCTGACTGACGTAGTCGAGATCGCCCGCAGCCAAGGGCTGACCGTAACTGCAGTTGCCTGCGACGAAGCTCAGACGCTGGGTATTAATTCGCGCGTTGATCTGGCGGCGGCTGATGC
The DNA here is from genome assembly GCF_056532915.1 of Ruegeria sp. H9. Lineage (NCBI taxonomy): Bacteria > Pseudomonadati > Pseudomonadota > Alphaproteobacteria > Rhodobacterales > Roseobacteraceae > Ruegeria > Ruegeria sp. H9. The sequence continues at coordinate 291,388 of NZ_JBQFNX010000004.1, read as the reverse complement.
GGTGTTTCAGGTGCAAGCACGGTCTGCATTGCTGGATCTGGGGGTCACTCTGATGGCCCCTGAAACCGTGTATCTGGCCGCAGATACCGTCATTGGCCGCGACACTGTCATTGAACCCAATGTGGTTTTCGGCCCCGGAGTGACCGTGGAAAGCGGCGCAACGATCCGGGCGTTTTCACATCTCGAAGGCTGCCATGTCAGCCGAGGTTCGGTGGTAGGACCCTATGCCCGGCTGCGTCCGGGAACAGAGCTGGCTGAAAACGCCAAAATTGGCAACTTTGTCGAGATCAAGAACGCCGAAATCGCCGAAGGCGCTAAGGTGAATCACCTCAGCTATATTGGCGATGCCTCAGTCGGGGCGGCGACAAATATTGGTGCGGGAACCATCACCTGCAACTATGACGGCGTGATGAAGCATAAAACGACCATCGGGGAAAACGTGTTCATCGGATCGAACACGATGCTGGTGGCCCCGGTCACTCTGGGTGATGGCTCAATGACCGCCACGGGGACCGTAGTGACCAAGGATATTGAGCCAGACGCACTAGCCGTGGCGCGTTCTAAGCAGGAAAACAAACCCGGCTATGCGCGTAAATTGTTTGAAATGTTGAAGGCGAAGAAGGCTCGCCGCGACAAAGGAGCCTGAGTTATGTGTGGAATTGTTGGTGTTCTGGGCAGTCACGAAGCTGCCCCTATCCTGGTCGAAGCACTGAAGCGGCTTGAGTATCGCGGTTATGACAGCGCCGGTATTGCGACCGTGAACGATGGCGCTTTGGGCCGCCGACGGGCCGTCGGCAAGTTGGTGAACCTAAGCGACCTTCTGGTTCACAACCCCCTTCCGGGTAAATCCGGTATCGGTCATACCCGCTGGGCCACCCATGGTGCCCCATCGGTTAACAATGCACATCCGCACAAGGCCGGGCCTGTCGCCGTAGTGCACAACGGCATCGTTGAAAACTATCGTGAATTGCGGGCTGAACTGGCCGATAATGGGGTCGGTTTCGTGACGGATACCGACACTGAAACCGTTGCCCTGATGACGGAAAGGTACATGTCCGAAGGTCTCTCTCCGGTCGACGCCGCGTTTAAAACCATTGATCGGCTTAAGGGCGCCTTTGCGCTCGCCTTTCTGTTCGACGGTCAAGAAGACCTGATTGTTGCGGCGCGCAAGGGCTCGCCCCTTGCAATTGGTCACGGCGATGGTGAGATGTTTGTTGGGTCTGATGCGATCGCGCTGGCCCCCCTGACGGATCGCATCTCCTATCTTGAGGAAGGCGATCGGGCGGTTCTGACCCGCACTTCGCTTGAGATTCGAACCGAAACGGGTGAGCTGGCCAACCGCGAAGTCCGGCGAATTCAAATCGATCAAACCCGTGCCGACAAAGGTGGCCACAAGCACTATATGGCCAAGGAAATTGCCGAGCAGCCTGTCGTGGTGGCCGAGGCGATCCGCTCGTATCTTCCGACCGAAGGCGATCAGGTGGTGTTGCCCGGTGACGATCTGGATTTCACCAAACTGGACCGTCTGACCATGGTGGCTTGCGGCACCGCATTCTATGCCTGCCTGACGGCAAAATATTGGTTCGAGCAGTTGGCCAAGATGCCGGTTGAAGTCGATATCGCCAGCGAGTTCCGCTATCGTGAGCCTCCAATCTCGGACCGGACGTTGGCGCTGTTTGTAAGCCAGTCGGGCGAAACCGCCGACACGCTTGCTGCCTTGCGCTATTGCGAAGGCAAGGCGGACAAGATTGTCTCGGTCGTGAATGTCGCGGAAAGCTCGATTGCGCGCGAAAGCGATGTGGCGTTGCCGATCCATGCGGGCGTCGAGATCGGTGTTGCCTCGACCAAGGCGTTCACCTGTCAGCTTAGCGTGTTGCTGATGCTTGCCCTCAAGGCCGCTGCAGATCGAGGCACGCTTAGCGATGAAGAGATCGCCGATCACGCGGCCGCCCTTCGCGGTTTGCCGACTGTTCTGAATGCTGCGCTGGATCAGAACGACGCTATTCGCCAATCCGCCCAACGCCTGTCCGAAGCGCGCGACGTGCTGTTCCTGGGCCGTGGCCTCATGTACCCGCTGGCGATGGAAGGCGCGCTGAAACTCAAGGAAATCAGCTATATCCACGCCGAAGGCTATGCCTCGGGTGAGTTGAAGCACGGCCCCATCGCCCTGATCGACAAGCATATGCCGGTTGTCGTCATGGCACCACGCGACGCAGTTTTCGACAAGACAGTTTCGAACATGCAGGAGGTGATGGCGCGCAAAGGCAAGGTTATCCTTGTCTCGGATGATGACGGTATCGCTGAGGCAGAAGATGGAGTTTGGAGTACGATCCGTATGCCACATGTGCACGCCAGCCTTGCCCCGATTCTCTATTCGGTGCCCGCGCAATTGCTGGCCTACCACACGGCGGTGGCCAAAGGCACAGATGTGGATCAGCCCCGCAATCTGGCAAAATCCGTCACGGTCGAGTGACGGCAGATGCAGGCCTATCTGGATCAGATCAAAGCCCATGCCGATCCTGAACGCGCAGAACAGGTGGCGGCCTATCACAAGGTAGACCGCCCCTATCTGGGTGTTCCGAACCCGGTTCTGAACGATCTGACCAAGGCTTGGCGGCGCGAACTTGAAGTCATCGACCGCATCGCTGTCGCCGATGGCTTATGGCAGACCAACATTCATGAAGCGCGGGTCGCGGCAGCAAAGCTGCTGACCCAAGCCCGTATCCGACCGGATGACGCGGTGTGGGACCTGCTGCAAAGCTGGCTACCGGATTTTGACGCCTGGGCCGTGGCCGATCATGCCTGTATGGCGATGCAAAAGCGTCTTTCGGCTGATCCAACCCGGCTGGATCAGGTCGAACGTTGGACCACGTCGGGCCACATGTGGACCAAACGCGCCGCGCTGGTCGCCACCTTGCCCTGGACCAAACAGAACCATCCCAAACCGAAAGACCTGGCATGCCGCGACCGTATACTCGGCTGGGCTGCCACGTATGTCTCCGATCGGGAATGGTTCATCCAGAAGGCCATCGCATGGTGGCTGCGCGAATTGTCAAAGCATGATCCAGGGCGCGTAGTCGCGTTTCTGGAAACGCACGGCGCAAACATGAAACCCTTTGCCCGCAAAGAGGCTGGGAAATACCTGCGCGCTCAGTCGGAATAGACTTCCAGTTCCACCAACTCGTCATATGGCACCAACAACGCGCGCATGGCTTCAAGCGACAGCCGTCCGCCACCGCCTTCGGGGCCTGGTGCGGGAACAAGCGTGACATAGGCCTGCGCACCCGTGCGCGGCACAACCACGCGGCCGTTGATTTCAGTTTGTACCAGAGGCGTCTGCAACCAGCGCCCCGATGTGTTGGGATCGCCCAGCCCGGCAACGGTCGTTTTGGCGCCAGACCACCCTGCGGCAGCCACAGGTTCAGGAGTTACCTCCGTCGCCTCTGCTGTAACGGGTTCAGCCGCCGTCTCGTTGGATGAACTTCCGAACACCCGATCCGTCGTGGACCGAACGGCATCGCAACCGGCAACGAGGCTAAAAGCTAAAACCAAAGCATATTTCATAACACAAAACCTAGAGCGCTGCGCCTAACTGTACCAGTCCAAAACGCAGATGGCACTTGCCGCGAACATGCCTCCGCTTTACCTATGAGCCATGACAGCTCCGCTTATAGACCCGTTTGCCCGCGCCATCACCTATCTTCGCGTCTCCGTTACGGATCGCTGCGATTTCCGCTGCGTCTACTGCATGTCCGAAGATATGAAGTTTCTTCCCAAAAAAGACCTTCTGACTCTGGAAGAGTTGGATCGTATGTGCACGACTTTCGTCAATTTGGGCGTCGAGAAATTGCGCATCACCGGGGGCGAACCACTGGTTAGGCGAAACATCATGTCATTCTTCAACAGCATGACCCGACATCTGGACAGCGGCGCCCTGAAGGAGCTGACGCTGACAACCAACGGATCACAATTGCACCGATTTGCGGATGATCTTTACGCAGCGGGCGTGCGGCGCGTGAATGTATCGCTCGATACGCTGGATGAAGACAAATTTGCCAAGGTCACCCGATGGGGCCGCCTGAAACAGGTGCTGAACGGCATTGACGCAGCGCAGAAGGCTGGCCTGCGGATCAAGATCAACGCTGTCGCTCTGAAAGGGTTCAACGAGCCCGAGCTACCCAAGATCACCGAATGGTGTGCCGAACGTGATATGGATCTGACCTGGATCGAGGTGATGCCCATGGGCGACATAGGCAACGAAGACCGGCTGGATCAGTATTGGTCGCTCAAGGACGTCCGCAAGGAATACCAGAACCACTATACGGTCACTGATCTGGCCGAACGGACAGGTGGTCCGGCGCGGTATGTCAGGCTTGAGGAGACCGGACAAAAGATCGGTTTCATAACGCCACTCAGCCATAACTTCTGCGAAAGCTGCAACCGCGTGCGCCTGACCTGCACTGGTGAGATCTACATGTGCCTTGGCCAGGAAGATATGGCTGATCTGCGCGCACCCCTGCGCGATCATCCCGATACCGAGAAACCGTTGGAAGACGCGATCCGTGCAGCCATCAACCTCAAGCCCAAGGGCCATGATTTCGACTATTCCCGGCAAGCCGTCGACGGTCAGATGAGCCGCCACATGAGTCATACGGGCGGCTGAGATGCCCGGCACACCCGCGCAGCCAACGCTGCTGTACAAACTGTACTGCGGTCTCATATCTATTGCCGAACCCCTGATTTGGCGAAAAGTACGCAACAAACTGCACGCTGCGGGTGTTCCCGAAAGCCGCCAGCAAGAACGGCTTGGCCATGCCAGTTTGCCGCGCCCAGATGGGCAGCTGATCTGGTTTCACGCGGCCAGTGTGGGTGAAAGCCTATCGGTTCTAAGCCTGATCAACTGTCTGGGGCAGCGCCTGCCGAATGCTGAGTTTCTCATCACCTCAGGCACCCCGACCTCGGCGACGTTGATTGCTAAGCGCTTGCCTGCCCGGACGCGCCACCAATATCCGCCATTGGACAGCGCCGCTCCGGTGCGCGAGTTTCTGGACCACTGGAAACCCGATGCAGGCATCTTTGTAGAAAGTGAAATCTGGCCCCGGCTGATCGTAGAGGCCGCAAATCGCGGCACGCCACTGGCGCTCTTGAATGCCCGGCTATCTGACAAATCAGTGGATAGTTGGAACAAGCGCCCGAACACTGCGCGCTTCATTCTGGATCATTTCAAGGTATTTCTGACCCAGAACGACAAAACCGCCGCTAATCTGATCGCAATTGGTGCCGACGCGGATCGCGTACAGCCCGGCACCAACCTCAAGGCCATGTCTGACCCGCTGCCCGTAAATCAGGATGTCCTGACCAAAACCCAAGCGCAGATAGATGGTCGCCCGCTATGGATTGCCAGTTCGACCCATGCAGGGGAAGAAGAAACGGTTCTGGCAGCCCACAAAGCGTTGCTACAGCGCTGGCCCGACCTGCTATTGCTGCTGATCCCTCGCCATCCGGAGCGTGGAGACGACGTTGCTAAATTGGTGAGCGATGCTGGTCTTTCGCATGCACGACGCAGCGCTGACCAACAGATAACATCAGACCTACAGGTCTATGTCGCGGATACATTGGGTGAAACCGGAACCTGGTACGCCCTCTGCCCCATCGTTTTCCTAGGGGGATCGCTGAAAGAGATCGGCGGCCATAACCCGTTCGAACCGGTTCAGGCGGGGGCTGCGGTGATCACCGGCCCTGGTTATTTCAATTTTGCCGAGACATTTGAGCCGCTCATCAAAACGGGCGGCGCCGTCCGGATCAACTCGGCCAACGCATTGTCAGATGCTGTCACCCTCTGGCTGTCGGACAAAGCCGAACTGCACACCGCTCGAATGGCGGCCGATGCCTGCGTGAAAACACAGAGTTCGGCGTTGGATGCGGTGATCGAAACGCTCTGCTCCCGCCTGTCTCTCGGCTGACAAAACACACCGATCCCTCTTCATCAGGCTAAAAATACCTCGGGGGGGGTGGGGCAGAGCCCCCACCCTTCCCATCAAGCAGCAGGCATCCGCTGCTCAACAATCTCGGCCCACCAACTACACCCGGCAGGAATGGCCTCGTCGTTGAAATTATACTCGGGATGATGAACCATGGCCGTATCTCCATTGCCCACCAGAATATAAGCCCCCGGACGCTCTTCGAGCATAAAGGCAAAATCCTCACCCCCCATGACAAGGGGCGCCTCGTCACAGCTGCCCGAGACCGATTTCGCCACCTCGGCCGCGAAATCGGTCTGCTCGTCACTGTTCACCATCACCGGATAGCCACGAATGTAGGTCACATCCGCCGTGCCACCAAAGGTCGCTGCAACTCCTGCGCAAATCTCGTTGATCCGTTTCTCGGCAAGATCGCGCATCTCTTTGCTCATGGTGCGTACGGTGCCTTTGATCTGCACCGTCTGCGGGATCACGTTAAACGCCTTCGAGGATGTCTCGAACGATGTCACAGACACCACGACCTGATCGATCGGGTCGGCATTGCGCGAGGCAATCGTCTGCAACGCCAACACGGCCTGCGCCGTCATCACGGTTGTATCCACGGTCTCTTGCGGTTTCGCGGCGTGGCCACCGCGTCCTTCAAAGGTGATGTCGAACTGATCGGTCGCGGCAAAGAACGAACCCGGACGGATCGAGAAGCTGCCGACCGGACGGCCCGGCCAGTTGTGCATGCCGTAGACTTCCTGAATGTTCCAGCGCGCCATCATGCCGTCTTCGCACATTTCGCGACCACCGCCGCCACCTTCTTCAGCGGGCTGGAAGATGACCACTACAGTGCCGTCAAAATTACGCGTTTCCGAAAGGTATTTCGCCGCCCCGAGCAGCATCGCCGTATGTCCATCATGGCCACAAGCATGCATCGCCCCATCGTTTTTCGAGGCGTAATCCAACCCCGTCGCCTCGTGAATCGGCAGCGCATCCATATCAGCACGCAGACCGATGACTTTGCCACTCGAGTCTGATTTGCCCTTGATCACACCGACAACCCCGGTGCGACCGATCCCGGTGGCGACCTCGTCGCAGCCGAACTCTTTCAGTTTGTCCGCGACCAAAGCACTGGTGCGGTGGGTTTCAAACAGAATTTCGGGGTTTTCATGAATATCCCGTCGCCATTCGGTGATTTCGGCCTGCAATTCGGCAAAGCGGTTCTTAACTGGCATGTCTTCTCTCTCCTAATTCAAGCCGCCGGCATCCGGCGCTCGACCATTTCGGCAAACCATGAGCATCCCATCGGGATGATCTCATCGTTAAAATTGTATTCAGGGTGGTGCAGCCCGGCGCTGTCGCCATTGCCCAGCACGATGAACGCTCCGGGGCGTTCTTCCAGCATGAACGAGAAATCTTCGCCGCCCATCACCATGGGCGCTTCATCACAGCTGCCACCTACGGAAATGGCGGCCTCAGCGGCAAATTCCGTCTGTTCTTCGGCGTTGATCGTCACCGGAACTCCACGCGTGTATGAGACTTTGACAGTGCCACCGAAGGTTTCAGCAATACCCTCAGCCACCTCGCTTAGCCGCGTCTCGATCAGGTCGCGCATTTCGTTCGAATGCGTTCGTACAGTACCGCGCACCTGCGCCGATTGAGGGATCACATTGAACGCTTTGGATGAGGTCTCGACCGAAGTCACAGACAGAACCGCCTGTAAAATAGGGTCCGCGTTACGCGACACGATGGTCTGCAAGGCCACGATCAGTTGCGACAACATCACTGTAGTATCAATTGTTTCATGCGGTTTCGCCGCGTGGCCGCCTCGACCTTCCAGATGAATGTCGAACTCATCCGCAGCCGCCAGCAGCGGGCCAGACCGGATCGCGAACTGCCCTGTCGGCACACCTGGCACATTGTGCATGGCATAGACTTCCTGAATGCCGAACCGATCCATCAGACCGTCTTTGCACATCGCCTCGGCCCCATTGCCACCTTCTTCCGCTGGTTGGAAAATCACAATGGCCGTGCCGTCGAAGTTCCGCGTCTCAGACAAGTATTTCGCCGCGCCCAACACCATCGCCGTATGGCCATCATGGCCACAGGCATGCATGGCGCCATCGGTTTTCGAGGCATAATCAAGGCCCGTCTGCTCCTGCATCGGCAGCGCGTCCATATCGGCACGCAGGCCGATCACACGACCCTGCGTGTCGGTCTTGCCCTTGATGACGCCAACGACACCGGTGCGGCCAATGCCCGTCACAACCTCATCGCAACCGAACTCTTTCAGCTTTTCAGCCACCAAGGCGCTGGTGCGGTGGGTGTCATAGAGGATCTCAGGGTGTTGATGAATATCCCGCCGCCAACCGGTGATTTCTTCGTGCATTTCGGCAAGTCGGTTCTTGATTGGCATCTGATCCTCCCAAATCAGGCGACGGGTAATCGTCGTTCCACCAGCTCGGCAAACCAGCTGCAACCGGCGGGAATGGCGTCGTCGTCGAAGTTGTATTCTGGGTGATGGCACATGGCCGTGTCCCCGTTTCCGATAAAGATGTAGGCTCCGGGCCGTTCTTCAAGCATGTAAGCAAAATCTTCTGACGGCATAATTGGATCGGTGCTGTCATTGACCTTGCCTGCCACGGCCTGCGCGGCCTCAGCAGCATAGATGGTTTCATCGTCCGAATTCACCGTCACCGGATAGCCCGGTGTCCACGTCATCTTAGCCGAAGCTCCAAAGGCCGAGGCAGTGTCCTCGGCGATCCGGCGCACGCGTTCTTCAGCGACCTTTCGATATTCTGGGTCAAGTGTACGAACAGTTCCCCGCAACCGCACCGTATGGGCAATCACATTCGAGGCCACACTATCGGTTTCAAAGGTCCCGACGGTCAGCACCACCCTTTTGATAGGATCCACGGTACGCGACACCACAGATTGCAAAGCTACAACAATGTGCGACGCAATCAGCGTTGTATCTAGCGCCTCATGCGGGGCGGCAGCATGACCGCCTTTACCCGTTACAACAATTTCGAATTCATCCGAAGAAGCCAGCAATGCGCCTGGTCGAATGGCAAACTCACCAACCGGCATCCCAGGCATGTTGTGCATGCCATAGACTTCTTGAATACCCCAGCGCTCCATCAGCCCGTCCTGACACATGGCCAGACCACCTGCCCCGCCTTCTTCGGCAGGCTGGAAAATCAACACAACGGTACCGTCAAAATTCCTCGTCTCGGCCAGATACTGCGCGGCGCCCAACAGCATCGAGGTATGACCGTCATGACCACAGGCATGCATCTTACCAGAAACGGTCGAAGCATAGTCCAGTCCCGTCGCCTCTTCTATGGGCAGCGCATCCATGTCGGCACGCAGCCCGATAACACGGCCTAGCGTATCCTGACGTCCCTTGATGACGGCAACCACGCCAGTCTTGCCGATGCCGGGCGTGATCTCATCCACACCGAACTCCTTCAGTCGGTCGACCACAAACCCTGCCGTTTCCTCAACATCATACATCAGCTCGGGATGCATATGCAGGTGACGACGCCATTTGGTGATCTCGCCATGCATTTCGGCGAGCCGGTTCTTGACGGGCATCTTTAACCTCTCCTTTGAGATGTTATTCGCAGAGCCTCTTTACCAGACGCTCCATAAATTTTTGACCTGCGTTGAATTGAGAAATCGTAATGAACTCATTCGGCTGATGGGCCTGCGCGATATCACCTGGGCCGCAGATAACAGCGGAATAACCGGCTTCCTGAAACTGCCCCGCCTCAGTGCCATAGCTTACCACATGTGTCGCATTGTCACCGGTGAGCGCGCGCACCAGCGTCTCGGCCTCGCCATCTTCTTCAGGCACAAGACCTGGGATCGAAAAATGCTCGGACAGCTCGATCCGGGCGTCGGGATGAACCGCTTGCATCCGCGCCTCGACTTCACGAACCTTATCGAAATAGGCCTTCTGCCAGACCGATTTTTCATCGTCCGGAACGGTGCGGAAATCCATCATGAAGCGACAGTCTTTGGCAGTGATATTATGCGCGGTTCCGCCTTCGATCATACCAACATGGCAGGTAGTCCAAGGCGGATCGAACACTGACGCAATGTCTGAAGGTTGCGCCGCCATATTCTCGGCGTTCCGATCATTGGCCCAATTGATCAGCGGCGCGGCCTCCATGATCGCATTGACGCCTGTGTGCATGATTGAGCTGTGAACTTCGAACCCCACCACATGCGTGTCAAAGCCAAACCCGCCCTTATGGCCGGTGACGGCCTGCATCATCGACGGCTCGCCCACAATCACGGCTGATCCTTTGGGCAGAACCTCCTGCATGTGGGCGATCATCGGCGGCGCGCCGGTGCAGCCAACCTCTTCATCAAAGCTCAACGCCAGTTGCAGGGGGCGTTTGGTGTCAGCGTGATGCGCCTCGACCAAGGCCCAGATCGCCAGCGCGTCAAAGCCCTTCATGTCGCAGGTGCCACGCCCGAAATACTTGCCATCTTTCTCGGTCACGACAAATGGATCGGTGTCCCAAGGCTGGCCATCGATGGGAACAACATCAGTGTGACCCGATAGGACAATCGCGCCCTCTTCCCACGGGCCGACATGCGCGAACAGAGCCGCCTTATGCGGCTGATCCGGATCAGGCCAACGATGCGGTTCGATCCCGTGGCTTTGCAGATACGCCTCGACCCAATCCACCAGCGGTAAATTCGTATCGCGACTGACAGTCGGGAATGAGATCAGCTTAGTCATGATCTCTAGCGGAGACAGGCGCTCAGCCATGAGGGTCAATATCCGCTGTCAGTGGTCAAAACAAAATGGCCCGGTTCAACCTCGTTGTATTGCGAGGGTTCGGGCGCGTATCCAATCGGATGAATTGGCGACGGGATCGGTTTGAAGTTCAAGTCTTTTTCCGACTTGCGCTTGTTCGGGTCGGCAATTGGTACCGCCTTCATCAGTGCCTGCGTATAAGGGTGCTGTGGGTTCTCAAAAACCCGAGCACGCGGGCCCAGTTCGACAATGCGGCCCAGATACATCACACCGACATGGTGACTGACCCTCTCGACCACCGCCATGTCATGGCTGATGAACAGATAGCTGAGGCCAAGCTCGGACTGCAGCTCCATCATCAGGTTCAGCACCTGCGCCTGAACCGAGACGTCCAGCGCCGAAACGGCCTCATCCGCGATGATTAGCTTGGGATTCAGCGCCAGTGCTCGCGCAATCGCAATCCGTTGCCGCTGACCACCCGACATCTCATGTGGGAAGCGGCGCATGAAGCTGCGCGGCAGTTGCACTTTGTCGAACAGTTGCGCCACGCGGTCCTGCAGTTCTGACCCCGACGCAACCCCATAGTTCCGCATCGGTTCGGCGACCTGATCAACCAATTGCATCTGCGGGTTCAGCGAGGCGAACGGATCCTGAAAGATCATCTGCATGTCCAGCCGCGCTTTGCGCAGGCCGGCCTGGTCCAGCTTCATGATGTCGACACCGTCCAGATCAACCTCACCCGCCATCGGCTCCACCAATCGCAGGATCGAGCGCCCTGCCGACGACTTGCCACACCCAGATTCGCCAACGAGGCTGAGAGTCTGCCCCCGGTTCAGCGTGAACGAGACATCTTCGACTGCATGCACGTTCGAGATGGTCCGGCGCAGCAATCCGCCTTTCACCGCAAATCGCGTGGTCAGGTTCTTGACCGTCAGCAACACTTCGTTCGTACCCGGGATCGGAGCGATCTTCTGGCCTTCCTCACCCAGCAGTTTCATTGGCTCGGGCGCGGCTTTACCCTGCATCTCGCCCAATTTCGGAACCGCCGCCAGCAACGCCTTGGTGTAATCGTGCTGCGGGTTTTCGAAGATTTCTTTGACGGTGCCTTCCTCGACCTTGTTGCCGCGGAACATAACCACCACGCGGTCCGCCATCTGCGCGACCACAGCCATGTCATGGGTGATAAACATCACCGCCGTTCCGGTCTCGCGTTTGAGGCGGTCCATCAGCGCCAGAATCTCGGCCTGGATGGTCACATCCAATGCAGTAGTGGGTTCATCCGCAATCAGCAGGCGAGGCTCACACGCCATGGCCATGGCGATCACCACACGCTGGCGCATGCCACCGGACAGTTCATGCGGATATTGCTTCAAACGTCGCTCGGGCTCGGGGATGCGCACCTGACGCAATAATTCCAGCGCGCGCTCTTCGGCCTGCGCTTTGTTCATGTCCTTGTGGATTCGCAATCCTTCGGTGAGCTGCCGTCCGACGGTGAAAACCGGGTTCAAGGCCGTCATCGGCTCCTGAAAGATCATTCCGATCTCATTTCCGCGAATCTGCTTCATCAGATCTTGATCGGCGTGGGACAGATCCATTTCCTCGCCGCCGCGGCGATCGAAAAGCAGTTGCCCGCCAGCAATTTCACCGCCGCCGAACTCGACCAAGCGCATCAGCGATAGAGATGAGACTGATTTGCCCGACCCCGATTCGCCCACGATACAGACGGTTTCGCCTGGGTTGACCTCGAACGAGACGTCCTCGACGCCCACCACTGGGCCATCTTTAGTTTGAAATTCGACCCGTAGTTTTTTGATCTGGGCAATTGGCTGATCCAGCACGCGCGCTCTCCCCTTGGCGGCTTTTCGGATTGGGTGCCAAACGCTAAGGCGGGCAGATGTGAAAAGTCAAACCGATAGGTCAAATTTCGCAAGGCAAGGCTTGCAATTTTCCAAAACTCTGTTTCGATACGCCGCGTAACCGTTCTGGGGAGAGGTCTGAATACACGAAGGCGATACAATCGTTTCCGTTTGATTCCAAATCCTTATCCCTTTTGACGGCCACGCCTAACCCGCGGGCATCGCGGAGATAATCGAGACACGTATGTGTCCAACATGGAGTGTATGATGAAAATCAAAACCCTTTTGCTTGGTGCGATTGCAAGCACGGCAATGGCCCCGATGGCCATGGCCGAGCGTGGATCGGACGGCAATGTCAGCATCATTTACTGGCAAGCCCCATCGATCCTGAACCCGTTCCTTTCGGGTGGCACCAAGGATGTGGAATCCGCGTCGCTAGTGATTGAGCCGCTCGCCCGGTACAATCAAGATGGCGAAATGGTTCCGTTCCTGGCATCCGAAATTCCGACAGTTGCAAATGGTGGCGTCAGCGAAGACCTGACCTCGATCACTTGGAAAATCGCGCCGGGAATCACCTGGTCAGACGGCACACCTTTCACCTCCGCTGATGTAGTGTTCACTGCAAACTATTGCATGGACCCAGAAGGCGGTTGTGCGCAGGTGACCAAATTTGAAGGTGTCACCAATGTCGAAGCTGTCGATGATCTGACCGTCAAAGTCACATTCGATGCGCCGACCCCGTTCCCTTACGGCCCGTTCGTGGGTGGTGAGAGCCCGATCATCCAGGCGGCACAGTTCGCGGATTGCATGGGAGCCAAAGCGCCCGAATGCACCGAGCAGAACTTTAACCCGATCGGCACAGGCCCGTTTGTTGTCACCGAGTTCAAGCCAAATGACGTGATCACTTTCAAGGCCAATGATAACTACCGTGACCCGGCAAAGCCTGCGTTCGCAACGGTGACATTCAAAGGCGGTGGCGATGCAACTGCTGCTGGTCGTGCGGTCATGGAAACCGGCGAATTTGACTATGCCTGGAACTTGCAGCTTGCGCCTGAAGTGATCGCGCAGATGCAGGAAGGCGGCAAAGGTACTCCGGTCGCAGGCTTCGGCCCGCTGGTGGAACGCATCATGCTGAACCAGACCAACCCGTCGCCAGATCTGCCGGAGGGCGAGCGTTCGACTGCAACGCATCCGCACCCGTTCCTGCAGGACCCTGCTGTTTACAAGGCCATGTCGCTGGCCATCGACCGGCCGCTGCTGGTTGAAATCGGCTACGGTCAGGCCGGTAAGGTTACCTGCAACTGGGTACCTGCGCCTGCCGCGGTGAATTCCGACACATTCAGCTGCGATACTCAAGATATCGAAGGTGCCAAGAAGCTTCTGGATGACGCGGGTATCGTTGATTCCGATGGCGATGGCATCCGTGAAAAAGACGGTGTACCGCTGAAGATTGTCTACCAGACTTCTACCAACGCAGTTCGCCAGGACTTCCAGGCGCTGATCAAAGAATGGTGGAGCCAAATCGGTATCGAAACTGAGCTGCGCAACATCAATGCTTCGGTCTTCTTTGGTGGTGATCCGGGTTCGCCTGACACCTTCCAGAAGTTCTATGCCGACGTTGAAATGTATGCCAACACCTTCAACGGCACTGACCCGCAGTCCTATCTGGGCAACGGCCTGTGCGACAAGGCACCCAAGCCTGAAAGCCAGTGGCAGGGCGAGAACATCAGCCGTTTCTGCAACGAAGAGTTCGACAAGCTGCATGGCAAGCTGGCCGAAACCGCAGGTGCGGATGAGCGCGCGCAGATCGCGCGTCAGCTGAACGACATCATGGTTGAAAATGGCGGAATGATCCCGCTGGTGCACCGTGGTCGACTGTCGGCACACGCTAACACGCTGGGTGGCGTTGTCCTGAACGTTTGGGACAGCGAGCTGTGGAACATTGCGGACTGGTACCGCAAGACCGGTTCCTAAGCGTTAATCTTGCAAAACCGCGCCCCGACCCATATCGGGGCGCGGTCATTTGCAGACCACTCCAACAAGAAGACGCATATAAAGGCGCCTCTTAATGCTCAACTTTACCATCAGACGACTGGTGCTGGCCGTTCCCACGCTACTGTTCATCAGCCTCGTCATCTTCCTGCTCCTCGAACTCGCACCCGGCGATCCGATGGCGCAGGTTCCACTTACCGTCCCTCCCGAAGTCAAAGAGAAGATGCGCGAGGCACTGGGCCTCGGTCAGCCGATGCATATCCGGTTCTGGAAATGGATCGTGCAGTTCTTCTGGATCGAACCGCAGGTTCTGGTCGACTCGATCTTTGGCACAACCTTCTCCGAAGGTGACCTGCGCGTGATTTCGTGGCAGACCCGCTCACCCGTCATGGACATCGTCGTTCAGCGCATCCCGCAGACCCTGTGGGTTGTTGGCACCGCTTATGTGGTCGCCATCCTGATCGCTCTGCCCATCGGTATCTATTCGGCTTACCGGCAGTATTCCTGGTTCGACCAGATGGGCACATTCGTGTCGATGGTCGGCTTCTCGGTACCGCCGTTCTTCTCGGGCGTATTGGTGATCGTGATCTTCTCAGTCCAGCTTGGGTGGTTCCCGTCGATCTATGACACTACCCATGTGGTCAACAGCTGGGACAGCTTTGTTGTACAACTGAAACAGATGATCATGCCGGTCATGGTCCTGGCTCTGCAGATCACCGCGCAGCTCAGCCGATTCATGCGCGCCTCGATGCTGGACAACCTTAATCAGGATTATGTCCGCACTGCCCGCGCCAAGGGCCTCAGCGAATACACGGTCGTCATGGTCCACGTCCTGCGCAACTCGATGATCCCTGTGGTCACCGTTATCGCGCTGGGTATTCCGGCCATCTTCGGCGGAGCGATCATTACCGAGCAGGTGTTCAAAGTGAACGGCATCGGCCAGTTGCTGATCGGGGCTATTCAGGCCAATGACTTGCCGATGGTCCAAACCCTGACCTTCATATTTGCCGTGCTGATCGTCCTGTTCAATCTGATCGCCGACGTTCTCTATGGCATTCTGGACCCGAGGATTCGTTATGACTGATCATGATCGTACCGATACACTGGTCCCGGACGAAGGGCTTGCGCCCGCCTCGACAGCGCTGCCAACCACCGATGTGATGGAAGAACTGGCCACCCCACCACGGAGCCAATGGCGCGATGTCTGGGATCAGTTCAAGACCCACAAAGGCGCGATGATCGGAGCGATTCTGTTCATCTTCATCGTCGCAGGCGTCTATTTGGGCCCATACTTATGGAGCATCGACCCCACTCAGATCGACATCCGTTCGCGCAATCAGGGCCCCAGTTGGGCGCATCCCTTTGGCACCGACCAGTTGGGCCGCGATATCCTAGCTCGCATGATGTCAGGCGGTCAGACATCGGTGTCAGTCGGCATCACCGCGATGCTGTTGGCGCTGTTTCTGGGCTCGTTCATCGGTGTTCTGGCCGGGTTTTTCAAACGGCTGGATGGCCCACTGATGCGCCTGACGGATCTGTTCTTGGCCTTGCCGTTGCTACCGCTGCTGCTGGTCATGATGCTGCTCTTCCGCGAGCCGCTATCTGCTGCCTTCGGGTTAGAGCGTGGAATCTTCATCCTGATCGTCTGCGCCATCGGCATCACCTCATGGATGCCCACAGCGCGGATCGTGCGCGGCGATGTGCTGGCGATCAAAGAGCGTGAGTTCGTTCTGGCCGCCCGGTCCATCGGCACCAGCAATGGCCAGATCATCACCCGGCACATCCTGCCGAATGTTCTGTCTCCGATCATGGTGTCGGCCACGCTGGGGATTGCAACTGCGATCATCACCGAAAGCGCGCTTTCCTTCCTCGGCCTCGGATTTCCGCCGGACTTCCCGACATGGGGTCGGCTGCTCTTCGATGGCGTCGACTATCTTCAGCAATACCCCGAGCGCGTGTTCTGGCCCGGACTGGCGATCTCACTAACCGTCCTCAGTGTAAATTATCTGGGTGACGGCCTGCGCGATGCGCTGGATCCACGTATTCGCGGACGTTAAGCGAACTTAGTCGGCGCGCTTCAGCGCGCCGGCCAATACGATGATCAGAACGGCCAGCGGTAAAAGAACTGCAAAGGCAAATCTCAGCGTCATCAACTCGGCCAGAAATCCGATCAGAGGCGGCCCAATCAATAAACCTCCGTATCCCAAAGTCGCGACGCTTGCGATCGCCTGTCCGGGCGGGACATGCGGGTCGTTGGCCGCGCGGCTAAAGGCCAGAGGCATGATTACCGCATAGCCCACTCCCATCAGAGCAAAACCCGCCAAAGCCAATCCTGCCCCTCCCGCCGATACCACGCCAAACACGCCCAGCGCGGCGCAAACGCCGCCAAATCGTGCTGTTGCAACAGGCCCGAAACGCGCGATCACCACCCCGCCCGCAAGCCGGAACGCAACCATCGTGACCGAGAAGACCGCATAGCCTAACGCCGCGATACTCTCAGCCGCACCGGTGACATCGCGCAGGAAGATCGCACTCCAATCCGCAACAGCCCCTTCGCCCAAAGCGCCGCACAGCGCTGTGAAACCCACAAGGATCAGGGCACCCGATGGCAAGGCGAACACCGATCCAGGTTTCGAAGCCGATCGTTTCGAAGTCCAGCGTACCCAAGACAAAACAAGCGCAAGCGCGACGACAACGCCACCTGCTAGCAGAAAATGTTGCAACACCGACAGCCCCATCTGCACGGCACCGTATCCGCTGAGCGCCCCCAGCCCGGCTCCAAGGCTCCACATCGCGTGAAAGGACGACATGACCGGCTTGTCATAGGCCTGTTCGACCTCTGCCGCCCAGGCGTTCATCGCAACATCCATCGAGCCATGGAAGGCTCCGAATACAAACAGAAACGCCGCAAGCGACCAGAACCCGCCGGCGAGAGCCAAAAGAATCAGGGAAAAGGTGTAGAGAACCGCGATAACCCGCGTGATCGCCACCGCCCCAAACTTGTCGGTCAAACGGCCTGTTATCGGAAACGAACACACGGCCCCTGCAGCCATGAACAGCAAACCAAGCCCTAGCGCCTCGTGAGTCAGATCCAGCCTGTCCCGAACCGCAGGTATGCGCGATGCCCAGATGCCGAACAGCGCACCGTTCAGGATAAACATGGCGGCCACAGCCCGCCACGCCGCAACAATACCGATCACAGGGAATCCTCATAAAATCTGCCAAACGCCACCCGTTCTACAGATCATTCGTCGCCCGGCATAGACCGCTTATTCAATTCGCTTCCGGATCTGGCGCACCCCGAACCAAACGGCAAGGATGACAGGCACGGTCACAATTGCCGTCAGCATCCCTTTGCTAATCCCGGCCTGCGTCAGTGGGTAGAGCAAGTAGCTGACCAGAGACACCGCATAGTAGCTGATCGCCACCACAGATAATCCCTCGACTGTATGCTGCAATCTAAGGGCCAGATCAGCACGCCGGTCCATGCTTTCCAGCAGAGCCTGGTTTTGAGCGCTGCGTTCGACATCGACACGGGTACGCAACAGGTCGCCGGCGCGAATAGCCCTGTCGGACAAGGCCTGCAAACGTCGCTCGGTTGATTTCACCGTCCGCATCGCGGGGTCATAACGACGCATCATGAAATCGGCAAAACTCTGACGTCCATTGAATCTTTGTTCACGCAACACTTCGATGCGCTGATTAACAATCGCCTCATAGGCACCCGTGGCGCCGAACCGAAAAGAACACCGTGCCGAAAGTGTCTCAAGCTCGATCGAAGTAGACAGAAGATCCGGCAACAATTCGTCCGGGTGGGCTGTTTCATCGGACATCTGCCCCATCAGGCGGGTCAATTGACCATCCAGTTCGCCGATGCGCGGCATCAGTTGCTTGACCCGTGCAAATCCCAGCATCGACATTGCCTTGTAGGTCTCAATCTCGCACAGCCGCTGAACGATCCGCCCGGTCCGACGCCGCCCGGTGCCTTTCTTGACAAACATCGCAAGCCGCATATGCCCCGCCGGATCAATTCGGAAATCACAAGCGCAGATCGCAGCATCATCCAGCACCCGCGCCACTGCTAGGCTTTCCGGCTCGAACCACTGAGCCAGCGAAGCCTTTGCCGCCTCATCTCCCTCGTACTCTACCACGCGAATTAAGGCCGATGTCACGCGCTGCCCCGGGCTCGCCATCAACCAATCTGGCGGAAACACCTCAAAGTCTGCCGGATTGAACGCACGTTCACTGACGTTCGGAGTGATCGCGGTAAAGGTCACAAACTCGGTATGTTGCTCCCATTTCAGCCAATGACGCCCGATCTGACCCGCGTAGTGAGTGGCTTCTGGCTGAGGGTGCTGCGCGCCGTGGCGATCCAGCAGATTGATCAGGTGGGCCATATCCTCGCCACGATCGCGCGTAACCGCTTCTTTGGGCTTCTTGATCGCCAGAAACACAACCGTGCTGGGTAAGGGTGCAACCGGAAATGGGCGTGCATGCAGTTCATTGGCCAGCGTATAGCGAAGCGGATGATTGTCTATGGGCGTCATGTAAGGCTCCGGTGTATCACCGGCACTATAAGGCAGACCGACACAACATCAATTGTTTATTTATTTCAATTACTTACAAGGATACAACGGTATACAATCCCGCTATCTTATTGATTCGGCTCCCATAGCTCGATGGGATTGCCTTCAGGATCGTGGATGCGGGCGAATTTCCCGACCTCGCTGTCCCACTTCGGGTTCGTCTCGACGGTGATTCCGGCGTTCTGTAGTTGGTCGATCAACGCGCTCAGGTCATCAACACGAAAATTGATCATCCATTGCTGCTCGGAGCGGCCGAAATACTCGGTGTCCTGCGCAAAGGGTGCGAACACCGTATATCCTTCCCGCTGCTTCCAGGGCACAGGATCGTAGTGATTGACCCCCAAATGCTTCTCATACCAAGCACTCAACGCCTGCGGATCACGGGCCCGAAAGAATATCCCGCCAATTCCATTTACCTTCTGCATGGTCTGCCTCCTACTATCCCGAGCACTCGCCAAGTTTAACACAGCCCGCTTGCTTCAAATGGCTAAAAATCCTTGAGGGGGTTGGAGGCGAGCCCCCATCTCATCACAAAAGAAAAGGGCACCCTCAGGCGCCCTTTGCAATCAGATTGTCCCTTCTGATCAATCGATCATGGGCAACAGCTTGTCGAGCGAAGCCTTGGCGTCGCCATAGAACATGCGGGTGTTCTCCTTGAAGAACAGCGGGTTCTCGATGCCCGAATAGCCGGTGCCCTGACCACGCTTGGACACAAACACCTGCTTGGCTTTCCAGCATTCCAACACCGGCATCCCGGCGATGGGGCTGTTCGGGTCTTCCTGCGCCGCAGGGTTCACGATATCGTTCGAGCCAATCACGATGGCCACATCCGTATCCGGGAAGTCGTCGTTGATCTCGTCCATCTCCAGAACAATGTCATACGGCACCTTCGCCTCGGCCAGCAGCACGTTCATGTGGCCCGGCAGACGACCGGCAACGGGGTGGATCGCAAAGCGCACGTTCTTGCCCTTGGCGCGCAGCTTGCGAACCAGCTCGGACACCGATTGCTGCGCCTGCGCCACGGCCATGCCATAGCCGGGGATGATGACGATACTATCTGCATCATTCAGCGCCGCCGCGACACCATCTGCCTCGATGGCGATCTGTTCACCCTCAACAGCCATCTGTTCGCCCTGCGGGCCACCAAAGCCGCCCAGAATTACGCTGACAAAGTGACGGTTCATCGCCTTACACATGATGTAGGACAGGATTGCACCAGACGAGCCCACCAATGCACCAACCACGATCAGCAGGTCGTTGCCTAGCGAGAAGCCGATGGCCGCAGCCGCCCAACCCGAATAGCTGTTCAGCATCGATACAACCACCGGCATGTCGGCCCCGCCGATGCCCATGATCAGGTGATAGCCGATGAACAGCGCTGCCAGCGTCATCAGGAACAGCGGGAAGAAACCGCCCGAATTGGTGTACCAGATCAGGCAGATGAACGACAAAGCAGCCGCACCCGCGTTCAGAGCATGACCGCCCGGAAGCTTGGTCGCCGCCGAGGTCACCTTGCCCGCCAACTTGCCATAAGCCACGACCGATCCAGTAAAGGTGATCGCACCGATGAAGATACCGAGGAACAGCTCAACATGCAGGATCGCCAGTTCGGCCGCGGTCTTCTTCGCGATCAGCTTGGCGAACGCCCCGAGATCGGACAGGTCTGCCTGAGACGCACTGTCAGCAATCGCCATGACTTGCGCCACATTGCCGATCTCGAAATGGGCATTGAATCCCACGAACACAGCCGCGAGACCCACCAGCGAATGCATCGCGGCCACAAGCTGCGGCATCTCGGTCATCTGCACGCGTTGCGCCACGTACTGACCGATCAGACCGCCGCCCGCGATCAGCAGCAACGACAGCAGCCACAGGCCTGAACCCGGACCAACCAGCGTGGCAAAAACCGCCAGCGCCATACCAACAATGCCATACCAGACCGCCCGCTTGGCGCTTTCCTGGTTCGACAATCCACCCAGAGACAGGATGAAAAGGACAGCCGCAACGACATAGGCGGCAGTAGTGAAGCCAAATTCCATGTGCCCGGCCTCCTTAAGATTTCTGGAACATGGCGAGCATGCGCCGGGTTACGAGGAAGCCGCCGAAGATGTTGATTCCGGCCATGAAGACCGACAGCGCCGCCAGCAGAATGACCAGGAACGACCCCGATCCGATCTGCATCAAGGCTCCAACGATAATGATCGAAGAGATCGCGTTGGTGATCGCCATCAGTGGTGTGTGCAGGCTGTGGCTCACATTCCAGATCACCTGGAAGCCCACAAAGATCGCCAGCACAAAGACGATGAAATGCTGCATGAAGCTGGCCGGAGCGATCAACCCCACCAGCAACATCAACGCACCGCCGACGCCCAGCAACGTGAACTGTTGCTTGGTCTGCGCTTTGAAGGCCGCGATTTCCTGCGCCCTTTTCTCTTCCGGTGTCAGTTCCTTGACCTCGGCCTTAGGCTGTGCCGCAATCGCCTGCACCTTGGGCGGAGGTGGCGGGAAGGTGATCTCGCCCTCATGGGTCACGGTCGCGCCACGGATCACGTCATCTTCCATGTCGTGATTGACCTTGCCGTCCTTCTCGGGTGTCAGGTCAGCCATCATGTGACGGATATTGGTCGCGTACAGAGACGATGACTGCGCCGCCATCCGGCTGGGGAAGTCGGTATAGCCGATAATGGTCACGCCATTGTCGGTCACGATCTTCTCATCCGGCACCGTCAGTTTACAGTTACCGCCCTTTTCCGCTGCAAGGTCAACGATGACCGAACCCGGCTTCATGCTCTCGACCATATCTTTGGTCCAAAGCTCAGGTGCCTCACGGTTGGGGATCAGCGCCGTGGTAATGACGATGTCCATCTCGGGTGCCAGTTCCCGGAACTTGGCAAGCTGGGCGTTGCGGAATTCTTCCGACTGGACCGATGCGTAGCCGCCAGTCGATGCACCGTCCTGCTGTTCTTCTTCAAAATCCAGATAGACGAACTCAGCCCCCATGGATTCGACCTGCTCGGCCACTTCGGGGCGCACGTCGAACGCATAGGTGATCGCACCCAGCGAGGTTGAGGTCCCAATCGCGGCCAGACCAGCCACACCAGCACCAACGATCAGCACCTTGGCAGGCGGCACCTTACCGGCCGCCGTCACCTGACCGGTGAAGAAACGGCCAAAGTTGTTGCCTGCCTCGATCACAGCACGGTACCCGGCGATATTGGCCATCGAAGACAGCGCGTCCATCTTCTGCGCGCGCGAGATACGCGGGACCATCTCCATCGCGATCACGGTCGCGCCCTTGGATTTGGCGGCCTCCATCCCATCTTCATTCCCAGCCGGGTTAAAGAAGGAAATCAGGGTCTTATCCTTGGTCAGACGCTTCAGTTCGGTGGCATCGGGCTGACGCACCTTGGCAATAATATCCGCCGCCTTCCAAAGCGAGGCGGCGGTCTTCATGACCTCAACGCCTGCGGCTTCATAAGCGGCGTCCGAAAACCCCGCAGCAGCGCCTGCGCCCTTTTCGATCAGGCACTCATAGCCCAGTTTCTGCAACTGCACAGCCGAGTCCGGAGTCATCGCGACCCGGTTCTCGCCCTTGTACGTTTCCTTTGGCGTCCCAATTTTCACCAGTCGGTTCCCCCTAATTTTTGATTCAGGCCAGGTGGGTGTTCAGCATAGAATGACAAGCAGACATGTATCCTGCGCAAGATTATTTCGCAAGCGCAGCAATTATGACGCTGTGTCATGATGACCACACCCTTATATCCATCGTCTGGTCTTGCGTTCATACCGGGCGAAATCGGCGCGGAATGTGCGGCGCAGACGGTCTTCCTCGGGTATGATAAAGCGGCGTTCCAGCACCCAGACAAAAACCGGGATCAGCACCAGCGACAACACCGCGTCAAAACGCAGGATCAGCCCGGTCAGGATTAGCACATCGCCCACATAGATAGGATTGCGGCTGCGCTTATAAATCCCGGTCTGCACCATGGTCGAGGGTGTTTCGTGCGGAAAGACCGTGGTTTTGTGCCGGCGGAACTCAATCACCGCCATCACGGCCAGAATGATACCGCCACCGATCAGTATGCCGCTGAGCAGATCTGTCACCGCTCCATCCAGAGACAACCCCAGCGGCAACACGCGCGCCTGGACCCAGGCGAGCAAGGCAAAGCCCACAAGCCAAACAGGTGGTATGTCGATCAGGCGCATGGCTGTCCCTTCACGCGGCGACACATGGTGGCAGATGTCGCTTCTGATCGCTCTCCTATCGTTTTCTGACCGCATTGGCAAAAGCGCAGGGTGTCGCATCGACCCAGGGCGCTGGACAACCCGCACCAATAGACAGACACAACGGGATCAGATAGCCAGTTACAACCTGACTGTTTCAGAAAGACAAAGCCTCGCCATGACCGATTTCGCCAAAACCAAATCCATGTTTCACCTGCCCGAGGGCATTCTTTATCTCGACGGTAACTCTCTGGGCCCGTTGCCGAAATCAGCCGGTGACCGTGTAGGAAGCATGATGAAGGACGAATGGGGTCAGTTGCTGATCACCGGCTGGAACAAAGCCGGGTGGATGGGTATGCCGACCGGCCTGGGGGATCGGATCGGACGGCTGATCGGGGCAGAGCCCGGCAGCGTCGTGGTGGGCGATACTCTGTCGATCAAGGTTTATCAGGCGGTCGCCTCAGCGCTGGAACTGAACCCGACCCGCAAGCTGGTCCTGTCGGACAACGGCAACTTCCCGTCGGATCTTTACATGGCAGATGGGCTGTTGCGATCACTGGGGACGGATTATGAACTGCGCGTGGTCGATCCCGAAAACGTCGCTGCACATATCACCGAAGAGGTCGCCGTTCTGATGCTGACCGAGGTCGATTATCGTTCCGGCCGTATGCATGACATGAAGGCTTTGACCGAACTGGCCCACGCGAACGGTGTCGTGACCGTCTGGGACCTTGCCCATTCTGCGGGGGCAATCCCGGTCGATCTGTCCGGTTGCAACGCGGATTTCGCTGTTGGCTGCACTTATAAGTACCTCAATGGCGGTCCCGGTGCGCCAGCGTTCGTCTATGTCGCTCCGCGTCTGTCGGATCGCGTGCGCCCGGCGCTTTCGGGCTGGTTGGGGCATGAAGCCCCCTTTGCCTTCGATCTCGACTATCGCCCCGGCGCGGGAATCGAGAGGATGCGGGTCGGAACCCCTCCGGTCATTCAGATGGCAGCGCTGTCG
Source organism: Ruegeria sp. H9 (assembly GCF_056532915.1). NCBI lineage: Bacteria > Pseudomonadati > Pseudomonadota > Alphaproteobacteria > Rhodobacterales > Roseobacteraceae > Ruegeria > Ruegeria sp. H9. The sequence continues at coordinate 266,987 of NZ_JBQFNX010000004.1, read as the reverse complement.
GCAGCGATGGATATCTGGGACATGGCTGAAATGGCCGATGTGCGCGCCAAGTCAATCGAATTGACCGAATTGTTCATTACCCGGGTTGAGGCTACCTGCCCGGGATTGACACTCGCAAGCCCCCGCGATCCAGCCCAGCGCGGAAGTCAAGTATCGTTTCATTTTGATGAAGGATACGCTGCCATGCAGGCTTTGATCGCGCGTGGCGTGATCGGCGATTTCCGAGCGCCCGATATCATGCGGTTTGGCTTCACACCGCTATATGTCGATGAAGGGGATGTAGAACAGGCCGCCCAAATTCTGGCCGATATCATAACAAACAAGCTGTGGGACAAACCGGAATACAAAATCCGTCAGCGCGTCACCTGACTTCAAGCGCTGCGCCCAAAAGCGTGGCCAATTGCGAGATACCCTGCTCAAACTCTTCAGCGCTGGAGGCTGTCATCTTGACGCCCTTCAGCGATGTGGTGATTGTCTTTGCGGCCTCATCCGGGCCGACAGGCAAATGCGCGCGACCTGCCGCATCCTCGCGCCGTAACCATTCGGCGTAAAGTCGCGTCAATTTGGCCTCGCCCTCCTGAACGATATCCGTCGACATGGATTTGGTCGCGTCCAGCATTTCAAGCCCATGAGGTGAGGCCAAAATTTCAGCCATCCCGTTTGATTGCGCCTCGATCGCCTGAGCGAGGATCTGAGGCAAAGGACCTTCGCTGGCCAAGGCTTCAGCGACTAGGGTAACTTTCTCGCCATAATAAAACTGCGTCAGTTCGCGAACGATGGCCTCTTTATTCTTGAAATGCAGATAGACCGCAGGCCGGGACATCCCTGCCCCTTTGGCAATGTCATCCATCGAAGTTTTCTTAAACCCATAGGTCGCAAAGGCCTGAAATGCCGATTTCAGAATGGCCGCTGTCTTGGAATCTTCACTTACACTCGTCATGCGAGAACCTCTGACACTTCTTGTTCATTTTGTCAATTGACAAGCTGACACTTTTCATTAATTATGTCAGAAACTAGCCAAAGCTAAGAGAGGTGCGCCATGGCGACGGCCCTTAAGATCAACGGAAAGACCCATCAGGTTGATCTGCCTGATGATGTGCCCTTGTTATGGGTTCTGCGTGATGAGGTTGGACTAACCGGTACCAAGTTCGGCTGTGGTGTGGCTGCCTGCGGTGCCTGCACCGTTCATATTGATGGTGAGGCCGTGCGGTCCTGCCAGGTAGCGCTCTCGGATGTTTGGGGTGATGTCACCACGATCGAGGGGCTTGGCACGCCTGACGCCATGGCAACGATCCAGAAGGCCTGGGTTGACCACCAAGTGGCGCAATGTGGTTACTGCCAGTCGGGCCAGATCATGCAGGCCGCATCGCTACTGGCTGAAAACCCGGCCCCAACGGACGAAGACATCGACGATGCGATGCAAGGCAACCTTTGCCGCTGTGGCACCTATCCTCGCATCCGCGCGGCCATCCACGATGCCGCTGCCAAGTTGAAGGAGGCTTGAGCCATGGGACGTATCGGTAAAATCGTTCGCCGCACATTCCTGATCGGATCTGCCGCCATCGTAGGTGGAGTGGCCTTCGGTGCCTACTACGTCACGCGTCCAGCTGCGAACCCGCTGAAACCGCGTGACGGGGAAACCGCGCTTAGCCCCTTTGTTCTGATCGACCAGCAGGGCGTGACCCTGTTCGCCCCCCGCGCTGAAATGGGTCAGGGCGTTATGACCACCTGGGCAGCACTGATCGCCGAGGAGCTGGATGTTGAGCTGGACGAAATCCGTGTGCTGCACGGACCTGCTGCTGCCGCCTATTACAACCATGCTCTTATGGGGGAAAGCCTGCCAGGCAAGGGCTATGACATCTCGGATTTCCAGCACAATCTGGGTGAGGCACTGGGTGTTCTGGGCAAAACGTTAAGCCTGCAGGTTACCGGCGGCTCAACCTCGATGAAAGACGGGTTCGAACGGATGCGGATGGCCGGCGCTACTGCGCGAGAAACCTTGAAGCAGGCTGCCGCGGACCAACTGGGGGTCGATCGCGATCAACTCATGACCGAAAATGGTGCTGTGGTTGCCCCGGATGGCACGCGCATTCCCTATAGCGAACTGGCCGAGGCCGCAGGCCAGATCGAACCGCCCGAGGTTTCCCTGCGTGATCCGTCCGAATGGCGTTTGATCGGCAAATCCCTGCCCCGCGTCGACATTCCGGGCAAATCCACCGGCACCGCCACCTTTGGCATCGACGTGCGCCCCGAGGGCCTGAAATTCGCCTCGGTCCGCATGAACCCCAAGCTGGGCGGGGCAATGAACGGCTTTGACGCCAGTGCTGCAGAAACCATGCCCGGCGTTGAAAAGATCGTCGATCTGGGCACGGGCGTCGCGGTGATTGCCAACAACACTTGGCTTGCCATGCAGGCGGTCGAGGCGATTGACGTGGATTGGGGCGATGCCCCCTATCCGCCCGATACTGATGCGGTATTCGCGCAAATTGCCAAGGCGTTTGATGACGCCCCGAACTCGACCATGCGCGATGAAGGCGATGTCGAAACGCTTCCTGAAGGTGCCACCGAGATTACGGCAGAATATACCGTGCCCTATCTGGCCCACGCCACAATGGAACCGATGAACGCCACGGCGCTCTATGCCAGTAACAAGCTGGACCTGTGGTGCGGCAATCAGGCCCCGACCCTGATCCAGATCCGCGCAGCCAACACCGCCGGTCTAGATACCGAAGCGGTTGAGATTCACACCACCTATCTGGGCGGCGGTTTCGGCCGCCGGGGCGAGTTGGATTTCGGCGAGATCGCCACAAAGGTCGCCATGGCCATTCCAGGCACCCCTGTGCAAACGACGTGGAGCCGCGAAGAGGATATGCGTCACGATTTCTACCGCCCCGGCGCGATGGCGCGCATGCGAGGGGCAGTGAAGGATGGCAAGGCCGTTCTGATCGACGGCAAGGTCGCCTCGCAATCGCCGACCCATCAGGCGGTTGAACGTGTTACGGGTTTCTCAGGCGGTGGCCCCGACAAGGTTCTGGTTGAGGGATTTTTTAACCAGCCCTACGCGGTGCCCAACTACCGCATGAGCGGTCATGTCGCCGATCTGGCCGTGCCGGTGGGCTTCTGGCGCTCGGTCGGCAACAGCCATAATGCCTTCTTCCACGAAACCTTCCTTGATGAAATGGCCCATGCCGCCGGGCGCGACCCGCTTGAGTTCCGGCTGGAGCTGGCAAGGTCCGAGTTCGCCCCGGCTGCGGGGTGCCTGGAGGCCGTGAAAGAGATGTCAGGCTGGACCGGCAAAACCCCCGATGGTGTCGGACGTGGCGTGGCAATGGCCTACAGCTTTGGCACTCCGGTCGCACAGGTGATCGAAGTGGTTGACGATGACGGCACCATCCTCATCAACAAGGCCTGGATCGCCTGCGATGTCGGCTTGGCTTTGGATCCGGCAACGGTCGAGGCGCAGATGATCGGCGGCATGATCTACGGATTGTCTGCCGCCGCTCAAGAAGAAATCACCTTTGCCGATGGCGAGGTCGAACAGTATAATTTCCCGGATTATGATGCGTTACGGATGCAAAGCACACCGATCACGGAAGTCCGGATACTCGAGACCAACAAACATCTGGGCGGTGTCGGTGAACCGGGAACACCGCCGTCGATGCCCGCTTTGGGCAACGCGCTGTTCGACCTGACCGGCCAACGCGCGCGCAGCTTGCCGCTGAACAAGCAGTTCGACTTGCTCGTATGATCAATTTGCGCCGACCCGGCTCTGGGTCGGCGCTCGCTCTTCCTGATGGCCTTAGAAGTTGACAGAGAGAAAGATTGCAGCTTCCGTCGCTTCAAAATCACTTTCGAACATGTCGAGATATCCGATTGAAGCCTCCAGAAACACCGTCTTGCTTGTGCGTCCTCTCACACCCAAACGGGTTGACCAAACAACATCATTGTCAGTGTTTGCAACTGTTCCACCCCCTAAGTTCTCGCGTTCAAACCAATAGGTCGCGCTGAGCGATGCATAAGGTGAGATGACGGAGCTGCCATTGAAGAACGGACGACTTACTTCGACCTCGGGCGTTAGGGCACTGTATTTTGCTTCTTGGATTTCACCAATAAACTCGGCTGGATTTCCCAGATACGTCCCGGTGAGATCGTAATCCTCGGCACTGTAATTATAGTAATCAAATGAGATCGACGGACGAATTAAGTAAGCTCCAGCCTCATATTGTCCGATTGCCTCGAGATTCGCGCGCCAACGGGTGCGATCAAAATCACCGCTCAGCTCCAGCACATCCACATCCGTGGAGAAGCGACCGATCGTGGCGAGACCGTTTAGAACCCACCTCTCAGACATCCGCCAGGCGAAATAGGGTCCGATCGCGAATCCCGAAGTATCCTGAGAAAACTGCCCCTGAAAGCCGTCCAGCTGAGTGTTTTCGTATTCAAGCTGCAAACCAAGCACGAGGTTTTCTTGGACAAGACGGTCGATCCCAATTTCGAAAAAGCTGTCGTTCACATCCAGTTCGCTGTTTCCACGGGTGTCTTCAATGTCTGTGTAGGTGAAATTGGTCCATACATTCCAAACAGATTCTGGCCCAAACTCGCGCCCCTCCGTCAGCGGAGGGCCGACAACCGGATCGCACAAGGCAGGGTCAAGCTTACCCGTCGCATCCGCCACGCAGGCTTGGTCATCGCCCGAAGGTCGCCCACTTACGTAGAGCGGATTAACGGGTCGACCTGTCTCGCCTATGTTGCCAATTCCACCGCCCGAGCCTCCGGAACCGCCACCAGAGCCACCACCGGATCCGCCACCAGAGCCACCACCGGATCCGCCCGAGCCGCCGCCACCGCCGAAGCCACCCCCGGAACCGCCGCCTCCAAAGCCGCCCCCGCCTCCGAATCCGCCACCTGATCCACCCGAGCCGCCGCCCCCAGAGCCACCGCCAGAGCCACCGCCGGATCCACCCGAGCCGCCTCCGTTTCCTCCCCCGCCGCCACCATTGCCACCACCCCAACCCGGCAGCGTCCAATCTCTTTTTTGGTTTTGCGTATCGATCAGACAGTCGCGCCCATTTGGTGCCCCTCCGCGTTTGAACAGACGATGAACGCCCCCTGATCCATTAGATACGAAGGGAGACAAGCTTAGATGAACTCCAGGCCGAGATCGGCTCCAGGTATCAACGGTCGTGTTGCCCTGTGCAGCTTCCAGACGAAAAGCACCGCTTTCCGTCTGCGATAACCACAATGAGGATGAAGAGTCAGGTGTTCGCCCGATGTAAAGCAAGTCTCCGGCCGAGCTGCATTGTTGCGCATGCCCAGCAGTTCCCAGGACCGCCAAAAAAAGTGCCGCAGGAACGAATTCTCTTAAACCGTGAGGGTACTTTCCTGAAAAGCTGTGCATGAACTGCTCCGAACCCAGTCAGATTTGAATATTGCCAAAGGTATCTCGGCGCAAATTCGCGGTTCAGGGAAGATATCCAATTATCTTTTTATTCGAATGTTGCCGGCAAACCTTAGAACGATCCATCGACAGATTAGCGTGACTAAGCAGACTGCCGGATCGCCCCGACCGTTTTCGCGTTTTTCCAATCGTATACGGCGCGACCAAATTCCTTGAACAATGGCCGCGAGACCGGGTCATTCGCCGCGTCCCATTCAGGGTGCCATTGGACTGAAAGGGTAAAGCCGGGGGCATCCTCGACATAGATCGCCTCGGGCGTGCCATCAGGCGCGTGGCCATCGATCACCACATTCTCGCCCAGCGTCTTGATCCCTTGTCCGTGTAACGTATTGGTCATCACTTCGGCCGCGCCCAGCAGGCGGTGGAACACACCACCTTCGGTTAGCGACACGACATGGCGCAGAGCAAACTTCTCCTCCAAAGTGCCGTCGGGTGGCATCCGGTGGTTCTGACGCCCCGGGAGGTCACGAATCTCAGGGTAGAGCGTACCACCCAAGGCGACGTTTACTTCTTGAAACCCGCGACAAATCCCAAAGAACGGCTGACCCCGCTCGGCACAGGCCCGGATCAGAGGCAGCGTGATTGCATCCCGCGCGCGGTCAAACTCACCATGCGCCTCGGTTGCGGGCTCGCCGTATTCTTCGGGGTGAACGTTCGGACGGCCGCCGGTCAGCAGGAAGCCGTCGCAAACCTCGAGCAACTCATCAACCGCTACATAACGCGGGTCGGCGGGGATCAGTAGCGGCAGACAGTCAGACACGTTCGAGACCGCCTCGGAATTCATCGTTCCGCCCGCATGGGTCGGATACTGATCATTCATCAGATAAGAGTTGCCGATTATTCCAACGACGGGGCGCGCCATTCCAAGTCCCTTGTATCGCTCATTTCCTGCAAAACCTATCGGCAGGTTTGGCCGCGCGCAACGGCACAGACCCTGCATGGTAGCGCAAGCGCGTGTTCAGCGACGCACATCCCCGATGAAGTTCGGCGAAGGGGTCAGATCTCGCCCGTCAACCCAGCGGCTTCGATACCTGCCAACGCGGCCGCTGCGTCATTATCCGAAGTGTCGCCGGTTACACCCACGGCACCGATCACCGCGCCCTTGCGGTCACGCAGCAGCACACCGCCAGGAACCGGAACAACCTGACCGCCATAAACCCCGTTCACGGCCGCCATGAAATAGGCCTGCCCTTCGGCCCGCTGCATCTGCGCGGTCCCCGCCATACCCAGCATCACTGATCCATAGGCCTTGCCATGTGCGATTGCAAAACGCCCCGGCGCGGCACCGTCTTCGCGTTCGAACGAGATCACGTGGCCTCCGGCGTCCAGGACAACAACCGAGAGCGGTTTCAGCTCCATCTCGCGCCCTTTTTCCAGAGCTTTCCGAATGATGGTCCGCGCTTTGCGCAATGAAATGTTCATGCCCGATCCTTTTCATCTGGCCAAAAATACCTTCGGGGGAGCACGAGGGGGCAGACAGCCCCCTCGTTCCTGCCCTTGCCCCTAGCTCAAACTTGCCTTCAGTTCCAGGCGACGGGCGTGCAGCACAGGCTCGGTATAACCCGAGGGCTGCACCCGCCCCCGGAACACCAGATCACAAGCCGCCTGAAACGCCACCCCGTCAAAACCCGGTGCCATGGGCCTGTAGGCCGGATCGCCTTCGTTCTGACGGTCCACTACTGCGGCCATTTTCTGCATCGCCGCCATCACCTGTTCCTGACTGACCACATCGTGATGCAACCAGTTGGCCAGCGCCTGCGAAGAAATCCGACAGGTCGCGCGGTCCTCCATCAGACCTATGTCGTTGATATCCGGAACTTTCGAACAGCCAACTCCCTGATCAATCCAGCGCACAACATAGCCCAAGATTCCTTGTGCGTTGTTTTCGATCTCACGGGTGATCTCACCAGCGCTGAGATTACGACCGCCCAGCAGAGGTATGGTCAGCAGAGCATTCAACGTACCGCGAGCCCCACCAGCGGCCAATTCATCCTGGCGCGCCAACACATCGATCTTGTGATAGTGGGTTGCATGAAGCGTCGCCGCAGTAGGTGACGGCACCCAGGCGCAGGTTGCACCGGATTGCGGGTGGCCGATCTTGGTCGCCAGCATGTCCGCCATCCGATCGGGCATGGCCCACATACCCTTGCCAATTTGCGCTCTGCCTTTCAGGCCGCAGACCAGTCCGATATCCACATTGCGATCCTCGTAAGACGCAATCCATGGCGTATCCTTGATATCGCCCTTCGGCAGCATCGGGCCTGCTTCCATAGAAGTATGAATCTCATCCCCCGTCCGATCCAGGAATCCGGTATTGATAAAGGCCACGCGCGATTTTGCGGCCCGAATGCATTCCTTGAGGTTGGCCGATGTGCGCCGCTCTTCATCCATAATGCCCAGCTTCACCGTATTGCGCGGCAGGCCCAGGATGTCCTCGACCATGTCGAAAATCTCGACCGAAAACGCCACCTCCTCGGGCCCGTGCATCTTGGGTTTGACCACATAGACCGACCCCTTGACCGAGTTCCCGCCCTCGCGCTTCAGGTCATGCATGGCGATCAGCGTTGTGCAGAGCGCGTCCATCAAACCTTCACCAATCTCGCGCCCTTCGGCATCCAGCACTGCGGGGTTCGTCATTAGATGGCCCACATTTCGCACCAGCATCAGCGACCGACCTTTCAGAGTGGCTGACGTGCCATTCGGAGCCATGTAGGCCAAATCCCCAGCAAGCTTGCGCGTGAAGGTTGTGCCGCCTTTCGTAACCTCTTCGGTCAGGTTGCCGGCCATCAAGCCAAGCCAGTTTCCATAGGCCAACACCTTGTCGGTCGCGTCGACACAAGCAACAGAATCCTCGCAATCCATGATGGTCGAAAGCGCGGATTCCAAACGGACATCAGAAATACCTGCAGGATCGGTGGCGCCAATTGTGCTATGCGCATCAATCCTGACTTGAATGTGCAACCCGTTGTTGCTCAGCAATACAAACTCCGGTGCTTCAGCTGCGCCAGCGTAGCCTGCGAACTGAGACGGGTCGGCGAGCTTCGGTATCAGCGCACCGTCCCTAACGCTTAACCCGGAGACCTCCGCCCAAGACCCTTCGGATAGCGGCACAGCCTCATCCAGGAACGCCTTGGCCCAGGCGATGACCCGCGCACCGCGCCCGGCGTCATAAGCCTTGCCTGTCGGCAGATCGCCTAACGCATCTGTTCCATAAAGCGCATCATATAAACTGCCCCAGCGTGCATTTGCGGCATTCAACGCAAAGCGCGCGTTGGTGATCGGCACTACCAATTGCGGTCCGGGGATTAGCGCGATTTCAGGGTCGACATTGGCTGTCTCGATCTCGAAATCGTCGCCTTCCTCTACCAGATACCCAATCTCACGCAGAAAAGACTGATATTCAGCCGCGTCAATGGGCAACCCCCGCCGCGCCGCGTGCCAGCCATCGATCCGGCCCTGAATGTCAGCCCGCTTGTCCAGCAGCGCCCGGTTTTTCGGCCCAAGCTCATTGGCCAAGCGCGCCAGACCCGCCCAGAAATCAATTGCCGAAACTTCCGTGCCCGGCAGCGCCTTCTGTTCGATGAAATCCACCAGAACCGGGTCAATCTGCAGCCCGTTGCGGGTCTCTCTGCTGCTCATATTCCGAATCCCCTACGATTGTGTGCCATTGTATGCGCTCCTCAATTAGGGCGTTCGTTTCCGATAGGCAACTTCTGTCCCGACATGAGGGGCATTTGACCCAGCGCGAACCGTCTCAAATGAACAGCGGCAATGGCACATCGGTTGCAGCGTCCGCGCGAAGCCCATAACGTCGCGCCAGATTCCCAGTCGATGAGGCCCCCGATGCGCGACGCCGCCCCCACAACGATTTATCTGAAAGACTACACTCCGTTCGGGTTTCTAGTGGACAGTGTGCATCTGACCTTCGATCTGGCCGCACACGCCACTCGCGTCACTTCCCGCATCGCCTTCCGCCCGAACCCCGAAGCGACCGACCGCACGTTTTTTCTGCATGGCGAAGAGCTAAAGCTGATCCGTGCTGCAATTGATGGCGACGTGATCACGCCTGAGGTGACCACCGAAGGCCTCACCGCACCGGTTCCAGACGCGCCTTTCGTGTGGGAGGCCGTGGTCGAGATCGATCCCGGCAATAACACCGCGCTTGAGGGGCTGTATATGTCGAACGGCATGTATTGCACCCAATGCGAGGCCGAAGGGTTTCGCAAGATCACCTATTACCCCGACCGCCCGGATGTGATGTCTACCTTTACGGTGCGCATCAATGGCGACCTTCCCGTGCTGCTATCGAACGGCAACCCTTCGGGCAAAGGCGAGGGCTGGGCTGAATGGGTCGATCCATGGCCCAAACCCGCCTATCTGTTCGCGCTGGTCGCCGGAGAGCTGATCGCCCATCCCGGCCAGTTCACCACCAAATCCGGTCGCGACGTCGAACTGAATCTCTGGGTCCGCCCCGGTGATGAATGCAAATGCGCCTTTGGCATGGAAGCCCTTAAAAAGTCAATGAAATGGGATGAGGACGTCTATGGCCGCGAATACGATCTGGACGTGTTCAACATCGTGGCCGTGGACGATTTCAACATGGGCGCGATGGAGAACAAGGGGCTGAACATCTTCAACTCCTCCGCCGTTCTGGCCAGCCCTGAAACCTCGACCGACATGAATTTCGAACGGATCGAGGCGATCATCGCACATGAGTATTTCCACAACTGGACCGGCAACCGCATCACCTGCCGCGACTGGTTCCAACTGTGCCTGAAGGAGGGGCTGACCGTGTTCCGCGATGCGCAGTTCACCTCGGATATGCGCTCGGCTCCTGTGAAACGTATCCACGATGCCATCGACCTGCGCGCGCGGCAATTCCCCGAAGATAACGGGCCACTCTCGCACCCGGTCCGGCCCGAAAGCTTTCAGGAAATCAACAACTTCTACACCTCAACCGTCTATGAAAAAGGCGCCGAGGTGATCGGGATGCTGAAACGGCTGGTCGGGGATGAGGCCTACAGCAAAGCACTGGACCTGTACTTCGATCGCCACGACGGGCAGGCCTGCACGATCGAAGATTGGCTGAAAGTATTCGAAGACACTACGGGCCGCGACCTGACCCAGTTCAAACGTTGGTACAGCCAATCCGGTACCCCCCGTGTCTCAGTTGCCGAAGACTGGACCGATGGCACCTATACCCTGACGCTGCGCCAACGGACCGAGCCGACGCCGGGGCAAGAAGACAAGCAACCTCAGGTCATCCCTATCGCTGTGGGTCTGCTTGGCCCGAACGGGGACGAGATACGTGCGACCGAAGTGCTGGAACTGACCGAAGCCGAGCAGAGTTTTACCTTTACCGGTCTCGCGGCCAAACCTGTGCCCTCGATCCTGCGCGATTTCTCGGCCCCTGCGATCCTTGAACATGAGATCAGCAATGCCGAACGCGCCTTCCTTCTGGCTCATGACACCGACCCGTTCAACCGCTGGCAGGCAGGGCGGTCACTAGCCGAGGACACCCTGCTGCGCATGATCACCGATGAGGCAACGCCTGATACCGACTATCTTGACGGCTTGCTGGCAGTGCTACGGAATGAGGCGCTGGACCCGGCCTACCGGGCACTGATGCTGGGTCTGCCGACGCAATCGGAACTGGCCGCAACACTATTTGACAAGGGCATCACCCCCGACCCGATGGCGATCTGGCGAGCGGTTGAGACTTTGCGTCAAGCCACTGCGCAACACGTTCAAGACCTGCTCCCCCGTCTGAACAGTGAAACGCTGGTGGACGCGCCTTATCAGCCGAACGCTGAACAATCAGGCAAACGCGCCTTGGGCAGCGCGGCGCTTGCGCTGACCTCGAGACTGGATGGAGGTGCCAAGGCCGCAGAGCAATATGCACGTGCTGACAACATGACCCTGCAGTTGGCCGCGCTGTCTTGTCTGCTCCGCGCGGGCAAAGGCGAACGTGAGCTGGCCGCCTTCTATGATCAATGGCAGCATGACCGGCTGGTCATGGACAAGTGGTTCGCCATGCAGGTCTTGATGACCGGACCGGAAAAAACGGTTGAGACCGCGCACAGGTTGACCGAGCATGCTGATTTTAATTGGAAAAACCCAAATCGTTTCCGCGCCTTGATGGGATCCCTGGCAGGCAACCACGCAGGCTTCCACCAAGCGAACGGAGCAGGTTACGCGCTGCTGGCAGACTGGTTGATCCGACTTGATCCAGTAAACCCGCAGACCACCGCCAGGATGTGCAGCGTGTTCCAAACTTGGAAACGCTATGACGCCGACCGTCAGGCCTTAATACTTGCACAACTGAATCGCATTGCCGACACGCCGAACCTGTCCCGGGACACGACCGAAATGGTCACGCGCATCTTGGGCGCATGACCGCGTTTACGTTCACTCGACAGAACCGAAATCAGCGAACGGTTCTGATCCTGATCGGCGTTTACGCGATGTTGATCGCTTTGATGATCCTGCTGAACGCGGTCTGGTGGCTGATGGCGCTTCTGGCCCTGACTACCCTGCCCGCGCTGTGGGATGTTATCAAGGACACCAGCGCAGGTATGGAGCTGACCGATGAAACCCTGCGTTGGCACACCGGCCAACGTCAGGGACAACTCAAGCTGTCCGAGGTGGATCGATTCCGGTTTGACACGCGGTGGGATTTCTCGGTGCGCGTCTCAGCGGTTCTGAAATCCGACAAACGCGTGCGTTTACCCGATGAATCACTGCCACCACACAAGCAATTCGAAATGGTCCTGAATCAGGCGGGATTCGCGGTCGAACGACATCATTTTAGAGTTTTCTGAAACGATTCATGGAGTCTGGGCCACATTGGCACCTGAATCACGGGTTCTCCGCGACGCAGTCTTGATTTGAGCAGATTTTTTGGCAAACTGGACGGGTTACAAGTTTGTTCCAGTTCGAGTTTTGCCATGTTTTGGTCTTTGAAGGCTTTTGCCGCCCGTATTGTCGGTTCTTCTGATCCCACCCCTACACCTCTGCCTGCGTCCGTCGCCGATGCTACTGCATGGCTTGTTGCCTCGGGGCAGTTGAACATCCCAATCGCAGAATCAGATGAAAATGATGCGATCGGGCATCAGGTGATCGAACGTGGCCGCCATCTGGCGCGGCAGGATATGTGGGCAGAACTGTCGCTGGAGATGCGTGCTGCAGATGAGGGGCGCAAGGCTACCCCTTGCGGGCAGCCGATCTCCGAGCTGTTGGCATTTGGGGCCCGGTCCGATGTGGTTTTGGCGGCCGAGCACGCGCTGTCGGACGGCAAAGCACTGTCAGACTATGATCTGCTGGGCGGGATCTCGGAATTGGAAGGCGAGATTCAGAACCATCCCGATGATCCGATGATCACGCTTGTGGTTGCCTTGGCCCATATCGATTTGGCGTGGGCCTGGCGCGGGACGGCGCACCCGGACACGCTGCCGGCGCTGCACCAATCCCGTTGTGCCGCGCATTTCGACCGAGCTGCTGCCCTGCTTCCGAAATGCCGCGCTGCGCTGCCCGACAGTCCGGCGATTGCTGCAGCGGATTGCGCCTTGCTAGCAGGACACATTGATCCGCGCACCCGCGTTGCTGACAAATACGAGGCCCTGATCACGCTGGATCCCCAGAACCATCGCCACATGCGCGCGATGGGCAGTCACCTGCTGCCGCGCTGGTTCGGCAGCTATGAACAGCTTGAGGTGCAAGCCTTGCGAAACGCCGCACGGACCCAGAAAAACTGGGGAGCGGGTGGGTATACCTGGGTGCAATTCGACGCCATCGCGCTGGATGACGAGGCCTGCGCGCGGGTAGATGTCGAGTACTTCCTTGAAGGTTTGCGCGATATCGTTGCACGTCGTCCGGACCAGCAGACAATTAACCTGCTGGCGGCCTATTGCTCGGTCACACTGCAGAACAGAATGGGCCAGAACCCGCGCGCCGATATCGCCCGCAAACAGATTTGCGAGGCCGCAAACTGGCTAATCCGCGATCACATGACCGAACTGCATCCGCTGATCTGGGCCCATGCGGCTAACGGGTTCAATAACAGCCTTCGCGTCAACTCGGCCGAGCGTTTTGCCGCCCGTGGTCGCCGCGATGCGCTGAAGGCAATCGCCAATCTGTTGCGGGATGAGTTGCGCAGTGGGCAGAGTGTGACCTTTACACCGTCGGGGCTGCAGTTCTCGGGTAACTAAAGCGCCATTGCCCCTTGCCCCTTTGGCGCGCCGGGCCTAATACGCAGGCTTAGACTTCTGCGGAAATGAGGCGCGCCATGCTCGACCTGACATACGAAATGCCCAAACCCAAAACCATTGCCGGGGCCAAGCACGATTGGGAACTGGTGATCGGGATGGAGGTGCACGCTCAGGTCTCGTCCAACGCCAAACTATTCTCGGGCGCGTCGACCCAATTCGGGGCCGAGCCGAATTCGAACGTGGCGTTTGTGGACGCCGCAATGCCGGGGATGCTGCCGGTGATCAACGAGTATTGTGTTGAACAGGCTGTGCGCACCGGGCTGGGTTTGAAAGCAGATATCAACTTGAAATCGGCGTTTGACCGCAAGAACTATTTCTATCCTGACCTGCCGCAGGGCTACCAAATTTCCCAGCTTTATCAGCCTATTGTGGGTGAAGGCGAAGTGCTGGTCGAGATGGGCGACGGTACCGCGCGCATGGTCCGCATCGAACGCATCCACATGGAGCAGGACGCAGGCAAATCGATCCACGACATGGATCCGCATATGTCCTTTGTCGACCTGAACCGGACCGGCGTCTGCCTGATGGAGATCGTTTCGCGCCCCGATATTCGCGGGCCGGAAGAGGCTGCGGCCTACATCGCCAAGCTGCGCCAGATCATGCGTTACTTAGGCACCTGCGACGGCAATATGCAGAACGGCAACTTGCGGGCGGACGTAAACGTTTCGATCTGTTTGCCGGGTGCTTACGAGAAGTATCAGGAAACACAGGACTTTTCGCATCTGGGCACGCGCTGCGAGATCAAGAACATGAACTCGATGCGGTTCATCCAGCAGGCGATTGAGGTCGAAGCCCGCCGTCAGATCGCAATCGTCGAAGCGGGTGGCGAGATTGATCAGGAAACCCGTCTGTATGACCCGGACAAGGGTGAGACACGCTCGATGAGGTCCAAAGAAGAGGCGCATGACTATCGCTACTTCCCTGACCCCGATCTGCTGCCGCTGGAGATCGAACAGGCATGGGTGGATGACATCGCCGCCAATCTGCCCGAGCTGCCAGACGATAAAAAAGCTCGTTTTATCAGTGCGTTCGGCCTGACCGACTATGACGCATCGGTGCTGACCGCCGAGGTGGAATCGGCTGCTTATTTCGAAGAGGTCGCCAAGGGGCGCAGCGGCAAGCTGGCCGCGAACTGGGTCATCAACGAACTGTTTGGTCGCCTGAAAAAAGAAGACCACGACATCACCGAGTCTCCGGTGTCTCCGGCTCAGTTGGCGGGTATCATTGATCTGATTTCGTCGGATGCCATCTCGGGCAAGATTGCCAAGGATCTGTTCGAAATCGTCTATACCGAAGGCGGTGACCCGGCGCAGATCGTTGAAGACCGCGGCATGAAACAGGTGACAGATACCGGCGCGATCGAGGCCGCTTTGGACGAGATCATCGCCGCCAATCCGGCGCAGGTAGAGAAGGCAAAGGTGAACCCGAAACTGGCCGGTTGGTTCGTCGGTCAGGTGATGAAGGCCACCGGCGGCAAGGCCAACCCGAAGGCCGTTAATGAATTGGTCAGTAAAAAGCTGGGTTCGTAAATCTTCCGAGTTGTACAAACCCCGGACAGGGGTTTGTTCGACTTGTACATAACGAAAACTTAATTTCAGAGCGCTCAATTCGGGCAAGCCATCGGCTTGACTCCCCGCCTGAATGCGCATTCTCATCTCGCCAAGTCAGAGAGGTGAGCATCTATGAAAAATCGTTTCGATCAGGAACTGGAAACCCGGTTGGTGCGCTATGCCGCCATCGACAGCCAGAGCGATGAGACCTCGCCATCGACCCCCAGCACCGAAATCCAGTTCGACATGCTGAACCTGCTGAAGCAAGAGCTTACCGAAATCGGTGCGCAGGATGTTGAGATGACTGGTGACAGCGTCGTGGTGGCAACCATCCCTGGTACGGCCGAAGGACCGACCATCGGGTTTCTGGCGCATGTAGACACCGCGCCTCAGTTCAACGCAACCGGGGTCAAGCCGCGGGTGATCAAGGGGTATAATGGCGGCGAGATTACATTCCCCGATGACCCCGATCTGGTGCTTTCGCCCGAAGAACACCCCTATCTGGCCGAGAAGATCGGGCATGACCTGATCACCGCCTCAGGCACCACGCTACTGGGGGCCGATGACAAGGCGGGCGTTTCGATCCTGATGACGATGGCGCGACACCTGCTTGAGAACAAGGACATGCACCATGGTCCGATTCGCATCGCCTTTACCCCGGATGAAGAGATCGGGCGCGGTGTTACCGAACAGCTGCCCAAAGATCTGGGCGCGGATTTCGCCTATACGCTGGACGGGCAGGAACTGGGTGAGATCGAATACGAAAGCTTCTCGGCCGACCGAGCGGTGATTAAGATCACCGGCGTGTCGATCCACCCGGGACTGGCCAAAGACAAAATGGTAAACGCGGCGCATCTGGCTGCAAAGATTGTGCAGACCCTACCTCAGGCAACGATGACGCCCGAGGTGACGGATGGGCGCCAGGGGTTCATCCATGTCACCGATATGAACGGCGGCTCGTCCGAGATGGAGATAAAACTGATCCTGCGCGATTTCGAGATGGATGCGCTGGAAGCCCAGCGCGAGATCGTCCGACAAGTCTGCGCCGCCGTACAGGCCACCGAGCCGCGTGCGACCATCACCTGCGACATCTCCCATCAGTATCGCAACATGCGCTATTGGCTGGAAAATGACATGACGCCGGTTGATCTGGCCCGCGAGGCCTGCCGTGAACAAGGGATCGAGCCGGTCTCGGTGCCGATCCGGGGTGGCACCGACGGCTCGCGCCTGACCGAATTTGGCACACCGACACCTAATATCTTCACAGGCATGCAATGCATACACGGCCCGTTGGAATGGATTTCGGTGCAGGACATGGCGGTCGCGACAGAAACCTGCTTGTCACTCGTAGGCAAAGCAGCGCGGAGCTAAGGCCACAGTGCGGGCCGAAATTCGCCAATGCGCGATCTTGGCTTTCGCCCGCCCGTCAAAATGTTAATTTGCCCCGACACGGCAATCAGGACCAGTTGATGCAGCGCTACGAATACAAAGTTGTCCCCGCTCCGCAAAAGGGCACCAAGGCGAAGGGCGTGAAAACGCCCGAGGGCCGGTTTGCCACCTCGATCGAGCAACTGCTGAACCAGATGGGACAGGATGGCTGGGAGTATCAGCGCGCCGAATTGCTGCCCAGCGAAGAACGTTCGGGGCTGACCGGGTCAACCACCAACTGGCGCAACGTGTTGGTTTTCCGCCGGGCTCTGGCGTTGGAAAAACCTGAACAGCCCGAACTCGTCGAAGAGGACACCGCCCCAACCGCGCGCGCAGTCCCGGGACCCGAAGAGGTTTTGGCCAAAACTCCTGCCGCCCCTGCCCCAATCTCGGAAGAGCCCGAAGACCCGCCCTTGTCTTTGAAACCTTCGGACGAAGTGGCGGATGATGAAGTGCGCCCCGAGCAAGCACGCCCAGCCGAGCCGTGATTGGATAACAATCAATCGAAGGATCCCGCGTGAAGAGGCAAGGCCCTTATACCCTGCCCCATAACGGTTATGCTTTGTCAGTTCCGACCCGCGAACCCCATCGGCGAGAAACGACGCAGTAAGGGGATTGCTGCTGAGCCAGTTGACCTTGAATTTGGCACATCCAGGAAGCTAGGCGCGCAACCGCCAGACAGGGCAATTAAATGACCTGCGAAACCAATAATTGCGGAGCCAAAAACGAGCGTGGGGTAAGAGGGTTTATTACAAGGTTATCAATTGCAAGCTGATTGCCCTGCATACATCCCAGCGCCTGCACCTGCTGCAGTCGCGAGTGTCTTGCCTGTACCGCCACCGAACCGATTTCCAACCACTCCCCCAAGGGCAGCGCCACCAAGGATTCCCGCAGCGCAGCGGGCGTCTTGCTGTACCTGCGCCTGAGTTGGCGTCGTCGGAGCCCCGCAAGCAGCCAAGAGCAGTGAGGTCGCAAGCGCACAGGTTGTCAGTGCTTTGTTCATCTCGATTGCCTCTCAAATACCAAATAGTTATCTGAGTAAGTGGCTCTGGCGCGTCTAGCGTACAAGAGATCAGCGTCTGTTTGATTCGAGATTAATCAAAACTTAATAAAGAAGACTAAGGGTCGAGCGCCTAAAGCGATATTTGCTGGTTTCCGATCGTTGCGGGTGCCGGGTTCCTGGTAAACCCCGACATTGGACGGTCGCGTTTTAATTGTAGAAAGCGGGCGATGAGCGCGGAGCATCACAGTAAGATTTGACGCACAATAAAGCGCGACTACTGAATCTTCTGTTCCCCTATATTTGCCCCCAAGACCACATAGGTCGCGAGCCAGATCGAGCAAATATACATAGATATCTGAAGAGATGGTGCCCCCACACGGACTCGAACCGCGGACCTACTGATTACAAATCAGTTGCTCTACCAGCTGAGCTATAGGGGCACTGGGTGTCGATTAATATCTCGGAACAGGGACTGCAAGCCCGAAATTTCGGGTCATCTTAACTTTGTGCTGGTTTGCCTTAGGATAACAGTAATAACAGGCCTCATCCGAATTTGACTGCACCGGGGACAGGTTGTAACCCAAGCGGCGATCCCGACCGAGGTAAGGACAATTCCGATATGCAGATGGTCATCCAAGCCGGAGCGCACTTTACCGACCATGATCACCTGCTCAATCTGCTGCAGGTGAATGCGGATCTGGTTGCGGGAAATCATACTGCCTTTTGGGGGCTTCGTCCATTCAGAAAGATCTTTCGACCTGCGCTGAAACCCTCTGCCGACCGGCCATCAAATCAGGATACACTGGCGCGATTTCATAAACTGTTCCCCAACGGGCAGCAGGTTGACCGGGCGATCTTGTCGAGCGCGCTTTACCTAGGGGAACGGCCTTCCATCATCATGGATGGGCAATTTTACGCGAATGCCGGTCAAAGGTTGGCCTATCTGGATAATCTGTTCAACGACTCGACGGTTGAGCTATTCGTCGGGCTACGTAATCCCGGCAGCTTTATTCCCAAGGTGCTGATGCTGCTATCGGCGCCTGAGCGCGAGCATATCATTGCCACCACCGATCTGAGTTGCCTGAGTTGGCTCGCCATGATCGAAGACATTCGCGACCTAGCGCCAGATGTCAAAATCACTTTGTGGAGCAACGAGGATTCGCCGCTGATCTGCGGCGACATCGCGCGCGCACTTGTAGGGCTACCCGAGGACACGCCGCTGGAACAGGAATACGCTCTGCTGTCCTCACTTGTCTCAGACATGGGCAAACAGGAGATTCAGAGCTTGTTAGAGCATCAAGCGGCCCCCAATGATCCCGTGCTCAGGGGCAGGCTGGCGCAGGTGTTTCAGCAGCATGCGCTGACGGATGAAATCGAAGAAGAGGTGGAGCTGCCTGGCTGGAACGAAGATATCGTTACCGCCTTTACCGAGCTTTATGAGCAGGATCTGGCACGGCTGCAGACCATGCCAGATATACGTTTTCTGAACCCGTAAGCGGCTGGCGCTACATGCCCAGCGCTTCCTTGTACATTTCCAGTACCGCCTCTTCCTCGGCGATGTCGTCCTTGTCGCGCTTGCGAAGAGCGACGACCTTGCGCATGACCTTGGTGTCGTAGCCGCGGGCCTTGGCCTCGGCCATGACCTCTTTCTGCTGGTCAGCGATATCTTTCTTTTCGGCCTCAAGACGCTCGAACCGTTCGACGAACTGGCGCAGCTCGCCTGCGGTCACTCGGTAGTTGGCTGCGGCCTGATCTTCGGTGATGTCTTCCATCTGCGTCTCTCCCAAGGGCTGAAAATAAGGTGCCGGATACATCGGCACTGACCCGACCGCAAGCGTGCATTCTGCACGGCGGGCTTGTCTGACCTGCGCCGATCCGATAAGCGCGGTCACGGATTCAAAGGGTGAGCGTAAACAACCATGTTCGACATTATCGTCTGGGGCGGGGCCGCCCTGTCTGTGGCCGGGCTGGTCGGTCTGGTCTGGTGCATCCTGCAAGTGATGAAAGCGCGCAAAGCCAACCTGACGGATGACGAGTTGCGCGCTGCAGTTCAGGGTGTTCTGCCTTGGAATCTGGCGTCGCTTTTCCTGTCGGTACTTGGGCTGATGATGGTTATCCTGGGCATTTCGCTGGGATAACCAGATCGATCAGATCGGCATATTGTCGAACCGCGCCTCAAGCACGTCTTCGCATAGCGCAGCATCCAGCCGACGCAAGCGCGATGGGATATGAACCCCCTGCGCGCGCATTTTATCCAGAACCATGCTGACATGTGGCTGAAGCTCTAGCCGGGTCTCAAGACACGCACCATTCAGCTTTTGTTCAAGCCGTTCCGCTTCGGTAAAAAGATCCTGAGCAGTCATTTCCTTCCTCCCATATGGTGCCAATGTGCCTGATATAGGTAACGAGTTTAAGACGAGCACGAGACCGGAACAAAACATCGCGAATTCTTGCCTATTCAGGCAAAAAACCGTCAATATGTCCGTGGTCGCCTAAAGCATACGCTCAAATTGCGGAGATTGCTTTGACAGACATCAACTCGTGATTAGGGGCTTTAAACATATTCCACTATTGTTATATGTATGCAAGCTGAACGGAGGAACCCATGACGCCCAGTGTGAAAGCTTTTTTCGACCCGCAGACCTTCACCGTCTCATACGTTGTGCAGGAACCTCAGGGGCAGGCCTGCGCCATCATCGACAGTGTACTGGATTTCGATCACGCCTCGGGGCGGACCGACACCAGCTCGGCCGACCAGATTGTCGACTATGTGACGGCACAGGGACTGAAGGTGGAATGGATTCTGGAAAGCCATGTCCATGCCGACCACCTGTCAGCAGCCCCTTACCTACAGGAAAAGCTGGGTGGTCAGATCGGGATTGGCGAGAATATCGTGGTCGTTCAGGACACGTTCGGCAAGGTCTTCAACGAAGGCACCGAGTTTCAGCGTGATGGCAGCCAGTTCGATGCACTGTTTGCCGAAGGGTCCAGCTTTCACATCGGCCAGATGCGCGGGGACGTTTTGCACACGCCAGGCCATACGCCAGCCTGCATGACCTACGTGATCGGCGATGCGGCGTTTGTGGGCGATACGCTGTTCATGCCGGATTTCGGAACTGCCCGATGCGATTTTCCCGGCGGGTCATCGGCGGACCTGTATGCCTCGATCCAGAAAATCTTGTCTCTGCCTGACGAGACGCGGATTTTTGTAGGCCATGATTACAAAGCGCCTGGTCGCGATGAATACGCGTGGGAGACCACAGTTGGCGAACAGAAGGCGCTGAACGTTCATATCGGTCAGGGCCGCAGCGTCGAAGAATTTGTCGAGATGCGCGATGCGCGGGATGCAACCCTTGCGATGCCGCGCCTGATTTTGCCCTCGCTGCAGGTCAATATGCGGGCCGGTCAGATGCCACCAGCGGATGAGCAGGGCGACGTTTTCATGAAAATCCCAGTCAATAAGCTTTGATACGAGGGCAGATGAGACAATGAATATCGAATGGATTTCGGGTCTGGCTGGTGGTCTGCTGATCGGGCTAGGTGCCAGCGTTTATCTGCTGTGTAATGGGCGGATCATGGGGGCGAGCGGCATATTGGGCGGGCTGCTGGAACGCAGCGACCGGAGCGTAATGACTGAACGCCTGGCTTTCGTCGCGGGTTTGATCGGGATGCCCTTATTGCTGCGCCCATTGATTGCGCCGCAGGCCGAGACCCATTTGACCCCGGATCTGGCGATCGTGATCCTTGCTGGGCTGCTGGTGGGGGCTGGAACACGGATCGCCAATGGCTGCACGTCGGGTCACGGCGTTTGTGGGATTTCTCGCTTCTCGTTGCGCGGGATCGTCGCAACGGTGTTCTACATTCTTGCAGGTGGTCTGACGGTTGCGCTGTTTCGCCATGCTTTGGGGGTGATCTAATGCGCTCAGTGTTTGCTTTTCTCGCCGGATCGCTGTTCGGCATCGGGCTTTTGATCTCAGGCATGACCGACACCACCAAGGTGCAGGGGTGGCTGGATGTGTTCGGCAATTGGGACCCGACGCTCGCCTTTGTCATGGGCGGGGCGATCCTACCGATGCTGGTGGCGTGGCGATTGACACGAAACAGGGTCCCTGTTGTGGGCGGACAGTTCCCCGCCCCGCCCCGTGTTGAACTGGATCGCCGTCTGATCGTCGGGTCAGTCCTGTTCGGCGTCGGTTGGGGATTGGCGGGTTTGTGCCCGGGCCCGGCGATGGCCTCGCTTGGATATGGGGGCGTTGGCGGGATTGTGTTCCTGATTGCGATGATCGCGGGCATGTTTGCGGCACCAAAGCTGGGTGCGCAACTGGACAGGATCGCCGACGCAGCCTAAGCAATTGCCATGGAGATTCGACCGATAACCCCCCGCTACGCCGTCTCACCTCAGATCTCGGTGGAGGACGTACCAGCCATTGCCGAGGCCGGTTTCGTCAAGGTGATCTGCAACCGTCCCAATACCGAAGTTCCGCCGGATCAGCAGTCAGACGCCATCGGTCAAGCCGTTCGCGAGGCCGGGATGGAATATGAGGTTCTGGAGTTGACACACCAGACGATGACACCGGAAAACGTGGCGCTGCAACGCGATCTGGCCGAAAGCTGCAGCGGGCCGGTTCTGGCCTATTGCGCCTCTGGCACACGATGTTCGGTGGTCTGGGCGCTGGGACAGTGCGATCGGCTAAGCACGGATGAAATCCTCGATGCGACCGGAAAAGCGGGCTATGCGCTCGACGGGTTACGCCCGGCATTGGAACAGCTGCGAGGGCGCGGGTAAGCCCCTTAATCGCGGCCCTTGCCTTCGGGCGCTGGCAGACCGGCGAGGTGCGAGATTTCCGTGACACGCTGTTCGGAACTGGCAGGCAACAAGTCGTCGGGTT
Organism: Ruegeria sp. H9; assembly: GCF_056532915.1. Classification (NCBI taxonomy): domain Bacteria; kingdom Pseudomonadati; phylum Pseudomonadota; class Alphaproteobacteria; order Rhodobacterales; family Roseobacteraceae; genus Ruegeria; species Ruegeria sp. H9. The sequence goes on along the minus strand of NZ_JBQFNX010000004.1, from coordinate 244,392 downwards.
CCAGGAGGGAATCCTCGGTCGTCAGATCATGCGCTACAATATCGTCATCAAGCGGGGACGACATCTCGTCATCCGGGGCCGAGGGCGTCAAGCTTGATTTGCTGGCCAGAAATCCGGCGCAGTCCTTGGCGGGCAACGCAGTAGGAGGGCCTTGTTCGTTGATCCGTACCGCACGCATTCCGCCGCACTGACCCAGACGTCCGATGGCGGTTCGGGCACGATCGATTGACAGAACTTCAACCCGATCCACCCGCGCGCCCTGCAGCGGCAGAACATCCCCGACGGACAATTCCGAAAGCGCTGTCAACGGCAAAGACAGGCGGCAGATCACGGTGTTCAGCTCAGCCCGAATTACCCCGGATGCCTGATCAAGATTCACCCCCGATTGGGTGATATCCGCAACCTGTTCCTGATCCGAGAGCGGGCGTTCGGGCAGCAGGATACTGACCTCGCCCTGACGCGGACCACCGGCAAGTTCGACCGTCAGATCAAACATGCGATAGACCTCATCCACCAGCGCCAGGTTCAGTGCGCGCCGACCTTCGGCGCGTGAGGTGAACTCATACCCGGACAGGCTGGCCATGTCTGCCGGGGACTCAACCAGTTTAAGCGCCCTGCTCAGCATATCCTCGATCAGAGGGGCGACCATGGCAGCGTCGGTGTCGGTAAACGCACGCTCGGGTGGTGGGTCAGAGGTGACCATGGCAATCGTTTGCTGCTGGACGATGGCAGAGACGCAACCCGGGTCCAGACAGGCCGCAGCCAGGCCGCCCTGATCCGAGGTAAACAGCAGCATCAACCACCCCTCATTCAGCCGGTCGGCTATATCTTCCTGCGCACGTACGGCCTGCTTTGCCCCGATGACCGACAGCGCCAGCCCCATGCTTTCGCCGGAGGCGCGTGCCAACCCCAGCCGCAAGGCGCGCAGGACCGAGCGGGGCGTGTCGGCACCGCATTGCCCCGCTGAAAGCTTTCGTGCCAGTGCTGATGTGGTCATGGCCCCGTTCCGCCGTTTGTCGATGCGATGACAATTTGTCTAACCCGGCGGAGGTTACGAATGTCTTTATGACGCCCTCATTGCGCGGCCTGACGAAAAGCCAGCGGAAGGCTGACGCGGAAGGCCGCCCCTCCCTGCCCCGGCAGATAAGCAACTTCGCCGCCCAGGCGCTGCATAATCTCTCGGCAGATCGCCAGCCCCAACCCTGCCCCGCCTGCCTTGTCCGAGCCGACGCGGGCAAATTTCTCGAATACCATCGATTGCGCCTCGGCCGGGATACCACCGCCGTTGTCGATGAAATCGATTACCACCTGCCCGCCGACATCATGGGCCGAGATGGTCAGCACCGGTTCAATGGCGTCGCAATATTTCTGGGCGTTGGAAATCAGGTTGATGAACACCTGTCCCAGCCGGTCGAGATCCGTGTGCAGCGGGATACGTTCACTTGCGCGCACCCGCCGTACGCCAATCTTTCGATCACTGCCCGCCAGCGCGCTTGAAACGGCGCGGTCCAGAACTTCGCTTAGGGTGGCTTCGCCCATGTTCAGGCTAACCTGGCCGCTTTCCAGCACGCTAAGGTCGAGCAGATCATCCAGTAGCCGGGTCAGACGCAGCGATTCATCATGTATGATCGCAGCATAACGGATTTGTTCCTCGGCGCTGAGGCCATCGGTGTCGCGCATAATTTCAGAAAACGCCCGAATCGAGGTCATGGGCGTGCGCAATTCGTGGCTGACCTGGCTAAGAAACGCGTCTTTCTGTTTCGAGACTTGCGTAAGCTTGGCATTTGCCTCGCGCAATTGCCGCGCTGTGCGGCTGAGCTCAGTCGATTTCGCCTCAAGCTGGCTGGAATATTCCAACATCTGCGCGGACTCGTCGGCAACGGCCAACAGGTCTTCGACAGACACAGACGCCCCGCCAACGATCTGACCGATCATCGCATGGGCGGTCGCGGCCCCGACCGAGCCGCTGAGTTCACGTTCCAGCCGTTCCAGAAACTGCGGCGTAGGCTCGGGCAGTCGTCCGGGGCGACCATTCTGGCGCTCGGCTTCGGCTTGAAAGAACTCTTGCGCGGGAATAGTGCCCAGAATCCGCTGGGTCATGATCATCAGGTCTTCGCTTTGCGCAACCGAACCGGTCCAGCCACGGGCTGAAACTGAATGGTCAAATACATTTACGAATTGCGCACCCTGAAGGCGTTCCAGCGGGCTGGGGAAGCTGAGCATCGAGGCGACGCAGAAGGCGATTGTATTCAGCGACAGCGACCACATGACCGTATGCACCATCGGGTCGATCCCTTCGATCCCGAACAACGCCTGCGGGCGCAGCCAGCCCCAGCCGAAGGGTCCGTTTTCAATCACCGATGCCGGGACAATGCCGCCACCCATGCCAGGCAGCAGCAGTGTGTAAATCCAGAGAAAGAACCCGACGCTGAGCCCGACCAACGCCCCAGTTCGGGTCGCGCCGCGCCAGAACAGGCCACCCACCAGTGCGGGCAGAATCTGGGAAATCCCGGCAAAGGCCACCAGCCCGATCGAGGTCAGGGCAGCCCCGCCCCCCGAAAGCTGGAAGTAGAAATAGCCCAACGCCATGATCGCCGCGATCGAGACGCGCCGCGCCATCAGCACGACTGTTCGCACATCACCAGAGACCGACGCGGTGCCTTCCTGCGTATTCAGCCAGATCGGCATGACCACATGGTTCGAGACCATGGTTGACAGCGCCATCGCGGTAACGATCACCATTGATGTGGCCGAGGAAAACCCGCCGATGAACGACAGCATCGCCAACCAGTCATTGCCCTGCGACAGCGGCACGGTCAGCACAAACAGGTCGGGGTTCGAGCCTTCGGGCATCAGGTCCAACCCAACGACGGCGATGGGCACGACAAACAAGCTCATCAGCAGCAGGTAGAGCGGAAAGGCCCAGGCGGCGGTGCGCAGGTGGCTCTCATCGTCATTCTCGACCACCATGACCTGAAACATCCGCGGCAAGCAGACAAAGGCCGCCGCCGAAAGGAAAATGAAAGTGGTCCAGCGCCCGGCATCCACATGCCATTGGCCAATTTCCGAGGCATCGATCTGATCCATCATCGGCCCCAAGCCGCCAGCGACGCCCCAGACAACAAAGATGCCAACGGCCAGAAGGGCGAAGAGTTTCACCACAGATTCCAACGCAATAGCGGTAACAACGCCGTGGTGGCGCTCATTGGCATCCAGATTGCGCGTCCCGAAGAGGATCGCAAAGACGGCCAAGCCCGCCGCGACCCAGAACACGCTAGAGCCTTCGCGATAGAGACCTGAGGGATCGGCCTCGGCAAAGATCGAAAAGGACAGCGTGATCGACTGCAATTGCAGCGCGATATAAGGCGTGCCGCCCAACACCGCCAGAATGGTCACGCAGACCGCCAGTGTGTTGGACTTGCCGTATCGTGACGAGATCAGGTCAGCGATCGACGTCACGCGCTGGCTGCGTCCGATGCGCACGAGTTTGCGCAGGCCCCACCACCAACTGATCATCACCAGTGTAGGACCCAGATAGATGGTTACGAATTCAAGCCCAGAACGCGCGGCGTTGCCAACCGCGCCATAAAACGTCCATGCAGTGCAATAGATCGACAGTGACAGGGTGTAGATCAGCGGGGAACGCAACCATTTCCCGCCGCCACGCGCAGCCAGCCGGTCCGCTGCGAAGGCGACACCGAACAGAAGAACCACATAGCCCAGACAGACCAGAATCAGGACATTCAGGGTTGCCATGTCTCGGCCTCGGGCTCGGCAGTCTCGCGCGCGGTCATGCGTTTGGCGACGAAGCCGAAGATCACGCTGATCAGGATCAGAACACCCCAGCACGCAAAGATGTAGAACATGGCCGTCGATAGCGACAGAGCCTCGGCGCCTGCGCTATCATCCGGCCATAGAAGCGGCAGCGCGAGCATTGCGGCACCTAGAAACGGCAGCAGCCGCGCTGCATCCGCCAGCCTGCGCCGACGATAGCTTTGCCGTTCCAGAAACAGGGACGGACGAACTGGCGAGGGCCGATCTTTGCCGTCGCCCGCGGAGCTCATAACTGAGACGCCTGCGCATGCAGGTCGCGCACCGCTGTCAGGACTTCGGTGTTCGAAAACGGCTTGGTCATGAATCGGCTGACCCCTGCCTGTTCGGCCATTTCACGATCCCGGGATTGCCCGCGCGCGGTCAGCATTAAAACCGGCAACGCCTTCATATCATCATGTTCGCGCAGATCACGCAGCACATCCATCCCGCTTTTTCCCGGCAACATCACATCCAGAATCACCAGATTGGGCCGCGCGGACAGAATCACCTGCACCGCATCCGTTCCCTCGGCATGGGTTTCAACCTGCCACCCCTCGCGTGTCAGCAGAAACCGGATCGCCTCGGTGATGTTGGGCTCATCCTCGATCAACAGAACCTTGCGGCTCATATTTGCATATCCTCCCCATGACGGATTGCACGTCCGGCCACCCGTCCAGCCCAGATTAAGCGCTGTGTCACGAAACTGTCAAAACCCTTCGCTCAGGATCGATGGCTCGCGCCGCGCGCTGCATTCGCGTTTCGGGCATATCCGACAACTGGCTCCGGCTTGCGCCGCGTTTTCCGCAGGCTGCACCGTGTCTTCGACCGGCAGCACCAGCATGACCGATCGGTAGACCGGCTCGGCTCCGAATTCCTTAGCTGGCTGAGGGGTTGCGATTGCAAAACACTCAAACTCAGCAGCAGTTCGACCAAGCTGAACGACCCGTTTCCGGATCGGGACCAAGGGCCGATTCAAGGCGGTGAACAAGGGCCAGAGCGGACAGGCCTCGCCATGGCGCGGCAGGGCAAACCCCGGCGCGGGTTTAAAAAACAGAACGCTGCCGGAGGCGTCGCAAATCACCAAGCCAGCCGGACGCGCCAGCGTGCCTTCAGGCAGAAAGGCCAACCGTCGCAGCACCGTAGCAAGGTCCACTGAAAACACCGTCGCCAACGCCAGAGGATCGGGGTTTGCTGCATCCAGCGCGGCACACACCTGATCCAGCGGCATAGCGCGCGCGTCGGCGGCATAAAGGTCCAGCAACCCCGAAGCCACAGTGTTGGCCGCAGCGGAATCAAGCCCATCCAGCGGCACTTCGGTCAATTGCCCACCGGCTTCGAGTTCCGGGAAATGATATCCTTGCTCGGCAAAAAACGCCTCGACCGCGTCCAGTGGGATACCGCGCAGATCGCGCTGCCCGTCACTGTCATCCAGATAGGTCACCAGCGCTTTGGAGCTTTCGGCCAGTCGTTCGGCATCCTGATGCAAGTTGCGATGGAAACGGTCGCGCCATTCCGGTTCGATCTCTCCCGGTTCAGCCAAGATTGCAGCTGTTGAGCGGATGGCGGCGGCGGTCGACAGCACCTCGTGCATTGAGGCCGCCAGATGCGGGTCATGGGTCAGTCGGTCGGAAAGAACTTCGACAGTGCGCTCCAGCGACACTACGCGGCGATGCATCTGCGCCAGAACACCCGACCAACCGGGAAAGCGGCCGGCGAATTCTTCCAGCCCGTCCACCTCGGCCTTTTGGCCGACTGCATCCGCCGCGGCCTCGCGCAGAGCGGCGATGAGCGTCTCTTCGATCCCTTGAGTCAGCAGCGACGGCTCGACGGACAAAGCCGCCGCGATATCGACAAGCAGTTTGCCCCCAATGCGGCGGCGGTTGTGCTCGATCAGGTTCAGATACGATGCCGAAATCCCCACCTGCCGCGCCAGTTCCGCCTGTCGCAGCCCAGAGATTTGCCGTCTTTCGCGTATCCGGCTGCCGGTCAGCGTGTCGCGCATGGCGTTTATGTCCTTGGCTACTGCGGCTGCATTTTCAGATTAACTAAGTAATTATTATCTGTTGCCGACTAATTTTCAAAGAAGATTTACAACTTTGACAACGGCCAGAGAAAGAAACCCACCCTTTCCTGCCGCCCACCCTTCTCTTTCGACGCAATACCCGTCACCATAAGAACATGAGCGATCCCGCCTTTGAATACGCCCCCATCGGCCTTGTTGAGCTTGAGAACCGGATCATCCGACGGTGCAATCTGCAATTTGCGCGGACCTTTGGCGGGGATGAGGTTGACTATCGCAACATGCCCCTGCTGCATCTTTATCCTTCGGTCGCCGATTGGGAACGGATCGGCGCGCGTAGTCTGCAGGTGATGCGCGATACAGGCTATTACACAGACGAACGGGTGATGCGGCGACGCGACGGTGACCTGTTCTGGTGCCGCGCGCGGGGGCGTTCGCTGACGCCAGACGATCCGTTCCGGCACGGGATATGGAGCTTTTCGGACATCTCGGAAGAGCGCCCCTTGGTGCAATTGACAACCCGCGAACGCGAAGTGGCCATCCTGTCATGCCGGGGTTTATCCGCGAAGGAAATTGGCGTTGAACTTGGGCTAAGTTACCGCACGATCGAGGCCTATCGCGCCCGACTTTTGGAAAAATACGGAGCCCGCAAGCTACCAGAACTGGTCGCAAAATTGTCTGGAACGCCGCTGTAATCGCGACAGCCCTCGTAATTCGCGCAAAAACCCCCATTTGGCAGGCTTAGACGGCGCTTTTCATGGCCGTCTGCATGGCTTATAACCCTGCGTAATCAAACCAAGCCCGCAGCAAACAGACGGGCATAGGGGAACCTTCGAGGACACTCATGACAGATACCAAACACGAAGCGGATGTCGCGTTTATCAAGGCACTGGCCGAACTGCTGCGCGAGAATGACCTGACCGAATTGCAGGTCAAGCGCGAATATGGCGAGGAAGACAGCCTGAATGTCCGTGTCAGCCGCATGTCGCAGACCGTGGCCGCTCCGGTTCAGGTTGCGGTTCCTGCGGCTGCACCGGTTGCCGCACCTGCTGCCGCGCCGGCCGCTGCCGAAGCGCCCGCTGCCGTGGATGATCCCGCCAGCCATCCAGGCGCTGTGACCTCGCCCATGGTAGGCACGGTTTACATGCAACCGGAACCGGGCGCGCCTGCGTTTATCTCGGTCGGTGCATCGGTCTCGGAAGGTGACACGCTATTGATTGTCGAAGCCATGAAGACAATGAACCACATCCACGCACCCAAGTCGGGCACCATCAAACGCATTCTGGTCGGCGATGGTGATGCTGTGGAATTCGGCACGCCTCTGGTCATCGTTGAGTAAGGCGGGCCCATGTTCGACAAAATCCTGATTGCCAACCGAGGCGAGATCGCCCTGCGTGTGATCCGTGCTGCGCGCGAGATGGGGATCAAGACGGTTGCCGTGCACTCCACCGCCGACAGCGATGCGATGCATGTGCGCATGGCGGACGAATCGGTCTGCATCGGCCCCCCGCCCAGCCCGCAAAGCTATCTGTCCGTGCCCGCGATCATCTCGGCCTGTGAAATCACCGGCGCGCAGGCGATCCATCCCGGCTATGGCTTCCTGTCCGAGAATGCCGAGTTCGTGCAGATCGTCGAAGATCACGGCATTACCTTCATCGGACCCACCGCCGAACATATTCGTGTCATGGGTGACAAGATCACCGCCAAGGACACGATGAAGGAACTGGGTGTACCTTGCGTTCCCGGTTCGGACGGCGGTGTGCCAACGCTGGCCGACGCCAAGCGCATCGGCGAGGAATTCGGCTATCCCGTGATCATCAAGGCCACCGCCGGCGGCGGCGGTCGCGGCATGAAGGTGGCACAAAACGCCGATGAAATGGAAAGCGCCTTCATGACCGCACGCGCCGAGGGCAAGGCCGCCTTTGGCAATGACGAGGTCTATATCGAGAAATATCTGACCACCCCGCGCCATATCGAGATTCAGGTCTTCGGCGATGGCAAGGGAAAGGCAGTGCATTTGGGCGAACGCGACTGTTCGCTGCAGCGCCGCCACCAGAAGGTGTTCGAAGAAGCCCCCGGCCCCAGTATCACGCCGGAAGAACGCGCCAAGATCGGTAAGATCTGTGCCGATGCGGTCGCCAAGATCAACTATATCGGCGCAGGCACCATCGAGTTCCTCTATGAAAACGGCGAGTTCTACTTCATCGAGATGAACACGCGTCTACAGGTGGAACACCCCGTGACCGAAGGCATCTTCGGCGTCGATCTGGTGCGCGAACAAATCCGCGTCGCCGCTGGTGAGGACATGTCGTTCGGTCAGGACGATCTTGAGATCAATGGCCACGCCATCGAAGTTCGGATCAACGCCGAGAAACTGCCCAACTTCTCGCCCTGCCCCGGCAAGATCACTGCGTATCACGCGCCGGGTGGCCTGGGTGTGCGGATGGATTCGGCGCTGTATGATGGCTACTCGATCCCGCCATACTACGACTCGCTGATCGCCAAACTGATCGTTCAGGGCCGTGACCGGGCTGAAGCTTTGGCCCGTCTGGAACGTGCTTTGGGCGAGTTGATCGTCGACGGTATCGACACCACCGTGCCGCTGTTCCACGCGCTGCTGCAGGAACCTGACCTGCACAGCGGCGAGTACAACATCCACTGGCTGGAGCACTGGCTTGCGGAGAACATGGCCTAATCTGACCAAAGGGCCGAAGGACAAACCCCCTTCGGCCCCGAGGCACCCGGCATGAGCCTTTCCCCTGAACTTCTGCTCCATGGCTATTCCATCGGCATTTTTCCGATGGCTGAGCATCGCGACGACCCCGAGTTGTTCTGGGTCGACCCGAAGTTTCGCGGCGTGTTCCCCCTGGATGGGTTCCACATCTCCCGCAGCCTAGCGCGGCGTATCCGGACCTGTGGGTTTTCGGTAAGCATCAATCGCGATTTTGCGGGCGTCGTGGATGGCTGCGCCGACCGATCGGATACCTGGATCAATCCCGAACTGCGCCATCTGTATCAGGAACTACACCGGACCGGCCGCGCGCATTCCCTCGAAGTCTGGGACGGCGCTTCACTGATTGGCGGCGTTTACGGCGTAGTCCTCGGCGCGGCCTTTTTTGGCGAAAGCATGTTCTCGCGTCGCACGGACGCATCGAAGATTGCACTTGCCTATCTGGTGGATCGACTGCGCCAAACCGGGTTCACGCTGTTCGATACGCAGTTTCTGACGGCGCATCTGGCCTCGTTGGGCGCGATCGAGATCCCGCGTGCGGTTTATCATAGCGAATTGAAACAAGCGCTTGACCTGAAAGCAGATTTCACCGCTGATCTGCAACAGGTCCCTCAGGGTGTGATACAACGGATCACCCAGACATCGTAGCGGGCGTGATCCAACGCGTTCAGCGCGGGTGAGGTCGCAATCATCCAGCCATCAAACAGCTGCTGCGCCTTGCCCTGTTCCCAGATAGTCAAATAGGCAAAGGCGTCACCTGTCGGGTTTTCGGCTGGATAGCGACAATCACCCAGCGCGACATCCAGACCAAAGACCGACGTGGTCTCGCCGTTCTGCATTTCGATGTCCACCGTCTGCCCGCTGACCTTGTCCAACCCGCGCAACATTGCGCCGGGGCCGGATTCGACCTTTTGCTGCGCAGCAGCTCCGGTTGCGGTGACTATCAGAGCCACCAGTGCAGCGCGGATCATTCGCTTCCGTCCCCGGCCACGAATTTGACCAGCAACGAGATCAGGCTGACCGCGCCTTGCGTATCGGTAATCTCATCACCCGCCTCAAAATAGAACGGGGAACCGCCCGGCATAACCTCAACAAAGTTGCCACCCAGCAAGCCTTCGGAAGAAATCACAGCGGCGCTATCGTCTGGAATAAGAATACCATCTGCCACGGAAAATCGGGTGTCCGCGCGGTACGTATCAGAGTTTAGCGTAACGCCAGTCACCGTCCCGATCTTGACCCCGGCAAGGCGTACATCCGTGCCGACGCCCACACCTTCGAGCGAGCGGAAAGACGCGCCCAGCTCGTATCCTGCGCCGGATTGAGACAGGCCTGTGGATTGGCTGGCGTAAACACCGAACGCAATGGCGCAGGCCAGCACGGCACCGCCGACGATAACTTCGGTCTTCGTATGATTAGACATCTGGCCTCGCTTATTCCGGGCTCCACGCCTCGTAATCGCTACGTTCAACCGGATCGGCACGACGCAGAGAACCGGCAGGTGCATAGGCCAGCGCGGTGCCGGTCAGATTCTCCTGATGCGGTTTTTCCCAGGACTTGTGCGCCAGAGGTTTATCGGTTGGCGGTTCATCCCATGTGCGGTGCAGCCAGCCATGCCAATCGGGATCGATCCGGCTGGCCTCGGCTTCGCCATTGAAAATCACCCAGCGCTTGCTGTCGTCGGCATTGCGATAGAACACGTTGCCCTCGTCGTCCTCACCGATCTTGATCCCCTTGCGCGCAGTGTAGAACTGCGTGTTCAGGGTGGCCCCGTTCCACCAGGTCACGGCCCGCAAAAGACTGTTCAGGATTCCCATCGGCTGCCTCCGGCATTTCTGTCCCAGAAGATATGGACCAAAGGCACGCTAAGGTCCAGTACTGCCAGCGCTACCTGCGTCATTCCGGCAGGATAGCGGTGACTTCAATTTCAATCCGGTATTTCGGATCGATCAATCCGCATTCGATCATCGTCGCTGCAGGAGGGTTCGCACCAAAGGTTTCGGCCAGAATGGGCCAGCAAGGTTCAAATTCGGTTCGATCCGGCAGCATATAAGTGATGCGCACGACATCAGAGAATGAAGCACCCGCCTCGGCCAGCGCGTTTTCGATGATAGACAGCGCCGAGCGGCATTGCTCCACTACCGTTTCACCTTGCCCAACAGTTCCCGCAACATGAACCCAACCACCCGCGACAACCGCGCGGCAATAGCCAACCTTAGCTTCAAACTCACCACCCGAAGAGATACGTCTTACTGTCATCGTGTCCTCAAACGAAAACGGCGCGGACATTGCCGCGCCGTGTGTGCATTAATCTATGCGGTTCAACCCGCCGAAGCCGATTCCGCCGCGTCTGCGTAGATGATCAAAGGCTGAGAGTCCGACGTCACAGCCTCTTCGTTGACCACAACTTCGGTCACGTTCTTCATGCCCGGCAGTTCGAACATTGTATCCAGCAGGATGTCTTCCAGGATAGAACGCAGACCGCGCGCACCGGTTTTACGCTCGATCGCTTTCTTGGCGATCGCCTTCAGCGCATCATCGGTAAAGGCCAGTTCCGCATCTTCCAACTCAAACAACCGCTGGTATTGCTTGACCAGAGCGTTCTTCGGGCTGGTCAGGATGGTGACCAAAGCGTCTTCGTCCAGATCTTCCAGCGTCGCCAGAACCGGCAGTCGGCCGACGAATTCGGGGATCAGGCCAAATTTCAGCAGGTCTTCGGGTTCCAGATCCTTGAAGATCTCGCCCACGCCGCGCTCGTCATTGTCACGCACGTCGGCACCAAAGCCCATGGCCGAGCCTTTGCCACGCTGTGCAATGATCTTGTCTAGTCCAGCGAATGCACCGCCACAGATGAACAGGATGTTCGTGGTATCCACCTGCAGGAATTCCTGCTGCGGATGTTTGCGCCCACCCTGCGGCGGAACGCTGGCCACGGTGCCTTCCATCAGTTTCAGCAGGGCCTGCTGAACGCCCTCGCCCGATACGTCGCGGGTGATCGAAGGGTTTTCAGACTTGCGGGTGATCTTATCGACCTCGTCAATATAGACGATGCCGCGCTGTGCGCGTTCGACATTGTATTCGCTGGCCTGCAGCAGTTTGAGGATGATGTTTTCAACATCTTCACCCACATAACCGGCTTCGGTAAGCGTGGTCGCGTCCGCCATCGTAAACGGCACGTCAAGAATCCGCGCCAGCGTTTGCGCCAGCAGGGTTTTGCCGCAGCCGGTGGGGCCAATCAGCAAGATGTTGGATTTTGCTAGTTCTATATCGCTGCCCGCTTTCTGGGCATGATTGAGACGCTTGTAGTGGTTATGTACCGCAACCGACAGCACCCGCTTGGCGGTGGCCTGACCGATCACATAGTCATCCAGCACTTCGCAGATATCCTTGGGTGTTGGCACACCGTCCGAGGATTTCAGACCGCTGGCCTTGGTTTCCTCGCGAATGATATCCATGCACAGCTCGACACACTCATCGCAGATGAACACGGTCGGGCCTGCGATCAGCTTACGCACCTCATGCTGGCTTTTGCCGCAAAAGCTGCAATAGAGCGTGTTCTTGCCGTCACCGCCTGAATTCGTCGCCATGCTTTACCCCTCGGGCTCCGTCTCAGCGGCCCCTCTCAAGGGCCGCGCTTGCCGTATATGCCTGCAGCTTAGGCCAGCGTTCTGGCAGCTACAATCTCAAAATCATCCCTCACGCCGGACGCGCGCGGATTTGAACCTAGGCCTCGTCACCATCCATCTTGGCGCGGTTCTCGACGATCTCGTCGATATGGCCCCAATCCTTGGCCTCTTCCGGGCTCATGAAATTGTCACGATCCAGCGCCTTTTCAACCGCCTTTTTGGTCTGCCCGGTATGGCGCACATAGATGTCATACAGGCGATCTTTCAGCTTTTGCGTCTCGGCCGCGTGGATCATGATGTCGCTCGCCTGGCCCTGATAACCGCCGCTGGGCTGGTGCACCATGATCCGGCTGTTAGGCAGCGAAAAGCGCATTCCCTTCTCGCCCCCGGCCAGCAGAACCGAACCCATCGACGCCGCCTGACCGATCACCAATGTGGAACATTTCGGCTTGATATACTGCATTGTGTCGTAAATCGACAAACCACTGGTGACCACGCCACCGGGAGAGTTGATGTAGATCGAGATTTCCTTGTTCGGATTTTCCGCCTCAAGGTGCAGCAGCTGAGCGACCACCAAATGGCTCATACCGTCATGGATGGGGCCGTTGATGAAAATGATCCGCTCTTTCAGAAGGCGCGAGAAGATGTCGTATGCGCGCTCGCCCCGGCTGGTCTGCTCGACGACCATGGGGACGAGTGTGTTCATATATGTATCAACTGGATCGAACATTCGGAACCTGCCTGTTTTGCGATGGATCGGGACATTACCCGAAGAGTAGTTACCCGAGTCTTAGTGCCGCCACAGGGGGGCTGCAAGGGGGGCCGAACGTTCCTACGAATTCCGTCTACCTGCACGACCCGAATGCACACGCCGCTACAGGTCGGTTGACGGATTGCGCGGAAACGTGCTGGTTACATCACGCTATTTTGATCCATGCATATGGAAATACATGCCTGGAAATTGTACCAAGAGTTCTCGCTGCGGATGCGGCGCCGGTCAGGCGTCGGGATTCGGCGGCACTAACGAGGGAATACGATCATGGCTTTTCCGCAAATGACCGAGGATATGTCACCCGGCGACCTTGACCGGATGGTTGAAAACGCAACGCGCGCGTCGAACTTTCTGAAAGCCATAAGCCACGAAGGGCGTTTGATGATCCTGTGTCACCTCGTCTCGGGCGAGAAATCCGTTACTGAACTGGAACAATTGCTATCGGCCCGCCAAGCCGCCGTTTCTCAGCAACTGTCGCGGCTCAGACTTGAGGGGCTGGTTGTTCCTCGTCGCGAAGGCAAGGCGATATACTACCGGCTGGCAGATGATCGACCAGCCCGAATACTGGAAGTGGTGTACGAACTGTTTTGCGCTCAGGATGCGACCTGAGCCTAGTTTTTAGCCCTTCGAAATCGGCCATGCAAAACCTGTAGCTATGGCCCGGGAAAGCTGCTAGTCAATTCGAAACAAGCACTTATGGAGCAACCGATGATCCGCGCAATTCTGATTGGCCTGGCCCTGTTCACCTTGACCGCATGCGAAACCGCAAAGGGCGCTGGTAAAGATATCGAAAACGCCGGAGATGCCATCCAGAACGCGGCCGAGGACGTTCAGGAAAACATCTGATCGTGACGGGATGTTGCGTTCAGGCAACGCTTACCCGCAATATGTAGTTGCCACACCGACCCAACCCGAGTAGTGTGCCGGTACAGGTGCATAGACGCGGCATTGCATTTCTGACACTTTGACGGGGTTCTTTTGCGCAAGCGAAAGAACCCCGTTCTGGTCCGGAGGGTGGTGCGTGGTAGCCTGTATGAACCTTGGGTTCTCAAAAAGGAAAAGGCGTCAGGTGCTCAGACGCGGTCTTTGCATGCATCCTTGCGGACACTCCTGACGCCTTGCCGGTCCGTTCCGCCCGAGGGGCTTCCCGGTCCAGTTGCCTCGGCCCCCGAAGGGACATTGGCCACTGCCACACGCGCTATGTCGCGTCGCAGTCCGCGCGGACCTTCTGAGAGGCTGAGCATTTAACCCGAACCGAAGCCCAGACCACCTGCTCCACCACCGGTAAGCCATTGCAACTACAAACAAATCCTAAAATCCGCCTTCGCTGCTGTGGCCCCCTTGGCCCTTGCATCCCGCCCCTGTTCCGAAGATCAGAAGCAGTAACCAGACTGTTACATCAGCGTCATGATCCGGCAAGAAAATAGCACTGCAGCATAAAAATTAGACGGGGATAAGCTGTTGATATCCGCCGGGAGAGCCATGTGGATAACCCGAGAATTCGCGTCATCGCGCAGGCTTGGGGATGGAAAAAGTCAAATATGGATCGCCGGCCAGAATTCGCTTGGTTTCTGCACCTGCGAAGGTCCCGCGCGCTGAATTAGGGGGGTATTGTCCGAGTTGTACAACACTCAAGCCCCCAATCTTTCGAATCGTACAACCGGAGATTCGCCTATGCGCCTGACCATTTCTCAAGCCCGCGCCCGTTTGGGCGAACTGGCCACCTTGTCGCAAGACCCCCGGCAAGTGATCGTGCTGACCCGTTATGGCAAACCGATCGCCGCACTGGTGTCGATGAACGAGGCGCAGCGGATCTGGGAGTTACTGGATGATGACACCATCGGACGCAAACACCCGCTCAGCGGGCTGCGCGGGTGGTGGTCGAAGGGGCGTGGTATTCCGGGGATGGAACCTGGGCCGGACGGTTCTTACCTCACCGCGCGCGACGCCGCGCTGAAGGTCCGCGAGATCCAGATGACCCGTGCCGAGGAACGCCGCATTCTCAAACGCGGGGGTCTGGACCCTGTCGCGGGCGGCGAGATCGCCGCCCGGCCCGTCGCCTCCCTGTGGAGACTGTTGTTTATGAGAAGCGCTCCGACCTGAACGGGGTACCTACTACTCCTGCCGCAGTCACAAATCTCAGCGGCATTAACCCCCTTTAACATCCGATCGGGCCGGAAACGCTTCAGTTCACCTGACGTTCCAGAACTGTGCTGTAGGTCGTTCCGTTTCGCAGGCTACGGAAATCGGCAAAGATCTTGCCGTCCTCGTACCGCGCATCGATCAACGCATTGGCGCCAATCACCAGCGGGGATGTTTCAACGATGCCGATCGAGCCAGACCCATCGAGGCTGATGGTTCCGGTGGCCTCGTATTCATTCCATTCAGTGTCGCCATCCCGACGCCACTTGCTGGGCCCCCAGAAGACATTGTCTTCCTGCATCTGGACGTCGAGCATCCATTCGGCCTGATTAAAGCGGGGCTGATCGCCCTTGTAATAATGGCTGGGCTGCACGGTCGTGTAGGACCCGACCCACGTGCCGCGCAGATCCGGTGTGGTATCGGCCAGTGCTGCGGTTCCGAGGGCGAGGGACGTGGCCAGAGCGGCGGCTCCGGCAGTCATGTATCTGGTCATGGGGATCTCCTCCTGAAAGCGACCCTTTGGAGTTCAAAAGCGAACATCCTTGCTGTGGCATACAGATTGGGAGGGGGCGCGCCGGTTACAACTTACCTAAGGGAAACTTCATAAAGCGTTTAGACTGGCGTTAGATGGCGCAGCAGACGGAGCCCCCGTAGGGCGGGCTTCAGCCCGCCACCCCCGAATCCCACGGTGTTCAAGTGATGGGTGTAAACACCCCTCCCACGTAGGGTGGGTTTCCAACCCACCAAACCATCCGACCCATGCGCGTTGGATCTGGTCGAGCGAATGGCGGGCTGAAGCCCGCCCTACAATACTATCTGAATTTTCTGATCAGATAAATTCCTATGGGGTAACCTGTATAAACAACCCATACAAAAAACACCCAGCCACCAATCCAGACGGAGGTGAACCCGTCCTCTGCAAAATAGCTTTCGACCCAAGTCAAAAGGTGACCCAAAATAAAGTATGACAACACCGTGGCAGCGATTGTCCTAATGCGCCAACGCTTCAAGATGGTTCGAAAATTCCACGTCATGACGAAAACCTAGTTGAGCAAAGCAGGGTTTACCAGACGGTCGATCAGTAGAACTTAGGGCCGCGACCGGCCCGAGGGGAGGCGCAAACGCGCCGCCCCATGGGGGCGGGTCGGCGCGGCCCGGCGGTGCCGCCGGGCGGGTGAGTTGAAAGAAGATTCGACTTTTAGCTTCATTGTTAGGATTGAAGCCACGGGAGGTCGAGCAGTGATCGAAGTTCAGCTTAATTAACTTGCAAACTCTAATCCATATGAATGCGCCGAGAGCTTCAATTCGCGTATCGCAAAAGCACTTCCCAAGGTCTCAGAAACAAGTTCTTTGAGTTGCTGACCAGCATTGATGCCAAATACCACCGACTTAAGATAATATGGCCCGACAGAGTAATACCCGGGACCATCTGTAAGCGGCCGAATAGACCTCCACTCGTTCTCATGCTGCCATTCTTTAGATTTAGCTAGCACTAGGGCATCGGTCATTTTTTGTTCTTCTTCACCGGAAGCCGTTAGCTCCCTCGACCTCGGCAGGTTGTCTTTGCGACTACTCCTAACCATCCAACGAATTGCTTCCACCGTCGAAATATTTGGACGATCAGCCAAGTATTTAACCTCACCTATAGTTCTTTTTGCGTCACTCAGTTTCTCTTGCGCGCAAGCAAATTCATAGCAGAAAGATTGGTGAGAAGAGGAATAGTAGGCCCACATCAAAGTGCTTTTTGGGTTATCCGTGAAACAGCAAATTACCTGTCGCTTTCGAGAATCCTCAAGTGTTTTTGGGACACTGGAATTTAGTCTATCCGGATCAAAAAATTGTTCTCTAAACCGTTTTACCGGAATGCTGAGCTTTTTTGCGGCCTGTTTGAAGTCAGTGCCTGAAAACCCGACATAACTACCATATTCTCTTTGAAATGCATTCAACGCTCTTTTCACTTCGGCACGGCTGGATTCCACAATAGCCGGATATGTATCGAGTGGATCATTTTGATCGCTCAATCGCGAAAACCAAACGCTACCCTCTTTTGCAGCGCTCAGTTCACTGATTAACCTTTGCCTCTTAGAGTGGTCTTGCAAGTCGTGATTAGTGTAACCTCGGTGGCGGTAGATCAGTTCTGGCACACAACGTCTTTTTTTCATTAATCTCCAAAACCAATTCCAAAGCAGATACAATTTATTAGGATCCCGCTTGACGGAACTAAAGGCCTTCTCTTACCCCCAGTTAAGCTGACCTAAGAATCCATCTTCAACGCTGAAATAAACGCCTCCTGCGGGATATCCACTTTCCCGAACTGGCGCATCTTCTTCTTACCCGCCTTCTGCTTGTCCAGCAGTTTACGTTTCCGCGTGGCGTCGCCTCCGTAGCATTTGGCGGTCACGTCCTTGCGCAGCGCCGAGAGGGTCTCGCGGGCGATGACCTTGCCTCCGATGGCGGCCTGGATCGGGATTTTGAACATGTGGCGCGGGATCAGGTCCTTGAGCTTTTCGCACATTGCACGGCCCCGCATCTCGGCCCGGTCGCGGTGAACCATGGTCGACAGCGCGTCGACCGGTTCGTCATTCACCAGCACCGACATCTTGACCAGATTGTCCTCGGTGTAGCCGGTCATCTGGTAGTCGAACGAGGCATAGCCCTTGGTCACCGATTTCAGGCGGTCGTAGAAGTCAAAGACGACCTCGTTCAGCGGCAGGTCATAGACGACCATGGCACGGCTGCCCGCATAGGTCAGGTCCAATTGGATGCCGCGGCGGTCCTGGCAGAGTTTCAGCACGTCGCCGAGGTATTCATCCGGCACCAGAATGGTCGCCTTGATGCGCGGTTCCTCGATATGGTCGACCTTGGACGGATCAGGCATGTCGGCGGGGTTGTGCAGCTCGATCATCTCGCCGTCTTTCATGTAGACGTGATAGATCACCGACGGCGCGGTGGTGATGAGCTCGATATCATATTCGCGTTCGATGCGGTCGCGGATGACCTCTAGGTGCAGAAGGCCGAGGAAGCCGCAGCGGAAGCCAAAGCCAAGCGCGGCCGAGGTTTCCATTTCAAAGCTGAAGCTGGCGTCGTTCAGCGCCAGCTTGTCGATCGCATCGCGCAGGTCTTCGAATTCGGAACTGTCGACGGGGAAGAGGCCGCAGAACACCACCGGCTGCGCGGGTTTGAATCCCGTCAGGGCCTCTTCGGTGCCGTTGCGGTCATTGGTGATGGTGTCGCCGACGCGGGTGTCGCGGACCTGTTTGATTGAGGCGGTGAGAAAGCCGATCTCACCGGGGCCAAGCGAGTCGACCATCTCCATCTCGGGCCGGAAGACACCAACGCGGTCGACATGGTGCAGGGTGTTGTTCGACATGAACTTGACCCGCATGCCCTTTTTCAGCGTGCCGTCCATGATGCGGACCAGAACGATGACGCCGAGATAGGCGTCGTACCAGGAATCCACCAGCATCGCCTTGAGCGGCGCGTCCAGATTGCCCTGTGGCGCGGGCAGTTGCTGCACGATGGCTTCGAGCGTTTCGTGGATGCCCTGCCCCGTCTTGGCGGAGACCTGAATGGCGTCGGTGGCGTCGATGCCGATCACATCTTCGATCTGTTCCGCCACGCGGTCACAGTCGGATGCAGGCAGGTCGATCTTGTTCAGCACCGGCACGATCTCATGATCTGCGTCGATGGCCTGATAGACATTCGCCAGCGTCTGCGCCTCAACCCCCTGGGTCGAGTCGACAACCAGCAGTGAGCCCTCAACCGCACGCATGGACCGGCTGACCTCATAGGCAAAGTCCACATGGCCGGGAGTGTCGATCAGGTTCAGCACGTATGCTTCGCCGTTGTCGGCGGTATAGTCGATGCGAACCGTGTTGGCTTTGATGGTGATGCCACGCTCGCGCTCGATATCCATGCTGTCGAGCAGCTGTTCCTTCATGTCGCGATCCTTAACCGTTCCGGTCTCTTGGATGAGCCGGTCAGCAAGGGTGGATTTGCCATGGTCGATATGCGCGACGATGGAGAAATTGCGGATATGAGCGAGGTCTGTCATGGGTTGGGGATATGCGTCGGAATTGGGCTGTGGTCAAGGTGGGACGAGACCCAGCGAAACCCTTTGTTTGCGAGGCCTCCGTCCAGTCAGACCAGCCTGTTTTTAACCAGCTCTGCGTTCATCCAATGCGTCTCGCTTTGCACATGACCCTCGCGCACGTATTTCGCGAGGTGAGTGGGCAGTTCTTCTTCGTCAAACGCTGCAATTGTGCGAACGACAAAACCCTCCTGAGTATCCAGATCCAGGCCCGCGATCACATCTGCCACAACCTTAACAGAGAACCGTCCGCGATAGAGTTCGGGAACGGCAGTAATCCCCAGCTCGAGAAAGCGTGAAAGCGTCGCGTCCCACGATTGCACGCGCTTTGCCTTGATCCAGGCGAAGCCCAGGAAATAAGTTGGCAACGCCGAGTACGCTATCGAGTGGCGAGCAAACAGATATTCACCGACTATGCGCTCATCTTCGTCATGCTGTGGCGAAATTCCGGCAGCGAAGGCCTTCATCCAATCTCGGGACGGGTGGTGTCGCGCCTCAATGCTGCGAGGATGGCAGCCCTGACTATGAATCGTTGTATTCTCACCGTCCAGTTTTTCGGTGAAGACAACCTCATCAGCCGAAGCCAGTTCGTCAACGCTGGACATGATCTTATCATCGCTGGTCGCCCCGGGAGACTCCGGCAGATGGAAGTGCGCCCGTATTTCTTAAGCATAGTGGTCTCATGAAAGAGATTTAAACAATGTCTGGCCAGAAAACGCGACATCCCAGCCGCGTGCAATCACTTTTTCGAACCACCCAATTGATCCCGAATCCACTTTGATTCATACTCCGCCGCAGACCGAGAGGGGCATAAGACCCGTCCGGGCAGGCAAAAAACGAGGCTCGAGTATGAAACAGTTCCTCTTAATCGCATTTTGTGCGGCATCGCTGACGTCGGTGGCCCACAAAGTGGACGCGGCGCAGATCAAGCGGGCGTGTCTGGCATCAGACCGTGAAGCGGCGACGCGGGCGCGGTGCCGGTGTATTCAGCGCGTGGCGGATCAGGCGCTGACGCGTAGTGATCAGAAGACCGTCGCCAAGTGGTTCACCAACCCGCATCAGGCGCAGGAGTTGAAGATGTCGCAGACCGCGCGCGATGATGCGCTGTGGGATCGGTATCAGAACTTTGGCCAGATGGCGCAAGCGATCTGCAACTGAGCCCTGTCAATCCTTGACCTGATGCCCGCTGCGCCTCAGAAATGGCGCAGCGAAAGGTATGTGCGATGGTGATGAAAGGGCTGACCCTGCGGGGCCTTGAAGTGTTCGAGGCGCTGGCGCGGACCGGATCGGTGGCGCAGGCGGCCGAGATCACGGGGCTCAGCCAGCCCTCGGTTTCCCAGCAGTTGCGCAATCTGGAAAAGGCTTTGGGCACCGATCTGGTGGATCACGGGCGGCGACCGATGCGACTGACACAGGCCGGCCGCAGTTTCCTGGCGCGGGCCGAGGCAGTGCTGGCCGAGTTGCAGATGGCGCAAGGCGAACTGGCAGTGATGGATCTGGGGCATCTGACCACCCTGTCCATCGGCTTGATCGACGATTTCGACAACGACCTGACGCCGCGATTGGCGACGTTGCTGGCCGACAGTCTGACCCGGTCGAAATTCAAGCTGATCACGCTGCCCAGCCTGGACCTGTTTGCCGAGCTGGAAGCGCAGCGCCTGCACATGGCGGTCTCGGCCCATTCTGGCGAGGTGCTGGAGGGCGTGGTCGAATATCCGCTGGTGCAGGATCCGTTCATTCTGGTCGCGCCTAAGGGCGTTGCGCAACCAGTGCAGGATCTGCCCTTTCTGCGCTATGCCCGCGAGCAGTTGATCAGCCGTCAGATCGAAAGCCATCTGGCCCGGCAGCAGCTGGAGTTCGAGGAACGGTTCGAAATCGGCTCACACCTCGCGCTGATGGCGATGGTTGCGCGCGGCCTCGGCTGGGCGATTACCACGCCGCTGGGCTATATGCGCGCCGCCCGCTTCCACGACGGGATGGAGGCGCACCCTGCCCCGTTCGGTGAATTCGCGCGCACCATTTCCTTGTTTACACGGACCGACTGGTCCGATCAGGTACCGCAGGAAGTGGCCGACATGATCCGACGCCTGATGCGCAGCCAGATCGTTGATCCAGCGATTGCGCAATTGCCGTGGTTAGGTGGTCAGTTGAAGGTGGTGGGGTGAACCGGAAAGTGAGCATCCAGGCTCTTTTATTTGAGCCATTCGTGATCCGTCCTGCAAACCAAAAGACGTTTAATGAGCGTTAGTATGTCCGGAATAAAGGCTGTTCTTACCTGCTGAATTCAGCTTCTACTAACGCCTCGTAGGTGTCCAGTTCAGCCTCTTTGACAACGTCGCGATCAGCCAGCACTTCCAGAGCCATAAGTGCGACATCGGGGCTTTGAAACACTGCGTCCGCCAGGATTGCAAGATGTTTCAAGCTTTCTGTCGGTATGTCCTCAAGTGCGAAGAACCTTTTCAGGAACACGGCGTCGCCATCAATGGCCTGATTGCGCATAGCGCGCATCTTCAGGCGGGACGAGGCACGGGTCTTGACCGCCATAGACTTTAGAAAAAGAAACTTGTGGAAATGAAATCCCTGCGCAGACAACTCGCTCATTTGTGAGTCAAGCAGTGGCTGACCCTTGTAAAGCGGAACCATGGCGATTTCGGATATCACAGCGACCGCATTCTTGAGTTTTTCGCGCGCATTCCTGAATACGTCCAATTCTCCGCCCTGCACGTCAATCTTCAGCAGATCGAACTCTGGCAGCTCTTTCAGGTCGTCCAGCCGATGGGTGGTTATTGGTACAACTTCTTCGACCCGCATTTGCCTGGGCCACCTTCCCATAACTCTGATGAAGTCGGGGTTGGGCTCGAATAGCGAAGTGAAGCCACTTCCCTTGCAAACATGAAGGCGCTCACTTCCTCCTCTGCCGATCGCATAAGGAAGATAGGTTTCATTTTCTCCTCCCTCTTCAGAGAGCCGTGCAAATGCATCTTGCTGTGGTTCGAAACCCCAGACATCGCATATGCGGTTCTTCAGGAGGGTTGAATATGGGGTAGCGCCAAGAGGATTGGCACCCACATCCACCACCCGCGTCAGTCTTTCCGGTGACAGAACTTCGTGCAGGAACAGTGCGCGCTCGTCATTCATTTTTTGTCACTAACCTTTGGGGTATTCAGCTGGTTAATCGTGCCTGTGATCATATGTCTAACTCAGTTGGATTAACGGGCGGCAGTCGCTCTTGGAGCTTGGAGATTTATGTGTGCTGATGACAGCCTCGTGCGTGCATCAGGAATTTGTATCATTCCATCAAATGACCATTGGGGATCGGATTACTATTCCATGCACTTAATGCGACTATCTGCATAGGCACAAGGGTTTGCGCTAAGAGGGCGGATGGTTTGACCCCTGTCGCTGATTGCGATGCAGCCTGCGGAGGCCGAATAAACGTTGGTTTTGGGCTCAAACATGCTGTCGCTCTGGATTGATTGAATACGCAAGGCAAAACTACCACTGAGCCCGTACATGCGCATCCAGCCCCGCCACGGCCTCTTCGATCAGGTCCAGAGCGCCGTCGAAATCCCCGGTGTAGTACGGGTCAGGCACATGGTCGGCACCGGTATGGGGGGCGAAATCGGTCAACAGGCGGACCGGGGTGTCGTTGCCGTCCGGGCGCAAATCTTCGATGTTCGCGATGTTTTCTGCGTCCATTCCGATGATCAGGTCGAAGTGGTTGAAATCCTCGGCCACGAACTGGCGCGCGCGTAGGTCGCTGAGGTCGATATCACGCGCGCGGGCGGCCTTTTGCATCGGGCCATAAGGCGGGCTGCCAATATGCCAGCCCGAGGTTCCGGCGCTGTCGGTGATATGCCCCGGCGCCCGGGCGCGGAACACACCCTCGGCAGCGGGTGAGCGGCAGATATTGCCCAGGCAGACGAAAAGGATACGGTGTGTCATGGGAACGGGTGTAACGCGTGAGGCGGGTATGGAAAAGATCGTCATTCTGACCGGCGCCGGGATTTCGGCCGAAAGCGGACTGGGCACGTTCCGCGATGAAGGCGGCCTGTGGGCGCAGCACCGGATCGAGGATGTGGCCACGCCCGAGGGCTTTGCCCGCAATCCGTCGCTGGTGCATCAGTTTTACAATGCCCGCCGAGTACAGGCCGCCAAGGCGCAACCCAACGCGGCGCATCAGGCGCTGGCCCGGTTGCAGCAGGACTGGCCTGGAGAGGTGATCCTTGTCACCCAGAATGTCGACAGCCTGCACGAGGCAGGAGGGGCCGCGCATGTGATCCATATGCATGGCACCTTGGCTGGGGCTTTGTGTGAGGCGTGCGGATATCGTTGGGCTTCGCCACCCGAAATGGATGTGGGTGAGCCCTGCCCGTCCTGTCACCAGCCCTCGGCCCGGCCCGACGTCGTATGGTTCGGCGAGATGCCATATTTCATGGATGAGATCTACGACCATCTGATGGAAGCATCGCTGTTCGCCTCGATCGGCACCTCGGGGCAGGTTTATCCGGCGGCAGGGTTTGTACAAGAGGCGCGGGCCGTGGGCGCGCGGACGATCGAATTGAACCTTGAGCCATCAGCCGGAATATTTGATGAAACCCGGCTGGGGCCAGCCTCGAAGGCAGTACCGCGCTGGGTCGATGAGCTGTTGGCGCGAGGCAGCACGCGATAGGGGCAGACAGCGGCGCGTCTTCCCGTCTATGGTGCAGAAAACGCAAACCCGAGTGAGTGACATGACCGATCTACCGCCCAAAGACGGAGAAATCCTTGACGACAGCAGTATCGACGCGCGCGATACGTTAAGTACCAATCTGGCCAGCCTGTGGTGGACCTTTCTGCTGCGTGGAATTCTCGCAGGTCTGATCGGGATTGCAGCGCTGTTCTGGCCGACCAGCAGCATCTCATTATTGCTGCGATTGGTAGGGGCGCTGCTGATTCTGGATGGCGCGCTGACCTGGCTGGGTTTTGGGCGGCGCGGGCTGATCGGAGGCGTCGGGATCGGTGCCGCGCTGATCGGTTTGGTGTTGCTGATCTGGCCACAGGGCGTGGCCTGGCTGGCCTTCACCCTCATGGGGGCGATGGCGCTGTTCGTTGCGATCGGCTCGTTCATGGCGCTGCCGCAAATGCATCCACAAGACCCCGAGCGCGCAACGGTGCGTAATTCAGGTATCTTCGCACTCATCGTCGGGCTGGTGCTGATCTTCTGGCCCGGCAGCGGCATGGTGGCGTTGGGCTGGGCAATTGCCTTCTTCGCGCTGACCTCGGCGGTGGTGATGTTCTTTCTGGCGGCACGGTTCAAAAAAGCGGGCGATCGATTGGAGATGAAAACCGTCAACAGATGACGCAACAGGCCGGGCATTGCCCGGCCTGACGTATGGATGATGGCTGTACCACAGCCTGAAGACAGGCGTTAGTTCGAATGGCCGCCTTTGTCCTGGCGCTCAAGATCGACCGGGATCTCGACCGCGACCTCTCCGGCGTTTTCGAAGATCAATGTGACGGGAACGCTCCCTCCCTGTTCGAAGGGCGCTGTCAGGCCCATGAACATGACGTGATCACCGCCGCGTTTCAGCATGTGGGTTTCGCCCGCCGGAATGGCGAAGCCTTCCTTCACATGCACCATCTTGGCGACACCGTTTTCGTCAACCTTATGAGTGTGCAGTTCCACTCGGGCAGCCGCATCCGAGGTCACGCCGATCAGGCGGTCATCGGTATCGCCTTGATTCTGGATCATCATGAAGGCGGCACCCGCCTTCGCGGTTTTGCCCGAAGACCGTGCATAAGGGTCTTCGACCGAGATGGTATCGGCAGCCAGCGCCGCACCGGTCAGCGAAAAGGTAGTCAGGACTGCAAGCAGGCTGGATTTGAGGGTCATTATGCCTCTCCTTGGTAACTGTCTGATAGAGTTTGGAAACTGGAATCAGGCAGAAACCGGCGGGGCACGAGCTGGGTGTCGCGGCAACGGCGCGGCAATCAGATGCTGGGAAAGGAGCGACGGCGCGGGGAGCGCGCGCGACGGGGCCGGAGGTACGGCAACCGAGGCTTCATGGATCGCGCCCAGCAGGTTGAGCGCATAGTCAGGGCAGTATTGCGGTGCGCGGGTCGGTTGGCCGTCTTCGTCCATATAGACGACGACCGGCCCGCTGCCGGTGCACAAAACCATCTGCCCGACCGCGCGCTCCATACCCCGCGACACGGCCAGTCCCTGCCCGGTGAGGATCACCATCAGGGACAGCGTATAAGGCAGAAATGTGCGGAAAAAGCCTGTCATGTCAGCTTGGTATATACGCCGCCCACTGAACCGGCTTCAAGCGCAAAGCAGTGGCTGAGACAGTATGGCCTAGCTCAGCTTTTCGGCGGCCTGAACGCCTCGGCATTCATCCCCGTATGCAGTCGGTTTACCCGGCGCTGCATCCGGGTGCAGCGGATCACGGCTTTTGCAATTGATCGTGGCAGTAAAAACAGAAAATTCTTTGCTTTGAGTGACATGGTAACCCCCTCAACATGAATATGCATAAACATATGCGATATTCAGCAGGTGTTCTGTGAACAACGTCACGAAGCGGGGCGTTTTATTATCATTTCAGAGACAATCATTCGCACAGGGGCAGCGAATGCAAAAAAGAAAAGCCCCACACCGCAGGGTGCAGGGCTGAATTCTTGCGTGAGAAAGCGCTTAGGCCGAGGCTTGTGCCTTGGCGATTTCTTTCTTCACTTTCAGGGCGTTCGCCGACAGCTCGTCATCCTTGGCTTTGGCCAGGAACGCGTCCAGACCACCGCGGTGGTCGACCGAGCGCAGGGCAGCTGCCGAGATGCGCAGCTTGACGCCACGACCCAGAGTTTCCGACTGCAGGGTAACGTCGTTCAGGTTGGGCAGAAAACGGCGACGAGTTCTGTTTTTGGCGTGGCTGACATTGTTGCCAGTCATCGGGCCTTTTCCGGTCAGTTCGCAACGGCGCGACATGGTTTCTTCCTTTGTTTCTGGAGGCCGGGTACAAGACCCGCGGCCAAATCACAAGGGGCGCAACCCGAAGTCGCGCCCGAAAACTGGTTGGATGCGTTTAGTGGGAATCGCGCGAAGGGTCAAGACGGCTGCGGCGAAATCTTTGCACCCGAGTTGAATTCATTTGAGGTCAAGATCGGGGACATCCGCAACAGCGGCTTGTTATTCTTCAAATGCCGCGTGATCAACTGCGCTTGCAGCCGCCCGCCGGGGATCATGCGGGCCGGGTCGGCGCGGTAGTCAAGGTCTGTCAGTTCGGGAAAAATCTCGAATATCTCGCGACGCGACGCGGCGCTCAGCATTTTCAGCGCTTCGGGGCCGGTATAGAGGCTTTCGGTTGGCGCATCCTCGGCAAAGATCACCTGATGGCGGTCGAACAGCAGGTGGTAATACTCGACGCTTTCCACGCTTTCATCAACGTAGATATCCGGCATTGCGGTGAGTTTGATGGCCGGAATCAGAACCTCGGTCGTGCCGAACATGCGTTGGGCGATCTTTGAGTGCACCAGCATCCGATGCTGGCGCGAGACCAGCAGATCGCGATGCGGCAGCCCCTCGCCCAATGCCCCTGCAAGGATACGCACAGGCCAGAGTCTGGGGTTGGCTTCAAGCTGGAAGCGATCAAATTCGCGCCGCCCGATCCAACGGATCGGGTGCAGGCCCTGCCCAAGTGTGTGGACCAGATCACCGGTGCGCAACGACTGGATCAGGGATCGCCCATCCTGTGTCGTGATCAATGTATCGCGCGTGAAACAGGGCATACCCGACCCGTTCTCGAACGCTGAATACGTGACGGTGATGCCTGAAGGCAGGGTAAATGTGCCGCTCGAGACTGAATAACCGACCCCGTCTTCGACCGTAATCACCCCGAAAGTATCGTCCGTGATAACAGTGCCCTCAGGGAGGTTCAGCGTGTCGGTTCCGCTGCCGCCGCGAATGTCACCCGACACCGTGGTGCTGGTGAAATTCAGCGTGTCATTACCGGCACCAAGCCGGATATCGCCGACGGTTGACCCCCTGATATCAACCGTATCCGCATCCGAACCGCTAGCGATGCGCCCGCCAACCGTGCTGTTGGTGACAATGATCGTGTCGGTGCCTGCATTGCCCAGGACATTGTTGGCAATGGTGCTATTGGTGATGGTGATATCGTCATCGCCGCCACGGCCGCGGATACCGGTCACCGGAGGCGTCGCCGGGTTTCCGTTCAGAGTACCGTTGTCATTTGTGACATCGATATCGTCGTCGCCGTTGGTACCATTGATATTGGGCATTCTGACGTGTCCCGTTCCTCGGAGAATCCGGGCACGATCCGAGCTGACCAAGCCCTTTCTCAACCCGGTTCAAACGCAGTGACTTACACTCAAACACAACAATATATGTAGCTTTAATACACGATTAGCGGTCAGCGCACCAGCCGCGCACGCATCATACCGCCAGAGTGTTACGCGTCGGACAGCCCGGAGAGGATTTGTTCGGCCGCCGCCGATGGGCTGAGGTGGCCCGCACTGACCTGAGCGCCAAGATCGCTCATCCGACTGCGCATCTGTGGCGTTTCGAGACGCGCAAGCAATGCGTGGCGTACCTCTTGCTCGAACCAGTATTGTGCCTGTGTGGCGCGGTTCAATACCCAATGCCCGGCTTCGCGCCGCCAAGTGGTCAGGGCCTGCATTTCGTCCCAGGCCTGTTCCAGCCCATGCTCTTCAACCGCTGAAACCGTCATGGCCTTGGGAAACCCTTCGGGGTCCTGTGGGCGCTTGCGCAACAGACGCAGCGCGCCCGCGTAATCGGCGCAGGTGCGGGTGGCAGTCGCTTTCAGGTCGCCATCGGCCTTGTTGATCAGGATCATGTCGGCCATCTCCATGATGCCGCGCTTGACGCCCTGCAACTCATCTCCGCCCGCCGGGGCCAGCAGCAGCAGGAACAGGTCAGACATCTCGGCCACAACGGTTTCCGATTGGCCCACACCCACGGTTTCAATCAGCACGACGTCAAAACCAGCCGCCTCACAAAGTGCAATCGCTTCGCGTGTGCGGCGCGCCACGCCACCAAGATGGCTCTGGCTGGGGGACGGGCGGATAAAGGCGTCTTTCTCGCGGCTCAGTCTTTCCATGCGGGTCTTATCGCCCAGGATCGAGCCCCCCGAACGGGCCGAGCTGGGGTCAACTGCAAGAACCGCAACACGCAGCCCCTGCCCCGTCAGCATCATGCCGAAGCTTTCGATAAAGGTCGATTTGCCCACACCCGGCGTGCCCGACAGGCCGATCCGCAACGCCTGGCGTCCGGCGCCGCTCAATTGATCCAGCAGCGCGGTTGCCTGCGCTCGATGATCTTCACGCCCGCTTTCGACCAGTGTGATCGCACGGGCCAATGCCCTGCGCTCTCCGTTCAAGATCCTGTCGCCAAGCTCGGCAATGTTCATCGGTAAGTCCCCGGCTGGAATTTGCCCTAGATGAGGGGGGATGACCCGGTTTGTCCAGCCCCAACCGGAGCCGAGTTTGGCGACGCTGGACCTTGGCCGAGGCTTTGGCGATAAGGCGATATGACCCGGTTGCCCATTGATGACGCCCTTCCCGATCTTCTGAACGCCTTGCGAACGCATGGGCGCGCGGTGCTGCAGGCGCCGCCGGGTGCGGGCAAGACAACCCGCGTGCCGCTTGAGATGCTGCAGGCTGGTCTGTGCGAGGGCCGGATCGTCATGCTGGAACCCCGGCGGCTGGCCGCCCGCGCCGCCGCCGAACGCATGGCCGAGACGCTGGGTGAACCCGTGGGCCAGACCGTGGGCTATCGTGTCCGTGGAGACGTGAAAGTTTCAAAGGCGACACGCATCGAGGTTGTGACCGAAGGTATCCTGACACGGATGCTGCAATCCGAACCCGATCTGCCCCGCGTGGGTGCGGTAATATTCGATGAATTCCACGAACGGTCCCTGAACGCCGATCTTGGGCTTGCACTGTGCCTTGAGGTGACAGGAGCGTTGCGCGATGACCTGATCTTGCTGGCGATGTCCGCGACGCTGGATGCTGAACCGGTGGGCCAGCTGATGAACGCGCCTCTGGTGACATCCGAAGGGCGCAGCTATCCGGTCGAGACCCGCTGGTTGGACCGGTCTTTGGGGCCGCAGGCGCGGCGACTGGACGCGCTGATCGATCTGGTGGTGCGAGCCGAACGGGAAACCAAAGGGGGCATGCTGGTGTTCCTGCCCGGTGAAGGTGAAATTCGGCGGGCCGAGGCGGCTTTGGCCAGCCGTCTACCCGACACCTGTTCAGTGCGGCCTTTGTTCGGAGCACTGCCCTTTGCCGCCCAGCGCGCGGCGATTGCGCCGGTTAAGCAAGGTCGCAAGGTGGTTCTGGCGACGTCGATTGCCGAAACCTCGCTGACTATTCCCGATATCCGCGTGGTGGTCGATATGGGGCAAGCCCGGCGGGCGCGGTTCGATCCCGGATCAGGCATGTCGCGGCTGGTGACCGAGCGGGTGACGCGGGCCGAAGCGACGCAGCGCGCAGGCCGTGCGGGGCGTGTGGCCGAAGGTGTCTGCTATCGGTTGTGGTCCAAGGGCGAAGAAGGTGCGCTGGCCGCCTACCCGCCTGCCGAAATCGAGGCTGCCGATCTGACCGGGCTGGCGTTAGAATTGTCGCTCTGGGGCGCAGAACCGGGTGATCTTGCGTTTCTGACCGCGCCGCCCGAAGGCACGCTGGCTGAGGCGCACGCGTTGCTGGCGATGCTGGGTGCCCTGGATGGCAAAGGCCGGATCACCGAGCATGGGCGGGCACTGGCGGCGCTGCCGCTGCATCCTCGGCTGGGGCACATGCTGCTGCACGCGGGACCTGAGGCCGCGACACTGGCTGCACTGATGGCGGAACGCGATCCGCTGCGGGGCGCGCCGGTCGATCTGTCTTTGAGGCTTGAGGTGCTGCGGGACCTGCGCGCGTTTCAGCGCAATCGGGTCTGGCAGGTCAACATGGGCGCGCTGGATCGGATCAAGGGCGAAGCAAAGCGGTTGCGCGCGCAATCTAAGGATGCGGGCGGTCTGAGCCCGGCAGCGATGGCGGCGCTGGCCTATCCCGATCGCATCGGACAGCGACGCAAGGGAGATGTCCCGCGTTATGTCCTGTCGGGTGGCAAAGGCGTCGTGCTGGAAGCCGGAGATACGCTGGCGGGTGCACCTTATCTTGTGGTGACGGATACGGATGGGAACCCGCGTGAAGCGCGCGTGCGCATGGCAGCGCAGATTTCCGAGGGGGAAATTCGCGATCTATTCGGCGATCAGATCGCGTGGGTCGACAGCTGCGACTGGTCGAAACGCGAACGCCGTGTCGTGGCGCGCAGGCAAGAGCGGTTCAGAGCGATCACGCTGGACGACCGCATCTGGAAAGATGTCCCCGAGGATGCATTGGCGCGGGCGATGTTGGACGGGGTGCGCGATCTGGGTGTGCGGCTGAACGGGGCCGCAGCGCGATTGGCCGCTCGGGTCGAGTTGATCCGCGCGGAAGGCGCTGATTTGCCGGACTTCTCGGAAACCGGGCTGATGGATACGCTGGAAGACTGGCTGCTGCCGATGCTCTCGGGCGTGCGCAATGCCGATGACTGGAAGCGGTTCGACCTGCTGCCCGCGCTACGCGCCCGGCTGGATTGGGACCAGATGCAGGAACTGGATCGGCGGGCGCCGGGCTCGTTTGTGACTCCGTTGGGCCGCAAGCTGCCAATTGACTATGGCGGTGCGGTGCCCGAAATCTCGGTTCGGCTACAAGAGGTATTCGGCGTTACGCAACATCCGGTGGTTGGGGGCGAGCCTTTGAAGATCACGCTGCTGTCACCGGCCCAGCGACCGATCCAGATCACCCGTGATCTGCCCGGATTCTGGGCCGGGTCATATGCCGATGTGCGCAAGGACATGCGGGCGCAGTACCCAAAACATCCCTGGCCCGAAGATCCAACTCAGGCGGATCCGACGCTGCGCGCGAAGCGGCGCAAAGGCTGAGTTGATCAGGTTGGCGTAAATAAGCCTCATTGGCGGAAACAGTGCAAAGCGCACAAATTGCTGCAAAAATACACGAAACACCGAAAGTTCAGGCCATATTTTGCGGTTATCCGAGGGCGGTATTGTTAACTCAGCGATACATGATTATGTAATTTCTTCGAATTACAAAAAGAATACGCCCGAGCAGGCCTGACATGACGACATGGATACGCAACATCTGGGAAGAGGTCGCGCGACCGCTGATCCAGCGCCCAAGCCGGGTGCAGGTTGCTGCGTTGTGTACCCGCAAGGCAGGTCCCGGTGACGACGTTCTGTTGATCACCAGTCGGGGCACCGGACGCTGGATTATCCCCAAAGGCTGGCCCATTGATGGGCTCAACGGGCCGGAAACCGCATTGCGGGAAGCCTGGGAAGAGGCCGGCGTGCGTGCAACGGAGGTGCAGAAAGATCCCGTTGGTCATTACTCTTACGACAAAAGGTTGGATGACGGCACGGCGTTGCCGGTTGTCACCAGCGTTTATCGGATCGAGGTGACCGGACTGGCGGATGTATTCCCCGAGTCCGATCAGCGTAAGCGCTGCTGGGTGTCCCCGAAGGTGGCCGCCGAACGCGTGCAAGAGCCGGAATTGCGCGACTTGCTACTGCAATTGTAACAATATTGTAAAAAACTGATGACAACGGTTGCCGCGCCGATTGGAACCGTTTAGCGGCGGGCATCATTCAAAACAGCCGCTGTGAACCGATGTCAGACCACCCCACCAAAGCCCGTTGGCACGCACTGGACCGTGACCTACAGCGTATCTCGCGCGTTGAGCATGCCAATGCCCAAGTATCGCGTCCTCTGTTGGCCCCCGGAATTGCACTGGCCTTTATCGCGCTGGCAGGTTTGGCTGCAGCGCTTCTGTTCGGACGGGCCGATGGCGGCGTGATCGTTGTCGCAGCTGCGGCATTCGGCGCTTACATGGCGATCAATATCGGTGCCAACGACGTAGCCAACAATATGGGCCCGGCAGTGGGGGCCAATGCTCTGACCATGGGCGGAGCCATCCTGATTGCCGCCATCGCAGAAAGCGCAGGCGCGTTGCTGGCAGGGGGGGATGTGGTTTCGACCATCTCTAAGGGCATCATCGATCCGATGTCGGTGCAGAACAGCAATGTGTTCATCTGGGCGATGATGGCGGCCCTGATATCGTCGGCACTGTGGGTCAATCTGGCTACCTGGGTCGGGGCACCGGTTTCGACCACGCATTCGGTGGTCGGCGGCGTGATGGGTGCCGGCATTGCTGCGGCGGGCCTAAGTGCGGTGAGCTGGGGCACGATGAGCGCGATTGCCGCCAGTTGGGTGATCTCACCCGTTTTGGGCGGGATGATTGCAGCCGCCTTTCTGGCATTGATCAAACACAAGATCCAGTATCAGGACGACAAGATCGCGGCAGCGCGGCGCTGGGTGCCCATTCTGGTTGCCGTGATGGCAGGGGCGTTTGCCACCTACTTGTCGGTCAAAGGCCTGAAGCGGATCGTCAAAATTGATCTTCAATTTGCCCTTTTGATCGGTCTGACCTTTGGCGGCCTGGTCTGGGCTGCGACGGTACCGTGGGTCAAGCGCAAGTCTGAAGGGTTGGAGAACCGGACCCGGTCGTTGAAGACATTGTTTGGTCTGCCTCTGGTGATTTCGGCCACATTTCTGAGCTTTGCGCATGGGGCCAATGATGTGGCCAATGCGGTGGGTCCATTGGCGGCAATCGTGCATGCGGCCGAGTTCGGAGATTTTGCCACGAAAGTATCGATCCCGACATGGGTCATGGTGATCGGCGCGTTTGGCATCTCGTTCGGCCTATTCCTGTTCGGTCCCAAGCTGATCCGTATGGTCGGCAGCCAGATCACCAAGCTGAACCCGATGCGGGCGTTCTGTGTCGCGCTATCGGCGGCGATCACGGTCATCGTCGCCAGTTGGCTGGGTCTGCCGGTCAGTTCGACTCATATCGCGGTTGGGGCCGTCTTTGGTGTTGGCTTCTATCGGGAGTGGCATGCAGAACGGCGGTGGAAATACTCGAACCGCCAGCGGCCGGCGGAGCTGCGACTGGCGCGCGAGGAACGGCGGCGGCGCAAGCTGGTGCGGCGGTCGCATTTCATGACCATCGTGGCGGCCTGGGTGATCACGGTACCGGCAGCGGCAGTGATGTCGGCGCTAATTTTCTGGGTTTTGACTGCGTTCGCTTGATCGGAATTTGCGAGGCTCTGCCTCGCGCTCCGAGGTATTTTAGGCCAGATGAAGAGACGGATCAGGTTATGATCTGGTCGACTGTGAGCGGCGTGTCCGGTGATTGGTGGATGAGTTGAGAGACTCGGCTATTGATCGGGGTTGGGATCGCGTACTGTTGGCCGAGTTTGATGATTTCGCCCTGTAGACTGTCGATTTCGGTCGGGCGACCCGCCGTCAGATCATAAGCCATCGAGGTGCGCGCATTTGGGTCGATGGTCAGCATTTTTGCCGCAATTCGTGTAAAAATTGGCGTTGGCAGACGTAGAATGTGCGGTGTCATCCATGCGGGTAGTGGCGTTGTGGAGGTGGCCTCGATCTCGGCGACTTTCAAAACACGCTGCGCCTCGGCCATCTGATCAGCCATCAGGCGACGCCAGTTTCGGTCGAGCAGTTGGTTTTGCAAGGTCAGGCCGGACAATGCGTTCAATGCATTGTTGAGGTTGATCACCAGCTTACCCCATTGCACTGCCTCGATCTGGTCGCTTTCGCTGACGCGTAGATCCGGGGCGCTTAGGCGTTCAGCCAGAGACCGGGAGCCACGCTCGATGACGATCTCACCCGATGTGGCACGGTGATAGGTTGCCGGGCCCGTCGGCACCACGTTGAAGGGCACCATTCCAGCCCGAACGTCGCGTCCGGGAAGAGCGGTGCGCAGGGTGCGGGCGTTCTCGAGCCCATTCTGCCAAGACAGAACCGGGGCCGTTTCCGTGGCGTGTGCGGCGATCAGCGCTGCCATCTCGGCGGTCGCGCCTGTTTTTACCGTGACGATGACCAACTCGGCATCCCCGAGACAGGCAGGGTCTTCGCTGAGCGTGAGTTGTACGGCGGCGACGTGACGATGCAGGTTCGAGAAATCTGTCACCGTCAGCCCTTGTCCCCGGATGGCGTTCAGCACCCGCGCGCGACCCAGCAGCGTCACGCTGTGTCCCGCTGCGGCCAGCAATGCGCCGCAAAAGCAGCCAATGCTGCCTGCACCGGCGATGACGATATTCATGGCTTACCTCCGCTGTGCCTCCAAGGATCGCCGGGATCGTTCAACGGAGCCAGCGTGACGTGGGGTCAGACGCGGGCGCGTCTGGGTCGGGTGCGTTCGAGGTCTTCCGAGATCGGAATGAACTCCTGATCATCACCGGGCGGCAGGTGGAAGGCGCCGTCCGCCCAGTCGGCAGTTTTCCATTCGCGTGTGGCCGTTTCTATCTTCTCTTTCGAAGAGGAGACGAAGTTCCACCAGATGTAACGATCTTCGTTCAAGGTCGCGCCGCCCAGCAGCAACAGCCGCGCACCCAGTGGTCCGGCCTTCACGGACAGGTGATCGCCGGGGCGGAAGACCATCATGCGACCCGCCTCGAAGCTGTCGCCTGCGATCTCGACCGAGCCTGTGGTGACATAGACACCGCGATCCTCGTGATTGTCGGGCAGCGGGAAGGAGGCACCCGGTTCGAACTGGACGTCGAGATAAAAGGTCTCGGACAGCATGGTGACCGGGCTGGTTTCGCCATAGGCGGAACCAAGGATCAGGCGGGCGCTGACGCCTGCATCCTGAATATGGGGCAACGCGCCCTGTTTGTGGTGTTCGAAATCGGGGGCCATATCTTCGTGAGTTTCGGGCAGGGCGATCCAAGTCTGGATGCCAAACAGGCTGTGTTTCTTGCCGCGTGTTTGGTCACTGGTACGTTCGGAATGGGTCACACCACGCCCAGCGACCATCCAGTTGACCTCGCCGGGATAGATCATCTGATGCGTGCCGAGACTGTCGCGGTGTTCAAACTCGCCCTGATATAAATAGGTCACGGTACCAAGTCCGATATGGGGATGCGGCCGTACGTCAATACCGCCTTCGGTGATGAATTCGGCCGGACCCATTTGGTCGAAGAAGATGAAGGGGCCGACCAGTTGCCGTTTGACCGAGGGTAGCGCGCGGCGCACCTCGAACCCGCCCAGATCACGGGCACGGGGGATGATCAGGCTGTCTAGCGCCGGGTTCTCGGACCGGCAGTCGGCTGTATGGGTCGGATTCCAGCTCATTCTCGCTCTCCCTTAGGTCAGGATCTGGCTTGGGCTTCAATATGTTTGATAATGTGGAATATAGTATGATTTATTATCCGGCATAGCGCATGAGTGCACATATACAGTGCACGATGGGCGGAAACGGCGGCAACGCTCACGTGACGGTGATGAAATGACCCGAACTTCAGACCAGCTTAACTCGGCTTTCGCAACAAACGTGCTAGATTGAGTGTTAGGCCAGACACCATGCCCGTTATCGAAAGGAGCCCTCTCGATGTCGCACGTTCTTCTTACCCGCCGCAGCGCGTTGGTTACGGCGGGCTGTTTTGCAGCGCTAGGCACGGCCGGGCTGACCACGCCCGCGCGGGCGCAGGGCGTTGCACCGACCCCGTCCATGCGGGGCGGATCGAACAACTATCGCCCCGGCGCCCCTATTGTGCAGCGCATCGGCGGCGGAGGTTTCTGGATGACCGGCACCGTGCGCCGCGCAGGCGACGGAGCCCCCTTGCCCGGACAGCGTATCCAGATCTGGGCGCATACGACCGAGGGGCACGAGCGCGACCAGCGCAGCCATGGGGCGACGCTGACGGATGCGAACGGTGAATTTCGGCTTGAGATGCCACAAATCGTGCCCGCCTTTGGCCAACCGCATGGGCATCTCGCCTATGACAGCGGCGAATTTGAGACGGTATTCCTGCGCCCGGTGATGTCGAGCGCGAAAGACAAAACGCTTGCCGCGCATTTCGTCTTGCAGCCTGCCTGATACGTGTTGAGGCGCATACTGATCTGGGCAGCGTTGATTGTCGCCCTTCTGGTGCCGGTTATCGCGGCAGCATTCAGCCCTTATCTGGCGTGGCGCGAGCCGATCTACATCCTAGCCGGGTTTGCGGGCATCGTCGGGATGTGCCTTCTGCTGATGCAACCCTTGCTGGCCGGACGCTGGTTGCCTGGGCTTTCACCTGTGCGCAGCCGCTTATGGCACAGGCGGTGCGGTCTGGCCCTTGTCGCAGCGATCGTAATCCATGTGGGCGGTTTGTGGATCACGAGCCCGCCGGATGTCGTGGACGCGCTTCTATTCGTATCAGCCACACCCTTTTCCGTCTGGGGTGTGATCGCGATGTGGACGGGTTTTGCTGCAGCAACGATGGGCGTTCTGCGGCTACGCCTGAACCTGCGATTTCGGCTCTGGCGTCTGGGTCACGCCGGACTGGCAGTGGTGACCATACTGGGCAGTGTCGTACACGCCCTGATGATTGAGGGCACGATGGAGATCATGACCAAGATCGCATTGTGTGTGCTGGTAGTTCTGGCGTGCGTCGCTACGCTCGCCAGATTACGGGTCTGGGAAGTGTCCCGACGCGTTTAGTCCTCCCATACGCATACCGGGGCCGCGTCAGGCTGACAGGCGTTTGGCATAGGTCGCGCGATCTATTTCAACATCCCGCACGGTGATGCTGCCGACCGTGGGCGCAGACGCAGCCAGAACATTCAGAATGATCGCGTTCAACTCGGCGCGCGTTGCCTCATCTCGGCCTTGCAACAACAAGAGCGTGGCATGAATGAAGGTCTGCGGTTCGGTCCCGATGCGGAAATACGGAAACGAGGTGGCACGGATTTTGAGTGTTGGGGCATCGAATTCTTCATGCGCGGCGAGCTCGGAATAGAGCTGCTCACAGATGGCTTGAAAATCATGAGTTTTTTCGAGCCCGGCAGAGAATTCCAGAGTGATGTGTGGCATTGGTTGCTCCGAGATTTAAGAGAGCCATCTATGGCTCTCCCAGATTGCTGTCGGCCTCAGACGCCCAGACACCAGCGCATCACGGCTTTTTGCGCATGCAGGCGGTTTTCGGCCTCGTCAAAGATCACCGAGTTCGGGCCGTCCATGACCTCGGATGTGGCCTCTTCTTCGCGGTGCGCAGGCAGGCAGTGCATGAACAACGCGTCTGGCTTGGCATGCGACATCAGCTCGGTGTTGACCTGATAGGGGCGCAGCATGTTGTGGCGGCGCTCCTTCGCGGATTGAGAATCGTGCATTGAGACCCAAGTATCGGCGACCACGAGGTCGGCCCCTTCAACAGCTTTGTGCGGGTCCCGTTCGATCACGATTTTCGAGCCCTTCTGGCGTGCAAGCCCCATGAATTCTTCTTCTGGGTCCAGCTGCGCCGGGCCGGTGAATGTCAGGTCGAAACCGAATTGACCGGCGGCATGCAGAAATGAAGCGCAGACATTGTTGCCGTCGCCGGTCCAAACGACCTTTTTTCCTGCGATGGGGCCGCGATGCTCTTCATAGGTTAGCACATCGGCCATGATCTGGCAGGGATGTGTACGATCGGTCAGACCATTGATGACGGGAACGTCCGAGTATTCGGACATCTCGGTCAGGATGGTTTCATCAAAGGTTCGGATCATGATCATGTCGACATAGCGCGACAGGACCCGGGCGGTGTCGGCGATGGTCTCGCCATGGCCCAGCTGCATGTCCTTGCCGGACAGTACCATAGTCTGCCCGCCCATTTGGCGCACGCCAACATCGAAGGACACGCGGGTCCGCGTTGATGGCTTTTCAAAGATCAGCGCAACCATGCGGCCTGCCAGAGGCTGCTCATCGTCGGGGGCGGCTTTGGGACGCCCAAGGCGCGCCTGTTTCATCGCGCTGGCCTGATCGATCATGTTCCGCAGATCACCTGCGTCAGTTTTGTGGATATCAAGGAAGTGGTTCATTTTAATTCACTTTTTAATCAGGCGAGTTCAGGCCGAAGCCATTGCGTTTTCGACTTGTGCCGCAGTTTTCTCGAGGCGGATCAGGGCTTGTGCGATGTCATCCTCGGTGAGGGTCAGCGGCGGCAGCAGGCGGATCACGTTATCTGCGGCGGGAACCGTTATGACCTCGTTGTCATAGCCAGCGTTGACCACGTCGATATTGGTGGGCTTGCATTTCAGGCCTAGCATCAGGCCTGAGCCGCGCACCTCCTCGAATACTTCGGGGTGGTCCGCGATCAGGCCTTCGAGCTTCTGACGCAGCAGGCCTGCCTTGCGATTCACACCTTCGAGGAAGGCCGGAGTAGCGACCTGATCAATCACCGCGCAGCCAACGGCACAGCCCAAGGGGTTGCCGCCATAGGTCGAGCCGTGGGTGCCTGCCGTCATGCCGCTGCCGGCCTCTTCGGTGGCCAGAACCGCACCCAGAGGAAAACCGCCGCCGATGCCTTTGGCGACCATCATGATATCCGGCGTGATGCCGGCCCATTCATGGGCAAAGAGTTTGCCGGTCCGCCCCACGCCGCATTGGACCTCATCGAGGATCAGCAAAAGGCCGTTATCATCGCAAATCTGGCGCAGGGCTTTCAGCTCTGCATCCGGAACGGGGCGGATGCCGCCTTCGCCCTGAACCGGTTCGATCAGGATGGCCGCCGTGTTGTCGGTGATGGCGTTGGTGACACCGTCGAGGTCTCCGAATGTCAGATGGACAAAGCCTGGCAGCAGCGGGCCGAAACCTTTGGTCATTTTCTCTGACCCGGCGGCGGCGATACCCGCCGATGACCGGCCATGGAATGAGCCGTCGAAAGTGATGATCTCGACCTTCTCGGGCTGACCTTTGTCATAGAAATACTTGCGGGCCATTTTGACGGCCAATTCGCAGGATTCGGTGCCCGAATTGGTGAAGAACACCGTATCGGCAAAGGTGTGTTCCACCAGCTTGTCCGCCAGTGCCTGCTGTTGCGGGATGTTATAGAGGTTTGAAACATGCCACAGCGCATGCGCCTGTTCCGTCAGGGCCGCCACCAGCGCCGGATGCGCATGACCCAGCGCGTTTACCGCTATGCCCGCGCCCAGATCCAGAAAACGTCGGCCATCCGCCTCGGTCAGCCAGGCGCCTTCGCCCTTCACGAATGTCAGGGGCGCGCGGTTATAGGTCGGCAGAACGGACGGGATCATCGGATCATCCTTTTCGAATAGCTTGAGCCCTGTGAGTGATACACTGGGGCCATGGTCGTCAACTGATTTGGTGGGGTTTGCGCGGATTTGGACAGCGCAAATGGATCAAACGGGCCGATTATGCGGTCAGGCGTCGGCGTCGGAGGCGCAGGATATGTGCGGTATTGATCATGTGAAGCCATATAGCGGGGCGCACCGGGTCTGAAAACCCCGTTTTTGCGATCGGGGCAAAAATCATTCTGAGACCGGGATTTACCGCTTGTCATTTACCCGACGCTGGCGCACGGCTGAACCATGACACCGATACGTCAGAATCCTGCCCTTGCGGCCCTGCTGATCCTTGCGGCCAGCGCCCTTCTCGCAGGGACCACATTGCTGGCGAAAGCACTGGGGACGGATGTGCTTGGCCCTGCCCTGCATCCGATGCAGATCAGCCATGGACGGTTTCTGTTTGCCTTTCTGGTAATCGTGACAGCCGTCGGCATCATGCGCCCCCGCCTGAGCCGCCCGCATTGGGGTCTGCATATAGGACGGACAAGCTTCGGCTGGCTGGGGATCACGCTGATGTTTGCATCCGTTGCTTTCATACCGATTGCGGATGCGACGGCTATCTCGTTCCTGAACCCGGTCTTTGCCATGATGTTGGCGATCCCGCTGCTGAAAGAAGGTGTCGGCCCGTGGCGCTGGTTGGCCGCCATCGTGGCCTTGATCGGTGCCTTGGTTCTGTTGCGTCCGACGCCCGCTAGCTTTCAACCCGCTGCATTACTGGCCCTGACCGCAGCAGTGATAATTGGGATGGAACTGATCTTTATCAAAAAGCTCTCGGGCCGAGAAATACCAATCCAGATTCTTCTGATCAACAATGCGATGGGTCTGACCATTGCGACGGTCGCGGTAAGTTTCGTTTTCCAGATGCCGACGCCTCAGCAATGGGCGGCGCTGGCCTCGATTGGTGTGCTAATGGCCTGTGCGCAGGCTTGTTTCGTCAACGGAATGGCGCGGGCGGATGCCTCTTTTGTGGCTCCGATCAGCTACGCTACCCTGATCTTCGCTGCCTTCTACGATTTCGCGGTATTCAAGGTGATACCGGATGGGATCAGCCTGATCGGCTCGGCCATCATCCTGACCGGAGGTCTGATTCTGGTCTGGCGCGAGGCGATACACCGTCAGGCCTTGAGCCGGTAGCCGGTGCGCAACATCTGCCAGGTCAATCCTCCAACCAA
Organism: Ruegeria sp. H9; assembly: GCF_056532915.1. Taxonomy (NCBI): domain Bacteria; kingdom Pseudomonadati; phylum Pseudomonadota; class Alphaproteobacteria; order Rhodobacterales; family Roseobacteraceae; genus Ruegeria; species Ruegeria sp. H9. The sequence continues at coordinate 203,788 of NZ_JBQFNX010000004.1, read as the reverse complement.
CAATGTCGCGCTGGCGCAGATCGCCATGCCCAACCAAGGAGAGCTGTCGGACACGCCGATCATCCCATAGCGCAACCCGTCAATCAGATAGAAGACCGGGTTCGCATGGCTTAGCCGATTGAGCACTGGCGGTAGCGCCTGCACAGAATAGAAAGTGCCGGACAAGAAAGCCAAAGGCGTGACGATGAAATTGGTGATCGCCGCCATCTGGTCGAACTTGTTGGCAAAAATCCCGGCAAAAAGCCCAAGCGCTCCCATGAACGCGCCGCCCAGAACCACGAATATCAGTGCGATCAGCGGGTTCTGCGGCACGATGCCCAGAACCAACGCCAGAGCGATTGCAACAACAAGGGCGATCAGGATACCGCGGGCGATGCCTCCGGCCAGATAACCCAACAGGATTTCCAGCGGCGATAGAGGCGGCATCAGCGTATCGACGATATTGCCCTGAACCTTGGCGATCACCATCGATGACGATGTATTGGCAAAGGCGTTCTGAATCACGGTCATCATCATGATGCCCGGTGCCAGAAAGGTCAGAAACGGCACCCCCATCACATCCGGTCGGCTGGGACCAATGGCAATGTTGAAGATCAGCAGGAACAGGCCTGCCGTCACCAGCGGTGCCAGCAGGGTCTGCGTCCACACGGCCAGAAAGCGCAGGGTTTCGCGCTGCGCCAGTGTATAGAGGCCCATCCAATTCACCGCGCCAAAGCGGCGTGCGTCGTGATCCATGAGATTATGCATGCTCTGCCCCATACCTGATTCGAAGACCGCTTGTAACTCGGGCCGCAGTGTTTAGAATAGGGCGCTGAGATGATTTCCCAAGGCGGCCCGAATCCGGGGCCGCTTTCCGCTTTTGAAAGGCAAATGATGTCCTGGACTGACGAGCGTGTAGAGCTGCTGAAAAAGATGTGGGGCGAGGGCCAGTCGGCCAGCCAGATCGCCAAGGAACTGGGCGGCGTGACCCGCAATGCGGTGATCGGCAAGGTGCACCGTCTGGGTCTGTCGAATCGCGCCACCGGTGCAAGCCCGGCAAAGGCCGAGCCTAAGGAAAAACCGGCCCCCGCGCCCAAGGCCGAGGCCAAACCGAAACCGACACCCAAGACTGAACCGGCCCGTCCGGTGCCAGCCCCCGAGGCCAAACCGGTCACCCCGGCCCGTCGCCAGATCATACCCGCCGGCCAGCCGCTGCCTCCGCAACCGTCGGCCAATGAGATCAGCCCCGAGGCTTTGGCCAAGGTCAACGAGATTGAAAAGAAGGCCAAGAAGCTGTCTTTGATGGAGCTGACCGAAAAGACCTGCAAATGGCCTGTCGGCGACCCCGCGACCGAGGATTTCTGGTTCTGCGGCCTGCCCGTCGAGGCAGGCAAACCCTATTGCGAAGCGCATGTGGGCGTGGCGTTCCAGCCGATGAGCTCGCGCAGAGATCGTCGGCGGTAATTCTTAGACATGACAGCGGGGGTTGGCCTTGGTTGGCCAACGCCCTATCAACATTAGTCTGCAGAACGGGTGCTTTCCGTATAGTCGGATAGCAATGATCGGGCGTGTTGAGCGTGGCGCGACAACAGCTGTTTCTGACGCGCGTTGTCCGGCACCAGATAACTGGTATCCGAGAGGCCCCCGGTCGAAATGCCCGAAAACAATACAGTAAGTTCCTCGACCATTGCAGGAGGGAGTGAATTCAACGCTTCCTGTCCCATCAGCAAGCTCTCGGTCGGGGCACCCTCGGCGATAATCACTTCGTGCGTCGCCAGGACCAGATGGAAATACGTGACGCTGTCTACGGTTTCATCGACATAAATCCCCGGCAGATCGGTCAGCCTTATCGCGGCGACCAGAACCTCAGAACGACCGAACATGCGTTTCACAATCGCCGAGGACACCAGCATGCGATGCTGACGCGAGACAAGCAGATCACGTCGGGGCAGGCCTTGTCCAAGTGCGCCCGCGCAAATTCGCACTGGATAGAGTTTCGGATTGCGGCGCAACTCGCGCGCAGTGAGTGAACGGCGCATGATCTGCAGCAAAGGCTGGTTGCCACCCCGCGCCAGCAAAAGCAGCTGGCCAGGCTTCAGATCTTCTACCGGCACCGGACCCAAATCAGTGGATACGAGTGTTCCCGCAGTCAGACAGGGGATGCTGCCCGGGGTGGGATCGGTATTGACTGTATATGTGCCGCCATTGTCGGTCGAGACCAGGGAATCGCCAGCGCCGGCCTGCCCGATGACTGTCGATTGCATACCGTTGGCCGGGCCAGTGTTCGCAGTGATCGGGCCGGGACTTGGAGGATCGCTGAAAGAATTAAACTGATAAACCGTTGTCCCTTCGGAAAGCGAGATACCATTGGTTTTACCCAATCCGTTAAATGTCCCGGAACTTGTCGTGTCGATGACATAGATATCGCGACCGGCAACCGTTGTCGGCGTGATACCGGCCAGAGTATTGGTGGTTCGGATCGAGCCATTGCTCAAATAGATCGTCACGACCAACCCCGAGACATCCGTACCAGCGTCAACCGCGACCTCGATAAAATCCAGGGTCGGGCCACCTAAGTATTTGAGCTCAGAAAAGTATGGATCCGGCATAAATCACATGTCTTTCGATGATGCTAAGACGTCCACCCGGCACTGACGGGACAGAAATGCTGTGGCTGCTGTTGATACATCTTTCGTAGGAAGGCAAGCTGTTGCTTCTGTCACTGCGCCGGATGCGAAGGCAGATTTGGCATCGGCACCCATCGGGGCAATTCCTCGGGCGAAACCGAGACATGCAGCTTCTCTGACCGGTCACGCCCTACTTTGCGATGCTTGCGCAGCAGGAAAATCTTACCCCAGCCACGCCAGGTGCCCACGGATTGCGCATGCGGATCGGTAGGGAAACGGTCGCGCCAGCCCTCGGGCAATGGCAGGCCGTGCAGCTCGGCCTTGTCCAGCATCCAGATCAGGGAGATGTTGCTGAGGGGGCGGGCCTCTTCGAACCCGTTCAGCTGGCCGCCAACATCGCCGTGGGTGCCGCGGAACCAAACCTGCTCGATATGGCCTTTGAAGTCAGGCGTGCATTTCCACAGCACCGGCTCGAACACCTCGCGGGTCTCGTCCAGCGCCATGGCGTGATAGCCGTGGCGGGTGGCAGGGCCAAGCTGGTGGTTGTGGAAGGCATGGCGTTCCTCGGCCCAGCGCCAGAGCAGCGGCAGGCGCAGGCCCAGCGCCTTGACCGTGTCCCAGACGCCGACCATCTCGATGGCGACATCCTCGTGACAGAACTCCCGACGAAAGACCGCCGCCGCTTCGCCATTGGCGTTACATTCATAGTGTCGATAGGCCTGTTTGATATTGCGGACAGTGGCGTGTTCGGCCTTGAGCAACCCGATAGCATCGATCACGCCCGCAAGGCTGCGGACCCCGTATGCGCCGCGTGAATAGCCGATGAAAAAGATCTTATCACCGGGTTTGTAACGCGAAGCCAAATAACCATAGGCCCGACGAATCTGACGGTTGATACCCCGCCCCATCATCACGTCCATAGTCGACTTCCAGCTTTCCCACTGCACGCCGGATTCGTAGAAAACCGAAACCTGGCTGCCCATCTCGCAGCACAGGCGCAGGGTCTGGCCCGCGTGGGTTTCCCGCCCTGCTTCCAGCGTCGACATGGTGCCGTCAAGAATGATGACATGGCTGACAGGTTCGCGGTGGCGCGTTTCGGCCGAGTGCTCGGACCGCAGAGGCCGTCCGAGCCATCCCAGTACCTTTCTACTCAGCCGCGACAGAACCATGCGTCAACAATTCCCAAACTTTGTGAGGTGTGAAAGGCATATCCGCCTGCCGCACCCCGTGATCCCAGAGCGCATCCTGTACCGCGTTCGCCACTGCGGCCAGTGCGCCCACGGTGCCTGCCTCACCACAGCCTTTCATCCCCATCGGGTTGGCGGTTGACGGAACCGGCGCCGAGGTAAACTCTATCATGGGTATCTCAGCAGCGCGGGGCAAGGCGTAGTCCATGAACGAAGCCGTGAGCAGTTGCCCCTCGGCATCATGAACAACATGCTCGGTCAGTGCTTGGCCGATACCCTGCACTACCCCGCCATGCACCTGCCCCTCGGCCAGCATCGGGTTGATAAGATTGCCGAAATCATCCACCACCGTGTAGCGGTCGACCCATGTTTCACCAGTGAAAGAATCGATAACGACTTCGGCAACATGTGCACCATTGGGATAGCTGCGTGCATCTAGCGTAGCGCGGGCTTCGTGCTGCAACAGATCGGTGCGCCCGTCAGCGCGCGCCATCTCGGCCGCCTCGGTCAGCGTGGGGGTCAGGTTGGACCCCGGCGCGCGGAAGGTTTCATGGTCGAAGGTCACATCGCTTTCCTCGACCCCCATCTTATCCGCAAGATAGGGCGTGAATGCGGCGATCATCGTATCAACTGTGACCAGTGTCGCGTTGCTTTGGGTCGTGACCGAGCGTGAACCGCCAGTCCCGCCGCCCTGCGCCAGCCTGTCCGTGTCGCCTTGCACAACATTGATCAGGTGCGAAGGAATCCCTGTCTGGTCCGATAGGAACTGGGCATAGACGGTCTCGTGCCCTTGCCCATTGGACTGAGTGCCGACATAGAGGTTCACCGTTCCGTCCTCGCAAAACTCGATCTTCGCGCCTTCGGAAGGGTCTCCCAAAATACTTTCGATATAGTAACAAAGCCCCTGCCCCCGGATCAGGCCGTTTTCCGCATCCGCCGCTTTGCGGGCCTCAAAGCCCGTAGTCTGTTCGGCGGCGCGGCTGAGGACCATGTTGAACTCACCCACATCATAGGTTTCGCCGGTTGCGGTCTTATAGGGGAAGGCTTCGGGTCGGATGAAATTCTTGCGCCGCAACTCCCACGGATCAATCCCCAACTCACGCGCAGCACGGTCCATGACGCGTTCCAGCACATAGATCGCCTCGGGTCGCCCGGCACCGCGATAGGCGTCGACCTGCGTGGTGTTGGTGAAGAATCCTTCGACCCGCAAGTAGGTGGTCTGAACATCGTAGACACCCATCAAAACCTTACTGAACAGGCTGGTCTGGATCGCCTGCGCGAAATGGCTGTTATAAGCGCCAAGGTTGATCTTGCTGTGGACCCGGTAAGCAGTGATCTTGTGATCGGCATCAAAGGCGAGCTCCGCCAGTGAGGTCAGGTCGCGGCCGTGGTGATCGGACAACATCGCTTCGGACCGGTCCGACATCCAGTGCACCGGCTGGCCCAGTTTCATGGCAGCAACAGCAACGGTGAAATATTCGGGATAAGGCATCGCCTTCATACCAAATCCGCCGCCGACATCTGGCGTAGTGACGCGGATCGCCTCGGGGTCCAGTTTCAGCTTTTGTGCCAGTTGCGCTTTCATCCCCCAGACACCCTGCCCGCCATATGAGAAATGCATACGGCCATCCGACCAATCGGCCTGACAGCCACGCGGTTCGATCGAGCTCACGATGACCCGGTTGTCATGCACGTTCAGCGCGACGGTGCGCGCCGCTGCCTGAAAGGCGGCATTGGTAGCCTTCTCATCGCCCAAGCCCCAGTCAAAGGCGCGGTTGTCGGGAGCTTGTGGATGCAAAGGTTCGCCACCCGCAGCGACATCCATATTGACCGGCAGGTCTTCGGTTTCCATCCAGATCAATTCGGCTGCATCGCGGGCTTGTAACAACGAGTCGGCAATGACGACCGCAACGGGTTCTCCGACGAAACGCACGCGGTCCTTGGCCAGCATGTTCCGCTCGGACGCAGCGCCTTGACTGCCGTCGCGGTTGGCGACTGTAGTCGCGTTCATCACCGTATCGATCCCGGCAGCAGTCAGATCTTCCAGCGTCATGACCAAGCGCACCCCATTCGCTGTACGTGCATCTTCAAGGTCCAGCGACGTGATCGTGGCATGCGCCACCGGGCTGCGAAAGAATGCTGCGAACAGCGCATTCTCGGGCACAGAATCGTCCATGTATTGCCCCTGCCCGGTCAGAAACCGCTGGTCCTCGGTCCGTTTGACGGGCTGGCTTTTGCCGAATTTTTCCATGGGATGATCCTCTGGCTGCCTGAATGCGCGACCCTAGCGTGAAGCAGGACCTTGTCCAGTGGCTGAGAAAATTAACTCCGCACGGTCTGAAAGCGACATTCATGTCTGGAAACAGCGTTGCGCGCCGATCTGGGCCGCGCCTAGGCTGAACCTAAATTCAGTCGAGTGGAGGTTTCCATGCCCAAAGAAATCAAGCTGACGAATGGCCGATTGGACAGCCAAAGTGCCGAGGCCTATTGGGATGATGGGTTTATATTTCCGATCCCCGTGTTCTCTGCCGCAGAAGCCGCCGGGTACCGTGCCGAGTTGGAAGATGTCGAGGCCAGCTGGCGCGAGGCTGAACTGCCACTACCCCTGAACATGTACAAACGCATCAACGCGCATGTGGTGATGCCATTTGCCACTCGCATCGCGTTGGACCCGCGCGTTTTGGACGTTGTTGAAGGCGTTTTGGGCCCAGACCTGCTGTTGTGGTCGGCTGAGCTGTTCATCAAGGAACCGCGCACGACGCAAGTGGTGGGCATGCATCAGGACCTGACCTATTGGGGCATGGGTGAGACCTCGGATCAACTGACCGCCTGGATCGCCCTATCCCCTGCGACGGTTGAGAGTGGCTGCATGGATTTCGTGAAGGCCAGCCACAAGAACCCGATCCTGCCGCATAATGATACGTTCTCCGACAACAACCTGCTGTCGCGTGGGCAAGAGGTGGCAGTCGATGTCGCGGAGGAAGACAAAACCCATATCGAGTTGCAGCCCGGCCAGATGTCGCTGCACCATGGGCTGACCATTCACGGGTCAGGGCCGAACGTATCTGATGATCGTCGAATTGGCCTGGCTATCCGTTATCTCAACCCCAATGCGCAGCAGAAAGTGGCGGATCGCGACTATGCCATTCTGGCGCGGGGCGAGGACCGGGTGGGGAATTTCATCCATATCCCTGAGCCGACCGAGCTGTTTGCTACTGAGGCGCTGGACCTGCACGCGCGCATCCGCAGCGATCAGGCCAAGGCGATGGGGCAAGGGGCCAGCGAAAAGCTGGATCTTTATGCGCCCGCCCCATCAAATCCCGGCTGATCATTGCAGGACCGCCGCGCAGGGCCTTCCCCTTCCTGCGTCCATTCGCTATTGCAGGCGCTGACCCGATATTGTTGACGCAGGACGCATCCCATGGCGATGGAAAAGACATTCAACGCGGCCGAGGCCGAGGCCCGCATCTATCAGGCCTGGGAAGCGGCCGGAGCCTTCAAGGCAGGCGCGAACAAATCGCGCGACGAGAGTTTTACCATCATGATCCCGCCACCGAACGTGACGGGTGCGCTGCATGTGGGCCACGCGTTCAACAACACGCTGCAGGATGTTCTGACCCGCTGGCACCGGATGCGCGGGTTCGACACGCTATGGCAGCCCGGTCAGGACCACGCTGGTATCGCCACGCAGATGCAGGTGGAAAAGATGTTGGCCAACACCCAGCAGCCGGGACGTCGTGAGCTGGGACGTGAGGCGTTTCTGGACAAGGTCTGGGAATGGAAGGGAGAATACGGCGGCACGATCATCGAGCAGCTCAAGCGCCTGGGCTCGTCCTGTGATTGGTCGCGCAACGCCTTCACCATGGCGGGTGCGCCGCGTGACCCGCGCACGGGCCACGAAAATTCTGCGAATTTTCACGACGCGGTGATCAAGGTCTTTGTCGACATGTACGAAAAGGGCCTGATCTATCGCGGCAAGCGGCTGGTCAACTGGGACCCACATTTTGAAACCGCGATCTCGGACCTCGAAGTCGAGAATATCGAAGTTGCGGGCCATATGTGGCACTTCAAGTATCCGCTGGCGGGCGGTGAGACCTATACCTACGTCGAGAAAGATGAGGACGGGAATATCGTGCTGGAGGAAGAGCGCGACTATATCTCGATCGCCACGACTCGCCCCGAAACCATGCTCGGCGACGGCGCAGTTGCGGTTCACCCATCGGATGAGCGCTATGCGCCCATCGTCGGAAAACTTTGCGAAATCCCGGTTGGCCCGAAAGAGCATCGCCGTCAGATCCCGATCATCACCGATGATTACCCTGATCCAGATTTCGGCTCGGGCGCGGTGAAAATCACCGGTGCACATGACTTCAACGACAATATGGTCGCCAAGCGCGGCGGCATTCCAATGTATCGCCTGATGGACACCAAAGGCGCAATGCGCGCCGATGGTGCGCCTTATGCCGAAGAGGCGGACAAGGCGCAGGAATACGCGCGCGGGCGTGAGTTCACCGAGAACGAGATCGACGCGATCAACCTGATCCCTGATCATCTGCGCGGTCTCGACCGGTTCGAGGCACGTGCGAAGGTGGTTGAGGAGATCACTGCAGACGGTCTGGCTGTCATGACTCGCGCCGATGATCCACGTCTGGGTTCGACCGCTTTAAAGCCGGAACACGAAGGCGCGGACAAGCTGGTGCCGCTGGTCGAAAGCAAACCGATCATGCAGCCCTTCGGCGACCGCTCGAAAGTCGTCATCGAGCCGATGTTCACCGACCAATGGTTCGTCGACGCCGCCAAGGTCGTCGGCCCTGCGCTGGACGCGGTCAAGGACGGCACTGTCAAGATCATCCCCGAGTCGGGCGAGAAGACCTATTACCACTGGCTGGAAAACATCGAGCCGTGGTGCATCTCGCGCCAGCTGTGGTGGGGGCATCAGATACCGGTTTGGTATGGCCTCGATCTCTCGGCTGAGAATTTCAAGGACGACGAAAACGACGGCGACCTTGATTTGGTCGAATTGGGTCGTTTGCTGAACGAAGGCGGCATGCTGCATCGTGGCAATGTCATGGAATGCGCGGCAAGCCTTGAGGCCGTTACAGAGAAATTCCTCGACGACAATGCCAATATACCCAGCCCGCTGAGCCACGCGACGGTCATCGAAGTTGCCGATAAGCAGGAAGCGATCCATCAGTTCGCCGAAAGCCTTGCTCAATACGCAGTCGAACAAGACCCGACCAAGCTGGTCTACCCGGTCTGGCGCGACCCCGACGTGCTCGACACATGGTTCTCTTCCGGCCTCTGGCCTATCGGCACGCTGGGCTGGCCCGAAAAGACCGAAGAGTTAGAGCGCTATTTCCCAACCGATGTGTTGATCACCGGCTTTGACATCCTGTTCTTCTGGGTCGCGCGGATGATGATGATGCAACTGGCGGTGGTGAACGAAATCCCGTTCCACACCGTGTATCTGCACCAGCTCGTCCGCGACGAGAAGGGCAAGAAGATGTCCAAAACCACCGGCAACGTGATCGACCCGTTGGAGATCGTGGACGAATTCGGTGCTGACGCGCTGCGCTTTACCAATGCCTCGATGGCGGCTATTGGCGGGGTACTGAAACTTTCGCGCGAGCGCATCACAGGTTACCGTAACTTCGGCACCAAACTGTGGAACGCCGTCCGCTTTGCCGAGATGAATGAGGTCTTCACCGACGCTGTCCCGCAACTGGACGTGGCTGACCTGAAACCCAAAGCCGCCGTGAACCGCTGGATCATCGGTGAAACCGCCCGTGTGCGGGAAGAGGTCGACGCGGCGCTGGAAAGCTATCGTTTCAACGACGCGGCCAACGGGCTTTATGCCTTTGTCTGGGGCAAGGTCTGCGACTGGTACGTGGAACTCTCTAAACCCTTGCTGCAAGGCGATGACGCCGAGGCACAGGCCGAGACCCGCGCCACCATGCGCTGGGTTCTGGATCAGTGCATGGTTCTGCTGCACCCGATCATGCCTTTCATCACCGAAGAGCTGTGGGGCCTGACCGGTAAGCGTGCCAAAATGGTCGTACACGCAGATTGGCCGACCTATGCCGCTGCCGACCTGATCGACGCGGATGCGGATCGAGAAATGAACTGGGTGATCTCGGTGATCGAAAACACCCGCTCGGCCCGCGCACAGATGCGGGTTCCTGCTGGCCTCTACGTGCCGATGCTGGTGACTGAGATTGACGCGCACGGCCAAGCGGCATGGGACCGCAACGAAGCGCTGATCAAACGTCTGGCGCGGATCGACAGCCTGACCAAGGCGGATGAACTGCCCAAGGGCACGATCTCGATTGCCGCCCCCGGCGCCTCCTTTGGCCTGCCACTGGCGGACATCATCGACATTGGTGCGGAAAAGGAACGGCTGGAAAAAGCCAAAGGCAAGTTGGCCAAGGAACTCGGCGGTCTGCGCGGGCGCCTGAACAACCCGAAATTCGTGGCATCGGCCCCGGAAGAGGTTGTTGCGGAAGCCAAAGCTAACCTTGCCGCCCGCGAAGAAGAAGAAGCCAAGCTAAACGAAGCTCTCGCCCGTTTGGCTGAAATCGCCTGATCTTTTTCCTGCTGCTGATATATTGAAATCGAACCTCACCACCCAACCGGCGGTGAGGTTTTTCTTTACCCTCAGAGCTTTCCCCTTGTTCACGCCACGCCCCGCTTGTTAGCACTTCGACGACACAACCTGGCGAGGCACTGACGATGCGATCTTTCCCTCCGATACAGACCGTCTCAACCGGGTTGGTTGTGGCCATTGTCGGGTTCTTCAGCTCGTTTCCCATCGTATTGCAAGGGTTGGGCGCAATGGGAGCTTCATCGCAGGAAGCCGCCTCGGGTCTGATGAGTGCGGCGATTGCCATGGGGCTTGCAGCCATCGTCCTCAGCCTGCGATACAAAATGCCGATCAGCGTTGCGTGGTCGACTCCGGGGGCCGCTCTGTTAGCCGTCTCGGCCACCCCGGTCGAGGGATTTTCAGGCGCGATTGGTGCGTTCCTGTGCGCCGGAGCATTAACGGTTCTGGCAGGGCTGTGGAAGCCGTTGGGACGATTGGCAGCAGCAATTCCCACAACACTGGCGCAAGCAATGCTGGCAGGCGTGCTCTCGCCACTATGCCTTGTGCCCTTCAAGGCGGCGATCGAGATTCCATGGCAGGCGTTGCCGGTGATCCTGACGTGGTTTGTCGCGGGCCGTTTCAATCGGTTGATCGCGGTTCCGGCAGCTGTGGTCGCGGCGGCTATCATTGTGTCGCTGAACGCAGGAGATGCCCAATTGATGCCGGATCGTTTGATCGCGGCTCCGATCTGGACCATGCCATCATTCTCGGTCGCGTCGGCCATCGGGATCGGCGTACCGCTGTTTATCGTCACGATGGCGACACAGAATATCCCCGGCGTCGCGGTGATGCGCAGCTTTGGCTTTGATCCTGTTCCCGGCCGGTTGTTTTCATCCGTCGGTGGCGCAAGCATGCTTTCGGCCCCTTTCGGGGCGCCCGCAACCTGCCTGGCCGCAATCACCGCAGCGATGTGTTCCAACGAGGAAAGCCACCCCGAACCGGCGCAGCGTTATTGGTCGGCAATCATGGGTGGCGTGTTCTACTGCCTCTTCGGTATCTTTGCCGTGGCGATCACCAGTTTTGCCGCCCATGCCGACCCGCTGCTTATGGGCACTCTGGCAGGTGTGGCCCTGATCGGGGTCCTGGCCAATGCCATGCATGCCGCGCTGGACGTCCCTGTCGAGCGCGAAGCGGCTATTTTGACACTGGCCATCACAGCCTCTGGCATAACGGTTTTTGGGTTGGGCGCGGCAGTCTGGGGGCTGTTGGCTGGGGGTATCGCATATCTGGCAACAAACCGAGTGCGCTGAGCCCTTTCATCAGAACCCCTCAGGCGGTAAAATGAGCGCATGTTCGGATCGCTTGGAAAACTGATTGAACGCCAGATCAAAAAGGCGCAAGCCGAGGGCCAACTGCAGGGTCTTGAAGGCGAAGGTGCCCCGTTGCCCGACCGCTCGGGCGAGGCACAAGGCGATCCCGCCATTGCTGCGGGTCATCGGATCATGGCGCAGGCCGGAGTTCTGCCCGAGGAGTTCGACATCAAGAAACAGCTCGACGCCGCCCGCAAGGAGTTTGCAGCGCTGACTGCCAATCAGGACCGCAGGGCCGCAATGGCAAAGATTGCTGATCTTGAGATGCGATACAACATGGCCCGCGATGCACGGCGCGCATTCATGCGGTGATCATTTGAACTCGGGCTTTCGGCCCTGCATCTGTGCCATGACAACTTCCATTTGATCCGACTTACCGATCAGGTCGACCTGTTCGGTAGATTCGGCCAACAGCACATCAGCACGGTCACGGGTTTCGGCCAAATCAATCAACCGTTTGGCGGCGCGGATGGCGGACGGGCTTTTACCCGCGATGTCCTCGGCCAGCGCCAGCGCTTCGGTCAGGGGATCATCCGACAGTTTGGTAACAAGCCCCCAATCTGCCGCCTGTGGCGCACCGATAGGGCGGGCGGTATAGGTCAGCAGGCGCAGCACGTCCGAGCGCACGAGCTCCGGCAGCAGAACCATGCCGCCCATGTCGGGGATAATGCCCCATTTCATCTCCATCACTGCCAGCTTGGCTTCGGGATGCGCGATGCGGATGTCGGCACCCAGCGCGATCTGTAGCCCACCGCCATAGGCGACGCCTTGAATAGCGCAGATCACCGGCACCGGGACGCGCCGCCAGATCAAGGCAAGTTCCTGCATTTCGTTGGCATCTTCGTGGCTGCGGGTCATCAGCCATTCGGTTGGGTCTGTGTGCGCCATGCTGGCAAAGCTGGCCATATCGAGCCCAGCGCAAAAGCTTTTGCCTTCCCCCGATAGCACCACGGCGCGGATGTCGGCTGCGGCGACCTCTTGACCGGCCGAAAGGATCGCCTTGATCATCGCATCGTCCAGCGCGTTCATCTTGTCGCCGCGAGTCAGCGTGACATGGGCGATGTGGTCTTTGTATTCGACGGATACGCGGGACATGGGACCTCCGGGGCGTGATTTGCTGTATAAACATGCCAGCAAGACGCCAGCAGCGCCACAGCGACGTCAGGGCAAACCGCGCATCCGAAGCCTCCTTTGAACTTCTGGCAAGGCTTGCCCCGCCTGATCGGTTGCGCTTATCTGCGGCCATGACTGGTCCTCGTTATACCCCGCTTGCCCTCACGCTGCCCGCGACCGTGCCTTTTGTCGGCCCCGAAACGCGGGAGCGCCAACGTGGCGCGCCCTTCGTGGCCCGGATCGGTGCGAATGAAAGCGTGTTTGGCCCGTCCCCGCGCGCCATCGATGCAATGCAACGGGCCGCGGGCGAGATATGGATGTATGGCGATCCCGAGAATTACGAACTACGCCATGCGCTGGCGGTACATCATGGGGTCGCGCCTGAAAACATCGTGGTTGGCGAAGGCATTGACGGGTTGCTGGGCTATCTGGTGCGCCTGCTGGTTGGTCACGGCGATGCAGTTGTGACTTCGGATGGAGCTTATCCGACTTTCAATTACCACGTGGCCGGGTTTGGTGGGGTATTGCACAAGGTCCCCTACCGCGACGATCACGAGGACCCGACGGCACTGTTCGCCAAAGCGGCGGAGGTAGACGCCAAGTTGGTCTATCTGGCCAACCCGGACAACCCGATGGGAACATGGCATTCAGGTGAGGATATCGTGTCCGCTCTGGAGGCTTTGCCAGAGGGCTGTTTGGTGGTTCTTGACGAGGCATATGTCGAATGCGCGCCCGAGGGGACCGCTGCACCTGTCGCTGCTGATGATTCACGTGTGATCCGGATGCGAACGTTTTCCAAGGTTTATGGCATGGCCGGGGCGCGGGTAGGCTACGCTATCGGCTCGTCCGATTTGATTGCGAGCTTCAACAAAGTGCGCAACCATTTCGGCATGAACCGAGCCGCGCAGGCAGGGGCATTGGCCGCGCTAAAAGATGAAGATTGGCTGACGCATGTGCAGCAAAGGATTGCCAGGTCCCGGAACCGCATCGAAGAGATTTCACGGTCGAATGGTCTGGTGCCTTTGCCGTCTGCGACAAACTTTGTGGCGATTGATTGTGGGCGCGATGGGGTGTTTGCCAAGGCCGTGTTGGACACGCTCGTTGAACAAGGCGTGTTCGTGCGGATGCCATTTGCCGCGCCCCAGAACCGGTGCATTCGGGTCAGCTGCGGAGGTGAGGCGGAAATGGCGGCGTTTGAAGCTGCTCTTCCCACGGCCTTGGCAAAAGCCTGAGCCTCGTAAAGGGGGCTGTCTGCCCCCGATCGCGCCCAAGCGCGATTTCCCCCGAAGTTATTTATGGCCAGATGAAGAGGCGGATCGGGCTTATACGGCCAGCGTCGCGGCGGCGGCTTCGAGCGCGCCCTGACCACGGGGGATATCGAGCGCAGCCATAGCGGTTTCGACGCCACCCAGCATGGCCATGACCATTTGAGCGTTTACGTGCCCCATGTGGCCAAGGCGGAAGCAGCCGTCCCAATCCTCCATTCCCAGACCGATTCCCAGCGTCAGACCCAGTTGGGTTTCGGTATAGCTGCGCAGCGGCGTGCCCCGCCCCTCGGTCAGGCGTAGGGCAGTGACCGCGTGGCTTCGATGGGCCGGGTCGGTGACGTTGAAATGCAGCGCGCCACCTTGCGCCCAGATTTCACAGGCGGCCCAGATGGCCTTTGCCAGGTGTTCGTGGCGGGCCCAGACCTGTTCGATCCCTTCGCCATGGATCAGGTCGAGCGCGGCGCGCAGGCCATACAGGTGGTGGGTTGGCGCGGTGCCGTTGAAATACTGATAGAACAGATCTGGATTGGCGCGTGGTTGCCAGTCCCAATACTGCGAGACGCGGGGCATTGTGGCGCGCTTGGCTTGCGCCTTGTCGTTGAAGAAGACAAAGCCGGTGCCCGCCGGGGTCATCAGCCCTTTCTGGCAAGCCGTGACAGTGACGTCGACACCCCAGGCATCCATCTCGAACCGGTCGCAGCCCATCGACGCGATGCAGTCAGCCATCAGCAAGGCTGGGTGGTCAATGTCGTCGAGCAACGCTCGCAAGGCCGGGATATCGTTGCGGATCGATGTGGACGTATCGACTTGGACCGCAAGGACCGCTTTGATCTTGTGGCTGGTATCGTTACGCAGGGCCTCGGCGATGCGGTCAAGATCCCAGGGCGAGGACATTCCGAAATCGATCAGGTCAACCTTGGCGCCGATTCCTTCGGCCATCTCGGCCCAACCGTGGGTGAAGCGGCCAGAGGCCGGGGCAAGCACGGTTTCACCGGGCGCGATGACGTTGGAAAGCGCAGCCTCCCATGTACCGTGGCCGTTGGCGATATAGATGGCGACGTTGTGCTGGGTTCCGGCAACGCGTTTCAAGTCTCGGGTGAGCGCGGGCATCATCTCGATCAATTCGCCGTCATAGATATTGGGCGACGGACGGTGCATCGCCTGCAGCACCGTATCGGGCATGACCGAAGGGCCGGGGATGGCCAGATACTCGCGCCCATGCGCGAGGGAGGTTTGGTTTGTCATGAGGGCAACCTGTTTGAATTGAGGCCTACCCTAGCGTCTTGCCCTGCGGCGTCAATCCAGCAGACTGGCGGCCTCGCGGGCAAGTGTTTCGATCCCGGACCAATCACCGTTTTGAACCATCTGCTTGGGCGCGACCCAGCTGCCGCCGGCGCAGACAACATTCGACAGCGACAGGTAATCGAGGGCATTTGACGGCGATACGCCACCAGTTGGGCAGAAGGTGATCTGCGGTAGCGGTGCGCCGATGGCTTTTAGGGCGGGAGCCCCTCCTGAGGCCTCGGCGGGGAAGAATTTCAGCATGTCATAGCCCTTTTCCAGCAGAGCCATGGCTTCGCTTGCAGTAGCCGCACCGGGGAGAAGGGGCAGTCCTTCGGCTTCGCAGGCGGCGATCAGGGCATCGGTCGCACCGGGGGAGACGCCGAACTGAGCGCCCGCCTCTTTGGCAGCGCGGACATCTTCGGGTGTGACCAGTGTACCCGCCCCGACAACACCGCCGGGGACGTTGGCCATGGCGCGGATCGCGTCGAGCGCGGCGGGAGTGCGCAAGGTGACTTCAAGCGCCGGGAGGCCACCGGCGACCAAAGCTTCGGCCAACGGGCGCGCATGGGCCGCGTCGTCGACGACCAGGACTGGAACAATCGGGGCCAGCGCGCAGATCTCGCGGGTGCGTTGGGTTTTAGACATTGGGTTACACTCCGAAAATGCTGGCGCCGGTGTCGGCTGAGCCGACATTCTGACGGAAGGCGCCGAAGAGGTCACGGCCAACGCCGTGTTGGTTTGCCGTAAGGTCGGCGGTGGCCGGATTTCGGTCGAGAACACCGGGGGTCAGGATTTCCAACTCGCCCTTGACCGCATCAACGCGCAACTGGTCGCCGTCTTGCAGATAGGCGATCGGTCCACCATCCAGCGCCTCGGGGCAGACATGGATGGCGGCGGGCACTTTGCCGGATGCGCCCGACATACGGCCATCGGTGACCAGAGCCACCTTCTGCCCCCTGCCCTGCAGGATCGACAGGATCGGCGTCAGCGAATGAAGTTCAGGCATACCGTTGGCTTTTGGCCCTTGGAAGCGAACAACAACGATGACGTCATCGGTGAATTCTCCGGCTTTGAAAGCGGCTTTAACGGCGTTCTGGTCGTGGAATACACGCACGGGCGCTTCGACCACTTGGTGTTCAGGTGCTACAGCCGACACCTTCATGACCCCTGTGCCCAGATTGCCCGTCAAGCGAGAGAGCCCGCCCGTGGGTTGGAACGGGTCTTTGGCCGGGCGAACGATCTTTTCGTTCAGACTGTGGCCCGCGCCCTCTTCCCAGACCAACTCGCCGTCTTTCAGCTTGGGTTCTTTGGTGTAGTTGTGCAGGCCCTGCCCCGCGACAGTCAGCGTATCGGGGTGCAGCAAGCCATCTTCCAGCAGCGTACCGATGGCGAAGCCCAGGCCACCCGCAGCGTGGAAGTGGTTCACGTCTGCCAGACCGTTGGGATAGACGCGCGCGACCAAAGGCACGACAGCGGAGATGTCGGAAAAATCCTCCCAGTCCAGCACGATACCACCGGCACGCGCCATGGCGATCAGGTGGATCAGTAGGTTGGTGGAACCGCCGGTGGCCATCAGGCCGACGATGCCATTGACGAAAGCGCGCTCGTCAAGGATCTGGCAGACCGGTGTGTAGTGATTGCCCAGCGCGCTGAGAGACAGGGCGCGGCGCGCGCCTTCCTCGGTCAGGGCATCGCGCAGGGGGGTGTTGGGGTTGATGAAGCTGGACCCTGGCAGGTGCAGGCCCATGAATTCCATCAGCATCTGGTTGGTGTTGGCAGTTCCGTAGAAGGTGCAGGTGCCGGGGCCGTGATATGCGGCCATTTCGGCCTTCATCAGCTCTTCGCGGCCCACCTCTCCGGCGGCGAATTTCTGGCGGACCTTGGCCTTTTCGTCATTCGGCAGGCCACTGGTCATCGGACCTGCAGGCAGGAAGACGGCAGGAAGATGCCCAAAGGCTTGCGCGCCGATGATCAGGCCGGGCACGATCTTGTCACAGACGCCCAGGAAAACGGCGGCGTCATAAGTGTTGTGGCTTAGCGCCACTCCGGTCGCCAGCGCGATCACATCGCGCGAGAACAGCGAGAGTTCCATCCCCGCCTCGCCTTGCGTGACGCCGTCGCACATGGCTGGCACGCCGCCTGCAACCTGCGCTGTGCCGCCTGCTGCGCGGATCGCATCGCGGATCAGGGCCGGGTAGCGTTCGAAAGGCTGATGGGCCGAGAGCATATCGTTATAGGCGGTAACGATCCCCAGATTGCCAGCCGTGCCGGTGGCCATGGAGTCCTGATCTTCGCCCGCCCCGGCATAGGCGTGGGCCTGCCCGCTGCAGGACAGGTGCGCACGCGCAGGGCCCTTGGATTTGGCCTGCTCCATTCGTTCAAGATGCGGACCACGCAGATCGGCGCTGCGGTCGATGATGCGTTTGGTGACGTCGGATATAACTGTGTTGACCATGATTACCCTCCGATCTGACGCCAGCGGCGCCCATCGCGATGCATCAGCATCAATGCTTCTTCGGGCCCCGAACTGCCCTGATCGTATTTCGCGGGCTTATCGCCACGCTCTTCCCAGCCGTGAATGATGGGATCGACCCAGGCCCATGCGGCCTCGGCCTCATCGCCGCGCATGAACAAAGTTTGGTCGCCGCGGATGACATCCATGATCAGGCGTTCATAGGCATCCGGGGATTGGCCGTCATCGCCCAGCGCATCAGCGAAACTCATATCGAGTGCAACGTCGGACAGGCGGAACCCGCCCTGCCCCGGTTCCTTGATGGTGGTGCGGAGCGTGATGCCTTCATCCGGTTGCAGGCGGATCACCAGCACGTTGCCATGCAATGGTCCGACATTCGGAAAAATCGTATGCGGCGGATCGCGAAAGAACACTGCAATCTCGGATTCACGTGCGCGCAGGCGCTTGCCGGTCCGCAGATAAAACGGGACACCGGCCCAGCGCCAGTTGCCGATATGCGCCTTCAGCGCAATGAAGCTTTCGGTACGGCTGGCGGGGTTGCCGACGTGATCCAGATAGCCATCGCCCCCTTTATCGGTGCGGTACTGACCACGAGCGATATCCTTGGGTTCCACCGGCTCCAGCGCTTCGATCACTTTGACTTTCTCATCGCGCACCGCGTTGGGTGAGAATTTCGAAGGCGGTTCCATCGCCGTCAGGCACAGCAATTGAACCAGATGGTTCTGGATCATGTCGCGCATCGCGCCGGATTGATCGTAATAGGCGCCGCGCCCCTCGACACCCACGGTCTCGGCCACCGTGATCTGAACATTATCCACGTGGGTGGCATTCCAAAGCGGTTCGAAAAGCGAGTTGGCAAAGCGCAGCGCCATCAGGTTCTGCACGGTTTCCTTGCCCAGATAATGATCGATCCGGTAAATCTGATGTTCTTCAAAACAGGCCCGCAGCCCTTCGTTCAACGCTTTGGCTGATGCCAGATCGTGACCAAAGGGTTTCTCGACCACGATACGACTGTCAGGTGTGGACAGGCCGTGCTCGTTCAGACGTTGGGCGATGCCCGAGAAAAGGCTTGGGCCTACTGACAGATAGAAGGCGCGTACCACATCCGGTCGCAGCGTTTTCGCAAGGTCAGACCAACCCGCATCGCCAAGCGCATCTACCGGAACATACTCGACGCGGGTCAGAAAGCGATCAAGCGTATCCTTTTTGAAACCCGGCGCAAACTCTTGCATCGACGCACGCAGCTGTTCACGGAACCCGTCGCTGTCCATGTCGGATCGGGCGGTTCCAATGATGCGCGCATCCTCAGGCATCTGGCCGACTTCGAAGCGATGATAGAGGCCCGGCAGGATTTTACGCTGCGCCAAATCGCCCGTCGCGCCGAACAACACAAGGTCGAACGGATCTACCGGAATTACGCGTGAGACCATTGCAAGGCTCCTTTCGAATTCCCCGCCAGCATAAGCGAGGTTTCAGCCCGGGATTAAAACGCATGTGCGTCATTAGCTATGTTATCGCTAACATTCATCGGCTGAATAGAAAACCTGAGCGCAAAAATCAAGCGCGGATTTGCAGCTGGCATCGCGGAAGATCAGTCAGGACTGCGTCCGCAGCCAGTCCATCACCGCCGGACGCACGGATTGTTCTCCACGATGGCGGGCATCGGCGATAATTTTACGCACATCCTGAAGGTTCGACCGCAACAACAGGCTTTTGACCGGCCCGATTGAGGCCGGGCGCATCGAAAGGGTACGGATGCCCATGGCCGCGAGACACAGCGCCTCGACCGGGCGGCCGGCATCTTCGCCACAGAAGCTGAGCGGTGTGTCCGAGATCGAGCATCTCTCAACGATACGTTCAATGAAACTCAGAAAGCTGACATTCAGAGTATCGTAGCGACGGCGAACCAGTTCATTTTCGCGGTCGGCGGCGAAGAAAAACTGTTTCAGGTCGTTCCCACCGATCGAGATAAAGCCGACTTCGTCAAAGAACTTCTGCGGCGCAAAGGCAAGTGAAGGCGTTTCCAGCATCGCCCCCACTTCGAGCGATTCAGGCAGAACATGGCCCAGGCGCCGTTCACGCTCGATCGTTTTCTTGACCTCCCAGCGCGCCTCACGGAATTCGTCAGCCTGCGCGACAAACGGGAACATGATCGTCAGGGGGCGGCCATCGGCGGCCCGGATCAGCGCCTGCAACTGCATCCGCATCACGCCGCGCTTGTCCAGACCCACCCGGATCGCCCGCCAGCCCAGCGCAGGGTTCGGTTCTTCCACATGCTTCATATAGGGCAGAACTTTGTCTGACCCGATATCGAGTGTACGGAACACCACACGCTTTTCGCCCGCAGCATCCAGAACCCGTTTGTATTGCGTCACCAGCTCGGATCGCTTGGGCATCTGATTGCGGATCAGAAACTGCAACTCAGTGCGGAACAGGCCCACTCCCTCGGCACCAGAATTGCTAAGTGAGGGCAGATCGGCCATCAGGCCCGCATTCATCACCATGTTGATTCGCGCACCATCCTGAGTAACGGTGGGCGTTTCACGGATCGAGGCGTAGCGCTCCTGCGCTTTGGCCTCCATCGCGATCTTGTCACGGAATGCACTAACGACGGTGTCTTCGGGGCGCAGATGAACGACACCGCTATCGCCATCAACCAGAATGTGATCGCCGTTCAGGGCTTCGGTGGTGATGCGGCCTACATGCACCACCAGTGGGATCGCCAACGCGCGCGCCACGATAGTGGCATGGCTTCCGACCGAGCCTTCTTCCAACACGATCCCTTTGAGAGAACGGCCATATTCAAGCAGATCACCGGGGCCGATATTTCGCGCAATTAGGATCGGATCGGGCGGCAGGTCAGCCCCATTTCCGTTACCCTGTCCAGTCAAAATTCGCAGCAACCGATTGCTGAGGTCGTCCAGATCGGCCAACCGTTCACGTAAATACGGATCGGTGACCTGCCCCATGCGGGCCCGCGCCTGAGATTGTTCTTTCTCGACCGCCGCCTCAGCGCTGAGACCAAGAGCGATGTCCTCCTCCATCCGGCGCATCCAACCCTTGGAGTTGGCGAACATCCGGTAGGCTTCCAGAACCTGCAACTGCTCTTTGTCGCCGCCCTGAGAAATCTCAAGCATCTTGTCGACGCCGACGCGTAGCTCTTCAACGGCCTCGGTCAGCCGCTCACGCTCACGATGCGGGTCTTCGGCAATGGGATTGGTGACAACAACACGAGGTTCATGCAGCCAGACATGGCCTTCAGCAGATCCCTCCTGCGCCGGGCCACCGGTAAGTTGCACCGATTGCTGGTGCAGCGGTGACAAGGCCGCGCCTTCGCCGACGAACGCGCCCAGTTCGGCCATTTCGGCCAGAACCATCGCGACAACTTCCAGCGCATAAACCTCATCCGCCGAAAACTCGCGCGCGTCCCGGGACTGAACCACCAGCACGCCCAGTTTCTGACCCAGACGCTGTACCGGCACACCAAGAAAGGACGAATACCGTTCCTCGCCAGTTTCCGGCATGTACCGAAAGCCCTTGGCCGAGGGCGCGTCCGCCGTATTCACCACCTTGCCAGATTTGGCGACGCGACCGACCAGCCCTTCGCCCATACGCATCCGCGTCTTGTGCACCGCTTCTGGGGACAGACCTTCGGTGGCGCACAGTTCAAGCGTATCCTCATCCCGAAAAAGGTAGATCGAGCAAACTTCGCGACCGGTACTGTCGGCGATCAGGTGCGTGATCCGGTCAAGACGTTCCTGACCGGCGGCTTCGCTCGCCATTTCTTCGCGCAGCCGTCCCAGCAGCTTGCGAGATTCTGTTTCCGTGCCTTCCGCCATGGCCCACCCACGTTACGGTTTCAGACAGGACACTTGGCTGAAAGCTCAGGCCGCCTTGTCCAGTTCAAAGGCATCATGCAGTGCCTGAACCGCAAGTTCCATGTATTTCCTGTCGATCAGGACGGAAATTTTAATCTCGGAGGTTGTAATGACCTTGATGTTAATCCCCTCATCCGAGAGAATCTTGAACATCTTGGCCGCAACACCGGATTGCGAGCGCATACCGATCCCGACAACTGAGACCTTGCAAACATCCTCATCCGCAACCAGTTCGGCGTAGTTCAGCTCACCCTGATCCTTGATCGCCAGCAATGCCTTTTCGGCGCGGGAGACCTGATTGGTCGGACAGGAGAAGGTCATGTCGGTGCGCCCTTCGTCCGAGATATTCTGGACGATCATGTCCACGTTCACGCCCTCGTCGCTGAGCGCAGTAAAGATGATCGAGGCGATGCCGGGGCGGTCCGCCACGGAAACGACGGTCATCTTGGCTTCGTCGCGGGAATAGGCCACACCGGCCACAACATTGGATTCCATGATATCCTCCTCGTCGCAGACCAGTGTACCGGCCTCGTCGGATTGTTCCTCAAAGCTTGAAAGAACGCGCAGTTTCACCTTGTAGCGCATCGCCAGCTCGACCGAGCGGGTTTGAAGCACTTTGGCCCCCAGCGAGGCCAGTTCGAGCATTTCCTCGAACGAGATTTTGTCCAGCTTGCGCGCTTTTTCACAGATGCGCGGGTCGGTCGTATAGACACCGTCCACATCCGTATAGATGTCGCAGCGCTCGGCTTCGAAAGCGGCAGCAAAAGCCACGGCAGTGGTGTCCGAACCGCCCCGACCCAGCGTGGTGATGCGACCTTCGGGGCTGATGCCCTGGAAGCCCGCGACCACCGCAACGCGCATCCCTTCGCCGAATTTCTGGTTGATATTCTCGGGCGGGATTTCTTCGATCCGGGCCGCTGAATGGGCACCGTTGGTGATCAGCGGCACCTGCCAACCCTGCCAGCTGCGCGCCGGGATGTCCATTTCCTGCAGGGTCAGCGCCATCAGGCCAGCTGTAACGTTTTCACCAGAGGAGACAACGGCATCATATTCGCGCGCGTCATAGAGCGGAGAGATTTCATCGACCCAGCCCACCAGCTCGTTGGTCTTGCCGGACATCGCCGAAACGATGACGATGACGTCATAGCCTTTGGCTACCTCGACACCAACCCGTTTGGCAGCACGGCGGATCCGGTCCAGATTGGCGACCGATGTGCCGCCGAATTTCATCACGAGTACGGGCATGGGGGCTAGTGTCTCCGCGCCTTGAATTTCTGATCCCGTGCCTCTTATGCGAGGGGGGGCGCAAGGGCAAGTGGGCAAAGTCTGCACCGCAGTGCTTTACTTTGGTCGTGCGTGGTGTAAGCGTTCGGTCAAAGTCTTATTCCACGAGGATTTCAATGTTCCGCTTTGCCCTTGCCCTAAGCCTGGTTTCGACTGCCGCAAATGCCCAAGTGGCAACCTTATCGGGAACGGATGGCGAGAACTCATTAGGCACCGTTCCATGCGCTGCATTGGCAGGTGATACACTGGCCAGTTGTCCGGCCGAATTGCGGAAGCGCGAAGATGGAACGGCGACGTTGGCGGTTCAGTTGAACACTGGCGAGGTCCGGCGGATTTACTTCACCAAAGGCGTGCCGGATTCCAGCAGTTCGACATCGAAACTGACCTATGAGACACGCGGTGATATCATGGTGATCTTCATTGATCCCGGTGAAGTCTACGAAATCCCCAAGGCGGCCCTGAACTCTCAGTAAGGGTGCGCCCGACCATCCCAGGTTTCAAAACAACCGGTAGTATCGAGCGAGAGAGCCGCAAATCGCTCGATCAAGCCGTTTGCCGCCTGATCGACCGTGATCTCTGCCGCAGCTCCGCCCATGTCCGTCTGCACCCAGCCCGGATGGTAGATTCCCACCGCAATGCCATCCGCCTGTAGGTCAGTCGCTAGGTTGCGGCCCAAATTCAGCGCCGCCGCCTTTGACGCACGGTAGATATAGCTGCCACCCGGCGCGCGCGTATGTGACGCCATCTGAGACGAAACGATGGCGATCCGGCCCCGCGCGGTTCGCAGGTTCGGCAACAAGGACTGGATGGTAAGAAACACGCCTGTCACGTTGGCGGCGAAGCTTTGCGCCCACATCTCGGCGGGATAGCCACTAATGTCGTGTCCTTTGTCCAGATAAACGCCCGCATTGCAGATCAGCAGGTCAATCTGGCGGCCTCGCAGTTGCTCGGCCATTGCAGCGTGCTGTTCTGGGTCCGAGACATCCAGCACGATATCTGCGCTACCGTCTCGGGCAGTTCCGGTCACTTCATGACCTTCTGCACGGTATTGATCCGCAACGGTTTTCCCGATCCCTCGGTTCGCGCCCGTAACAACGATGTGCATGGGTCAGTTGGTCTTGCGGCTAGGAACAAACGGCAACGGTGCGACCGGCACGCCGTCTTCAATCAGCGATTGCGCCTCTTCGGGCTTGGCCTCACCATAGATCGCGCGCTCGGGCGCATCCCCCAGATGGATTTTGCGGGCTTCTTTGGCGAAATCCTTGCCCACATAGTCCGAGTTTTCCTCGACCTTTCGACGCAGTTCGCTAAGGACCTCAGCGATCTCGGGCGAAGGTGTTGCCATGCTGATCTCATCCGCAGAAGGCTGCGCTGGTGCAACCTCGGTCACCGCCTTGCGCGCAGGCCGGACACGCGGTGTCATCACCGCCTTTTCCACCTTGTCGCAGCCGCATACCGCGCAGGTTACCAACCCGGCCGCTGACAGTTTGTCAAAGGCGGCTGCGGATTGAAACCAACTGTCAAAGCTGTGGTCATTGCTGCATTTCAATGCGTATTGAATCATATCACATCCAAAATCCGGTTGGCGAATAGATACCGACCAACATGGCAATATCAAGTCTTGATCTTGGCCCGCTATTGCCGATGCAACCCGAATCCACCCAAAAGCGCGGCGAGATCAGGCGACGCCACTTTCGATGACGCCTTTTTGGGCGAAACCCATTTGCGCCTGCGCTCACCCGCTTCGGGAAAATGCGCCTCGGATCGCTGCACATGCAGCGGAAACACATCAACTAGACACAGCGCCGATGGCTTGCCAGGCCGGTTCTTGATATAGGCAAACCGACCAAGGCTTTCGCTTCCGCACTGCCCCAAAACACCAGCCTCTTCCCAAGCCTCGCGGGCGGCTGTTTCAGAAGGGGTCAGCCCGTTGATCAACCAACCCTTGGGAATGATCCAGCGCCGCGCCCTGCGCGTTGTGATCAACAAAATCTCGGGCAGGCCGTCATTGGTTCGATAGCAAAGCGCAGCGGATTGAGTATAAACAGGCAGCGCCCCGGAAAGGGAGAGGTTCTCGGCCGAAAGATCGGCGATAGCACCATTACTGCGCCCGTCAAACACGGTTCATATCCACTGCTCGCTCCGCTTATGTTGCGGTTTATAAAGTGATATTTATCATATCCGGCAGAGTCTGCCAAGCTTTACGGGAAAGCCCCCTTGTTCAGAGCCATCCGCCCCGACAAGCGCCGCACCAGCTCCTCATGAGGGATGTCGGCATCAATCGCCAATCGACGCAGCCCAAAATGCACATGCGCGATCTGCTGGTAGTAGCGGGTATAGACAAAATTTGTACCGCCCCCAACAAGCGCCCCAAGCAACGGTACAGACTGCGCCGCCAGCTTCTGGCCCAGCACTACGGACAGGCGCGGCGCCACCATCGCAATGAGGCGTTGCATGGTCGGTCCGGTCAGGGTCATGCGCATTGAGAAAAAGCCCAGATCAGCCCCGTCATCCTCGGCCAAAGGACCTGCGGCTGACAACACTCGGATCGAGTCGAATTTCACGTTCTCGGCGGTCGGATCAAATCCTTCCCGCATCGCTGCGCCTTGGATCGCGCGCAGCATCATGGCGGTTGTCGCGGGCAGCTCGACAAGTGCTGTGGACACTCCACCCAGACCTCCGGCTGCGCCCATGGCAGTGGTCAAGGCTGTGTTGACCCATGGTTTCTGGTCAGGCACGGCACGCCGAGAGCCTTCGGCCGCATGCATGGCAAGCCAAAGCGCCTGTTCGGTTGCTTCGGTCAGACCTTCTCGCACCGGCTTAGGTAACTGATCCAATAAGGATTCCGCCGAACCACCAAGCTTGTTCAGCAGATTCACTCCTGCGCCACCTGCCGCACCGTACAGCTGCGCAAGCCGATCAAGCTCGGCCTCAGGATCGAGTTTTTCGACAAGAACCACGTCCTGCATCTGTGCCCTCCTGTCCTGAAAACATCGGGACTTTGCAGCGGGTTTTCAATGGGTCAACGGGTCCAGCGACTAACAAGCCCCTGAATTTCGGACCAAACTCCGGGGGTCAGTTCCAAACCCAGTATGCGATCAGGGTTGGTGGGCGGGGGCATTTCGACACCCGTCAGCGGGGTGAACCCGAACCGGGCATAATAGGGCGCATCGCCCACAAGCATGACGCGATCCCACCCTTTGGCGCGCCCGGCCTCTACCCCCTGATGGATCAGATATCCGCCCAACCCTTCGCCTTGATGGGTCGGGTGGACCGCCACTGGACCTAGCAGCAGCGCGTCATGTTCACCCACATGCACGGGCCAAAACCGGATTGCACCAGCCAGAATGCCCTGCCCATCGCGCGCGACCTGCGACAGGCCAGCGACAGGCGGCACGTCATCGCGCAGACGATAAGACGACAACGCCTCGCGCCCCGGAGCAAAGCACAGGTCATAGAGCGCTTCGACCTCCCACCAGTCTTCCGGCTCTTCCGGCCTGATCTTGAATTGCTGCACGCGCGCCCTCTTATCCTTGCTGGAAATCGCCCTAGCACTTCGATAGGCCTTGGGCAAACGCTTGGAGTCCATATGTTCTATCGCCCCGAAGACGGCCACGGCCTGCCGCACAACCCCTTCAACGCCATCATAACCCCACGCCCGATCGGCTGGATTTCGACGCGCGATGCTGACGGGATCAACAACCTGGCCCCGTATTCCTTCTTCAATGGTGTCGCTTATACACCGCCCCAGGTGATGTTCGCCTCAACCGGCTCCAAACACGATCAGGATGGCGGCAAGGACAGCATCGCCAATATCGAGGCCACGAAGGTATTCTGCGTCAACGTGGTGGCCCATGCGCATCGCGATGCAATGAATGCCAGCTCAGAGGGTTTGGGAAAGCACGTCGACGAGTTCACTCATGCTGGGCTGACACCCGTTGAATGCGAAACCATAAATTGCTCTCGGGTCGAGGGAGCGCCCGCAGCGCTGGAATGCAAACTTACTCAGATCGTTACTCTGCCGGGTGAGTCCAATCGGGTGGTGTTCGGAGAGGTCACTGGTGTGCACCTGCACGATGACCACATCCGTGACGGCAAATTTGACGTGACCTCATTCAACCCGCTCGCGCGGTTGGGTTATCGGGACTATTCTGTGGTGACAGAATTGTTCAGCCTTTCACGCCCGGATGACTAATGCCACTGCCTGATCCTACACGCAGATATCCGATTGTTCTGCCCGACGGCTCTAGCCACAACGGAACAGTGTTTCTGTCTCAGGCCATCGATCATCCCCGCTTTGAGGCCGGAGCTTACACTTATGCTTCGGATTTCGATGCGCCGAAGGACTGGGCGCAGCGGCTTGCACCGTATCTGTTTCCCTTTTCAGAAGAAAAGCTGATGCTGGGCAAGTTCTGCCAAATCGCTCATGGAGTAAGGTTTATCACTGCCTCCGCAAATCACGCGACCGATGGCTTGACCTGCTTTCCATTTCCAATCTTCGATCCGGATCGCATGTCAGGCTACCAGCCTGATACACGTGATACCGTCATCGGGCACGATGTCTGGATCGGTTACGGAGCTTTGATTTTACCCGGAGCGCAGATCGGAAATGGCGCGATTGTTGGCGCAGGCTCGGTCGTGCGGGGTCAGGTTCCACCCTATGCAGTCGTTACCGGAAATCCGGCAAAAGTCCGGCGCTATCGTTTTGATCGCGATGTGATTGAAAGGCTGCAAGACTTGCGATGGTGGGATTGGCCCGCAGAAACAATCACTCGGGCCGAAGATGCCTTGCTTTCAGGCAATATCGATGCGTTGGAGCGCATTGCTTCTGAGATATAAGGCGGCCAATCCGGCCGCCCTTTCGCGTATTCAGTGCCCGCCCAGAATACCGGTGCGGACCGAATAATCCACAGCCAGTTCGTAATCCGGGTCATCATCGCTGTCGACCATCAGATGGCCGGCCTTGTTCAGCAGTGTATGACAGTCACGGCTCAGGTGCCGCAGCATGACGCGTTTGCCAGCCGCTTCGTATTTGGCGGCGATGTTTTCGATAGCCTGCAGCGCGGATTGGTCCACGACACGGCTGGCTGCAAAGTCGATGATGACGGTCTCGGGGTCGTTTGTTACGTCGAACAGCTCCACGAAGCCCTCGGACGAGCCAAAGAACAGCGGGCCCTGAATTTCATAGACCTTCGCCCCTTCTTCCGTTTCCGAGTCGCGCGTAACCGCGTGGATGCGTTTGGCGTTATTCCATGCATAAGCCAGGGCAGAGACAATCACACCTACCACAACAGCCACCGCAAGGTCTTCCATCACGGTGACGACTGTCACCAGTACGATCACGAACGCATCCATCAAAGGCACCTTCCGCATGATCTTCAGCGAATTCCAGGCGAAGGTTCCGATCACCACCATGAACATCACACCGACAAGTGCGGCCAGTGGAATCTGCTCGATCAGAGGCGAACCCACCAGGATGAAGAGCAACAGAAATAGCGCTGCAGCGATACCTGCGATACGCGTGCGCCCGCCTGACTTCACGTTGATCATCGACTGACCGATCATCGCACAACCGCCCATACCACCAAAGAAACCGGTGACTACGTTCGCTGTGCCCTGCGCGATACATTCCTGCGAGGCACCACCGCGCTTGCCGGTGATCTCACCCACAAGGTTTAGCGTCAGCAGGGATTCAATCAGACCGATTGCGGCAAGGATCAGGGCATAGGGCAGGATGATTTCAAAGGTCTCCCAGTTCAGCGGCACCATAGGTATATGGAAGCTGGGCAGGCCGCCTTCGATCGAAGCAAGATCACCGACACGCGGGACGTCCAGCCCAATGCCAATGACCAAAGCAGCGACAACAAAAATCCCGGCCAGAGGCGCTGGGATGACGCGGGTGATGCGGGGCATGATCCAGATCACAGCCATGGTCAGAGCAACCAGACCCAGCATTGTGTAGAGCTGTAGGCCTGAGAGCCACTCGCCACCGCCCATGCCGTGGCCGGTATTTTCCATGGTTCCGGGCACTTTGAATTGCCCCAGCTGCGCCAGAAAGATCACAATCGCCAGGCCGTTCACAAAGCCCAGCATCACCGGGTGCGGCACAAGACGGATGAACCGGCCCCAATGCATCGCTCCTGCGATAATCTGCATAATCCCCATCAGCACCACTGTAGCGAACAGGTATTCGACCCCGTGCTGCGCAACCAATGCGACCATGACAACCGCAAGCGCCCCGGTTGCGCCCGAGATCATGCCGGGGCGACCACCGATCAACGCAGTGATCAGACCAACCAGGAATGCGGCATAAAGCCCGACCAGAGGGTGCACCCCGGCGACAAAGGCAAAGGCCACGGCTTCGGGGACCAGCGCCAAGGCGACGGTGAGACCGGACAGCAACTCGATCCGCAGGCGGGAAAAGGTCAATCCCTCATCCGGGACCCAGCGCAAATCGGGTTTGGCTATACGATTGGCAAAGCTTGCCAGCATGGCTCGGGGCATGGATCGGTCCTGTTGGTCGGTTTTGTTCGCGCGAAAGGGGCCTTCTAGCGGTCAAACCGGTCTTGAGATACCGCGCCAGGCGGGACCCTGATATGCGCCCTGCGCATAGCTTGACCCAAGCGCACACAAACCGTTGAACCCACTTGTCAAATGAAGCTGTGGCCCGCAGAACTCACACAGCAGGAATTTTCAACGGAGAGCACTCGTGGCCCAAACAAAAATCGCCGTCATTGGAGGATCGGGCATTTATGACATCGATGGTCTGGAGAATGCCGAGTGGGTCACAGTAGAAACGCCATGGGGCGATCCGTCGGATCAGATCCTGACCGGGTCGCTGGATGGGGTCGAAATGGCCTTCTTGCCGCGTCACGGTCGCGGACATGTGCACTCGCCGACCGAGGTGCCCTATCGCGCCAATATCGACGCGTTGAAACGGCTTGGCGTAACGGATGTGATCTCGGTCTCGGCCTGCGGGTCGTTCCGCGAACATATGGCGCCGGGTGATTTCGTGATCGTGGATCAGTTCATCGATCGAACATTTGCCCGTGAAAAGAGCTTTTTCGGGACTGGCTGCGTCGCCCATGTCAGTGTTGCGCATCCGACCTGCCCGCGCCTGTCGGACGCTTGCGAGACTGCTGGCAAGACGGCTGGCATCACCATCCACCGAGGTGGAACCTATCTGGCGATGGAAGGACCGCAATTCTCGTCATTGGCGGAATCCAAATTATATCGCGAACAATGGGGGTGCGACGTGATCGGCATGACCAACATGCCCGAAGCGAAACTCGCACGCGAGGCCGAGCTTTGTTATGCCTCAATTGCCATGGTCACCGACTATGACAGCTGGCACCCTGATCACGGTGAAGTCGACGTGGCCGCCATCATCGCCACGCTGACCGGCAATGCGGAAAAAGGCCGGGCATTGGTCAAAGGTCTGCCCGCTATGCTGGGGACCGACCGTGCGCCCTGCCCGCATGGCTGCGACCGGGCGCTGGAGTATGCCATCCTGACCGCGCCTGAAAAGCGCGATCCGGAATTGTTGGCCAAGCTGGATGCTGTGGCTGGGCGGGTGTTATAAACTCAGTACTGCGACAGTTTCTTTTGCACTTCGTCCCATAGGCCACGCGACCACAAATCGTTGTGGGTGCCGTCGGGGATCACGTAAATCTGCGCGGTATCAGACATCTCGGCCAGAGCTTTTCCGTGATGCAGTGGAATAGTTTCATCCTCGGTGCCGTGAAAAATCAACGTCGGCACCGAGATCTGTTCGATAAGATCACGTGTGGCGAACTGATCCCTCATCAAGGCTGAGACCGGCAGGAAAGGATAGCGTTCCGCCGCGACATCAACGGTTGCAGTGAACGGGGCCTCGAGCACCAGAAGTTCTGCATCGGGACGCTCGGCAGCCACAGCGGCGGCAATGCCGGTGCCGAGGCTCTGACCGTGCAGCACCACAGCTTTGCCCTGACCCGCCAGCCTGTCATAGAGCTGAACTCCATCAGAGATCAGCGCCAGTTCCGAGGGCTCGCCTTCGCTGCCCGGAAAGCCGCGATAGCTGGGGGCAAGCAGCCCGTAGCCCGAGTTCAGGATTTCGCGCAGCCGTTCAGCACGGTCCCCCAGATTGCCGCTTTGGCCGTGGAAGAATAGGACGGTCGGTGCATCCGGGATTGCAGCGGGTGCAGCCCAGACCGTCAGGGCAGTACCATCAGCCATTGTCAGCGACAGCGCATCAACATCCGCCAACCCCACCGAAGCCGGATCCGGTAACGTACCTTCGGGTTTGTACAGCAGAGATTGCTGGTTGAAAAACATGTATCCGAGGACGCCCGCATACAAGATCGCCCCGGCCAACAGCAGTCCTACCAAGATTCTTTTGAGGCGCTCGACACCGGATCTGGCGCGGCCGGTATCGGCCTCAGCGTGTTGGGTTTGAACCATGGCTCCCTCCTTTGGGTCGCATTGCGAGAGTGGGGTACATTGGAGGCGTTTCAAGATGCATAAGCCAAGCTTCATCCAATCTTAAACCTGTTGCGGCAATCCCAGATCGCATTGCACGCCTGAATTCCCTGCCCCATGTCCTCGGTATTTAGGCGACCCCGGCTTCGCAAATCCGAACGCCAACCCGTTGGAGCCGGTGTTTCACCACGAGAATGTGCCCGCAAAGCCTTGACCAATACGTCGTGCCAAGGCTTGGTGTGGGAAACACTCTAATAGGATACTCCATGTCCATTGAAATCTGGCTGGCCTTTGTGGCCGCTTCGACCGCGCTGCTGCTGATCCCAGGCCCGACCGTGTTGCTGGTGCTTAGCTATGCGCTGTCGAAAGGACGCAGTGTGGCGGTTGCCTCGGCCACTGGGGTCGCATTGGGGGATTTGGTGGCGATGACCGCGTCGCTGCTGGGGCTGGGGGCGCTGGTGCTGGCCTCTGCCACACTGTTTACCGTGCTGAAATGGGTTGGGGCAGCCTATCTGGTCTGGCTGGGTGTCAAACTCCTGCGCAGCGCGCCGTCGGGCGGGCTGCAAGCAATTGAAACCGAACGTGACGTGACCGCCCGCAGTGTTTTTGGCCATGCCGCTGCAGTCACCGCGCTGAACCCGAAGTCCATTGCCTTCTTCATCGCTTTCGTACCGCAATTCTTGCGTCCAGCCGAGCCTTTGGGTCCGCAATTCGCGATCCTGATCGCAACATTTGTGGGTCTCGCGGGGCTGAACGCGCTGGCCTATGCGCTGCTGGCGGACAAGTTACGCCGGATGATCGGACGCGCGAACGTCATCACGACCATGACCCGGTTCGGAGGGTTGACCCTGATAGGAATGGGCATCGCCACAGCGGTTCTGCGCCGCCCGGCGTGATTTCAGTTTTCAGCGTTTTCCTTCATGAACCCCCGGATAAACCGGCGGATTTCGCGGGCGGCAGAGGTGTCCAGATCCCTGCACAGCTCGACGAATGCATCGCGCTCATCCTTGTCGAGACGCAAAACCAACTGACTGTTTTTCTTGGTAGATTTCTTTCCATCTTTCTTGGTCACACGTACAGTCCCCGTCCTGCCCTTGATTCTAAGTGCGATGCATTGTATATACACAGCATATAATATGTAGATATCGGGCACATAACAGCAAACGTGAGATTAAAGCAATGAACCTTCATGTCGCGCAAGCCATTCTTCTTCGGGATCAACGCAACTGGCGCAAGCCGCACCTATCCTGGCTTCCGAACGCGCTGTATCGCTACTACGGCCTGCCTAACGACATGCGCGGCCGCAGCAAGTAGCCGCAGGGGCCAGAGTTCTCTTGCATGACCGCACCTTATGGGCGAAATACCCCGCGCGTGTTTGATGCCAAAGGGGTGGCCCATGTCCAGAAACAAAACGGTCAAGGATTACATTCGGACCATCGTCGATTTCCCGCATGAAGGGATCATGTTCCGCGATGTCACCACCCTGTTTGCCGACCCGCGCGGGTTCCGCATGGCAATCGACCAGATGTTGCACCCTTACGCCGGTGAGCGAATCGACAAGGTTGTGGGCCTTGAGGCGCGCGGCTTTATTCTGGGCGGTGCGATTGCCCACCAGCTGAGCGTTGGATTCGTGCCGATCCGCAAAAAGGGCAAACTGCCCGGCACCACGATCAGCCAGGACTACAAGCTGGAATATGGCGAGGCGATCGTCGAAATTCACGATGACGCCATCCAGCCGGGTGAGAAGATCCTGGTCGTTGATGATCTTCTGGCTACCGGAGGCACCGCCGCCGCGGGGATCAAGCTGATCGAACGGCTGGGCGGCGAGATCATCTCATGCGCGTTCATCATCGATCTGCCCGAATTGGGTGGTCGCAAAGCGCTGGAAGATTTGGGCATGGACGTGCACGTTCTGTGCGAGTTCGAAGGGCTCTGATCTCCACAAACTTCACAAACTCGTGACTGGAAATCGCGTGCGCCGCAGGCTTAGCGCGATTGGGGTCACATTCAAGAAACAGTTGCCTCTGGATTCTGTGATCTTGTCGCGACCTGACTGCGTACCCCGAATGATGCCACCTAAGGCATTCTCAACAAGGGAAATCATGTCATGTTGCGCAAATTCGCTGTTGCTGGAGTTGCCAGTTTTCTGTTGACCACCTCTGCTTTGGCAGACGGGCACGCCAAGGATATCGTCGATACTGCGGTGGGCGCGGGCAGTTTTGAAACGCTCGTCGCTGCCGTTCAGGCCGCCGAACTGGTTGAAACGCTGAAAGGCGAAGGGCCGTTCACCGTTTTCGCCCCAACGGATGAGGCTTTTGCAGCGCTGCCCGAGGGCACGGTCGAAAATCTTCTGAAGCCCGAAAACAAGGACCAGTTGGTCGCAGTGCTGACCTATCACGTTGTCCCGGGCAAAGTGATGTCGGGTGATCTGTCCGATGACATGACCGCCGCCACCGTGCAGGGCGGAGATATCACCATCGATCTCGACAATGGCGTCATGGTGAATGATGCCAACGTTGTGCAAGCCGATATCGAAGCCGAGAACGGCGTGATCCATGTGATCGACAAGGTCATTCTGCCCGCGTCGTAAAGAACCGCAGCGCCCCGGTATACGTCCGGGGCGCGTCTATTAGGCCAGAACCGCCCCGGGGTTCATAATCCCCTGAGGATCAAGCGCTGTTTTAATCGCCCTCATGGCCTGCAACTTGACCGGATCACCATAGCGTTCCAGATCATCTGTCTTGAGCCGACCGACACCGTGTTCGGCGCTGACCGATCCACCAAATTCTTGAACCAGATCATGTACCGCGCGTTTGACCGCGCCCCGCTGTGCGACAAACTCCGCCTTATCCTGCCCGGCAGGTGGAAACACGTTATAGTGCAGATTACCGTCGCCCAGATGTCCAAAGCAGTTCACGCGAAACGGCCCCTGCCCAGCCACCACATCCGCACCACGCCGAATGAACTCTGGAATGCGGGAAATCGGGACCGAGATATCATGGCTGGAAACTGATCCGATCAGCCGGTTGGCCTCGGGGATGCGCTCGCGCACGGCCCAGAGTTCGGACCGCTGTGCTTCGCTCTGTGCGATAACCGCATCGCGGACCAGATCGCGCTCATCAGCGGCGATATAAATCGCCTCAAGCATGTCCGAAGGGTCTTGGCCGACAGACAGGCCCAGCTCGATCAACACACTCCATTCTGGTGTTGCCGCAAAGGGTTGCCGCACGTCGGGCAAAACCTCGGTCAGGAATTCGAGTCCCTGCCCATGGATCAACTCAAACGTACTGACCGCTTCCCCCACTTGATCCCGCGCCACTGACAACAGATCAATTGCAGCCTCGGGTGAAGAGACCTGAAACATTGCGGTTCCAACGCCCCTGGGTCGCGGGAACAGCTTCAACGCCGCCGCGGTGATGATGCCAAGTGTCCCTTCGGACCCGATCATCAGGTTGCGCAAATCATAACCGGTGTTGTCCTTACGCAACCGGCTAAGCCCGTGCCAGATCTCACCACTGGGCAATACCACTTCAAGCCCCAGGCACAGATCGCGTGCATTGCCATAGCGCAGCACATTCACGCCACCCGCATTGGTGGCCAGATTGCCGCCAATCCGGCAAGAACCCTGCGCAGCCAGCGACAGGGGAAATAGACGGTCCGCGTCTTCAGCGGCAGTCTGGACGTCGGCCAGAATGGCACCGGCCTCGGCCACAAGTATGTTCTCGGTGGGGTAAGTCGCCCGTATCGCCGTCATCCGTTCCAGGGAAATGATCAAAGGGACAGGACCATCCGGAACAACCTGCCCTCCTACCAGGCCGGTGCCGCCGCCATAAGGGACAACAGGCACCCGAGCGTCTGCGGCCAATTGCACCAAAGCCGACACATCTTCCACGGTGCGCGGCAAGGCAAGCAAACCGGGCTGCCCGACAAACCGCTGACGCGGCTCTTCAAGGTAACGATCTGCAATCGGGCGCAAAACGTCAGCACCCAATCGGGCTCTGATTGCTTCGGCAAGGCGGCTGTCTGCAGGGTTCAGTTTCATGGCTCTTCCCTGCCAAAGGCCACGGGCCGCGACAAGCCCTATTCCAGCTCTATCAGGTACTGAGGCTCCAGCACCACAACCGTCGGCCTGTCGGGCAGCGTGCGCAACGAGACGACAATCTCGGACACCCCATCCCGTTCAACCGGGAATTCATCCCGAATATCCACCAAAAACCGCTGGAGCGAAAAGTCCGAGAACCAATGCATCGGGATAATGACCGAGCTTTTGAGGCGTTTCAGAACCTGAACCATCTCGGGCAAGGGCATCGTGGTGCCTCCGTCCACCGCCGCCATGACCACATCCAGCCGACCCAGTGCAGCGAATTGTTCATCCGACGGAATGTGATGCAGATGCCCCAGATGGCCGATGCACAACCCCTCGACCTCGAACACAAAGATCGAGTTTCCGCGATCTTCAATACCGCCATAGGCCGAACGGATATCGGTCGACACATTGCGAATCAGCATCTCACCCAGATCAAGATGGTGCTCGATGCCTTCGCCGAACTCGCCCCAGCCCGGCAAGACATACGGGATGGCCGGATCGGGATGGGCAGTCCAGTGGGTGCTGTGCGCATGGTTCATTGTGACCACGTCAGGAATTAGCGCAGCGCCGCCGATAAAACCGGTGAAATCGGTCACCGCGTTCAGCCCGCCCTGTGTCTGGATCAGAAACGATGCATGCGCGACATAGCTGATACGAACCGAAAACTCGGGCACGGGATCCTGCCACGCCGCTTTGTGAAGATATTCAATCCCCGGTGCCGCATCTGCGATGGCGATACAGTGACTAGGCCGCCGCTCCTGCGCCACAGCCCCGCATGCAATCATCATCAGTCCCGCAACAAACCGCCACATAGGGCAAGTGTAGCGCAATGGGCCAACAAGTCATGCCCTTGTTGATCTGGCCACGGATATCTCCAGGACAGGAGGCTTGCCATGCCTGGCGGCAGAGCCCTCTAGCCTGCCTCAGTCTTGCCCCGACGATCGGACCTTAGGCTGGCATACAGAACATGTGTTCGCCAGCGCCCATTGATCTGCAGATAAGACTGCGCCACGCCTTCGTATTTGAAGCCTGAGCTTTCCAGCAGACCGCGAGAGGCCTTGTTCTCAGGCAAACACGCGGCCTCGATCCGGCTTAAATCCAGACGGGTGAAGGCGTGATGAACAACGGCGCCAATTGCTTCGCGCATGAACCCCTGACGCGCAAAGGCCTGCCCGGTCCAATAGCCCAAGGTGCCAGCCTGCGCCGGACCACGGCGAACATTGTCCAACGTGATCGCCCCTAGCAGAATATTGTCTGTGCGACGAAACAGGAACAGAGGTATCGCCGTTCCACTCGCGACTGAGCGCTGGGCCCAATAGACCCGGTTGGTAAACGACTTTCGGCTCAGATGGTCCTTGGCCCAAACCGGCTCCCACGGCACCAGATAGTCCTTTGAAGCACGCCGCAGGGCGGTCCAGTCGTTGAAGTCGGAATGCATGGGCGGGCGCAGCGTCAAGCGCTCGGTTTCGAGTTTCAGCTTGCGTCTGCCTAACAGCATCACGCCGCACGCCTCTCCTGCAGATCCACCAGCGTCGGTGCGCCCGAGACCGGCCCATACAACGCCAGCGCTGCAGGGGCTTTGACTGCCATGTCTTCGGCAAAGGCACGCACGTCCTCGGTGCTGACCGCATCGATCTTGGCCACGGTGTCCTCAAGCGAGGGCACACGTCCCCAGATCTGCACCAGCCGCGCCAGCCGTTCGGCCCGGTTCGACGGGCTTTCCAGCCCCATCAGCATCCCGGCCTTCATCTGGGCCCGCGCGCGGGCAACCTCTTCTGCGCTCATGTCTTCGGCAGCGCGCTTCATCTCGTCGATGGTAATCGTCGCCAATTCGCCCACCTGATCGGCCGAGGTGCCTGCGTAAATCGTTGTCGTACCGGTATCCGCATAAGCACCGGTCTGAGCAAAGATCGTATAGCAAAGCCCGCGCGTCTCGCGCACTTCCTGAAACAGGCGCGAGGACATGCCTCCACCCAGAGCGGTCGAGTAAATCTGGGCCGTATAGATCGCATCATCGCGATAGCCCGGACTTTCCAGCGCCAGCGCGAAATGCGCCTGCTCCAGTTCTTTCTCCTGCCGCGCCTCACCACCAGTGAACCGCGCAGCGTCGGGGATCAGACCCTTGCGCGGCTGCAGGTGGCCGAACATCTCTTCGGCCAGTTTCATCAGCGCATCGTGGTCCACAGCTCCAGCTGCAGACAGGATCATCTGTTCCGGCCCGTAGTGTTCGGCCACGAAACCAGACAAGTCCTCGCGGGAAAACGCACTGACGCGCTCGGTCGGGCCCAGAATGGTGCGGCCAAGGGGTTGGTCGTGATAGCTCTGCTCTTGCAGCCAGTCAAAGATCACATCGTCAGGTGTGTCATAGGCCTGACCGATTTCCTGCAGGATCACGCCGCGCTCGACCTCGATCTCGCGCGGGTCGAACACCGGGTTCAGGACGATGTCGCCGATGACATCCATGGCCAGCGCCACATCGTCCTTCAATACGCGTGCATAATAGGCCGTAACTTCGCGCGAGGTATAGGCGTTGATGTACCCGCCCACATCCTCGATCGCTTCGGCAATTTGCAGCGCAGAACGCCGCTGGGTTCCCTTGAACGCCATATGCTCAAGGAAATGCGCGATACCGTTCTGCTCGATCCGCTCGTGCCGCCCACCGGCGGTTACCCAGATGCCGATGGCCGCAGATTGCAGCCCCGGCATATGTTCACTGACGACACGAAATCCGTTCTTCAGTTGGTCCTGTCTGACTGTCACTCAGCAATATGCCTTCTGATATGATCCTCAAGGGCACCCAGATCGTTCGCAACGCGGGTCACCCGTTCCGGACGTTCATACAGATCAGACATGCGGGATGGAAGAGGCGGATGTTCGCCGCTTGCCTTCTCGACCGCCGCCGGGAACTTCGCGGGATGCGCGGTTGCGAGCGTGATCATGGGCACATCGGCAGCGCGGTGGTCTTCAGCCACTTTGATCCCAACGGCGGTGTGCGGACAAACCAACTCGGCGCTGTGGACCATCGTGCGCCTGATCGTCTCAAGCGTCTCGTCCTCAGAAACGCGGCCCGAGTCAAAGCTTTCTCGCAGAGCCTCCATCGCGCCTTGGCTGACATTGAAACCTCCGCTCTTGAGTTCGTCCATCAACTGAGCGACTGCGCCGCCATCTTCGCCATAGGCGT
The DNA here is from genome assembly GCF_056532915.1 of Ruegeria sp. H9. NCBI lineage: Bacteria > Pseudomonadati > Pseudomonadota > Alphaproteobacteria > Rhodobacterales > Roseobacteraceae > Ruegeria > Ruegeria sp. H9. Next base: position 165,017 of record NZ_JBQFNX010000004.1, on the reverse strand, counting down.
AGTACAGTGCGCGCTCAAAGTTCGAGCTAACCTGAATATCCATTGAAGGGCTGATTGAGGGGATTGTATCGCCCTTGAAATATCCCTCGCCGGAGAGACAGCGATGCAGAATATCGTTCTGGTTGGTCGCCACCACCAGACGATCGATGGGCAGCCCCATGCGTTTGGCCAGATAGCCTGCGAAGATATCGCCGAAATTCCCTGTCGGCACGGTGAAGCTGACCTTGCGATGTGGCGCGCCGAGGCTGACGGCGGCGGAGAAATAGTAAACGATCTGTGCCAACACGCGGGCGAAGTTGATCGAATTGACGCCTGCAAGTTTTACACCGTCGCGGAAATCAAAGTCGTTGAACATGTCTTTGAGCGCGGCCTGACAGTCATCGAAATCGCCGTCTACCGCCAAAGCGTGCACATTACTGTCTGCTGGCGTAGTCATCTGACGGCGCTGCACTTCTGAAACACGGCCATGTGGGAACAGGATGAACACATCCACCGCGTCCAGCCCACGGAACGCCTCGATGGCGGCAGAACCGGTGTCCCCGCTCGTCGCGCCGACAATGGTCACGCGATCTTCGCGCCGTTTGAGCGCGACCTGGAACAGCTGGCCGATTAGCTGCATGGCGAAATCTTTGAAGGCCAGCGTGGGGCCGTGAAACAGCTCCAGCAGAAAATGGTTCTCGTTCAGCTGCTTCAAGGGCGCGCGGGCGTCATGGCCGAAGCCCTCATAAGCGCGCGCTATGATCTTTTTGAACTCATCATCAGAGAACGAGCCGCTCACATAAGGCCACATCACGCGGAATGCGATTTCTTCATAGGACAGGCCAGCCAACGCAGCAATTTCGTCCTGCGACATCACCGGAATTTCAGCGGGCAAGTACAGACCACCATCACGGGCCAGTCCGGTCAGCATCGCCTCTTCAAAGGTCAGTTCGGGCGCCTGCCCGCGGGTCGAGATGTATTTCATGTCGCGTCACTTTCGGAATTGGCACGGCTGCGCCACAGGAAGTATCCGGTCATTGCGGCCCAGACCAGAGCAAGACCAAACCAGATGATTGCATATTGCAAATGATCGTTGGGGATGCCCGCCGTATCCACCGGCATTGGCGTTACATTCGGATCGGTTTCCGAGCGGGCAATTAGCAACACCGGCTCAGCCCCCAGCGCGGCGGCCAGATTGGGCACATCACGGGCGAACCAGATGTTGCCGCCAATATCTGCGTCAGGCGTGTAGCCATCGACTTCATCGGGCCAGTGCAGGTTGCCGGTGATTTCCATCGGGCCAGTCAGGCGAACAGCCTGCTTGGCTGTGGTCGGCACAAAGCCGCGATCCACCAGAATAGTCCGGTCGTCGGTGGTAAAGGACTGGATGATCCGATACCCCGGCCCCACCTGCTTGACCGAAACCAAAACGTGGATCTCGCCCGGTTCGATCTCGCCTGCGACCGTCACCGGAAGGTATTTGTCCACATCCTCGGAGACTTGCTCTGGCAAGGCGACAGGATCGGCAGCGATGCGGCTTTCGATCTCGGCCAGCACCTCCTGTTTCCAGGTCAGCCGCTGCAGTTGCCAAATGCCCAGCGACAGCAGCAGGCCCAGACCGGCAAAGCCGAAGATCAGCAGAAACAGAATGCGACGCATATTGGGATCAGACCTTGTTGCGGGAACCGGCGCCTTGTTAAGGGGCACGTGAACCGAAGTGCAACCATGTAATTGTATGGGGCGCAATCTTGCGCCCCTGATTGAGAAAAAGCCGCCCCGTGGGGCGGCTTTTGCAATTGGATCACCTGCGTGGCGTTACATCAGCGGGGCCTGACCCCAGATGTAGACGGCGAAAAACAGGAACAGCCAGACGACGTCAACGAAGTGCCAATACCATGCGGCAGCCTCAAACCCGACGTGTTTCTCGGGCGTAAAGTCCCCCTTCAGGGCGCGGATCAGACAGACCGACAGGAAGATGGTGCCGATAATCACATGCGCGCCGTGGAAACCGGTTGCCATGAAGAAGTTCGAATAGAACTGATCGCCACCGAACTCCCAACCCTCATGGGCCAGTAACTCATAGTATTCAAACGCCTGAAGCGCAGTAAAGGCGATGCCCAGAACGATACCAATGGCCAGACCATTGATCAGCGCCTTGCGGTCATTGTCATGAACAAGCGCGTGGTGGGCCCAAGTAATCGCACAACCTGACAGCAACAGGACCAAAGTGTTGATCAGTGGCAGGTGGAACGGATCAACGGCGTGGATATCCGGCTGGATGTATTCAGTACCGGCATAGTCGTACATCGGATACATGCGATGTTTGAAGAACGACCAGAACCAGGCGAAGAAGAACATCACCTCGGACATCACGAACAGGATAAAGCCATAGCGCAGGCCGATACGCACGACCGGCGTATGATCGCCCTGACGGCTTTCGACCACGACTTCGGACCACCATGCAAACATGGTATAAAGAACCCCGACCAGCCCCATCCAGAAGATCCACGGGGTAATCCCGTGCATCCAAAGAACGGCCCCGAACAGCATCACAAATCCGCTTACCGCGCCGATCAGTGGCCAGATTGACGGGTTCAGAATGTGGTAATCATGGTCTTTTGCGTGTGCCATCAGCGTCCCTCACCTACAGGCGTTAGTTCTTGTTTGTTTCAGCCTGCACATCAAGGGCGGCATAGCCCTCGGGCAGATCAATCTCATAGAATGTATACGACAGCGTGATCGTATGCACATATTTTGCTTCGGGATCTTCGATCAGTTCGGGATCGACGAAGAACGTAACGGGCATCTCGACTCGCTCACCCGGCTCCAACACCTGTTCATCGAAGCAGAAACAGGCGATTTTCTGAAAATACCCCCCGGCGGAATAGGGCGCCACGTTGTAGGACGCCTGCCCTGCGACGGGCTTGTCGGTTGGGTTGTACGCTTCGTAGAACGCCAGACCTGTCTCACCGATACGTATTTTCATCTCGCGTTCGACGGGCTTGAATTCCCACGGCATACCCTTGGCCTTGGAGGCATCAAATCGGACCGTCACCACTTGGTCGAGAATGTCATCAGGGGCTTTCTCGGCAACCCCCGTGGTCCCTCCATACCCCGTGACCCGGCAGAACCAATTATAAAACGGCACCGCTGCCCATGCCAAACCGCCCATAAGGACGACGACGCCGACCAGTTGCGCGACCGTTTTCTGTGGCCCCGTCAACTTCATCAGTTCTGCACCTGCTGCGTCGCCAGACTAAAATCTGTGTTCGAGACCTTGACGACTGTCAGGCCGAAGATGATCACGATGAACGCGGCCAGTGTCAGGCCGACGCCCAGATTGCGGCTGAACCGTCTTTGGTGAAGTTCGTGAGTTTTGCGCAGGCTCATGACCAGCCTCCTAATCCGTAAGGTTTCAACAGGGCCTCGACGAGAATCGCGCCGAAATGCAGAAACAGGTACAGCAGCGACAGTTTGAAGAAACTGCGTTCGACCTTGAAGTTGTCGGCCTCCGAATCGTCTTCGTTTCGACGAGAAATCTGCCAGGCCCCCCGCAGAAACAAGCCATTCAGAACCAGCGCAACAACTAGATAAATCGGGCCTCCGATATCCGAGAACGCAGTCCCCACCGCCAGCAACGCCAGCAACGCGGTATAAACCAGAATATGCCAGCGCGTCGCGCGTCGACCATGGGTGACGGTCAACATCGGCACCCCGGCATCGTCATAGTCCGAGCGCATGAACAAGGCCAACGCCCAGAAATGCGGAGGTGTCCACATGAATGTCAGGGCAAACATCAACCACGGTTCGAGCGTCATCGAGCCAGTGGCCGCGACCCATCCGATGACCGGCGGGAACGCTCCCGCGGCACCACCAATGACGATGTTCTGAGGCGTCGAGCGTTTCAGCCACATCGTGTAGACGACAACATAGAAGAAAATAGTGAAGGCCAGAAACGCCCCTGCAAACCAGTTGGTTGCCAAACCCAGCATAATCACGGACAGGCCAGACAGAGCCAGACCCAGCGCCAATGCCTCGCCTTCTTCAACTTTGCCAGAGGGGATTGGACGGCCTTTGGTGCGCTTCATCACGCGGTCGATATCCGCGTCCCACCACATGTTCAGCGCGCCGGATGCACCGCCACCAATAGCGATGAACAGGATGGCGCAGAAGCCAACAAATGGATGTATCGGAACCGGAGCCGCAAGCAGTCCGACCAAAGCCGTGAATACGACCAGCGACATCACGCGCGGCTTCAGCAGGGCGAAATAATCGCCAAAGCTGGCCTCGTCCGCGCGGGTCTGCGCAGAGACGGTGCTGGCATTGAAGCTTGCGTCGCTCATATCCGGTCCTTTTCGGGGCAAAAGCTGCGCGATTTCCGCGCAGCTCGCATGTGTTTATCTAGGCCGCAAAGGGCTTAGTTCGAGGCCACTTGGTAGGAAGCAGGCTGACCTGCATATTCTTCAAGCGCGCCCTGCAGCCACTGTTCATATGCCTCTTCGCTGACCACTTTGACAGTGATTGGCATATAGGCATGGTCTTTACCGCACAGCTCAGAACACTGTCCGAAATAGACGCCTTCCTTGTCTGCTTCGAACCACAGTTCGGCCAGACGACCAGGAACGCCGTCCTGCTTCACGCCGAACGAAGGAATGGTCCAGGAATGGATCACGTCCGATGCAGTAACCTGCATCACGACAATCTTGCCGACCGGAACAACGACCGCGGTGTCGGTGGCGAGCAGCCATTCGTCTTCGCCATAGCCTGCATCGGCCAGCTTCGCCCGCATCGCATCGTCCAGAACAAACGGTGTTACGTCGGCATCCGCCGGGCGCGCGCCCTCGTCGAGGGTGGCCGGGTGGCCCAGAAGATAGCTATCGAAGGCAAAGTCATGATCGACATATTCGTAGGTCCAGTACCACTGGTTCCCCACGACTTTGATGGTGATGTCGCCTTCGGGAATCTCTTGTTGCTTGAAAAGAACCGGCAGCGAGAAAGCCCCGATGAAGACCAGAATCAGGATCGGGCCCAAAGTCCAGGCAATCTCAACCGGAGTGTAATGCGAGAACCGAGCCGGGTTCGGGTTTACGCGCTGGTTGTAGCGTACGATGCAGTAAACCAGCAGACCCGCAACAAACACACAGATCGCGGTGATGATCACCAGAATCATGTTGTCCAGCGACTGAATCCCTTCGGCAAGGCTGGTGGCAGCAGGCTGGAACCCCATGCCGCCGTCAACCGGCTTGCCAATAATCTCAAGCTCCTGAGCCATGGCGGGAAGGCTGGAGAGGGCCGTAGCAAGCCCGGAAAGCATCAAAGCATTCTTCATTTTCTGTCCTGATCGTTTGATCTTTGCGTCTCTCGCGAAAAGGTGTGAATCGGTCGCACCTCTCCCGTTGTCTTTGGCCGCGTTAAAAACCATATTCCGTCGGGTAGATAAAGCAAAATGCTTGCGTCAAACAGACGCTATTTTTGATCTGGATCAAACCCGAAAGGTCACAACTGATGACTCAGGCCCCGTTTCGCCCGTTTGAAAGCGTTCTTCCGAAGGATGAAGCGCTTGCTGTACTGAAGGCTGCAACTGATGGCGCCGAGGATGGGGAACTGTTCGTAGAACGGCGCAAATCCGAATCTTTGGTGTTTGATGACGGTCGATTACGCACGGCCTCTTACGACGCTTCCGAGGGATTCGGTCTTCGCGCGGTGCAGGGTGAAGTGGCTGGATACGCGCATTCAACGGATGTTTCGATTCCCTCTCTGAAGCGTGCAGCCGAAACCGCGCGGTTGGCGGTCGGCGATGGTGGTGGGACGCTGGCCGGGCCACCACGTGCCACCAATACCAGGTTATATACCGATGAAGACCCGATCGAATCCGCCGCCTTCCCGGTCAAAATCGAGACACTGCGCGAGATAGACGCTTTTACCCGTGATCTGGATTCCCGGGTTGTGCAAGTCAGCGCCACGATTGCCGCTGCAGTGCAGGAGGTCGAGATTCTTCGCCCCGATGGTGTGCAGGTGCGCGATATACGCCCGATGACCCGCCTGAACATCTCGGTTATCGTAGAACAGAACGGCAGGCGCGAAAGCGGCTCTGCCGGAGGTGGCGGACGTGTTGGGCTGGATGGCTTGATCGATCCCTCAGACTGGCAAGATAAGGCGCGTGAGGCTCTGCGGATCGCGATGGTCAATCTGGATGCCGTCCCTGCACCTGCCGGCGTGATGGAAGTCGCGTTGGGCCCCGGATGGCCCGGTATTCTGTTGCACGAGGCCATCGGCCACGGGCTTGAAGGTGATTTCAACCGCAAGGGCAGTTCCGCTTTTGCCGGGCTGATGGGGCAGCAGATCGCTTCGAAAGGTGTAACAGTCGTGGATGATGGGACGATTGCAGACCGACGCGGTTCGATATCAATGGATGACGAGGGTACACCCAGTTCGCGTACAGTTCTGATCGAGGATGGAATCCTCACCGGATATATGCAGGACCGCCAGAACGCACGCCTGATGGGCGTTGCTCCAACCGGGAACGGCCGGCGTCAAAGCTATGCCCATAAACCGATGCCGCGCATGACCAACACGATCATGTTGGGTGGCGATGCCGATCCGGCCTCGTTGGTGGCAGATATCAAAAACGGCATCTGGGCTGTGGGCTTCGGCGGTGGCCAGGTCGACATCACCAACGGCAAGTTCGTGTTCTCCTGCACCGAGGCATATCGTGTCGAGAACGGGAAGATCGGCGCTCCGGTCAAAGGCGCGACGCTGATTGGCGACGGCCCCTCGGCGCTAAAACGCATTCGGGGACTGGGCAATGACATGGCGCTGGATCCCGGCATGGGCACATGTGGCAAGGATGGGCAATGGGTGCCGGTCGGTGTCGGCCAACCTACCGTTTTGATGGATGGGCTGACTGTGGGCGGCTCTGCCACCTGAGTCGGCCCAAAATGAGAATCGAGGCGCGAAGGGTTAACACACTACCCTTCGCGTCAAATCAAAAACTCATCCATGGATATGTGAGCCAAGATAATTCGCACGAATTTTCCTTCTTTCTTTCAATGACATAATCATCTCTCCGAGGGATGGGTTCGAAAAATACTGATCTAATTTTCTAAGATTCACAGGCTGTTAACCCGCTGCACCGTAAACCAGTTTTGCAATCAGGCGGAGCATCGGATGACCGAAGAGCAGCTTTCTTCCAATCACCCCCCACTCCCACCCACCACGGAAGAGGACCGGTTTTCCTGGCTCCGTCTGTTGCGCTCACGCAAAGTAGGGCCGGCAACATTCCGGCGCTTATTGCGCGAACATGGCTCGGCGCAGAACGCGCTGGCCGCGTTGCCGGAAATGGCGCGCGCTGCCGGGATCGAGGATTATGAAATCTGCCCGCCCGGCGTAATTGAGGCGGAGCTCAAGGCCGCAAAGGTCGCCAAAGCGCGGCTTTTGTGCCTTGGGGCCGCCGATTACCCTTACGCGTTATGTGACCTTTCGGATGCGCCCCCGATGCTTTGGGCAATCGGCGATCCGTCGATCTTGAAACGCCGGGCAATTGCCATGGTCGGGGCACGGAACTGTTCTTCGCTGGGCGCGCGCATGGCGCGGGCGTTGGCGACGGATCTGGGTAAGCAAGACTATGTCGTGGTCTCGGGGCTTGCCCGCGGCATTGACACCTCGGCGCACCTCGCCACGTTGGCGACCGGTACTGTGGCAGTGTTAGCAGGTGGGGTAGATGTGATTTATCCGGCCGAAAATGCCGATCTTGCGCGAGATATCGCAGAAACCGGTCTTCGCCTGTCTGAACAACCGATGGGCACAACACCTCAGGCACGACATTTTCCGCGCCGCAATCGCATTATCTCGGGTCTGGCGCAGGCAGTGGTCGTTGTCGAGGCCGCGGCGAAATCCGGCAGCTTGATCACCGCGCGGGACGCCCTGGACCAAGGGCGCGAGGTTCTGGCCGTGCCCGGCCATCCCTTTGACGCTCGTGCCGCAGGATGCAATCTGCTGATCCGAGACGGGGCTATACTCGTCCGCAATGCAGAAGACGTGATTGATGCTTTGCCCAAGCAACAGCTACAATCTTCTGCCCAACAAATCCTACCCCTTGGAACCGACGCAGACTCAGCCGAATTCACGCCCCAAGCCTTGCACGAGGCGATTCTGACTCGACTTGGCCCATCTCCGATCGCGGAAGACCAGTTGATCCGGGACATCGCTGCATCTGCGGGCGAAGTCGGCCCTGTGTTGGTCGATCTGGAGCTTGAGGGCAAGATTCAGCGGCAACCAGGCGGCCTTCTGTCACTTTGCGCCTAAGCTATCGAACGGATTCGACACCGGATTCCGCGAGCGGTGCGGCCAGAACCGGCTTGAATTCAGAGTATTTTTAGTAGTGAAAACGAACGCATTGACAATTCGATCTTGCCCCACACATTTTGCACGGTCATACAAAGCGCAAAATCCGTCGAGCGAGGATTCCTCTTAAATGCCCGTAGTTGTTGTAGAATCTCCGGCCAAAGCAAAAACGATCAATAAATATCTTGGCCCCGACTACACCGTTTTGGCCTCATATGGCCATGTGCGGGACCTGCCGCCGAAGGATGGGTCGGTCGATCCCGAGCATGAATTTTCAATGAAATGGGAGGTCGGCAATGACAGCCGTAAGCATGTCAAGGCGATCGCCGACGCTCTGAAAGAAGACAACGCACTGATCCTCGCGACCGACCCTGATCGAGAAGGCGAGGCAATCAGCTGGCACCTCCAAGAAGCGCTGACCAAGCGGCGTTCGATCAAGAAGGACACGCCAGTCAGCCGTGTGACGTTCAACGCGATCACCAAGGACGCCGTGACCGAGGCGATGCAGAACCCGCGTGAGGTCGATATGCCGCTGGTCGAGGCTTACCTGGCCCGCCGCGCGTTGGACTATCTGGTAGGGTTCAACCTGTCACCCGTTCTGTGGCGCAAGTTGCCGGGTGCCCGTTCAGCGGGGCGCGTGCAATCGGTCTGCCTGCGCCTCATCGTTGAACGCGAGATGGAGATCGAAGCCTTCAAGCCGGTCGAATACTGGTCGGTCAAAGCTGTGTTCGAGACGCCTCGGGGCCAGACCTACGAGGCGCGTCTGGTCACGCTGGCAGGCAAGAAACTGGACAAGCACGATCTGGCCAACGCAACGCAAGCCGAACTGGCGGTTCAGGCGATCACCAGCCGTGATCTGAGCGTGACATCGGTCGAGGCCAAGCCTGCCGCGCGCAACCCCTCTGCCCCGTTCATGACGTCGACCTTGCAGCAAGAAGCCAGCCGCAAGTTCGGCATGGGTGCACGCCATGCGATGCAGGTGGCCCAGCGACTGTATGAGGCCGGATACATTACCTACATGCGAACCGACGGCATCGACATGGCCCCCGAGGCCGTGGCGGCAGCGCGCGATGTAATCGCCGACCGTTATGGTGCGGAATACGTGCCAGACAGCCCGCGCATGTACAAAAACAAGGCCAAAAACGCTCAGGAAGCACACGAGTGTATTCGCCCGACAGATATGTCGCGCGATGCCAAGGCGCTGAAGGTGACCGATGAGGATCAGCGCAAGCTTTATGATCTGATCTGGAAACGCACCATTGCCTGTCAGATGGCCGCCGCGCGGCTGGAGCGCACGACGGTCGAAATCACCAGCACCGACGGTCAGGTCGGCCTGCGCGCCACAGGTCAGGTGGTGCTGTTCGATGGTTTCATGCGCGTCTACGAAGAGGGCCGCGATGACGTGGTCGACGATGACGACAAGCGCCTGCCGCAGATCATGCAGGGCGATCCAGCCCGTTTTGCCAAGACATCGCTGCGCGATCAGTTTGCGAAGGCAACTGGTGAATCGGAAAAAGCCGCCATTCTGGCTGAGAACGAGTCTGTTCTGGCGGTGCAGCACCACACTCAGCCACCGCCACGCTATACCGAGGCCACGCTGGTCAAACGGATGGAAGAGCTGGGGATCGGTCGTCCTTCGACCTATGCCTCAATCGTGACCACGATTCAGGACCGCGAATATGTGCGCAAAGACAAGAACCGGCTGATCCCCGAAGAAAAGGGCCGGATCGTCACGATCTTCCTGCTGAATTTCTTCCGTCAATATGTGGGCTACGAGTTCACTGCCAATCTTGAAGAAGAGCTCGATGACGTCAGCGCAGGCGATCGCGATTACAAGGATTTGCTGGGCAAGTTCTGGCGCGATTTCTCAGCCGCGATTGGCGAAACGTCCGAGCTGCGTATCTCGGAAGTGCTGGACAAGCTGGACGAGGCTTTGGCGCCCCAGCTGTATCCTCCGCGTGAAGATGGCTCGGACCCGCGCATCTGTCCGAAATGCGGTGTGGGGCAGTTGCACCTGAAAACTTCGCGTACCGGTGGGTTCGTGGGCTGCGGCAACTATCCGGAATGCACCTATACCCGCCCCATTGCGGGCGAAGGCGCGGAAGGTGACGAACGCTTGCTGGGCGAAGATGGGGGCGATGAGATCTGGCTGAAATCCGGTCGATTTGGGCCATATGTCCAGCGCGGAGAGCCCACGCCTGAGAACAAGAAGCCTCCTCGTGCGTCCCTGCCCCGTGGCTGGAGCAAAGACGACATGGATCTGGAGAAAGCGCTGACTCTTCTGTCCTTGCCCCGTCAGATCGGCGAGCACCCCGAAGGCGGCATGATCAGTTCGAACTTTGGTCGCTTTGGACCTTATCTAATGCATCAGTTGGCCGACGAGGCAAAGCCTGTCTACGCCAACCTCAAAGACCCGAACGATGTGTTTGAGATCGGCATGAACCGCGCCGTCGAACTGTTGGCCGAAAAACGCGCCAATCCAGGTCGCGGACGTCGGGCGGCCGCGAAGCCGCTGAAAGAGCTGGGCGACCATCCCGATGGCGGCGCGATGCAGGTACTGGACGGGCGCTATGGACCGTATGTGAAATGGGAAAAGGTCAACGCGACGATCCCCAAAGACATCAAGCCCGAGGATGTGACCCAGGAAATGGCCATCGAACTGGTCAATGAACGCGCGGCCAAGAAAGGCACAAAGAAAAAGGCAGCCCCCAAGAAGAAAGCTGCTGCCAAGAAGACCACCAAGAAAGCAAGTTAGGTAGAAATACCACCTGCCCCTTGGATTCGTTGACTTCCCCGTGACGTGGCGGCACAAATCGGCCCAACATCATGTCATTGGGGGAGTTTTCCATGAAGAAAATCTATGACAATGCCGATGAGGCGCTCGATGGGGTGATATCGGACGGCATGCTGATCGCTGCGGGCGGCTTTGGGCTGTGCGGTATCCCGGAAATGCTGCTTGAAGCAATCAAGGCCTCAGGCGCGAAGGATCTGACATTTGCCTCGAATAACGCAGGTGTGGATGATTTTGGCATCGGCATCCTGCTGCAGACTAAGCAGGTCAAAAAGATGATCAGCTCTTACGTCGGGGAAAACGCCGAATTCATGCGCCAGTATCTCAGTGGAGAACTGGAGCTGGAATTCAATCCACAAGGCACACTGGCCGAGCGGATGCGGGCCGGTGGCGCTGGCATCCCCGGGTTTTACACCAAGACGGGCGTGGGAACGGTGATCGCTGAAGGCAAAGAGCACAAGGACTTCAACGGCGAGACCTATATCATGGAGGAAGGCATCTTTGCCGACCTCGCGATCGTAAAGGCGTGGAAAGCCGATGACACCGGGAACCTCGTGTTCCGCAAGACCGCCCGCAACTTCAACGTGCCCGCTGCAACCTGCGGCAAGATTTGTGTGGCTGAGGTTGAAGAAATCGTCCCGCGCGGTTCACTTGACCCGGATTCGATACACCTGCCCGGCATCTATGTGCATCGCATTATCCAAGGCAGCCACGAAAAGCGCATCGAACAGCGCACCACCCGCAAGAAGGAGGACGCATAATGCCCTGGGATCGCAATCAGATGGCCGCACGTGCGGCAGAAGAGCTGGAAGACGGCATGTATGTGAACCTCGGCATCGGTATTCCGACGCTGGTAGCGAACTATGTAGGGGACAAGGACATCACCCTACAGTCCGAAAACGGTATGCTGGGCATGGGGCCTTTCCCGTTTGAGGGCGAGGAAGACGCTGACCTGATCAACGCAGGCAAGCAGACGATTACCGAACTGTCCCGTACCTCTTACTTCGATAGCGCGACCTCGTTCGCCATGATCCGAGGCGGTAAGATCGCTGCTGCGATTTTGGGTGCGATGGAAGTGGACGAGAAAGGAGACCTCGCCAACTGGATGATCCCCGGCAAGCTGGTCAAAGGTATGGGCGGTGCGATGGATCTGGTCGCTGGCGTTGGTCGCGTGATTGTAGTGATGGATCACACCAACAAGCATGGTGATTCAAAAGTGCTGAAGGAATGCACGCTGCCTCTGACTGGCCAGGGCGTTGTGGATCGCATCATCACCAATCTGGGTGTTCTGGATGTCGTCGAAGGTGGCCTGAAGATCGTCGAACTGGCCGACGGCGTCAGCGAGGACGAGATGCGAGGAGCGACTCAGGCAACAATCGTAGATTGACCTCAGGCCAATGATTCATAAGGCCCGCTGCGACGCGGGCCTTTTTTAGTTCGAAGTCTGAAAAATGCAGGGGTCCGAAACGAACTGCGGTGTTGTTGTACAAAGAGCACTCGCGACCTGAAACGCGGCCAGAACCTTGGGCACGTAGTCTCTGGTCTCGGCATAAGGTGGCACACCACTATGCTTGCGCACGGCCCCTTCGCCGGCATTGTAACCTGCCAGTACGAGAATCGGGTCATTGTCGAACTCGTTCATGAGCCAATGCAGGTATTTGACCCCACCTTCGATATTCTGTTCAGGTTTCAGGCTGTCCTCTACCCCAAAACGTTCGGCGGTAGCTGGCATCAATTGCATCAAGCCCTGCGCCCCGGCAGAACTGACAGCCTGTGTGCGGCCCGCAGATTCTACCGAGATAACGGCTAGGACAAGTGCGGGTGAGACATTCGTCCCTACGGTCGAACGTAGAATATCCACCCCTCGCTTTTCTGCGATGTCTTGCAAGGTCTGCAGACGCGGCGCCGCGACACCCGTGGCAGTAAGCGCTTGAACGGCCTCTCTCAGCCTACCTGCGCTGGCCTGCGCCAGATCGGGGGATACCCGGCTCCAGAATGCTTTATAAGAGCCAACTGGCTTGGTCGCTCCCGCAATCTTCTGAGGAACCGATGGGGGCGGCTTTGCGATAGCGGCAATCTCAGGCACGTCCAGCTTGGCGCCAGTGCTGGGGGCTGATGGTGATGCTGCATGTTGTTCGGGCGTGATCTGAATCGTCACGCGCGGACGTGTCCCCGGTTTCGGGGCCTTTATGCGCTTATAGACGCCGCGCGGCTCGGTTTCGGTTGCAGTGACAGGAATCGCACCCGCCATCAGAAACACCGCTGCACCGGCGCATATTACTGCGTCCCGGAAATACATTTGCCTGCCTCGATTTCTTATCTTTTGAAGCATTTTGAACATCATAACGGCCCGCAACACCAGAAAAACCAAGCGAATTGGGGCAATTTCGCCTCAATTGCCGCCATTTTGCATCGCCCACGCAACGGAAGTACAAAAAAGGTGTGATTTTTTTTATTTATTTCCAATTAGTTACTAAATTCACCAACAAAAAATTAAGCTTTGAGCAAAAAAATATTGGTTTGGCCCAATTCCTGCCACGCACAGGGGTCAAACATATATCCATACCGAGACGATCGGGAGCGGACTGAGAGAGAAAGCTCTGAAAGACGCCGAGGTTAATTAATTTTTGATCCTTTAGGAGGGACATAACATGATCAAGTTCATCAAGAACTTCCGCAAAGACGAAGACGGCGCCGTAACTGTAGACTGGGTCGTTCTGACCGCAGCTGTTGTTGGCCTGGCAGCCGTTGCTTACAACCAGATCCACAATGGTGCCAGCAGCCTGGCAGGCAACATCGATGACGCTCTGGGTTCGGTAACTGTGACAGTTCCGGATACCGAATAATCTGATATCGGTCTAGCATAACGACTTGGGGCCATGTCTTTACTCAAAGGCGTGGCCCCTTTGTTTTTAGAAGAGAGCGACCCGGTATAGTCCAATGTTAAAAAGAGTACATAGTTTCCGAACCGATGAGACCGGCGCGATAACCGTAGACTGGGTGGTTTTAACTGCTGCAATCGCAGGTCTCGCCGCAATAATCTACTTCATCCTGAGCCAAGGACTTCTAACAGCGGGACAGCCGATCGCAAATGTAGAAGTAGAAGAGATGGTCTTTGAGTAGCGCGGGCCCGTTCCCATTTACTAGCGAAACGGCAACCCTGCGAATAAGCGTATTTTCTGTCAAAAATTACCGGGATTGTCCGCTTTTTCGACACAATTGAAAAATATCTTGGATCCTGAATCGATGTGACTTCAAGAGTCGCGGTCTACGGAAAATAAAGAGGGACAAATGCGAGCTGTTTTTGGACTTGTTCTTATCATCGGGGTCGCGTTGGCCGGTGGTGCTGTCTATATGGCACGCGAATACATCACGGACAATCAGGCCAAACTTGCTCAGGAACGCAAGTTGCGCGAAGAGGCGCTTGCCAATGCGCAGGCGGGCATTGTCCCGACAGTAGGCGTTTTGGTTTCGAATCGCTCCTTCAAATACGGCGAACGTTTGAACCAGGAAGATATCCGCGTCGTTCAGTGGCCAGAGGATGCGATTCCCGAGGGTGCCTTCGTGGACATGACAGCCCTATTCCCGGAAATCAAAAACAATGAACGATTCGTTCTCCGCGCGATGGAGAAAGACGAAGCGATTATGGAAGTCAAAGTCACCAATCCAGGCGAGACTGCGGGCCTCAGATCACAATTGCCCAAGGGAATGCGCGCATTTGCGATAAGCGTTGATGTGGCATCTGGCGTATCAGGCTTCTTGCGCCCAGGCGATACGGTGGATGTGTATTGGACCGGCTCATTGCGTGGCACCAGTGATTCTGGCCGCGGTGAGATTACTCGTTTGGTACTGACGAACATCGAATTGGTCGCTGTTGATCAATCGGCGGGACTGGATGTAACCGGCACAACCATTGCTCGCACGGTCACAGTTGCAGCGACGCCACAACAGATCGCCGCTTTGGCGCAGGCTCAGAACACGGGTCGCATGTCGCTGGCACTGGTTGGCGCTCAAGATGACAAGGTGGCAGAGGTGGTTGAAGTCGATCAGCAGTCTTTGCTTGGCATTGAAGAGAGGGCCCCGGCCCCCGTCGCGGCTCCGGAGAAGGTCTGCACAATCCGCACCCGTCGTGGCGGCGAGACGGTAGAGACCCCAATTCCCTGCACAAACTAACTAAGTTTCAGACCTTTACGAGACAAAGACCGCGCATTTTGCGCGGTCTCTTTCTTTGTGTTGTTGCGCATAATCCACATAAGGAACTTTCCAGAAACCATTGATTATTGCAATAAATCTGGTTCTGTCGCAGGGTTTCATAGCATAGGGCATAAGACCCAAAAAAAATCGAGTGGTGATCGGAGAGGCAGGTCACATGACAATACGTTCCTGGATCAGCGCAACCCTGCTGGGGTTGTCGCTAGTTGTGAGCCCAATCGGCGATGCCGCTTGGGCCCAAAATCTTCGCGTGGTTAAAAAGGGTACAGCGGAAACGCTGGATGTCCCCGTAAATCGCGCAATCGTGGTGGAAAGCGAACAACCGTTCGCAGACATCAGCATTGCCAATGCAGGCATAGCGGATATTTCGACCCTGTCGGACCGCACTATCTATGTTCTCGGTCGGGCACCGGGTACAACCACCCTGACAATGTTCGACGGCGCGGGTAATCTGATTACCAACGTGCGTGTGCGTGTTTCCCCTGATGTTTCGGAATTCAAAGAACGCTTGCGTCAGATTCTTCCCAGTGAGCGAATCGAGGTTCGGACCGCCAATGATGGGATCGTCTTGTCGGGAACAGTTTCCAGCAGTGCCAAACTGGCGCGTGCGCTTGAGTTGGCAGAACGGTATGCCCCTGAACGTGTATCGAACCTGATGAATGTCGGTGGCGTGCAGCAGGTCATGCTGAAAGTGCGCTTTGCGGAAATGAACCGCTCTGTAGCCAAAAACTTGTCGGCATCGTTGGGCTTTGGCGGTGGCGACACCACTGCGGGCTTCAATTCCTTGAATAACCAGGGCGCACTGAACAACGCACTGGCGAACAACATCCCGTTTGTTCAGACAAATTCCGGTGCCATTCTCTTCGGTTTCGGCGCGGGGTCGACACAGGTTAGACTGCTTTTGGAAGCCCTTGAAACCAAGGGTTTGGTTCGCAGCTTGGCAGAACCGAATCTTTCTGCACTGTCTGGCCAAGAGGCGGAGTTCCTTGCCGGTGGTGAGGTGCCAATCCCAGTACCCCAAGGCGACGGTGTTGTTGCGATCGAGTATCGTCAGTTTGGCGTACAGCTCCTGTTTGTTCCGCGCGTCGTCGATGGCAACCTGATCAACCTGGAACTGGGTGCATCAGTATCGAGCATCGACCAGAGTGCGAACTTCACGATTAACGGCGACAATGTTCCCAGCTTCATCACGCGTCAAACACGGACAACCATCGAGTTGCGCGACGGTGAGAGCTTTGCCATTGCAGGCCTAATCCAGGATGATTTCACGGATCTGAACAGCCAGGTTCCCTGGCTTGGCGATGTGCCTGTATTGGGCGCGTTGTTCAGGAGCGCTCAGTATCAGCGTGAGCAGAGTGAATTGATCATCATCATTACCGCGCATCTGGTGTCGCCCACTCGTGGCGAGGCGCTTGCCCTGCCGACCGATCGTGTGAAACCGCCCAGCGAGTTCGATCTGTTCGTAAACGGCAAGATCTCTCGGACTGAACGCGCCGGAAATGGTGCAGCCTCTGAAGTTGCCAATCAGGATTTTGGCACCTCTTACGGCTACGTGCTGGACTGATAGAGAGGATAGAACCAATGGAAAAGTGGATCATCACACTGGGTCTTTCGGTTGCTGTCGCCGGTTGTACACGCGAGGCCGGGTACGAAATCGATCAGGGCACGTTTGGTAACGCTACACTGAACAACATTCAGGTCATGAATGGTGAGTTGACGTATGGCCAAATCCTCGCGCGGCGTTTCGCTGCCGAGGTGCCAACACAGATCAACTTTGCATTCGATAGCGCGCAATTGGACGCTTCGGCGCAACGAATCCTGTTGCAGCAGGCGGCCTGGATCAAACAGTTCCCCGAGGCGCGGTTCCGTGTCTATGGGCACACGGATGCCGTTGGCTCTGAGGCATATAACAAGCGATTGGGCCAGCGCCGCGCCAATGCCGCCGTTGCATTCCTAACACGACAAGGAATATCGCGCTCACGGTTGGAAGCCGTTGTTTCCTTTGGTAAATCCAGGCCGTTGGTTGCCACCCAAGATCGGGATCGACGCAATCGACGGACAGTGACCGAGGTATCCGGCTTCTTCGACCGGCATCCAAATATTCTGGATGGAAAATATGCGGACGTGATCTATCGCGAATACATCTCAAGCGCGATCCCGATAAGCGATATCCAACGGCAAGAAGACGCCGGTGGTACCAGCGACTAATAAATAGGAAATGGGCGGCATTGTCGCCCATTTCCCTACAATTGGTTCTTTTGCGCCCAATTCTTGCCTAACTTCCAAGCCACTTTGTGAACAATTGGGTGACCTGCGGCCAAAATCGACCGCATCGGGCGACAGCATACCAGAACTGAAACTTCTCGCGTTCAAATGGTTTGCTCAGCCCTCTCGATGAGGATTGTGTTAATGACAAGCGCGACGCCGCAAGACGATAATAACGCCATTTTGGCCTGCACCATCAGCCGTGATGTCCAGAACTTCGACCTTTTGATCGAGGATATGGAAGCTGCGCTGGGCGAACGCTGGGGTGATCTTGGATTTGCCGAAGCGCTTGCGTTCTTTAGCCAACCCGAAGCCAAGACGCTTCAATTTGTAGCGCTGGCGCTGGACGGCGATGACGAAGACAACCTGACACTGATGGGTGAGATCATCACTCAGGCCAAGGAAAAAGGCATCAAAGTTGTCTTGATCGCCGAGGATGTCACCCCTGCCGCATTGCATCAGCTGCTACGCAGAGGTGCGGACGAGTTTGTCCCCTACCCGCTTCCCGAAAATGAACTTCAGGAAGCAATCGATCGTATGCAACAACCCGATCCGGTTGTGGCACCACAAGCAGCGCCTACTGCGACGAACGGCTCCTCGAAAGAAGGGGCGCTTTTTGTCGTACAGGGTCTGGCAGGTGGTGTCGGTTCTACAACCATGGCGGTCAATCTGGCATGGGAACTTGTAACGGTTTCAGCCAAAGAAGCCCCGAAAGTGTGCCTGATCGACCTGGATCTGCAATACGGCACTGTTTCGACCTATTTGGATCTGCCTCGTCATGAAGCCGTGTTCGAAATGCTCTCAGACACGGATTCGATGGACGAAGACTCCTTTGGACAAGCGCTCCAGACGTTTGAAGAGAAGCTGCAAGTTCTAACGGCACCATCTGACATGGTGCCGCTGGACATCATCACGCCTGAGGACATTCAGCGTGTGATCGACACCGCACGCGCGAATTTTGATTATGTCGTCATAGACATGCCAAAAACACTTGTTCACTGGTCAGAAACGGTTCTGCAGGCCGCCCATGTCTATTTTGCCTTGCTCGAGCTGGATATGCGCTCGGCCCAGAATGCATTGCGTCTGAAACGGGCACTGCAGGCCGAGGAATTACCCTTCAACAAACTGCGGTTTGCTATGAATCGGGCTCCGAAATTTACCGATCTCAACGGTAAAAGTCGGGTTAAACGTATGGGCGAAAGTCTGGGTATTTCCATTGATCTGCTTCTGCCCGATGGCGGCAAACCCGTCATGCAAAGCGGCGACCACGGTTTACCGCTGGCAAATTCAGCGGCCAAGAACCCACTGCGCCGGGAAATCGCCAAATTGGCTCAATCGCTTCATAGCCTTGGCAGCAGTGACGCCGAAGCCGCATAACTCAAAGGGGAGCTGCCGTGTTTTCAAGATACAAAAAACAGCCTTCGGCGCAGCCGGTTGAAACCCAGGCGTCGAAAGTCGAGGCCCCGGCAGCGGCAGCTGCGGCACCAGCTGCCAACGCAATTGCGCGCAAGCCGGTCAAGAAAAAGGCAGCAGAAGTTGTTGGAAACGACAAGGAACGCAAACGCAAGGAACGGCTGGGCGAAATCAAGCTTGAGCTGCACCGCGAGCTTCTTGAAAACCTGAACCTCGCAGCCCTTGAAAAAGCTGAAGAATCCGAGCTGCGGACAGAAATCAGCGCGATTGCCAGCGAAGTTCTGGAAGCCCGCAACATCGTTCTGAACCGTGAAGACCGCAGCCAGCTGAACAAAGAGCTTTATGACGAGGTCACCGGTCTCGGGCCGCTGGAAGCGCTGCTACAAGACGACTCGGTCAACGATATTCTGGTCAACGGCCCCCAGCAGATTTTTGTCGAACGGGCCGGTAAGCTTGAGATCAGCGACATCACGTTCAAAGACGAAAAGCACCTGATGCGGATCATCGACAAGATCGTTTCTGCCGTTGGTCGCCGTGTCGATGAATCCAACCCGTATGTTGACGCCCGCTTGGCTGATGGCTCACGTTTCAATGCGATGGTGCCGCCGATCGCGGTGGATGGTTCGCTTGTTTCCATTCGTAAGTTTAAGAAAGACAAGCTCGGCATCGACGATCTGGTCAATTTCGGTGCGTTTACCGAAGAAATGGCAGCCTATCTGCAAGCCGCCGTGTCGACTCGTCTGAATATCATTGTTTCGGGCGGTACCGGTTCCGGTAAAACGACTACGCTGAACGCGCTGTCGAGCTTTATCGACGACGCCGAGCGCATTCTGACCATTGAGGATACCGCGGAACTTCAGCTGCAGCAGACCCATGTGGGTCGGATGGAAAGCCGTCCGCCCAACGTTGAAGGCAAAGGCGAGGTCAGTCCGCGCGATTGTTTGAAAAACGCCCTGCGGATGCGCCCCGACCGCATCATCGTGGGCGAGACCCGTGGCGCCGAAGTGATCGATATGCTGCAGGCCATGAATACCGGCCACGACGGATCAATGACCACGATCCACGCCAACTCGGCCCGTGACGGTATCTCGCGTCTTGAAAACATGATCGCCATGGCGGGGATCGAAATGCCGATCAAAGCGGTCCGCAGCCAGATCTCGTCGGCTGTGAATCTGATCGTTCAGGCCAGCCGTCTGCAGGATGGTTCGCGCCGGATGACATCAATCACCGAAATTACCGGCATGGAAGGTGACGTCATCTCGATGCAGGAAATATTTAAATTTCAACGGGTTGGATTGACCCCCGACAACAAGATCATCGGTCATTTCACCGCCACAGGTGTGCGCAGCCACTATTCCGAGCGCTTCCGTCTGTGGGGCTTCGATCTGCCCGCCTCGATCTACGATCCAACCACGATGTAGGAGAACCAAGATATGCAACTGCCTGTCGAGGCGCTCATCTACATCGTGATTTTCGTCGGGGTCTTTGCCCTGGTCGAAGGTATCTATCTCGTCGCATTCGGAAAATCGATCAGCCTGAACAGCCGCGTCAATCGCAGGCTGGATATGATCGATAAGGGCGTCGGGCGCGAGCAAGTACTGGAGCAGCTGCGCAAGGAAATGCAGCAGCACATGAAGTCGCAGAGCATACCGCTCTACTCGCTATTGGCAGACAAGGCGCAGAAGGCGGCGATCGCCTTCTCTCCTCGGCAGTTGATTGTGATCATGGCACTGGTTTCAGGGCTGGCTTTTGTAGGTTTGAGCGTAGGAACAGCGACCGAACCGACGCTTCGGGCGGCTCTATCGGTCGCGATCGGGGTCGGAGCGGTGTACGCTTGGGTCAATAACAAAGCCAATAAACGTATGGCCTTGATTGAAGAACAATTGCCCGACGCGGTGGAACTGATGGTTCGGTCACTTCGTGTCGGAAACCCATTTGTTTCTTCGATCCAAATCGTTGCTAACGAGGTCGAGGACCCCCTTGCGACAGAGTTCGGTGTTATCTCGGATGAATCCGCTTATGGCCGGGATGTCGGTGAAGCACTCAAAGATATGGCAGAGCGGCTGGACATGCAGGATTTACGGTTTTTGGCCGTCGCCGTTTCGATCCAGCAGCAATCGGGGGGTAACCTTGCCGATATTTTGGCTGGATTGGCCAAGGTGATCCGCGCGCGTTTCCGACTGTTCCGCCGGGTGAACGCTATCACCGCCGAAGCCAAATGGTCAGGTAAATTCCTGTCGGGTTTCCCGGTCGCCTGTCTTCTGTTCATCATGGTTAAGGACCCGAACTACTACGACGCCGTAATCGACGATCCGCTTTTCATTCCGGCATGTTTCTTTGTCGGCATCACGCTGACCCTGAACCTGATCGTCATGCGTATCCTGACCGACATTAAGGTTTAAGAGGCCCAAAGATGGAATTTTTGAACCAGATCAATGAACTGTTGAAGCAGAACTTGGGTGAATTCGGTCCGCTGATTGTCGTGGGCGTTTTGGGATTGTTCATGATCCTGGTCACAATCCCGCTGATGCTGAACCAGCCGGAAGACCCACTAAAGAAGTTGCAGCGGTCAAATTCACCGCCAAAAAACAACAAGAAAGAAAAGAAAGAGCGTCTCAGAACAGCCAGCCGGAACGAACAGCTTGAGAAGTTCGCCAACTTTCTCGAACCAAAGAACGAAGAAGAGTATACCGCCGTTCAACTCAAGTTGAGGCAAGCCGGCTATCAGTCCAAGGACGCGGTTCGTTTCTATCACTTCGCTCAGTTCGCATTGGGCATAATCGGGATCCTGATCGGCGTCTCGCTGGTTACCGTGTTTGCGGGCGATCAGGAATTTGACTCGACACAAATCCTCATTCGCGTTCTGGGACCTGGTATTGCGGGTTACTTCGTGCCCAAATACTGGATCACGCGGCGCGTAGAGGAACGCAAGGAAGCGATCGTAAATGGTTTCCCTGATACGCTCGATCTGATGTTGGTATGCGTCGAGGCCGGGCAGTCCTTGGATCAGGCCATTGTACGGGTCGCGTCTGAGATGAAAGCATCTTACCCAGACATCGCGCTTGAGTTCGAGGTTGTCGCCTACGAAATGAAAGCCGGTAAAGAAAAGGACACCGTTTTGCGCGACTTCGCGACGCGATGCGGCGTTCAGGACGTTAGTGCGTTCGTCACCGTGATGATCCAATCAGCGACATTCGGGACATCCATTGCCGAAGCGTTGCGGGTTTATGCCGATGAAATGCGTGACAAACGCGTGATGCGCGCCGAAGAGGCAGCGAATAAGTTGCCAACCAAAATGACGCTTGCGACAATGATGTTGACCGTCCCTCCTCTGCTGGTCATCCTTGTTGGACCTTCGGCAAAAGGTATTATGGAGTTTGGAAACCGATAACGCCTTCCCGCTTCTTCGCTGGGTTGCCAAATCAGGTTGTTGGCACCTTCGTATGACAATTCCGGCCGCCATGGTTTTCACCATGGTGGCCTCTTGCACTGAAACAGGCGCGACAGACGATCCGTTTGCCCCTGGCGTCGATCCTGATGGGCCTGCGGTAGATGAGGTGACGGTCGGAAACCGATTGATGGCGGCGGGCGAATATGAGCTTGCACTTGAATCCTTCACCCGTGCCGCGTTGCAACAGGGTATGACCCCGCAAATCCTGACTTCGCTTGGGACAGCTAATTTGGGATTGCGCCGGATTGGCCAAGCTGAACCGCTATTGCGTCGTGCTGTCGAGGACGATCCCGAGTGGCCTGTGGCATGGAACAACCTGGGTGTCTTCTTGGTGGAAACGGGCGAATATGCCGAAGCCGCGCAGATGTTCCGCAGAGCCTATGCGCTGGACAATGGCGAAAGTGACGCAATCCGCGACAATCTGCGGTTAGCACTCGCAAAAATGGAAAATCCTGTTAATAATACCCCTCAAGAACAAGAATTTGAACTGGAGCAGCGCGGCAACGGGCAATTTGTTCTGCGTAAAATCCAGTAATAGAGGCAGAGCAGTAAAGGACGCACAAAAATGCGCCAACCCTTCTTGATTCCGACGATGCTGGCGTGCGGGCTGGTTTTGGCCGCCTGCGCAAAGGAAACCGAAGAGGAAAAGGTTGAACGTACTTTTCAGGAAGTGAACGTTATCGACGAGACCAACCTGAATGACGTGATGCTGAATGCGGCCGATCCCAATGAGGCGGTGACCTATTTCCAAAGTGCGGCCGCCAAGAACCCCGACCGCATCGACCTGCAACGAGGACTAGCGATCACGCTGACCCGTGCCAAGCGCAGCACTGAAGCTTCCGCCGCGTGGAAACGAGTGCTGAGCATGAAAGGGGCCAACAACGCCGACCGTGTCGAATACGCTGATGCGCAGATTCGCAGCGGCAACTGGGACGGCGCAAAGGCGACATTGGACAAGATCCCCCCTACATATGAAACCTTTAAACGGTATCGGCTTGAAGCGCTGGTGGCAGATGCCAAAAAAGACTGGAATCGCGCCGACCATTACTACGAAACCGCGGTGGGCCTGACGACCCGCCCTGCCGGAGTCATGAACAACTGGGGCTATTCCAAACTAACGCGCGGGCAATATGCGGAAGCCGAGCGGCTGTTTACCGACGCCATTAGGCAGGACAATTCTATGTTCACCGCCAAGAACAACCTTGTTCTGGCGCGCAGCGCGCAAGGCAACTACAGCGTCCCTGTTGTCCCAATGACGCAGACCGAACGGGCGAAACTGTTGAACACCATGGCCATTTCAGCCGTGAAACAGGGGAATATCAACCTGGCCAAGAACCTCTATCGCGAGGCGATTTCCACCCACCCGCAGCATTATGACGAGGCGGTCCGCTCGCTTCGGGCCCTTGAGGACGCCTGATCCATGATCATACCAGCGGCAGCGGCGGCCTGGTTTCTACCTTTTGTTCTGCCGATCTGTTTCTACGTTGCCTTTACGGATATGCGTGAGATGCGGATCAAGAACCACGCTGTCGTCGCGCTGGCGGTTGTTTATCTCATCGTCGGGCTTATCGCATTGCCACCGTGGTCCGGTCCGTGGATCCCCGGCAACATCGGGCCGTTAACCCTGACCCTGCCTGTCTACGGATGGCAGCTGCTTCACATGGTTGTCCTTCTTGTTATCGGCATCGTGCTAAATGCAGCTGGTGTGATGGGGGCCGGAGACGCGAAGTTCTGTGCCGCAGCCGCAGCGTTTGTCTGGGTCGGTGACCTGATGTGGGTCATGGTGATTCTGACGGCAACTCTGCTGGGAGCGTTCTTTGCACACCGGTTGGCGAAATACACCCGGCTGCGCCAGATCGCACCACATTGGGAAAGCTGGGATCGCGGCAAACAGTTCCCTATGGGTCTGACGCTGGCTGGCAGCCTCGTTGTTTATTTGATTTTGGGCATAATCCACGGATCGTGAACAATCATCAGCGCGCCTTGCCCGCGCCTTTGTCCTGCCACAAATCCGCGCCAAATTCTTCCAAAGCGGCCCCGCAAGGGCCTTTTGCGTGATTTTTGGATGGACGAGCCCCGCTCATGAATATGCAGACCTCCTCTGTGATTGCCCCCCCTGCCCCTAAAGGCCTGGGAGAAATGCAACTTCCGCTGGTGATGATGCGGGACATTCTGTTGAAGACCGTCTTTCGCAAGAACGTGGATACGGTCAGCGAAATTGCGGGTGCCATCTGTCTGCCCGGGTCCGTGACACAGGAACTAGTTGATATCGCACGCGAGCAGAAACTGCTTGAAGCGACCGGGACTCTGAACGCCAACTCCGGCAATGAAATGGGCTATCAGCTGACCGATGCGGGCAAAGCGCGGGCGTTGGACGCGTTGAGCCAGTCTGAATATTTCGGTGCGATGCCGGTGCCGCTCGATGTTTACCGCGAGCAGGTCAAGCGCCAGTCGATCCGCAACATTCAAGTCACTCGCGACCAGCTAACTGGCGCGATGGGCCATCTTGTTCTGCCCGACAGCCTGCTGGATCATCTGGGCCCGGCGGTCAGCGCCGGTCGCTCAATTCTGATGTATGGCCCTCCGGGCAATGGTAAATCCTCGATCTCGAACGGCATTCGTGATGCTTTGGGGGACAACGTCTATGTTCCGCGCGCAATCGAATATGCCGGTCAGGTGATTACGGTCTACGATCCGATCGTGCACACCGCGATCGAGCAAGAAGAGGACGATCCCAACAGTCTGCGCCGTCGCAAGCGGTTCGACACTCGCTATGTTCAATGCGAACGTCCCACCGTTGTGACTGGTGGTGAACTGTCACTGAGCATGCTGGATTTGGTCTACAACCCCACCGCGCGTACCTATCAGGCGCCTTTGCAGCTGAAATCCACCGGCGGCATCTTCATCGTGGACGACCTTGGACGTCAGGCAGAGCCCCCTCAGGCCCTGATCAACCGCTGGATTGTTCCGCTTGAAGAAAGCAAGGATATCCTTGGCCTGCAATCGGGTGAGAAGTTCGAAGTACCATTCGACACGCTGGTTATATTTTCGACCAACTTCCACCCGAATGAGATTTTCGACCAAGCGGCCCTGCGCCGGATTTTCTTCAAGATCAAAATCGACGGCCCGAACCAAGAGAACTTCCTGAAGATCTTTGCCATGGTCGCCCGCAAGCGCGGTATGCCACTAGACGAGGCGGCGTTGGTGCATTTGCTGAAGGTCAAATACCCGACCATCAACAACATCTACGCAAACTATCAGCCGATCTTCCTGATCGACCAGATGATCTCAATCTGCGAGTTTGAGGGTATCCCTTATCAGATGAGTCCGGACCTGATCGACCGAGCCTGGGCCAACATGTTCGTGAAGGAAGAAAAGATCATTCACTGATCCCCTTGTCCTGGTTTCCATGGCCTGAGGGCTGCGCTAGGTTTGCCGGATGGTGCAGATTCCCCCGGCAATCCAAAACTGGTTTTCGAACAAAGGCTGGTCGATTCATCCACATCAGCAAGAAATGTTTGAGCGGGCGAATGATCCCGCGACCCTTCTTATCGCTCCAACTGGTGGCGGGAAAACCATGGCCGGGTTTCTGCCTTCCCTGGCCGAGTTGGCGCTGGGGCAGCATGACGGATTGCACACGCTTTATGTGTCTCCTCTCAAGGCGCTGGCAGCGGATATCAGGCGCAATCTGCGCGTTCCCGTCGAGGAAATCGGCCTACCAATTCGGATCGAAGATCGCACCGGCGACACATCGGCCACGCAGAAGAAACGCCAGCGCGCCGATCCTCCACATATCCTGCTGACCACGCCCGAGAGTCTGGCGTTACTTACTTCATACGAAGATGCTCCGCGCATGTTTGCTGGGGTCCAGCGCATTGTTGTCGACGAAATACATGCACTGGCAGAAAGCAAACGGGGGGATCAATTGATGCTGGCGCTGGCACGATTGCAGACACTCTGCCCCGATCTGCGCCGCGTTGGCTTGTCCGCCACTGTTGAAGACCCCGAAGGCATCGCACGATTTCTAGCCCGCAATCCCGATCCTTGCCGAGTTATTCAGGCTGATCCCGGCCCTGACCCCGATATCTCGATGCTGCAAACACAAGAGATGCCGCCATGGTCGGGCGGTGGCGCAGCCTATTCCATCCCCGCTGTGATGGAGCAGATCAAAAAGCACAAGACGACACTTATCTTTCACAATACTCGGGCGCAGGCCGAGATTTTCTTTCACAACCTCTGGCTCGCCAACGACGACGCTCTGCCCATTGGTATTCACCACGGCAGCCTGGATCGGCAACAACGCGAACGGGTCGAGGCTGCGATGGTCAGGGGTGATCTGAGGGCAATTGTCTGCACCGGCAGCCTCGATCTGGGGATCGACTGGGGCGATGTGGATCTGGTGATCCAGATCGGCGCGCCGAAGAACGTCAAGCGGCTGGTGCAGCGGATCGGGCGCGCAAATCACCGCTACAATGCCCCTTCCAAAGCTATTCTCGTCCCAGCCAACCGGTTCGAAGTGGTCGAATGTGTTGCTGCACTGGAAGCTGTGCAAGAACATGATCTGGATGGCGACCCCCGCGGGCCAGGACCCAGGGACGTTTTGTGCCAGCATATTCTGATCGCCGCCGCAGCGGGACCGTTTGATGCAGATGCACTCTACGCCGAAATAACGGCTGCCGGGCCTTATGCGCAGATCACCCGTGCTGAATTCGATGCCTGTTTGGAATTCTGCGCCACCGGTGGATATGCTCTGCGAGCCTATGATCGGTGGCAGAGGCTACAGCAGCGCCCGGATGGAGCCTGGCAATTGCGCGACCCGAGGGCGGCACAACGTATCCGCATGAACCTTGGCACGATTCAGGACACCGACACGCTGAAGGTTCGGCTTAAGCGCAATCGCGGGGGCAAGCCTCTGGGTGAGGTAGAGGAGGGATTCGCGGCCTCGCTAACCCCTGGTGATACCTTCCTGATCGGTGGTCAGATCGTCCGCTATGAGGGTCTGCGAGAGATGGTGGTCGAAGTCAGCCGCCGCGCTGACCGCAAGCCCAAGATCGCGACCTTTTCGGGTACTAAGTTCGCCACGTCCACCCAGCTGAGCGACCGAATCCTACGGATGTTCGCGCAGCCGGATTGGCCTCAACTGCCCGGACATACTGCCGAATGGCTGGGTCTTCAGCGCGAGATATCACGCCTGCCGCAAAGTGACCGCCTGTTGATTGAGAGCTTCCCTGACAGGGGGCGCGAGCATCTATGCGTCTACGGATTTGCCGGCCGCAATGCGCAACAGACGCTGGGCTTGCTGTTGACCAAACGCATGGAGGAAACCGGCCTTGCGCCGCTGGGATTTGTAGCCACTGACTATGCCACCTTAATCTGGGGGCTGGATGCGGTGACCGATCCGCGCCCACTATTTCAGTTGGACGCGCTACGAGAAGGATTGGAGACTTGGCTGGCGGGTAACGCCGTGATGAAACGCACATTTCGTGCTTCGGCCACAATCGCGGGCTTGATCGAACGCAACACTGGTGGGCAGCGCAAGAGTGGTCGGCAGGCGACATTTTCGTCAGATATCCTCTATGACACCTTGCTGAAATACGATCCTGAACATCTGCTGATGCAAATCACCCGCGAAGAGGCCATGCGCGGGTTGGTCGATTTCGGACGGATCGAAGCCATGGTCGCCCGGATCGGAGACCGGATTGACCTGCTGCGGCTAGACCGCGTCTCACCCCTGGCGGCGCCTCTGTTCCTCGAAGTTGGCAAAGTCCCCGTCAAGGGTGAAGCCGAGGAACGCCTGCTTGCGGAAGAAAGTGCCCGTTTACTGCAGGCGGCCGGATTGCAACCGGCATAAACCACTTGCGCAATCCGCAAAATCGTATGAAGAACGGATCATGAACAAGATCGCGTTTTCATTTGCTGGCCAAGACCTGACTGCGCTTGGGTCGGGCGCACTATGGTGGCCGGAACAGGGCTTGCTCTGTGTTTCCGATCTGCATTTAGGAAAATCCGAACGGATCGCCCGCAGGGGCGGCCCGACCTTGCCGCCGTATGACAGCCGCGAAACATTGACCCGATTGGCAAGTGATCTTGCCCGTACCGGTGCCACGACGGTCATCTGTTTGGGGGACAGTTTTGACGATCTCGATGCCTCGGGCGCGTTGGCTGCTGAGGATAGGCAACAGATCACCGCAATGCAGGCTGGTCGACGTTGGATCTGGATCGAAGGGAACCATGACCCCGGCCCGGTAGAAATGGGCGGCACACATTTGTCCGAGTGGGCTTGCCACGATCTGATTTTTCGCCATATCGCCCAGCAAAACAGTGCAGGTGAAATCTCGGGCCACTACCACCCTAAAGTTAACCTGAATGCCCGAGGGCGCTCGATCACCCGCCCGGCTTTTTTGTTGGATCAATCACGTCTGATCCTTCCAGCTTATGGCGCTTACACAGGGGGGTTGCGCAGTTCAGCAGAGGCTCTGAGCGGCATCATGGCGCCGGATGCGCGGGCAATTCTGACCGGTGCGCAGCCTCAACTCATCCCGATGCCCAGATAGGTTCTAGAGCAACCCGTCGTCCACGAGCTGTTGCTTGTATTTCCTGCTGACAGGAACCTGATCGCCGTTGCTTAGGTGCAAAAAGGATTTTCCCTTTTCTTTTTCGACCCCAACAATCGCCGAATCCACGACCCAGTGTGAACGGTGCGTACAATGGCCTTGTACCGGCTCCATCTCGGCAATCGCGTCGGTAAAGCGCGAGCGGATTGTAAACGTACCATCGGACGTGACCACGTCGACATAGTGATCGCGCACGGTTAACCGATAAACCTGCCCCTCGAAAGTGGCGGGCAAACGATTGAAAAGACGTGGTCTGGGTTCGAATACCGGTGCTGCGGTTTCTTCCCGCTGACGCACCAGCAAAAGTCCGGTGGCGAAGAGAAGACCATAAGGGGCGACTTTCAATATGCCCGGTGCCATCAATCCATTTAGCGTGAACAGAATCCAGGTCAGAAACCACAGTGATGGTGCAAACAATGTCAGGATCAACAGGACGAAGGCAAAATCACGGACCAGCAATCCGGATCGATTTAGCCGTTCGCGTACCAGCTTTCCAGCCGACCAAGTCGCTGCAAGCGCGAGCAGCATAACACCTGTCCAGAACACCATCCGCTGACTGAATGGCAGTGTCATATCCCGAAAGGGGGCAAAGGAATACGCCAATAAAGGAATAAAAACGAGGCCGGCCACTACCCGTTGAAGGCTTATTAACGAGAAGATCGGACTCAGCTTCATCATACCAGGTAACGCACCTCGCCAAAGGTAAAACCATGAAACACGAACAGACAGGATTATAACCCCTTAAACGGCTGGAATAGAAGGATTATCACCGACCGACGCTAGGTCAAGTCAAGATGTAGTTATATAAATATCCTAATCTAATGAAAAAGGCCGGAGAGCTTTTCGCTCTCCGGCCAATTCAATCATGGACGTTGCGCCCGGATTGAACTCGGAGTTTGCAATTAGGCAGTCAGGCCTTCCGGTTCAGGCAAGCCGTTTGCGCGGCAAGCCGCGGTGAGCGTGTTCGCAAGAAGGCAGGCGATCGTCATAGGGCCAACTCCGCCGGGAACGGGGGTAATCGCACCAGCGCGTTCTGCCGCAGTGGCGTAGTCAACGTCGCCAACCAGCTTGTTCTTGCCGTCGCGTTCGATCCGGTTGATGCCGACATCGATCACGGTTGCGCCTTCCTTGATCCAGTCACCCGGAACCATCTCGGGGCGACCAACTGCGGCGACCACAATATCAGCACGGCGCACAACATCGGGAAGGTCTTTGGTGCGGCTATGCGCGATGGTCACGGTGCAACTGTCGCCCAGAAGCAACTGCGCCATCGGCTTACCCACGATGTTCGACCGACCGATCACTACAGCATCCATGCCGGACAAAGAGCCGTGGTGATCGCGCAACATCATCAGACAGCCGAGCGGAGTGCACGGCACCATTGACTTCTGACCTGTTCCCAGCAGGCCCACATTCGAGATGTGGAACCCGTCCACATCCTTTGCCGGATCGATCGAGTTGATCACCAGATCTTCGTTCAGATGCTTGGGCAGCGGCAGTTGCACCAGAATGCCGTGCACCGCAGGGTCATTGTTCAGTTTGTCAATCAGCGCCAGCAGGTCCGCCTCGGACGTGTCCACATCCAGCTTGTGCTCGTACGAGTTCATGCCGACCTCGACGGTCATCTTGCCCTTAGAACGGACATAGACCTGGCTGGCCGGGTCTTCGCCCACCAGAACCACCGCCAGACCGGGGGTGATGCCGTTCTCTTCTTTCAGCTTTGCAACCTGGTCAGCCACCTGCGCGCGCACTTTGGCGGCAAAGGCCTTTCCGTCGATAACCTGCGCTACCATTCTTTGATCCCTTCTTTCACAAAACGGATCGGGCGCACTAGGCGCCCGTTTCTTCAGTCTGGGCCGAGCACGCGTTCTTCGCGGGCAATCGACCAATCAATCAGTATACGCCAGAGCTTTTCGGCAAGATCGGGGTCCATACCCAACTCATCCGAGCTCTTGCGGACGCGCTGCACCACATCTTCGACACGTTCCGGGATGCGGGCTGGCAGGCCCTCGCCGGGTTTCAGCTGCGACGCGCGGTCGATATAGGTTGCGCGCTTTACCAGCAATCCAATCAATTGGCGGTCTAGCTTGTCGATCTGAGGCCGCAATTCCTGCATCGAATGACAGTCTTGCGGAGGTATCAGAGTGGGCATTTTGGTCTCCTGCGGCCCGGGGATATCCCCGGACCACGAGATGTCTTATTTGAGCGCTTAGAACAAGCCCTCGATCTCACCTGCGTCGTTAAGGCAGATGGTTTCGGCGGCCGGTTTGCGCGGCAGACCGGGCATGGTCATGATCTCACCGCAGACAACGACGATGAAACCGGCACCAGCGGAAAGGCGAACCTCACGCACCGGAACCGAGTGTCCGGTAGGCGCGCCGCGCAGGGTTGGGTCGGTCGAGAACGAATACTGGGTTTTCGCCATGCAGACCGGCAGATTGCCATAGCCTGCTTCTTCCCATTCGCGCAGCTGGTTGCGGATCTTGTTGTCGGCCAGAACTTCGTCGGCGCGATAGATACGCTTGGCGATGGTTTCGATCTTCTCGAACAGCGACATGTCGTCAGGGTAGATCGGTGAGAAGTTCGCGGCGCCGTTTTCGACGATTTCGACAACTTTTTCCGCCAAAGGCGCAGAGCCATCCGAACCCAGCTCCCAGTGACGCGACAGGATCGCCTCAACACCATGCTCGCCGCAGTAGTCCTTGACCGCCTGAACTTCGTCATCAGTGTCGGTGACGAAGTGGTTGATCGCGACGACAACCGGAACACCGAAGGATTTGACGTTTTCGATGTGACGACCCAGGTTGGCGCAACCTGACTTCACAGCGTCAACGTTTTCCGCACCCAAGTCAGCCTTGGCCACGCCGCCATTCATTTTCATCGCGCGCACGGTGGCCACCAGCACCACTGCCGACGGAGCAATACCCGCCTTGCGGCACTTAATGTTCATGAACTTCTCGGCACCGAGGTCAGCACCAAAGCCCGCTTCGGTGACAACATAGTCGGCCACTTTAAGCGCGGTCTTGGTTGCGATGACTGAGTTACAGCCGTGCGCGATGTTCGCGAACGGGCCGCCGTGGACGAAGGCCGGGTTGTTTTCCAGCGTCTGCACCAGGTTCGGCTGCATAGCGTCTTTCAGCAGAACGGTCATAGCGCCTTCTGCCTTGATGTCGCGGCAGTAAACCGGGGTCTTGTCGCGGCGGTAAGCAACGATGATATCGCCCAGACGCTTTTCCAGATCTTTCAAGTCGTTTGCCAAGCAGAGGATTGCCATGACTTCGGACGCCACAGTGATGTCAAAACCTGCCTCACGCGGGAAGCCGTTAGATACACCACCCAAGCTGGCAGTGATCTGACGCAGCGCGCGGTCGTTCATGTCGACCACACGGCGCCATGCAACGCGGCGGGTGTCTATTTCCTGCTCGTTACCCCAGTAAATGTGGTTGTCGATCATCGCCGACAGCAGCGAGTGGGCCGAGGTGATGGCGTGGAAGTCACCTGTGAAGTGCAGGTTCATTTCTTCCATCGGAACAACCTGCGCGTAACCGCCACCTGCGGCGCCGCCCTTCATGCCGAAGTTCGGGCCAAGCGAAGCTTCGCGGATACAGATCATCGCGTTCTTGCCGATGCGGTTCAAGCCGTCGCCCAGACCTACGGTGGTGGTGGTCTTGCCTTCACCTGCGGGGGTTGGGTTGATCGCGGTCACCAGGATCAGCTTGCCGTCTTCGCGGTCCTGTACCGAGTTGATGAAGTCCTGGCTGACTTTGGCCTTGTCATGGCCGTAAGGCAGCAGATCATCGCTGGAGATACCCAGCTTCGCGCCGATTTCCTGAATCGGCTTTTTGTTCGCCTCGCGGGCAATCTCAATGTCGGATTTGTAGCTCATTGGGCAGGGTCCCTGATTGAATTCCGTGCAAAACCGACGCACGGGCGTCGGCGCTGCGCAACATATACTGATGTACACAACACTGATGGCTAAGGATTCCGACATTTTCATGCCGCGAAACGGCGTTGCGAGAAATCGTAATGCGCAAATCGGAAACGGATTGAACCTATGGGTTCCAAAGGGGCTGATCCGGCACAAACAATTGCATCTTGTCGCCGCGTTTCAGAGCCCCCGGGCGTTCGACCCAAGCCGTTATCCCGCGTCGCCCTTTGGCCGCAGGTTTGAATGCCGCCCCGTAACCAGTGTGATCCGCCTCGATCTCACGGCCCGGAAGAACGCAGGGGGCGTTTTCCATGTCCACAGTGATCGTTAAACCGCTCTCGGCCTGCAACCGCGAAGATGGAGGGATATGAGAGAAATCGGGAATGCCCTTCAGGACAATCGAAGCCCCAAGGTAAGACGGATCAAGCGTTGCCAACTCCATCTCAGCCGCAATATCACCCAATTCCTCTGCCGACAGCACTGACAGTTGCCGCACATTCCGGATCTCGGTGCCCTTTGGATAGAGATTCGCTACTCGAACACAGGACGCCCTATTGAGCCCCTGATGCCGTTCCCCCTGAACGCCATCAAAATTCAGGTCCAAATCGTTGACAGGCTTGGCCCGCAAAGACTGGCCTGCTGGAACATGGCCCAGCCATACCACCTCGGCTGAATATTCTGTTTCACGCAAGAATGGCATGAGGCGCCCCCCTTCAATCACAGGTTAGCAGGCATAATGCCTAGCAACGCCCTGATGAAAAGAGAAAACCCGGAGGCTGGCTCCGGGTTTTGCAATTATGCAGTGGGTTCTGGTTCCATCCCGCCATCTGGCGGCGATTTCTTGGACTTGGTCTTCGGGATGGCAGTTACGCTGGGGGCGTTGCCCTCATCGGGGCTGTCACCCTCATCATCGCTTTCGGTGGGCGGTTCGCCATTCATGACGCGCTTGATCTCCTCGCCGGTCAGGGTCTCATACTCAAGCAGGCCTTGCGCTAGTCGCTCCCATTCCTCGTTCTTGTCGGTCAGGATCTTGTGCGCGCGTTCATAGCCTTGCTGGATCAGGCGCTTTACCTCTTCTTCGATCAGCTCTTTGGTATGGGCCGATACCGAGAACCCGGCGGTGTTGCCCTGATAGCCTTCATGCGCCTCGGCATAGTCGATGTTGCCGACCTTGTCGGACATGCCCCAGCGCATCACCATGGCGCGCGCCAACTGGCTGGCCTGCATGATATCGCCCGCAGGGCCATTCGAGACGTGGTCCTCACCATACTTGATCACTTCAGCGGCTTTACCGGCCATGGTCATGGCCAGCTTCTGCTCACACTCATCGCGGTGATAGTTCAGACGATCCATTTCGGGCAGGGACACAACCATACCCAGCGCTCCACCGCGCGGAATGATGGTCGCCTTATAGACCGGATCGCACAGCGGCAGTTCCAGACCCACAACGGCATGGCCGGCCTCGTGATAGGCGGTTTTTTCCTTCTGGTCCTGCGTCAGCACCATCGAACGGCGCTCGGCCCCCATCATCACCTTGTCTTTGGCGTTCTCAAAGTCCTCCATGGTGACAAAGCGACGACCGACGCGGGCGGCCATCAATGCGGCCTCGTTCACGAGGTTCGCCAGATCAGCACCCGAAAAGCCCGGCGTGCCGCGCGCGATAATGCGCAGGTCGACATCGGGGCCTAGAGGCGTCTTGCGCGCGTGAACGCCCAGAATCTTCTCGCGGCCTTTGATGTCGGGGTTGCCGACGGTCACGTTACGGTCAAATCGGCCCGGACGCAGCAGCGCGGGGTCCAGAACGTCCTTCCGGTTGGTGGCAGCCAGAATGATCACGCCTTCATTGGCCTCGAAACCGTCCATCTCAACCAGCAGCTGGTTGAGAGTCTGTTCGCGTTCGTCGTTACCGCCGCCATAGCCAGCACCACGATGGCGCCCCACGGCGTCAATTTCGTCGATGAAGACGATACAAGGCGCGTTCTTCTTGGCTTGCTCGAACATGTCACGCACACGCGATGCACCAACACCAACGAACATTTCAACGAAATCGGAACCCGAGATCGTAAAGAACGGCACACCCGCCTCGCCCGCAATCGCACGGGCAAGCAGCGTCTTACCAGTGCCCGGAGGGCCAACCAGCAGCGCGCCTTTGGGAATCTTACCGCCCAAACGCGAAAATTTCTGCGGGTTGCGCAGGAATTCCACGATCTCTTCCAGCTCTTCCTTGGCCTCGTCGATGCCCGCAACGTCGTCGAACGTCACCCGGCCGTGCTTTTCGGTCAGCATCTTGGCCTTGGACTTGCCAAAACCCATCGCGCCACCTTTGCCGCCACCCTGCATCCGGTTCATGAAATAGACCCAGACGCCAATCAACAGCAGGAAGGGCAGCAGCGTGATCAGGAACGACTGGAAACCCGATTGCTGCTGCTTTTCAGCACGTACGGGGATGTTCTTGTCGATCAGCAGCTTCGTCACCTCGGCATCGGTGGGTTTGATGGTGACAAAGTCCTGATTCTCATTCGTGCGATAGCGGATCTGTTCGCCATCCAGCGTCACGCTGGTGACGTCTCCGGCGTCCACGGCGCTGACGAATTCGGAATAGGTGCGTTCATTGTTCTGAAGCGACCCGCTGGGTCCACTGAACAGGTTGAACAGTGCCAGGATCAGCAGAAACAGAACGACCCAGAAGGCGATATTGCGAGCGTTGCCCAAGGAAAATCTCCCGAAAGGTTTCGGCAGGTCGGGACCTGCCGGGGTTGATCCTTAAAATAGAGAGGATTGTGGCAGGTTCAATGAGATAAAATCACCGCATCGAAGTCGGACCTTTCTGGAAGCAGTTCGGCGCGCCATTCGTTTGCAAAACCGACCAGGGGTGCAGCCAATAGAGTGCCTTCGGCCCAAACCGAGGGCGTCGACAACACTGCAGCGCGAGGTTTGCCCACAGAGCGCCAGTTTTCCAGCTGCAATATACCATCCTCACCAAGCGCCCGGATTTCCGCAACTTCAGTTTTTGGCCCGGATATAATCCAACGCCTGTCCCAAGGTTCTGAGGGGTGCGCGTGCTGATTGCTGACGGCGTTTAGCTCTCTGCAAATCCAAGTTTTTTTGCCTTCCGGGGTAAAAATACAGCCCCCAAGGGTGGCCGTCTGAGCAGACGATATCGAATCCAACACTTGATCCACCGCTTTGTGTCGTGGCGGATACTCTCCCCCTGCGATCCATGAAACAGACGCGGTCACAAGCCGACGACGGATTTCTTCGGGCAGAGTTTCGAAACCTTCGCGATCAATGCAAAGATCGCCATCCGTCACCGTCATGCACCGGAAAGCGGATTCTTGCGCGTATTGCGCCAATGCTTCACGCGCTTGCGCCATATTTTCAGCGACCCGTGATAATGACTCTGCCGTGATCCCGATTTGATTTAATCCGGAAAGTGCCTGGCGGGCTTTGATCCGGTCAAAACGAGGGTCCTGATTCGACGGATCATCAATCCACGAAATACCTTGCGCAGTCAGATATTCCCGAAGATCGGAGCGTGTCGTGGACAGCAATGGGCGCAGCAATGTGACCCGACCTTCTTTTCGCGATACAGCCATGGCCGAAAGCCCCGAAACGCCCGAAGCACGGGCCAGCCGCATCAGTACCGTTTCAGCCTGATCATCCTCCGTGTGGCCCAGCGCAACTGCCTCTAGGCCCTTCGATTCGGCCCACGCGACCAGCAACCGGTATCTCGCACGCCGCGCCTGATCCTGCAGATTTCCGGATCCATCCCACCCCTGCCATTTCAGCGTTTCATGAGGAATGCCTAAGCGCTGCGCCAGTGTCGCGACGGCCAAGGCCTCTGAGGCAGATTCAGCTCGCAGACCGTGATCAACGGTCGCCGCAAACAGCTCGATCTGCTCTTGTCGCGCGATATCAAACAGCAAATGCAACAGGGCGGTCGAATCGCTGCCCCCTGATACTGCCACCCCCAGCCGGCGCGGTGGTGGATCCGGCAGACCCGCCCGCAGATTTGCCCGAAGCGTATCGGCGTCAGAGGTCAAGAACAGCCCAGCGTTGCCATTTCCTGTGTGGCCGAAGCAGCTGGTGCCGATGCCGGAAACCGAACGCCAACTTCGCCGAGAGTGATGCAAGCCTGATCGGTTTGGCCCAGCTGTCCAAGCGCTGCGCCCAACTCAAACAACGCCTCGGGTGCCAGAGGCCCTTCGGAGTCGCCCGTGAAGCTGGCCAGAAAGGCGCGCGCCGCTTCGCGTGTATCGCCCACCCCTTTCAGCGCCTGCCCGCGCCGCAGGTTGGCTTGGCTCGCCAGCGGGCTGCCCGGATAGGACTGGTCGAATTGCGCAAACAGATCGGCCGCGGTCTGGAAATCACCATCCACCAGGGCCTGCGAAGCGGCATCAAAATCCGCTTGTTCACCGACTGCAAGCTCCCCCTGATCAGTGACCGTGGGTTGCGTAGGGTTGGGGGTGGGTGCCACAGCCACATCGGTCGATGTCTCACCACCCAGCGTTGAGGTTTCGCCCAGCGCGCTCAGATCACCGCCTTCAAGTTCAACCAGACGAAACTCCAAATCACCGATACGGTTGGTGCCATCGGTCACGACATTCTGCACCCGTTGGTTCAACTGCTCGGTCTGGCGTGTCAGGCGCTGCAATTCTGCCTCGATCGCATCAACGCGCTCAAGCACGGAACTGCCGGACAGGTTTGGCGCGGGGGACCCAGTGGTTGAAAACTCGCGCTTGAGGCGTTGGATTTCCACGTGAAGCACCGTCAGCTCCTGACGGATATCCGCCAAAGTCTGCTGATCCTGAGCCTGTGCCACACCAGCGACGGTCACGACCGCCGCCAGAACCAATCCTGCAATTCGCATCATCTTACCCCAAGGTTGAGCCGGTCAGCACCGTCACCGCGCGGCGGTTTTTGGAATAGCAATCCTCGGTGCTGCAAATTTCGATCGGGCGTTCCTTGCCATAGCTGACGGTGGTCAACCGGTTGCCTGCCACCCCGCGCGAGATCAGATACTCCCGCGCCGCATTGGCCCGGCGAGCTCCAAGCGCAAGGTTGTATTCGCGCGTGCCCTGCTCGTCCGCATGGCCTTCGATATTGGCGACAAAATCCGGATTGGCGAGCAGCCAATCGGCCTGCCCTTGCAGAATTGTTTGCGCCTGCGGGCTGAGCGTGGACTGATCGACTGCGAACAGGACCCGGTCACCAACTGTCTGCTGGAAATAGGCTGGCGAACGCGGATCACTGGGTGAGCCCGGAACCAGCGCGCCGCTGCCACCAGCGCCGCCACCCAGAGCCGACGGATCATTATTGGAACAGGCCGCAATCAGGGTCAGCGCCCCAATTGCCGCGACTTTGCTCAACAGTTTCATCTCAAGTGCCTCGTGTTTCGTTGTTTATTGCCGCGCTTCTATCACATTGCGGGTTTGTTGTGAACTTTACCTGGTGTCTGTTCCGATCAATTCTGCAGTGGCCCCCAAGACGGGTCGCTACCGCCATCCGGCGTTCTAACAGGACGC
Source organism: Ruegeria sp. H9 (assembly GCF_056532915.1). NCBI lineage: Bacteria > Pseudomonadati > Pseudomonadota > Alphaproteobacteria > Rhodobacterales > Roseobacteraceae > Ruegeria > Ruegeria sp. H9. The sequence goes on along the minus strand of NZ_JBQFNX010000004.1, from coordinate 126,496 downwards.
AAGTTACGGCCCGAAATATCCACAGAGTAAAGCGTCGATCGACCGCTTGCACCCTGCGTTTCGCGGGTGAACATGATGACCCGCCCGTTTGGCGACCATGTGGGACCTTCGTCCAGGAACGAGGCGGTCAAAAGGCGCTCTTCGCTGCCATCCGTGCGCATAACGCCTATGTGGAAGCGACCTTTGTTCTGCTTGGTAAACGCAATCAGATCCCCGCGAGGAGACCAGACCGGCGTGCCATAGCGGCCTTGCCCAAAACTGATCCGCGTTGCCTCGCCTCCGTTAGCGGGCATGATGTAAAGCTGCGGAGTGCCCGACCGGTCGCTTTCAAACACGATCCGACTGCCATCCGGCGCATAGCTTGGTGCAGTTTCAATCGCGGGCGTATTGGTCAGTCGCACGCTTTGGCCCGAGGCCAGATCCATTTTCCACAAATCCGTGTTTCCGCCTTGGGTCAACGAGTAAACAATTGAACGACCATCCGGAGAGAAGCGCGGTGAGAAACTCATGGTGCCTTCCTGCGTTTTCAACTCCTGCCGCTTCACGCGGCCGACATCCAGAACGTAAATACGCGGCTGACCGGTCTCGTAGCTGGTATAGAGCAACTGGTCGCCCGTCGGTGAGAACCGAGGCGCCAGAACAATCGCTGCGCTGTCGGTCAGATACTGCACATTAGCGCCGTCGTAATCCATTATGGCCAACCGTTTGCGCCGTTGATCCTTTGGGCCGCTCTCCGACACAAACGCGACACGGCTGTCGAAATAGGCGCCCTCTCCCGTGATCCGGGTATAAACCTGATCCGCGACCTTATGCGCCATGCGCCTCCAACCGTCGGTTGTTCCTGCAAACTGCAACCCGTTGCCGAGTTCCTGTCCCGAGAAGACATCCCAGACCCGGAACCGAACCGTCAGGCGCTTGCCCGACACGTTGACCGCCCCTGTCACCAGTGCTTGAGCGTTGATCGCCTTCCAATCAGCGAACTGTACCGGCGCATCGAAACTGCTGACGCGGCTGATATATGCATCCGACGAGATTTCACGAAACAGGCCCGTTCCGGTCAGGTCAGACACGACCACCCGCGAGATATCTTGTGCATATTGTGCCGCCGAGGGACCGTCAGGCACAAAGCTTGGCACGGCAAACGGCATTGGTTCGATGATCCCTTCATCGATTTCCAGACGCAGCGGGCCACCTTGGGCGTAGGCCGAGGTCGAAAGAAGGGTCAGGCCAATTAAGAGGCTGGTCAGAAGTTTCATCATTTGATCCGCATCCTCTCGGGATTGAATGTAATCTCAATATCCTGCCATTGATCGTATTTGTCAGCAGGTAGGTCATATCCTTTAGACCCACAGCGCAAAATTGCGCGCCGCGCGGTTAGAAATGCTTGTTGCGCCGAGGCAGATGAGCCACCGGAGCTATCGATCATTCGTAGACTGCCTCCGACAACCTGGCCATCTCGGGTCAACGAAAATCCGACCACGACCACGGTCTGCAGAGCGTCCGTTGAAAGCGATCCGACATTCCAGCATTTCGAAACTGCAACGCGCAGACCTTCCTTTTCACCGCTTGTCAGTGGTGGGCCCGAAGGTTCGGTGCCATTGCCCAATGCTTCGGCCAGTGCGTCATTTATCGCTTGCTCGTTTTGCGCAGGTTCAGTCGGCGCGGGCTCGGGCGTTTCTGCAACCTCGGGCTCTGGCTGGGGTGCCGGTCGGTTCGGGCGCACGCGCGGACGAGGAGAAGTTCGCGGGGCCGGATCTTCGACTTCTTCCGCCTCGGTCACAATCTCGGGCGCGGCCTCTTCCGGTGCCGTTTGATCTTGCTGTTCTTGTTGGATTTCCGCCCCTTCATCCAGCGAAACCGGAGGGGTTTCAATTTCATCCGGCTTGGCCTCGGGCGGAGGAGGAGCAATCTGCTCGGGCGCGATCTTATCCGCTGGGCTTGGTTCTGCCTCTGGGCCTGGAGGCGCAGGAAGCGCCGCCAGCTCAGGCTCGGGCTCTTCAAGCGTTGGAGGCTGTTCTATCAGTTCGGGTTCAGGTGGGATTTCCACTGTTTCTGGTTCTGGTTCCGGTTCCGGATCCGGTTCGGGTTGAGCAACCTGCTCAGGTTCGGGCGTATCTTCCGGCGTCGGGTCCAGTATTTCGATCTCATCAGGTTCTGCAGGCTGTTGCAGTTCAGCCGGGTCAGTCGGCACCTCGGGTGCCTCGCGTTGCGCGGTCATGGCCGCAAACTGCTCAGCCGAGATCACCGAGACATCCTGTACAGCCATCGGCAGCGGCTCGGACCGGAAGGTCCCGCCGATCAGCGCCCAGCCAATCAGGCTGACATGCGCAATTGCCGAAATCTTGGTGCCGGTATCCACCGCGCAGCCTCACTCTCAACCTTCGTCCAGCGTTGGCCCGCCGGTATCGGTCACAAGGCCAACGTTGGAAAACCCACCCGCGTTCAAAGCGCCCATGACCTGCATCACTTGCGCATATGGAATCGCGCCGTCGGCACGCAAGAACACGCGGTCGCTGCTGCGCTCAGCTGCGATCGCGCGCAGCTTACCGATCAGTTCTTCGCGCAGCACATCCGTGGTCTGGATCTGCACGCGCCCATCTGCGGTCAGGGTCACAGTCAGCGGCTCTTCGTTGTCACCGGGTAAGGCACTTGCGGCAGTCTTGGGCAGATCGACAGGTACGCCGACGGTCAACAATGGGGCCGCCACCATAAAGATGATCAGCAACACCAGCATGACATCAACAAAGGGCGTCACGTTGATCTCGGCCATCGGTTGGGCGCGCCCGCGCCGCCGTCCGCGCCTACGTCCGTTCACGCCCGAGCTTTGCTGAACTGCCGCACCCATCGTCAGCTATCCAACTGACGCGACAGGATAGTGGCGAATTCATCGGCAAAGGCCTCGTAGCCGCCGACGATGCGGTCACTGTCTGCGCTGAGTTTATTATAGAATATCACCGCCGGGATCGCGGCCAGCAAGCCAAGACCGGTGGCCAGCAACGCCTCGGCAATACCTGGGGCCACAACGGCGAGGTTTGTGTTCTGCTGCTCGGCAATCTCGATAAAGGCATTCATGATGCCCCAAACGGTGCCAAACAGGCCGATAAACGGCGCTGTCGATCCGACAGTGGCCAGAATGGGCAACCCTTTTTGCAGCCCCTCAGCCTCTTTCGCGATCGCCACGTCCATCGAGCGATCGATCCGCGCCGTCGCCCCTGCGATCAAGCCGCCATCGGTGCGGTGCGAGCGTCGCCACTCGATCATCCCCGCCGCGAAAATCTTCTCGGAACTGCCATCGGGCTGGGTTCCGATCTGCTCGAACAGCTCATCCAGCGGATTGCCAGACCAGAAGCTTTCATCGAATACCTGCGCCTCGCGCCGCGCGGCTCGGTAGTTGATCAGTTTCTGAATGATAATGCCCCAGGACCAGATGGATGCACCGATCAGCATCAACATCACCAGTTTGACGATAAAGGTCGCGCGGGCATACAGCCCCCACATGGAGAAATCGATCTCCTGCGCCAGCGCCAGCGTTTCAGCTTCCATGAACCTGCTCTTTGTTTTGCCTGATGGCCATTTGGCCTTGTTTTGCCAAACGCTAACGCAGATGGAGATGAAAAGCCAACAGAACCACCCCGGAGGCTGAAAATGTTACATCAATGCGCGAATCTCTGCCGGAAGACGAACGGGCTTACCTAGCGCATTCATGCAGACAGCCGTTACCTCGGCGCGGAAAATCACGGTCTCGCCACGCATGACCAATTGCGACATTGTCAACCGAGCGCCCGATAGCGAAACCATCTCGGTCTCGACCATCAGCTCGTCTTCAAACCTAGCGGCGGCGAGATAATCCGCCTCGATCCGCCGCACGACCCAGACAATGCCTGCGTCCCGCATTGCGTTCTGATCATTACCCAGTTTACGCACCCAGTCCGACCGGGCGCGTTCGATGAATCTCAGATAATTTGCGTGATAGACCACGCCTCCCATGTCGGTGTCTTCGTAATAAACACGGACCGGGTAGTGATGCTTCATTGCGACGGCTCCGATCTGGCGAACAAGCGCAGCGCATGAGAGGGATCCTGCGCGGCACCGGGCAGAACAGGATCGTAGGCGGCGCGGATCAAGGCCGCAATATCAGGCCGCAAGATCGTCGCGTCACCAGCAATCGCCAGAGGTGAGGCGCTGCGAAAGGCAGTATCGGACCAAAGCAGGATCGTTTGTACAACCTGGTTTAGCGCCAGCGTTTCTGCCGGCACTTTCGACAGCTCTTTGTCCATGCGCAAAAACACAAATGCCGCGCGGATAGCGCCGTCATCCTCGAACCGAAATATGCGATACTGATTGGCATCGGCAGCCACCAGCCGGTCAACCAGTGGAGCCAGATCCGGGATCAGGCGATCCAGATCGGGCACGTCCAACAATTCCTGCCACTCACGGAAGAAGAACACCATGCAATTGGCACCCAGTTCGGGATCCGTCTCGGCCATCTTGTGATTTGCCAGAGTGACAACCGCCTCGAACGCACCTTTTACGGTCGACAGCGTTTCATCCTCGACACCAAACACGATGGGCACGATGGGTCTGCCCCAGCGCGCAAACAGAAACTCACCGCTATCGCGTGTGAACAGCGCCTCAATCTCATCGGGTGTCACGCCCCAGTCCTTCTTCTCGATTTAGATACGACCGCCTGAGGCTTAAAATCTAATGCGCCCCACTTCAACCAAACAGATCGCTCTGTCCTTTGGGTGCAGCCATCCCCAGATGCGTCCATGCCTTTTGCGCCAGCATCCGTCCGCGCGGAGTGCGCTGGATCAGGCCTTGCTGCAGGAGATAAGGCTCGATCACCTCTTCCAGCGAATCCCGGCTTTCGGACAACGCCGCCGAGAGTGTTTCAATCCCCACTGGCCCGCCCGCATAGTTTTCGGCAATCAGCTTCAAATACCGGCGGTCGGCCCCGTCCAGACCAAGGTTATCGACCCCCAGCCGGGTCAGTGACCCATCCGCCAAGTCGCGCGTAATCCGCCCATCGCCTTCAACAATGGCAAAATCCACCACGCGTCTCAGCAGACGACCGGCGATCCGTGGTGTTCCACGAGACCTGCGCGCGATCTCACGCGCGCCTTCGTCATCCGCAGGTGCGCCCAGTTTGCGGGCATTGCGGGTGACGATCTCGTGCAACTCGTCGACCGTATAGAACTGCAGCCGGGTCGGGATGCCAAACCGATCGCGCAACGGCGTGGTCAGCAACCCCATCCGCGTTGTCGCCCCGACCAGCGTAAATGGCTGCAGCTCGATCCGTACAGTCCGCGCCGCCGGACCTTCACCAATGACAAGATCCAGCTCGAAATCCTCCATCGCGGGGTACAGCACCTCTTCGACCGCCGGGTTCAGACGGTGAATCTCGTCGATGAACAAGACATCCCGCGATTCCAGATTGGTCAGAATCGCCGCCAAATCCCCCGCCTTGGCCAGAACCGGCCCCGAGGTCATGCGGAAATTCACTCCCAACTCGCGCGCCATGATCTGCGCAAGCGTGGTCTTACCCAATCCAGGTGGACCATGGAACAGCGTGTGATCCATCGCCTCACCGCGTTGGCGGGCCGACTGGATGAAGATGCGTAGGTTGGCCCGCGCCTCGGCCTGACCAATGAATTCATCCAGCCCCTGCGGGCGCAGGGCGCGGTCATTGTCCTCGGGCATCGGTTCGGGTCGCAGGGCGGGATCAGCGTCTACCATTCAGTTACCCTTTCACTCAGCCCTTGGGGGCCAGTAGCTTCAGCGCGGCGCGTATCAGATCGGCCTCGCCCGCATCTGGCATATTAGCCGCTGCCTCGGCCACGGCCGATGCCGCCTCGGACGGTCCATAGCCCAGATTGCCCAACGCCGACAGCGCATCCGCAGAAGCAGCGGCAGCGCCCGAGGCCGGTTTGGCCACCCGTTTCGGAACAGGCGCAGGCTCGGTCGTCTCAACCACTTCAAGTGCCGGGCCATCCATCGCTTCGGTCACCGTGCCGCCCATCGCCATCACACCCGGGGCCTTGTCCTTGAGGTCAAGAACGATCCGTTGCGCGGTCTTGGGGCCGACACCCTTTGCGGCCTTCACGGCCCCCCAGTCGCCCAAGGCAATCGCGCGGCTGACACCATCGGGCCCCAGCGCACTAAGAATGGCCAGCGATACCTTCGCACCCACACCCTGAACCGAGCACAGCAGACGGTGCCATTCCTTCTCGACCAAGGACAGAAAACCATAAAGCTGCATCAGGTCTTCGCGCACGACCATATCGGTGTAGATTGACATTGCCTCACCCACCCCCGGCAGGGCCGCCATGGTCCGGTCCGAGCAATAGACGATATAGCCGACCCCCCGCACGTCGATCAGAACGTGATCCGCCGCGCGGTAGTCCAGCCGTCCACTGAGCTTGCCGATCATGCGCGTACCTCTTTCATCCGTGCCTGCGGTGCGGCGCCATAGTAGGAATGGCAGATGGCAATCGCCAACGCATCCGCAGCATCCGCCCCTTTGGGGGAACAACCGGGCAGTTGGAGTTTGACCATATGCAGAACCTGCTCTTTTTCGGCGTGGCCGACGCCCACCACCGTTTTCTTGACGCGGTTGGGGGCGTACTCGCCAACCGGCAAACCCGCCTTCGCAAGCGTCAGAAGCGCAACACCACGCGCCTGACCCAGTTTCAGTGTACCGGCCCCATCCTTGTTGACGAAGGTCTGTTCAATTGCCGCCTGATCTGGTTTGTGCTCGGCGATGACTTCGACGATTTGATTGTGTAGCGACAGCAGCCTTTCCCCCAGATCATCACCATCGGATTTACACAATCCATTCGCAACGTGGCTCAGGCGGCTGCCATGCGATTCGATGACGCCCCATCCCAAGGTTCTAAGCCCTGGATCAATGCCCAGAATTCGCATGTTTTGTCTCGGCCTGCTCGGGTTTGTGTGATCTTTTTTCATCGACTAGCACGAAGCGTGAACATTTTCCAAGGAAATCAACTCAAGGTCCAAAACCGACATTCATGTCGCCGCCGGTTCCTCGCGGCCTGTTTGCGACCGGGTTAGGTTCGTTTTCGACGCTTATCCGATCGAACTTTAACCAATGATTTAAGGGGTTTTCATCAATTTCGAGCGTTGCAAAAAATGCATAGGACACATGCAATTTCTGAGCTTGCGCACGGCGAAACTCATCACTAGATGCCGCTCAGATCGCAAGATCAGAGTTTAACACAAACCAGAAGGAAACAGGATATGGCTGCACTGGATACCACCCGCACCACCACTGGCTCATTCGGCCTCGTCGGCCGTATCGGCGCACTTTTTGCATCGGTTGTAAACGCCGTTGTTGAATGGAATGACGCCCGCGCAACCCGTAACGCGCTGAACGGTCTTTCTGACCGCGAACTGGACGATATCGGACTATGCCGCGGCGACATCGACGTTGTCGCCGAAGGCCGCCGTTACTGAGATAACGGACTACCGCATACGCCCCTTCCTCCTCCCTGTGGGGCAAACAGAAACACCGCACGCCGTGAGGCATGCGGTGTTTTTGTTAGGAGGGTGCAAGATATCCGGTTAGAACCAAACCTTGTTCAGTTGGCTCGAGAAAAACGCGGTCACCGGATCGGCCTGCATGATCCAGGCGCCAGCTTTCTCAACCGGCGTGCCCTGATTCAGGCTTTCAACACGCGTTTCGTACGCAGTCGGGCCAAGATGAGACAGTAAAAAGGCCTTGAAGGCAAAGAAGCCAACCAAACACAGTAACAAAACCCTCGCTGGAACTGCTGAACGCATACGCTGTGGTTTCATCACCACCAGCCCGTCTGAGCGCAACGTGGCACGATAGCCGCGGCTGAGTTTCTGGTGCTTTTTGTTCAAACGCGAGATGCGTTGATCGAATTCGAGTTGTTTTCCTGTCATGGCAGCCTCCGAAAACCGCCCCCCGAGTGCATTGAAAGACGGTAATTAGAGAATGCGACAAAAACGTGGCAAAAATCCACAAAACTCCCGTAAATGGCCTAAATTCAGCCCTGTTTGCTTAAGATTAGCGTCGTCCACTCACCAATCCGATCCTGGCGAACCAGATTGAAGCCGTTTTGGAGATAAACCGAGATCACGTCATCGGACTGTTCATTGAGGATTCCCGATAGAATCGCTTGTCCACCCCCCCGCAGGTTCGCCGAAATTTCAGGCGAAAGGGCCACGAGCGGACCTTTTAGGATATTGGCGAATATCAGATCGTAAGGCGCATGCGCCTTCAGATCCGGGTGATCGAAACCTGCAGCTTCAACACATTTAACCGCACCCGCCATACCGTTCGCCCGAAGGTTGGCCTCGGCCACGTCGACGGCAACCTCATCAATGTCGCTGGCGATGATATCGCCATCCCAAACCCGAGCTGCGGCCATCGCCAGCACGGCAGTACCGCAGCCGATATCGGCAACTTTGGTGGCCGTGAACCCATGATCCAGAAGATGGTCCAAAGCCTTGAGGCAGCCAAGCGTTGTCCCATGGTGCCCTGTGCCAAATGCCATCGCAGCTTCGATCAGCAGCGGAATGCGGCCTTCGGGCAGTTTGTCGGCATCATGGCTTCCATAGACAAAAAACCGGCCGGCCTCGACCGGGGCTAGTTCGCGGCGGACATGGGCGACCCAATCCGTTTCGGGCAGTTCCGAGACCACAAAGGGCTTGGCCTCGAACGCGGCGGCCAGAACCGCCAGCGCGGTTTCATCCGGGGTTTCGGTAAAATAGCCGCCGACCTCCCACAGGCCCGAGCCATCCTCGACCTCGAACACGCCGACGCCGGTTGGTTCCGGGTCCAGCCGTTCCATCGCCTCGCCCAATCCTTCGGCGGCTTTCTTGCCGGTCAAAGTGGTCAGAGCAGTGAATGTTGGCATGGGGGCCTCCTGTTTCGATCGAAACAGCGCCTAGGGGCACCGACCGCCAAGGTCAAGCGGAGTCGCTTATTCGGCGGGCGCGGGGGCGTATTTCGACAGGATGGTTTCGTTGCCCGGTTCCGGATGACGCGGGATCAGTAATGACAGCAGAAGCGAGATGATCGCCATTGCAGCGGCCAAACCAAACACAGCGCCGGGCGAAACCACCCATAGCAGACCTAAAAGTGCTGGCAGGAAAACAGCGGCGATATGATTTATGGTAAATGCCACCGCCGCAGTGGGCGCAATATCCGCCGGGTCGGCGATCTTCTGGAAATAAGTTTTCAAAGCCAACGCCAGAGCAAACAGCACATGGTCGATCACATAGAGGATCGCCGCCAGCAGCACGCCCCAGCTAAACCAGTAGATGCCGCCATAGGCTGCGAAAACGATGGCGAGCCCGGCATATTCAAAGATCAGAGTGCGGCGTTCGCCAAACCGCGCGACTGCCTTGCCCAGCAGCGGAGCCGCCATCATGTTGATCATAAGGTTGATCAGGTAAAGGCTGGTCAGTTCGTGTACTTCAAAGCCGAATTTCTCGACCATCATGAAACCGGCGAACACGACAAAAATCTGCCGCCGCGCGCCCGCCATGAACTGTAATGCATAATACAGCCAGTAGCGGCGACGTAGGATCAGCTTCTTGGTCTGCGGCGTCGGTGCGTCGAATTGCGGGTAAGCAATCAAGCAAAACACTGCCAGCAAAGTTGTCACACCGCCTGCCGCCATGAACACGAAGTTATAGGACAGGTCGAAGCGGTCCCATGTCAGGACGATCAAGCCATAGACCACAGCCGTCGCAGCCGAGCCCATAGCCACCAGCCAGCCAAGCACCTGCGGCGCACGGTCTTTAGGCAGCCATTGCAGCTGCAGTGACTGGTTCACCGTCTCATAGTAGTGAAACCCGATCGAGCTGAACAGCGTCACAAACAGCAACCCGCCAAGGCTGGGAAACCAGGCCGTCACCGCCGTCGCCACGCCCAACATCATCAATGAGATCATGGCCAGTACCTGCTCGCGGATGAAAATGATCACCGCAATCACGCCAACGGCCAGAAAGCCCGGAATCTCGCGTACCGTGTGCAAAAGCCCGATATCCGCCCCGTCGAAGTTCGCCGCCTCGATGACGAAATTGTTCAGCAATGCACTCCACGCGTTAAACGCGATCGGCATGGTCAACGCCATCACGAACAAGAGCGTCATAGGGCGGCGCCAGAGCGGAAGACTCTGCGCCTCAGACAAGGGCATGGGTTTCAGCATGAGAATGCTCTACGCCCATTTGTACTTTTTGGCGAGGGGAAAGCGGCCGGCGCACAGCGGCTCTGCACTGATGCAGGGGTCAGTAGAAGCTTTGCGGATCGATATCCACGGTCAGGCGGATATCGCCTTTCAACTTCAACGGGGCGATCCAGCGGGCTATGGCGTCCTGAATAGGCGCACCTTTCGGGGCTTTGACTAACAGCCGGACGCGGTGACGCCCGCGTATGCGCGCGATCGGGGCTGGAGCAGGGCCAAATACCTGAGCACCAACATCGCGCAACGGCGCATCGTTGCGCGCCATGGCGTTGCCGATGTCGAAGACCGGCCCGACCTCGGGGCCAGACAGGACAATCCCGGCCATTCGACCATAAGGCGGCACCCCGGCGGCCTGACGCCCGGCGGCTTCAGCCTTCCAGAACCCTTCTTCATCGCCCGATAGAATCGCCCGGATCACCGGATGTTCCGGCTGGAATGTCTGCAACAACGCCTGCCCCGGTTTTTCCGCACGACCTGCCCGGCCCGCTACCTGCCGCATCAATTGAAAAGTTCGTTCCGCCGCGCGCAGGTCAGCCCCATGCAGGCTAAGGTCCGCATCGATCACCCCTACAAGTGTCAGCTTTGGAAAGTTATGTCCTTTGGCCACCAGCTGCGTCCCGATAACGATATCCGCATCGCCTTCGGCAATCTCTTCGATCTTGGCCTTCAGGGCACGAGCCGAACCAAACAGATCAGAGCTGAGCATAGCGATCTTGGCTTCGGGGAACGCCGCCTCGGCTTCTTCTGCCAGCCGTTCAATCCCGGGTCCGACCGGTGCCAGTTTACCCTCGACCCCGCAGGATGGGCAGGCCTCTGGCATTGGCTTGGTCTCACCACATTGATGGCACATCAGACGCTTGAGGAACCGGTGTTCAACCATTCGCGCGTCGCAATGATCGCAGGCAATCTGCTCCCCGCACGCCCGGCATAGTGTCACGGGCGCATAGCCACGGCGGTTGATGAACAGCAGTGACTGCTCTTCGCGTTCGATACGCTGTTGCACCGACTGCCGCAGCGAGGGGGAAATCCAAGTCCCGGCCTGCATCTGCTCGGCGCGCATGTCGATCGGCTTCATTTCGGGCAGGACTGCTGCACCAAAACGCGAGGTCAGGTCCAGCCGTTCGTATTTACCCGCCTCGGCATTGGCCCAGCTTTCCAGTGAAGGCGTCGCGCTGGCCAGAATCACCCGCGCTCCGCAGATGGCCGAACGCAGAACGGCCATATCCCGCGCACTATAATGCACCCCATCTTCTTGTTTGTACGAGGTGTCGTGTTCTTCATCGACAACTACGAGACCAAGATCGCGAAATGGAAGAAACAGTGCTGACCGGGCACCAACGACCAGTTGCGCATCACCCTGACCGACCATCCGCCAAACCCGGCGACGTTCAGTCATGGTCGCGCCCGAATGCCACTCAGCCGGACGCGCACCAAATCGCGCCTCGACACGCGTCAGAAATTCAGCCGTCAGCGCGATCTCGGGCAGCAAGACCAGTGCTTGCCGCCCCACGCGCAGGGCCTCAGCGACCGCCTCAAGATAAACCTCGGTCTTGCCCGAGCCCGTCACCCCCTTCAGAAGAGTCGTTCCATAATCTCCCGTCCGTTGCCCGGACTGAAGCCGCATCACGGCCTCCGCCTGATCCTCGGTCAGGTCCTTTCCCGGCAATTCAGGATCAAGATGAGGATAGGGAAGATCACGCGGGCTGTCCTCTTCACGCACAGCGTTCTGTTTGACCAACCCCTTAATGACCGAAGATGTGACCCCCGCTTGCTCGGCCAGTTCCTTCAGCGTAAAGGCCAAGCCGCCATAGTCTCGCAAAACTTCAAGTACCCGCATTCGTGCGTCGGTCATTCGGTCCGGTTGACCACCGCCCAAACGATAAACCTTGCGCATCGAGGGCGGATTGCCCAACCCCGGCGCGCGCGTTGCTAGCCGCAGCATCGCAGGCATCGGCGTCAGGGTGTAGTCAGCCACTTTCCCCAGAAACACCCGCATTTCTTCACGCATCGGCGCGACCTCAAGCACCCGGTTCACCGATCGCGCCTTGGCCAGATCAAAACCACCCTGCCCCGGCCCCCAAACCACACCCAAGACTTTGCGCGGGCCCAAGGGCACCTCGACAAACGCCCCAAGAAAGCACCCGCCCTCGGGCGCTTTGTAATCCAACGTCCGGTCCAGCGGCTGCGTGGTCAGCACCGCAACCAGTTCTCCTTCGTCGAAAAATCCGTTAGCGCTCACGGCATATCCTTCGCAGGGGGTTCCAGCATGGGTCTCTTTGAGGTAAAGCCATCCGCGACCAAGGCCAACCCATCAAAGGACTGCCCTCATGAAATTCTTCGTAGACACCGCCGAGATCGACGCCATCGCCGAACTGAACGATCTGGGCATGGTGGACGGCGTAACCACTAACCCCTCGCTGATCCTGAAATCGGGCCGCGACATTCTGGAAGTCACCAAAGAGATCTGTGATCTGGTCGACGGCCCCGTCTCGGCCGAAGTTGTCGCCACCGAGGCCGACGACATGATCGCCGAAGGCCGTAAGCTGGCCAAGATCGCGCCCAACATCGCAGTCAAAGTGCCGCTGACATGGGCCGGTTTGAAAACCTGTAAAACACTGACCGACGAAGGCCAGATGGTCAACGTGACCCTGTGCTTCTCGACCAATCAGGCCATTCTGGCCGCCAAGGCGGGTGCGACCTTTATCTCGCCCTTCATCGGACGTCTGGATGATATCAACCTCGATGGCATGGACCTGATCGCAGATATTCGCCAAGTTTATGACAATTACGGGTTCGAGACCGAAATCCTCGCCGCCTCGATCCGCACCGTAAACCACGTGACCGATAGTGCCCGCATCGGGGCTGACGTGATTACAGCACCTCCGGGCGTGATCAAAAAACTGGCCGACCACCCGCTGACCGACAAAGGCCTTGAAACTTTCCTGGCCGACTGGGCCAAGACAGGTCAGAAAATCCTCTGATCCCAAGCATTGCCGCGCGGTGCCATCAGGCACCGCGCCCGGCCCAACGGCAAAAGCTGATCTTTGATCAGCGCCAGGCAGGCGGGAGCGCCCGCCACAGCAGCGATGAAATTCGCCTTTCGCGTGCATTTTTCCCAAGGCAAATCCAGCAACCCATGTTATAAGCCCGCCAAACAAAAAAAACGACCGGACGGGACATGAGCAGCGATCCTAAACTCAAGGACAATCTCCGCGCCGCAATTCTGGCTGAGCCTGACGCCGTGCTGGATGACAAAGACCTGATGCAGGCCTTGGTGGCTGCAAATGAGCAGGCGCGTGGTGACAACGTTATCGACCTGCGCGGTATCGCCATGCAGCGGCTTGAGGCGCGTCTTGACCGCCTTGAGGACACTCATCGCTCGGTGATCGCTGCCGCGTATGAGAACTTGGCGGGCACAAATCAGGTGCATCGCGCCATTCTTCGCCTGTTGGAGCCAACCGTGTTCGAGGATTTCCTGCGCGCGCTAGGCAATGACGTGGCCGAAATCCTGCGAGTCGATCACATCACTCTGGTCCTCGAAACAACCGTCGTACGTGATGATCCGGTGGTGAACCAGCTCGGCGGCGTGCTGACTGTGGCTGAGCCTGGTTTTATCGATAGCTATCTGACCGCTGACCGCAACGGTCAGCCGCGCGAGGTTACCTTGCGCGAAATCCGCCATCCCAATCCGCAAGTTTACGGTAAACAAGCCGATCAGCTACGATCCGAGGCCTGCCTGAAACTCGATCTTGGCACTGGCCGCCTACCCGGCATGATTGTCATGGGCGCGCGCGATCCGAGGCATTTCTCACCTCAGCTTGGCACTGATCTTCTTGCCTTCTTTGCCGGCGTGTTCGAACGCTCTATGCGCCACTGGCTGTCGTGAGCCTGATTTCCCCAGCCTGCCGCGATGCTCTGCAGCATTGGCTGGACAGTCTGGGGGCGCTGGCGGGGCGGTCTGAAAATACGCTCAACGCCTATCGCGGCGACGTGACAGAATTCCTGTCCTTCATGACCTTGCATCACAGCGAGCGCCAAGGGCTGGCCGCGCTGGAACGCATCAGCGTTTCTGACATGCGGGCCTGGATGGCAGAGCAGCGAAATTCTGATGTCGGCGCGCGATCTCTGGCGCGCAAGCTTTCAGCCGTCAAAACCTTCTATCGCTGGTTGGCCGAACGCGAAGGGTTCGAACCTACTGCGGTGCTGTCCACCCGAGCGCCTAAATTTACCAAGAAACTGCCCCGACCTCTGGCCGAAGATGCCGCGCGCGCAATGATCGACACGGTCGAGCTACAATCCTCATCGGACTGGGTCGCTGCACGGGATGTTGCAGTTGTGACGCTCCTCTACGGGTGCGGGTTGCGGATTTCCGAGGCGTTGTCTTTGACCGGTGTGGACGCTCCTCTGCCAGAAACGCTGCGCATATCGGGTAAGGGCGATAAGGAAAGAATCGTACCGGTCTTGCCTGCCGCTCGGGCTTCGGTGGATCGCTATCTTCACCTCTGCCCACATCCGCAATCCCCTGATAAGGCGTTGTTCCGAGGTGTCAGGGGCGGCCCGCTCAACCCCGGAATCATTCAGGCTGTGGTCGCCAAGGCACGGATGCAACTTGGCCTTCCCGCAACAGCCACCCCGCACGCGATGCGCCACAGCTTTGCCACCCATCTGCTGTCTGCGGGCGGCGACCTGCGCGCGATCCAAGAGCTTTTGGGTCACGCCTCGCTTTCAACCACGCAGACCTATACCGCAGTCGATACGGCCCGGTTGATGGAAGTCTATAACCGCACGCACCCAAAAGCCTGAAGCAAAGACCCTTTTTGCTTTGCATCTGCGCCTTGCTTCCGTCATGACACCACCATGACACTCAGATTCAAAGCGCTTTCCGTTCATCTCTTCACCGCCACAGGTGCCGTTTTCGCAATGCTCGCCATGTTGGCAGCAGTCGAAGAGAAATGGAGCCTGATGTATCTCTGGCTCGTTGTCTCGTTCATCGTCGATGGCATCGATGGCCCGCTGGCGCGGCACTATCACGTTAAGAAGAACGCACCCGAGTTTGACGGAGTCTTGCTGGACCTGATCATCGACTATTTGACCTATGTTTTCATTCCCGCTTTCGCCTTGTTTAAGTCAGGTCTGATGGACGGCTGGACCGGCTGGTTCGCAATCATCGTCATCACCTTTGCAAGTGCGATGTACTTTGCGGATACACGTATGAAAACCAAGGATAATTCCTTCTCTGGCTTTCCAGGTTGCTGGAACATGTTCGTCATTGTGATCTTCGCCCTGGAGCCCAACTTCTGGGTCATCCTGCTGCTGGTCACCTTGCTGTCTGTCGCAATGTTCCTGCCGCTGAAATTCATTCACCCAGTCCGGACCGAGCGTTGGCGCACCCTGTCATTGCCTATGGCTTTTGCGTGGACATTCTTTGCAGGCTGGGCCGCCTGGGTCGACTTTCACCCCGAAAGCTGGGCCCATTGGGGGCTGGTGATCACCAGCTTGTATTTGGTCTCGGCCGGTATTGCGCAGCAGATCATTCCGCCGCGCAAGGCCCGGGATTACAAGACTTCCTGAACCTCGAACTCAGTCCCGTTATGGGTGAACACGTCACCCTCTTGCAGGCCAACCATAGCCAGATAGATTGGGCTTTGGGTCGAAATGCCCATGTAGGTTTTGCCGTCCACCTCAAACCGAGTCGTTGAGACACATACGACGAAGCGGCGATTGTTGAACTTGATTACGGCGCCGGGCTGCACCGTATCCGTGAGGCCAAAATCGGTGTTCTCGATCACGTCAATCTTGGCGTGATGCGCATGAACAGGCGCATCAAAGGCGGCCGCCAGATCTGCATTCTCGCGCGAGGCAGCGATGTCGTCCTTGTCATGCCCTTCTCGGTCATCCAACTGCGAGTCCTTAAGGAAGGCATCATAATGTGCCTGTGCGGTTGCCAGTTCCTGTTCTTCCAAAGACATCAGATGATCGATGATGGCTTTCTTGCGTGCGGCGGGGTCTGTCTGGCCGGTCATTCAATTCGGTCCTTCAAATTCACTATTCGATATAGGTTGGGGCCGTGCCGCTCCGATTGCAACAGATAAGTACCGATCAGATCAACAGGCTGGCAGCACCTTCGTGACGCAGCAGAGCCACTTTGGTCTCAACACCGCCGTGGCCTGAAAACCCAACCATCTTCCCATCTGCACCCAGAACCCGGTGACAGGGAATAATGATGGGGATGGGATTTCCCCCGCATCCGCGCCCAACCGCCTGCGCCGAGTAGCCAAGGTCGTTAGCCAACTCGCCATAGGTGCGCGTATCACCAAATGGGATAGCATACATTGCATCGCACACCTGACGCTGAAATTCCGATCCCTTGATCCGGTAGGGCAGTTCGAACTGCTGCAAACGCCCTTCGTCATAGGCACGCAACTGCGCCGCCGCTTCTCGCAGAACCGGGGTGGCTAGACCTTCGTCACGGCCATTCCAGACAAGACGCGTGATGGCGCCGCTGGTCTCTTCGACACCAAGGCAACCAAACTGAGTTTCTACGGCGATCATCGGCATAAGAGAACGGTTGCAGATGTTTCACCTCACCTGCAACCCGAATCCTGACGATCCGCCTCTTCATCTGGCCAAAAATACCTCGGAGCGCGAGGCAGAGCCTCGCATCAGCGATCTCTCTCTCGCGCTCCGTTCGAATGTCAGCTCAGCGCCTCGTTACAGCGCCCGCATACGCCCGGATGGGCGTGCAGCCCAACATCAGGAAGGATTTTCCAGCAGCGCTGGCATTTGTCACCTTGGGCTTTTTCGAACACTACAGCTACGCCCTCGATTTCCGGCACTCGGAACGCCTCGGCCGGGGCCGGATCGCCTGTGACGGCCAGACCAGAAGTGATGCACATGTCATCCACGTCGAAGGTCGCAAGCAGATCGCGGGTTTCCTGATCTTCGACATGCACGATCGGTGCGGCCTCAAGGCTGGATCCGATCACCTTGTCCTGACGTTGAATTTCCAGCGCAGCGGTCACGGCGCGGCGCACGCGGCGGACTTTGGCCATGCTGGCTTCCAGTTCTTCATGGCGCCAATCAGCGGGCGTTTCAGGGAAATCCATTAAATGGATCGAACTATCATCGGCCGGGAACCGTTCCAGCCAGACCTCTTCCATAGTGAAGACCAGAACTGGGGCCAGCCATGTGGCCAGACGGTGGAATAGGATATCCAGCACAGTCCGCGCGGCACGGCGGCGTAGGCTGTCACCGTCGCAATAAAGCGCGTCTTTACGTACATCGAAATAGAACGATGACAGATCAACCGTGGCGAATGTGAATACGGCGCTGAATACACCCTGGAAGTCAAATGCTGCATAACCTTTGCGCACTTGCTCATCCAAATCGGCCAGTCGGCTTAACACCCAGCGTTCCAGGCGCGGCATATCTTCAGGCGCAACCCGATCCGCTTCGGTGAAGTCCGCCAGCGAGCCCAGCATGAACCGCATGGTATTGCGCAGGCGGCGATAGCTGTCGGCTGTCCCTTTCAGGATCTCCGGTCCGATCCTCTGGTCGGCGGTATAATCGGTCTGAGCCACCCACAGGCGCAGGATATCGGCGCCGTATTGTTTAACGACCTCTTCCGGCACGATGGTGTTGCCCAGCGATTTGGACATCTTGTTGCCCTTGGAATCCAGCGTAAATCCGTGGGTCACTACGTTGCGGTATGGTGCACGCCCCTTGGTGCCGCAAGCCTGCAGCATCGACGAATGGAACCAACCGCGGTGCTGGTCGGTGCCTTCCATATAGACGTCAGCGATACCGTCCGCGGTCCCGTCCTCACGATCACGCAGCACAAAAGCATGGGTCGAGCCAGAGTCGAACCACACATCCAGCACGTCGAACACCTGATCGTAGTCGTCGGGGTTCGCGATACCGTCGAGGATCTTCTCCTTGAACCCGTCCGTGTACCAGACGTCTGCGCCATCCTTCTCAAACGCGGCTTTGATGCGGGCATTGAGTTCGTCATTGCGCAGCAGGTAGTCCGCGTCGGTCGGCAATGCCCCCTTCTTGGTGAAGCAGGTCAGCGGCACGCCCCAGGCGCGTTGGCGCGACAGGACCCAGTCCGGGCGTGCTTCGATCATGGAATACAGACGGTTGCGGCCGGTCTGCGGCGTCCATTTCACCAGTTCATCAATCGAGCGCAGAGCACGTTCACGGATGGAGTCGCCCATCTCGCCCATGCCGTCCTCCAGCTTGCGGTCGACCGAGGCAAACCACTGCGGCGTGTTGCGGTAGATGATCGGCGCCTTCGAGCGCCACGAATGCGGATAGCTGTGCTTGATCTTGCCGCGCGCCAGCAGCCCGCCGACCTCGGCCAGCTTGTCGATCACGGCCTTGTTGGCATCACCCTCACCGCCCTTTCGAGACAGGATGTATTTGCCACCAAAGAACGGCAGATCAGCGCGGAAGCTGCCATCATCCATCACGTTATAGGTGATGACCTGCTCCAGCATGCCCAGATCGCGATAAAGCTCGAATTCCTCCATCCCGTGCGAAGGTGCACAGTGGACGAAACCGGTCCCTTCGGTGTCGGTCACGAACTCAGCGGCGCGGAAATCGCGAATGTCGTCCCATTCGCCGTTGCCACCTTCGGCCCCGGCCAGCGGGTGGGTCAGCTGGATCTTGGCCAGATCTTCCTGCGTTACATCGCACAGACGGCGATACATCGTGTCATCCAGACGCGCGCGCGCAAACACATCTGCGGCGCGGTCATCGGCCAGCAAGTAACGCTCACCGATCCGCGCCCAGCACTCCTCGGGGCGTCCAGTGACTTCGTAGAGGCCATAGGAAATACCCTCGCCATAGACCACGGCCTTATTCGAGGGCATCGTCCATGGGGTCGTCGTCCAGATCACCACATAAGCGTTGTCCAGCGTCACATCGCCGGTGTTCACAACCTTGAACTTCACCCAGATGGTGAAGCTTTCCTTGTCGTGATACTCGACCTCGGCCTCGGCCAGCGCGGTCTTCTCGATGGGGGACCACATCACGGGTTTCGAGCCCTGATAAAGCGTACCGTTCATCAGGAACTTCATGAACTCATCCGCGATCACGGCCTCGGCGTGATAGTCCATCGTGATATAGGGGTCGGGCCAATTGCCGGTGATGCCCAGACGCTTGAACTCTTCACGTTGGATGTCGATCCAGCCTTCGGCGAATTTGCGGCATTCCTGACGGAAGTCGACGATGTTCACCTCGTCCTTGTTCTTGCCCTTCTTGCGGTACTGTTCCTCGATCTTCCATTCGATGGGCAGACCGTGGCAGTCCCAGCCAGGTACATAGCGTGAATCGTAGCCCATCATCTGATGGGACCGAACGATCATGTCCTTGATGGTCTTGTTCAGTGCGTGGCCGATATGCAGGTGGCCGTTCGCGTAAGGAGGGCCGTCATGCAGGGTAAAAGGCTTGCGGCCCTCTTTCTCGCGAAGGCGGTCATAGACGCCGATCTTTTCCCAGCGGTCCAGCCATGCTGGCTCGCGCTTGGGCAGGCCTGCACGCATGGGGAATTCGGTATTCGGCAGGTTCAGCGTGTCTTTGTAGTCAGGTGTTTCGGCGCACATTTGGGGCGTCCTCAGGATGTTCTGGTCGTGTATGGATCGAAGCGGTCAGTGCGATAACTCAAGCACCTTTGCCCGGCGTCTCGCGATATCAGAGCGCCGGGGATATAATTCGAATAATGATGGCCAGCCGGTCAAACATGGCCGCGCTTATAGGACGCCTGCTCTCAATGGTCCAGAGGTTCCGGGTCTTGCGACGAATGGCGCAGCTTGGCCCAGCGATTGAGCCATGCGAGACCCGCCAGCGCCAGACCCAGCGCCAACAGCGAAAACACCCGGATCAGCCCGCCCAATCCGGCAATATCGATCAGAAACACCTTGGCCACCGCGAGGCCAATCACGGCCAAACCGGCCTTGCGCATCAAATCGGACCGGCGGGCCAGCGACTGATAGAACAACCCTGCGCCGACCACCAACAAGGTGATGGTGTATGAATAAAGCTCGGGCTGGGTGACGCCGTTGCCTTCATACATGCCACCCGCCCCCTGCCAGACATGACGGATTGTAAGCCCCAGCCAAAAAGCGATCAGGGCACCTGCGACCCCATAACTGATTTGCTTCAGTAGCACGGGCTGCGTCACGACGCGCCAAGCCGAGAAGCCGATGGCCAGCGCAGGCAACAGATAGGCCACCGCCAACGTGTTCAGCACCGGCGGGCCGAGCACGGGATCGGCAAATGGGTCGAGCAACGGGTTAGCCTCAGACAAAGCCTGAACCAGACGCATCATGCCGTGTGCCGCAAAGAACGCCGCGAGCGCGTAACGCGCGTAGTTCAACTTACCGCCAAGCTCGAACCGCTGTATTTGTGCAAAAGCCAGCAGCAGCCAGATCACCGCCAGCAGCCCCAGCCCCCAGTGGCTGTCTGTAGCGCCGCCTTCTCCGAAGCTTTCCAGCCAGCGCAGCAACAAGAGCGATAGCAGTATTCCCGCCGTTGCCCAGGCCGCGCTTTCAAGCAGCAATGAGGCAATCGGGCGGTCCAAGGACCTTAGCAACGCCCACCCCATGATGAACCCGGCAACCGCTACCGCATAGACCAAGGTCATTTCGATCAACGGCGCGGTTTCGGCCCAATCGAGCCCCGGGTCGAGCACAAGCCGTACGGTCACCGTGAACACACCCGCCCAAATGAACCAACTCATCGGAGCCAGAACAAATCGCCGGTCCAGCGCCGCGGCCACAACAATCATGGCGACAAGTGCTACCGTCAAAGCGGCAGAGCTGAGTACGATGATGCAAGCAAAGCTAAGGCACGATAGCGCAGACAGAGTTGCCAGGGCAGGCCGCATCCGTTTCTCACCATCGGCCCGCGCAAACCGTTCGGCCAAAACCACCATCATCGCGCCTATTGCGATTGCGTGTAAGGCCCACGCATAAGCTCCGATCACGTTTGCAGGCTGCCAACCGACTTCAAGCGCGATCGCCAGCGTCGGAGCATATAGGGCTGCACCCCCGGCCCAGACCACAGCGTAGCGCCCGGCGTGGAAGGACCGCCACACAGCGAGCACGCTGATCAAGGCCCCGAGGGCAACCAATAGCGTGACTACCCAAGGATAATCGGCCTCGGCCGTTTCCACGTATGTGTCGGCAAAGCCGCGCCACACGGAGCCACCGTCCAACCCGTGCAGCAGAACAAACCAGATCAGACCCAACGCAGGCAGCACCGTCACATCCTGCAAAGCACGCGCAGCTTTTGTCCAAAGCATCAGCGCCAGTATCAAAGCGGTAAACAGAGCAACGCCCAGCCAAAACTCACCGCTTGAATCCGACCAATGCAGCGACAGGATGATGGAACTGGTGAGAACCGCACCAAAGGCAATTCGGGTTGGAAACTCGGGCCATGGATCCCCTTTCCGTCGCCGGATGACCTCGGCAATCATCGGGCCGGTGTGGTCGGGCCAGATACTGCGTACGGGTATCGCCATCGCAATCAGCGCCAGTGCTGTCACACAGGTCAGATACCCCGGTTCCGTGGAGGGGGAAGACAGCACCAGCAAAAACGCCGCCCCGTATGCACCCACTAGCGTCAGAATAGAAATCCATGCCCAACGCCTGACGGTATCGATACCCAAGCCCAAAATGGCGATGATAAAGAAATAACCATAAAGCCAACTGGGATCGTCCGATGCGCCTCCAACCATAAAGGGCGCGGCAAAGGCTCCGATTAGGCCTACGGCGGCGAGCAGCGGCCCGTGGAACCATCCCAAGACCAACGCAAACAGAGCGATGATAACGAGACCGGCCAGAGCGGCCTCGGGGCCGATCAGATCATAAAGCTGGCGCGCGGCCAGAACCCCTCCGAACAGGGTCACCAGACCTGCGCCCGAGAAGACCGATGGTAAATAAGCGGTCGACGCGTCCTCGTCATCGCCAAAGCGGCGGCGGATCACTTCACCTGACCCAATCAGCAGAAGGCCAAAGATCAGGGCTGCGGCGACCCGCGCGGCGGGTGGCAACAGCCCGTTCTCAACCCCGTATTGCACCAGAAATATCCCGGCCAAGGCCAGTGACAGCGCCGAAACCGCATAGAACCAGTTCTCACGCAACCACGCGCCCAGCGCGGCGATCTTTTCCTCACGAAAAACGATGGTGGCAGGAGGATCGGCGGCCTCAACGGCCTGCGGCGCATCCGATGGGCTTTCGTCAGTGGTAGACGAGGTTTTCGCCGCGGCCCAGGGATCATGCTTGGTTTGCGTCGTCTTCGGCTCCGGCCTTGATGTCTTGGAGGTTTCGGCGCTGCTTTCCGGTATTTGCCTGGCCAATTGCCGCTCAAGCTGATCGACGCGCTTACGCAACCGCGATTGACCAATCAGCAAAGCGATGATCGAAACAGGAATGGCCAGAACGATCAGACCAACGAGGACAAGCAAGGATTCCAACCGAAACCTCCGGGATGCGATGCGCCAAACGTACCGTGCAGACAGGCTGGTTTATAGTCTGGAAATGCGCATGGATACCGCCTGCTGCACAGGTAATCGGCCTATAAAAGCAGGATGTGAGGGCGTGCCCGCATCAGGCAAGGGATCGCCAGCACTGCGGCAAAGGCCGAAATACCGCAAGCGAACCATCTGCGGAACAGTTTGTCGTAACTGCTTGGCAAGGAGGTACCATCCCGATCAGCCTGCCTTGCATAATCCCTCAGACGCACCTGAATCCAAACCACCGGCAGCCAGAACAGGCCGGTCAGTACGTAAAGCAGCAGTGATATCGCGATCCGACCCTCCGACAGCAACCAGCCCAGTTGCCAGGCCAGCAACACGCCGGTGATCAGCTGGAAAATGACTGAGGTGGCCGTAATAACTGTGTCGGCCAGCACCACGATTCCCGCCGTATGAGCAATCACCCGTGCATCTGCCGTGCGGTGCGCCATCAGCATGAAAAAGGCGATCCCTGCGCAAGTGCCCAATAGAACGCATGCTCCGATCACGTGAAGCCAACGCAGGATCAGGTCCGGGTTCATCAGCGGCTCTCCAACATGGGTCGCGCGATCAGTGATAGCATCAAAGCCGGCGCTATCTTGACCAACGGCCCCAAAGGGTCGAGCCACAGTTCAGGCACCGTCAACGTGGCGGCGATCAGATAGAAAGCGGCGATTGCAGCCTGCGCGAGGCAAGCGCGTGCGGCCCACGGAAGCCACAAGATTGCCAGCCCCAGCGCGATATTGATCATCGACCAAAACACCACGCTCGCGTTGGCAATCCCAACGGGCCAACCATTGCGCGAGAGTATCTCGGCTGCCCGCGATAGCCCCGTCAATCCGCCGCCGACTTGAAATCACGTAGATCCCCCGAGATCAGCGCAATATCCGGAAGGACCCTCTCAGCCGTCTTCTGGCTGCGCACAAGCCCCTTCACACAGGCGCCATCCGCATGCAGCGACCGAACGACCGCAGCACCGATGAAGCCATAAGCGCCCAGCACCAAAACAGTTTTTTCAGGACGATCCGTTGCCACGAATTGCCTCGCATTGGTTTACAACACCCTAGCGGATCAGATTCTGAGGATCAGCCTGATCACCCCGTCCGCAACAACAGCACCATTCAGGGGTGAAACAACGAGCCAACCCAGAAGGCGATAGCTGCCGCCGCACCCCCGATCAGCAGGGTTTCTCCGCCTGATCGCCACCAGGGGGCAAGCGACCACCGGCTTTTCATCGCGCCAATGGCAAAGAATACGCCCGCAGTCATCCAGGCTGATACCGTGAACGCATTTGCAACGGATAAGAGGAACGGCAACAACGGAATCATCCCCGCGATCAGAAAGGCAAAGAACGTCGCCATCGCGGCTTTGAGGGGATGCGGGTCGACGCTGCCCAGCCCGTATTCGCCCTCGATCATAAGGTCGACCCAATTGTCGTGGTTCGAAGTGATTTCAGCCGTCGCGTCATCCAGAATGCTGCCTGAAAGGCCTTTTTGTGCGAGGATTTCGCGCACCTCCTTTCGCTCGCCATCCGGGTACAACTTGATATGCCGTTCCTCGATGGCTCGAATACGGTGGATGTTATCGAGCTCGGCCTTGGTTCCCGAGTAGTTGCCCGCCGCCATCGAAAAACCATCCGCCAGCACGTTGGCCAACCCAAGTGCCACGATGACAAAAGGCGATAAACCTGCCCCGGCAACCCCGGCAACGATCGCGAATGTCGTGACTGAGCCATCGATGCCGCCATAAACCACATCGCGCAGAACCCCACGCCCCGGAGGCGCATTGATCCGTTCGAAAATCTCTTGCTGGCTGTGGCCGTGTTCGGTCATGGCTGGCTCCGTCCTGTTTATGCAGGACAGGTTCAGGCACGGCCTTGCGCCAGATCAAGTCCTGGAGAACAACCCGCTGAGCGCGCGTTTGATCATGCCACGGGTCGAGGGCTGGTGGCGTTTCGAGAAAGGCAGCGGGCGGCAGACCTCCATCGCGGCAACACCAACACGGGCGGTGAGCGCGCCGTTGACCAGCCCCTCGCCGAACCGGCGGGACAGTTTGCTGAGGACTGAGCCGCCCAATATCGGTTCCAGCAGATCATCCCCAACCGCTACTGCACCCGTTGCCACCAAATGCACGAATACGGCGCGGGTCAGTCGCCAACTGCCCAAGAAACCTGCGCGACCGCCATAGATTTCGGCAATACGTCGGATCATTCGCAATGAGCTTGCCAGCGCGGTCGCGACATCGGCCAGCGCGAGCGGAACCAAAGCGGTAACGGTGGCAACCTGCCGGGCTGCGGCCTCGACCTCGCGGCTGGCAGCAGCGTCCAGCGGGGCCAGCAATTCGTCTTCGGCCAAGCTCAGCAGGGTTGCCGCATCGAATTGCTCTCCCATGCGTTCGGTCAAACGGTCGCGACCCCAGCGTGTTTCATCGCGTCCCTTATAGAACGCAATCAGCCGTGTGGTTACAGCGCGGGCTTGCGACAAGCCCTCGTCTGTTAAAGCTGTGTCCGCCGCGCGCCGCAGCCCGTCGACGCGAGAAAGACGGCTGATTGCGGCCAACTCGCGCAGTGCAATGATCAGGACGACCAGCAACAGCGCAGCGATCAAACCGGTGACGATCCAACCCAGAATTGGTGCGCGTTCCAGCAGAGAGATGGCGAAATCCCACGCGGCGACCGAGACCACCGCCCCCACAACAGCTAATGCCAACCCCCAGAACCAACGCGCCAAAACCGAAGGCTTCCGCGCTGCAAACCGTACCGCTGCCTGCATCGCCTGCCCATGCGGAGGCGCGATGTCCGGAACAGGAGGCGCGGTCGAGACATCAACTGCCGAGGCGTCGTCTTCCAGATCAATCAAAACGGGGCCTTTAGCCATCGACCAACTCCTCGCGTGTCCAGACATATTTGATGTCGGGCAGTTTTTCGTCATTCTCGGACCCATCGCCGCGTGCGACCTCAACAAAGCCGTTGCGCTCATAGAACCGGCATGCGGAAGGATTGGCCTGAAACGCATACAAGTTGAGCGTGGGACGCTGCGCTTTGGCGCGATCCAGCAATTGCTGCCCGATCCCCTGCCCGCGCGCCGAGGCCGCCAGATAGAGCGACTGCACTTCGTCCCCATTCAACGCCAGAAATCCGGCCACCTGCCCCTGCTTTTCGGCCACCGTGACCCAGCCGAGATCAATCATCCTGCCGCAAAACGCAATGGTCTCGGCCTCAGAATGCAGTTCAGGCATCCAGTCGTTTTCGCGGGCGAACCCGTGCAGAATAGCGCCTGTGGTTCCGGCATCGGTACTGCGAGCAGGACGAAGGATCACGTTCACAGCCGGTCTCCGATCAGAAACTGCGCAGCCCGGTCCAGCCGAATATGTGGCGGACCGTCACCAGGATTCAGGGTCAAATGTGCGGGTGCAAAGGCCATATTGCCATAGTCGTCGCCCAGCCATCCCTCGGCCCCATTGCGCGCGGGGCCCAGCAGATGGGCAGGGTCCTCTGGCAAATCACCGGGGTAAAAGGCCGCCTGCTTACCGCTGTCTAGCAGAGTGCCGCGCACGCATGGCAGTTCTACGCCGTTATGGCTGCGCATCTCTTCCGTCGTTGTCCGAAGTGAAGCCAACGATAAGGCCGCAGTTTCAGCCCCGGCAAAGCTGGCGCGGTCGCGGGCCTCACGGGTCAGGGCCTCAATGATCGCGGTCAGGCGCGGGTGCTGCAGATGGTGCAGATGGTCCGCTTTGGTGGCCGCAAACAAGATACGCTCGACCCGCTTGCCAAGCAGCAGCCTGTTGAGCCATGCGTTGCGACCGGGGCGGAAGGCCGACAGGATATCGGCCATCGCGCGGCGCATATCCTCGACCGCTTGCGGGCCTTTATGGATTGCCCCCAACGCATCTACCAGAACGATCTGCCGGTCGATCCGGGCAAAGTGGTCGCGAAAGAAAGGTTTGACCACACGCGATTTGTACGCCTCGTACCGCCGCTCCATCTCGCGGTGTAGTGAACGCCGAATTGACGCCCCCGACACCGGGAGCGGCGCGAATGTCAGCACAGGAGACCCGGCCAGATCGCCTGGCAGAAGAAACCGACCGGGAGTGCAGTCATAGAAACCGGCATCACGCGCGGCATTAAGGTAATCGGTGAAGCTGCGGGCGAGGTCCTGCGCCTGCGGCTCATCATGTGGCGCGGTTGGGTCGGTCGCCTGGACCTTTGCCAGAAATGCCCCTGCTTGTGGGCGATTGGATATGTGTTCGAGCGTGTCCCGCGACCAATCTTCATAGGATTTGTCCAGTAGGGCCAGATCCAGCAGCCACTCACCCGGATAGTCCACAATGTCCAGATGCAATGTTCGAGGGCCCTGCAATCCCGAAAGCAGACCTGCGGGCTGGACTTTGAAGGACAGGCGTAACTCGGAGACAGCACGCGTGCTGTCCGGCCAGTGCGGCGCTGGTCCGGTCAGCGCGGACAGATGGGATTCGAAATCGAAACGGGGCACGGTGTCGTCGGGTTGCGGCTGCAGATAGCTGGCGGTGACACGCCCCTCTTGCTGCGCCACAAGACCGGTCATGCGGCCCCGATCCAGCAGGTTGGCGACCAGTGATGTGATGAACACCGTCTTGCCCGACCGCGCCAATCCCGTGACGCCCAGCCGGATGACCGGCTCGAAGAATGTCTCGGACACACGGTCACCCACGGATTCGACGCCGCGCACCAGACTGTCTGCCAAAGATGAGATGACCAAGCTGTCGCCCCGCAATTATCGTTTTGCCCAAGATAGGTAGCGGTTGCGGCACTTGCCAGAGCTTTCGCCCCCTTGCCCGTCCGACCAAGGCGCGATACCAGCGCCCCATGCCCAGATACGCGCTGCAAGTCGAATACCAAGGGGAACCGTTTGCCGGATGGCAGCGGCAAAAGGAGCTGCCTTCGGTTCAGGGCGCGATCGAATTAGCGCTTTCGCGGATCGAACCCGGAGACCACACAATCGCCGCCGCCGGTCGTACCGACGCCGGGGTTCACGCGCTAGGACAAGTGGCGCATTGCGATCTGGTCAAAGAATGGGACCCATTCCGCCTGTCCGAGGCGTTGAATTATCACCTCAAACCGCAGCCTGTCGCGATCGTGCAAGCTGCACGAGTGGATGATGATTGGCACGCGCGGTTTTCGGCGCTTGAGCGGCAATATCTGTTCCGTATCCTGATGCGTCGCGCACCTGCAACCCACGACAAGGGGCAGGTCTGGCAGATCAATCATTCTCTGGACGTTGCAGCGATGCAGGCCGGGGCGGATATGCTGATCGGGCGACATGACTTCACCACCTTCCGTTCATCCATCTGTCAGGCCGCCAGCCCGGTCAAAACACTGGATGAGTTGCGGGTGGAACAGGTTCAGGGCTTCTCGGGGGCCGAAATCCACTTCCATGTTCGCGCCCGATCGTTCCTGCACAATCAGGTACGTAGCTTTGTTGGCACGTTGGAGCGTGTGGGGGCTGGGGCATGGACGCCTGAGGACGTTCGCGATGCGCTTGAGGCGGTTGACCGTGCGGCCTGTGGGCCGGTATGCCCGCCGCAAGGATTGTATCTGGCACGGGTAGGATATCCCGAACCGGTGTTTGGCTAAGTCTACAAGGCCCGCAGTAGCAGCCCGCTTGCAATCACGGCGATGATAAGACCCGCAACCAGTTCGATGGTCGGGGCCAGTACCGATGCAAAGCGCGTAGCCGAGGCTGAGGCCAGCAACCCGCCGCGCAACCCAAAGGATGTCCAACCGACCAAAGTGGTGACGGTTGCGGTGCCTAAAGCCATGGCGAATGCGCCTGCGATGCCGACCATTGCGATACCCATCTGCCATGTCAGGATCAGCACAAACAACGCGCCCGTACAGGGGCGTGCGGCTATACCAGCGATCAGGATCAACGCCTCGCGAAAGCTGCCGACCTGAGCGACCTCATCGGCCGTCGGGCCGTGGCGGTGGCCGCAGTCAGCGCAAACCTCGTGGTCGTGATGATGGTGGTCGTGATCATGCGCATGGTGATGGTGGTCGTGCGTTTGAGAGGCTTGGTTTTTGTGACGCCGCGCAAAACTGCGGATGGCGCGGAAAACCAGCCACAGGCCTATAGCGGCAATTGCGCCGTAGCTGATCGGTGCCATGACCTGTTCGGTCGTGCCTACAAGCGACTCGCGTGACATCTGGAATACCAATACCCCGGCATAAACCAGCACAACCGCCGTCACTGCTTGCCCTAGGCTCGACAGGACACTGATTGCAGAAAGTCGCCAAAACGCAACACGACGGCCAAGCCCATATCCTCCGATCAGAACCTTGCCATGGCCCGGTCCGATGGCATGGAAAAACCCATATGCAAAACAGACCGTCAGTAGCGTTGCCACAGCTTCGGGCTGCTCGGCGCGTGCTGCGCGAAGGGCGCGGGCGATCTGGTTCTGGAATTCGCGTTGCTCTCCGGCAGCCCAAGCGGCCAGATGGTCAAAACCACCGCTGCCCCAGAACCACAGCAGCACCCCGCAGGCGATGGCAACGGGAACGATCAGGTATTTGGACATGAAAGCCGAATCTCGGTTGCGAATTTCTCACCGACCAGAGGGATATCGTTTTCTTCAAGGTCATACTCGGCATCCAGCGTCAGCAAAAAAGCCTGCATCTGGGCCAGTTCGTTGTCGATATCCGGATCGCTCCGTTCAATCTCACAGGTCGTGGGGCCCGAAACCAGAACCGGGCGGGTCACTTCGTATGCGGTATAAAAGCTCTCATCAAAGGCTTTGATCGACAGCGCATCCGCCGGAACAGGGTCTCCTTCGACCGCGCGCAGATGTGTGGTCACGATGCGGGCATCCTCGGTCGTGGCCTGCGGTTCAAGCGGGCCGGATAGCGGGATCACGGTTTCGCCCATGCGGATGACCAGATCGCCATTGTAACCTTCGACCCACTGCGCGTCGAAGCCGCTTAAAAACTGCTCTTCGGCCTCGGTCAGCACGCCATCAGCATCCTGATCCAGTCGCATGTCTTCGAGAACCAGCAATGAATAGAACTCATCATAGGCCCAGGTCACACGCACATGGGTCAGGTTGCCTGCGTCATCGACCATGAACTCTAACCCCGTGTCGATAAAAACATGGGGATGAGCCAGTGCCGGTGTCGGCAGAAGGCAGGTCAAGGAGAAGGCAAGCCAGCGCATGTTGCAAAGATAGAATGCGCAGCGGGTATCGGCAATCCGACTAAACACTAGGCTGCAGAATCCCGCCATTTACTCCGGCGGGAACAAGACCAATGTCTGCAAAGCCGTCCCAACTGGCCCCTGTGTATCAAAAAGAACTGACTGCGACATACCGATCCCCGAGGGTTGCCAGTGCGAGATCGAGTCAGAGGCCAGCCAGTCCGAGACAGGCTCGCGGTGGACTTGCACAGTCAGGTCGGTATTCATGAAACCCATCTCAGATGTGGGCGCGTTCCACGATATGCCATTGCCGCAATCTGCAAGCGGGCAGAGCGCTTGGATCGGCGATGGGTCCTCTCCTTCCAGCAAGGCAGGTGTACGCATCCAGACGGTTTTCGGACCTGCCCCTTGCTTGCCATCAGCGGGATAGCCGATCTGGGAGTGATGGGCAAAACCGGGCAACTGATGGCGCATCTCACCGATCGGAAACGGGCCATCGACCATATCTTCGACCCTGGGCGCGGGCAGTTCGACATTGGGCACGGCCCCAAGGTCTTTGCGCACCATATGCATGGTTGTGGCGGTGGCGCAAAGCGTGTCGTCCAGATCATGTACGGTGACCCGTGTGGTCGCCAGCGTCTTGGTATGGCGTGTCGTCTCTGCCGCGACTCGCAAACCAGCCAGAGGCAATGGACGCAGCAGATCGACGGTCAACCGGGTCAACATCTTCTCAGGGCCAACTTCGGTTTCTGCCGCCCGCACGATCAATCCGCTGACTGGCCCAGCATGGCAATGATCGGCTGACCAAGGCCCGCGCGCGGGGTCATTTCCGACAAACACACCCTGCGCATTTTGGTGGAAATACGCCTTCCCCAACACATCCGATGTCATTGTGGTTCTGTCGCCTCAGACTTTTTCCTGCGTGTATTTCTTCAACTCGGCACGCGCGACCTGACGGCGATGCACTGCGTCCGGCCCATCCGCCAGACGCAGGGTGCGCACATGGGTCCAGGCATTTGCCAAGGGCGTATCCTGACTGATCCCCTGTGCGCCGAACATTTGCACGGCCTCATCGATCACCTTCAGCGCGACCTTGGGGGCAACGACCTTGATCTGGCTGATCCATGGGGCCGCCGCCCTTGCATCGCCCTGATCCATGTACCAGGCGGCCTTGAGGCACAGCAAACGGGCCATTTCGATCTCCATCCGACATTCGGCGATGATGTCGTAGTTTGCCCCCAGCTGCGCCAGTTTCTTCCCAAACGCCTGGCGCTGTAGTGAACGCTTGCACATCTGCTCCAGCGCAGACTCGGCCTGACCAATCGCGCGCATGCAATGGTGAATACGGCCCGGCCCCAAGCGCCCCTGCGCAATCTCGAACCCGCGCCCTTCGCCCAGTAGAATGTTTTCGGTCGGGACCCGAACTTCTGTGAAACGGATGTGCATGTGACCATGGGGCGCATCGTCGTGGCCATAGACCTCCATCGGGCGCAATACCTCAATACCCGGCGCGTCTGCTGGGACCACGATCATCGACTGGCGCTGGTGCTTTGGCAGATCGTCCCCGCCGGTTTTGACCATCACGATATAGACCTTGCAACGCGGATCGCCCGCCCCAGACGACCACCATTTCTCGCCGTTCAGAACATATTCGGCCCCGTCCCTCACGCAGGACATCGAAATGTTGGTGGCATCCGATGAGGCCACATCGGGTTCGGTCATCAGATAAGCCGAGCGAATCTGCCCGTCGAGCAAAGGCTTCAGCCACTGCTCTTTCATCGCGCCTGACCCGTAGCGTTCAAACACCTCCATATTCCCTGTATCGGGCGCGGAGCAGTTGAAAACTTCGGCCCCCAAGGGCGTCTTGCCCATCTCCTCGGCGAAATAGGCGTATTCAACTGTGCTGAGGCCAAAACCTTTGTCGCTGTCTGTCAGCCAGAAGTTCCAAAGCCCCGCCGCCTTGGCCTTGGCTTTCAGCCCCTCGAGAATCTCGGCCTGTCGCTCGGTATATTTCCAACGATCGCCTTTATTGATTTCTGCCTGATACTCATCTTCAAGCGGCATGACCTCGTCGTGAATCATATCTCTCACCCGCTGTAACAGGGCGCGGTTTTCCTCACGCAATCCAAAAGTCATGGTCATGTCTATTCCTTCCCTGTGGCGCAATGCGGGTCGTTGGCTTTGGTCCGAGGATGGCTTAGTGGCCATGAGGGTGTCCAGCTAAGTGACGGAACGTCATTCACGCAAATTGAGCCCGGTCCAGCATCAATGCGATGCCCAGCAGGGGGCCTGCAGTCAGAGTAGCTGGAGCAAATCACAAGGGTGCAGCTGTGCTAGTTCGGGTGCTGGCCAAGGCAACGGCCTTTAAGGTGTCAGGATCCAGTTCCCATCAGCGGTCTTGCAGCGGCGCGTTCTGATATCGCGGGCCTGTGCAGCGCCTTCAGGCTGCACAAAGTGCTGAAGTATCACACAATTGCCCTGAACACTTTGCACGCGGATTGTCCCCTTCGAGCCGGTGTCCTGATTGAGCCAAGCCCTCTCCTGCCCCACGGATGGAGTGCCCGTCGACAGCAACGCGTTTGAGGTGTCGTTCAACACCTCAAAGTCAGCGGGGCTCAACCCCATTTCCGCGATGATTCGGGAAAGTGGTTTAGCCTGTGCGATTCCACCCATCCCCAGAAAAAGTGCAGCAACCAGCGCTGTGTAAACAAAGGCTTTCATCAAAGGGCCTCGCCGATTTGAATGACTTTCACGTCCATAGATATACCTCTATGCGTGTGCGGCCAAGCCCCACTTGGCCACCTTCAAATTATCCCGAACAAACCTTTCGCAAGGCAGGCGCTAGGTCCGCCCGTGAGATCGCCTCATATTGTCCCCAGACGAAGCAGAGGCATTTGATGACACATCCTAAATATTATGCACCGACAGGCGGACATCCGGGGCAAGAGCAACTGTTGACCGACCGTGCCATGTTCACCGATGCCTATGCGGTAATCCCCAAGGGCACGATGCGCGACATCGTCACCAGCTTTCTGCCTTTCTGGGAGAATACACGTCTTTGGGTCTTATCCCGGCCTCTGAGTGGTTTTGCCGAGACATTCTCGCAATACATAATGGAGGTGCAGCCCGGTGGTGGCAGCGATACGCCCGAAACCGATCCAAATGCGCAAGGGGTAATCTTCGTGGTCGAGGGCAGCGTCACGCTGACCCTGAACGAAGCGGATCATGTTCTTGAGATCGGTGGATATGCCTATATCCCCCCGGGCAGCGACTGGACGCTGCACAACCATGGCGATTCAGTTGCCCGGTTCCACTGGGTGCGCAAGGCTTATGATGCAGTGCCCGGCCTGCCCGCCCCTGACCCGATCATCACCAATGAACGCGACGTGGTACCCAACGAAATGCCCGGCACCGAAGGCCGCTGGTCTACCACCCGCTTCACCGATCCGCAGGACCTGCGTCACGACATGCATGTCAACATCGTCAATTTCGAACCTGGTGGCGTGATTCCCTTTGCCGAAACCCATGTGATGGAACACGGCCTTTATGTGCTTGAGGGCAAGGCCGTTTACCGGCTCAATCAGGATTGGGTCGAGGTCGAGGCCGGTGACTACATGTGGCTGCGCGCTTTCTGCCCGCAGGCCTGTTACGCAGGCGGACCGGGACGGTTTCGCTATCTGTTGTACAAGGATGTGAATAGGCACATGCCGTTGTCTGTACCGTCTAGGTAGCTGACGATCGGGGCTTTACCGGGTCAAGTTCTGGTAAAGGGGTTCACAGAATCGCTGGAATCTGATGAAATCAAATGAGTTTTCAGCACTGGAGATTGTTCGATGTTACTGCGCGGTACGATGATTGCACTGGTTGCCACCCTTGGCCTTTCGGCGTTCAACGCCGCCCCGGTCGCAGCCAAGGAAGAAACCAAATCCGTTTTCGTCATGAGCCGCACATGGGCGGTGACGCAGGTCTCGGACGCGCCTGTGGTTTATCGGGCGACGCGGGATAATAACAATCTGAACCCCTTTGGCCCGCCGCCACGTCTTCGCACCATCCAGGCAATGGCCGCGATACAGAAGGCGACTGGCTGCAAGGCGATCTATTCCAGCATGTATCAGAACATTTCGGGCCAGTTCTTTTCGCAGGTCAGCTGCAACTGAAATTGGTACAATACTTTGATTGAGATCGCCTGATCTGCCTGCCATAGCTTGCGCATGAAACTCGCGATCAACGGATTCGGCCGTATCGGCCGCACCATTCTGCGTCAGGTCTTAAGCCTGCCGCAGCATTCGGATGTAGAACTAGTGCTGATCAACGATATCGCACCGCTGGAAACATGCGCATACCTGTTCAAATATGACAGCACGTTTGGCCCCTATCAGGGTTCGGTCACGACCGAAGGTGAAGCACTGAATATCGATGGCCGCGTTATTCTGATGTCTCACAGCGCCGATTTGGCACAGGTCGATCTGTCCGGCGTCGATGTCATGCTCGATTGCACCGGCATCGCGCGAACATCCGACGTGGCCAGCCGGGGCTTGACTGCTGGGGCGGATAAAGTGTTGATTTCCGGTCCGTCACCCGCTGCCGAAGTCACACTGGTGCTGGGGGCAAACGAAGATCAATTGGGCAGCGCACGGATCGTTTCAAATGCATCCTGCACCACCAATGGTCTGGCACCGCTCGTCAAGCTGATTGATGAAATCGGCGGGCTTGTGTCCGGGCACATGACCACCATCCACTGCTATACAAACAGCCAGCCGATGGTCGATGCGCCACGCGGGGATTTGGCCCGATCGCGCGCCGGGGCATTGTCGATGGTGCCCACGACCTCGAGCGCGACGCATTTGATTGATATCGTCTTGCCAGACCTGGCCGGTCGTGTGTCGGGGGCCGCGGTGCGTGTTCCGACGGCCAGCGTATCTGCCGTTGATCTTGTCGCCACGCTTGAACGTGGCATGAGCGCTGAGCAGTTCGACCAAGCCTTTCGCGACGCGGTCGCAGCTTCTGCCGTGCTGGGATGGACCGATCTGCCCTTGGTGTCATCTGATTTGCGGTCCCGCCCTGAGTCACTGGTGGTGGCGGGGCCCGAGACGCGCATGATTGGAGAGAGGCAGATCAGGGTCTTTGGCTGGTACGACAATGAATGGGGGTTTTCAGCCCGCATGCTGGATGTCGCGCGCCTGATGGCAAACGCCGGGTAATCCGCAGCGCTGAAGCACGCTGCGGATTACTTCAAGACTTCAATCGTGAGGTAGGCTACCCGCCCCGTGACCGGCCATACCCCCTGAAACCTCTTCAGTCGATTCTTCGGCCAATTCTTCTGGCAGGACCAAATTCAGTACAATGGCGATCAGCGCTGCGGGCAGCAGGCCGCTGGTCATCAGGATACGAAGTGTATCAGGTAGGTGCTGAACCGCGCCGGGTTCCAGCTGCAACCCAAGACCGATCGACAGCGAAATCGCAAAGATCACCATGTTGCGACGGTTCCAATCCACGTCTGACAGCATCGAGATACCTGCCGCGACCACCATGCCGAACATGACGATCACACCACCGCCCAGCACTTCGATAGGCACGGTGCGGATAATTGCCCCGACTTTTGGCACAAGGCCACACAGGATCAGGAAGATAGCTCCACAGGTCACAACATGGCGGCTCATGACGCCCGTCATCGCAATCAAACCGACATTCTGGCTGAACGAAGTATTGGGAAAACCGCCGAACATACCGGCAACGGCAGTACCGAAACCATCGGCATAAGTCGCGCCCGCGATTTCTTTGTCGGTTGCTTCGCGACCTGCACCACCTTTGGTGATTCCCGATACGTCACCGACGGTCTCGATGGCCGAGACAAAAGACATCAGACAAAAGCCGATCACGGCGGCCAGAGAGAACTCAAACCCATATTTGAACGGTACGGGCAGAGCAAAAGCTGAGGCGCGTGACCAACTTGTGCCAATGGCCTCGAACGTCACCATCCCGACCATCAGGGCATAGACGTAGCCGATGGCCAAACCAACCAGTACGGCAGACACCGACAGCATACCGCGTGCAAAGAACTTGAGGCCAAGCGTCACAACAACCACAACCAAAGCTGCCGACCAGTTAAGCAGCGATCCGTATTCCGGGGTGCCAATCGCAGGCACACCACCAGCGGCGTATTGAATACCGACCTTGACCAGCGCCAAACCGATCATTGTTACGACAAGTCCGGTGACCAGCGGCGGAAGCGCAAACCGTATCTTGCCTATGAAGAGGCCAAGAAAGGCATGAAACAAGCCGCCAACCAGGACACCGCAAAACAGCGCCCCTAAGGCATCCACGCCTTTTCCGGCGACCAGAGGGATCATGATGGGCAAAAACGCAAAGCTCGTTCCTTGTACAATCGGCAGAGCCGCTCCGACCGGGCCAATCGTGATAGTCTGCAGCAGGGTCGCCAGCCCAGCGAACAGCATCGACATCTGGATCAGGTACAGCAATTCGGGAAAATCCGGGGAGTTCGACCCAAATCCAAAACCGGCAGCACCCGCCACGATGATGGCCGGTGTCACGTTCGAGACGAACATCGCCAAAACATGCTGAATGCCCAGCGGTATCGCCTTGTGCAAGGCGGGTGTGAAGTTCGGGTCCCGAAGCTGTTCGGGCGTCCCTATCGAAGTTTCAGCCATGATCTCATTGTCCTCCCTAAGATCCAATGGGGTTCTTACCGCTTCTCTGGCGGCTTCGGTTCTGGTTTCAGCGGTTGACCACCTCGTACGGTGTGCTGAACCAGTATTCCTCCAAGTTCGGGCCTTCCCCGATCCGATCAACGACTGCGAACAGACCGGGTCCATGCAAGGGTGTCAGGACTCCGTGCCATGTTCCCCGGTGATAGTTCACCGCCTGTCCTGGCTGTGTAATGAACGCGCGAGGACGACCCGGTTGCCCCTCCTCATCCGGGGCGACGATCACGAGAAAGGGCTGGTGAGTCATCGGAATGAACGCCTGGCTGCCGTCGGGATGACGCTCAACCATCGCTAGCTGATAAGGCAGTTCGCGTGGGTTTGCCTTGAACAGGCTGATGCCCGCTTGGGCATCACCGAAATCCAGCCTTGCCCGATCATGATACCGCCCGCACTGGCCCTGGTTGATGATCTTGTCGGCCTCACCTGACACATCAATCAGATCACCAAACGGTGCGAAAGCTTCGGCCGAGATCGGTTCAGCGACAATCCGTGTCATGAGGGCAGCACATCGCGAAGACGGAACTCGGCAATCCGCTCGACCTGTCGGCAGGCCTCGGCGAACTCGGTTTCGCGATCCTGTTCGATGCGCCGTTCGAATGCGTTTAGGATCGAAGCCTTGTTGTGGTCCCGCACGGCAACGATGAACGGAAAGCCGAATTTTTCCGTATAGCGCTGGTTCAGTTCGGTGAAGGTGGCGCGTTCCTCATCCGTCAGCGCATCAAGCCCTGCCGAGGCTTGCTCGGACGTACTTTCCTGTGTCAGCCGCTTAGCCTGCGCCAGTTTGCCTGCCAGATCAGGGTGGGCTGTCAAAACACCGAGCCGTTCCTCGGTTGAGGCGGACCGGAACATGCGGGTCAAAGCATTGTGTAATCCGCCTGCCGTGTCATGCGCCGCGCCCAATTCCAGATCATAGGCGCGCTCGGCGATCCAAGCGGAATGCTCGAAGATACCTCCATACGCAGAGACGAATTCTTCGCGGCCCATTTGCGAGGGTTGTGGACGCTCAGCCGCCGGGTGCTTTTCGGCCCAATGCTCGGCAATCTGCAATCGCGTTGCGAACCACACGTCCGAGTACCCACGCGCGTAATCCAGAAACCGTTTCAGCGCCATGACGCGTCCCGGTCGCCCGATCAGGCGACAGTGCAAACCGATCGACAGCATCTTGGGTGCACCGGCCTCGCCTTCCGCATAAAGCGCATCGAAACTGTCTTTCAGATATGAATAGAACTGATCCCCGGCGTTGAACCCCTGTGGCGTCGCAAAGCGCATGTCGTTGCAATCCAGCGTGTAGGGAACAATCAACTGATCCCGACCACCGGTTTGCATCCAGTAGGGTAGATCGTCTGCATAGGTATCGGCAACATAAGCAAAGCCACCTTCCTCGGCGACCAGACGCACGGTGTTGTCCGAACAGCGCCCAGTGTACCAGCCGCGCGGGCGATCCCCTACGACTTCGGCATGCAGACGGATCGCTTCGGCGATCTGGGCCCGTTCTTCCGCCTCGGGCATATCCTTGTGCTCGACCCATTTCAGGCCATGGCTGGCAATCTCCCACCCTGCCGATTTCATCGCCGCAACCTGATCTGGCGAACGCGCTAACGCGGTAGCCACACCATAAACGGTGATCGGTAGGTCTTTCATCAAGCGATGCAGGCGCCAGAACCCCGACCGCGAGCCGTATTCATAGATCGATTCCATGTTCCAATGACGCTGGCCCGGCCACTGCGCCGCCCCAACGATCTCGGACAAGAACGCCTCGGACGCAGCGTCCCCGTGCAGAACACAGTTTTCGCCACCTTCTTCGTAGTTCAACACAATCTGCACAGCCAGTTTTGCACCGCCGGGCCATGCGGCGTCAGGTGGGTTGGCTCCGTATCCGATCATATCGCGGGGGTAACGAGGCGGCTGCATAGGGTCTTCCAGTCCGATTAGGTGTTTTGACAGCTTTACCGCAGAAACGGTCCATTGATTATCAAATCAATCCGAACACTGTTTCCAGTTCTTTCGGCATTTCAACCATTTTGCGGTTTGGCCCAGACTGTGGCACACCAAAAGAAACACATAGGAGAGACCCTTGGCTGGCTATCTGACAACCCACGTTCTCGACACGGCGCGCGGCTGCCCCGCTGAGGGGTTGAAAATCGCGCTCTACAAAGTGTCAGGGAACTCGCACCGTAAACTGGTCGAGATGGAAACCAACGCGGATGGCCGAACCAATAGCCCGATCTTACCGCAGGACGACTTTAATACCGGCACTTATGAGCTGATATTCTTCGCCGGAGATTACCTGCGCGCGACGGGTCAGGATGGCGATGATCCTCTGTTTCTGGATCAGGTGCCGATCCGCTTTGGCATGTCCGATGCGGACGCGCACTACCACGTTCCGCTGCTGTTGTCCCCCTACGGCTACTCGACCTACCGGGGCAGCTAGCCCTAGATTTCGGCGCTTCGAACCACTTTGCCGATCCGGTCAATCATGAAATCCATAAACAGCCGCGCTTTCGGGTCCTGATGGCGGCGATGCGTATACAGGCAGGCCATTTGCACGGGAACCGGAGGCGTCTTCATCGCCACCGGGATCAGCCTCCCCGCCTTCAAGTGCTCTGACACCTCAAAAACGGGTTTCATGGCAATACCTTGCCCGGACAGCGCCCAATCGGTCAAAACATCACCATCGTCACATTCATACCTGCCCGAGACAGCAAATCGTTTCGGGCCATCGGGAGTTTCCAGCATCCACTGAAACTCTGCCGCGCCGGGGAAGCGCAGGTTCAAGCATTCATGCTTGCCTGAAATCAGATCGGATCCAGCTTCTGGCATCCCACATCGGCTCACGTAATCAGGGGCTGCACATAGCACACGCTGGCAATCCGCAATCTTGCGAATGCGCAATGTGCTGTCTTCGGGCTGACCGATGAAAAAAGCCAGATCCAAGCCTTCGGTGGTCAGATCAACCGAGCGGTCTGTCAGTCTTAGACGCACATCAATCTCAGGGTATTCTGACAGAAAATCAGGTACATGAGGCGCCAATAACCGGCGCCCGACACCTAAAGGCGCGGCAACAAACAGAGACCCGCGGGGGGCTTCGGTCAGATGCGTGACCTGGGCTTCTGCCTCATCAACTGCATCCAGAACCGCAACCGCGCCGGGGTAGAACGCCCGTCCCTGTTCCGTTGGTGTCAGGTTCCGGGTTGTGCGCTGAAACAGGCGTACTCCCAGATGATCCTCCAACTGCGAAATTCGCGCCGACGTCACCGCAGGTGAAATTCTCATATCCCGCCCGGCGGCTGACATGCTGCCCAAGTCATAGACCCGGACAAAGGTTCGAATGTTGTCGAGATAGGACATCTTATCGTTTTTTTTGATACAGTTTGACAATATACGGGAATACCGAAGAAAAGCCCGTTTGCCTAGTGTGGCGCAACGCAATCGGAGACATAAGCATGTACGACTTCGCCGTGTTCTGGGATTGGATTGGTTTTGGCGTGCGCTGGTTGCACGTTATCACCGCGATTGCCTGGATCGGATCATCCTTCTACTTCATCGCGCTGGATCTTGGTTTGAACCGCGATATCCCCGGACCGGCGGACGGCGAGGAATGGCAAGTCCATGGCGGAGGATTCTATCACATCCAGAAATATCTCGTCGCTCCGGAGCGTATGCCCGACCACCTGACCTGGTTTAAATGGGAAAGCTACGCCACATGGCTCAGCGGTGCCGCGCTACTGATGATCGTCTACTGGGTAGGCGGAGAGCTCTATCTGATCGATGCCCAAAAGGCGGATCTGGCGCTATGGCAAGGCATATTGATCTCGGCTGCCTCGCTGACTGTCGGTTGGCTGGTCTACGATTTTCTTTGCAAGTCGGGATTGGGCGAGCGTCCGACATTGCTGATGGTTCTTCTGTTCGTGCTGCTGGTGATTATGGGCTGGGGATATAACCAGATATTCACCGGTCGCGCGATGATGCTGCATCTGGGGGCCTTCACGGCCACAATCATGACCGCAAATGTGTTTTTCATCATCATGCCAAACCAGCGCATTGTGGTGGACGATCTAAAGAACGGGCGCACACCTGATCCGAAATACGGCAAGATCGCCAAGCTGCGTTCGACCCACAACAACTATCTGACATTGCCGGTCGTGTTTCTGATGTTGTCGAACCACTATCCGCTGGCTTTTGCGACCGAGTACAATTGGATCATCGCCGCGCTGGTCTTCCTGATGGGTGTCACAATCCGGCACTATTTCAACACCCGCCACGCGCGCGCTGGAAACCCAACCTGGACTTGGCTGGTAACGGCTTTGCTGTTCATGACAATCATGTGGTTGTCGACCGCTTCGATGAACGACCCGTTGGAAGAGGCCGAAGCACGGCAACTAACGCCCTACGAACAGAAATTCGCATCAGCGGATGGCTTTGAAGAAGCACAGGACATAGTTCTGGGTCGCTGTTCTATGTGCCACGCGCGCGAGCCTGTCTGGGAAGGCATCCTGTGGGCACCCAAAGGTGTCCTGCTGGAAACAAAAGCTGACATTGCTCAGAACGCGCAACAGATTTATCTGCAATCCGGCGTCACACATGCCATGCCTCCTGCGAACGTGACCTATATGGAACCTGAAGACCGGGATGCGATTGTTCGCTGGTTCCGAAATGCCGGTCTGTAGCGGATTGGCACACGAGTTTGCCAATAAAAACACCTGAACTTTGTTTAGTTCTTCCCCTAAGCGCCGTCAGATGCTCTAAATGAATTCAACACGCCGCATTCGTTTTGTTTCGCGGCCATAGCGATTTCGACTTGGGGCAGTTGGAGCCAGACAATGACAGGGAGCAGACCG
Source organism: Ruegeria sp. H9 (assembly GCF_056532915.1). Lineage (NCBI taxonomy): Bacteria > Pseudomonadati > Pseudomonadota > Alphaproteobacteria > Rhodobacterales > Roseobacteraceae > Ruegeria > Ruegeria sp. H9. The sequence continues at coordinate 85,015 of NZ_JBQFNX010000004.1, read as the reverse complement.
CGCAGCGATCTGAGAGGCTGGCTTTTTGGTGCGTTTGTGGCCTTGTCCCCCAATCTTGCTACCGCGCTAGAAACGACCCTATCCGCCCCTGGTGCATCTGAAGATCTGGTCGACCGCTTGGAAGAGACTTCATCCATCTTCACCTCGGAATCGCGTGGTCTTGATACGTCACTGGAAATACTGTCGGCAGCTTTGTCCGATTACCGCACCATCGTTCAGATCATGTACGACGAAGGCTATTTCAGCCCCGTCGTCAGCATCAAGCTTGACGGGCAGGAAGCCGCCAAAATCAATTCGCTGAACGTTCCAGCCCAATTCAAACGGGCGACTATCCTTGTCACACCGGGACGGAAGTTCAAGTTCGGAACGGCTGTCGTGCAACCGCTGGCACCGGGCACGGAACTGCCCGAAGAGTTCGCCACGGGTAAGACCGCGACCACCGGAGCGATCCAACAGGCGGCTTCGGCCGGGGTGCAGGGCTGGCGCGATACAGGCCATGCCAAGGCGGAAGTGGAAGATCAGAAAGTGATAGCGCGCCATGCGCAGGCACGGCTGGACGCGACAATTGATCTGGCTCCGGGGCCAAGGCTGCGGTTCGGTAAAATGATCATTCAGGGCGATACAAATGTCCGCCATCGATCGATCGAGAAAATCGCGGGCTTCCCCTCGGGTGAGGTTTATTCGCCTGAACAGGTCCAAAAGGTTGGCACCCGCCTGCGGCGTACCGGCACATTCGCTACGGTTTCGCTCAAGGAACATGAAGAACCCAACCCGGATGGCACGCTTGATTTCGACGCGACGTTTGAAGACCTGCCACCGCGCCGCCTGACCTTTGGGGCCGAGATTGCCTCGCGCGACGGGGTTGATCTTACAGCTACGTGGACCCATCGAAACGTTTTCCGGCGAGCCGAAAGGCTGCGGTTCGAGGCGGCAATCCGCAATATCGGCGGTGCCGAGGATATCGATGGACGCATTGGTCTGCGGCTGGATCAACCTGATCGTCTGGGCCCTGACGACAATACATTCTGGAGCGCCCTGCTGGAACGGCGCAATACCGAAAACTACAACGTCACCGTCGCCTCGCTTGCCTATGGTGCACGCCGCACATTCTCTGACCGCCTCTACGCCGAAGCCTCGGCAGGTTTCCAATGGTCGGACGCGGATGACGCCTATGGCGATGGGCGCAAGTTTCGATACTTCATTCTTCCGTTCCGGTCAGAGTGGGATGAACGCGACAGCAAAGTCAGTGCTACGCGCGGTTATTATCTAGACTCGCAAGTCATGCCCTTTGTCGGGTTCTCCGGGTCGGATACCGGCCTGAGAATGTTCTTTGACGGTCGCGCCTATAACGATCTGGGCACCGCCGGTCGGCTGGTGTTGGCAGGCCGGGTGCAGTTGGGATCGGTCCTCGGACCTCCGGCAGATGGTGTGACTCCAGATTTCCTGTTCTTCTCGGGTGGTGCCGGTACAGTACGGGGTCAGCCATTTGAAAGCCTAGGTATCCCCGTCGGGGATGGTGTCGCCGGTGGCAAATCCTTTCTGGGGCTCTCAGCCGAGGTCCGAGGCAAAGTCACTGACGCAATCTCGTTGGTTGGGTTTTATGACTACGGTGTGGTCGACACGTCCTCATTCATCGGCGGCGGCGCGGAAGAGCATTCTGGCGCGGGCCTTGGAATCCGTTATGATCTGGGCGGCTTCGGGCCCTTGCGCTTTGACCTTGCGGTGCCGGTTCAGGGCGATACGGGTGACGGGCTGCAATTCTACCTCGGGATCGGGCAAGCCTTTTGATGCGTCGCGTTGTATATCCCCTGTTGCTAAGTTCAGCAGCGATCACCGTTCCCATCGCGGCGACCGCTCAGGACGAGGGCGGCAGCATGATCGAGCAGTTTCTGCAAGATACCCTGTCTGGTGATGATCAGAATGTGCGGGTGATCGGCCTTGAAGGAGCTCTGAGTTCGCGTGCGACGATTCAAGAAATCACAGTCGCCGATGACGACGGCGTCTGGCTCACCATTAAAAACGCTGAATTGGACTGGAACCGATTGGCACTGCTGCGCGGTCGGTTCTCGGTCAACACACTATCGGCGCAGGAAATCGATATCGCCCGCGCCCCCGGTACAACAACAAAGGACGCACCGCCCCCTTCAGCCGAAACCCAACCCTTCCAACTACCTGAGCTTCCGGTTTCGATCGAAATCGGAGAGCTGCGCGTCGATGACCTTTCTTTAGGTGAGCCGCTGATCGGCGTCGCTGCCGAGCTTGCCGTGAACGGCAACCTATCGCTGGCTGATGGAACACTGGATACTACGCTGGATATCGACCGACTGGACCGCGCCGGGGACACGATTGATCTGAAAGCAGGCTTTCAGAACGACAGCCGCCAGATCGATCTGGACTTGACCGTAGCCGAAGCCTCAGGCGGGCTGATCGCGACGGCCCTATCCATCCCCGATGCCCCGCCGCTTGAGCTGACTGCAAAAGGCTCGGGGCCGATAACGGATTTTAATGCTGATATCGGTCTAAGCAGCGATCAGCAGCTTCGCGTGTCCGGTCAGGTACGACTGCGCACAGCCGAAGAGAGTGGCAACGCCTCTGATGGAATCGCGTTTACTGCCGATGTCGGAGGCGACCTGACGCCGTTTCTGGCCGAAGAGATGGACACGTTCTTCGGTACCGACACACGGCTGTTTGTAGATGGGCGCACCCATTCTGACGGGGCGCTGGATATATCGGATATCGAGATTACCTCGGAAGCGCTGGACCTCAAAAGCGAACTCAGCCTTGCTTCGGGTGGTGTTCTGAAACTGGTCGCCCTGCAAGGTCGTATCACACCGCCGGAAGGTGACAAGGTCGTTCTGCCCGTCAGCGGCGGCGATACGTCAATCGGCGCGGCTCAGATTTCGGCCTTGTACAATACCGAGAATGGCAATCTCTGGGACCTGAGCCTGACGACCAACAAGATTGAAACCCCCAACCTGAACCTCGATCATGCACGGATCAGCGGGCAAGGCACGCTAGATCAATCCAGCGGGCTGTCGGTCGATGGCGATCTGCAGGCTGTGCTGGATGGCATTGATCTGACGGATGTCGCACTGAATGCCGCCGTCGGAAATCAGATCACACTGGATGGACAGTTCGAGTACGGCAGCGACCAGACATTGCAATTGTCCGGGGTCGAACTGGTCGGCAGCGACTATACTCTAGACGCTGATGCGTTGATCAGCGGGCTTGCGACCGGGTTGCAGGTTGATGGCACGGCACTGCTGCAGGCGACCGACCTGTCGCGGTTCTCGGACCTGGCACAGCTTCAGCTTGGTGGCGAGGCTTCGGTCCAGGTGGCTGGAAAGGGCTCGCCACTGGAACGCAGCTTTGACGGCAAGGTCACGGTGAATGGGCGTGATCTGGTGACCCGGCGTGACGATATTGATCCAATGATCACGGGTGAAACCGAAATCGTTCTGGATGCCAAACGCGACACCGATGGGGTAACAATTCGCGATTTCACCGTGAATGGCGACGCTCTGACAGCGCAGGCCAGCGGCACGGTCACGACGCCAAATGGCAATCTGACAATTGACGGTCAGGCCAGCGTGAACGCCCCCGATCTGGCGGTGTTCTCAGGCATCGCACAGCGTGATCTGGCAGGCGCATTACAGGCCCGGCTGGATGGCAAAGGCACCGTACAGACGTTGGAATTCGACGGCCAAGCCAGCGTGATCGGAACAAATATCGAAACCGGGATGAGCGAGTTCGACCCGCTGTTGAAAGGCCGGACATCAATCAATCTGGACGGTGCGCATTCGGGCAACCAAATCGTTATTCGAAACGCCACGGTCAAAAGTGCTGCTATTACTGCTGAGGTAGGCGCAACCATCGATGACCCCACCGGAAACATCGCGGTGGATGGAAGCGCCAAGCTGAACGCCCCCGACCTGTCTTTGTTCTCCGGCCTCGCCGGGCTTGATCTGGCCGGGTCGATTGATGCCGACGTCACCGGTCGGGCCGCGCAAAGCAGCAAGGCCTTTGATATCAAAGGCAACCTGAGCGCAGACGACCTTGCCACGGGTATCCAAGCCGTAGATGCGTTGGTACAGGGACGAACCACGCTGAACGTGGATGCCGCCAACGATGATCAGGGGCTGAACATCCGCACTTTCAGTCTGAACGGAACCGCGCTGACCGCAGATGCATCGGGCCGATTGGATCGGGAGGCCGGTGGCCTCGATTTCTCGGCCATGCTGGACGACATCGGCCGTCTATCTTCGACATTGTCCGGGCCGCTCACGCTGGATGGCAACGTCGCCCCTACAGGGTCCGGTTTGGAAGGCAATGCGCGCCTGCAGGGACCTGATAGCTCGTACGCCAATTTAACCGGAACCGTAGAAACCGGTGGCACCGCGGATCTAAATTTTGACGCCCGCCTGAATCGGGTCGAACGTTTTGTGCCCGATTTCCCCGGAACCGTCGCCGCCAGTGGTACCGCCCGCCGCGACGCCGGGATGTGGACCATCGACGCAAAGGCTAATGGCCCCGCCGATATCAGTACAACTGTTGCCGGGACCTTTAACGAAACCAGCGGCGAAGCGGACCTGAAGATGCAGGGCGGTGTCAACATCGGTATCGCCAATGCATTTATCTCTCCCAACAATCTGGCCGGTACTGCCCGGTTCGATCTGGCCCTGAAAGGGGCACCTGCGCTGGATGCGCTTAGCGGAACGATTTCAACATCCGGCGCGTCGATGGCCTTGCCCGATGTGGGACAGACAATCACTGGCATCGGGGGTTCCGTAAACATCGCGCAAAGCCGCGCCACGATTGCTCTGCAGGGTGGGTTACGAGCGGGCGGAGGGTTTACCGTCAACGGCCCGATTGATCTGACGCCACCCTTCAACGCCCAGATAACCACAGCGCTCAACAATCTCGTGCTGACAGACAAGCTGCTCTATGAAACCACATTGAACGGTCAGATCGCCCTGACCGGGGCATTGGCCGGGAACAGTTCGCTGGCCGGGCAGATCAACTTTGGCGAAACCAACATCAATCTTGCAGCCGCCGCAGGAGCAGTCGGCGCAGCACCAATTCCGACGATCCAACACCTGAACGAAAGCCGTGCCGGTTTCGTAACGCGGGAACGCGCCAATCTGGTGGAAACCGAGGATGAGACTAAAAGCAACTCGCGCATGACGCTCGACATCGGATTGCTTGCACCCAAGGCAGTTTTTGTCCGAGGACGCGGCGTGAACGCGGAACTGGGCGGTCGCATACAAATTGGTGGAACTACAACTTCCGTTGTGCCGTCAGGCCAGATTGAGCTTATCCGCGGTAATATCGATATCCTTGGTCGCCGCCTTGCGCTGACTAAGGGTGTGGTCACCCTGCAGGGTGACCTGACGCCATATATCGAGTTTGAATCGTCCTCCAGCACCTCGGACGGCACCGCAACGATCGAGATCGCCGGGCCGCTGGACTCACCCGAGGTCGACGTATTCTCCGATCCAGAGCGCCCGACCGAGGAAGCGCTGGCCATGTTGTTATTCGGCAACCGCTTCTCGGAGCTGTCGCCTTTTGTGATCGCCCAGATGGCGGCCTCACTTGCCCAACTCAGCGGCGCGGGCGGGGATACTACCAAAGGGGTGCGCGAGGCCACGGGCCTGGACACTATCGACCTAGGCGCAACTGAGGGCGGTGGGGGCAGCCTTGGTGCGGGCGCATATCTAAGCGACAATCTCTACACCGATTTCACCGTCAATACCGAAGGTGACACCGAGGTGAACTTGAACCTCGACGTCACCGACAGCTTCACGGTTCGCGGCACGGTGGATGGCCGGGGCGAGACGGGTTTGGGTATCTTTTTCGAACGCGACTACTGAAAAAACAGGCGACCCCAAAGGGCCGCCTTTTTTTCAGTTGATTGAAGACTATTCCGCCGCGACGGCGTCTGCGATCTTTTCGACGCGAATTGCCGAGAACTTGAACTCGGGGATCTTGCCATAAGGATCGATGGCCGAGTTGGTCAGGATATTCGCCGCCGCCTCGACATAGGCGAACGGGATGAACACCATATCTTCGGCAATCGCCCGGTCGGCCCGCACCATGATTTCAATCGAACCGCGGCGAGTAGTCAGACGGATCATATCGCCCGGCTCAATTCCCATCAGTTTCAATGTACGCGGGTTCATCGAGCAGTTCGCTTCAGGTTCCACGGCATCCAGAACGTTGGACCGGCGGGTCATCGACCCGGTATGCCAATGCTCCAGCTGGCGCCCAGTGGTGGCGATCATCGGGTATTCATCATCCGGGGCCTCATCCGGTGGGATGACACTGGCTGGCGTGAACCGGGCGCGACCATCCGCACGTGGGAAACCATCGCCGAACACAATCGCCTGACCTGGGTCTGTCTCGGACAGTGACGGGTAAGTGATCGTCTCCGTCTCAAGCCGTTCCCACGTGATGTTGTCGAGCGAATTCATCGTCAGCTTCATCTCAGCAAAGACCTGAGAAACATCGGAATAATCCCAGTTCAAACCGATCCGCTGCGCCAGCTCAACGGTGATCTTCCAATCCTCGCGCGCCTCACCCGGAGGGGTCACGGCGGGCCGCACACGCTGTACCTGACGGTTGGTGTTCGACACAGTGCCGTTCTTCTCATAGAGCGCTGAGGCGGGCAGAATGATGTCGGCATAGTTCGCCGTTTCGGTCAGGAAGATATCCTGCACGATCATCAGTTCCAGCTTGGCCAGTGCGTCGCGCGCGTGATTCACATCGGGGTCGGACATGGCGGGGTTTTCCCCCTGGATGTACATACCCTTGATGTTGCCCGCATAAGCCTGATCGATGATCTCGGTGACGGTCAGCCCCTTCTCGTTCGAGAAGTCGCGGTCGTCATTCCAGACGTTGGTGAACTTGGCCCGAATGCCGTCGTCGGTAACGGACTGATAGTCCGGCAGGAACATCGGGATCAGGCCCGCGTCTGAGGCACCTTGCACGTTGTTCTGCCCGCGCAGAGGGTGAAGACCTGCACCGGGTTTACCAACATTGCCGGTCATCAGAGCCAACGAGATCAAGCAGCGCGAGTTGTCGGTGCCATGGATGTGCTGGCTGACACCCATACCCCAGAAAATCAGACCGGCCTTGGCTTGCGCAAAGGTGCGCGCCACTCGGCGCAGTTGATCCGGTTCGATGCCACAGATCGGCGACATAGCCTCAGGCGTGAACTGGCGCAGGTGTTCTTTTTCGGCTTCCCAGTTTTCGGTCCAGCGGTGGATGTACTGGCTGTCATAGAGCTCTTCTTCCACGATCACGTTCATGATCGCGTTCAGCATCGAAACATCCGCACCGGGACGGAATTGAAGCATCTCATCAGCAAACTTACGCATCCCAACGCCGCGCGGGTCCATAACTATCAGCTTGCCACCACGTTTGGTGAACTGCTTGAAGTAGGTCGCAGCGACAGGGTGGTTTTCAATCGGGTTGGCCCCGATGATGATCGCCACATCCGCGTTTTCGATCTCGTTGAAGGTCGCGGTCACAGCACCCGAGCCCACATTCTCAATCAGGGCCGCAACAGATGACGCGTGGCACAGACGGGTGCAGTGGTCGACGTTGTTGTGGCGGAAGCCCTGACGGATGAACTTCTGGAACAGATAGGCTTCTTCGTTGGTGCACTTGGCCGAGCCGAAGCCTGCAACGCTGCGCGGGTCTTTGTCGCGCAAGTCCATCAGCTTGGTCGCGGCCAAATCCATCGCCTCTTCCCACGTTGCTTCACGGAAATGGGTATCCAGGTTGCCGGGATCGACGTTCAATCCCTTGGCTGGAGCATCCTCGCGACGGATCAGCGGCTTGGTCAGGCGATGCGGATGGTGAATGTAGTCAAAGCCAAAGCGGCCTTTGACGCACAGACGACCTTCGTTTGCAGGGCCGTTGATGCCCTCGACATACTTCACCTTGCCGTCTTTGACCTTGAGCGAAACCTTACAGCCCACGCCGCAGAACGGGCAGACGCTTTCCGTTTCCGAGTCGTAGTCCTTGCTGTCGCCTCGCTGCTGGTCATCCAGTACGGTTGCTGGCATCAAAGCACCGGTCGGGCAGGCCTGCACGCATTCACCACAAGCCACACAGGTCGAAGCACCCATCGGGTCGTTCTGGTCGAACACCACCTGCGCTGTGTGGCCACGACCGGCCATACCAATCACGTCGTTGACCTGCACGTCGCGGCAGGCCCGGACGCAGAGGTTGCAGTTGATGCAAGCGTCCAGATTGACGCGCATCGCAACGTGGCTGTCATCCAACAGCGGGATTTTCTCGGCCTCTTTCGCCGGGAAACGGCTGTCGCTGACATGGTTCAGCTTGGCCATATCCCAGAAGTGGCTGGAGGTGTCGTGCGCTTCCTCAGGCTGATCCGCGACCAACAGCTCCATGACCATCGCGCGCGATTTCTCGGCCCGGTCGCTGTCGGTCTTAACCACCATGCCGTCGGCTGCCGGACGGATGCACGAGGCGACCAGCGTGCGCTCGCCTTCTACCTCGACCATGCAGGCACGGCAATTGCCGTCGGGTTTGTAACCGGGTTGCGGCTTGTGACACAGGTGAGGGATAGTGAACCCCTGCCCCTTTGCGGCTTCCCAGATGGTCCAGCCCTCGGGCACGGTGACATCTTCGCCATTCAGGTTGAAGGTGACGGTCTTGTTTGGGCTTGCATCAAGCATGGCTGTCTCCCTCAGATTTCGTCAGCGAAATGTTTCATGACAAGGCGGATCGGGTTCGGGGCCGCCTGCCCCAGACCGCAGATCGAGGCATCGCCCATGACCTGACACAGGTCTTCCAGCAGGTCCTGATCCCATTTGCCGGCTTGCATCAGCTTGACCGCCTTTTCGCAACCCGCCCGGCAGGGCGTACACTGGCCGCAGCTTTCGTCTTCGAAGAAGCGCAGCATGTTCAGTGCCGCATCGCGGGCAGTGTCCTGATCGGACAGAACCACAACCGCAGCGGACCCGATGAAGGTGCCATGCGGTTGCAACGTGTCGAAATCCAGCGGGATGTCATCCATCGATGCAGGCAACAGACCCGAGGATGGACCACCCGGCTGATAAGCCTTGAAGGTCTGGCCCCCGGCCATGCCTCCGGCTGCCTCGATCACGTCCAGAATGGTCGAGCCAGCGGGCAGAAGGTAAACGCCCGGCTTTGCGACACGACCCGAGACCGAATAGCTACGCAAACCCTTGCGACCGTTCTTTTCGGTGCTGTTAAGGCATTCAGGCCCTTCACGGCAAACTTTGGTCACCCAATAGAGCGTCTCGACATTGTGCACCAAGGTCGGACGGTTAAAGACCCCAACCTGCGCCACGAACGGAGGACGATGACGCGGCAGTCCTTTTTTGCCTTCGATCGACTCGATCATCGCGGATTCTTCACCGCAGATGTAAGCGCCAGCACCACGGCGCAGGTCGATATAGCCTTCTTCGACGATCCCGGCTTGTTCGAGCGCGGTAATCTCACGACGCAGGATTTCCAGAACTGCCGGGTATTCGTCGCGCATATAGATAAAGCAGGTCTCTGCCTCGACGGCCCAAGCGGCGATCAGCATCCCTTCGAGGAAGACATGCGGCGTGCGCTCAAGATAGTAGCGGTCCTTGAATGTCCCAGGCTCGCCCTCATCGCCGTTGACAGCCAGATAACGCGGGCCTTCATTCATGCGAACAAAGCCCCATTTCTTGCCCGACGGGAAGCCAGCGCCGCCCAGACCACGCAGGCCCGAGGACAGTACGTCTTCCTGCACCTTCTCCCAATCGCCGCCCTCGCGCAGCTCTTTCAGTTTGGCGTAGCCGCCATTGGCTTCATAAACCGCAAAGGCTTCGTAATCGGGCAGATGGGCGTGGGTGTCATTCGCCGCAATCGCGGCCTGCACCTTTTCGGGGGTCGCGTGGTCGATGTGGTTGTGACCGATCTCCAGCACTGGAGCGGTGTCGCAGCGTCCCATGCAGGGCGCACGGACAACGCGGACCTGCGAGGCATCCAAACCGTCTTCCAGCGCTTTTTGCAGCTGCTGGGCACCGGCCATTTCGCAGGACAGCGAATCGCACACACGGATCGTCAACGCCGGAGGTGGCGTCTCGCCTTCTTTCACCACATCGAAATGAGCATAGAATGTTGCGGTTTCGTAAATCTCAGCCTGCCCGATCCGCATCTCAACCGCCAGAGCGGCGATGTGGTCGGCGCTGATATGGCCGTGTGCGTCCTGAATCAAATGCAGAAATTCAATCAGCAGGTCGCGACGTCGCGGGCGGTCACCCAACAGTCGTGCAATTTCCGCTTGTGCCTCGTCCGAGAATTGACGGCCTTTGGGTGTGTGCCGCCCCTTGCCTTTACCTGACTTCCAGACGCCCTTTGGCGCGCCTGATGGCTTGGTGTCTAATGGTGCCATGATGCCCTCCGATTGAGGCCCCGTGTCTCATCAGACTAGCATATCGTCAAATCGCATATTTCAATCGCACGATAACGACAGTTTATCACCGCAAAGACGCCGTCACTGTGCGCAAGGCCGCGACCGTAGGCAATTCCGGGTCACGAGTGAGTGTGGCCAGACAAATCGGCTTGCTCACCACGGGTTCGATCAGGGACAGCACCCTTGTGTCCTTCAGGTCGCCCAGCGCCCGCACCAGCACGCGTGGAATCACGGTGGCCGCTAGCCCCTCGCGTGCCATGACCATCGAGGCTGTGAATCCGCTTGTCTCGGCTACAATATCCGGGTGCAAGCCCTGTTCGGCGAATATCCGATCCAAAATCCGCCGGTTCTGCATCTGTGGTTCCAGCAGGCTCAGGGGAAACTCGGCCACGCGGGCCCATGGGATCGGGCCTGTCTCATCGGTCATATGCGAGGGGACCAATAGGACATAAGTTTCTTCGTACAAGCGCTGCACTTGCCGTAGATCGGTACCGATACTGTCGCCATAAGTGATGCCAGCATCCAGACTTCCTTCGTCCAACCGGTGCTGAATGGCCGTTGCAGACATTGTTTCAATCCGGGTCACGATACGTGGATGCGCATCGCGCAACCGCTTCGTCAGACGCCCGGTGAAGGCAATCGCTGTAGGGATCACACCCAAAATAAGCGTGCCGGTGATCTCACCCTTTGCAGCGAGCACCTGTTGTTCCAAAGCCTTGGTGTCGTCGAGAATGCGCCGCGCGCGCTGGACAATCATCTCGCCCTCTTCGGTTAGCCCCTGAAATCGGTTTGCGCGGCGAACGATGGAGACACCCAGCCGATCCTCCAGGTTTCGGATTCGCATCGAGAACGCAGGCTGTGAAATCCCGCATTCCTCAGCTGCCTTGGCGAAATGACGATGCCGCGCCAATGCGCTGAGCAATTGCAGGTCGCGGATTTCGATCATCTAGAGCTGTCTCAAGTATCAGGTCAAAATCCAAACTAACCACATTTCTGCACAAGAGAAATGTGCGAGATGCGAGCATCGTCAATTTGTTGGCTGCCACAGGATCGGCGCTTCAGATACATGCAATACTCGGGTGGTTGAGCCTGCCGAACTGCTGTTCCAGCCCAAATGAAACTAACAGGATCGCATCTTGCCACCTGAGCGGTTTTGACACTTCGCCTTAACGCGCGATATGCCGGTTCAACAACAACATAGAACCGAATTATTCCATGAACCTTACGAGAAACCAAATTGAGGACTTCTTGGTGCGTGAATGCGTCGATTTTGATCCTCTCGATTCCAAAGAAGGTGGTGAGGTTGTTCAATGCTGGCATCAGACATTCGCCGGGAACGTAAAGAAATCAACCGGTTCCTGGATTCACAATCGCTTCCGCTGGCATGGTTTCAGTTACGGGTTTCAAATCGCGCGGGCGGGCCATGACGCTTTAAATGCCTATAAGAACCAGTGGCCTGCCGCGTATGTTATCTTTGATGAAGATATCAAATGGTCGTATCGCTGCGTCTCAGAAACATATCCAGATTTCACATCTTTTGGCGCGGATATCTACGTAGCCCACCACAACATGAAGTGGACAATGGCATTCACACACGAGCAACCCGATATCGGCCCGTTCTTCGCAGAAAATCCGAGGTTATAAGCTGAGCAGTGACTGCTTTGGTGGCTTCTCAGGTGTTGAACAAAAAGTGCATCACATCGCCATCCTTGACGATGTAGCCTTTCCCTTCGGCCCGCATCTTACCCGCCTCTTTGGCACCCTGTTCGCCATTGGCGGCGATGTAGTCGTCATAGGCGATAGTCTCGGCACGGATGAAACCCTTTTCAAAGTCTCCGTGAATGACACCTGCGGCCTGTGGTGCGGCGGTGCCGGTGCGGATGGTCCAGGCCCGGGCCTCTTTCGGGCCGACGGTGAAATAGGTTTCCAGCTTGAGCAGGTCGTAACCGGCACGGATCAGACGGTCGAGGCCGGGCTCTTCCAGGCCCATTTCCTCTAGGAACATCTGTGCCTCGTCGTCTTCCAGAAGGCTGATCTCTTCCTCGATCTTGGCACTGATAATGACATGAGCATTACCTTGCGCTGCAGCCATCTCAGCGACTTTGGCAGAGTACTCGTTGCCTTCGGCGGCCTCTTCTTCGGACACGTTGCAGACATAAAGCACCGGCTTGGTGGTCAGAAGTTGCAGCATTTTCCATGCTTTGGCGTCTTCATCAGACACTTCAACCAGACGCGCTGGCTTGCCGTTTTCCAACATCTCCTGCGCCTCGGCCAGCAGGCGGTCCTGCTGCTGTGCCTCTTTGTCATTGCCCTTCAGCTTGCGCACCAGATTGGCGCGACGCTTTTCGATGCTTTCCAGATCGGCCAGCATCAGCTCGGTTTCGATCGTATCGGCATCGGCCACCGGATCAACGCGGCCATCCACATGGGTCACGTCACCATCTTCGAAACAACGCAGCACATGGGCAATCGCGTCGGTCTCGCGGATGTTTGCCAGGAACTGGTTGCCCAGCCCCTCGCCTTTCGAGGCCCCTTTCACCAACCCCGCGATATCCACAAAGGTCATGCGGGTTGGAATAATCTGTTTCGAGGACGCAATCGCCGCCAGTTTATCCAGCCGGTCATCAGGAACGGCGACATCCCCCACATTGGGTTCGATGGTGCAGAACGGGAAATTCGCCGCCTGAGCTGCCGCAGTTTTGGTCAGTGCGTTGAAGAGAGTCGACTTGCCAACATTCGGCAAACCCACGATTCCCATTTTAAAGCCCATGACGGCCTCCTGATACCATTCGAGCGCCGCTTCTAGGCAGGTCCGGTGCAATTCGCAAGGCAAAGTGCCTGAACACTGCCGCGAGTCTATTCTGCCACATCACAAAATCGACATCGATTTGTGTTCTTGCGTCCATTGAAAACATGCACCTACATTCCTCAATAAAACCAATACCAACGAACGACGGACATAGTAGGTAAAAATGAAATCCCTTGTTATTCTGGCTTTTGCGCTGACAGCCGCTACTGCAGCACAGGCCCAATCCATCATTTTCGGAGCAGGCTACGCAGATTATTCCAGCGCTGAGAGCGAAGATCAGGCGATTGTTTCGCTGGAATACCAGCATCGCTCTTTCTACGAAGCGACCCGTTTCAGCGCCACCTGGGGTGCGTCCCTGTCTGTTGATACCGACGGTGACACGCATGTCGGCGCGGGCCTGATCGGGCTTTACACTTTTGCGGACCGTTGGTTCATCGAGGGCAGTGTCATGCCGGGATACTATAGTGAATCCAATGAACGGAATGATCTGGGCGGCAGCTTTCAGATACGCAGCTTACTGGGCCTTGGCTATACGCTGGAAAGCGGCAACAAACTGTCTGCCGCTATCACTCATATATCCAACGCCAGCACGCAGGAAGACAACCCAGGCGTAAATGCACTTTTGCTGAGATACCATTACGCCTTCTGATCGGAAGCCCACCAAGCGGGATTGATTTTCAGCGAAAGTTTCTGCACATCAGGTCCAAACCCGAGTGCAAGGACTTCCGATGACCCGTATCGACGCCAAATTCGCCGCCCTGAAGGAACAGGACAAAAAGGCATTTGTAGCTTATGTCATGGCCGGGGATCCCGACTACGACACATCGCTGGAGGTCGTGAAGGGTTTGCCCGGCGCAGGTGTCGACGTCATCGAGTTGGGCCTGCCCTTTACCGATCCGATGGCCGATGGCCCGACCATTCAGGCTGCTGGCCAACGGGCGTTGGATGGTGGAATGACATTGCAACGCACTCTGGATCTGGCCCGCGCCTTTCGTGAATCCGATGACACCACACCGATCGTGCTGATGGGATATTACAATCCGATCTACAGCCGAGGTGTCGAGAAATTCCTGGCAGATGCAAAATCAGCGGGGATCGACGGGCTGATCGTCGTCGACCTGCCCCCCGAAGAGGACGAAGAGCTTTGTCTGCCCGCGCAAGCTGCCGGGCTGAACTTCATCCGCTTGGCGACGCCGACGACCGATGACCAACGCTTGCCTCGCGTACTGCAAAACACATCCGGCTTTGTGTATTATGTATCGATTACCGGCATAACCGGTGCTGCCGAAGCGCAGGCAACCGATGTTGGGCCCGAGGTCGCTCGGATCAAAGCTGCAACTGATTTGCCCGTGATCGTCGGTTTCGGGATCAATACACCAGAAAAGTCTCGCAACATCGCGAGTGTATCCGATGGCGCGGTAGTTGGATCTGCCATTGTCAGCCAGATCGGTTCCGGAAAACCGGTGACCGAGGTTCTGGATTTTGTCAAAACACTGTCAGATGGCGCGCACTCCGCCTAACAATTTCTTTCCATTTTCAGATGGTTCTTCACCGCAGCAAGCGCGCCGCCTACTGCGGTGTTTTTTTGTTTTGACCACGCGGCAACCAACCGCAGCAAGCGGGCATTGCAGTGTTTCAAAATAATTGGTAAAGAAACTTAACCAATCCTGCGAGAACCTGATCAATGCCAGTCATTACCAATATCGAAGACCTCAAACGGATCTATGAGCGTCGCGTTCCGCGCATGTTTTTTGACTATGCAGAAAGCGGCAGCTGGACCGAACAAACCTTCCGCGAGAACACGTCGGATTTCGAAGATATCCGCCTGCGCCAACGGGTCGCCGTAGACATGACAGGGCGCTCGACCGCATCGCAGATGATCGGGCAGGATGTATCCATGCCCGTTGCATTGGCTCCGGTAGGTCTGACAGGAATGCAACACGCGGATGGCGAGATCAAAGCGGCCAAAGCCGCCGAAGCCTTTGGTGTACCCTTCACACTGTCGACCATGTCGATCAATTCGATCGAAGATGTCGCTGAAAACACTTCGGCCCCTTTCTGGTTTCAGCTCTACACCATGAAAGATCAGGACTATGTCGGGCGACTTATCCAGCGCGCGAAGGATGCGAAATGCTCGGCCCTTGTCATTACGCTTGATCTGCAAATCCTTGGCCAACGACACAAGGACCTGAAGAATGGCCTATCTGCGCCGCCAAAGCTGACCCCAAAGACCATCGCCAACCTGATGACGAAATGGGCCTGGGGCATCGAGATGCTAGGTGCCAAGCGCCGAGAATTCGGGAATATCGTCGGTCATGTCGATAGCATCACAGATACACGCTCGCTCGGCACATGGACCGCCGAGCAATTCGATCCCAGCCTCGACTGGGGCAAAGTCGAGAAGCTGATGGAACAATGGGGCGGCAAGGTGATCCTTAAGGGCATACTCGATGCCGAGGATGCCAAAATGGCTGCCAAGCTGGGCGCAGATGCAATTGTTGTCTCAAACCATGGTGGACGGCAGCTGGATGGTGCGCTCAGCTCGATCCGGGTTCTGCCCGAGATCATGGATGCCGTCGGCAGTGATGTCGAAGTGCATCTGGATAGCGGCATCCGTTCAGGGCAAGACGTGCTGAAAGCTCTGGCGCTTGGGGCCAAAGGCACCTTTATTGGTCGCGCCTTTGTCTATGGGCTAGGTGCAATGGGTCAGAAAGGCGTGACAACGGCATTGGAAGTGATCCAGAAAGAGCTCGATACAACGATGGCACTTTGCGGTGAACGTAACGTAGCCGATCTTGGACGCCACAATCTTCTAGTCCCCGAAGACTTTGGCGGTCGCTGGCAGGCTTGATCCTACGCCTCCCACGTAGATGGAGACGCCGCATGGTCGCCCATTGAGTGTCTCGTTCAAGGTACTTGCAGCCAGATGAAGCAGAGGATCCGTCCTTCATCTGGCCGTAAATACCTCGGAGCGCGAGGCAGAGCCTCGCAAAATTCCTCGGACTACAAAAAGCCCTTTCCAAACCAACTGAATCAAGCTAAGGACGCGGCTTCACGCGGGCATACAGCCTTGGAGGATGCCCGCCCTAACATTGGAGAATTATCATGGCTGGAGAGATTCCTGATCTCGTAGCTCTGGAACGGACGGGGACAGGCAAGGGCGCCGCTCGTCAAGCACGCCGCGATGGCATGGTTCCGGGCATTGTTTTTGGAGGCGATAAAGAGCCGCTGCCGATCCAGATCCCGTTCAACGTACTGTTCAAGCGCCTGAAAGCAGGCCGGTTCAAGTCGACCCTGTGGAACCTGAAAGTCGAAGGTCACGAAGACGTGCGCGTCATCTGCCGCGATGTCCAGCGTGACGTTGTCAAAGACCTGCCGACCCACCTGGACCTGATGCGCCTGCGTCGGACCACCAAGATCGCGCTGTTCATCCCCGTTGAATTCATCAACGAAGAAGAAGCCCCCGGTATCAAAAAAGGTGGCGTTCTGACCGTTGTCCGCCCCGAGGTTGAACTGCTCTGCACAGCCGGTGACATTCCTGAGAAGATCACCGTTGATCTTACTGGCATGGAAATCAACGACGTTGTCACCATCTCTTCGGTTGTGCTGCCTGAAGGCACCAAGCCCACCATCGATCGTGACTTCGTGATCGCCAACGTCTCGGCACCCACCGGTCTGTCGACCAGCGACGACGAAGAGGGTGATGAGGAAGAAGTGGCTGCAGATGAAGTTGAAGTCATCGGCCAGGAAGAAGAATAAATCCGGATCAAATCCAGATTTGAAACGGGGCGCCATCTGGGGCCCCGTTTTCTTTTGCGTGTACGGGGCTGGAAAACATCCCCTGATCCATGCAATGAGATAACGACGCGAGACTGTAAGGGACAAAGCGATGAAACTGTTTGTCGGTTTGGGAAATCCGGGATCAAAATACGCTCGCAACCGGCACAATATCGGCTTCATGGCGTTGGAGCGAATTGCCGAAGATCACAACTTTGGTCCGTGGAAGTCCAAGTTCCAGGCTGAAATTGCCGAAGGACGTCTAGGCGGCCAAAAAGTGCTGCTGGTCAAGCCGCAAACCTTCATGAACCGCTCTGGCCAGTCAGTAGGAGAGGCAATGCGCTTCTACAAGCTCGACTCGACGGACGTGACCGTCTTTCATGATGAGCTGGACTTGGCACCCGGTAAAGTGCGCGTTAAGGCAGGCGGTGGCCACGCAGGCCATAACGGGTTGCGGTCGATCCACGACCATATCAGCCCGGCCTATGATCGCGTGCGGCTGGGTATCGGTCATCCGGGCCGCAAAGAAATGGTCTCGCCTTATGTTCTAAGCGACTTTGCAAAGGCGGATGCGGACTGGCTGGATGACGTGCTGCGCGGCGTCTCGGACGGTGCCACCTATCTTGCCGATGACGAAAGCGGGAAATTCATGAATGCCGTTGCCCTGCGCACTGCTCCGCCTAGATCATCGAAGCAGCCCACTAAACCTGATACGCCCCCCAAAGCTGCCGCCGAAGCCGTTTCAGCGCCCGATGAGCGTTCGGCCATGCAAAAGCTGCTGGATAAATTCAGATAATAATTCCGCAACGTTGCGCTTGCGCAAAGCCTCAGGCCAAAGTCCAATGTCAGAGGAAAAGGGAGTTGTCGAATGAAAACAGCGCTCAGATGGCTGCTGCGTATCCTGTTGACCTTAGCATTGGCAGCGGCGGTTGTCGGATTTTGGAAACGCGAGGAAATCCAGCGCCTGATGGCGGTGAATTCGCTGTTTTCAGAAGAAAAGATCGTCCACAACTTTTCGCATATGGACGAAGCCTTTCTGACGGTCACTCTGCCGCGTGGCAATGGCCCGACCTGGGAGCTGCCGTATGGGCCTGGCTTCGATCTTCCCGTTGGAACAGACCAGTGGATAGAAGATCGCTCGGTAACATCCCTGTTGGTGATGCAGGACGGAGAAATTCGCTTCGAAGAATACTATCTGGACACCGGGCCGGATGATCGCAGGATCTCCTGGTCAATTGCTAAAAGCTACCTGTCTGCCTTGTTCGGTATTTTGCTGGATGAAGGCGCGATCAACTCGCTCGACGATCCGGTTGTGCAATACGCACCTGACCTCAAGGGCAGCGCCTATGAGACCGCCACGATCCGCAACGTGTTGAACATGGCCAGCGGCGTGACCTTTGACGAGGATTATCTGGACTATAATTCCGACATCAATCGCATGGGCCGCGTCGTGGCGCTGGGAGGTGAACTGGACGACTTCGCGGCTTCGTTGAAGGACAGTTTCGTCGCGCCGGGTGAAACATGGCAATATGTGTCGATCGATACTCATGTGATCGGAATGGTCATACGGGGGGCAACAGGACGCAGCGTTGCAGAGTTACTGACCGAGAAGGTGATCGCACCGCTGGGATTGGAGCGAGAAGGTTACTATATCACCGATGGAGCAGGCGTTGCATTTGTTCTGGGTGGTCTCAACTTCACAACGCGCGATTTTGCCCGGTTCGGGCAGTTGATTTTGCAGGATGGCGAACGCGATGGACGGCAGATTGTACCCGCGGATTGGATCGACGCCGCTACTTGGCCAAGCGCACCGACCGAACCGGGCAAGATAGGGTATGGCTATCAATGGTGGATTCCGATCGGTGCCCATGAAGGTGAATTCATGGCGCGGGGCGTGTATGGGCAGTACATTTACTTCGACCAGCCACGTGGTGTTCTGATTGTCACGACGGGCGCAGACCGAAAGTTCCGCGAACCCGGTGTCGGTGAGCAGAACATAGAAATATTCCGCAAAATTGCGCGAAGCCTGTAAGATACCATCATGCAGAAGCAAGACAGCATCAATGTTCTGGGCGGCGTGCTCGCGCCCTGTTCGCGCAAACCATTAACCGGTTTCTTTCGCGACGGTGCCTGCAACACCTGCCCCGAGGATCAGGGAAGCCATACGGTCTGCGCCGTGATGACGGCAGAGTTTCTGGCATATTCGAAATATGTCGGAAATGACCTGAGCACACCCCGGCCTGAATTCGATTTTCCTGGGCTCAAGCCTGGTGATCGCTGGTGCTTGTGTGCGGGGCGCTTTTTGCAAGCCCATGACGAGGGATGCGCGCCCAAGGTGCACCTTGAAGCCACGCACCAGAGGGCGCTGGATATCGTACCTCTCCATATTCTAAAAATGCAGCGCGCTGAAGACGAGCACTAGATGGCGATCGCCCGATATCCGCGAGACGTGCGCGACGGCGGCCCGGTTGGAAAGCCATGCTCGGCCTGCAGATCCCAGCCCGAACGCGCGAGCATCTCCGCCACAATATCCGGTCGATAGGTTCGGTGCCGCCATTGGAACCAGATGATCGCATTACACCAATGTGGCTTGCTGACAACCAACCAAAGCGTTGCACCCGGTTCAGCCAGATCGCGCATGCGGCGCAAAGCATCTATCGGATCAACGCAATGCTCCAGAACATGCGCAGCCAACAGGCAGTCAAAACGGGATGCCGGATGGAACTCTTCCAAGCGCGATTGGACAGTCTCGGCGTTTCCTCCGCGCCGTTGCAACGCTGACCCTGCCAGTTGTAGCATTCGGGCCGAAGGTTCCAAAAGCGTCACATGCCCTTCGCGCCGGATCACGGCGCGTGCTTCGGCAAAGGCTCCCGTACCGCACCCGATATCCAGTGCGTTACGGCCCAATTCGACCTGCGGGTCCGAGGACAGAAAACCCAGATAGGCATCGAAATACCCCAGCAGACGCATCTTGTCTGCCCAGCCCGGAGCGGCATGATCGTATTTCTGGTCAAGCCGGTCGGGCCCGGCCTTTGAGGAAACACTGCACATGCAATGCAAACTGGCACAGTTCCTCAAAGGCGCAAAGCCTGTTAGGCCTAATCAGTCCGCTGCGCGACCTTCGGTATCCGACATATCAAAGTTCAGGTACCGTGCGACGGTCTGCACATCCTTATCCCCCCGGCCACACATATTCATGCAGATCAGGTGGTCCTTGGGCAATTCCGGCGCGATTTTCATAACATGCGCCAGCGCATGGCAGGGCTCCAGCGCAGGGATGATACCTTCGGTAGCGCAGCACAACTGGAACGCTTCAAGCGCTTCTTTATCCGTGATCGAGACATAGTTGGCGCGACCGATGTCGTGCAGCCAGGAATGCTCGGGGCCAATGCCCGGATAGTCCAGACCGGCCGAGATCGAATAGCCTTCGAGAATCTGCCCATCATCATCCTGCAGCAGATAAGTGCGGTTGCCGTGCAGCACGCCCGGACGACCTCCGGTCAATGAGGCGCAATGCTCCATCTTCTCGTTCACGCCCTTGCCGCCCGCTTCAACACCGATGATATTCACATCCTTGTCGTCGAGGAACGGGTAGAATAGGCCCATCGCATTCGAACCACCTCCGATGGCGGCGATGATGGTGTCGGGCAAACGGCCCTCGGCCTTTTGCATCTGTTCCTTGGCTTCCTTGCCGATGATCGACTGGAAGTCGCGTACCATCGCCGGGTAAGGATGCGGGCCAGCAACGGTGCCGATGCAGTAAAAGGTATCGCGCACATTGGTCACCCAGTCGCGCAGAGCGTCGTTCATCGCATCTTTCAGCGTACCCCTGCCGGATGTCACCGGGATCACTTCGGCTCCCAGCAGGCGCATGCGGAACACGTTCGGGGCCTGGCGCTGAACATCATGGGCACCCATGTAGACAATGCACTTCAGGCCGAATTTGGCGCAGACGGTGGCTGTGGCCACGCCGTGCTGCCCTGCCCCGGTCTCGGCGATGATCCGGGTCTTTCCCATGCGCCGCGCCAGAATGATCTGGCCCAGCACATTGTTGATCTTATGCGCGCCGGTGTGGTTCAGTTCGTCACGCTTCAAGTAAATCTTTGCGCCGCCCAGATGTTCGGTCAGGCGTTCCGCGTAGTAGAGCGGCGAAGGGCGACCCACGTAGTTTGCCCACAGATCGTCCATCTCGGCCCAAAATGTGGGGTCATCCTTGGCTTTGTCATATTCCTCTTCCAGTGACAGGATCAGCGGCATCAGCGTTTCGCTGACAAAGCGCCCGCCGAAGATGCCAAAGCGGCCTTGTTCATCGGGGCCGGACATGAAGGAATTAAAAAGATCGTTGGCCATGGAAGTCTCCCTCGTCGTACCCGATGTTCATAGGAGGTGATGGAGTGATTTGCCATCGCAAAACGTATCATTCCGCCGCCTGAGCGCGCTGTTCCCACACCTGAAGTGCCTGAACTCGACTTGGAACAGCAATGCAGGGAAATTGACAGAACACATTGATATCGGCCAGACGGGTCGACGCGCGTACTACACGGCGATGAGGGCCGGAATGTGCGAATGTCAGCATAGCTTCGACATCATGCCAGACTGTGTATGAAAAATAACAGCCTTGACGCACAAATACCTCGGCATGCAGGCACAGCGCGTCACCGCGTGCCTGCCGCAAGGACTGATGAGCGCGCCAGAAGAACTCGGGCCCGTGATACCATCGTTTAAGTGAAACTCCGCCGATCACTGCCAGCATGCTCTCCCCCATTTTGAGGAGATACGCAGGTTCGTGCGTATCAGATCAACTTGCCGCGTCGATAAAGGCGCGGATCAGCCCGGCATCCTTGACACCCGGAGAGCTTTCGACGCCGGATGAGACATCCACCTGCTGTGCGCCGGTCATTCGCACCGCTTCTGCGACATTGTCAGGGGTCAGACCTCCGGCCAGCATCCATGGCCTACGCCAGTATTTACGACCTGCCAGCAGGCGCCAATCAAAAGACAAACCGTTACCACCAGGCAGCTCCGCGTTTCGCGGTGGCTTTGCGTCGATCAACAGCTGATCCGCCACATCTGAATAGAGATCGATGGCCGCGAGGTCTTCGGCCTCGGCCACACCAATGGCCTTCATTACTGGCAGGCCGAAGTGGTCTCGCACTTGCTGCACACGCTCAGGACTTTCTTTGCCATGCAGTTGCAACATATCCAGAGGCACGATCGAAAGAATGTGATCCAAATCCTCGTCCGTCGCATTCACTGTCAGCGCCACCTTGGCGACGCCCGCAGGCACCTCCTGTGCCAATGTCGCAGCTGTCTGGGGCTCAACATGCCGCGGGGATTTGGGGAAAAACACAAAGCCAACATATCCCGCACCCGCATCCACAGCAGCGCGCACGTGGTCAGGGGCGGTCAGGCCGCAGATTTTAACTCGGATATCAGCGGGCATCGTAGGGCCTCAGCTTGCCTCATCCAGAATGGCCAGCACATCATCCTGACCTTCATTCTGCTTTTTCTTGAGCTTCTTAACTTCACGCTCAAGCTTGCGCACTTCGCCTTGCTTCACGGTCACATCCTTGCGGTGTTTATGCTCGCGCAGCCATTCCCACAGGAAGCCGATGACCAGGCCGGCAACAACCCCACCCAGCACGACCAGAAACAGCGGCAAGGAGGTTGACAGGTTGAACCCCAGCAACTCGGACAAAGCATCCGGCATAAGCTTAAGTTCAACAATTTGGCGATTGGCCAGCGAAACCGAGACCAGAACGATCCCCAATGCAGCCAGAAAAGCATAACGAATGTAGCGCATCATGAGGCTAGGCTTTACCGTTCAAACGGTCCCTTAGCAACTTGCCAGTTTTGAAAAATGGAACACATTTTTCTTCAACCTGCACAGTTTCACCGGTGCGGGGATTGCGGCCTACACGTGCGTCACGCTTTTTCACCGAAAACGCGCCGAAACCGCGCAGCTCTACGCGGTCGCCGCGTGCCATGGCGTCGGTCACTTCTTCAAAAACGGTATTCACGATCCGCTCGACGTCGCGTTGATAGAGATGCGGGTTTTCGTCGGCAATTTTCTGAATCAATTCTGAACGGATCATACGCAATACCCTCCCAGGCGGACGATGTGACAAGCCTATAGTTCTGACAGTATAGGAAAAAACCCGGATCGGGGGAACGGATACTCTGCCAGCAAAGGCGGCATTTTGCGACAATCTCACGCGAATTTTTGCCCGTTGGCCTGATTTCCACACTTCATGCGCGAACGATAGGCAAATTAAGCCGACTATTTGGAAGATATTGATTCGCAACAAAAACGGCCCCGCACCATGGTGCGAGGCCGAATTTCATGTTTGGGATACGCCCCGGACTTAGTCGCCCGACTTCAGTGCTGCACCCAGGATATCGCCCAGCGACGCGCCCGAGTCGGAAGAACCGTACTGTTCCACGGCCTCTTTCTCTTCGGCGATCTCGCGTGCCTTGATCGACAGGCCCAGACGGCGGGTCTTGCTGTCGACGTTGGTGACGCGGACGTCGACCTTGTCGCCGACCGAGAAACGCTCGGGGCGCTGCTCAGCACGGTCACGCGACAGGTCCGAACGACGGATGAACGACTTCATGCCTTCGTACTCGACCTCGATGCCGCCATCTTCGATCGCGGTCACTTCGACGGTGATGACCGAACCACGCTTCACGCCGCCCACGGCCTCGGCGAACTTGTCACCGCCCAGGGCTTTGATCGACAGCGAGATACGCTCTTTCTCAACGTCAACTTCCGAGACGACGGCCGAAACCATGTCGCCTTTGCGGTAGTTCTGGATCGCATCTTCGCCACGCTCGTCCCAGGACAGATCGGACAGGTGAACCATGCCGTCGATGTCGCCTTCGAGGCCAATGAACAGACCAAATTCGGTGATGTTCTTGACTTCGCCTTCGACCTCGGTGCCCTCGGGGTGTGTTTCTGCAAACACTTCCCATGGGTTGCGCTGAGTCTGCTTCAGGCCCAGAGACACGCGACGCTTGGCGCCGTCGATTTCCAGAACCATGACGTCGACTTCCTGGCTGGTCGAAACGATCTTGCCGGGGTGGACGTTTTTCTTGGTCCAGGACATCTCGGACACGTGCACCAGACCTTCGACACCGGCTTCCAGCTCGACGAACGCGCCGTAGTCGGTGATGTTGGTGACGCGACCCTGATGGACCGAGCCCAGCGGGTATTTCGCAGCAACCAGATCCCACGGATCTTCCTGCAGCTGCTTCATGCCCAGGCTGATGCGGTGGGTCTCTTTGTTGATCTTGATGACCTGAACCTTGATGGTTTCGCCGATCGTCAGGATCTCGGACGGGTGGTTCACACGGCGCCATGCCATGTCGGTGACGTGCAGCAGGCCGTCAACGCCGCCCAGATCAACGAATGCACCGTATTCGGTGATGTTTTTGACGACACCCTCGACGGTCTGACCTTCGGACAGGTTGCCGATGACTTCGGCACGCTGTTCGGCACGCGATTCTTCCAGGATGGCGCGACGCGAAACAACGATGTTGCCACGGCGGCGGTCCATTTTCAGAATCTGGAACGGCTGCTTCAGACCCATCAGCGGGCCAGCGTCGCGCACGGGGCGAACGTCAACCTGCGAGCCGGGCAGGAAGGCAACTGCGCCACCCAGATCGACGGTGAAGCCACCTTTGACGCGACCAAAGATTGCACCTTCGACGCGCTGGTCGTCGGCATATGCTTTTTCCAGACGGTCCCATGCCTCTTCACGGCGGGCCATCTCGCGCGAGATGACGGCTTCGCCACGGGCGTTTTCTGCGGCGCGCAGGTACACTTCGACCTCGTCGCCTACAGCGATTTCAGGGGCTTCGCCGGGATTTGCGAATTCTTTCAGATCAACGCGGCCTTCCATTTTGTAGCCTACGTCGATGATGGCTTGGCCGGCTTCGATCGCCAGAACCTTGCCTTTGACAACAGAACCCTCTTCGGGCGTGTCCATTTCGAAGCTTTCATTCAGGAGGGCTTCGAATTCCTCCATGGATGCGTTAGCCATGTGGCGTTGTTTTCCTTTACATAACGTTTTTGCTGGCCGAGCGGTTGTCTCCGCCGGTCTTGTTTCATGATGCCTGAATGCGTGATCCAGAACGCGCCCGAACTAACAAACACAAAGGGCCGAGGTTTCCCGGCCCTGCTCAGATACGTCATCCGGACGTTAACCGCCCTTGTTCAGACAGCGCGCGTATAGGCGGATTCCGTGTCATGTGCAAGAGCAAAGCCCTTAAACACTGGCCAATCCCACAAAATCCGAACATCAGGTCCGGGCATCGAAGCAAACGCGATCCGATCCCCGGCCTTCTTTGTCAGTTCTGCCGAATGATACCATGCGGCGCTAGAACAGTTGCAGATCCTTCTTGCCGCTTTGAATCTCAGCGAGGTTTGGCATGTTCTCGATTACCACGGGTGCCGGTTTCGCGCCCGGCATTGCGACAGTCGGCTGCCCCATTGCGGCCTTGCCAAAGGCAGGCTTCTCCAACTCGCCCCGGATATCTCGCAGCAGGGTTTTGTGATCCGGCATGGTCTTGAGGATCTGCGCAAGGTCCATTTTTGCCCCCTTCCACCACTGGAACCAAATCGGTTTCTTCAGCGGTCGCAGACGATCACGGATACCTTCGCCATACCCCGTATCATACACCTGTTTGCCCAGAAGAACCGTCTGATAGACGCGGAAATTGAACAGCGTCGCAAACTCGATATCGTGTTCCATCGGCAGACGATGCTGCCACAGCTCAAGGTTCTCGGCCAACCGATCCGGAATCTTCATCTCGGTGCGGGCGTCGATCCAATATTGATCATCGGTGCGGTTACCCAATCGGTAGTGCAGGCAGATAAAATCCAGTACCTCGTCATAAAGCTTGTTCATCTGCCGGTTATATCGGTTGCGCAGCGCGGGCTCGATATCGCGGGTCGGCAGATGCTCGGCAAACCAGCGGATCGCGTGATCGATCATGTGGATCGCGGTACTTTCAAGCGGTTCGATAAATCCACCAGACAAACCGATCGCCAAGCAGTTCTTAACCCAGGCATTGCGGACACGACCAACACGCATGGGGATCACGCGCGGTGTCAGCCCCTTGCCGCTGTCGCCCAACCACTCAAGATATTCGTCCGCCGCCTGATCATCGGTCCGATGCGCGGATGAATACACATATCCCGTACCTACACGATTGTAGAGCGGCACACGCCACGTCCAACCCGCACCAAGCGCGGTCGAGCGTGTAACGCTTTCGATCTTTTCGGGGTTAGGGTGCTCGATCTGCAAGGCCATGGCACGGTCGTTGGGCAAGTAGTCCGAGTAATCCATGAACGGCTCGCCCAACGCTTGATTGATGATCAACCCCCGGAAACCGGTGCAATCTATGACCATCTCAATGTCATGGCGTCCCTTGCGCTCTAACATCAGGTGGCTGACATTGCCCTGCTTGTCCAGTTCGACCGATTGCACCTCATCCTGAATATGCTCGACGCCGCGCTTGGCGCAGACCTTTGTCAGCATGCCCGCAAATTTCACGGCATCCAGATGATAGGCATAGCCAAACCGCTGTTCGAACTCAGGTGCACCCAACGGGCGCGCACCCTTGCACAACCGGGCCAGATCATCATGCGGTGAGATTGACTGCGTGAAATCCCGATCCCCGTTACCAAAACGCAGAAAATACTCGGCAGCCTCCAATCCCTCCAGCAATTGACCATGGGCAAACGGGTTTACGTAGTCGATCCGATTGCCCTTGGCGTCGTTGTTCCAATTGCAGAACTTAACTCCCAACTTGAACGATGCGTTGGTTTCGCGGAAGAAATCCCGCTCTGATATGCCCGCCTGACGGAGCGTGACTGGCATACGCGGCACCGTCGCTTCACCGACACCCACAGTCGAGATGTTGGGGCTTTCGATCAAGCAAATGCGTGGGCGATCCTTGGGTGCTGACGTGCGGGAGAACACCATGTCCAGGATGAGCGCAGTCATCCAACCTGCCGTACCACCACCCACGATGGTGATCTTACGCAAACGATTATTCATATTTTTTTGTCCCTGTTGGCTTGGGAATTATTAGCTGCTTCCCCCTTTTTTGAGTGTTGGGGATTTCGTAGCAGCTTTCCCTTATTTAGCTGTGGAAGGACTATAACAGCTTTCCAGCATCCAGCTAGAGCCTATGACGCCAAGGACCGCAGGCACATTCATCGTCAGATTTCTGGCTGCGCACCTGTTTTAGCGGAGTGTTAGATTTCCTCACCCTTTTTAAGTAGTTCTTCGATCAACTCACGCTGCAGATCATGGCTGTCGCCCCCTCCGAATTCCGCCGCGCCACCGGTGTACAATGTGCCATAGGTGTTGGCGATATTCACAGTCTGGGCCAGCCCCGAGATCAACTGATCCCTTTGCAACAGCGAAAGCGGGTGAATGAACGCAGCCCATAAGGTGCCATTTGCGATCGCATAACGCGCATCCAGCGTGCTGTCGAAATTTGCCTGCATCATCCGTTGCAAATCGGCTGGCGACAAATCCGCAGCACTGCCGATCGCGACCATCGCCCGCATGCGGTCAGCATTGGTATCGGTGACAACCAGCACCGTCACATCAGATATCGTCAACTCAAACCCCGGCCCGATCGGTTGCGCCTCGGGATCTAGCGCAAAGATGATTTTTCCCAGACGCTCGTAAGTCATTGGAGGTTCGGCCTCGGGCACCGGCGCGTCTGATTGCTGCGCAGCTACGCTACCTGCAAGAAAGAACAAAAACAGGGCTAGTCTGATCATGAGCCACTCCTACGGTTGTCCAACAAGCTTAGGCGGCCATCGGACAGGTGGCCAAACAAAGCTATGTGAACAGTTTTTGCAAAACGCTCTGATCTTTGGACGATCTGCAAAATCTCATGACCTATCTGCGATTACCCGTCCGAATAACCTTTTCTAACTTAGTTACATCGGCTTGGGGCGGACCCGAGCCTTGAACCAAAAAGGGAAAGGACCCCTACTATGAAATCGCTCGCACTTACAGCATTAGCCGCAACTCTGGCCCTGGCAGCTCCGGCTTTTGCCGCAGACGAAATCAACGTCTCCAAAGGCCTGTCGGCGGCTGGTGCACCCCTGGCAGCCCATGGCGTCGATCTGGTCGCGCTTGTCAACAATGGCAATCCGGTCGAAGGCTTCGCCAATCATTCGGCGACTTATGACGGCGCATCCTATTACTTCACCAGCGCGGAAAACCTTGAAGCGTTCGAGGCCAATCCGGCGGCTTACTTGCCCCAGCACGGTGGCTATTGTTCGTTCGGGGTGTCTGTTGGCAAAAAGTTCGACGGCGACCCGGATCAGTACCTGATCGCAGACGGCAAGCTGTATCTGTTCCTGAATGCTGATACCCGCGCTGCTTTCCTGAAAGACGTCACCGGCACCGCTAAAACCGCAGATGACCAGTGGGCCAATATCAAGAGCATCGCAGTTGGTGAATTGTAACTGACGGACCCTTGTCCGCAGCCACTTCAGGCTGCGGGCAGGTTCTGTTCTATCGTTTCGAGCGCCCGTGCCAAAGCGGCCTCGATGCTCAGGTTTGACGTATCAAGCTGCACGGCGTCATCTGCAGGTTTCATCGGCGCAGTGTTGCGATCCGCGTCACGTGAGTCACGCTCTTTGACATCCGCAAGCACCTGTTCGCGTGACACGTCCGAACCTTTGGCCGAAAGCTCAAGATATCGCCGTTCCGCCCGGACTTCGGGACTGGCGGTGACAAACAGTTTGACCTCAGCGTTTGGGCAAATCACGGTTCCAATATCGCGCCCGTCCAGCACGGCGCCTCCGGCGCGACGGGCAAACGCCCGCTGAAAATCAACGAGTGCGCTTCGGACTTCAGGAATGACCGCAACTTTCGAGGCCGCCTGTGCGATCTCAGCCGTACGCAGATCACCCTGCTGCAATTCTTCTGCTGTCAGGGACCCTGCCGCTGCAACCGGTTCGTCACCTTGCAGCATACGACGCCCCACCGCGCGATAGAGAAGACCGGTATCCAGATGCGCAAACCCGAAATGCGCGGCAACGCCCTTGGAAATCGTCCCCTTGCCCGCCGCCGCAGGGCCGTCGATAGCTACGGTGAATCTCATGTACGCTCGACCTTGGCACCGAGCGCGGCCATCAAAGGCTCAAAAATCGGGAACGACGTTGCGATCGGTCCGCCGTCATCCACCGAAACCGCCTTTTTAGCCCCCATCCCCATGACCATGAACGACATGGCAATGCGGTGGTCCAAGAAGCTTTCGCAGGTCCCACCACCGGGCACACCGCCGATGCCGAGACCGTCGACTGACCACCATTCGTCACCCTCGTTCACGGTCACACCGTTGGCGCGCAGGCCACGGGCCATTGCGTCGATCCGGTCACTTTCCTTGACGCGCAGCTCTTTCACGCCGCCCATCATTGTTGTGCCGGTCGCATTTGCGGCCACAACAGACAGCACCGGGTATTCATCGATCATCGACGCCGCGCGTTCGGGCGGGACGTTGATCCCCTTCATGTTGGGCGAGTATTTTGCACGCAGATCGGCAACCGGTTCACCCCCCTCTTCGCGCTCGTTTTCGTAGGTCAGATCGGCACCCATTTCGCGCAGCGTGGTGAACAGGCCTGCGCGGGTCGGGTTCAGGCCGATACCGGGGACCAACACGTCCGAGCCCGGTGTGATCAGTGCGGCACAGACGGGGAAGGCCGCACTGGACGGGTCGCGCGGCACGGCGATGACTTGTGGCTTCAGCTCGGGCCGACCGGTCAGCGTAATGACGCGCCCTTCATCCGTGTCCTCGACCGTGATTTCTGCGCCGAAGCCCGCAAGCATCCGTTCGGAATGATCGCGAGTCGCTTCTTTCTCAATCACGATGGTCTTGCCGGGGGCGTTAAGCCCTGCCAGCAGAACGGCGGATTTCACCTGCGCCGACGGCACAGGCACCTCATAGCGCACCGGGGTGGGGTCCGCAGCACCGATAATGGTCATCGGCAGACGTCCACCGTCTCGGCCGACAGATTGGGTTCCGAACAGCGCCAGCGGATCGGTGACGCGCGCCATCGGACGTTTGTTCAGGCTCGCATCTCCGGTGAAGGTCGCTGTGATCGGAGAAGTCGCCATCGCCCCCATGATCAGGCGCACGCCAGTGCCCGAATTGCCACAATCGATTACCTGATCTGGTTCGGAAAAACCACCAACGCCCACGCCATGCACCGACCATTCACCACCGCCATGATCCGTTACTTCGGCCCCAAAGGCACGCATGGCCTTAGCGGTGTCCAATACGTCCTCGCCTTCCAGCAGGCCCGATATCTTGGTTTCTCCCACAGCCATTGCCCCCAGGATCAGGGACCGGTGCGAGATCGACTTGTCCCCGGGCACCTCTGCGGTGCCTGTCAGCGGGCCGCAAGGCTGCGACGTCATCGGGATGGGCGTGCCGTGTCCGGACATGGGGGCTCCTGTTTTCGCTATCAGTCCTCAGGCCGATTAGCGAATTGGGGCCGGTTGGTCCAGCGACAATCAGTCTTTGCGGCGGAAGGTCAGGTAATGGGGTGTACGGCCTTCGCGCAGCGCCTTCTGTTCGTAGCGCGTGGAAATCCAGTCATCCCACGGCTCACGCCAGTCGGCGGGGCGCTCGACCAGCCATTCGAAGCCTGCCCGCGGCACCTCTTCCAGCGTTTGGCGCACATAGTCAGAGATGTCTGTTGCAACGCGAAAAATTGCGCCCGGCTTTAACGCGCGTGCCAAAGGCTCCAGATGTTCGGGTGTCACAAACCGGCGTCGGTGATGCCGGGTCTTAGGCCAGGGATCGGGATAGAGCAGAAAGGCGCGCGATATGCTGGCCTCGGGCAGAACGTCAAACAGATCCCGCGCATCACCGGGGTATACGGCAAGGTTTTCGACACCCGCCTGCCGGATTTTACCCAACAGCATTGCAACGCCGTTGATATAAGGTTCAGCCCCGATGATACCGATATCCGGGTTTTGCTGCGCCTGATG
Source organism: Ruegeria sp. H9 (assembly GCF_056532915.1). NCBI lineage: Bacteria > Pseudomonadati > Pseudomonadota > Alphaproteobacteria > Rhodobacterales > Roseobacteraceae > Ruegeria > Ruegeria sp. H9. The sequence continues at coordinate 53,958 of NZ_JBQFNX010000004.1, read as the reverse complement.
CACCAGATGCTCGCCGCCGCCAAATCCGACCTCAAGCCAGACAGGTTTACCGCCAAATAGACCATCGAGATCGAGCGGCTTGCGTTCAGGGTTGCTGTCCCAATCCACCGGACCGGGGGACAAGGCAGCAAGGTCTTCCGACAGATAGGTCTTTTGACTGGGCTTCAGGGTTTTTCCCTTGAAGCGGCCATAAAAGTTTCTGCGGGGGCGCTGTGGGGTCTGCGTACTCATGGCGCAGCCCATACTGCGACGCCTTGTCTCTGGCAAGGGTGGAGGTGGGGGATAGCCCCCACACCCCCGGAGTATTTTTGGCCAGATGAAGGACGCTCATCAGAGCGCAGGCCTTGGTTTGGCTCAGACCGCCTGTTTCAGGGCCTCAGCGAGGTCGGTGCGTTCCCAGCTAAATCCGCCATCCGCATCGGGTTCACGGCCAAAATGGCCATAAGCAGCGGTCCGCTGATAGATCGGCTTGTTCAGTTGCAGGTGCTCGCGAATACCACGCGGGGTCAGATCCATTACCTGCCCAACCGCCTTTTCGATCACTGCATCTGCAATCTGGCCGGTTCCGTGCGTGTCGGCGTAGATCGACAACGGTTTGGATACACCAATCGCATAGCTCAGCTGGATGGTGCAGCGCTCAGCCATGCCTGCGGCCACAACATTTTTAGCCAGATACCGCGCCGCATAAGCCGCCGAGCGGTCTACTTTGGTTGGGTCTTTGCCCGAGAATGCACCACCACCGTGAGGGGCTGCGCCGCCATAGGTGTCGACGATGATCTTGCGCCCGGTCAGACCCGCATCACCATCCGGACCGCCGATGACGAACTTGCCGGTGGGATTCACGTGCCATTCGGTTTCGGCGGTCAGCCAGCCGTCAGGGAGGGTTTCACGGATATAGGGCTCGACAATGGCGCGAATATCACCCGAGGTCAGCGCCTCATCCATGTGCTGCGTCGACAGCACGATTGAGCTGACACCGACTGGCGTGCCGTCGCGATAGATAACAGACAACTGTGATTTTGCATCCGGGCCAAGGGCGGGTTCACTGCCATTTTTGCGAACTTCAGCGAGACGGCGAAGGATAGCATGCGAGTATTGGATCGGTGCAGGCATAAGCGCTGGCGTCTCGGTCGTGGCATAGCCGAACATGATGCCCTGATCGCCTGCACCTTCGTCTTTGTTATCGGCAGCATCCACGCCTTGCGCGATATGGGCCGACTGCTCGTGCAACAGGTTCGTCACTTCGACGGTTTCGTGGTGAAACTTGTCCTGCTCGTAGCCGATATCTTTGATACATGCCCGCGCGATATCGTCGATATGCGCCATATAATCATGCAACTTGTCCCGATCCGACAGACCCACTTCACCGCCGATTACCACGCGATCCGTGGTGGCAAAAGTTTCGCAGGCAACGCGGGCCTCGGGTTCTTCGCGCAGGAATGCGTCTAGTACTGCATCGGAAATACGATCGCAGACCTTATCCGGGTGTCCTTCGGAAACGGATTCCGAAGTAAAAGTATAATTCTGTCGGGACATGAATGTGCTCCATTAAGTTTACCCCACCACGTCAGGAAGCCGTTGTGACAGGCGTGCGACCGAATACGCTTAGCGTTTGACAGGGTCAATCGGAATTTGGTCGTTTACGCGCCGGGTGTGTCGCCATAGCAGCGCGAATAGCACCAATAGAGCTACTAATACCGGACTATCACCAATTCGGGAATAAACGGTCGGAGTTTGTGGGCGCGGCAATTCGGCGTCGATAAACCCCGCCTGCCCAAGCACCAGCGCCTCGGTGATCTGCCCCGCTGGGTCAATCATTGCCGAAACTCCGGTATTGGCCGAGCGCAACATCGGCAGGCCTTGTTCGATTGCACGCATCTGCGCCTGGGCGAGGTGCTGATACGGGCCGGAACGCGTTCCGAACCAAGCGTCGTTTGTAATCTGCAAAAGAAAATCCGCACGATCCGGCGCGGATAAAATATCCTGCGTGAAAACCGCCTCGTAACAGATCAGCGGCAGCGCCTTGCCAAGCACGCCTACATCCATCAATGCGGCACCCGGTCCCGCGCTAAAGCCATTCCCTGTGGTTGCGGCCATCCCGTAGATGCCGAACCTTGCCATCACTTCACCAAATGGCACATATTCCCCAAAGGGCACCAAGTGATGTTTATCGTATAGCCCGTCTTGCTGACCCTCCTCATTTAGATAGATCATCGAGTTATAGATCTGCTGCCCATCGGCACGCTGAATGCCCAGGACTACCGGGGTGCCCTGTGCAGCTTCGCCAATTGCTGAAAGATAGGGCTGCGCGCTGCCCAACCATGCCGGGACCGAGGTTTCCGGCCAGACGATTAGGTCCGGGCGGGGCTCGGCCGCTGTGAATTCAAGTTGGCGTGCGAAAAACACTGACGCATAGGCAGGATCCCATTTCTGGTCCTGGGGTGCATTGGGTTGAATCAGCCGCACGATATGACCAGAGGGCATGACAGGAGGTCGGTTCGCTGCATAGAGCAAAGCCAAGGCCGCACAGCCTGCGGTCAACGCGATAGGTACAACGATGCCGCTTCGGGTACGATTGCTGAACAAGGCTGCGCCCAATGGCACTGTGGCAAGCAGTGTCAGCGCTCCCAATCCATAAGGGCCGACAAGTGACAGAGTCTGGGCAAACGACGTATCCACCCAAATCTGCGCGATGCCTGCCCAAGGAAATCCGGTCAGAATGTAGCCACGCGCAAACTCGACCAGCGCCAGCGTTACAGACAGCAAAGCCCCCTGCAAGACGGGCGCTCCACCGATGCGTTTCGAAACTCCGAAGGCCAACGCCCAGAACAAGGCCAACCCGCCTGACAAAAAGATCAGAGCAAAAGGGGCCATCCACGCATGGCGTTGGACATCAACCAGAAACGGCTCGATTATCCAGCTTAATGCGTGCGCAAAATAGCCCGTTGCGAAGACCCAACCCAGCAAACCCGCTCGACGATTTGTCTCAGTGCTCAGATACAACGGCGCTATCAGCACCAGCGACAGCAAGCTTATTGGCCAATATCCCAATGGTGCCTGACCACTGGCCGCTGCGACACCCAACAGCGCCGCCAGCACCAATCGCAGCCAAAAGGGCCACCCCTCGGCAGGGTTCATGCAACAATATCCGGCAGCATGACACGCAACCGTTTTATGCGGCGCGGGTCTGCGTCAATGACCTCGAACTCGGGACCTTCGGGGTGGCATACAACCTCACCACGCGCCGGAACCCGCCCCGAGAGCATGAAGACCAAACCGCCCAATGTGTCGATCTCTTCTTCGTCTACATCTTCGTGGCTGGTCAGAGAGCGGCCAATCTCGGCCTCGAACTCTTCAAGTGGTACACGCGCCTGAACCACGTAGCAGCCGGGTTTCTCTTGTATCCATAGTTGATCTTCGTCGGCATCATGTTCGTCGGCGATTTCTCCGACAACCTGTTCAATCAGATCTTCGATAGTCAGCAAACCATCGACTCCACCGTATTCATCGATCACCAGAGCCATATGGCGACGTTCTGTCTGCATCTTGGTCAGCAAAACGCCAATTGGCATCGATGGTGGCACGAACAGCAATGTCCGCAGCATCGACCTCAGATCGAACTCGGAGGAATTGCCGTTAAAGCCATGGGTCAGCGCAAAGTCCCTGAGATGCACAAACCCCAAGGGCGTATCCAACGTGCCGTCGTAAACAGGAATGCGTGACAAGCCGCTGTCGCGGAAAATCTGGACAAGTTCGTCTTTCGGGGTTGTCGAGGGGACCGATACGATTTCGGCTGTTGGGATCGCAACATCTTCGACCCGCATTCTGCGCAGGTTGATCATGCCCCTTGGCTGAGCGCTGACGACCTCTGCCCCGTTTAGCTGGCTGGTCTCTTCGCCCTGAGAAGAAAATACGTCGATGAGTCGAGAAAAAAGCCCGCCTCTTTCGTCGCTGTCATTGCTGCTGTTCTGAGAATGCGCGCCATGCGCCGCCCTAGAACTGCCGTCTGTTTCGCCCATTATCCTGTTCCAAATGATCGGGCAAAGGTGCCCATGTCATACATTATATGGGTCATCTATACCCAGTTTGCCAAGTATCTCGACCTCGACCCTTTCCATCAAAGTGGCGTCGAAGTCACGAATGTGATCATACCCCAGCAAATGTAGTGTACCGTGAACGATCAGATGCGTCACGTGATCGTCGGTGCTTTTGCCGGCTTCAGCTGCTTCGCGCGCGCAGGTGTCATACGAGATCGCAATGTCGCCCAGCACGATTTCGCCAGTAAAGTCAGGTTGCGGAGCCGGCGGAGTGTCTCCCGCCCGATCCGGGGCCAGTTCTTCGGCAGGCCAGCTGAGGACGTTGGTCGGCGTGGATTTTTCACGAAATTCAGCATTCAATTCAGCGATCCGTGCATCATCGCAGCCCAGCAAGCTGATCTCGCATTGATCCGCCTCAAGATCGCAATACTCCAGAACAGCAGCAATTGCGCGCGTGGCCAAAGGCTCCAGCCCGCGCCAGCGATCATCCTCAAGCGTGATTTCCAGATTCATACCTTTGGCTCCGAGCCCAGCTTCAATCGGCGCCTTGAAAGTTATCCGGTTTCGCGCCCCGCATCGGCCTCATACGCCTCGATAATGGCGGCGACAAGCGGATGGCGGACGACATCTTTCGAGGTGAAATAGTTGAAGCTGATATTCGGGATCGTTTTCAGCAACCGTTCGGCATCCTTGAGACCCGACTGCACACCGCGCGGCAGGTCAACCTGAGACCGGTCGCCGGTGATAACCATCCGGCTACCTTCACCAAGCCGGGTCAGGAACATCTTCATCTGCATCGTAGTGGCATTCTGCGCCTCGTCCAGCACCACAAATGCATTTGCCAGCGTACGACCGCGCATGAAGGCAAGCGGAGCAATCTCGATCCGCTTTTCTTCGATCAGCTTGGCAAGTTGTTTTCCGGGCAGGAAATCATTCAGCGCGTCATAAAGCGGCTGCATGTAGGGATCGACCTTATCCTTCATGTCACCGGGCAGGTAACCGAGCTTTTCACCGGCCTCGACCGCCGGACGGCTGAGAATGATGCGGTCAACGTGCCCGCCAATGAACATGGACACCCCGGCCGCAACGGCCAGATAGGTTTTGCCGGTGCCCGCGGGACCAATGCCAAAGGCCAGTTCGTTGTTGAACAGCGACTGCACATATGCCTTCTGGGCGTCGGTGCGCGGTTCGACCAGTTTTTTGCGTGTCTTGATCTCGACCGTGCCACCCTTGAACATCTCAAGCTGGTCACCATCGCGCGTGCCAGTTCCGACCTCGGAATTGCCCATGCGCAACTCGCGGTCGACATCTGCGGCTTCCACATCACGCCCACCTTCGAGCCGTGTATAGAGGGCCTGTAGAACCTCAATCGCCTGCTTTTGCGAATCCTCGTCGCCCAGCACGACAAGCTGATTGCCGCGTCGCACAATCTGCACCGAGAGCTTCTGTTCGATATCGGTCAGGTTGCGGTCATATTCACCGCATAAATCGATCAATAATCTGTTGTCGGGGAATTCAACAAGCGCCTCACGCTGGGGCATGTCATCTTGCGGTGGGGTCAGGGCACCGATGGCCAATCCGTTCTCCTGTCTTGGCGTTTCATCTTGAGCGTAGACAAACTGTAGAGGTAGACGCAAGCGGCAGTTTCAAAATTTGCACACCGCATGACAAATGCGCCGATGAACGCTGAAACAGCCATCTATGAACGCCAATCGCACGGGTATCAGAATGTATAATTCAACCCGATCCGTAATCCGCGATAGCTTGGCGTCGATTTGGTCGAGAATGACGGACCCAGTTCGACCGTTTTTGATTCGAACTGCAGATACTCGATCTCGCCGGTGATCGACCAATTTTCGTTCAGTTTGTGTTCAGCGCCCAAGCTGGCAGAGAAACCTTGTCGGCGGTCCTCGCTCTCAAATCGGCTTGTCCCGCTTGCATCAGTTAGTGAACCTGACGTGGTGATATCGCCGCGGACATAACCCACAGTCACGAAATAGAGGACACTGCCGCTGCGGTTCGTCAGCCCGTTCCGCAGGCGGATGGACAATACATCCGAGATCGCGGATCTGCCGCTGACCTCTGCCCCACCGGATCGGGACGAGGTGATGTCATCGAGCGTGCCAAAGTCATAGCCGACTTCCAGTCCATACACATAGTCGCGCCCACCTCTGGCTGGTAGAATTCCGCGCCAGCCACCGCGAAAACCTGCGAAATTTCCGCTTGGCTTAAGGTCGCCCGCAGCAAACGTGTCTCCGTCGTTCACGCGCAGGCCAAACTCGTCCGAACCGCCCGAGGCATGTCCGGCGCTGACCCCCAGATAGAACGCATTGACGTCGCGCGCGAAACGCTGAGACGAGATTACGTCGGGCTCAGTGACTTCCCCGACGACATCGCCGGCCAAAGTCGGGGCAGCGCAAGATAGCAACACGACAGTCGCCGACAAAACACGGGAAAGGTTTACACTCGGAAAACGTATCCAGCTCACTACTCGTACCCTCCGCAAAGGCGGGCCTTCAGGCGGGGTCGATGAGTTTGTCGACACCCAAAATTCGGCCCAGAAAAATCTAGCCTTCCTCGGAACATAGTTCCAAGCCATAAATCAAGGGTTAAATTTCAAGGCGAAAACCCTTTGCGGGCCAGCCACAAGGGATCAGACCAACTCACCACCCAGCGAGTTCGCGCCAGACGATTTTATCCTTACCTTACGTAAGTCGCCGCTCGCGATATCAGCGTCCGCGACGTGAACCGCATGCAGATACTCGGATTTTCCAACCATCTGGCCCGGTTGCCGCCCAGGCTTTTCAAACAGGACATTAACAGTCCTTTCGACCATCGAGTCCTGAATCTTGCGCTGGTGGCGCGTGATCAACCCTTGCAAGCGCTGCAGGCGTTCATCCGCCACTTCGGCCTCGACCTGTGGCCGTTCTGCTGCAGGTGTGCCGGGTCGCGTCGAGTATTTGAAGGAATAGGCGTAGCCGTATTTGACCTCTTCGACCAAATCCAGAGTAGCCTGAAAATCCTCTTCCGTTTCTTCCGGGAAGCCCACGATGAAATCGCCGGACATCAGAATATCGGGGCGCGCTTCTCGGATACGCTCGATCAATCGCAGATAGCTTTCAGCCGTATGGCTGCGGTTCATCCGCTTTAGAATTTTGTCCGACCCCGACTGCACCGGCAAATGCAGATATGGCATCAACTTCTCACAGGTGCCATGCGCTTCGATCAGCGCATCATCCATGTCGTTCGGGTGCGAGGTGGTAAAGCGTATGCGCTCTAGCCCGTCGACCTTGTTCAATTCCCAGATCAGACCGGCAAGGGTCATGTCTCCGTCCGGTCCAGCCCCGTGATAGGCATTTACGTTCTGCCCCAGCAGCGTGATCTCTCGCACACCGCGTTCAACCAGATCGCGGGCCTCACGCAGGATGCGATCTGCCGGGCGGCTGACCTCGGCCCCGCGTGTATAGGGCACAACGCAGAAGGCACAGAACTTGTCACACCCCTCCTGCACGGTCAGGAATGCCGTCGGTCCGCGCTTGGCCTTGGGGCGGTTCTTGAGCGTTTCGAATTTGTCTTCTTCGGGGAACTCGGTATCCAGCGCCTTTTCACCCGCGCGCGTCTTCGCCTCCATCTCGGGCAGGCGATGATAGCTTTGCGGCCCCACCACCAGATCGACAAGCGGCTGGCGGCGGATGATTTCCTCGCCTTCGGCCTGAGCGACGCAACCTGCGACACCGATTTTAAGGTCCGGCTTTTCCGCCTTGAGGCCCTTGAAACGGCCCAGTTCGGAATAGACTTTCTCAGCTGCCTTTTCTCGAATGTGGCAGGTATTGAGCAGGATCATATCCGCATCATCGGGCGATTTGGTCTCGACATAGCCCTGTCCGCCCAGCGCTTCGGCCATGCGTTCGCTGTCATAGACGTTCATCTGACAGCCATAGGTCTTGATAAACAGCTTTTTCGGTTCAGACATGGGTTGGCCTTTGCAGTCGCTGGGTCGGCGTCGTCTATACGTATCGAACGCCGCTTGCAATGCTGGCGCAATTACCCGAATTTGGCGGGAATTTCCAGCAAGGCGGCAACGAAACCAACGATGCAGTACGAATCCCTTGATCACCTTCTGAAATCCGATCGGTCGATCCTGAGCAAGGGACCCGTGGCACTGATATTTGCCGAAGATAATGTCGAGCTAGAAGGGACGCTGCACCATCATTTGAAGCTGGGGTTCAAATCCGTGATCACATTCCTGCCCCAGGAATTCACGCTGGATGAAGCGCTGGGGGAAAGGGTTCATCGAGTGACGATGACCTGCGCGCCGAGAACCGTCGTATTTGAGGCCGTCAATCGGATCATTCAGGCGGCTCAGGGTGCATGGGTATACTACTGCTACAACTCTGAATATCTATTCTACCCTTTCTGCGAGACCCGCTCGGTCGGAGAGTTACTGGCCTTCCATTCTGAAGAACGGCGCCAGGCCATGCTGACCCATGTGATCGATCTTTATGCGAATGATCTGACGGCCTATCCAAACGGAGTGGCCCCCGATCACGCAATGCTGGACAAGACCGGATACTACGCCCACACGCGGTATGACGCATCTGGCAAGCCGCTAGAGCGGCAACTGGATATGTCTGGTGGTCTGCGCTGGCGGTTCGAAGATCATATCCCGTATGAACGGCGCCGTATCGATCGGATTTCGCTGTTCAAAGCAAAAGCCGATCTGAAACTTCTGCCGGATCACACGTTCAGCGAGGCAGAATACAACACCTATGCCTGCCCGTGGCACAACAACCTGACCGCCGCGATCTGTTCGTTCCGGGCGGCCAAAGCATTGAAGACGAACGCCGGATCGACGTTTGATATCTCAAACTTCTGCTGGAACCATTCAACTCCGTTCGAGTGGGACTCGCGCCAATTGCTGGATCTGGGCCTGATCGAATCGGGCCAGTGGTTCTAGGTTCTAACGCTGTAGCAGAACTGGGAACCAGTCCTCGCGCAGCCGCTGCCCCGGCACCATTTCATGTCCCGGAAATGGCGGCGAAGTCCGGCCTGGACGCTCGACATAACGTGCATCATCACCAACCAATCGTAGCGAAAATGCCCTGCGTCGGCTATCGGAAGTATTGCCTCGGGCCCCGTGTAGCGTGCGATAGTTGAAGGCCACTGCGTCACCGGGCTCCATTTCAAATTCTACAATCTTCATCCCTTCGGCATCTGGGTCCGGAATCGGCATGTACTGGCCCTCGTCGGGGAAGAAACCTTCTTCCGAGACCCAGCGCGTAGGCAGCACTTCTTTTTCCCAGCGGTGCGAACCGGCAACGCAGCGCAAGGTCGCTTGTTTCACCGGGTCCAACGGTGACCAGAAGCTGATATTCTGTTGACCATCCACAAAATAGTACGGCCCATCCTGATGCCACGGCGTTGCCATCGAGGTTCCGGGTTCCTTCACCAGAACATGGTCATGGAACATTTGCACGGATTGCGACTGCATGAGATCGGCCGCTACTTCAGCAGCAGGAGATTTTTCGATCACTTCACGAAACTGCGGGATACGGGACCAGTTGCAATAGTCGTCAAAAAAACGGCCGGTTTCGCCATCTTTCCTGTTCTCCGAAGCATAAGGACCCGGCTCGGCCATATTCGCGGCAACCCCGGCCCGTAGGGTTTCAATATGATCGGCGAACAGGCCTTTGACCAACACAACGCCGTCCGTCTGGAAGTTGTCGATCATGGCCTGAGAAACAAGAGGGTGAGTCATTGCGGTCTCCTTAGATTTGTCGCCCGATCTGCGCATGAATAAGACATCTGTTCAAATCATATCTTTCAAACTAGGTATTAACTTTATGTTATACCTCACTCTGCGCCAGTACGAATATGTTTGCGCCATCGGTCGGCATGGCAGCCTGTCTGCTGCGGCACAACGCCTAAATGTTTCGCAACCTGCCTTGTCCAATGCGCTGACCCGGGTCGAATCACGTTTGGGATATCCACTGTTTGCCCGAAGACGGGGTGCCGCGATGGCGCTGACCCCGCAGGGCCGCAAATTCATCGAAGAGGCCGAGGCCTTGTTGAAGCGAGCTGCGCATTTGGAACAGTCAATGCAGCCGATAACCGGCGAGCGCCGATTACGCCTGGGATGCTTTGTCGATCTGGCACCCTTTCTTCTGGCCCAATCTCTGCACCGCCTGCAAAAAGCTTTGCCCGACGTCGTCCTGACACACGGGGTTGAGACGTTCGAAGGCCTGATTTCCGGCCTGATCGATGGCAGATACGATTTTGCACTCACCTATGACCTCGGCATGGATGCCGGTTTTTCCTGCAAGAAGTTGTTCGACAGCACCCCACACGCACTGCTTTCACCTGATCATACACTGGCGGCGGCCAAGCAGCTAACCCTGACCGAGCTAGCGTCATATCCACTGATTCTGTCTAAAGAGGGTTTGTCTGCACAGCATGTACTCGCGCTTTTCAGACGCAAAGGTTTGAACCCCACAATCTCGCACCGAGCGGAATCATTGGAGCTTTCGCGCAGCCTGGCCGCTCATGGGGAAGGCATCGGGATAAGCTATACCAGCCCTAAAAACGGCTTCAGTTATGATCAGGTCCGCGTGATAAGCCTGCCGATCACCGATCCAGATGCAACCGAATCTGTTGTATTGGCACGGCATGGCACGGGGCCGACAGATCCAATGATCATGCAGGCTGAGCATGCGTTGGTTACGTTGTTATGTAAGGATTAGAGGTTACTTCTTCCGCAGGCGGATCACCACATCGACCGATGCGATTTCGACGCCTTCAGGAGCTTCCGGCAATTGTTGGATCACCAATTGGTCGGATGGTGCATCGCTCAGACGGCTTTCGTCTTCCCAATAGAAATGCGGATGGTCATGCGTGTTGGTGTCGAAATAGCTTTTGGACCCGTCAACAGTTATCTCTTGAAGCACCCCGGCATCGCAAAACGCCCGCAATGTGTTGTATACGGTCGCCAGCGAAACCGCGTCACCTTTGGCTTTTGCGGATTCAAACAGGCTTTCCGCTGTCACATGACGATGCAGACCGTCGCCCACAAGCAATTCGGCCAAAGCAACCCTTTGGCGCGTGGGGCGCAAACCTGCGTCAACCAACCAATTTGCAGCGATCTCACGGCTCTGAGGTGTCATGAATCCGATACCTGTGTTTTGCTGCCCCTAATATAAGTGCGCCCTGCCTGCAATTTCAAATGAAATTCATTCGCAAAGAATATTGTAGTCACAACAAGATATGGAGTGCTGGTCTTGCAGGACCTTGCATACGGGTGATAGACGAGGCCAGATGTAATAAACGGACCCAGGCAGGAGAGGCGGCAGAATGGCCCAATTCCCGAGCAGTTTTGACAAGGACGATCTGCTGAAATGCGCCCGCGGCGAACTATTTGGCCCTGGCAACGCGCAGTTGCCGGCTCCGCCGATGTTGATGATGGACCGCATTACCGAGATTTCCGGCGACGGTGGAGCGCATGGCAAGGGTCATGTGCTGGCCGAATTCGATATCACACCTGAGCTTTGGTTCTTTGACTGCCATTTCCCTGGCAATCCGATCATGCCCGGCTGTCTGGGCCTGGACGGTTTGTGGCAACTGACCGGCTTCAACCTCGGCTGGCGCGGCTGGCAAGGACGTGGCATGGCAGTTGGCGTCGGAGAGGTCAAGTTGACCGGCATGGTGCGCCCGGACCGGAAGATGCTGACCTATAAGATTGATTTCAAAAAGGCGATCCAGACGCGCCGCCTGACCATGGGTGTGGCAGATGGCATCGTCGAAGCCGATGGCGAATTGATATACGACGTCAAGGATATGAAGGTCGTTCTGTCAGACGCCTGAGCCTGACCGGCCGCAATAAGGAGTACGCACATGCGTCGAGTAGTCGTCACCGGTCTGGGGGTTGTGTCCTCGATCGGGAACAATGCCGAAGAGGTGCTCGCCTCGCTCAAAGCAGGCAAATCCGGCATCGTAGCAAGCGAACAGATGGTCGAGCACGGCTTTCGCAGCCAGATCGCCGGTTCGCTGAAAATCGATGTGGCCGATCACGTGGACAAGCGGACCCTGCGGTTCATGGGTCCTGGTGCTGCCTATGCCCATATCGCGATGAATCAGGCCATCGCGGACGCCGGGCTGACCGAAGATCAGGTGGTCAATCCGCGCACAGGTCTGGTGGCAGGTTCGGGTGGACCATCGACCAGCGCGATGTTGACTGCGCACCAAACCGTGCTGAAAACCGGCGCAACCAAACGGATCGGCCCGTTTGCAGTGCCAAAGTGCATGTGTTCGACGATTTCTGCGAACTTGGCGACCGCGTTCAAAATCAAAGGTATCAACTACTCGATCACCTCGGCCTGCTCGACCTCGCTGCACTGCATCGGCAATGCGGCTGAACAGATCATGCTGGGAAAGCAGGATGTGATGTTCGCAGGTGGAGGAGAAGAGCTGGACTGGACCCTGTCCTGCCTGTTCGACGCGATGGGTGCGATGTCGTCCAAGTACAACGACACACCTGATAAAGCCTCGCGCGCATTCGATCAGAACCGCGACGGATTTGTGATTTCCGGCGGTGGCGGCATCGTGGTTCTGGAAGACCTCGAGCATGCGCTGGCACGCGGTGCGAAAATCTATGCCGAAGTAACCGGCTATGCCGCGACATCTGATGGGCACGACATGGTGGCACCATCCGGCGAAGGCGGCGAGCGCGCGATGCGTCTGGCGCTGTCGACTGTACCCGAAGGCCGCAAGGTCGGCTACATCAATGCCCACGGCACCTCGACCCCAGTGGGCGACGTCGGAGAAGTCGAAGCCGTACGCCGTATCTTTGGTGAAGGCAGTGTGCCTCCGATTTCATCGACAAAATCGATGACCGGTCACGCGCAAGGCGCAGCGGGCGCGCTTGAGGCGATCTTCTGCCTGCTCATGCTGGAACATGATTTCATTACTCCGTCGATCAATGTCGACACACTTGCCGACGGCATCCTGCCCGGTGAAATTGCAACTCAAGTGGTTGAAAACGCAGGCTTGGACAGCGTGATGACCAATAGCTTCGGCTTTGGCGGCACCAACGGATCCATGGTTCTGTCGAAGTATAACGGGTGAACAAGATGTCGGATATTCTCAAGGGTAAACGCGGCCTGATCATGGGCGTGGCTAATGACCGCTCTATCGCGTGGGGCATCGCCAAAGCCATGCACGAAGCAGGCGCTGAGTTGGCTTTCACCTATCAGGGCGAGGCGTTTGGCAAACGGCTTGAACCGCTGGCCCAAAGCTTGGGCAGCGACTTCATGGTCGATGCGGATGTGACCGATGATGATTCACTGGATCGCGCGTTTGGCGAGTTGTCCGCCCGCTGGCCAACAATAGATTTTGTTGTCCACGCTATCGCTTATTCGGACAAGTCCGAACTGACCGGTCGATTCTTGAACACCACGCGGGCAAACTTCAAACACTCGCTGGATGTGTCGGCCTATTCGTTCATCGAAGTTGCCCGTCGCGCCTATCCGCTGATGAAGGACAATGGCGGCACATTGTTGACCCTGACCTATCAGGGATCGAACAAGGTTGTGCCAAACTACAATGTCATGGGCGTCGCCAAGGCTGCGCTGGAATCGGCGACGCGCTATCTGGCGAACGATCTGGGCCCCGAGGGTATTCGCGTGAACGCCATCTCGCCCGGCCCGATGAAAACATTGGCGGGTGCGGCTATTGGTGGTGCACGCAAGACCTACAAGTTCTGCGACCAGAACGCACCGATGCGTTCGAATGCCACGCTGGAGGCCGTCGGAGGCACCGCCGTGTATCTTGCGTCCGACGCCGGCAGCTATACTTCGGGTGAGATCATCCGCGTCGATGGCGGGTATCATATTCTGGGCATGCCCCAGCCAGAGGCCATGTGACTATATCTTTCCCTGCGGGTGCCAAGATTTGAACATCTTTGCCCCGCAGGGATTACGATATGAGCAAACTTGAACAGATCCTTGCGAGCAACACGCGCTCGCCAGCTTTGAAACGCAAATCAGGAAGCGGACGTGCGCGTCTTTTGCTGCTGATTCTCACATCGCTGCTGATTGCCTTTGTGTTTCTGACCCAACCGCCCGTGCGCGATGCGATTGAGCCGTTGTTGTCACATATCCCGGGCCTTTGATCCAATCAGCGTCAGTTGATCGAAACGATTTCGATATCGAAGACCAGATCTTGCCCCGCTAATGGATGATTTGCATCCAAGGTCACCGTCGCCTCATCTACCTCGACGACAGTCACTGGCAATGCCTGACCGTCAGGAGTTTGCATCTGTAACTGCGTGCCGGGTTCAAGCGGAATGTCATCCGGGATGCCTTCACGCGGGATCTGCTGCCGCATGCCCGGATTGATCGGGCCATAGGCGTCAACGCAATCGATCTCGACACGCTTCTTCTCGCCAATCTCCATGCCCGGCAGGGCAGCGTCCAGACCGGGTATGATCTGCCCGGAACCAACCGCAAACTCCAACGGATCGCGCCCCTCGGAACTGTCGAAGACTTTGCCGTCCAGCAGAGTTCCGGTGTAGTGGATGCGAACCGTGTCGCCTTGTTTGATTGCGGTCATGATGGCCTCCGGCCTGAAAAGAAATGAACGGCGCAGCCTAGAGGCTGACACAGCATTGTAAACCCTGCCCTCTTTAACCCCGGAACCGGTTGTGTTTACCTGCGCCCGATCAGGGGAGGATCGGATGGCTATCACCACGTGTGTATTCGACGCTTATGGCACTCTGTTTGACGTGGCCGCCGCCGCAAGGCAGGCCGCAGCGGAACCGGAGTTCGAAACGTTGGCTGATAAATGGCCCGAGTTGGCCAATCACTGGCGTTTAAAGCAACTGCAATATACTTGGTTGCGTGCTGTCGCTGATGCGCATTGTGACTTTTGGGATGTCACGCAAGATGGGCTGGATTGGGCCTTGGAAGCGGTTGGCCTTCAAGGGGATATCACCCTTCGGCAGCGTCTGCTTGATTTGTATTGGGAATTGCAGGCCTACCCCGAGGTCCCCGATATGTTGAAGGCGCTGAAGGCCGGTGGGTTGCAGACCGCCATCTTGTCCAACGGTTCACCCCCGATGCTGAACGGGGCGGTGCAGTCTGCCGGGATCGGTGATGTGCTGGATGATGTTCTGTCGGTCGAAAGCGTGGGGGTCTTCAAACCCCATGCCAGCGTATACGATCTGGTGCAGAACCGCTTCGGCTGCGCGCGCGATGAAGTGCTGTTCGTCAGCTCAAACGGGTGGGACGCTGCCGGGGCCAGTGGCTATGGATTTGTCACAGCTTGGGTCAACCGCGCTGGCGAACCAATGGATCGCCTGCCGTGGAATCCTGCACATGTGCTGCCGGACCTGACGACGATCCCACAATTGGCAGGGCTTTGATGGCATATTTCACCACCTCGGACGGCAAACGCCTGTACTATGAAGATACCGGCACGGGCCATCCTCTGCTTTGCTTGGCTGGCTTGACGCGCAACTGCCGCGACTTTTCATTTCTTGCGCCACATATGAGTGATCTTCGTATGATTGCGATGGATTATCGCGGGCGCGGCAAGTCCGATTTTGATGCGAACTACATGAATTACAACATCCTGCGCGAGGGGCTGGATGCGGTTGAACTGCTGGATCAACTGGGCTTGAAGAAAGTGACCCTGTTGGGCACATCACGCGGGGGGCTGATCGCCATGGCCTTGGCCGCCAGCCATCCTGACCGTCTGGCAGGTGTGATATTAAATGACGTTGGCCCGGTAATCGAACCCGCCGGCATTGCCAAGATTATGGACTATGTCGGCAATCCCCCAAGTTCACAATCCTATGATGAGGCTGCGCAGGTCCTGCACGCGATGATGGCACCTCAGTTCCCCGGCGTTGCTCAGGACGTCTGGAAACAGCAGGTAGAACATCAATACATTCAAACCGATACCGGGCTGGAGTTGCGCTATGACCCCGCATTGCGACAAGCGTTGATCGAGCAGGCCGCCATCACCCCAACGCCGGATCTGTGGTCTTTGTTCGACGCCCTGAGCACGATCCACACCGGCGTGATCCGCGGTGCAAATTCCGACTTGTTGAGCAAAGCCACGGTGCAGAAGATGCACGCACACCACCCCGAATTGATCTCGACCGAAGTGCCGGACCGAGGACATGTCCCGTTCCTGAACGAGCCTCAATCCCTAGACCTGATCCGCAAGATACTGGACGCCAAATGAGCAACATAGACATGATCGAATCCGCCGCCGAGCGGCTGAAAGGTCACGTGCGCGAGACGCCACTTCTGTCATCGCCTTTCCTGGATGAAATCGCGGGTCGCCGCGTGCTGATCAAACCCGAATGCCTGCAACACACCGGCAGCTTCAAATTTCGCGGCGCGTGGTCAGCTATTTCGGCATTGGATGAGGCGGCGCGCAACCGGGGCGTCATCGCCTATTCCTCGGGCAATCACGCACAGGGTGTTGCCTATGCAGCGGCTCAACATGGAGTCTCGTCCGTCATCGTCATGCCCTCGGATGCGCCGAAGCTGAAGATTGAAAACACCCGCGCGCTGGGCGGTGAGGTCGTCCTTTATAACCGCGCCAGCGAAAGCCGCGAAGACATCGGCGAGGCATTGGCTGCCGAGCGCGGTTTGACCTTGATCCGGCCTTATGACGAACCGCAAGTGATCGCTGGCCAGGGAACAACGGGACTGGAGCTGGCGCGTCAGGCACGGGCGCTGGGCGTGACCGAAGGTGACGTGCTGATCTGCTGTGGCGGCGGCGGGCTGACATCTGGTATAGCGCTGGCATTAGAGCGTCACGCGCCCGGTCTGCGCCCTCGTCCATGCGAGCCTGAAGGGTTCGAAGACGTGAAACGCTCGCTGGCAAGCGGGACGATCCAAAGCAACGACGCTACTTCGGGAAATATCTGCGACGCAATCCTGACGCCACAGCCGGGGCAGATTACCTTTCCCATCCTACAGCGGCTTTGCGGCCCTGGTCTGTCGGTATCTGAACAGGAATCACTACGCGCCATGGCCCTTGCGTTTCTGCGTCTGAAGATCGTGCTGGAACCGGGCGGAGCTGTTTCGCTGGCCTCCGCCCTGTTTCGCAAGGATCAGATTGATGGGGATGCGGTGATCGTAGTCGCCTCGGGCGGCAACGTGGATCCGCAGATCTTTGAACGGGCGTTGGAATTCCTTACCTGACAATCGCTTACAGCCGGTGCAAAATCCGATCGTAGTCGTTTTAACCGACACCCTGAGCAGACGGGGACGCTAAACATGCATATCGCTGACCTCAAAGATGTTCGGATACACTACCGAATTGATGGCGACGCCGCTGGCGCCCCCATCGTGTTTGCTAATTCACTGGGTACGGATATGCGGCTGTGGGACCCGATATTGTCGCTACTGCCCAAAGGCCTGCGCATCATTAGGTACGACAAACGCGGGCACGGATTGTCATCAGCACCTTCAGCGCCCTATTCCATGGGAAATCTGGTGCGCGACGCCGAGCAATTGCTGGATTATCTAGAAGTCAAGGATTGCGTATTCGTGGGTCTGTCCGTCGGTGGCATGATTGCGCAGGGCCTGGCGGTCAAGCGTATGGATCAGATCCGCGCGCTGGTGCTGTCGAATACGGCCGCCAAGATCGGCACTCCCAAGATGTGGCAGCATCGTATGGATGCTGTCCGTACCGGCGGGATCGAGGCACTGGCGGATGCCACCATGGATCGGTGGTTCTCGAAATCATTTCGCGCCAGCGCCGAGATGACGCTTTGGCGCAACATGATGGTCCGACAACCGGTCGATGGCTATCTGGGCTGTTGCGCTGCAATCTCGGGCACCGATTTCTATACGCCAACCAGCGGATTGCGCCTGCCGACCTTGGGGATTGCGGGCAGCGAAGACGGCTCAACCCCGCCCGATCTGGTGCGCGAAACGGTCGATCTGATCCCTGGTTCACGCTTTGCGCTGATCCGAAAGGCAGGCCACCTGCCCTGCGTCGAGCGCCCTCAGGACTTTGCCCAATTGATTGGTGATTTTCTGACCGAGATCGGACATATTTGAAGGAGGGATTGTTGGCAGATTTCTTGCTTGTACATGGCTCTTGGCACGGTGCCTGGTGCTGGCGCGATCTGATCACGGAATTGACCACATTCGGACATACCGCCCGCGCCATCGATATGCCAAGCCACGGCTCGGACCCGACGCCTATCCGCGATGTCACCCTTGGAACGTGCAGAGATGCCGTGCTGAAGGCTTCGACACCAAAGACCATCATCTTAGGGCACTCGTGGGGTGGATATCCAGTAAGTGCGGCTGCCGAGACCGACCCGAACGCCATGCGAGGTGTGATTTATCTAAGTGCCTATGTTCCGAAATCCGGGCTATCTATGGTCGAAATGCGCAAACGAGCCCCACGCCAACTGATCGGAAATGCCGTCGAAGTATCCGGCGACGGGTTGTCGTATTCGGTGGTACCGGATCAGGTGCACGACCTGCTTTATCACGACTGCGCGCGCGAGGTGGTTGCCTATGCATTCGCGCGCCTGTGCCCCCAGGCGATCGCACCGCAGACTACCCCACTAGACGTCGGCGATAACTTCGCGCGCGTTCCAAAAGGGTACATCAGAACTACCGATGACCGAATCGTTCCAACCGAATATCAGGCCGAGATGGCGGGTTGTGCGGACCCTGATATGCACCTCACGATAGACAGCTCTCACTCGCCGTTTTTTTCGCATCCTGAGCATCTTGCCGGGTTGATGCACCAGATCTCGCAACGAATGTAGCCAGCCACCGTCGATGTCCCGACCCCGATACGCCGTGCGCCGATCTGTTTGGTTGTCGCACACTGAACCGATGACCCACACAACGCTTATCAATAGGTGGATTCTTTTGCGTCTACCCCACTTTGGCAGAACAACGACACATCCGTGACGGTTTCCACCTTGCAGGTCCCGCCGGGACGGGTCACCGTGATCCCGTTAGGGAGCGGGAAAACACATGCAAACCATCAAAGCAGCCGTATGCCGGGCCTTCGGCGAACCTCTGGTCATCGAAGACATCCTGATCGCACCACCCGGCATGGGCGAGGTCGAGGTCACGCTGGATGCAGTGGCGATTTGCCATTCGGACATTTCCTTTGCAAGCGGCGCATGGGGCGGCCACTTGCCCGCGGTTTACGGGCACGAAGCGGCTGGCATCGTTTCTGCTGTTGGCGAAGGCGCAGGGGATTTCAAACTTGGTGATCCCGTTGTGGTAACCTTGATCCGCGCCTGCGGGTCCTGCCCGTCCTGTGCCGGTGGCATGCCCACCATTTGTGAAACACCTTATGACACGGTGAAAGGTCCGCTGCAGACTGCCGACGGTGATGCGCTGGAACAGGCCATGGCATGCGGGGCCTTTGCCGAAAAGGTAGTTGTCAGCCACCGACAAATCGTCCGCATTCCCGAAACGCTGCCCAAGGACCTTGCCAGCCTGCTGTCCTGCGGGGTGATCACCGGTGTTGGTGCAGCAGTCAACGCCGCCCAGCTTCGCCCCGGGCAGGACGTGGTTGTCATCGGCGCCGGGGGCGTCGGCTTGAACGCAATCCAAGGCGCACGTATTGCCGGAGCTCGCCGTATCGTTGCGGTCGATATGACACAGGATAAGCTGGATATCGCAATGGAGTTCGGCGCGACCCATGGTGTTTTGGCCAGCCAGAAAGAGCCGTGGAAAGCCGCCTACAAGGCGCTGGGCGGACGTGGCGCAGACGCCGTCTTGATTACTGTTGGTGCAATCCCCGCCTATGATCAGGCCCCGCGTTATCTTGGTCGGGGCGGTAAGGCGATCATGATCGGGATGCCCCATTCTGGTGACATGTCCAGTTACGAACCCGTCGTGCTGGCCGCGCTTGGCCAGGGCATGGTGGGCTCAAAAATGGGCGATGTAGTGATCCAGCGAGACATCCCCTGGATGATCGATCTGTATGAACAGGGGCGGCTGAAACTGGACGAGTTGATCTCGGGTCGCTGGACCCTGTCACAGATCAATGAGGCCATCGAAGACACCAAGTCCGGTGCGGCCAAACGCAATGTAATCTTGTTTGATCGCGACTGAACCCCGCAAAAGGAACACCCGATGAAACTGCAAGATCTCGATGTCATTGTCACCGCGCCTCCGGCACCGGGTTGGGGTGGGCGCTATTGGATTTTGGTCAAGGTCACCACGGATACGGGCGTGATCGGTTGGGGGGAATGCTACGCGTCCTCGGTTGGTCCCGAAGCCATGACTCATGTCATTCGCGATGTATTCGAACGGCACATGCAGGGCGAAAACCCCGAGAATATCGAGTTGATGTTCCGCCGCGCCTATTCCAGCGGCTTCACTCAGCGACCAGACCTGACCGTCATGGGTGCGTTCTCAGGGCTCGAAATTGCCTGCTGGGACATTTTGGGCAAGGATCGTGATCGTCCGGTCTATGCGCTGCTGGGCGGGCGGATGAACGACCGTATCCGGGCGTACACCTATCTCTACCCACTTCCTCAGCATAACCTGACGGACTTCTGGACTTCACCTGAGCAGGCCGGAGAAAGTGCTGCTGAAATGGTCCGGCGCGGCTATACCGCCGTCAAGTTTGATCCCGCCGGGCCTTATACGATCCGCGGTGGGCACATGCCCGCTATGTCCGATATCTCAATGTCGATAGCGTTTTGCAAAGCGATCCGTGAGGCAGTTGGAGACAAGGCCGATCTGCTGTTCGGCACTCATGGTCAGTTCAACACAGCCGGAGCTATACGTTTGGGCCAAGCGCTCGAACCCTGTTCGCCGCTGTGGTTCGAAGAACCCACACCCCCCGACATGATCGAGGATATGGCCCGTGTGGCGCGCAATGTCCGTATCCCTGTCGCGACCGGTGAACGGATGACAACCAAAGCGGAATTTGGCGCGGTCCTGCGCGCCGGGGCCGCCGAAATCCTTCAGCCTGCGTTGGGACGCGCTGGCGGTATATGGGAGATGAAGAAAGTCGCCGCAATGGCCGAGGTTTTCAACGCCCAGATGGCACCCCATCTGTATGCGGGACCGATCGAGTGGGCGGCGAATATTCATCTGGCGGCGTCGATCCCGAACCTGCTGCTGCTTGAAAGCATCGAGACCCCATTCCACGATCAACTGATAAAGGGAAGCATCCGCGTCGAGGAGGGGTTCGTCACTCCTCCGACCGAGCCCGGCCTTGGTATCGAAGTCGATGAAGGCCTTGCCCGAGCCCATCCCTACAAAGGTGACGGGCTGCACCTACAGATGCAGGAAACCCCATGTGACTAT
This sequence comes from Ruegeria sp. H9, assembly GCF_056532915.1. Classification (NCBI taxonomy): domain Bacteria; kingdom Pseudomonadati; phylum Pseudomonadota; class Alphaproteobacteria; order Rhodobacterales; family Roseobacteraceae; genus Ruegeria; species Ruegeria sp. H9. The sequence goes on along the minus strand of NZ_JBQFNX010000004.1, from coordinate 32,606 downwards.
GCAAATGGGAATGCGTTTCAAGGCGGTGCACCCGCAACCGAAGGGTAACAATCGACAGGCGAGCAAGCCGATCAGTTCGAGACATACCCCGCGATGACCTGCAACAGTTTAAAGGCTGTGGCTGCATCGTTCTCGACGACCGCCAGAAATTCCTCCTCACCGATCCGTAGGCAGGACAGTTCCGTTTCAGCCACCATGCTCAACGCCCGAGGCTCTTTTCGGATCAACCCCAGCTCTCCCACCAACGCGCCCGCACCAACCGTTGTGATCAGTTGATCGGCCTCGCCCGAACGCGGCAGGTACAATCCTGCCTCGCCCTCAAGGATGACATAGGCGCCATCGGTTGGCTGATCATCCTTCAGAAACACCACCTGGCCAGGTTTCGCTTCGAACCAGCGCGCACCAAAGGCCAGCAGTCGAAGCTGGCGACGGTCGAGCCCAGAGAACAACGGGGTCTGCTCAAGCGCACGCAATTTGCGTACCAAATCGGCAGACGCAGCACCGTCGCCGTCGACGTCGGTTGGGCCTTCACCCGTCACGACCCGGCCCTGACGGATTTCAACATACATGTCGAAAACATCTGGATTTTCGAACGCATCATTTAGGTAGATTACAGTAGTTTCGGGCAGCAATTCACGCAGATTTTTATAAACTGCGACCTGTGTCTCCATATCATAGCTGGCAAGCGCGGTTTCCAGGATCAGAATATCGGGCTTTTTGATCGCAGCGCGGGTAAAGGCTAGCGGTTCGGCAAAAACGGCAGGCAAGTTCTGGCCGCCAATCGAGACCGGCACATCATAGATCAGTTCCACCACCATCGGTCGCGCCCCGTTCTCGGCCAGAACATCGACGATCAGTTTGCGCGCCTCGTCGGTCCGCGCACCGCCGATCTGGCTGACCTTGCCAAACAGTGCGTTTTCCATAACCGTCAAACCGGGTGCAAAGGCATCTTCATCCAACGGGACGAATACATCGTGCAACGGTTCCAGCAATTTGGCCGAGTGGCTGTGGCGAAGCTCAAGAATGCGGTTCTTCAGCTCATTCGAAAACGCCGGGCCAATCTGCTCGGCCGAGATCACAAATGGCACCGAAAGCAAGCTAGCCAATTGTTCGTCATCCAGCCCGTTTGCGCCTTCCTTCCGGGTTTGCTCGACCAATTCAACCGCGGCCTCGTAGGTCTGGGCCTCAAGCCCCAGCTTGCGGAACAGAGGGTGATCCGTTCCATCAAGCCCAAAGATCTGGCGCAGCATCTCAATAACGTCGCGTGTCAAACTGATCAGGGTTTCATCCAACCCCAACTCGCGCAACTGGCCTAGAAACACGGTTTGCTGTGCCAGCAATTGCCGTGTCACTGGAACACAAGGGGTGGCAAACAACAGGTTCTCAGCAACAGGTAGCGCAGGGTTATACGCGCAGCGATCGAAAATCAGCGCCTGCTGATCAAGCCCGGCCTCGCGCACCGCCTTCTGCACCCGAGGGCGCAATTCGACCAGCTTTGCTGCCAGTTCCGGGCGCTCATTCGCATCAAACACCTGCTCGGCACCGCGCTGAAACAACGCCGCGCCCGAGCCCATGCCATCGATCAGTTTCAGCCACCAATCGCGCAGCCGCGCCGTATCGTCAAAACCCGCCATTCCGGGGTCAAGCCATTCGGCGTTGAATGGATCAGCACTATTGCCTGCCCTCAGCGTCTCGGGGAAATCCGGATCCTCGGTGGACTTGGACAATGGATGTGACCGCATCGGCATCATCACATTTTCACCTAACGTGCCCTGAAACATTATGGGGCGCGAGGTTGCTAGACCTATTCGTTGGGCAACAACGCTTTGATGCAGGCCAGCCATATTGATGCCGCCGATTTCAATACGGCCAGAGGTTGGCAGAATCTCGCGGGTCAGCAACTCGGTCAGCGCATGGCGATCTTCCTCGCTGGTGGCCGAAATGCCGACAGTTTTACCTGCTGGGAACGTCAGGTCCAGATCATCCAAAACCTGATTGCCGTCGATATCACGAACCGAGACTTGATTCAGTACGATATCGCCATTCAGATGTGGACGATCCGCTGGCTCTCCGTCAAACAGGGCCTCATCAATCATTCCATCCGGTGCGAAACGATCAATCACAACATCCCATCGCAGCGACATGTCCTGCGTTTGATTATAATAGGTCAGCAGTTCTTTCCAGGGTGAGCTCAAGTCTTTGTAAGCCGCCAGCGCAGCCACCAGAGCACCCAGCGAAACAGACCCCTGCAACACCAGCAGGCCACCGACAAGGTAGAACATGAATGGCGTCAGCTGCGATATGAAGTTGTTGATGAACTTCATAAAGAACTTCTTCTGATAGATCTCAAAGCGGATGGCGAACAGGCGCCCCAGCTGATCCGAGATCATCGCCCGCCGATAACGCCAACCGCCATTGGCGCGCAGGGTCGAAGCACCGGCAGCGTTCTCGCCGATCTGGGCAGCCAAAACGCGGACCTCTTGAATGCGCTTCTTGTTCAGAAGATTGATCTGGCGTTGCAATCGCGGGATCAACCAGGCCTGCAGCGGGATCAACGCCACCGCGGCCAGTCCGAACCAAACGCTTTGGAGGAACAGAAAGGACAGGATCGTGATCATTTGTCCGGCCTGCAGCACGGGCTGACTGATCGCATCCCCCATCAGCCCACCCATCGGTTCGCTTTCAGCGGTTATCATCGAGACCATTTCGCCCTGACTGACCCGCTCAAAATATGGTTGTGGGAAGCGAAGCGCGCGGTTGATCAACTGATAGCGAAAGCGACGCAGCATACGCTCGCTCAGAACACCCTTCATGGTGTTGATACGCATCTTCATCAGCCCGTGCGCCAGCACCGCAGCCAGAAAGGCAAAGCACAGGATCATCAGAAAAGTGGTCTGCGTCAGGCTATAACCCCAGACATCGACAATCTGACTTGTCGCGCCGATTGCGTCATTGATGATGCGCTTGGGCAGCTCCAACGTCAGGTAAAGCAAAGGAAACAAGGTCGACGTCACGGCCAGCAAAATCAACTGGTCGCGCTTCGAGTATTTCCAGATGAACTGAAAGATCGATCGTTCTATTGAACCCGCCCCTACTAACGATCCGCCGCTCAAATCACTGATTTTGGCGTGAATACAACGGGCCGAATTTACCGCAATCGTATCCTCGGACGCAAATGAATTTCCGATTTGCGCCTAATTTGCGTTGTGTGAACAAGTTCATTTGCGCGTTTCGCGTTTACCCCCTAATCTCCTGATTCAGGACGATATCGGGAGGATTCATTTGCCTGCCAGCTTTGGCGCTGTGTTTCTGTTGCTGTGCCTGCTTCAGATCAAACACATGTTCGCCGACTATTATTTACAGACGCCCAAGATGCTTTCCGGGCGAGGCACGTATTTCCACATGGGGCGCGCGCAACATGCTGCTGTGCATGTTGTGGGTTCGGTCGTGATTTTCGCGCTATTTCGCGCCCCGATTGAATTCATACTGATCATCGCTGCGTTGGAATGGATCGTGCATTTCCACATCGACTTTGCCAAAGCCAACTATTCTGACCGCAAACAGTTGCAACCCAATCAGGCCGCTTTTTGGCGTGCCGCTGGTCTGGATCAGTTGTTTCACAACCTTACTTATATTGGCATGGCCTGGGCTTGGGTGGCTTTCGCGGCTTAAGCTTCAGGGTACCACCGGTCGGTTCCGCTTGATCGTCCGCAGCACGACATTCGTTTGCGCGCTGGCGACGGCGGGCAATCGAAACAAGAAATCTTCCAGAAACGTGTTGTAAGCAGACAGATTCCTGCACAAGACACGCAGATGATAATCCGCCTGACCTGTCGTGGCGTAGCATTCCTGCACTTCGGGGCTGATCTCGACGGCACGGATGAAGTCAACAATCTTGTCCGGGTCATGCCGGGTCAGGTGAACATGCACGATTGCTTCGAACGTCAACCCCATCTCGGCAGGGTTCACCAAAGCGCCATACCGTTCGATCACCCCAGCCTCTTCCAGCGCGCGCACCCTGCGCCACAGGGCGGAGGCTGACATGCCGACAGCATCTGCCAATTCGGCGTTTGAAACCCGGCTGTCATTTTGAAGCAGCGTCAGAATGCGGTGGTCCCGATCATCAAGAGTGGTCATCTCGGAAAGATTCATCCGTAAATATAACTAAATCTGGTGAATCCTATCATATTTTGCAGAACTCGCACAAACTCTGAAACAGAAATTCACCTGCGGGGGGTTAAAATAACCGAACACCAAAGACAAAAACCCATGGACGCGCAGCAATGAGCCACCACGAACCCTCCCCCCGCACCTATCGGCTTGAAGACCGCTATACCCTGACGCAGGGCCGGGTTTTTCTAACAGGCACGCAAGCCTTGGCGCGGATTATGATGGACCAGGCCCGACGCGACCGTCAGGCCGGGCTGAATACGGCGGGGTTTGTCTCGGGGTATCGCGGATCGCCACTGGGCGGGCTGGATCTTGAGCTATGGCGCGCAAAGGACCGACTGAAGACGGATCGCATCACGTTTATGCCCGCCGTGAACGAAGACCTCGGCGCAACGGCGGTTCTGGGTGCGCAACAGGCCATTTTGGACCCGTATTGCGAGGTCGAGGGCATCTTTTCGATGTGGTACGGTAAAGGCCCCGGTGTCGACCGATCAGGCGATGCATTGAAACATGGGAATGCATATGGGTCTGCGCCAAAAGGTGGCGTGCTGGTCGTGGCAGGCGATGATCATGGTTGCGTCAGTTCTTCGATGCCCCATCAGTCGGATGTGGCCTTCATGTCGTGGTTCATGCCGACATTGAACCCAGCCTCGGTCGAGGAATATTTGGAATTCGGCGAGTACGGGTTCGCTCTGTCCCGTTTCTCAGGCACGTGGGTCGGGTTCAAGGCGGTCTCGGAAACGGTCGAAAGCGCGCGGTCCGTCGATCTGCACCCGGATCGCAGCTTTTCCCTGCCGCAGATCGACTTGCCCGAACGCGGCTTGCACGTCCGCACCGCCGATTTACCCTCGCCCGAGATCGAGACCCGCATCCAACACAAGTTGCGCGCCGTTAGGGCCTTTGCCGAAGAAAACCCCATCGACCGGCGTATTTATGACATCGACAACGCGAAGTTCGGCTTCGTGACCACCGGCAAGGGGCACCTCGATCTCATGGAGGCGCTGCGTTTGCTGGACCTTGATGAAGCCGCCTGTCGCCGCTTGGGGATCGACATCTACAAGGTTGGCATGGTCTGGCCGCTGGCCCGTCGCAACGCGTTGCGCTTTGTGAAAGGCAAGGCCGAGGTTCTGGTCGTCGAGGAAAAGCGCGGCATCATCGAAAGCCAATTCAAAGAATATTTCTATGACTGGCCCGGCGACAAACCCCATAAGATGGTAGGTAAATATGACAGCCATGGCGAACCGCTGATCCCATGGACCGGGGAACTCAGCCCTTTGATGCTGGCCCCTATTGTTGCCGCCCGACTTAACACGTTCTTCCCTGAAGAAAACCTGCCTGCCAAAGCGCGTGCACTGACTGAGACAGAACCTTCCGTGATCAACGTCCCGGGCGCAACACGGACACCCTATTTCTGCTCGGGCTGCCCGCACAATACATCAACCAAAGTTCCAGAAGGCTCTACCGCTGCCAGCGGCATTGGTTGCCACGTAATGGCATCTTGGATGGATCGCGAGACGGTCGGGTATGCACAGATGGGAGGCGAAGGCGTACCCCATGTGGCGGCCTCACAATTCAATGGCGGAAAGCATATCTTCCAGAACCTTGGCGAAGGGACGTGGTACCATTCTGGATCACTCGCGATCCGTCAGGCGGTCGCGGCAGGGACAAATATCACCTATAAAATCCTCTACAATGATGCGGTCGCAATGACCGGAGGGCAACCAGTGGATGGACCTGTCAGCGTTGCAGGCATTGCCCAAACCTGCCGGGCTGAAGGCGTTGCGCGGATCGCGCTGGTCTCGGACAACATTGCCAAGTTTCACCGATCCGATTTCCCGGCTGGCACCACATTCCACGACCGGGCAAAGATGGACAGCCTGCAACGCGAACTGCGCGACATACCCGGAGTCACGGTCCTGATCTATGAACAGACCTGCGCCACCGAGAAACGCCGCCGCCGCAAGCGTGGGGCAATGGAGGACCCCTCGACGTTCGTCTGGATCAATGATCTTGTCTGCGAAGGTTGCGGCGATTGTTCGGTGGCATCGAATTGCCTGAGCGTTGAGCCGCGAGAAACCCCGCTGGGGCGCAAGCGCAAGATCAATCTAAGTTCGTGCAACAAGGATTTTTCGTGCTTGAACGGGTTCTGTCCGAGTTTTGTGACCGTTGAGGGCGCAACCCGACGAAAGCGCGCCATCGAAATGGACTTCAATGCGCTTGAAACAGGCCTGCCGGACCCAAAGCTTCCATCTTTGGACACACCGTTTGATCTGCTTGTGACAGGCGTGGGTGGCACTGGGGTTGTCACGGTTGGGGCCCTGATCACTATGGCCGCGCATCTGGAAGGCAAAGGTGCCTCGGTCCTGGATTTCACCGGATTTGCGCAGAAATTCGGCACGGTACTCAGTTACATCCGCCTTGGCGCAGCTCCGGATGCGCTTAACCAAGTACGCATAGATCAAGGCGCTGCGGATTCGGTGATTGGCTGTGATGTGGTGGTGAGTTCGGCCCCCAAAGCCTCAACTCATTATGCCCGCGGGACACGCGTTGTGCTGAACAGGGCTGAGATGCCCACCGGCGATCTTGTCCTGCGTCGCGATGCCCAATTGCGGGTCGATAAGCGGGAACAGGCGATCGCAGATGTGGTTGGGGTGGACAATCTCGCCAGCCTTGACGCAAATGCAATAGCTGAGGCGCTACTGGGGGATTCCGTCTTCGCCAACGTCATTTTGCTGGGTTATGCATGGCAAAACGAGCTGGTTCCGGTATCGCACCTTGCATTGGCTCAGGCCATCTTGCTGAACGGTGTTGCCGTCGAAAAAAACCGGCTGGCCTTTGCTCTTGGGCGTTGTCTGGCGGCTGACCCCGACCGCATTCACGGGCTGGCACTACCCGAAGAGGCAAACGGCACCTTGGATCAGGTGATTGCGCGTCGGGTGGCGTTTTTGACAGATTATCAGGATGCCGCATATGCGGATCGCTATGCGCAACAGATTGAAGCAATCCGCGCGTCGAACCCGAAAATATCCGACGATCTTCTAGAATCCGTAGCCCGTAACCTGTTCCGCTTCATGGCCTATAAGGACGAGTTCGAAGTGGCCCGGCTGCAAACGTCCCAAAACTTCGACAACGAACTGAAGCAACAGTTCGAGGGAGATTTCAAAACCAGTTACCACTTCGCCCCGCCAATGCTCAGCTGGCGCAAGGACGAACGGGGCCGCCCCCTCAAGTTTGCACTGGGCCCATGGATGCGCCCGGTTCTGCGGGGACTGTCCCGTCTACGTGGTTTGCGCGGCTCGGTCCTGAACCCCTTCGGCTATCACTCCGAAGCGCGACTGCATCGAGATATCCTAAACTGGTACCAATCGCTGTTGGACATGTATCTGACAAACCCCTCCGCCCATTCCGAGGCCGAGTGGCTGGACGTGCTGTCAGCTGCGGACCAGATACGCGGTTTCGGTCCAGTACGGGAAGAAAGCTATGAGAACGCGCGCGCGATGGCGCGTTAACCAAGCACCGAGAAACTGCTATCGGTATTGACCGGTCGCTTGCGGGAATAGAAACCGGTGTTGATTGTGCGTCCAATGTAAGGCAGTTCAAACTGCATCGGCTTTTCGTCATGATCCGCACCGCCTTCGACGTAGTCGATCAGCGCAGCCATCATTTTGCCCGCAATCGGCGCGTTCTTGTATTGGTTACCGCTGGTGCCGCAGGCCATGTAAAACCCCGGCAGGCTGGACTTGTCATAGATCGGAATCCAGTCAGTCGAGGCATCATACAAATCCACCACTCCACGGGTTCTGGAGGGTATCCCCAAGCTAGGGACCCGTTGGGCATAACGCATGGCCTGCGTGGTCCATTGATCCGTAAAATCGTGGTTATAGCTTACATCATCTTCGCACCATTGATGCGGATCACAAGCCGGATCCTCGGAACCGATCAGAATATGATTGCCATGTTCTGGACGGCAATACAGCGCGATATCACTATCCGAGACAATTGTTCCTTGCGATTCGAAATCAAATCCTTCGGGCGCGGGTACATGTACCACCTCCTGCCGCAGCGGGCGGGTCCGAATTGTCATGTCGCCCAGAACCCCGGCCATTTCGTTGACAAACGCTGACCCGGGACCGGCAACATTCACCACCACTTTGGCGTGGATTTCTTCACCAGAGGCAAGCCTGACACCTGCGACGCGCCCCTGCTGCGACAGGATTTCGCGCACGTCTGCGCCCGTTCGCACTTCGGCACCATGCAGCTTGGCGGCATCCATCAGGTTTTGCGCCGACAACGCCGGATCGGTCACATAACCTGCTTTCGGCCAGAATACTGCGCCCTGAATCCGATCTCCGTTCGGTTGGCCGAACTCCGGATCATCCATGCGCCGCGCCGGGGCAAAGCTGTCCAGAGAATAGATCGGCAGACGTTCGGTAATCCGCTCAGGTGTCCATTCTTCAAACGGACAATCCAGTTCTGCGCTGTACTTCTTATGTTTCTCAAGAAACCCATTGGCCTCGGTCTTGACGACCAAACACCCGGTCTCACGAAACTGCGCCAAATCGGCTGTGTCGGGCAAGCCCAGATAGTTCGCCCAATCACGCCAATAGTGATAGCCTTCCCAGGCGAACGCGGTTCCATCGAGGGTCGAATAATGCATCCGAATTATCGCGCAAGAGCCTGCGGTCGAGCCATGCCCAACCTGCGCATTGCGATCCAACGACAGAGTTTTCCAACCGGCCTTGGACATCTCGAACGCGATGGCGGCTCCGATCACACCGGTGCCAATGATGATTGCGTCAGGTTGGTTCATGTCCTGCCCCTTCCCAGAAACGTTTCGCATACGCGCTGAATTCGGTGATTTCCTCGGGTCGCGGTTCGACCCCTGTAAAAACATAAAGGTAGTGTGGAACCATCGACAGCCTGATCGCCAATGGTTCGTTTAACTGCGCCAGATCATATCCGATCTGCATATAATATAGCACCCGCGCCCGCGTCTCTGCCTCGGTCTCATCATAGTTGAACCGGATGAACATCGCGCGCAGCGCGGCCAGGCGACGGGCATCGGACTGGTCCAGCATACGCCGCACCTTTCCCGATCTTCGTGCCCAATCCCGCACAGCAAAATCAAGCGCCGTATCAAATAGTTCGGTATTCACAACGCAGCGCTGAACATTGCACACCGCAGCCGTGATCGTTTCAGCAGGCAATTCGGATTGAGCGATCAAGGCCGCGGTATTTGTCGCCTGCCACCGCGCCAGCAGAGCATCCAGCAATTCCTGCCGCGACTTGAAATACCAGTAGAATGATGAGCGCGAGACCGCCATCCGCTCGGCAAGGTTCATGACTTTCACCTGCTCGACCCCGTCCGAAATCAGGACGTCCATGGCCACGTTCAGCCAATCATCGCGCGTGACCTTGACGTTACCAATCAGTGGCTCAGCTTCGGGATCGTCCCTGTGCAGGATGGGTTTGGTGTTCATTCAACTCTCCGGCGGTGCGCCGCCCTCTTCTGTACGGCGCGCTATGAAATCCTTCAACGCACCAAGGCGATCCGTATCTGATGCCGGTGCTTTGAAATTTGCCAGGATTTCCTTCCATACGCCTGTCGCGCGGTGGTTGGCGTCGATCGCGCCACGCTCGGTCCAGGTGCCAAAATTTGCGTAATCATGCAGGTGCGGCTCATAAAATGCGGTATTATAGCGCTCCATCGTCTGACTGGTGGCGAAGAAATGTCCGCTGGGTTCAACCTCGCTCAGCGCAGTATCAAACCCGATCTCTGCACCATTGGCCTGTGCCCCTGCACAAAGCTCGGCCACCATGTTCAACACCTCGGCATCGCAGATCATCTTCTCGAAAGATACGGTCAGGCCACCTTCGAGCCATCCGGCCGAATGAATGATCACCGTAGCCCCGGCCATCAGGCAGCCCCACAGGCCGAACTGGTTTTCATTGGCGGCCTGAACGTCGTTGATATTTGCCGCAGACCCCGCCGCAGACCGCCAGGGCAGGCCTAGATACCGGGCCAGCTGGCCCGCCGCCAAAGACGCCTGAAAATGCGAGGGTGTCCCGAATGCAGGCGCCCCTGATTTCATGTCGACATTGCTGGTAAAGGTCCCATAGCACACCGGCGCACCGGGGTTGGTAAGCTGGGTCAGCGTCAAGGCCGCAAGCGCCTCGGCATGGGACAGCGTGATGGCCCCGGCCACCGTGATCGGAGCCATTGCGCCCATCAGGGTAAAGGGTGTGATGATCGACATCTGACCATGGCGCGCAAAGTCGATCAGCCCCTGAGCCATTGGAATATCCAGCGTCCGCGGGCTGTTGGTGTTGATAATCGTGTAACAATGGGCGTTAGCGCGGAACTCCTTGTCAGACAGACCTCGCGCCGTCGAGAGCATCTCGAAGCAGTCCATCACTTGCGGCGTGCCTCGCGAGAAGAAGAACGGGAACTTATCCGTCAGCTCCATCTGCGCTTGTGTGGTGAAATAGTGCCGCACATTGGTTGGCACGTCCTGCGGTTCGACCTGCGGTGAGATCATCTGGAAGACATCAAAGTGATGAGTGAGCTTTAGGAACTCCAGATAATCCTGCCCACTCGCTGGCCGCCGACCGCGTTCCAGATCGGTCGCGTTTGGAGCGCCAGCGCCGGGTTGGAACACCAAAGAGCCCAGCTCCAAAGTGAAATCCCGGTGCCGAGCGCCTGCACGGCAGGCTATGGATTTCGGAGCTGAGGCCACCGCAGCCTCAACCATATCCCGCCCGATGAAGACCATTTCGCTGTCTTCATCCACGCGTGCGCCACCCTGCGCAAAGATCCGCCGCGCTTCGGGCAACAGAACTTTCACGCCCAACTCTTCCAGCGTGCGCAAAGCGGTGTTGTGCATTTCTGCGATTTGATCTGCGGGGAACACTTCCATCTGCGGAAACGGATTGCGCAGCTGGCGATAATTCACATCACGGCTAGGTTGCGGGGCGGCATCTGCACCGCGCCCGCGCCGTCGGCGTCTTTGGCCCAAGTCCGACATGGTCAACCTCGCATCGCTTTGCCCTGCGGGTCATAAGGCGACGGCGCAATAACGCGGGCGGGTCGTTCCACACCGACCACATGCACCGACAACTCGGTGCCCGGTTCAGCCTTGTCGCGGTTGACCAAAGCCATGGCCAGCGACTTGCCCGTGTAGTGGCCATAGCCACCCGAAGTCACAAAACCCACCCGCTCTTCCCCGGCCCAAATCGGTTCATACCCGCTGGCATCGGCATCCAGCGCGTCAACCTCAAGCGTCACTTGAACTTGCGCCGGACCGTTGCCATCGCGTTCAGCCAGCGCAGCCTCTTTGCCAACGAAATCCTTGTTCCAGTCGATCCAGCGATCCATTCCGGTCATGCCTGGCGTGTAAAGCTGAGTGAATTCTGCAGACCAGATACCAAAGCTCTTCTCAAGCCGCGTCGACAGCATCGCGTTGAATCCGCATTCGCGGATACCGTCCCCGGCCCCAGCCTCAAGCAGCATCCGGCGCAGTTCGATGTGGTCGCCATAGCGGCAGTTTATCTCATACCCTTTTTCGCCCGTCACCGACATACGCGCCACACGGGCACGCACCAGACCGATATCAAAGTCGCCGCAGCCCATGAATTTCAGGCCCGAGATATCTTGTTCTGCCAGTTTCTCGACCACAGCCTGCGATTTCGGCCCAACCACGGCAAAGCCGCAATATTCCTCGCCCAGATCGCGGATGTTCACACCGTCCATCATGTGATCATCGAACCAGCGCATATGCCATGCGCGCAGATAATAGCTGCCCATGATCCACCAGGTCCCGTCGCCCCAGTTCAGCACGGTCAGATCACCCTTGAGGCGACCGTTTTCACCCAGCATCGGAGCCAGTTTGGCACGCCCCGGTGCAGGCAGTTTCGACGCCATGATCCTGTCCAGCCAAGCCTCGGCATTTGGGCCTGTGACCTCGAAGCGCGAAAAGCCCGAGATATCCAGTAGTCCCACGCCTTCGCGGATGGTTTTGCACTCCTCAGCTACGATGTCGTGCGCGTTCGAGCGTTTCAGCGTCGGCGTCTCTTCAAAGCCCTTGGGCGCAAAGTAAAGCGGTACTTCCAGATCCCAGCTGACGCCCCATTTGCACCCCGCCTCGGTCATTGCATCATGGGCTGGGGCCATCTTCAGCGGGCGACCTGCGGGCAGTTGCTCGTTCGGATAGGTCATCACGAAACGACGGGAATAGAACTGACCGGTTGTTTCGCGGATGTAGCGTTTGTTCTGAGCGAAATCGCCATAGCGCGCCACGTCCATAGGCCATGCGTCGGCCTCAGGCTCGCCATGGATCATCCATTCGGCCAGCGTCTTACCAACGCCGCCACCCTGCAGGAATCCGGCCATCACCGCACAAGCTGACCAATAACCGCGCTTGCCTGGGACCGGACCGACCAGCGGGTTGCCATCGGGTGAGAAGGTAAACGCGCCGTTCACCCATGTTTTGATGCCAACATTCTGGATCGACGGGTACCGTTCAAAGCCCAGCGTCAGCTCGTTCTCGATCCGGTCGAGCTGTTCCTGGAACAACTCTTCACCGTAGTTCCACGGCGCACCGTCCATAGCCCAGTGCTCGTGATCGACCTCGTAGATGCCCACCAGAACGCCCTTCTGGTCCTGTCGCATATAGGTGAAGCCTTCAAGATCAACCGTCATCGGCATCTCGAAATCCGCCTCGGCCACCTCAGGCACCGTATCGGTGATCAGATAGTGGTGTTTCAGCGGCGAAACCGGCAGCTCCACTCCGGCCATGCGCCCCACCTGTTTGGCCCAGAGGCCAGCTGCGTTGACCACATGTTCACAAGTGATAGTGCCTTTGTCGGTCACAACTTCCCAACCATCCGCAGTCTGTGTCAGGCTTTCGACCCTGGTTTCTTCGTAGTATTCCGCGCCGCGTTTCTTGGCCGCTGTTGCATAAGCCTGAACCGTACCGGTTGTATCGATGTAACCTTCGCGATCCGCCCACATTGCGCCCAGCACGCCGTCGGTGGACATGATCGGGCAGCGTTTCTGCGCCTCCTCTGGCGACAACAGCTCACAGTCGTCGATGCCGATAGACTGGAAAATGCGGTAGTTGGCCTGCAGCCACTCCCACCGTTCGGGTGTACCTGCCAGCGTCAGTCCACCGGTCATGTGCAGGCCGATATTTTGGCCCGATTCTTTTTCGATCTCGCTCAGCAGATCGATCGTATAGGCTTGCAGCGACGCCATGTTCGGATCTGCGTTCAGCGCATGGATGCCTCCCGCCGCGTGCCACGAAGACCCCGAGGCCAAACGCCGCCTCTCCAGCATGACCACATCTGACCAGCCAAACTTGGCGAGATGGTACAGAACCGAGGCGCCGACAACGCCGCCACCGATGACTACGACACGATACTGAGATTTCATCCTGCGCTCCCCTGCATGACTCGCAGAGGACGCTAGAGGCACTGTTCACTTCTGTCTAGACATTTCTGTACAGTTCGAGGGACAGCACCCGGATCAGCTTAAAGCCGGGCGCTCGGGCGTGTCTGAACGGCATCAAACCAGGCGCGTGTGGCCGTGTTCTCTTCTGGGATACGCATCTTGATGACACGTGCGAAATCGACAAACACAAATGTGGTGATATCGGCCAGTGAAAACATGTCACCCGCAACGAGACCGCTCACTTGCAGACGGGCCTCAAGCAAATCGAAGAAGGCACGCACCCGCTCAGCCCCCCGCTGCGCTAGTTCAGGGATTTGCGCGTGGTTTGCAGGCCCGGTGATCGCGCGGTCTTTGAACGAAGGATGGGTGTTTCGCAAAGTTTCCGCGATTGGTGCGCCACATTGTTGTTCGGCGATGGCATTCCACATCAGAATTTCGCCTTTTTCATCCGGCGTTTGCCCCATCAAGGCAGGTTCCGGAAAGCGCGCCTCGAGATAGGCGGCGATGCCAAGATTTTCTGTGAGCGTGGTACCTTCATCCGTAACAAGCACGGGAATCGTTGCACCGGGGTTCACGGTCCGGAAGGCATCACTAAACTGTTCACCCTTGGCGATTGAGATATGGCGGGTTTCAATCTCCAGCCCCTTTTCCGCAATAAACATCCGGGCACGGCGCGGGCTTGGCGCGGTTGAACAATCGTAGAACAGCATTTTTGACGGTCCCCTCCAAAGCTTCACGCCTCAGACGTTAGACCGGCCCGGTACTATAGCGCGAGTCGGATCACACAGTGACCCTACGGCAGATCAACGCCGGTAGATGAAACAACGTCCCTCCACCGCGCCTGCAGGCAGCGGCACTTCGGTCAGTGTTTCGAAATACATACGATCGCTGGAAACCATCAGTCCATCCCGCGCCAGAAGCGGTTCGATCAAAGGTGAGACGAGGCGGGCAAAAGCATCATTCTTTTGCCGGTTGTGTCCCCCAAGATCGGCATGGATCAGACTGGCTGACGCGCCAAATCGCGTAACCGAAGCAGGCAATGTTTCGCGCACATCACCGAGAATCACCAGATCATCGGGCGGTGTCGAATCGGGATGAGACGCAACGGCCCGTTCAAAAACATAAACAGGACGGTCCTGAATGTGCTTAACCATGTGGTGATATGTGCGCCCATTTCCCAATCCCAGCTCAAAAACCGGACCGGGCTGCCCCGTGGTCTGCGCGATGGCAAAGTCCAGACAAGCACGTTGCGAGACCATTCGGTCAATGAACAGATCCAATCGGCTTTGTTGCTCGGACACGGGGCACCTCTTTCAAAATCATTCGACACCAGTCGGGGGGCGATTGCGCCTTTGATGGCAAAAACTCAAGACTTTGTGTAGCCATACGGCCCGAGTTTCACGATTCCGCGACAATTCGGGTGAAGAAGGTGTTTGACTACGCCGCCCCAACCGCGCGAAACTGCTCAAAAAAGACAGGGAGTTCACAAAGCCGATGTTTTCTAGCGGCCAGACGGGTGGAAAACCCGCATGAGTGCGTTGTTGTCCGTTCGGGATCTCAGCATCGGCTTTGGCACGGGTCCATCCGTTGTCCAAGATGTCAGCTTCGAGGTCGAACCCGGGCAGACACTTGCATTGGTTGGAGAATCCGGTTCGGGCAAAACGATTTCCTGTCGCGCTGCACTGCGTATTCTGCCGCGTACCGCCCAGATCCGTAGCGGAACGATCACGCTGAACGATTCCAAAGGCACCGCTAATCTGATCGAACTGAGTGAAAGACAGATGCGTGGTATTCGCGGCAATCGGGTTTCTATGATTTTTCAGGAACCGATGCGATCTCTGTCACCGCTTCACAAAATCGGAAATCAGGTCAGCGAAGTTCTTTGGTTGCATCGCGGCGCATCCGATGCACAGGCCCGCAAAGAAGTTCTGACCCAGTTTGAGAGGGTTGGTTTCCCCGACCCTGCCCGCGCCTACGACAGCTATCCGTTCGAGCTGTCCGGCGGCATGCGCCAGCGCGCCATGATTGCCATGGCCATGGTGTCCAAGCCTGAATTGCTCATCGCGGACGAGCCGACAACAGCGCTGGATGTTACCACCCAAGCGCAGGTTCTTGGGCTGATCAAAGAGCTGCAGCGCGAGACCGGTATGGCGCTGATCCTTGTCACCCATGACCTGGGTGTAGTTGCTAACATGGCCGAGCGGGTGGTCGTCATGCACAAAGGCCGCGTGATGGAAGCTGGCCCGGCAGCACCAATTCTGAATGATCCGGCGCACCCCTATACGCAGCAGCTGTTCGACGCTGCGCCTGAGATACCCGATCAGGATGCCGTCGGCATACCGATGCCCGACGAGGACCTAATTCTGCAGATGACCGGGGTCTCAAAGACTTACACGATGCGGTCGAGCAAAGGTTGGAAAGCCGACAAACTGATCCATGCCTGCCGGGGCGTAGATATGAAGCTGGCGCGCGGCAAGACGCTTGCAATCGTTGGCGAAAGCGGGTCTGGCAAGACAACCGCCGCCAGAATCGCTCTGGGCGCTGAACTGCCCGACCCGGGCGGCGAAGTTCTGTTCAGAACAACAAGGGATTCCGAACCGATAACGGTTCACAGTATGACACGGACCGAACGCACCGCGTTTCAGCGCAAGGCGCAAATGGTGTTTCAGGATCCCTATAGCTCTCTTAGCCCCCGTATGCGCATTCAGGATGCCATGACCGAGCCGTTGGAGATACACCGCCTCGGCACCGTGGCAGAGCAGCGCGACAAAGCGGCCGCGATGTTGCAGCGGGTCGGGCTGAATGCCGATATGCTCAAACGCTATCCGCATGCTTTTTCTGGTGGACAACGACAGCGCCTGTCTATCGCCCGCGCGATGATGCTGGACCCGGCGTTGATTGTTTGTGACGAGCCAACCTCGGCGCTGGATGTATCCGTTCAAGAGCAAATTTTGACCCTGCTCGAAGAACTGCAGGACAGTCTGAACCTGTCTTATCTCTTCATCTCGCATGATCTGGCCGTCGTCGCACGCATTGCCGACGAGGTCGCCGTCATGCGCCGGGGTCTTGTGGTGGAACAAGCCCCACCCGAAACTCTGTTCTACAATCCACGTCATCCCTATACCAAGGCACTGATTGCCGCCCAGCCCGAACCGGATATCAATCGCCCGATTGATCTGAAACTGGTTGCGCTTGGTGCCGGTTCACCCGACAGTTGGGATGACGCCTTTCGATTTTCCGACTCCGTGATACCTTCTTTGGTAGAGTTGGAGCCCGGCCATAAGGTACGTTGCCATGTTTAAGACCACTCACCGATTGATTTTGGCCGCGACGCTGGCCTTCGCAGGAATGCTGCCCGCTGCGGCGGAAATTCCGTCTAATCTTCAGGAAAACGCGTTCTGGCAAACCGAGGTTGAAAGCGGCGACCTGCCACCGGTTGCTGAACGTATTCCGCAAGATCCGCTGATCGTGGACTTAGCCGCCAAAGGTCGCGAATTCGGTGTACCCGGAGGTACACTGCGCACGATGGTCACCCGGTCCAAAGACATTCGGCAAATGGTGGTCTATGGCTACGCAAGGCTTGTGGGCTTCGATCAGGATTACAACATCGTCCCGGATTTGCTGGCTTCTTTCGAAAACGAAGACAATCGCAAATTTACTTTGAACCTGCGACCCGGCCACAAATGGTCAAACGGATCCGCGTTCACATCCGAAGACTTCCGGTATTGGTGGGAGGATGTGGCCAACAACGAATTGCTCAGCCCTTCAGGCCCACCAGATTTCCTGCTGGTTGAAGGCAAAACACCCACCGTCACCTTCCCCGACGAAACAACAGTTGTATTCGAATGGGATGACCCCAACCCGAATTTCCTGCAATCACTTGCTCAGGCGCGGCCGCCCTTTATCTATCGACCGTCTGAGTTCCTTAAGCAGTATCACGAGAAGTTTGCAGACCCCGAAGAACTGGCATTCAAGGTCGAAGATGCGCGGGTAAAAAGCTGGGCGGCGCTGCATAACAAGTTGGACAATCTATATAAGTACGACAATCATGAACTGCCGACGTTGCAGCCATGGCTCAACGCAAGTTCGGGCAAGAAAATCCGGCACAACTTTGTCCGTAACCCTTATTACCATCGGGTGGATTCAAATGGGGTTCAGCTGCCCTATATCGACGTAGTCGAAATGGAGATCGTCGCACCGGGTTTGGTTGCGGCCAAAGCAAATGCGGGTGAAACTGACTTGCAAGGTCGCGGATTGGCATTCCGCGATGCCTCGATCTTGAAAAAGGGCGAGGCTGAAGGTGGATACAAGACGCTTTTGTGGAAAACAGGCGTCGCGTCGCAGATCGCGATTTATCCCAATTTGAACTACACTGACGATGCGTGGCGCGAGGTTCTGCGCGATGTACGTGTACGCAGGGCACTGTCGCTCGCCATTGATCGCAAGACGATCAATCAGGCGCTCTATTTCAAGCTGGCCCAACCCGGCGCTATGTCGGTTCTGCCCGCATCGCCCTTCTACGACGAAGCGAATGCGCAGGCTTGGGCACAGTATGACGTCGACAAGGCGAATGCTCTGCTTGATGAGGCTGGGCTGACCGAGCGTGACAAAGATGGTATCCGACTGTTGCCCGACGGGCGTCCGATGGAGCTGATCATCGAAACCGCAGGTGAGCGGCAAGAGGTTGAAAACGCCCTGCAGATCGTCACGGATACCTGGCGTGAGATCGGAGTCGAACTGGTCATGCGACCATTGGATCGAGACATTCTGCGCAACCGGGTCTTCTCGGGCAATACAATGGCGTCGGTCTGGTTCGGCTGGGATGACGGCATTCCGCAAAGCCACACATCGCCGGCCTATCTCGCCCCGACCGATCAGGTCTTTCTGGCGTGGCCTAAATGGGGCCAATACTATCAGACAAATGGAGGGTCGGGCGAACCACCAGACATGCCCGAGGCCGAACTTCTCATGAAGCTTGCCCACGATTGGGAAATCGCCTCCACGGATGAAGAACGCAGAGCTGTTTGGTCTGAGATGCTGAAAATTCACGCCGACCAGCTTTATGCGATCGGAATCCTGAACGGCGCACCGCAGCCTATTGTCGTGTCGAACCGCCTGCGCAATGTGCCTGAGCAGGCCATGTGGGCGTGGGAACCCGGCGCACATTTCGGCATTCACCGTCCCGACGAGTTCTTCTTCGCCGACTAATTCAGGAGCAGCTAAATGGTCATGCTGCGCTACGCGGTGTATCGCTTTTTCACGATGCTGCTGACATTGCTGGTGGTGTCGGTTCTGATTTTCGTGATCATCAACCTGCCCCCCGGCGACTATCTCAGCAACCAGATCGCCGAACTGCAGGCTTCGGGACAGTCCGCCGGTGTCGCCAAGGCCGAGTTTCTGCGCAAGGAATACTCATTGGACCGGTCGTTGCCCGAGCAGTACCTGATCTGGATGGGCTTCTGGCCCGGACCGCATGGGTTCGAAGGCTTGTTACAGGGCAATTATGGCTGGTCCTTCGAATTTGACCGCCCCGTGCGCGAGATCGTGGGCGATACGCTGTGGTTGACGGTTGTGGTCAATCTGGCTGCCATTCTATTCGTCTATGCCGTTGCTCTGCCATTGGGGGTCATCGCTGCGGCCAGATCACGGACGTGGATCGACTATACCTCGGCCTTTGTAGGCTATCTGGGTCTTGCGACCCCGAACTTCCTGTTGGCGCTGATCCTGTTCTACTATGGCCATCGCTATTTCAACCTGCCAATCGGCGGACTAATGGACCCTTCCTTTGAGGGACAACCGATGAGTTGGGACAAGTTGAAATCCATCCTTGTCCACCTGATCGTTCCGACCTTCGTCATCGGAACCTCGGGTGCTTCGGCCATGATGCAGCGCCTGCGCGCCAATATGCTGGATGAACTAGGGAAACCTTATGTCGAAACAGCAATCGCCAAGGGCATGTCCCCATCGCGGATGCTGACGAAATACCCATTGCGCGTGGCCTTCAACCCGTTTGTCGCCGACATTGGAAACCTGCTGCCCTCGATGGTTTCCGGGTCGGTTTTGGTCTCGGTAGTTCTGGGTCTGCAAACAATCGGCCCGACCCTGCTGACTGCCTTGAAAACGCAGGACCAGTTCCTGTCGGCCTTCATTCTTATGTTCGTGGCTCTGCTGACGCTGATCGGCACCATGATTTCCGATATCCTGCTGGTCATGCTTGATCCGCGCATTCGTTACGAGGGGCGCGAAGCATGACCGACAAACCCGATGGTCGCTATGTCGACGACGCACCATTTGACCCGCAGGCCTCTATTCAGCAGCTTGAGCGCGCAGATCTCGATGCCCCTAATTGGGTGCTGGTCTGGCGCAAGTTCAGGACCCACAAGCTGGGTCTGATTTCTGGCCTCTTCTTGCTGCTCTGCTACTTGATGCTGCCTTTTGCGGGCTTTATTGCCCCCTACGGCCCCAATGACCGGAACGGAGAACACCTGTACGCTCCACCCCAGTCGGTCAACTGGTTTCATGAGGGGAAGTTCATCGGCCCCTACGTTTATCCAATAGTTGCAGAGGCGGACCTTGAAACTTTCCAGTGGAAATTCGTCGCTGACACGGAAGACCCGCGCCCAATCCGGTTCTTCTGCGAAGGGTCAGAATACAAACTCGCAGGCCTGATAAAATCCGATACGCACCTGTTTTGCGCGCCCGAAGGGGCCACGCTGTTTCTGTGGGGCTCGGACCGTCTGGGCCGCGATGTATTCAGCCGCATCCTATATGGCGCGCAACTGTCGCTGACAGTGGGCCTGATCGGCATTTCGGTATCCTTCTTCCTCGGCATCCTGTTCGGATCAATGGCCGGGTATTTCGGAGGGCGCATCGACTGGACCATCAACCGTGTGATCGAAATCCTGCGCTCGCTGCCGGAACTTCCGCTCTGGCTGGCCTTATCCGCCGCGGTGCCATCAAATTGGAGCCCGGTCGCGGTATTCTTCATCATCTCGATCATCCTCGGTATTCTCGATTGGCCAGGCCTTGCCCGATCTGTCCGCGCAAAATTCCTGTCTCTCAGAGAAGAGGAATACGTACGTGCGGCCGAGATGATGGGCGCAAGTTCCGGTCGTGTGATCCGAAAGCACCTGCTACCCAATTTCATGTCGCATCTGATTGCCTCGGCCACGCTATCAATCCCTGCGATGATCTTGGGCGAAACCGCCCTCAGCTTCCTTGGCCTTGGACTGCGGGCCCCGGCGGTCAGTTGGGGCGTGATGCTGAACGATGCGCAGAACCTCGCCTCAATCGAAATCTATCCATGGACCGCGATCCCGATGCTGCCAATCATCGTCGTCGTGCTGGCCTTCAACTTCCTTGGCGACGGGTTGCGCGACAGCCTTGATCCCTATCAGCAATGAGCTTGCTGTCCGCCCTCCCCTCACCTGAAACCTACAGGGTCAATGGGGCGGGTGCGCGGCCCAGCGCCTTTGCGGTCTCGGAACTGGCGACGGCCAGTTTTGCGGCAGTCGGGCAGGAGCTGTCGCGCCTTGTGACAGCCTTGAACCTGGCGCCTACACCTCTGGAGGTGGCCGTAGATCATCGACTGGCCTCCTTGTGGTATGGCTTTTCCTTCAAACCCAAAGGGTGGGATATGCCCAGCCTTTGGGACGCGATTGCTGGTGACTATCAGGCCTCTGATGGGTGGATCAGGCTGCACACCAACCTGCCCAGTCATCGCGCCGCCGCCCTTAGTGTTTTGCAAGTCGCGCCGGACCGTGCGCTGGTATCGCGCGCGGTTCGGGATTGGAGCATCTCTGAACTGGAAGCCGCGATTGTCGCCGAGGGCGGCGTCGCTGCCGCAATGCGCAGCCGCTCTGAGTGGCATGACCATCCGCAAGGACGCATATTGGCCCGCGAGCCGTTGATCGGATGGCAGGGGCCACGCAATATTCAACTACGTGATCGGCCTCAGGCGACTGCCGCGCGACCTCTTGCTGGGCTGCGTGTGCTCGATCTGACCCGCATTCTGGCCGGGCCAGTCTCGACACGAACACTCGCGGGATTCGGCGCCGAGGTCCTGAGGATCGATCCACCCGGCTGGGATGAACCTGGCGTCATTCCTGACATTTCTCTCGGCAAGCATTGCGCCTATCTGAACCTGAAATCACCCGATGGAAAAGCAAAACTGCAAGAGCTGCTGGCCCAAGCGGACATACTTGTCCACGGGTATCGGCCCGGCGCTTTGGACGCACTCGGTCTGGGTAAACACACGCGGGATCAGCTCGCCCCCAACAGGGTTGAGGTCACGCTAGACGCCTATGGCTGGCAAGGACCTTGGGCAGCGCGCCGCGGTTTTGACAGCCTTGTACAGATGAGTTCCGGAATCGCACATGCAGGGATGGGTTGGGCGGGGGCCGACAAGCCAACTCCGTTGCCCGTTCAGGCACTGGATCACGCAACTGGTTACTTGATGGCAGCCGCCCTGCTCTCGGCGCTCGCCGAAGCCGCATCTGGACACGCTGCTATGGATGCCAGGCTCTCGCTGGCGCGCACCGCCGAATTGCTGGCCACCCTCGCCAAGAGCGAGCCCGGTGACGAAATTACCGAGGCGCTGCCTGTCGATTATGCGGATGCGCTCGAACCTTCCGGGTGGGGGCCCGGCTATCGATTGAAGCCGGCGCTAACCGTTGGATCCGCAAAGATGCACTGGGCTTTGCCTGCGTCCAAACTGGGAACTTCGCAGCCCACTTGGCCGTCACTTACCGCTTAAAGCTGCCGCCGCGCGGGACGCGCGGCCCGGCCCAACGCTTTGGTTGACGTCTCGCCAGAGACGCAAACCAAAGGGGCGGGAGCCCTCCTAGCGATCATCACCACCGCCGGGGCCGATATCGTCCAGATAGTCTTCGTCAATCGCGGCCTGAACGGCCCCTGTGACAGCCTCGCGTTGTTTGGGAGTCAGGTCCTCGGCCTCTTTGTCATCCGCCAGTCGCACGGTGACTTCCCGATGCGCAAACCGGATGCCTTCACGGGCAAACAGCTCACGAATATCCTGATAGACTTTCTTACGCACCAGCCACTGATCGCCCGGCTTGGTCATAAACTTGACCCGGATAATCATCGCAGAATCCTGCATCTCGATCACACCCTGCGATTTCAGCGGCTGAATGAAGTTATCACCAATCACCGGATCGCTCAGCAGCTCTTGACCCAGCTTCTTGATCAGCTTCCGCACCTTTTCGACATCGGTGTCATAGGTCACCCGCAACGGCAGCTTCATGATTACCCAGTCGCGGGAATAGTTTGTCAGAACCTTGATCTCTCCAAATGGGATCGTGTTGAGCGCACCAAGGTGGTGGCGCAGTTGGAAGGACCGGACCGATATCTTTTCGACCGTCCCTTTCACATCACCAATGTCGATGTATTCACCCTTTCGGAAAGCATCATCCATCAGGAAGAACGCACCCGAGAAGATGTCGCGGACCAAGGTTTGCGACCCGAAACCAACGGCCAGACCCACAACACCTGCACCGGCAAACAGCGGGCTGACATTGATCCCCAGTTCCATCAATACAATCAGCGCGATGGTCACAACGACCACAGCCAGAATGGCCCCGCGGAACAGAGGCAACAAAGTTGCAAGACGGCTCTGCCCACCTTCGCCTCCTTCGTCGCCCAGCTCGGCTTCAGCACCGCCGTCATCCGTCTCTTCCGCGATCTTGCTATCGATCCAGACGCGGAAGAAGTGAAACAGAATGTAACCCATAAACAGGATCACCATCACATCCAGCGCCCGCTCGATCGGCAAGTCATCCGACCAATTGGCCTGCGGGTTCCAGATCACTACCAGCGCATAGAGACCCACCACAAAGGCCAGAATGCCTGCCACACGACGGGCAAGGTCTTCGTACGTCAGAATGGCGTGTTTGCGCTTTTCGGCCTGCGGCGTATCAGCCACCAGCTCATCCTCGATCTGCTCAGCCGCTTCTGCGTCGGCATTCATCACCTCAATTCTGCGATTGCGATCAAAATACCTTTCAAGCAGATAGTTCATCGCGCCGTAGGCCACGACGACGGACATAAAGATGGCATAGCTGCTGGCCACGATCGGGATCGAATCCTGAACCTCAAGCACCAGATCAACGGCCAGTTTGAACCAGCTGAACACCATATAAAGCACCAGAACCGGCGCCCAGGCGAAAGAGATGAACTTCAGTATCCAAGACACCTGATCCGGAGCACGCCCGCCACGAATAGCGTTCGAGATCGCGCGTGCATTGAACAGGATCATCAGTATGTTGCCCAGCGCCCCGATCAGCGTCAGGCTACCATAGACCATGGCATAGACGTTATAGTTCAGCCCAAAATCCGCGACCCATGTCGAGAACAGAACAACCGAGATGTCATAGGTCGCCAGTGCTGACGCCCAAACATACAGGCGCTTGGCGTCCCGGTCTGAAAAAGGCGGCAAGCGATACTGGCTAAGGTAAGGCGACAGAACCATCCGCCACAAGTCCGAGACAGTGCGCGAAAGGAAAAATGCGGTAAAGATTGCCGTAACGGTAAACTGGATTGATATGTCTTCCGCTTCACCAAAGAACAGATAGCCAACGATCAGCGCCATAAGCATGGCAAAGATCGTTCCGCCAATGCCCATCACGAAACGATACACAAGGAAAGGCATCTTTTCACGATAGCCAACCGGGTTTTCCTTGATGCGCGCAACCACCAAACGCTTCGCGATGCGCTTGCCGTAGATTTCGATCGACAACCATCGCCCCAGCAAAAGGAACAACACGTTCAGGACCAACACCTCGACATAGGTCTGAATCCGCCCGTCCGGACTGGTCTGTCTGAGGATGTATTGGACCTCAAAGACCGAATAGGGCAGCGCCTCCATCCGCGAGCGTACGGAATCCCGGAACTTTGAGAACCGCTCTTGCGCCTTCATCAGCTGAGAACCCTCAGCCATGTGATCAATGCTATCTGCCTCTGGCGTCGCGTCGGCGCTATTGCCCGCTGCCGATACAACCTGCCCGGCGCTGTCGATTACGATTACGCTTGCGCCCGCCTCGGAAGCGGATCGAATGGCCGCCGCCAGATCGCTGTCAGCGGCAGAGCTTGAAGAACCGGTTTCCTCGCTTGATCCTATTGGGTATCCCGGAATAAGCGAAGTTTGCGCAACCGCGTCGGTTGCACTGGCCAGCATCGCCGCCCAAATCACCAAAATCAGCCCGGCCAGAACATTCATTTTCATCGTATATCGCATCCAATTCGTAGCTGCGTCCAAGACTATAGAACCTCAGAAGGCTGTTCAAATCATCCGCACACGCGGTGTCAACATCGTGAGAGCCCGTGTTCCTGACGCAATGGATGGGATAAAGTGTTTCCAAGACAACAAAAATTGAATATGACCACCTGAGGCGTCCAGCCTCCGAATTGGCTTGTGCATGAAGAACCATCGGCCTGCATATCGCAAGGTGCGCCTGTTGCCGGCGGTGGCATTATGCTGTTGCCAATTCGCAATGTTTGGCGCATTTGGACGGCGGAATCTGTGCCTTTGGCAAGAAGGTCTGGCAGAATTACGATAATCAGGTGCAGACGCGCGGAGTTGCACCGGAACCGAAACAGGCGAAGGCATGAGCCTAGGGATCAAAAACGAAAATCACGGCCGCGCACCGCGCATCCTGCTATATAGTCACGACACGTTCGGCCTGGGTCACCTGCGCCGGTCACGCGCGCTGGCTGCGGCCATAACACAAGCCGATCAACGCGCTTCGGCCCTCATTTTGACCGGTTCACCCATTGCCGGACGGTTTACTTTTCCGCGTCGCGTTGACCATGTCCGTCTACCCGGGGTCACCAAACGCGCCGACGGCTCGTATGCTTCGCAGACCATCGGCATGGGCATCGATGATGTGACCGAGTTGCGCGCAAGCCTGATCCAGACATCTGTCGAACAGTTCGACCCCGATGTGCTGATCGTCGACAAAGAGCCTACCGGTTTTCGCGGTGAGCTGCTGCCGACGCTTGAGTATCTTGAAAACTCCTGCTCAACCAAATTGGTTCTGGGCCTGCGCGACGTTCTGGATGAGCCCGAAGTACTGGCCGCCGAATGGGAGCGTAAGGACGCGATCTCGGCGACTGAACGATTCTATGATGAGATCTGGGTATATGGGTTGCGATCGGTCTACGATCCTACACAAGGCCTTCCCCTCAGCCCGGCGACGCAAGAGCGCATTCATTGGACAGGGTATCTACGTCGCGATCTTGGGCCGGTTGGTGAGCCACCAGAACAACCGTATATCCTGATTACCCCTGGTGGTGGTGGCGATGGCAAGGCGATGGTCAATTTGGTGCTGTCCGCATATGAAAAAGACCCGGATCTGTCACCCCGCGCTGTGCTGGTCTATGGGCCCTTCCTGTCAGGCGAACTACGCGAAGATTTTGAAACCCGTGTCGCCGCCCTAAATGGCCGTGTGACCGCCGTTGGCTTTGAATCGCAGATCGAAACGCTGTTCGCGGGCGCTGCCGGTGTGGTCTGCATGGGCGGGTACAATACCTTCTGCGAGGTTTTGTCCTTCGACAAACGCGCCGTCATTGTTCCGCGCACGACGCCGCGGCTGGAGCAATGGATTCGTGCCTCGCGCGCCGAGGATCTGGGTCTGGTACGCATGCTGGATGAAAACCGTGACGGTCTGACGGCGGATGCAATGATCCGCGCGATCCGCGCCTTGCCCCATCAGCCGCTGCCTTCGCAGGCCATTCGCGCAGGGTTGTTGGACGGGCTAAGCTACGTCACTCATCGCATAAACGCGCTGCTAGGCGCGGAACAAGAGCGCGCCACCGGATGACGCGCGAACCCCCCAAGCTGGCGGTGCTGGTCAAAGGCTGGCCGCGCCTGTCCGAGACGTTCATCGCGCAAGAATTGGTGGCCTTGCAGGAGGCAGGGCACAGCTTCGATATCTGGTCGTTGCGCCACCCGACCGATACCAAGCGCCATCCTCTGCACGATCGCTTCAAGGGGCAGGTGCATTACCTGCCGGAATACCTTTATGAAGAGCCTGAGCGGCTGGCGACTGCGCGAGACAATGCAGCTCGTCTGCCCGGATACGCACAAGCTTACCAGGTCTGGCGGCAAGACCTTCGCCGAGACCCGACTCACAACCGAATTCGCCGGTTTGGTCAGGCCTGCGTATTGGCCGCTGAGCTGCCCGATCAAACGCGGGCGCTGTATGCGCATTTCATGCACACTCCGTCTTCGGTCGCCCGCTATGCGTCTATCATGCGCAGCCTGCCCTGGAGTTTTTCGGCGCATGCCAAAGATATCTGGACCTCACCAGACTGGGAAAAGCGGGAAAAGCTGCAACTGGCCTCTCACGGCGCCATCTTCGGGGCAACCTGTACTGCCATTGGTGCCGCACATCTGCGCGAACTGGCGGATGATCCTGCGCGGGTAGAACTGATCTATCATGGGCTGGACCTGTCGCGGTTTCCTGCACCTCCCCAGCAGTGTTCGCGTGCAGCGGATGCACCCTTTCACATGCTGTCGGTCGGGCGTCTTGTCGAAAAGAAGGGCTTTGACCGGCTTCTCCAAGCTTTCGCGCTGCTCCCCAGATCGCTGAATTGGCATTGGACCCATATCGGCGGCGGAAATCTGGGCGATGAGTTGAGCGCACAAGCCGATGCCGCAGGGATTTCCGATCGGATCACGTGGATGGGGGCTTGCGATCAACCGGAAGTCATTGCCGAGATGCGCCGCTCTGATCTGTTTGTCCTGCCCAGCAGAATTGCTGCCGACGGCGACCGCGATGGTTTACCCAATGTTTTGATGGAAGCCGCGTCCCAGCGCCTCCCGATCCTGTCAACGCCGGTGTCAGCCATCCCGGAGTTCATTGAATCCGGTGTTCACGGTCAGCTGTCAGAAGATGACCCGACCTCTCTGGCCTCGGCTATTGTGGATCTCGCCCAGAACCCGGCCAGAACGGCCGAGATGGCTGAGGCCGCGTATAACCGGTTGATCGCCGACTTCCGGATGGACCCGGGCATACGTCGCTTGTCCGAGCGGCTCAGCGCCTTGTGCGCGGACGAGCCCTGATGGCGCGGGTGGCTTTCTATGCACCGATGAAGTCCCCCGACAGTCCCAAGCCCTCGGGTGATCGCGAAATGGCCCGCAACCTGATGCAGGCCCTCGGCGCTCAGGGAGACATTGTTGAGCTGGCCTCGCAATTGCGGATTTACGACAAGGCAGGCGACCGGGCACTTCAGGACGAATTACGTCGCAAAGCAACGACCGAGGCTGCACGACTGGCTGAGGAACTGCCCTCTGACACGAACCTGTGGGTGACTTATCACAACTACTACAAGGCCCCCGATCTGCTCGGCCCGGCCGTGAGCCGCGCAAGAGACATCCCGTATGTGCAGCTGGAAAGTACCCGCGCCACCAGCCGGCTTGCAGGCCCATGGGCTGATTTTGCGCAAGCGGCGCATGATGCGTGCGACAGCGCGCAGGTGATTTTCTACCACACTGCCAACGACCTGATCACGTTAGAACGGGAAAGGTTCGGTACGCAGGCGTTGGTGGAACTGCCTCCGTTTCTTCCCATCACGGAATTGCCCCCTGTTTCGACCCGTGATGGGCCGATGCTGACCGTGGGCATGATGCGGCCGGGGGACAAGCTGGCCTCGTACGCCATTCTGGCCGACACGCTGGAACATCTGACAGGGGATTGGGCGTTGGACGTGGTAGGCGATGGCCCGGCCCGATTGGAAGTCGAGGCGCTGATGGCGCGGTTCGGACCTCGTGTCCGGTTTCTGGGTCAGCTGGATCGGGACACGTTGCAGGTCCAGTACCGCCAGGCGTCCTTGTTCGTTTGGCCCGGGGTCAACGAAGCCTATGGAATGGTCTATCTTGAGGCCCAGGCCTGCGGCGTTCCCGTCGCAGCACAAGATCGCCCCGGTGTTCGTGATGTGCTGATACCCTCCGATCATCCCGATACCGGATCGGGTGCCAAAGGGTTGGCCGTGCGTATACAGAGGTTTCTGGACCATCCCGACCTGAGCCAGTCTGAGGGCAATCGCGCCCGCGCCTATGTCGCGCACCGCCATCTGATGCCATCCGCCACCGAGCGGTTCTGGACCACTGTGCGCCCATTGTTGGAGAAAAACCGATGACCCGCCTCGCCCTTCTGCGCCATGGACACACGGATTGGAATCGCGCGGGTCGCATTCAGGGGCGCAGCGACATTCCGTTGGATGCCGACGCTCGGGCTGAACTTGCGGGGTATTGCCTGCCATCGCCATGGAACGCGGCATCAGTCTGGTCCAGCCCGCTAAGCCGCGCGTCTGAAACAGCGCAGTTGGTATCGGGTAAAGCGCCCAAAACATCTCAGGCCCTGACCGAGATGAATTGGGGCGAATGGGAGGGACAGCGCGGTGCTGAGCTGATCGAGACACCCGATAGCGGTTACCGCCACATCGAAGACTGGGGCTGGGATTATCGGCCTCCGGGCGGCGAAAGCCCAGCCGAATTATGGGCGCGTATCGCGCCGTGGCTGGCGGGCTTGGACGGCGACAATCTCGCGGTCTGCCATATCGGCATCATGAGGGTGATCTTGGCCAAGGCGTGGGGCTGGAATTTTGCCGGCCCCGCGCCGTTCAAGATCAAGCGCAACAGACTGTTTATCGTAGACTTGGACGAAATGCGGCCTGAACCCGAACCCGTTCGATTGATTGCGCGTGAGGTTTGACCATGAAGGTGATGATCGTTGTTACCCATCTGTTGGGCACAGGGCATCTGAGCCGAGCCCTCACATTGGGGCGCGCATTCGCCGAACAGGACCATGAAGTGTTTATGGTCTCGGGCGGAATGCCTGCGCCACAGCTTGACACACGTGGGTTGTCATTTCTGAACTTACCGCCGCTGCGGTCTGACGGCACCGATTTCACCCGCCTGCTTGATCAGAGTGGTACTGTTGCTGACCCGGCCTATTTCGCTGCGCGCACCAACGCTCTGACGCAGGCGGTCCGCAGCTTTGGGCCACAAATATTGATCACCGAGCTTTATCCGTTCGGGCGGCGCTCCTTGGCCGCAGAATTCCGTTCTGCGTTGGAAGCCGCGCGGAACCTACCTCAGCCGCCCATCATCCTGGGTTCGATCCGTGACATTCTTGCACCGCCATCGAAGTCTGCAAAAGTAACCCAAACGGATGAGGTTATCGCAGAGTTTTACGACGGCGTTCTGGTCCATTCCGACCCCAAGATCACCGAACTTGAAGTCAGTTGGCCTGTCTCGGCTCAACTGGCATCGCGCCTTCATTACACCGGTTTCGTCGCCCCAAGTGCTGCGCCAAGTCATCCAGACGGCATAGGCCAAGGCGAGATCGTGGTCAGCGCGGGTGGCGGATCTGTCGGCCAGCCGATCTTTCGAGCGGCCATCGAGGCCGCCCGAAAGATGCCCAACAGGCGATGGCGCCTGTTGGTGGGCGGGCAGGATGCCAATGCGCGGATTGCCGAGCTTTCGCAAATGGCCGAGGGTTCATCGGTTCTTCTTGAAACCGTCCGCCCTGATTTTCGCCAAATGCTGCCGCTTGCCGCCGCGTCGGTCAGCATGTGCGGTTACAACACCGCCATGGACCTGCTGCAAAGCGGTACCCCGGCGGTTCTGATCCCCTTCGATGATGGCAAAGAGGTTGAGCAATCTTTGCGCGCGCGATCTCTTTCGCAGTTGAACGGGATCGAGGTGCTTAACAGTTCTGACCTGACCGCCGGCTCGCTGGCCAATGCGCTGGAGCATGTCATTTCGAGTGTTGAACGCCCCCCGATGACCGAAGGGTTTGATGGCGCGCGCCGGTCAGTGGATATTGCAGTGAGCTTGTACGAGGCCAGCCGATGAGGCCTGATTGGCGCCCCTTGCAGTCAGAGTTGCGGCGCTGGCAGGATGCAGGATTGACCCTGCCCTTGTGGTGGCGTGATGACGATGCAGTTGCAGTGACACCACAGATAGAAAAGCTATCGGCCATGTCAGACGAGCTCGGCCTGCCAGTCCATCTGGCGGTAATCCCGCGTGAGGCGCAGACGGCACTTGCAGAGTATGTGTCAGATCAGTCTGTTTTGATCCCGGTTGTGCATGGCTGGGCGCATCAGAACCACGCGCCTGCGGACGAGAAGAAAGCCGAATTTCGCCTGCACCGGCCCCTTGAAGCGGTAGTTGCAGATGCCGAGGCTGGATTGTCCCGGCTGCGAGGTTTGTTCGGTGACAACTTGCGTCCGATGTTTGTGCCCCCGTGGAATCGGATCGACTCCAAAGTCGCCATGCAGCTTCACGGGCTGGGCTATCGGATACTGTCGACGGCGACCCCCCGAAAGATACCGCTCGCGGCGCCCGGCCTCGCGCAGGTAAACACACATCTCGATCCAATCGACTGGCGCGGGACGCGCGGTTTAATCGACCCTGACAGACTGATCGAACAGACGGTTGAGCTGCTGCATGACCGACGCACCGATCGCGCAGACAATGCCGAAGCATTTGGGGTGTTGACGCATCATCTGGTCCATGATCAGGACATCTGGACGTTTACACAGGATCTGTTGCACAGGCTGCTTGATGGACCGGGCACACCCTGGACCGCACCACGCAACTGAACTCGCAAGGAGAGCCCGAATGAGCCGACTGGATTCCATGCTGCGCCGCCTGACGGCGCAACGCGATGGGCTAAACTGGGCCGCCGCACAGATCGGCACCATGGAAGGGGACGTTCTGGACCTGGGGCTAGGTAACGGACGTACCTATGATCATCTGCGTGAGATCCTGCCCTCTCGGCGTATATGGGTGATGGATCGCGTCTTGCAGTGTCATCCCGACAGCATGCCACCGGCACAGGATTTCCTGCAGGGTGAGGCTGAGCCGATGTTGCGTAAACTGGCGGACGCAGGCCAAACAATCGCGCTGGCGCACTACGATTTCGGCCGCGGGATCAAATCCGAAGATGTTGCGGAAGCGGCACGCCTCAGCCCTTTGATCAAACAGGTCATGCGACCCGGTGGGTTGTTGATTTCAGGGCAACCGTTGACGGGTTTTGCGCAGATTGAAGGCCCCGAGACCATCGCGCCCGATCGATATCTTTTCTATCGCGCCTGAGCAGGCTTTGAACTGGCGGGTTTGTATGTTGAATCTATCGATCAGATTCACCGCAGTCAGGCCTATGCATTGACGCGAGTCGAGGGTATACGCCACCGCAACAGCACACCCACATGAGGCCAGTCATGAGTTTTGACCGTTCCATCAAGATCGCTCCCTCGATCCTGTCAGCCGATTTCGCAAATTTCGGACAGGAGATTCAGGCCATCGAAGCGCAAGGGGCGGATTGGGTTCATGTGGACGTGATGGACGGCCACTTTGTCCCAAACCTCACTTTTGGTCCCCCAGCGGTCAAAGCGTTTCGCCCACATGTTAAGACCGTCATGGATGTGCATTTGATGATCACTCCGGTCGATCCTTATATTCAAGCCTATGCCGATGCGGGCGCTGATGTGCTGACCGCGCATGTCGAAGCGGGGCCGCATTCGCACCGCACGCTGCAGGCGATACGCGCTGCGGGAATGAAAGCAGGGATCGCGTTGAATCCCGGGACGCCCGCCGAGGCCGTCGAACATCTGTTGGACCTGACTGATCTGGTGTGCGTCATGACCGTCAACCCTGGCTTCGGGGGGCAGAAATTCATCGACATGACCGCAAAAGTGCAACGTTTGCGCGAGATGATCGGCGACCGACCGGTGCATATCGAAATCGACGGCGGTGTTGATCCCAAAACAGCGCCTCTGGTGGTCGCTGCAGGCGCTGACGTGTTGGTCGCCGGATCAGCAGTTTTTAAAGGCGGGTCAGTTTCAAACCAGTCGGTCTATGGCGACAATATTCGCGCTGTGCGGACTGCTGCCGAAGGTGCACTGGGTTAACAACAAACCCTCCCGCCAGTCGTCGACGTTTCTTACGAAACGCCTCCTCCTG
>NZ_JBQFNX010000003.1:0-361029 GCF_056532915.1 Ruegeria sp. H9 | reverse complement strand
GCGCCGCGCAATGCGCGGCGCCGGGCCCAAATTCCGAAAGTGGAATCGGCGCAGCCGATTCCATGTATCGGGTGCGGGAGTATTCGCTCACCCGCAGTGCTTAGACCTGACGGACGGCCCCTTTCGCGGCACTGGTCGTCAATTTGGCATAGGCTTTTAGCGCGGTGGACACTTTACGCTTACGTGGTGCAACGGGCTGCCAGCCCTTCTCGTCCTGCTCTTCGCGCCGCGCGGCCAGGTCTTCGTCGGAGACCGCCAGATGGATGCTGCGGTTGGGAATGTCGATTTCGATCGTGTCGCCGGTTTTCACCAAACCGATCTCACCACCTTCCGCTGCTTCGGGCGAGACGTGGCCGATTGATAAGCCCGAGGTGCCACCCGAGAAACGACCGTCAGTCAGCAGCGCGCAGGCTTTGCCCAGTCCCTTGGATTTCAGATACGAAGTCGGATACAGCATTTCCTGCATTCCCGGCCCACCACGCGGGCCTTCGTAGCGGATCACCACCACGTCACCTTCCTTGACCTTGCCGGTCAGGATGTCATTGACAGCCTGGTCCTGGCTTTCGCAGACATAAGCTGAGCCTGTGAATTTCAGGATGTTCTCATCCACACCCGCAGTTTTCACGATACAGCCGTCGCGCGCAATGTTGCCGAACAATACCGCCAGACCGCCATCCTGGCTGAATGCATGCTCTTTCGAACGGATCACGCCGCCTTCGCGGTCAGTGTCCAGCTCCTTGTAGCGGTTCGACTGGCTGAAGGCTTGTGTAGTACGCACGCCGCCGGGCGCCGCTTTGAATAGGTCCTGAGCCTTCGGGTTGTTGGCGACTTTGATGTCCCAGTTGGCAATTGCTTCGCCCATGGTGCCCGAATGCACTGTATGGCAATCCTCATGCAGCAAGCCTGCGCGGCTGAGTTCACCAAGGATCGAGAAGATGCCACCAGCGCGGTGGACGTCTTCCATGTGCACGTTTTCGATGTTGGGCGCGACTTTGCACAAACAGGGCACTTGGCGGCTCAGGCGGTCCATGTCGGACATGGTGAAATGCACTTCACCTTCGTGCGCGATGGCCAGCAAATGAAGCACCGTATTGGTCGATCCACCCATTGCGATATCCAAGCTCATGGCATTTTCGAACGCGTCGAACGTGGCGATTTCACGCGGCAAAAAGCCTTTCTCGTCCAGATCATAGTGGCGCTTGGTGATCTCGACGATGCGGCGACCAGCTTCCAAGAACAACTCTTTACGGTCGGCATGTGTGGCCAGGGTCGAGCCATTGCCCGGCAGCGCCAGACCCAGTGCTTCGGCCAGACAATTCATCGAGTTCGCGGTGAACATGCCCGAGCATGAACCACAGGTTGGACAGGCGTTTTCTTCAATGTGTTGCACCTGCTCATCGGTAAATCGATCATCCGCTGCGGCAACCATCGCGTCGACAAGGTCGATCTTCTTGGCGTCCAGATCGGCGATGTCGATCTTGCCCGCCTCCATAGGTCCACCCGAGACAAAGATCGCAGGGATGTTCAGACGCATGGCCGCCATCAACATGCCGGGCGTGATCTTGTCGCAGTTCGAGATACAGACCATAGCGTCCGCGCAGTGGGCGTTAACCATGTATTCAACAGAATCCGCAATCACCTCACGCGAGGGCAGCGAATACAGCATCCCGTCATGGCCCATGGCGATGCCATCATCGACCGCGATGGTGTTGAACTCTTTGGCGACACCGCCAGCGGCTTCAACCTCACGCGCAACCATCTGTCCCAGGTCCTTCAGGTGGACGTGACCGGGTACAAACTGGGTGAATGAGTTCACGATGGCGATGATCGGTTTGCCGAAATCGTCGTCTCCCATACCGGTGGCGCGCCACAGGCCGCGGGCACCGGCCATGTTACGGCCATGGGTGGAGGTTCTGGATCGGTACATTGGCATGATGCTGTATCCCTGTTGCCCAAACTGCGATATTGGGTGTGTACGTTATAGCGCACGTATCATATGTACGTTATAACGCACAAGACAAATCGCAGGGCGCGGCTATGGAATCGGACGAACTAACGCTGAAACTAAGGGATGTGCGGGCGGCATCCGGGCTGAGCCTGTCAAAAGTCGCGGAACTCACCGGGGTCAGCAAAGCTATGCTGGGCCAGATCGAGCGTGGCGAATCAAGCCCGACCATCGCGACCCTGTGGAAGATCGCGAAGGGTTTCCAGCTCCCGCTGAGTGCATTGATTGGTACTGCTGCAATGCGTGACACGACAGATGCTGATGTGTTCAGTACCGTGAGATTTCCGGGAAGTATCGAAGTCAAGATTGTCTTTCCTTTTGATCCCGCATTGGGGGCCGAAACATTTCATGTCGAGTTGTCACCCAATCAAAGCCACGAATCTCCGGCCCATGCAGCAGGTGTAACCGAAGAGGTTTTTGTTCTGAGCGGAGCTTTGGACGTGCTGCGAAATGGAAATTGGGTTCCGCTGCAATCCGGTCAAGGGTTGCGATTTTCTGCGGATGTGCCGCATGGATACCGCGCTGGTGATCAGGGAGCTGCTTTTCTAAATATGCACCACTATTCGCAACCAGCGGAAGTTTCAGAATAGGAAAGCCCCATACAATGACCGCACTACTGGACAGTTTGACCGTCGTCGATGCCATCGGCTCATTCGGGGCTTTGATCGTTGTTGCGGCATATTTTGCGACCCAGATGCGAGTGATGAACTCGGAGGATCTGGCCTTTCCGCTGGTGAATCTTATCGGTTCGGTGCTGATCGTGTTCTCACTGCTGCAGAACTTCAATCTGGCGTCGATGCTGATCGAAGGCTTCTGGATCATCATCAGCGTTATTGGGATCATCCAGTATTATCGCCTGCGTCGTTTGCGATAAATCCAGTGTGGTCGGGACGCTAGCGCTATCCAGCCTTGAACCTGCATCCTGCCAAGTATAGGGAAAACCCAAGCTCGCTTAGGGGAGGCATAGATGCAGGACGATCCAAAAACCCTCGTTTCTACCGAATGGCTTGCCGCACATCTCAAGGATCCGGATCTAAGGATTCTGGATGGGTCGTGGTACCTGCCGCAGCAAGCGCGAGACGCCAAGGCAGAGTATGACGCTGCCCACATCCCTGGTGCGCGGTTCTTTGATATTGATGAGATATCCGACCATCGTTCCGACTTGCCGCATATGGCACCTCCGGTCGAGAAGTTCATGTCGCGCCTGCGCGCGATGGGCGTTGGCGATGGCCATCAGGTCGTGGTCTATGACGGCGCGGGGCTGATGTCGGCAGCGCGGGTCTGGTGGTTGTTCCGTCTGATGGGACAGGACAATATTGCCGTTCTGGATGGTGGATTACCCAAATGGCAGTCCGAAGGGCGCGAGATCGAAGACCTGCCCCCCATTATTCGCGACCGTCATATGACGGTGCGGGTTCAGAACCACCTTGTCCGCGATGTGACGCAAGTTTCATCAGCCGCGAAGCTTGCGGATCACGAGATCATCGATGCCCGTTCGGCGGCCCGTTTCTTCGGGACCGATGCCGAACCGCGCGAGGGGTTGCGCTCGGGTCATATCCCAGGCTCGCGCAACGTGCCTTTTGGAATGCTGTTGAACAAGAATGGCACGATGAAGTCGCCCGAAGACTGCCGCGCGGTTTTCGAAGATGCCGGCGTCGACTTATCGAAACCCGCGATCACATCCTGTGGCTCTGGTGTGACTGCCGCAATTCTCAGCCTTGCATTGGAACGCATGGGCAAGAAAGACCACGCGCTTTATGACGGCTCCTGGGCTGAATGGGGTGCCTTCCCAACCCTGCCCGTCGCAACCGGAGAGAACTGATGTTCGAGAACCTTAAACCGCAGCCAGCAGACAAGATTCTGGCGTTGATGCAGATGTACCGCGACGACCCACGTGATCAGAAGATCGATCTGGGCGTTGGTGTCTACAAGAACGCCGAGGGGGTCACTCCGGTGATGCGCGCGGTGAAAGCAGCTGAAAAGCGTATTCTCGAAGAGCAGGAGAGCAAGGCTTATACCGGTCTGGCTGGTGATCCAGCCTTTGCGGACGCGATGATCGACTTGATCCTCGGAACTTCTGTCCCGCGTGGCAACATTGCAGCCGTAGCCACCCCCGGTGGTACCGGAGCCTGTCGTCAGGCGTTTGAGATGATCCGTATGGCCAACCCCACCGCGCGTGTTTTCCTGTCGAACCCCACATGGCCAAACCATTTGTCGATCCTGAACTATCTAGGGATCGAGACAGTCCAATACCGTTATTTCGACGGAGAATCGCGTGGCGTCGATTTCGACGGTATGATCGAGGACCTGAAAGCTGCCAATGCAGGCGACGTGGTTCTTCTGCACGGCTGTTGCCACAACCCAACGGGTGCCAACTTAAATATGGTGCAATGGCAAGAGGTCGTGAGCCTGATCAACGCGCGTGGCCTCGTCGCAATGATCGACATCGCCTATCAGGGCTTTGGCGACGGTCTGGAAGAAGATGCGCAGGCAACCCGTCTGGTGGCATCGTCAGTGAAGCGCTGCCTGATCGCGGCGTCTTGTTCGAAGAACTTCGGCGTCTACCGTGAACGCACCGGCCTGCTGATGGCGATCAGTGACGATCCGGCACAGACTGCACTGAACCAGTCTACGCTGGCATTTCTGAACCGCCAGAACTACTCATTCCCGCCTGATCACGGCGCGCGGGTGGTGACGACGATCCTGAATGACGATGCTCTGCGGGCAGATTGGGCGACCGAATTGGAAGATGTCCGCCTTTCCATGCTGGGCCTGCGTCAGCAACTGGCTGATGAGTTGCAGAGCCTTAGTGGATCGGATCGATTTGGATTTATCGCCCAGCATCGCGGCATGTTCTCGCGACTGGGGGCCGCGCCAGAACTGGTTGAAAAGCTGCGTGCCGATCACGGCATTTACATGGTCGGTGACAGCCGTCTGAACATCGCTGGTTTGAACGCCAATACTGTGCCCATTCTGGCGCAAGCGATTGTAGATGTCGGCGTCTGAGCGATATCTTTGAATGAAGGAAAACCCGGGCGCGAACGCCCGGGTTTTTTTGTTTTTACTTGGTTGGCTATTAGCCCTTGGAGAATTCCGGATACGCTTCCATACCCAGTTCAGCCATGTCGAGGCCGTTGATCTCGTCCTCTTCGCTAACACGGATACCTACGGTGGCCTTCAGGATCGACCATAGGATAAGAGCAGCACCAAAGGTGAAGACACCATAAGCAATGATCCCGGTCAGCTGAGTGATCAGGCTGGCTTCGCCATAGAAGATCACGGCGATGGTGCCCCAGATGCCAGCGAACAAGTGGACCGGGATGGCGCCGACTACGTCGTCGATCTTGAACTTGTCCAGCATCGGAACCGCGAAGACCACGATGATACCGCCCACAGCACCGATCCACAGAGCGCCGAACAGGGTTGGGGCCAGCGGCTCAGCAGTGATCGACACCAGTCCCGCCAGCGCGCCGTTCAGCACCATGGTCAGGTCGGGCTTTTTGTACAGCAGCTGTGTCATGATAAGGGCGGCAACGGCACCGGATGCAGCAGCCATGTTGGTGTTGGCAAAGATGCGCGATACGTCCGAGACATCTCCTACAGTGCCCATCGCCAGCTGCGAACCACCGTTGAAGCCGAACCAACCCAGCCACAGGATAAAGGTACCCAGAGTGGCCAGAGCCAGGTTCGAACCAGGCATCGGGTGCACTTTACCGTCCTTGTACTTACCGATGCGCGGCCCAAGGATGAGAGCACCTGCCAGAGCCGCCCAGCCACCGACCGAGTGCACGATGGTCGAACCAGCGAAGTCCGAGAAGCCTGCTTCGGACAGCCAACCACCACCCCACTGCCACGAGCCCGAGATCGGGTACATGATGCCGGTTAGGACAACAACGAAGGCAAGAAAGGGCCACAATTTGATCCGTTCAGCCACCGCACCGGACACGATCGAGGCGGTCGCTGCGACAAAGACCAGTTGGAAGAAGAAATCCGAACCGATTGAGGCGTAGTCAAGCGCCGCAGCATCTGCGCCGACACCCACTGGGTCAAGCACGGTGGTCGAGAAGAACGGGCCCAGCCAGCCAGAAATTGTCCAACCATCACCGGGGTACATCAGGTTGAAGCCGATCAGCCAGTACATGATCGCGGCGATTGAAAACAGCGCGATGTTTTTGGTCATCTGCATCGCGACGTTCTTGGACCGCACCAGCCCGCCTTCGAGCATGGCAAAGCCTGCAGCCATGAAGAACACCAGGAAACCGCCCATCAGGAACAGCAGCGTGGTGAAAATATATTGGGTGTGTTGCGCGGGCTCTCCGGTAGCGGCCTCTTGCGCAAGACCCATCTGCGGCAGTGCGACGATCGCAGCGGCAGGGATGAGAGATTTCATCAGGTTCATTGTTAGTCCTCGAGTGATTGTGAGTAAGCGCGCTTAAAGCGCCTCTTCGTTGGTTTCCCCGGTCCGCACGCGCAGGGCTTGCTCGACATCGAGGACGAAAATCTTGCCGTCGCCGATCTTGCCGGTCTTGGCGGTTGTGGTGATGGTTTCGACGATCTGGTCGGCCATGGTGGCGGGCACCACGATCTCAAGCTTGATCTTGGGAACGAAATTCACGGCGTATTCGGCACCGCGATAAATCTCGGTGTGACCCGATTGCGAGCCAAACCCTTTGATCTCAGTCACCATCATGCCGCGCACGCCTGCATTGGTCAGTGCTTCGCGCACCTCCTCAAGCTTGAACGGTTTGATTGTCGCAATGATCAGTTTCACGTCTTTCCCCTCTACTACTCCGGGCGG
The DNA here is from genome assembly GCF_056532915.1 of Ruegeria sp. H9. Lineage (NCBI taxonomy): Bacteria > Pseudomonadati > Pseudomonadota > Alphaproteobacteria > Rhodobacterales > Roseobacteraceae > Ruegeria > Ruegeria sp. H9. The sequence continues at coordinate 354,226 of NZ_JBQFNX010000003.1, read as the reverse complement.
CCCGGCATTTTGCACCTGCAGAAAAATGCGCGACAGAGGTTCAGATGGAACGTTTTCGGAGGGTAAATGAGGGTAAAAAATCAGCAATTATGCACAATTTTTGCACAAAACACGCTACTTGGTGAAAATATAGGCAAACTTGTGAGGGGAAATACGGGTATTTCACACCTCTACATGGCCGTTCCGGCGGGGTATGGTGCCCCAAAAGCATAACCGGGCAGAGTTTGAGCATGACTGAGTCCAACCGTCGCAAATCGCGCCTTGTCGCGGATAAAAGGTACCCGTCCAAAGGCCGAAAGCCTGCGGCGACCAAGCGGGCAGCAAAACCTGCTGGTAAGAAGTCGACGGCCCGAAAAGCCGCTCCGCGCAAAACGGCGCGGAAGAAAACGCGGCGCAGTTCTGGTGGGAAGGGCGGTGGCATTTTCCGCCGGCTGTTCCGCTGGCTTTGGCGCATAATTTGGGGGATCACTTGGAGGGTCGGCGCAGTGGCGGGGGTGCTGTTGGCGCTGGCGGTGGGTGTTGTTTACACCTCATTGCCGGATGTCGATGCCCTGCTTGATGGGCGGGCACGTGGTTCGGTGACCTTGCTGGATCGCGACGGCAAGGTCTTTGCCTGGCGCGGCGATCAGTTTGGCGGCGTGATTACGGCGGATACAGTTTCGCCGCATCTCAAGAACGCCGTGATTGCAACCGAGGATAAACGGTTCTACCGCCATTTCGGCGTCAGCCCGCGCGGTGTCGCCAGCGCGGTACGCATCAACCTGAGCGAAGGACGTGGACCGCTGTCTGGTCACGGTGGTTCAACGATCACCCAGCAAACCGCGAAACTTCTATGCCTGGGTGTGCCTTATGAGCCCAGCGAATGGGAGTCTGAGGCTGCATATGAAGCCGATTGCCGTCAGGGTTCGCTATGGCGCAAGGCGAAAGAGGCAGTTTATGCCATTGCGATGGAGGTCAAATACTCCAAGGATGAAATTCTGACGATCTATCTGAACCGCGCCTTCCTCGGTGCGGGAGCCCGCGGCTTCGAGGCCGCCAGCCAGCGGTATTTCGGTATTTCGGCAGCCGAAGTGTCTCCGGCCGAGGCGGCAATGCTGGCAGGTCTATTGGTGGCCCCGACACGCTATGCGCCAACGAACAACCTGCAACGTTCACAAGATCGGGCACGTTTGGTGGTTGGGCTAATGGAGACTCAGGGCTATCTGAGCAGCGCGCAGGCCAGCGAGGCCCGCAGCCGTCCGGCGCAGTTGTCCGAGGCCGCTGCCGCGCGTGCTGGTGGTTACTTTGCCGATTGGGTCATGGCCAGCGGGCCTGAGTTTTTCACACGTAACACAACCGAGGACGTAGTGATCCGAACCACACTGGATCAGCGCATTCAAACGTCGGCGGAAGAGGCGCTTAAATTCATCTTCCAGGAGAAAGTGCGCGAAGGGTCCAAAGCGCAGGCCGCTATTGTGGTGATGTCAGCGGATGGCGCGGTTCGAGGTATGGTCGGTGGGCGCAAGACTCGTGTTTCGGGGGCGTTCAACCGGGCTACGCAGGCTCTGCGTCAAACGGGTTCGTCGTTCAAACCGTTTGTCTATGCGACGGCCTTGGAGTTGGGATATTCACCGCTGGACACGGTGATGGATGAACCAACTTGCTGGAACATCGCAGGTTCAGGTCAGTGGTGCCCGAAGAACTACACCAATAAGTTCTATGGCCGGGTGACATTAGCAGATGCGTTGAAGAACTCGTTGAATATTCCCGCAGTCAAAGTGGCGGATATCTCGGGGCTGGATAACGTGCGCACGGTTGCCAGTGGTTTCGGCCTTTCAAGTGATCTGGCCGAGGGACTCGCGCTGGCGCTCGGCGCATCGGAAAGCACGCTGATAGAGATGACGGGCGCTTACGCCGGTATCCTGAACGGCGGTTCAGCGGTGGAACCCTATGGTCTGACCGAGTTGAAGCTGCTTGGTGAGACCGATCCAGTTATGATCACGACAACCGGTATCGGTGAACGCGTCATCAACGACAAGGCCGCCAAACAACTGACCTGGATGATGGAGCGTGTGGTCTCTGAAGGTACGGGTGGGCGCGCGAAGCTGCCGGGCTGGCAGGTGGCGGGCAAGACCGGCACGACCCAGGCCGCGCGGGATGCCTGGTTTATCGGATTTACCGCGGACTACGTTACGGGCGTTTGGATGGGGTATGATGATAATACGCCGTTGTCAGGTGTCACGGGTGGAGGCTTGCCGGCGGAGATATGGAAAGAGACCATGCTGCGCGTGACAGAAGGGATGACGCCCACGCCGTTGCCCATGCTGGCGCCGGACCCACCGGTCAGAACCGCGCAGCCGCAGCAACAGCGCCGTAAGAATCAAACCGGTTTGGACCGTGCGATCAACAACCTACTGAACAACATCTTCGGAAACTGACCAACAAAAAAAGGCGGTGCGCTGGGCACCGCCTTTGATGTCTGAATGATCGTAAGATCAGACGCTTTCGTCTAGCGCTGCCAGAATTGCATCACCCATTTCGCTGGTCGAAACCGGCTCAACCCCTTCTTCAGCCAGCAGGTCAGCCGTGCGAACGCCGTCGGCCAGAACCTTCTCGATCGCGGTTTCCAGACGATCCGCTTCGTCGCCCTGGTCAAAGCTGTAGCGCAGTGCCATGGCGAAGCTGAGGATACACGCAATTGGGTTGGCCTTGCCTTGACCTGTAATGTCCGGGGCCGAGCCATGAACGGGTTCATACATGGCCTTAGGGCGGCCATTCGCCATCGGTGCGCCCAGCGAGGCAGACGGTAGCATGCCCAAAGACCCGGTCAGCATCGCTGCGCAATCGGATAGTACATCTCCAAACAGGTTGTCGGTGACGATCACGTCAAACTGTTTGGGCGCGCGCACAAGCTGCATCGCGCCGTTGTCTGCATACATGTGTGACAGCTCGACCTCGGGGTATTCCTGTCCGACACGTGTCACGACCTCGCGCCACAGGATGCCCGATTCCATCACATTGGCTTTTTCCATCGAGCACAGTTTCTTGTTCCGGCGCATCGCCAGCTCAAACGCGGAACGTGCGGCGCGTTCGATCTCGGATTCGGTGTAGCGCTGGGTGTTGATGCCAACGCGCTCATTGCCTTCTTCAAAGATGCCGCGCGGTTCACCGAAATACACGCCAGATGTCAGCTCGCGCACAATCATGATGTCGAGGCCAGCGACCACATCCTTCTTCAGCGACGAGAAATCCGCCAGCGCGTCGAAGCACTGAGCTGGGCGCAGGTTGGAATACAGGTCCATTTCCTTGCGCAAACGCAGCAGTCCGCGTTCGGGTTTCAGGCTGAAATCCAGATCGTCATACTTAGGGCCGCCAACAGCCCCCAGCAGCACGGCGTCGACGTCTTGTGCCTTGGCCATGGTCTCATCCGATAGGGGCTTCCCGTGCGCATCATAGGCAGCGCCGCCGACCAGATCCTCGCTCACGTCAAATTGAAGACCGCGATTGGCGCCGAACCAATCGATGATTTTGCGCACTTCGGCCATAACTTCCGGGCCAATTCCGTCTCCGGGCAGGATGAGGAGCGAGGGGTTGGACATCGACAGTCTCCTTGCGTTTTGTCGCACAGGCCCTAGCGTTTGCGGCGCATCGGGTCAATGAGACGAACCCATCAAATCACGAGGAAACCACATGCTGACACCCGGAAATCCGGCCCCATCGCTAAAAATCGAAACAGTAAGCCATGGCACCTTTGATCTTGAGCGCGACACTGGCGAAAACGGAACGCTGGTGATTCAGTATCGCGGTCTGCATTGCCCGATCTGCGTTCGCCAAATGGGTGAGGTCGAGGCTGCGCTGGATGAATTCGCCGAGCTGGGGATTGAGGTGATCATGATCACCACGGATACCGGCGAACGTGCGGCCGAGACGGTTGAGAAGGCCGGAGTGTCGAAGCTGCGCGTAGGATACGGCCTGTCCATGGCCGACGCGCGGGATGTCTGGGGCCTGAACATCTCGGTGGCTCGTGAAGGTAGTGCCGAGCCAGCGTTGTTCGCTGAGCCAGGACATTTCTATATCAAACCTGATCAGACCCTCTATTACGTCTGGCAGCAGACAACGCCTTTTGCGCGGCCGCCGATGTCGGACATCGTCGGCGGTTTGAAATTCACCTTGGCCAATAACTATCCTGCGCGCGGCACCTATACCGGCGCGCTGTAGGCGGTTTTAAAGCCGGGCCTTCAACCCGTCGGCCAGTAAATCCCAGACTCTGCGAATGCGCGGGGTCTGTCGCATCGCCTGAGGGGCAGCCAGCCAGACCGGCAGCACCGGTATCTCGACATCAATATCTAGCACTTCGACCAGAGGATCGGACTGCGCGATGCTGAGTTGGCTGAAGCCAACACCACACCCTGCGCGGATCAATTCCCAGTAGGCAGTCTGGTTGTCGCATCGCGTGGCAAAGCTGTCCCGGCTGGCAGGCCAGCCCTTGTTCCGCATAGCGGTGATAATGTCTTCATTGGTGTCAAATCCCACAAGGTCGTGCTGCATCAGCTCTGTCGGCGTTGTTGGTCGCCCCGCACGATCCAGATAGCTTTGGGCGGCGCAGAAACATAACGGCACCTCGCCGATATGCTTTGCCACGATGTCGACCTGTTCGGGCCGATACATGCGCACGGCAATATCGGCCTCGCGGAACAGCAAGTTTTCGCTGGCATCCGAGGCGACCAGATCAAGCTGAATCGCCGGTTCTGCCTCACGGATTGCGGCAAATATCGGCGGCAACAGGTGATGCGATACAAATACTGAAGCGGTGATCCTGACCGACCCTTCCAGCTGTTGCGCCTGACCCGCTGCCGTCAGCCCCAGGGCATTGACTGCGCTGTACATCTGCTGCGCCATTGGCAGCACTTGCTGCCCCACCTCGCTGAGCGTCAGTCCACGCGCGTGACGATCAAACAGCGAGACCCCCAATTCTTCTTCCAGCGCATGCACCTGACGACCAAGCGTCGGCTGGCTGCGACCCAGTTGCTTTGCGGCTGCGGATAGTGAGCCGGTTTCGGCAACCGCCAGAAAGCTTTGAACTAAGGACCAGTCGGATAGTTGGAGTGTTTTAGCCATTCAAAAACGAATACATAATCTGCGATTTTTCGCAATTTCCAAAACATCGTGAATGAATAGATTGATCCGGAACGGAGGGATCAATGCCACAAACGGTACTTATTCTCGGGGCCACCGGTCGATTTGGACGCAACGCTGCAAGAGCTTTTTCGGATGCGGGATGGATTGTGCAAAAGTTTGATCGACGCAGGGAGGAATTGCGCGCGGCGCTACATGGAGTAGACGTCATCGTGAACGCCTGGAACCCGCTTTACCCCGACTGGGCGGAGCAGGTGCCAGAGTTGCATCGTCAGGTAATCGCCGCTGCATCAGAGCGTGACTTGACGGTCATTGTCCCGGGGAACGTTTATGTTTTCGGTGCGGATAAGCCCGGCCCCTGGTCGACCAGGACACCGCATCTTGCGCGAAATCCGTTGGGACGCATTCGGATCGAGATGGAAGAGGCTTATCGTGCCTCGTCGGTTCGGACCATCATGTTGCGGGCAGGTGATTTCATAGACACCACGGCCTCTGGCAATTGGTTCGATCAGATTCTCATCAAACACTTGCGGCGCGGGCGCTTTGTGTATCCCGGCAATCCAGATATCGAGCATGCTTGGGCCTATCTGCCCGATTTAACTCGCGCTGCTGTGGAATTGGCAGAAATGCGCAGCCTGCTACCGCGTTTCTGCGATGTCCCCTATGCTGGATACACCTTGACCGGCAATGAAATGGCATTGGCGCTTTCGCAGGTTGTGGGGCGTGAGCTTACCCTCAAACAGATGGCATGGTGGCCTTTGCATCTGGCCCGCCCGTTCTGGCGTATGGCGCCTCATTTGCTTGAGATGAGGTATCTATGGAATACTTCTCACCGGCTGGACAGACGCCTCTTTGATGCTCTGCTCCCGGAATTTGCGCAGACCGACCTAAATGATGCGTTGAGGAACGCCGTGTCTGAACCTGTGCAATATGAATCCCGCCAGCGACTCGGCACAGTCATACGGTCATGATCGAATCCTATTCGTCGAATAGATCGACCCAGACAAGCCGGTGACGGCTTGCGGCGACGGCCGCGTCACGGGATGTGGGTTCCGGCCAGTAAATGCCCGCATCGTGCACACGCCAATCCGCCGAAGGTAGGACATAATCCACTCTCATCTCGCCAACGCCCTTCCACAAAACTGTTGAAGTTGACCCCGCAGGGTCAACAGGCATCGGATCCTGCAGTTGCGGATTGGCCAGAAGATTACGGATTGCCGTTTTGCGACCCTCGCCTTTGTAAGGATCCTGGTTCGCATCACCTGCGATGACAAAACGCCCCATAGGTTTCTCACCCAGATCACCGTTCAGCAAAAGCGACCAGAGCCGAATTTCATCCCGGTTGCGCAGTCCGTTCCGATCTTCAGGTCCATCAAAGACAGGCGGGCTGGCGTGAAACGTCATCAGGTTTAGGCGACCACCCGGGGTGTCGACCGGAACGACCCAATGCGATGTAGAAGACAGCCGCTGAACAGCCTGCGCTTGTGGTGATGGGAAGGGCTCTCCATCCTTGGCTGGCAGCTGGGCATTCGGCAAGTCGCGCCACCGCATCTGGGTGAATGACCGCAATTGATCGGTAGCGATAGGATAGCGGGACAGCACTGCCAGCCCATTCTGGCCGGTGAACCGCCCCCAGCCTTGTGCATCGCCCGGACCGCCCGTCTCGCCGTCCCCATCCAGATCCAACGCGGTTTCGATCCCGGAATTGGGTTGCCCGGCGTAACTGTATTGATAATCCAAGCCGTTGCTTTTCAGCGCCTCGACCAGCGCAGCAAGGGCAAGCCCGTCTAAATCCCAATCGATGCCTTGCAGCGCGACGATATCGGGGCGGGTTGTCATCAGCACCTCGATAACCGCAGCGACCTGAGGGTCGTTCCGCCGAATATCACGCAGCAACAGGCCGGGACCTTCGCGACTGAGTTCTGTATTAAAACTTGCGATGCGCAATGTCTCTGCCTGTGCCGTAAACGGCAACAGCAACAGAACCAGCAGTCGGATCATGCGATCTGAGTTGACTCGGAAGTTGAGTATGCGCGGCGCTTCTCAACGATCAGGCCGGCAATGCGCAGTGTCGCCATGCCTCGCATGATCATGCTGGCAGGCAGGAATGCCCATGCGCAAAGGGTCCAGATCAATGTCTGCGGATTGCTGAGCGCGATCGGCGTGATGAAAGCAGCCATCAGTTTGATCAGTGCGGGAATCAGGAAAGGCAGCAAAGCCCCAATTGCGATGTTGAGCCGCCCGTCACGCTGCAGACGGGTGACCACATCACCACCCTTGGTTGGGTCAAACAGCGGTAGATTGGTCCAGACGTTGAACGCGCCGTTGCCTGTTGGCCATCCCCGAAGCTTCACTGCATAGGCAAAGCTGGCGATGGTAACCAAGGCCGCGACATAAGCGACGCTGGCGGAGATACGCACCAAATCTACGAGGGGCTGGCTGGCATCGGCGGGCAGCATCAGAACCACAAGACGAACGGGGGAGTAGGGGAAATCCACCACATTCGCAACCATCAGGCCAACTGAATAAAACAGGCCAGTAAGTTCCGAGGGGGCATAGGCGTTTTTGCAGATCAGCGTCAGGAAGGTAACCATCGACATCAAACCGACAAAGCGCAGCCTGTTCACAGGTGGTGCGTCACGAAATTCGATAAAGCTTGGAAAGGCCGAGTTGTATTCCGAGAAAGTCAGGATAAACGCAAGGATCGCCAGAAAGACGACAATCTCAGTCCCATTCGACGTCGATGTAGGCAGGTACAACGCAGGGGTAAGCACCATAAGTGCTACCAATAATCCACGTATCGCCGCCCCCGTTGTGCGTGCAATCACAATCCGAACCCTTTTTCAAACCGGCGTAGTCGATTCTGTGCCGACTTATCGTCCAACTTGTGCTCACCGCTCGTTCGTTGGCGGCTACCTCATGGGTGCCAACTTTGCCGATAAGCGGTATTTCGCTCAAGCCAATGAGCAAATAACACGCAATTTCGGGCAAAATGATGGCGCAACTGGTGCGGGATTGCATCAATTTCGACGCAAATCCGACGTGTATCTCAAATTGATACCTATATGTTGTGGTGCACTGGGTTTTTGCCCCAAGAATGCGAACAGGGCCGCGCTTGCGACCCTGTTAGGTTGAGTATCAACAGATTCGTCCCCAGAATCATACCCAGGGGCGGGCCTGACTCGCATGATCTTCGAACTTATCGATGTGATGGTCTTTTTCCATCGTCAGGCCAATATCGTCCAGACCGTTCAGCAGGCAGTGCTTGCGGTGTGGGTCAATGTCGAACTCGATGACCATACCATCCGAAGTGGTAATCTGCTGATCTTCCAGATGCACGGTCATGCGGGCGTTTTCACCCTTGTGCGCGTCATCCATAAGAATCGCGTGATGCTCTTCTTCGACTACGATGGGCAGGATGCCGTTCTTGAAGCAGTTGTTGAAAAAGATGTCGGCGAAGCTGGTCGAGATCACCACCTTGATGCCGAAATCCTTGATCGCCCATGGCGCATGTTCCCGCGACGAGCCGCAACCGAAATTGTCGCCAGCCACCAGAATCTCGGTGTTGCGATAAGCGGGTTTGTTCAGAACGAAATCTTCGTTCTCGCCACCATGATCGTGATATCGCATCTCATCAAACAGCACGACACCCAGGCCAGAGCGTTTGATGGTTTTCAGGTGCACTTTGGGAATGATCATATCGGTGTCGATATTGATCAGTGGCATTGGGGCGGCCACCCCGTGGACTTTTTCGAACTTTTCCATTTCTACACTCCTGCGGGGTAGGGCCGCGCCCGTGCTCCGCGTTTAAGCTTCTTTCGCTTCTGTTGTTTCGTCCTTGGGTGCGTTCTTGACGAAGAACGCCATGAAGACCAATCCGAACCCGTTGAACAGCATCTCAATGCCCAGGAAGATCCCCAGTATGCTCAGCAGAGCAGCCGGTTCCTTGCCTACATAGGTCCAGATTATGCCGGCGAGGATGATCGACAAGATGCCCGAGATCATCGTGGGCCAGAAAAACTGCGTTCCTTTCATCTGGAACGACAGAATGACCCGCGCGATGCCGCCTGCCATGAACAGGATGAGCATCACAGTTGCCAGCGTCAGCGTGCCCTGCAGCGGGTGATCCAGAAAGGACCAGCCCAGAAACAGCATGACCGCACCCATGATGAGTGACAGGATCTTGTTGCCAGTGCCTTCAACCGTGAAGCCACCAACGATCTGCATTCCGCCCGCAATCAACAGCAACACACCGGTTACTACTGTTACGGCAACGGATGCCACGACCGGCGCGCCCAATACGAACACCCCGAATGCTATGGACAAAAGTCCAAGCAGTAGCCATTTGACCCAATCACTCATGTTAGTCTCTCCATCAAATATCTAGATATGAGAGACTCTTACATCAATTCACGGACGTCTGTCAGCCGTCCTGTGATTGCCGCAGCGGCAGCCATTGCGGGGCTCAGCAGATGGGTACGCCCACCTCGACCCTGACGGCCTTCGAAGTTGCGGTTCGAAGTCGCGGCACAGCGCTCGCCCGGTTGCAGCTGGTCGGGGTTCATCGCCAGACACATTGAACAGCCCGCGAGACGCCACTCGAAACCGGCATCTTTGAAGATCTCGGCCAAACCTTCTTCTTCGGCCTGTGCACGCACCAAACCCGAACCCGGTACGACCATGGCGCGCATGCCGTCCTTGATCTTCTTGCCTTTCAGGATTTCCGCCGCAGCGCGCAGGTCTTCGATCCGACCGTTGGTGCAAGAGCCGATGAAAACGGTGTCGATTTCAACATCGCTCAGCTTTTGACCGGCTTCCAAGCCCATATACTCGATCGAACGGCGGGCCGCGTCGACTTTACCGCCTTCGAAATCTTCGGGATGTGGTACGGATGCGGTGATCGGCAGCACATCTTCGGGACTGGTGCCCCAAGTGACGACTGGCGCGATATCTTCACCACGCAGCGTGATGACTTTATCGAAATGCGCATCTTCGTCGGTGTAAAGCGTCTTCCACCAGTCCATCGCGGCTTCCCACTGCGCGCCTTTGGGGGCATGCGGGCGGCCTTTGACATATTCAAAGGTGGTCTCATCCGGTGCGATCAGGCCAGCGCGGGCACCGCCTTCGATGGCCATGTTACAGACGGTCATGCGCCCTTCCATCGAAAGATCGCGGATCGCTTCGCCGCAATACTCGATGACATAACCTGTGCCGCCAGCAGTACCGGTCTCGCCGATCACAGCCAGAGTGATATCTTTGGCGGTCACACCCGGCTGCAGTTTGCCGGTGATTTCGACCTTCATATTCTTGGACTTCTTCTGGATCAGAGTCTGGGTGGCCAGAACGTGTTCAACCTCGGACGTGCCGATGCCGTGGGCCAGAGCGCCGAATGCACCATGAGTCGCCGTGTGGCTGTCGCCGCAAACAACGGTCATGCCGGGCAGGGTCCAGCCCTGTTCGGGGCCGACGATATGCACAATGCCCTGACGGACGTCGTGCACAGGGTAATAGTGAATGCCGAAATCCTTGGCGTTCTTGTCCAGTGCCTCGACCTGAATGCGTGATTCCGGGTTTTCGATACCATTCACACGGTCCGGCGTGGTCGGAACGTTGTGATCCGGCACGGCGATGGTTTTTTCTGGCGCGCGCACCTTGCGGCCCGCCATGCGCAGGCCTTCGAACGCCTGTGGGCTGGTCACTTCGTGAACCAGATGGCGGTCGATATACAGCAGGCAGGTGCCATCATCGGCCTCGTGGGCGACATGGGCATCCCAGATCTTGTCATAGAGTGTTTTGGGGGACATCGGTCCTCTCCCGTATGAAATGAGAAATAGCTGGCGAGTTGGCTTAGGCCGCCGATAGGCGGGCCAAGACCGTGCGGGCAGCCCCAAAGAACCGTTCACGCAGACGCGCGCGATCTTCCAGATTCTGTTCTTGGGCCACATTGAGTCTCATACGCACCAGATATAACGGGCATTCGTGTCAATCAAGGTTCAATCCCAACCGTCTCACTGCGGGCTTGCATCATCCAGCATCGCTGTCCAAGCTGACCTGCAGGAGAGGTGAATGAACCAGGATTTACTACCGGAGACGCTCTCGGAGCTTTACGCCAACATGACGGCGGCGTTTTCCTCGCAAATTGAAGGTCTGGTCGAGTTGATCGTCACCCCGGGATGGCGGCAGTATCAACTCATCATCATCCTATTCCTCTGGGCAATTTCATTTTTACTGAAACTGCTGACGCAGGGCCGATGGGAAACCTGGGCGAGGGCCCGGGTGGGATGGCCGAAATGGCGCTTGCGGATATTGATACAACTGATGCGCCGTCTGACATTGGTGTATTTTGTGTTGCTGTCTGGTGGGCTTTATCTGGTGATGCAACAGGTCACATGGCCGTCGCGGAGCTATATACTTGGTGTCTTCGCAACACTGGCTGTTGCATGGCTGGCCATCGCGTTGGTTTCGCGATTGGTGAGAAACCGAACGCTGCGACAAATATTTAAATGGTCTATGTGGGTCTATGCTACGCTGATTGCGTTGAACCTGACGGATGATGTAGCCGGTTTCCTAGACGGCGTCGCCATTTCTATCGGTGATCTTCATATCTCGGCGCTGGGCATCATCAAGGCTGTACTGCTGATTGGCGTCCTGCTGACTTTGGCGCGTGTCGGCACACGTGCGGCTGAGCGCGGCCTTACGAACAATCAAGACATAACCCCATCGATGCAGGTTCTTCTGGCCAAGGGTATTCAGGTGCTGCTCTACGGGGCGGTGTTCATGGCGGCGATCCGCACCCTCGGGTTTGATCTGACTGGCATAGCGTTGCTGTCCGGGGCCATTGGCGTCGGGATCGGGTTTGGCCTGCAAAAAGTGGTTTCGAACCTGATCTCGGGCATTATCATCCTGATGGACCGGTCGATCAAACCGGGCGACGTGATTTCACTGGGCGACACATTTGGTTGGATTAACGCGCTGGGCGCGCGCTATGTCTCGGTGGTTACGCGGGATGGTCGGGAATATCTGATTCCAAACGAAGATCTGATTACCAATCAGGTTGTAAACTGGTCGCATTCCGACCGTTTCGTGCGGTTGGATCTTGATTTCGGCACCAGCTACGACGACGACCCGCACAAAGTCCGCGCGACAGCGATCCGTGCCGTCAAGACGGTCGGTCGAGTGCTGAGTGGAGGCAAACATGAACCTGTCTGCCATATCACTGGTTTCGGTGACAGCAGCGTGGACTATGTGTTGCGCTTCTGGATCAGTGATCCGAACAAGGGTCTGACAAACATTCGAGGCAATGTCTTCCTGGCGCTGTGGGATGCGTTCAAGGTCGAAGACATCTCGCTTCCGTTCCCGCAGCGTGAAATCCGTGTATTGGGCGGCCTGGAGGCCGACGCCGAGGTGCAACATCTCGCCAAAGAGTGACTGGATGTGGGGCGCAGCGTCGGCCCTTTCATTGAAATGTTGCAATCCCCTTGTTACCTTATTAGTACCCCGGCGCCGGGGTTTCACGGCGCGCAGCAAAGGAGGACTATGTCCTGTCTCTACATACACAGGCGGGTTTGCCCGCCGATGATGGGGCCGGTGTAATGGCCCACTCTCAGTCAATCAGCGACAAGCTGCTTGAACGTATCCTTTCCTCACTTTCCGATGACAAGGCCGAAGACGTCGTGCAGATCAACCTGCAAGGTAAGTCTTCTGTTGCGGATCACATGGTGATTGCCTCGGGTCGGTCGACCCGTCAGGTCTCTGCCATGGCGGAAAAGCTGACGGATCGCATCAAGCAGGAATTCGGTTTCACCTCGAAGGTCGAAGGCAAGGATGCCGGCGACTGGGTGCTGATCGATACGGGCGACGTGGTCGTTCATATCTTCCGCCCCGAAGTGCGTGAATTCTATCAGCTGGAAAAGATGTGGCTGCCTCAGGGCGGCAGCGCCTCGGCGAATTGAGGCGCTATCCCGGCCTGTATTGAGGGGTCGGAGGCGAGAGAGACATGCGTATCAGCATCGTTGCGGTCGGGCGATTGCGCGCCGGACCGGAGAAATCCCTGCTTGACGACTACCTGACCCGATTTGACAGGACCGGCCGCGCGCTGGGCCTTGGTCCTGCGAAGGTGATCGAGGTCGAAGACAAGAAAAACGCAGGCATGGGGGCCGAGGCGGCCCTGCTGCGCAAGGCGCTGCCCAAAGGTGTGGTGATCTGTACCCTAGATGAGCGCGGACGGGTGTTGTCCTCGCCTGATTTTGCAAAAAAGCTGGGTGGATGGCGCGACGCGGGCCGACAGGATCTGGCGCTGATAATCGGCGGAGCGGACGGAATAGAACCTAATCTGCGGGCGGAGGCTGATTTTTCCCTATCCTTTGGGTCAATGGTCTGGCCCCATATGTTGGTCCGTGTGATGCTGGCCGAGCAACTTTACCGGGCCGCGACCATCCTTTCAGGCGGCCCTTATCACCGGGTCTGACATGGCGCAGCTATTGATCGTCTACCACTCGCGCACCGGCGGCACCCGGCAAATGGCTGAAGCCGCAGCCGAAGCAGCGCGGGATGAAGCGAACACCATCCTGAAAACCGCCGATCAGGCCGGTCCGAACGACTTGCTGACCTCTGATGGCTATATCTTCTGCGCGCCCGAGAACCTGGCCGCGATCTCTGGGCTGATGAAAGAGTTCTTTGACCGCTGCTATTATCCGGTGCTGGGTCAGATCGAAGGTCGACCCTATGCGCAGATGGTCTGCGCCGGATCAGATGGCGAAAATGCCGCGCGCCAGATGGCTCGGATCGCAAAGGGGTGGCGGTTGAAAGAGGTGCAACCGCCCCTGATCATCTGCACTCATGCGCAAACACCCAAAGCGATCTTGGCCGAAAAGATCATTCCTGAAGAACAACTTGAAAACTGTCGTGAGGTTGGAGCGGCCTTGGCCGCAGGTCTCAGCCTCGGGGTGTTCTGAGGGTCAGTTCAGATCGACCACGGTCGTGTCTTCGCTCCAACCACCGACATTGTCGCGCGCCTGAATTTGCACCTGCGTGGTCCCGTCCGGAATCACCACCCCGCCAAGTGACCGTGTAAAGGGCTGCTCATCGACATGAGGGTGATGCAGCACACGCATCCCCAGCTCGTTCCCCTGCATATCCAGAACACGCCAGCCATCGGCATAGTCATCCCATCCGGTGTCGGAGTGGCGGATCGTGACGTCGAACCGCCAGGTATCCCCATTTGATTGGGCTGAAACCTGTTCGACCGTCGGAGGGTCGGCGAATGCGGGGCTGGCCAGTAAGGCGCTGAGAATCAGATGTCGCATGGGGTCAAACTATGCGCTCGCGCATCGCATTGCGATCACGACTCTGTGTTTGGTGGCGCAGTCATGATTACGGTGCGTGAATGCGAGGCGAATTCGCGACGATAGAGCACACCGAATGTGACGATTGAGCTTAGGATCAGGGCTACCGGTCCAAGTATCCATGCGATTGAAGCCAACGCAAAATATGTCGCCCGCAACGCGCGATTGAAACTACGAGCCGCCGTGATACAGATATCAGCAGATTGTGTGGCGCGTGGATAGGCCTGTGGATCATCGGGATCATTTGGAACAGCGGCCATCAGGATTGCGCAATACCCAAACAGGCGATGCGACCAGACAAATTTCAGAAAAGCGTTCGACAGAAAAAGCAGAATAATCAGTATTTTGATTTCCCAAACCATGGCAGGCGCACGGCCGATGGCAAGATCTTCAGCAACCCCAGCAAGGCGTTCGGTATTGCCAAGCAATGCCAAGCCGCCGCCTATTGCAATCATGATTGTCGAAGCGAAGAACGTGCTGCCCTGACGCATGGCCGAGATCACTTGTGCATCGAACACACGCGGCTGGCGCGTCACCATTTCACGCATCCAGACCTTGCGGAAATCATCCATCATCAATGAAACCGATGGTTTCTGAGAGGACGGATTTTCGATCCTCCACCCAATCCCCAGCCATGTCGCGAACAATAGCAAAACGGCTGCATAGTCCAGCGAGGAAAACAGTAATGTGCGGTCGATCCAGGTCATGCCGCGACACTATTGTTGGATTCGGCAACTTGCCAGTCGATAAAATTGGTAATATAATTTTACCAAATGGAGGATCAGCGATGGAAATGCCCAAGCCAAATCCGGATGTCTTAGCACGCAAGCAGGCATTGGTCGCGCGACTACAGCAAGTGCTGCCGAAGGATGCTGTTATCCATGAAGAGGCCGAGACCAGGGCTTATGAATGTGATGCGCTGACCGCCTATAAATGCCCGCCAATGCTGGCTGTACTGCCTTCGACCACGCAGCAGGTTTCAGATGTCTTGCGCATTTGCCATGAACTGGGTGTGCCGGTTGTACCGCGCGGCGCGGGCACGTCATTGGCGGGTGGTGCCCTGCCGACGGCAGATTGTGTGATTCTAGGCGTTGCACGGATGAACGAAGTTCTGGAAATCGATTACGACAACAGGTTTATCAAGGTGCAATCCGGCCGAACCAACCTGAGTGTAACCGGTGCCGTTGAAGAAGAGGATTTCTTTTACGCCCCCGATCCCTCATCCCAGCTTGCCTGCGCCATTGCCGGAAATATCGCGATGAATTCGGGCGGGGCGCATTGCCTGAAATACGGGGTGACGACCAACAATCTGATGGGTGTGACTATGGTCATGATGGATGGCAGCGTGGTCGAAATTGGAGGTGCCTATCTGGATGCAGGCGGGTTGGACCTGTTGGGTGTTATCTGCGGATCCGAAGGGCAATTGGGTGTCGTGACTGAAGCAACGTTGCGCATCCTGCGCAAACCTGAGGGCGCGCGTCCCGTTCTGATGGGCTTTGACGATAATGAAGTGGCCGGTCAATGCGTCTCTGACATAATCAAATCGGGCATATTGCCTGTCGCGATCGAGTTCATGGACCGCCTTTGTATTCGAGCCTGCGAGAATTTCGCCCAAGCGGGTTATCCTGATTGCGAGGCGTTGCTGATCGTCGAAGTTGAAGGATCAGAGGCAGAGATCGATAGCCAGTTGTCGAAGATTATCGAGATCGCCAAGCGGCATAATCCGGTTGAGCTGCGAGAAAGCCAATCGGCTGATGAAAGCGCCCGTATCTGGCTGGGTCGGAAATCGGCCTTTGGCGCGATGGGGCAAATCAACGATTATATGTGTCTGGATGGGACGATCCCGGTCTCATCGCTACCCTTCGTCCTGCGCCGGATCGGGGAGCTGAGCAAAGACTATGGCCTGCCAGTCGGCAATGTGTTCCATGCCGGTGACGGCAACATGCACCCCTTGATCCTGTTTGACGCCAACAAACCCGGCGATCTTGAGAAATGTGAAGCGTTCGGGGCGGACATCCTGAAGCTTTGCGTTGATGCGGGAGGCTGCCTGACTGGTGAGCATGGGGTCGGCATCGAAAAGCGTGATCTGATGACACACCAATATGAACCACAGGATCTTGAGGCGCAGATGGCGGTGAAAGATGTGTTTGATCCGAATTGGCTGTTGAACCCAGCCAAGGTGTTTCCGCTAAAGGCGTCTGCCACGCGCAGGATGGCCGCGGAATAGATGAGCCTTCCCCATCAATACCCAGAGTATTTTCGAAAAGATGAAGTGCCATGACACCTGAAACCGAGGCTGAACTTGCGGACATCGTTGCCGGCCTGGATGGCCCAGTGCGTATTGCCGGAGGCGGCACGCGCGGCCTTGATGGGCCCGAGCCTGTGCTGAACCTATCGGGACTGCACGGAATTACACAGTATGAGCCGGGCGCATTGACTCTGGTCGCACATGCCGGGACTCCAGTGACTGAGATCGAAGCGGCTTTGGAGGCCGAGGGTCAGCAACTGGCGTTCGAGCCGATGGATCATCGCGGTTTGCTGGGCACCACGGGGGAACCGACAATCGGCGGTGTTGTCGCGGCCAACATCTCGGGGCCGCGTCGAATTCAGGCTGGCGCGTGCCGGGATTTCCTGTTGGGCGTACGTTATGTCGACGGGTTGGGGCAGGTAATCAAGAATGGCGGGCGGGTGATGAAGAATGTCACTGGTTACGATCTGGTCAAGCTCATGGCAGGTTCCTGGGGTACGCTAGGGGTGCTGTCAGAGGTCTCGCTGAAAGTGCTGCCTAGACCTGAGATCGAGACCACTCTGGCAGTCGGGGCCGCTGATGTAGGAACCGCAGTTGATCTCATGTCCACTGCCCTGAAATCCCCCTTCGAGGTGAGCAGCGCAGCCTATGATCCACTGGATGGGCAGGCGCTGTTGCGGATCGAAGGATTTGCCGACTCTGTTGCCTATCGGGTAGGTCGATTACGCGAAATCCTTGGGGGCGAATGCACCGAGTTAGAGAATTCGAGGAACCGCTGGGTCGATCTGCGCGATCTGCGTGCGTTTCAGGATCTGGAAGGTGATGTCTGGCGCTTATCAGTGAAACCCGGCGATGCAGCCAGCCTTGCAGAACTGATCGACGCGGATCGAACCTTATTTGACTGGGGCGGGGGCTTGATCTGGGTATTGGTGCCAAAGGGCACCGATCTGCGTGCACGACTGGGTCACTTTGAAGGACATGCAACGCTGGTACGCGCAGAGGCTGACACCATCGTTGAATTTGGGCGATTCCAACCAGAGAGCACGCAGATTCAGGTTCTAACAAAGGCAATTCGGAAGAGATTTGACCCTCGGAACGTGTTCAATCCGGGTCTGATGGGGTAGGCGATGCAGACGAAATTTACCGAAAAGCAGTTGCAAGACCCAGCGATTCAGCGATCCAACGAGATACTCCGAAATTGTGTTCACTGCGGTTTCTGTACAGCAACCTGCCCGACTTATCAGGTGCTAGGCGATGAGTTGGACAGCCCTCGCGGGCGCATCTATCTGATCAAGGACATGTTGGAGAATGAGCGTGTTCCGGACGAAAAGACTGTCAAGCATATCGATCGCTGCCTATCCTGCCTCGCCTGCATGACCACGTGCCCCTCGGGCGTGCATTACATGCACCTCGTGGACCACGCACGGGAATATATCGAAGACAACTACAAGCGCCCGTTCTCGGATCGGGCTCTGCGCTGGATATTGGCCAGAATCCTGCCTTATCCGGCTCGCTTTCGCTGGGCTCTAATCGGGGCAAAGCTGGGTCGTCCGTTCCGGTTTCTGATGCCGGATGCCCGGCTAAAGGCGATGCTGGACATGGCGCCGAGATATATTCCACCAGTCAGTCGCAATGATGACCCTCAGAGCTTTGCAGCAAAAGGCGCTAAGAAGAAACGCGTCGCCCTAATGACGGGCTGTGCGCAAAAAGCGCTGAACACCGACATCAACGACGCCACGATTCGCCTGCTGACCCGATTGGGCTGCGAGGTCGTTGTCGCCGAAGGTGCCAGCTGTTGTGGCGCATTAACCCATCACATGGGTAAAACCGGTGAAAGCCATGCGTCTGCTGCAGCCAATATCCGGGCCTGGACACGCGAAATGGATGGTGATGGTCTGGATGCGATCGTGATCAACACCTCGGGGTGTGGGACCACGGTTAAAGATTATGGGCACATGTTCCGCAGTGATCCGCTGGCGGCGGATGCGGGGCGTGTATCCGCCCTGGCGATGGATATCAGTGAGCTTTTGGTGCAGCTGGAGATGCCGGACAGCGACAAGAAAGAACTGGTTGTTGCCTACCACGCGGCGTGTTCATTGCAACATGGGCAAAAGGTTACCTCTTATCCCAAGAATCTGCTGAAATCTGCTGGATTCACAGTGTTAGAGCCTAAAGATAGTCATTTGTGCTGTGGCAGTGCAGGAACCTACAACCTGATGCAGCCTGAGATTTCGAGTCAGTTGAAACAACGAAAAGTGCGCACGCTTGAGGCTAGGAATCCTGATGTTATCGCGGCAGGTAACATCGGATGCATGATGCAGATCGGCTCTGGGACTGACACGCCCGTTGTCCACACAGTCGAGCTGCTGGACTGGGCCACCGGAGGGCCGGAACCGCGCGCATTGCGCGGCGGCATGGCTGGGGTACCCCAACTGCGTTGATCGATTGCTGCACCCGCGCATCAGGTCCGGTTGAATTTCATCCAAGGGGCAATTGCCCTATTTTCGCCGCACCAACGGCATACGAATCTTGGTCGGACCCCATGACCGGAGACCCGCGTGCGCAACTGGATCACGGCTATTGTCTTCAGCTTGCTGCCCTTGGCAGGACAGGCGCAGGATACTGGGCTTAGGAGCCTGGAAACCACCGATGCTGGGCGCGAGTGGATGGCAGTTGGTCGGCTGGATATCGACGGCACCGGGTTTTGTACCGGATCGCTGATATCTCCGACTCTGGTACTGACGGCTGCGCATTGTCTGTACGACAAAACCACGAAACAGCGAATTAATCCGGCCCGGATCGAGTTTCTGGCCGGTTGGCGCCTTGGTTCCGCCTCGGCTTATCGTCCGGCGCGTCGAACAGTGGTTCACCCCGACTATGTTTATGAAGGCAATGTTTCTGCAACGCGGGTGCGTCATGATATTGCGCTGATCGAGCTGTGGCAGCCGATCCGCAACACCTCGGTCATTCCTTTCGAAACCGGACGTCGTCCTGCCCGCGGTCAAGAGGTGGGGGTTGTCTCGTACGCGCATGACCGCGCCGAAGCGCCAGCACTGCAGGAAGTCTGTTCCGTCATTGGGCGACAGGCTGGAATTCTGGTTATGTCCTGCAACGTGGATTTTGGGGCATCCGGCGCGCCGATCTTTTCGTTTGACGGTGAGCGGCCACGCATTGTGTCGGTCGTTGCAGCGAAGGCCGAATTGCAGGGTCAACGCGTTGCGCTGGGCACCGCCTTGGATGAATCGCTGGAATTGTTGCGGGCCGAGCTTTCGCAGGGGCGGGGTATGAACGCCACATTGGACAACAACACCAAAAACCTCGGAGCAAAGTTCATTAAGCCATGATGCGTGTTTTTCTAAGTATCACCTTGCTTGTTTCTATTCTCGTAACTGCCGCGCAGGCCCAGACCAGCAGCAAGCGCCGACTGACGGATCGCGATGATCTTTATGGGTGGGAGGCGGTCGGACGTCTGGATATCGGCGAACAGGGCTTTTGCACCGGTACTTTGATCGCAAAGGACATCGTGCTGACAGCGGCGCATTGCGCTGTGAGCAAGGCCACCGGAAAACCCTATGCCCCCGGTGAATTGACCTTTCGCGCCGGTTTGAGCGACGGTCAGGCGCTTGCGGATCGCAAGGTCATCCAGATTGCGACCCATCCCGATTTTGTTGCCAATGCGCCGGTATCGGCGTCACGTGTTCGAATTGATGTGGCTCTAATGCGGCTGGAAGAGCCGATTCCCTATTCGATTGCTGATCCGTTCGCCCTGCACAGCGGCCGCGTCAGCGACAGCGAAATCAGCGTCGCCTCGTATGGTCGCGGTCGGGCCGAGGCGATCACGCGCCAACGCTCTTGCCGCATCCTGCAACGCGGGCAGGGGCTGATCAGCTTTGATTGCGATATTACATTCGGTTCGTCGGGCTCCGCTATTTTAGCAAAAAAAGGCCCGCGTTGGCAGATCCTGTCGGTTGTTTCGGCGGGCGCATCGGATGGTCAACGCAAGATCGGCTACGGGATGGAGCTGTCGGGGATTGTCTCGGAACTCAAGGCGATATTGCGTCGTGACGCGCCCCGACCCACGGCAACAATCCGCAGATTGCAGCCGGGTTCAGCCAAGTCCAGTTCGGGTGCTAAATTCCTCAGCGCGGGCGGGTCTTGAACCCAGTCCTTTTACTTCCCATCTGAGTTTTACCGGATCGCCAAAGCTGGGGTCCGGCATAAATCACCGCCCGTCCATTTCGGAGGGCAATTTCGTGAATCGCTCAAAGATGAGGATACGACATGCGTACATTTGACTTCGCACCACTTCACCGCGCAACCATCGGTTTCGACCAGATTGCAGACATGATGGACCGGGTTTTGACCAATGACGTGGCTCAGCCCAGCTATCCCCCTTACAACATCGAAAAGACCGATGCTGATACCTACCGCATTTCGGTTGCTGTTGCCGGGTTTTCCGAGGCCGATCTGTCGGTTGAGGTAAAGGAAAATTCTCTGGTGGTTTCCGGCAAGAAAGCTTCGGACGAAAAAGAGCGCAGCTACCTGCACCGTGGCATCGCCAACCGCGCGTTCGAGCGCCGCTTTGCTCTGGCCGACCACGTTCGCGTTACCGGCGCGAGCCATGAGAACGGCATGCTGAACATCGATCTGAAGCGCGAAGTGCCAGAAGCGCTGAAACCGCGCCGGATCGAAATTTCGTCTGGCAAGGCCATTGAAAAGGACGTGGTTGACGCCAAAGCCGTGAACTGAGGCTGTTGATCACTTAGCGACAGTCCCGCCTCTCTGGGTTGTCGCACCACACGCCCCGCGTTCCTCCAGGCGCGGGGCGAAGTTGTATCCATCGCAACACGGACATGGTAGGCAACACGTTTTCACGAAAATCTGGCAATAGTTTAGGTCGTCAGGCTAGTCTCTTCTGGAACACTTCAATGAACTGAATTTTGTTCACTGCCTACAGAGGGAGACGAAATAGATGCGAATGAAATCCGTTATTGCCGCTATAGTCTGTGCCGTTGTTGCATCGACCACACTGACCGCGACATCAACCCGTGCCAACGATACAGGAGCGCTTATCGCTGGGGTCGCGTTGGGTGTGCTGGGAGCGTCGATCGCCAAACACCATCACAAGCACGGATCAAAATACCAGAAGCACCCGCACGTTTCGCCCGAGGAGAATGCGATCGGGCTTTGTATGCATCGGACCCACACCGCCATGAGCAATCAAGGCTACTATGCCGTCGATTTTGAGCGGACGCTTTCCTATACGACAAATTCTGATGGCATCGATCTGATTGATCTGGAGGTCGCGCGCTCAAAGGACAGCAATGATGCGCGGAGCCACATAAAAGCCCATTGCGCTATTCAAGATGATGCTGTGGTCAATTTCCGGTATTCGAACTACTGAGCTTGCCATCGGCAGCTTCAACTTAAGAAATCCAAGAGCTTCTATTTTCCCTTCTGAAAACCAGTAGGCAATGTGTCTCGGCCTTGTCTCTGCGTCTATCTTTTTAGCGTCGAGTTTGTCACAGTCTTGGTGATTTGGAGGCCCAAGGGGATGTAAATTGCCATAACATTCCCTATGTCATTGGATGATAAGAAGAATAGGGATAGCAGATGTCGAACCAGCAATTCGAAGCATTGATTCAAGAGACGCAACAGAAAGTCCGCGAAAGCCAGTCGCAGATTGAAGGCTTGACCTCACGGATCGAAGCGGCGCGTGCCAAGATCGGAACCGCAGAGGCAGATATCGACATTGAAAATGCCACTTTGGAAGATGTGCACGCCCATACCGAGGTGATGAACGCCAACATCGCTGAGCTGATCATGGGGCTCGACGACGTGACCAACGCGTTTTCCAAGGATTTCGACGAAATGCGTTCGAAAACCGGGTGGGAGTCGTTCGTCGGCATCTTCGCCAAGGCCAAATCCGAGTCCATGCGGCAGGAACGCATGCGCACCGCCAATATCGACGACAAGCTACAGGACCTGATCGCTAAATCGGATGTGATCGTCAAACTGCTTGAAGGGCAGTTGGCCGTGCTGGAAGAACAGCGCGTCAAGGTCGAGGACAACCTGACTGTCACGCTGGATGACCGTGAGGCGACGGTGGCCGAGTTGGAAGCACTGCGCGCCGAGATTCAGGGTATGGACCCAACAATCATCACGCTGGAAAACAAGATCAGCGTCGAACAGGATGCTGCCGCCCGCACCCAGTTAGAGACTGAATTGGCCGAATTGAACAAGCAATACAACGCCAAGGTTCAGGAAGAGCAGGTCAAGCTGGCCAAGTCTCAGACGCTGGAACGCTATATCGAAAAGGGCAAAACCTGGGTCGACTCACTGCAAAACCAGGCGGCGACGCAGATGGTGCTGATCAACAAGCTGCAGACAGACACGCAACAGCGCGTGGTGCTGTATGACGCCCTGACCAAATCGCTGAAAACAGCACAGCAGCAGGACGTGGCCCACCGCATCAACGAGATCGGCGTGCAGACGGATCAAGAAGCGCAAACCGCCATGGCCGCCATCGGCACCGCGACCAACCAGAAGATGGCCGACATGCTTGAGGCGCATGAGGACCACATGGTCTTTGCCCGCGACGTGCTGGAGAAAAAGGCCAAGGCGGATGAGCGGTTCGCGCGGCGCTTTGCCTCGATTGTCGAGAAGCATGATAAGAATTTGTATGGGGCGTAAATGGCCTCTATCATTCTGATATTCGGTCCAATGCTCGTGTTCGTTGTGGCATTGGGGGTAGTGCTGGCCGTCTTCACGTTGACTGTTTGGGTCCTGGCTTTTCTAGGTTTGCCCAATGACGGTTTCGTTGAAGGTTTAGCCGTATTGTTCGGTGCTCTGATGTTACCGGCCTACATTTATTTTATTGTTCGCATTTGGCTGCCAGCTATTTGGATGGCTTTGGTCAACTTGAACGAAGCCATCCTTCGAAAAAACGGTATGTCGATGATCCAAGCGACACGCTTGGTACGAGATCGTTTCGGATGTTTTGCGCAAGATTGGACCAGATATAGAGAGTTCATTCGTGGTCGAAGTTAATCCCACCCAAGACCATGTCGGCCTGACCGACACCTTCGCCTCGCGCCGCTATTTCCGCAAATTCGAGGTCATCACCGTCCACCTTCTGCGCGTGGCCGCGACGATGGAGGCTGAGGGTGAGATCAGCAAGCAAGAGGTGCGGATCGTGTCGCGCTACCTCTCGGGGCTGCTCTACACCTTCCGGGCGCTCAGTATGAAATACCTGCTGGTCGGGCGCGATACGGGACGGTTTTTTGGTAGCCTTGCGATGGACAAGCGTGACAGCGGGTTTCCGGTGGCGGCCGAGCTGCTGACGATGGCCAATGACGCGCAGCAGGCGCAGGTGCATCTGGCGAATATGCCATCCGAGGCTGACCTAAAAACTGACATGGTGCGTACGATCATTGGCGATCAGGAAATCCCCACTAAGCTGCAATTTGCGCTGTCACAAAGGCTCTATTACGAGGAATTACTGAAAGGTCAGCTGTTCTGGGCCCGCAACGATCCCGAGTGCCACTGGATCGGGAATGAGGGCGAGCGGCGGAAGTTCATGATCCATTGGGCGGTCTATGACAGCCAGATCAACCTGCCGGTCATCTATCTGATGCAACTGGAGGATAGCGGCAAAACCGCCCTTCCCAAAGACCAACGCCGCTGGCCCGAAGTGCAGGCGCATCTGATGGCGCAGTCTCTGGGCGGGTTGAAACTGGTGACCATAGCCAAAGGGTTCGATCAGGATTTCGACGACCTGCACCCCAAACACCTGCGCCGCATTCATGTGGGGCCAATGTATTCCTCAGCCTATACCGAACAATCCGGCCCCCTGCGGCAGGTGCTGGAGGATGCGCAATCTCCGCAAGGTCAGGACTGGGCGCTGGCCTGGACCACGGAAGAGCTGGAAAGCGAAGATGTGATCGAAGAGCGGGCCGGATGGTTCTCGACCGTCGAACGCGAGGTTTTTGCCTTGGATCCGTTCGGAGGGCAGGGGGCCGAAACCGGCGCTACCCGTACCCAGCGGTCGATCATCCTGCCCCAGCGTCCGTTTCAGGTGCTGGCCGAACGCAATCCGCCGGGTTTTGCCGATGTGCGCAAGTTCGTGGTCAGCAAGGCCGGACAGGTGTTGAGATATTGAGACCAGAGGCGGGCTGAAACCCGCCCTACGTGATAAGAGTAGGCCGGGCTTCAGCCCGGCATTGCGAGGAAAAACATGAGTTTGACGTCAGATCAGATGGAATTGCGCGAAGACGACATTCGTAAGCACTATCCGGCAGCGACTGCTTTGCTGAGCGGTTTCGAGCACGCTCCGCGTATTGCCAAAGCGGTTGAAACGACTGTCGAACGATCCCCTGGTGTCTCTACCGGGCGGCGGTTTCGGTCGACGACGCCGGGTCTGGTGACACGCCGTACTGCCCGCAGGGACGGGGTGCATCTAGTCGAACGGATCGAAGCGTCAGATGACGGGGATACTCTGGTCTCGCCGCCACAGGCGACTTTGCAACAGGCGATACGACGTGCCATCGCAATCGCTCTGGCCGTGGCCGAGGCTTATGCGGAACAGACTCCGCTGGCGGATCTGAAGCGCGCGAATTTGGCCGGAGATCTACCTGCCGCCCGCAAGACCGAATTCTCGGAACTGCTGACTGCCGAGGCTCTGATCACCTCGCACACCTTCGGCAATGCGCTGGCGTACTTGATCTCCTCGCATCTGGGAGAGACCACTGTCGATATCGGTGAGATCGAAGAGGTCCTGACCGACAACGGCCAACTCGCCTTGCACGGCGCGCTGTGGGAGTTGGACCAGACCCTTGCCAAACACGCCCCCGATGATGCCCACCTGATCGCAGCCACCAGCGCCTATGCCGAGCAATTGATGGAAAAGGTCGCTCTACGCGCCCAGTCCGCAGGCCATCTGGCACCGTTCCAGAATGCCGCCTGGCATATCGAGGCCGATGACCTGACAATCCGGGGGTTCGAACCTGCGTCCAAAGCCAAATCCACCACGCTAACCATGACGTTCAAGAAACCGAACGAGGTGGTCGGCAACCATATCGCCAAGTATCAGGCGATGAAACTGGCCAAGATGGTGATGGCCTACGACTTCGACCGACGCCTGAACCCGTTTGCCGAGCTTGGCGGGTTCATCTTCACCTTCATGGGCGACGGCAAACCGGGCACCGGCAAGACCACTCTGATCCAGATGATGGCCGGGCTGATCAACGATTATTGCCAGAATGCGGGCTATCCGTTCCGCTATCAGAACCTGAGCACCGACAATATCGACAGCTATCAGGGCAAATCCGGCCAGAACGCAAAGGCGTTTATCAACACGATCATCGACCCCTCGGTTATCGGCTTCGGCACCATCGACGATATCGACCAGCTGGCGGGCAAACGCGGCGACCGTCAATCCTCGGCCGGGCAACTGGAAATCACCGCCGTTCTGATGGAGAGTTTTGCCGGGGCCAACACCGTCGTGCGCGGCAACTGCACCTTTGGCATGTTCTCGAACTACCCCGAGAATGTGGACGACGCCCTGCGCCAGCGGGCGGGCGCGCGGTTCCTGGTGGATGGGCCGCAAACGCGCGAGGATTACATTGACATCCTACACCTGCTGATGGGCCGTAACCACGACATCCCGCTGGGTGAACACGAAGCCTATGCCGCGCAGGAGATCAAAAAGGCCGTCGCCGCCAGTTTTGAAAGCCACTCCCGTCCACATGAGGATGCCCTGCTGCAGGTCTATGACCGGGTGTCTGGCGAGATCGGCCAGATGGACACGATTGCCAAGCTGGGCACCTACCTCAAGGCGATCCAGCAGGCGGATGAGCGGTTCACCGGCCGTGCGATCAAGAACATCACCGACGCGGTCAAGGTCCGCGCGATGGATTTCGAACTGCCCGACGAGTGGATGGAAAACCCCGACCTGTTCCTGTTCCGCGACTACGACACCAAGAAGGCGATGATCGACGACCTGCGCCAGCCGATCACGGTGGAAATGGTAATCCAGGAGATCAACCGCTACGCCGACAGCGAATTCCGCTATGCCGACAAGAGTGACGAGGTCGCCATCGAAAACGCAGTGCGTGAGATGGGTCGGATGGAAGAGGCTAAGCGGCGGTATCTGGAGGGGAAGGGGTGAATTATTTGATCGCTATAGGTCTGCCTCTTCTACTGAGCACTGTGGTTGCTATTCCAATAGGGTTCCGAGCCTATCGAACATCTCGTGCGGCTAAAGAAAGCGGAAAGAAATGTTTTCTTCCTTTCTTCGTATATGGCGCGGTTTGCGCTGTTCTGGCAATTCTTACCAGCTACACTTTGATGAATTTTTTTGTCGACCGATTTGCCGTGGACGTTGGCAACGCAAATCCCGCAGATGTAATGGTCTATTTTCAGCTACAGTTCTGGTTGATTGCAGTACCCCTTGGTTTCGCGATCATTTTTGCATTTGCAAAAGGACTGCGAGCATGAGTTTCGAATTCTTGGAGTACAGGTTTCTGTTTGAGAGTGATATCGCGGCGCAGCCGCGACGCGCCCGACCCGGCCCCCAGGGCGGGCGCGTTCCGCACCCACCCTCAGGCCGGGCGCATCGCTACCGTTGCGCGGGAAGGCAATTGTTATGATCCGCCTCATCGAAAAAGGCCTGATGTTCGGCAATCTCATCCACATCTCCAGCCCGGCTCTGGTCAAGCGGTATAACCGCGCGCTGCAGCATCTGACGGGCAAGACTACGGCGTTAACGGATTTCCATGTCGATATCTCGGGCTATTCGCCAGAGGTGGGGATTGAGCTGGAGGATGAGCTCTACCTCAACCCCAACGGGGTTAACCGGCAGTTCATCCTGCTGACGACCGAGCAGAAACGCGCGCCTTTGCTGAACGTCAAATTCTCGACCTCGCGCGATATCCTGCGCGAATTCATCGATATGAACGAGGCGCAACTGTTTGCCTTGACCGCCGCCGATGCGGTGGCCGGAGAGCTGGTGAACTCGGTCATCAAACTCAGCACGCCGCGCGACCTGTTGAACCTGAGCAAGATCGAGATCGAGGCCGACACCGCAGGCGGCACCCTACGCAAGGCCCAGCAGCTAGCGGGCATGGTCGAACGTTTCAAAACCGAAGAGGATGCATGGTTCGACGATGTGCTGATCGCCAAGATGATCGAAACGGCCAAGGAAACCGGCGACGTCACTCGCAATCCCGTTCGCCTGCGCCATACCGCATTCGAGCAGCGTAATTTCTGGACGGCACACTTTGGCGGGCTCTACCTGTTCCCGGATATGGATCACCCGGCGGCGATTTGCATGGGCGAAAAGCCTGACGATATGCCGATCAAATATGTCTTTGGCCCGTCGCAGCGGAACCAGATCGCAAAGTTTCTGGACTACAACGATCTGGTTGAACCGATTGTCAAAGCGCGCGGCGTGGATGCTGCTGCGATACTGCAGCAGAAAATGGACTTTCTGACCATTGCTGCCGCAGCAGATGCCGATGTCGATCTGACCGGGTTGGATCGCAGCGATATGCGCCGCCTCGCCCGCAACCACTCGGACCGGCTGCCCGAAGCCTATCACGGCCTCGCGCAACTGTTGCGCTGGGCGACGGATGGCGGGCGCTGGCCACGCATCACCTCGGATCATCCCGCTTATTTCTACACATTGCGCGCAGCCGATACGCCGAACCGCGATCTGGTGAATATGCTGTTGACCGAATTGGCTCCGCTGGATCCGCGGCAGATGTTCATCTGCCACAAGGAATTGTTTTATAGTACTTACAGGACCTGGCCCGAGACCAAGAAAGCCTATGTTGCCGACTTCCTTGCCCGCGAGTATCAGGTGGACAAGGCAGGCGCGCGGGCGGCTCTATTTGGTCATGAACCGGACATGACCGGCAATGACCGGGTCAGCGAAACAGTGATCGCACGGGTCGGCCCTTGGGGCGCGGTCAGGAGAGATTAAGATGTTCGGAGCGATGCGCCTGTTTCTGATCCTGCTGGTGATCCAGACGATTGCCTATTTCGCGCTGTCCTTTTATTCGCGAGGAGTTAGGCGGCGAAAGTTGGAGACGTGGTGGGACGAAAAGGGCAAAACCGGTAACAAAGAAGCGTTTGTTGCGCGTGGTTTGCACGTCTACGACAACTCATTCCGGCGCAAACTGATTTTGGGTGTCTATATTGTACCTTGGGTGGCGATTGGCGCGCTGATCTACATCGTGAATTACATGTGAGGGTTAAGGCATGGCCTATGTGAAATGGGCGTTCATTATCATCTTCTGGGGCACGATCGCCGTGATCTTGCAGTATTCCCTACCGCAGCACGATGTGGTGCGGATCGTCAACACCTATGAGGAACGTCAGGACCTGACGGACTGGACGCGGATCTTCTGGTCCGAGCCTGAAGATCAATCCACCAGCCTGTCAAACCGCGATGTACAGTTCATTCAGGCCGTACGCGCCAACGGGAAGCCGATTGTCTATCGCAACGAAGACACCGGTTGGGGCTGGCCGCCTTATTTCAAGTTCGACACTGCGAACCTTTACACCGAGGCCAACGATGCCAAGTCGACCAAAGATAACCCCGATTGGGTGGTCGTAACGCATTACGGCTGGCGCAATGAGTTCATGTCGATTTTTCCCAACGCAATTTTCATCCGGCATGTCGAGGGGCCGGATGTCCGCATCATCCCGTGGTTCAATATCGTCTTCCTGACTGTGTTTGCTGCGCTGGTTTGGGCCATCTGGGTTCGATGGCGGCGGTTTCGGCAAAAGAAGATCGATCCTGTTTTGGAGAACATGGAAGATGGTCTTTACGCCGCTGGTGATGCAATAGATGAAAAGCGCAAGGGCTTTCGCCGCTGGCTGGACAGTTGGAAATCCAAGTAAAGTGGTACGCCAAAAGGCGTGCGCTGTGGTCTGACTGCTCATCTCACGATGAACTCAGCATGAAGCGCCCCGGCAGCCTTGATGGTTTTCAGGATGTCGATCATATCGCGTGGCGACACGCCCAAGGCGTTCAACCCGGCGACCACTTCGGACAAGGTGGTTGCCTCGGGAATTTCTGCAAGCCCCGTTCCTTCTTCCTCTTCGATCCCAGCGTAGGTGCGCGGAACAACGACTGTTTCGCCTCGCGCAAACGGATTTGGCTGAACAGCAATCGGGGCTTCCTCGACCGTGAGGGTCAAGTTGCCCTGCGATACCGCGACGCGTGAGATCCTGACGTCCCGACCCATAACAATTGTGCCGGATCTCTGATCCACCACGACGCGGGCCTTGCTTTCGGGTTCGACCAGTATGTTTTCAATACGTCCAATCGCATGCGCGGTTGATACGGCCCGCGTCGCCTCAATGCTCAACTCCACAGTGCCGGAATCGCGCATGAGTGCGACGGCGCGGTTGAATTCTCTGTTGATGGCGGCCTCAATGCGGCTTGCGGTCGTGAAATCCGGTTCTCTCAACGCCAGTCTGAATTGAGTCAAATCAGCAAGCTGAAAATCGATCTCGCGCTCCACACGCGCGCCCGAGGGTATGACGCCCGATGTCGGCACCCCGCTTACAACCGACGCTGCTTCGCCTTCAACCGCAGCGCCTCCGGCTAGCACTGTCCCTTGCGCCACGGCATAAATCTGACCATCTGCTGCATTCAGGGGTGTCATGATCAATGTCCCCCCAAGAAGTCCTTTGGAATCTCCGATGGCAGAGACGGTGACGTCAATCTGACCGCCGACGCGCGCGAAGGGTGGTAGGGTGGCGGTGACCAATACGGCGGCGACGTTTTTGGGGCGAAAATCTTCGCCATTCACGTTTACGCCCAGCCGTTCGAGAATGTTGGACATAATCTCTTCGGTGAACGGAGAATTGCGCAAGCCGTCACCGGTGCCATTCAGGCCAACCACAAGGCCGTAGCCAACCAGATCATTGCCGCGGACCCCGTCGAAATCCACCAGATCTTTCAGGCGTATAGCCCCGGCATTGGCAATGCAAGGTAAGACTATCAAAAGGAATGCGAATATCTTCATCTCAAGAAATTCACCAGTGACAGGTTGGCATTGCGAACGGTCACGGAATACAGACTCTCCAGTTGGAACTGCACGGTTTGCAACTGTGCCGCAGTCTCATAGGGATCTGCAGCGATCAACGCATTGCGCGCATGCTCAGCGCTGGTCCTTGCGGCGGCGTTGCGCGTTGCGGCTTGCTCCACACGCGCCTCAGCCGCGCCGACCTGGGCGCGCAAATTGACCGTCGCATCCTTTGTATTGGCCAGCTCAACACCAAGCTGCGTGAACAATGCGGTTCGTAGATCAGGTGTCCATCCAAGCGCATCATCTGTGGCCAGAGCCGCAACCGCAACATCGCGCAAAGCGTCCTTGAGCGTGGGGTCTGTCGCAGTGATCGGAAGCGTGATCCGCTCGTTCTCGGAAATCTGCATCGGAGCCAAGGTGTCTGTGCCACCTTGATATATCACCGCATCAAATCCGGCGGGGTCGTTGAACCAATCCTCAGCGGCCTGTTGGATATCTGTTAGGGAGGTCAGCCCTATCAATTCGGCCTGCAGCGCTGTCAATAATGTTTCAGCGGAGGGCAGAGGTGAGACGTCAGTCGATGTTCCGGAATACAGGCTGCGCCCTCCCGCCCGCGTATTCAGGGCTGAGATCATTGTGTCGAGCTCATTTCGTGCCTGAACCGATGCTTGTTCATGTGTCACGGTCTGGTTCGCCGTGCCGAATGATAGCAGCGACGCTGACATCTCGGCGACCGAGCCGCTTAGCGTTGTCAGGCTCAATTGCATTGCGTCCGTGAATAGCCGCGCCTCGGCGGTGGCGATGGAAAGCGCGCCCAACCGTTCCAGGCTGCGATCTAGATCCAGTAGGTGCGAGTAATCACCACCCAGACGACCCGAGATATCCTGCACCTTGCCGGTGGACATCTCATACGACAGTGTTTCGATTTGTGATTTGATCTCGGCGCTGCGAGTTCTGAGTGTAAGGCCGCGGGCCAGATCCCCGATCGAATTCAGTGTCATGTTCATAACCTCAACAGGGTATCCATCAGTTCATCCACGACAGCGACGATGCGTGCGTTTGCGGCATAGGCTTGCTCGATCTGCATCAAGCGCTGCAGTTCCGCGTCACTGTCAACACCTTGCTCCGCGACGACTTTTTGCATCTCCAGCTGCGCGTTTGCTGCAAAACTGCTGCGCTGGTCAGCTGTGTGTGCGTTTGCCCCGGCTTTGGAAAGCAACGCCTCGGCGATCTCGGCCGCGCGCATCGTGCCTGTCCCAAACCCCACGCTGGGGGCCGGGCGCGAGTCGGTCAGAACGGCCCCAAAAGCTTGCAACTGGCTGGCATCACCCGGCGCACCGGGGATCAATGCCCCCAGACCCGCGCGTAATCTCCAGCTGTCACCCCCTGCATCCGGGTCGACCACAACATTTAGTGAGATGCGCGACGCAAGACCGGTTTCAGAAACCGGATCAAAGCGGCTGCCGTCATCCGTGAAGACGCCCGGATCGGTCGCGGCAGCGGTCGGGTCCAACCCGGTGGTTTCAAAGCGCTCGATCAGGTCGCGGGCGACGGCGTCCAGATCGGCTTGCGCTTCGACGGTCAGTTCGTCGCGGACCGAGAACTGGGCCATCAATGCGCCGCCTCGGATTTGGGCGAACTCTCCGCTCACGCGAACGGGTCGGCCGTTGATCTCGAGCCCGGACAACAACCCGTTGCCAACGGTCATATGCGGCATGGTATCGCCTGTGGTCGAGAACGAAAACTCGGCCGCGGTTCCTTCCAGCAGGATCAACCCGCCATCGGAATAAAGGGAAATCTGATCATTATCGCGCGCGATCGCGTTGACAGGCACCAACTCGTTGACTTGATCGACCAGAATCTGACGATGATCCAACAGCGCGCCAATATCACCGCCCGAATTGCGGACAGCGGGGATACGAGCATTCAGTTTCTCGATGTCTTTCAGAGTCTGATTCAGCGTATCGACCTGTTTGCCTATCGTGCGATCCGCATCGGATCGCATTTGCCGCACCCCTTCGGACGCTGTATTGAGCGCTGTGCTCAATGTACCGCCTGCACGGGCGGCCTGATCCAGCCGTTGGGCTGAGCCGGGCAGGCTTGCAGCTGTAATCAGGCTGCTTTCGAATTGGGCCAGTCTGGCCGAGATCGAAGTGGCATCGTCGGCTGCCCCCAACAGTTTCTCGTAACTTGAATGAAATTGCGCCACGGTTTTGGCTGCCATCAGGTCTGCATCGGTCGCACGGCGGTTTGCGATCAGTACCGGATCCTGGTGCCGAGTGATACCAACGACACGAACGCCATTACCAGAAACTGCGCTGGTCGCCAGTTCAAGCGATCTGCGAGCATATCCCGGGGTCAAGGCGTTGGCGATGTTTCCTGAAACCACCGCCGCACCACGGCTGGCTGCGCTCAGCCCGCCCAGAGCGTTGTTCAGTGCTGTCGACATATTCATCGGACGCATCCCTTTCGTTGATCAATCATCAGATCAGCGTTTGATATTGGTGGTTTCCTGCAGCATCTCATCCACAGTCTGAATGACCTTGGCGCTTGAGGAATAGGCCCGCTGGGTCTGGATCATTGAGGTCAACTCGGTGGCGACATCGGTGGTCGATTCCTCGCGTGCAAAAGAAACAAGATCTCCTGTCGGACCTTCACCCGCGTTCCATAAGAAAAAGGTGCCGCTGTCGCGCGAGGGGGCATAGGTCTGACTGTCCAACGCCGTCAGACCGTTTGGATTCGGCACATCGGCCAGTGGAATCTGGAACATCCGGCGGCTGACCCCAGTATCATAGAAAGCATAGACATAGCCGTTCTCATCAACCTGTACGCTTGTCATCGTGCCAACGGCCGAACCATCGCGTGTGATCGAAACCGGAGCAAAGGTATCGGAAAGCTGTGTAATGCCGTCCGCATCGCCGATCTGGCCGATGTTGATCTCCATCGGTCCGCCGGCGACGTTGACGACAACGCTGCCGTTCGCCGGGTCATAGGCACCGCCGGTCACGGCGGTGACGCTGGCTAGTGTACCACCGGCTGTGCGGCTATCGGTGAAGGTCAGGGTATATTCTCCGATGACAGCGCCGCCCAAGGCTGAATCGCGCAATGTCATGGTCCATTCATTGCTGCTGCCGGTCGCAGGAACGGTGGGGATCAATTCGATATCGACGCTTTCAGACTTGCCCAAATTGTCAAAATACTCGACCGACAAGGGCTGCGTGTCACCCGGAGCACCGGCGTCGGTCGCTGTTGCAGGCAGGTTCATCCGCAGGTTCATGGATGTTGTGGGGGCGCCCGAAAGCTGATTGACGCTTAGCTGAATGGGTTCCAGAGCGGCGGGCGTATCCCTCGGGACGCTGGGGATCGAGCCATCTGGATTGGCACGCCAGCCAAGAAGTACAAGGCCGGATTGTGTGACCAGATACCCCTCCTCATTGGTGCGGAATGAGCCTGTCGTGGTCAGCAGCATCTCATTTGAACCTGACGCGATCTGCGAACTGGGACGAACCGGTAGCATACCCCTTCCGCGCACGGCCAGATCGGTTGAGTTGTTGGTGGTTACCAACGATCCGCGCTGATCTATCAGGCGTTGGCTGGTGGTTCTGACCCCGCCTGCCGAATAGCTGCCGCCCTGACCAGACGTGACCATGGAGTGAAAGTCGGTCTCGACTCTTTTATAGCCAAATGTCGATGAATTGGCGATGTTGTCAGAGATCGTGGCCAGCCTGTTGGCGTTGGCCTTCAACGCTGCCACACCGGCATTCAGCGAAGAGGATATGGTCATCGGTACGCCCTTTTGTTGCGTCATTCGTTGATGCAACACGTACCGCACTGGCCCTTAACAGCCGGCTAACAGCTAAAATGCTGTCTATCCTTTACCCCTTAAGGGTTGCGTAAAAAGATGATCTCAATCCGATTATTGCGTATCGCCATGGGGTTTTTATCCGAAAGCTCTCGGTCCGCGTGCCCAGTCACGCGGTCCAACCGCTGTGGCTGAATGCCTTTGTTCTGCAGCAGTTGGCGGGTGCTTTGCGCCCGCGCGGTCGACAGATCCCAGACCGGGTTATTCGCCAACACGACGGGCGCAGACCGCACATGCCCTTCGACCGCGATTGCGTTTGTCACCAGATCAGAAGACCGCGCTACCAAAAGTGTCAGCGCGCGCATCATTTGGGTTGGCGTGTCTGTCCCCGATTCGAACAACGGTTGATCCTCAGTGGCGAACAGCTCGACCACCAGCCCTTCGTCGGTGACGCGGGTCACGATGTGCTTGCGCATCTTATCGGACACCAGGCTTTCCCCAGCGCGCCCCAGCAACTGCGCCTCGAGCGACGAGAAATCTTCGAACGCACCCTTACCGCCGCCTTTCGCATCCACGCCGGTTGATCCGCGCGCCTGTTTCGCCTCGGTGGGGTTCCGATTGCTGGCACCTGATCCATCCATAACCATGGTTTTTTCCGAAAACATGTTGTCACCGCCGAAGGCACCATCGCCGCCGCCCGAGACCGGATTGACCGGAATCGTGGGCGAAAAATAATCCGCCAGACCCTTGCGTTGCGTCTCGGTTGTTGCATTCAGCAGCCACATCAACATGAAGAACGCCATCATGGCAGTGACAAAGTCCGCATACGCGACCTTCCACGCACCACCGTGGTGAGCATCGCGACCCGATACACGTTTCTTCTTGATGATGATTGGCGCCGCATTGGATTGCGCACCCATCTCCACCACCTTCTATTCACCCGCTTACTGGCCTAGCAGGGCAGGTGTTAAGGTGGGCTTAACACTTAAAACTGTTCTGAATTCTAAGACTGCGACACCGGGTTTACACCAGCGCGCCTTAAAATCAGAGATAATCGATTAAAGCTGTTTTCGATACCATCGGGATCGGCCTTCGCAAAAAAGCTATCTAGCTCTTCGTGGACCCGGACGGCGCGATCCAACAAAGGATCTGTTCCTTCGGCATAGAGACCGGCTTTGATCATCACCTCAGATTGCTCATAACTGCCGACCAGCTTGCGGGTTTCTGTAATCAACTGGTTCTCATCTGCGGTCGCCGCACCTGGTAGGCTGCGTGATACGGATCGGCTGAGGTCAATCGCTGGGAAGCGCCCGCGTTCGGCGATGTCTCGGCTCAGCACGACATGTCCGTCCAAGACGCCGCGCAGAATGTCCGCAATGGGCTCGTCCATGTCAGAACCCGCGACAAGAACACTGAAGACTGCGGTGATGTCACCTTGATCGGCAGTTCCGGGACCCGCCCGTTCGCACAGGTTTGCAATCAGCGGCGTGACCGATGGCGGGTAGCCACGTAGCGATGGGGCCTCACCCATTGCGGCGGCAATCTCGCGATGCGCTTCGGCAAAACGAGTAACTGAATCGGCCAGAAACAGAACGTTTAACCCTTGATCCCGCAGGTATTCCGCCACCGACATGGCCGACCATGCGCACCGTCTGCGTATCAGGGCCGATTGATCCGAGGTTGCGGCCACGACGACGGATCGTTTCAGACCTTCGGCACCCAGGGCGTTCTCGACAAACTCATTCACTTCGCGCCCGCGTTCGCCCACCAATGCAACGACCACAGCATCCGCCTGGACGGAGCGGGCAAGCGTCGCCAGAAGTGTCGATTTGCCAACGCCTGAACCAGCGAACAGGCCGATTCGCTGACCCTGGACAATGGGCAGCATCGTGTTGAGGATGGCCAACCCGGTTTCCATACGACCGCCCAGCGGCTTGCGCGATACCGCAGTTGGCGGGGCCTGCATAAGGTCACGTTTAAGCGTGCCAGGCAGCAGGGGCTTGCCGTCCAGAGGTTTGCCAAACGGATCGATCACCCGCCCAAGCCAATGCATTCCGGGCGCAAAGGCAGGCATCAGGTCGAGAGAGACCTGATCCCCCAGGCTTACGCCATCGGGTGCGGAGGCTGGCAGCATATGGATCGCGCCTGATTCGACATGCAGGACCTCGCCCGGCAGGTCCGGGCCTTTTTGTCGGCGCAGCGTCAGATGATCCCCGATCCGGGCTTGGGCGGTCAGACCATCAATTTCAACCACGCCGCGCGCAACACCGGTCACACGCCCGATATGGTGTACCGCCGACATCCTATCGAATTCGCATTTCAGACGCATCGGATCGAGATCGGCCATCGCAGGTCCTCCAAATAGATTTGTTGAAAACGGTTTCTAAAGGAATCGGGGTTAAGCCTTGATTGAAATTGATCGAGGGAGAAGCCCCGATGTTCAATGACCTGAACGTCTTTAAGACTGCCTACGCAATGGCAACCCATGCCGGACAACGGCAAGCGGTTGTTGCGCGCAACATGGCCAACGCGGATACGCCGGGATACAAGCCCCGCGATATTGAAGCATTCCAGACAGCGTTTGAAAACACGAGCCAAGAGGTCGCGATGACCGCGACTCGGACGGGTCATCTGAATGGTGATGTGCGCGCTCAGCCTTGGGCTGAATTCACGGTCGCGGCTTCGAGCGATCCGAATGGCAATGGTGTTTCATTGGAAGAAGAGATGCTGAAAGCTGTCGAGGTTAAGCGACAACATGACCGGGCATTAGCGATCTACAAGTCTTCAATCGGTGTGCTGCGCACGAGTCTGGGCCGGGCATAGGGGGTTTCACGATGAGCGATTTTTCCTACTCGTTGGACGCGTCGGCTAGCGCACTGCGTGCACAAGCAGCGCGGTTGCGTCATGTGTCCGAGAACATCTCGAACGCCGATACGCCGGGATACCGGCGTAAGACGGTCCCGTTTGAGACAGTCGAACGGGACGGAAAAGAGATGGTTCAGGCGGGGCGCGTCAAACTCGATCGTCGCGACCTGAGCCGAATTTATGATCCTGGCCACCCTATGGCTGATGAGACTGGCCATTACAGAGGATCAAATGTCGATCTGATGATCGAAATAGCAGACGCCCGAGAGGCGCAGCGCAGCTACGAAGCCAACCTCAAGATGTTCGACCAGACCCGGCAGATGTCATCAAGTCTGATGGATCTACTCCGAAAATAAAGGAATACCAGAATGGATGTTCGCTCACTTACCGCCGCACAGAACTATACGGGTGCGCGCCCTGCAACGCAGGCCGACCCCGAACATCAGGGGACAGCGCAAGGGCTGCGATCCTCGTTTCAGGATTTCGTGGCGACGCTGAAACACAGCGAGCAAGTCACGCAATCTTCGATGGTTGGGCAGGCCGATCCGCACGCTTTGGTTCAGGCGCTGGCGCAGACAGAGTTGGCAGTGGAAACGGCTGTGATTGTTCGGAACAAAGTCGTTGAAGCCTATCAGGAAATCTTGCGGATGCCGGTCTGAACGATGCTGAGCGAAGGTCTGTTCTACGACATCGTGCGCCAGGCGCTTTGGGTTGCAGTCATCACGTCGGTTCCGATCCTGGCGGTGGCGCTGATCTCGGGCCTTACAGTTGGTTTGTTTCAGGCCTTGACCTCGGTTCAGGAGATGACCCTGACCTTCGTGCCTAAGCTGATTGCAATCGTGGTCGTGTTCTGGATGTCGATGGGCTTCATGACCCAGACCCTTGTTACGTTTTTTACCGGGACATTGGTCCCGCTTATTGCCGGAGGTCGCTAATGGACACCGCTTATGTCACCTTGTCCCGCCAATCCGGTCTCATGGATGAGATGCGAATGGTGGCCAACAATATCGCCAATGCCAACACGACCGGGTATCGTCAGCAGGGGTTGGTGTTCTCCGAATTCGTCCGGGATATGCCGGGCAATCCTTCACTATCGCTCAGCCGTGCGCAGGTTCGAAACACTTCTCTGCAACAAGGTGTGCTGACCGAGACAGGCGGGTCCTTCGACTTTGCCATCGAAGGGGACGGGTTCTTTATGATCGAAACGCCCGCTGGGAACCGCCTGACGCGTTCCGGCAGTTTCTCACCCAATGCTGAGGGCGATCTGGTGACGATGGACGGGCACCGGGTTCTGGACAGCAATGGCGCGTCGGTCTTTGTCCCGCCCGACGCCGCAACGATCGATGTTGGCAGCGACGGCACGATGAGCGTCGATGGACAACTTCTGAGCCAGATCGGTGTCTACAAGGTCGCCGATCCCGAAAACCTGGTGCGCGAAGGAAGCACACATTTCCGTGCAGGCGGGCAGGTGGACCCGGTGGACGAGCCGGTCGTGCTGCATCGGTTTCTCGAAGGATCGAATGTCAATGCCATTGGTCAGGTGACCCGGATGATTGAAATTCAGCGGGCCTACGAGCTCGGGCAGAGTTTTCTTGAGGCCGAAGACGAACGGGTTCGCGGGGCGCTTAAGGCATTGATGCGCTGATTACCGGAAGGAGAATACGACATGCGAGCATTGAAGATCGCGGCTACGGGCATGA
This sequence comes from Ruegeria sp. H9, assembly GCF_056532915.1. Taxonomy (NCBI): domain Bacteria; kingdom Pseudomonadati; phylum Pseudomonadota; class Alphaproteobacteria; order Rhodobacterales; family Roseobacteraceae; genus Ruegeria; species Ruegeria sp. H9. The sequence goes on along the minus strand of NZ_JBQFNX010000003.1, from coordinate 315,110 downwards.
CCGCACAGCAGATGCGGGTTGAGACAATTTCAAACAACCTCGCGAATATGAATACAACCGGCTACAACACCCGCCGGGCCGAGTTTGCCGATCTGCACTATCAACAGATGGCGCGCGCCGGGGCGGTCAATGCCTCGGATGGAACGGTCCTTCCGACAGGTATTCAGCTGGGGTTGGGCGTGCGCCCTGCCGCCGTCACCGTACAGCTGGAACAGGGTGGGCTCTCGGCAACGGGCAGTGATCTGGATGTCGCCATTGAAGGGCGAGGTTACCTTGAAGTCACCATGCCGAATGGCCAATCCGCCTTTACCCGAGACGGAAGCCTGAAACGTTCGGCCGAAGGTCTGATCGTAACTTCTGATGGCTTTGCCGTTGCCCCTGAAATTACCATTCCAGACGATGCCAGATCGATCTCGATCAATGCGGCGGGTGAGGTCTATGCCTATTTCGATGATACGGCCGAGGGGCAGTTGCTGGGCGAGTTTACGCTGGCCAGCTTCTCGAACGCCAAGGGTCTTGAGGCGATTGGTAGCAACCTCTTCAAGGAAACCGAAGCCTCGGGTGCACCGGTGGTCGGCACCCCGGGCGAAGATGGGCTGGGCACATTGCGGCAGGGCTATCTTGAGGACAGCTCAGTCGATGCGGTGCGCGAGGTCACGGAACTGATCGAAGCGCAGCGTGGTTATGAAATGAACGCCAAAGTTATTTCCGCCGTCGACCAGATGATGGGCGCAACCACGCAGGTGCGGTGATGCGCCTGTTAACCTTCATACTATGCATGATGCCGATGCCAAGCTTGGCCGAGATCGTTGTGCCGACCCGCACGATCCGCGCCAAAGAGGTCATTGTCTCATCCGACCTCGAAATCAAAACCACTGAGGTCAATGGGGCGGTTCGTAGGCCAGAAGATCTTATCGGTCAGGAGGCACGTGTTGCGCTTTATCCAGGTCGGCCAATCCGCCTTGCCGATGTCGGTCCGCCTGCGATCGTGGACCGAAACGATCTGGTGACGCTGGTGTTCGATCACGTCGCGCTATCGATCACTGCCGAAGGCCGCGCGTTGGGCCGGGGCGCAGCAGGCGAGCGTATCCGTGTCATGAATCTGGCGTCTCGCACAACAGTAACGGGCGTAATCCGTCCCGATGGACAAATTGAGGTTAAATGATGCCGAGCCTTTCGAAACCCCTGCTATTTGTCGTTCTGAGTGTTGCGGCGTGTGGACGATTGGACCACCTTGGCAAGCCGCCCAGCCTGACACCAAACACGGAATCGCCCGAACATGTTGCCATGCTGTGGCCCGGGCTTCCGCTGCACAGCCAGCCGCAGCGAACGGTCGACCAGTCCTCTTTGTGGAGTGGCGGTCAGCATTCCTTGCTTGGGGATCAGCGCGCGATGAAAAAAGGCGACATTCTAACGGTCGTGATCGAGCTGGATGAAAAGGCCGAAATTTCCAACGATACCAATCGATCGCGCGCGGGGTCGGAAAGCCTTGCAGTGCCGGAACTCTTCGGCCTGCCGCAGCGTGCGGGTGAACGCCTGCCGGAAGGCGCCTCACTTGATGATGCCGTTTCAATTGACTCGGCTTCGGTCAGCAAAGGGAAGGGATCGGTCAAACGCAAAGAGAAACTGACCTTGCGCGTGGCGGCAACGGTCGTCGACGTGCTGCCTAACGGTGTGCTTTCGATTTCTGGATCGCAAGAACTGCGGGTGAATTTCGAACTTCGGGAACTGCTGGTCTCGGGCTATGTCCGCCCCGAAGATATCTCGCGCCAGAATGAAATCACCTATGACAAGATCGCGTCAGCGCGGGTGTCTTATGGTGGCCGCGGGCAGATCACGGATGTGCAGCAACCACGCTATGGACAACAGATACTTGATACCTTGCTACCTTTCTGAGGGCTGCGCTGATGGGAAAACTACTACCGATCGTTTTTCTGGTTTTCGGCCTGGCTGCCGGTGCGGGCGCCCGGATCCTATTGTCCCCTTCCGGGGAAGCTGAAGATCTTGCGGAGGCTGGGCAAAAACCCAATGAAGACAAGAAAAACAAAACTAAACCCGGCAAAGATGATCAATCAGAAACACATGAGTATCTGAAACTCACCAAACAGTTCGTGGTCCCCGTGGTTTCCGAGGACGAGATATCGGCGCTCGTCACCATCTCCCTCAGCCTTGAGGTGAGGCCGGGGATTGCCGAAGCGTTTTATGAGATCGAACCAAAATTAAGGGACCGGTTTCTGCAAGTTCTGTTTGATCACGCCAATATCGGCGGGTTTGACGGCGCATTCACGCGGTCAGACAACCTGACGGCATTGCGCAATGCGTTGCTGGAGGTTGCGAGAAAGGATCTGGGCGAAGATGTCTCGCAAGTTCTGATCATGAGTGTCAGCCGACAGGATACCTGAACGGGTTGGGGTTACGATTCCTGAGCTTTAGATTGTCGCATGCGTCGCTTGTGTTCTTGTAGGCGGCGCGACAGATCGGCAACGGCCAGTTTGCGCCCAAATGCCCCACGCAATTCTTCCATTGCCGCAAGCTTTTGTGATCGCAGGCGCGCCAACTCGGTGTTCAGGTTGCGCCGTGTCAAAGATTCCCAGCCGTGCCACAACAGGTCTGCGCCGGTGACCTGATAGCCATCCGACTGTGAACTCGTCGATTTTACTTCGGCTAATTGAGAATCCAGACGCGTCAATTGCTGAAGCAACTGGGCTTCGCGCTGCAACAAAGGGTGCAATTTTTGGTGTTCCCGTTGATAAACAGCTTCAGCGACGGTCAAAAGGTTGTCCATGCGATCTTGCGTCATCCGACCTGACCCTTCGCTCGTTTGCGCATGGATTCGGCAAACCGAATAGCAGCTGCAACGGGTCGGTAGTATTCTTCGGTAATTTCCTGTCCGATCCCGACGGTCGCGTGCAATGCGCGTGCTGTTGGTGGATCGGAATGAATAGGAATGCCTGCGTCTCCGGCCGTGGCCCTGATTGTTGCCGCGATTTCATCTACCCCTTTGGCGACGCAAACCGGTGCGCTGCCACTTGCTCGCGACCATTTCAGCGCCACCGCATAATGCGTCGGGTTGACGATCACCACATCGGCCTTGGGCATATCCACCATCATCTGATTGGTTGCTATGTCCTGCGCGCGTTGGCGACGCTGCTGTTTGACGTGCGGATCACCCTCGGAATCCTTGGTTTCATCTTGAATTTCTTTGCGTGACATTCTGTTTTTGCGAAGGTGTTCGGCATGTTGCCACAGATAGTCGATCACGCCGATCGCCAGCGCGATCATTATGGCGATAAACAGAAATTGGCTTAGTAAGTTCATCATCAACAGAATTGAGGATCTCGGAGCGGCTGCACTAGCTGTCAGAATCTCTGGCAGGTGGACGTGTAAAAATAGGGTCACGCATGTTCCATAGATCAACAATTTAACAAAGCTCTTGGCGAATTCGAACAACCCGCCCCTGCCAAACTTGTTCTTTGCGTTTGAGACGATCGAGATGCGTGAACCGCGTGGTTTCAGCTTTTCCGGCGCGAAGATCAGTGCGCGCTGGGCGATCAGGCTGAGCAACACCGCGACTGCCGGAACGATAAACAACGCGGCGATTGGTGCCATAGTTGATCTCAGAATCCCAGCGACGGTGGATGTCGCGGGTCCGACGGTCAGCAAGCTTGCGAATTGATCTGATTGGTCGATCAAGACCACGAACAGAGCCCCCAGATGCTCTGCTGTGAATTGCCCCGTGAGCAAAAATGCGACGAGCAGTCCCATGTATGCAGCCACCACCGACAGATCATTGGACTTCGCTACCTCGCCTTTTTTTCGGGCTTTTTCCAGCTTTTGCGGGGTCGCCTCAAATGACTTATCACTGTCGTCTGATGCGCTCATCTCAGCCCTCCCAGAGGATTTTGGAGAAAGGCGAACAAAGCGTCAGACCAGGTTGCCAGGATCAATGGTGCCCCGGCGAAAAGCAGGAAAAGGCCTGCGAAAGTGATTGCTGGGGCACCGACAAAAGCGACCATGAGCTGCGGCATGGCGCGGTTAATTACGCCCAGTGCGAGGTTGTAGATCAGCGATGCGATGACAAAGGGCGTCGCCAGCGCAAAGGCCAGTCCAAAGCTGCGGGCGACTTGCGCAACGCCCCATTGCGACAGATCAGGCGCAGTTGGAAGCGCGCCCATCGGAAACAGCATATAGCTGTGGATCATGAACTGCGCTGCACGGATATGAAGGCCAAGCAATACCGCCAGCGCCAAGCCGGCCAGCGTCAGCAGATACCCCATCGCCGGGACAGGTTCTGCGGCCGCTCCGCCCAGGATCTGAGACAAGGATGTCGCTTGCGCCGCGATTGAACCTGCAGTTTGTAATGCAAGGACAAAAAGGCGCAACCCGATGCCGAGCATAAGACCGATCAAGACTTCGATGGTGATTAATCCAATCATTTTGTGAAAGCCCGGCATAACACCCGATGCGGGTATGGCGGGAATGACAATCATTGTGAAAGCAACTGCCACGCCCAGTTTGACCCGCACAGGGACGCTGCGTTCACCAAAGGCCGGTAGCAGCGAAACCAATGCGGACACACGAAGAAATACGGCGAACAGATGCCACAGGTTTTGCCCCAGATGTGGCAAAAGCTCTGACGGGACTGAGATCACGCGGGCACCGTTCCGACCAAGGCGGGGCGCGCCTCAAGCCCGATCTCTTCAAAAGACAGGACGGGGTTGGCGACGCCGCGCGCGTGCATAATGGTCCTGAGCAATCTGCGTCGGCGGGTCGTGGTTACGACCGCCGGGAACAACCCGTGATCTGCTGATTTTGCGACGCTATCGACAACCCCATCGGCCAGCTTATTGAACAGGTTGGGCGGTAGTGCCACGTCGATACCTGCGTTCGCGGCGTCGATCTGGTAGGTGGCAAATGTGTCCTCCCATTCCGGCGCGAGTTGGATCAGAGGGATCGAGCCGTCCTCGCGCTTCATGTCGGCAACCAGTTGAAAGCCCAGCCGCTGGCGGACCAGTTCGCAGATCCCTTCGGGCTGGGTGGTGGTCAATCGTGCTTCAGCCACGCTTTCAAGGATCAGCGCCATGTTCCGGATCGAGACTCGTTCGTCTAGCAACAGCCGCAGAACAGCATGCAGTGTGTCGATCGGCACCTTGTCTGGGATCAATTCGTCCAGCATTTTGCGGTTGGCTTCAGCTCGGATCGGTTCGCTAAGTCGCGTCATCTCGGACAGCAGGCGGCGAAGGGATTTCAGGGTCAAAAGGCGCGAGAAATTCTGTTTGATGATCTCAAGCAGATGGGTCGCCAGAATTTCAGGAGGGGTGACGATGGTGGCCCCATTCAGTGCGGCGACCTCCTGGTCCTTGGGCAATATCCAGCGCGCCGGGGCACCGTAGACGGGTTCGGTCACATCGGTGCCATCAGGTAGAAAGCCGTGCCCGTCCTGTACCAGCGCGAGCACAAGTTCAGAATTCAGAACACCACGGGCCTGTTCGACCCCTTGTACTTTGATCACATAAGTTCCGGTCGGAAGATCGGCGCGGTCAGTCAATCGAATTTCGGGCAGGATAAGCCCAAAGCTTGAGGCGACATAGGTCCGCATGTTGGCGATCCGCGCGTCAAGGCCGGTACCGGGGTTCAGCACCATGCTGACCAGATCGGGGGCGAATTCCAAGTGAACGTCGTCGAGGTCCAGGATATCACCGATGGCCTGTGAAACCGGAGTGTCAGACTCGGCCTCGGGGGTCTGAGCTTCTGCCTCGCTGGCGTTGCGTTTTCTGAGGCCTGAATAAGCCGCATAGCCCAGCACCCCGGCCCCAAGAATGAACGGTAAGAACGGCAAGCCGGGCACCAGGGCAAACAGCACCATCAGAACCGCTACGGTGCCCAACGCCGCCGGGTGGCGTCCAAGCTGCGAGAAGATCGCATTGTCGGTTGCACCCTGCGTACCGCCACGCGCCAACAGCAAGGCGGACGCAATCGAGATGATCACTGCTGGTATCTGCGACACCAACCCGTCCCCAACGGTCAGGATTGCATAGGTTTCGAAGGCGGACGATACCGGCATCCCATGCACGATGACCCCCATGACCAATCCCATCACGAGGTTGAGAAGTGTGATCAGCAACCCGGCAATCGCATCGCCTTTGACGAATTTCGACGCGCCGTCGAGCGAACCAAAAAAGGTGGTTTCCTGCTGCTCGCGCTCGCGCCGTTCTTTGGCTTGCTGGTGATCGATGGCTCCAGCCGACATGTCACTGTCGATGGCCAACTGTTTGCCTGGCATCCCGTCCAGCGCGAACCGGGCACCCACTTCGGCCATGCGGGCTGCACCCTTTGTGATGACCATGAAGTTCACGATCAGCAGAACGCCAAACACCACAAGGCCCAGAAAGATGCTGCCGCCCATGACAAACTGGGCGAAACCTTCGATCACATCGCCAGCGGCGTTAGTGCCAGTATGCCCCTGACCGATGATCAGCTTCGTCGAAGACACGTTCAGCGACAAGCGCAGCATCAGCGAGGCCAGCAGGATCGTCGGGAAGGATGAGAAATCCAGTGGCCGTTCGATGAACAGCGTCAATGTGAAGATCAGGATCGCCAGCGCAAAGGACGCCGCCAGCCCCACATCCAGGACCCAGGCTGGCATGGGCAGGATCATCATCACGATGACCGACATCAGCGCCAGCGCCAGCAGTATGGTCGGAGAGAACAAGGTGCGGGGATCGATTCGGGGCACTATCTGCTCCTAATTGAAAGCGATAAAGGCGGTGGCTGTAGAGGTTTCGGGAACCAGTGAACCCAGCGCGTTCTGGCCGACCGGGTGAGCGTTCAGCGGGATGAGTGGGCTGGCAGATGCGGTGAATGGATCGCGTTCGTGGGCTGTGCCCGAGCCATCCAGCTGCGCCAGGACCGTCTGAAAACGGTCAGAATATGAGGCTGCGAGGTGCTGCGTGCGCGAGTGGTAAGCCCCGGCAGCGGCGGGCCATGATCCAAGTTCCGCATAAAGCTGGGCCAGAAACCGCGCCGCATAAACTGCGTTTTCATCCGGATCGAACATCGCGTCGATCGAGCGAAAAGCCTTTCCGTGCCAGCGATAGTTGATCTGAAAGCAACCGACGTCAAAGCTGCGTACACCGGATTTGAAGATGTCGAACACGTAAGACTTTGCCTCAACCTCGGAGGCAAACCAATATCCCTGTCCTTCACGATTGACGGTCCATGGCCAGGGTTCCAGAACCCCGTCCAGCGTGCGGCCTGTTTCAACGCGGGCAATTGCCTTTAGAACATCGAGCGGAACGTCTTCGGCCAGCGCAGCCCGTTGCGCTGCGCGGTCACAAAGAGCTGTCGTTGCCGCCGCGTCTGCGTCCTGCGCAAAAAACATAAGCGCCGCAATCAGGAGGTTTTGAATTGGCATTCTGCCGGTCCAGGATTCTGATCAGTCCGGGCCAAGCTATCCAGTTACCTGTTTACAGAGAGTTAGCGTGCCTTAGTTTCGATCAATCTTTCGACCGAAGACCACGCTGGTGTTGGTGCGCGACACGCCAGGGATGCGCGCAAGTTCATCGACCAGAATGTCGAGGTCTTCGATCCGTGGCGCTTCGGCGGAAAGCAGCAGGTCAAATTCGCCATTGATTGATAAACACAGTTTGACCTCGGGATAAGCTTCAAGCCGCTTGATGATCCGTGTGGTTTCTTTCTGCTGCACTTCAAGCAGAACGATGATCTGAACGCGTGGCGTATCTTCGGTTTCGCGCAGGACGACCGAGTAACCAGCGATGACGCCCCGCTCTTCCATTCGATTGATGCGTTCATGCACCGTTGTCCGCGCGACGCCAAGTGTTGTTGCAATGCGGGTCGTCGAGTCGCGCGCATTGTGCTGTAAGGCGGCGATGATGCGTCGGTCAAGCTGGTCCATTGCGGCTCCGGGTTCAGGCAACTTCGCCTCGGTTTAGGGTAGTTTGGTGTTCGGGCTCAAGGCTGGTGCGGATAACGGGGATGCAGTTCATCAATGATGATCGGATGCGCATGAGGTTTCGGCCCAGACAGGTGGGGGTGATCCTGTGGGAGGTCAGGATGGCCGTGAACCACCGCATTGGCGTCGCGCCGTGGCCAGGCAATGAGCACAAGAACCAGACCCAGAATCGCTGCGGTCGCCATTCCGGCCATGGCCACAGTTACGCCAAAGCGGGTCATCAGCCACCCGGCCAGGGGATAAAGCACCAGCCAGCAAGCATGAGACAGAGTGAACTGTGCGGCAAACACGGCGGGTCGATCTTCGGGGTGGGCTGATCGGGTCAGTAGGCGGCCCGAAGGCGTCAGCATGCTGGAATACCCAAAACCAATAAATAGCCATGTCGTTGTCAGCAAACCTAATGTCATCGGCAGAGTGACAGATAGCAGCGCTGCCACCGCCATGGTGCCCGTCGCCAATGATGCACCACCCAGCATGACGCGACGCTCTGGAATGTGATCCAGAAGGCGTGGCAGTGCAAATGCCGCGAGCATCGAACCGCCACCGAACCCGGCCAGCGCGATGGCAACGGCGCTTTCAGAAAGACCAAGATCGCCGCGCACGATCACGACCGTGTTGACGATGACCATCGAACTGAGCGCGGCCGCGCTCCAACTCAGCGCCAGCAGGCCCCGCAGGCGCGGGGTTTTAAGGTAAATTCGAATGCCGCGCGTTGTGCGGTCATAGATGCCACGCGGCTGGGATGGTTTGGGTGAGGGCAAAGTTGCAGACACCACAAGCAGGGCCGAGGCGACAAAACCGACACAGGTGCCCAGAAACAGGCTGTCGAAACTGACGAACAGCAGCAAGGTGGCGGCCAGCATCGGGCTCAGCAGGCTTTCCAGATCGTAAGCCAGCCGCGACAGGGACAGGGCTTTGGTATAGTCCTGTTCGTTGGTCAGCACATCCGGGATGGTGGCCTGAAACGCGGGTGTAAATCCGGCTGAGGCGGATTGCAGCACAAAGATCAGCACGTAGACCTGCCAGATTTCGGACACGAAAGGCAGGCAGAGCGCAACCACAGCGCGCACCAAATCCAGTGCGACCAGCATCCGGCGACGATCCAGCCGCTCGGCAAAGGCAGCAGCAAGCGGGGCAACGGTGACATAGGCGATCATTTTGATCGTAAGAGCGGTACCAAGGACCATCCCGGCGGCCTCTCCGGCCAGATCAAAGGCTAACAGCCCCAAGGCAACCGTCGCCAGCCCGGTTCCGGTCAGCGCCACGATCTGCGCGGCCAGCAGATGTCTGTAAGTGCGGTTTCTCAGGATGCTGAGCATTGTCGGAATTTCTCAATCGCGGTGTCGCCGATCCATAGTTCAAGTGTTGGCCACAAGGTCAAGGGGACGCTTTTCCAAGGACGGCGTTGAGTTTGCGGGCCAAACCGCCTATCTCGGGGCCGAAAGCGCACAAAGGACAATTCCGTGGCGAACCATCTGTATAAAAATGACCTGCCGGACGGGTTGGATTTGGGCCCCACCGTGGCCATTGACTGTGAAACCATGGGGTTGAACCCGCATCGAGATCGCCTGTGTGTGATCCAGATGTCAGGAGGGGACGGCAACAGCCATATCGTTCAGGTCGAGATTGGGCAGACGCAGGCGCCGAACCTCTGTGCGATGCTGGAAAATCCGAATGTTTTGAAGCTGTTCCACTTTGGCCGCTTCGATATTGCTGCGATGTATCACACCTTCGGCGCTTTGGCCGCCCCGGTCTATTGCACCAAGATCGCCAGCCGGTTGGTGCGCACCTATACTGATCGTCATGGTCTTAAGAACCTGTGTCAGGAACTGATTGGCGTCGATATCTCGAAGCAGCAGCAGATGAGCGATTGGGGCGCTGAAACGCTGACTGATGCCCAGTTGGACTATGCGGCATCGGATGTTTTGTACCTGCACCAACTGCGGGATGCACTGGACGGACGTCTGGCCCGCGAAGGCCGCACCGAAATGGCGCAGGCGTGTTTTGACTTCCTGCCAATGCGTGCGAAGCTTGACCTCGCAGGCTGGCCCGAAACCGATATTTTTGCGCACTCATGACTGACACCGAAGCATTCCTCAGAACCGCCCGGCAGGTCGTTACCGACGAAGCCCGCGCATTGGAGGTCCTTGCCGAAAGCTTGGACGAGCATTTCGCCGAAGCCGTGCAACTGATCCTGCAGGCCACTGGCCGCATCATTATCAGTGGTATCGGCAAATCCGGCCATATTGGCCACAAGATCGCGGCGACTCTGGCCAGCACTGGCACGCCCGCCTATTTTGTCCATCCCGCCGAAGCCAGCCATGGTGATTTAGGGATGGTCTCGAAAGGCGATGTGGTCCTTGCGATCTCGAACTCAGGTGAAGCGCCGGAACTGGCGAACTTGCTGGCCTTTACGCGTCGCTTTGGAATTCCGCTGATCGGGTTGTCGAGCAAGCCGGAAAGCACCTTGATGAAACAGGCGGATGTGCATCTGCTGATCCCGTCACTGGGAGAGGCCTGCGGCTTTGGGATGGTGCCTTCAATTTCGACGACGCTGACCCTTGCGATGGGCGACGCGCTGGCGATTGCGCTGATGAAGTACCGGGATTTCAAACCCGAAGATTTCCGCGCTTACCACCCCGGTGGAAAGTTGGGGGCGCAACTGTCTACTGTGCGTGATCTGATGCATGAAGATTTGCCCTTGGTGACCGCTGGCACCCCGATGAGCGAGGCGCTGCTGGTCATGAGTCAGAAGAGCTTTGGTGTTGTGGGAGTCACTGACCAGGCAGGTCGTTTGCTGGGTATTGTGACCGATGGCGACCTGCGCAGGAACATGGACGGGCTATTGAGCAAAAACACCGAAGAGGTGATGACCGAAAACCCAATGACCATTGCGCCAAGTGCCATGGCGGAGGAGGCGGTTGCAATCATGAACGATCGCAAGATCACGTCACTCTTTGTGGTTGATCCTGACACAAATGGCCCAGCCTTGGGTCTGCTGCACATACATGACTGTCTGCGTGTAGGATTGGGTTAGGAAGATGGCTGAAGTTGATCGCCATTCCCGATGGGTGCAGTTCCTGAAGTTGCTGCTACCGCTTGTGGCGATTTTGTTGCTGTCTTCTGTCTTTCTTCTTTCTCGCAGCGTCGACACCAATGTCTCGGTGCCGTTCAGTGATCAGGATATTGACGACCGGCTGACAGATCAGGTGGTCACGCGGCCCGACTATAAAGGTGTCACCCGCAAGGGCGAGGAAATCCGCGTCGAAGCCCGAAGGGCCAGTCAGGGTGGCGATGGCGACACGCCGACGGCAGCCGAAGTGCAGGGTCGCTTTGGACTAAGCAATGGGGGCGAGATCACACTCGAATCCAACACAGGCATCATCAGGCCAGACAAGGGTACTGCAACGTTTGCAGGGGATGTGGTCATCACCACCAGAGACGGCATCCAGGTCACCACCGACCTGTTGAATACGTCGCTGGATGAAATACGTGGTGATAGCCCTGGACAGATTGACGGAACCGGTCCGATTGGCGACTTTACTGCCGGAAGAATGGTGTTTGGGACCGAAAAAAAGGACGGTCCGGTTCATATTCTTTTTACAGGCGGCGTGAAGTTGATATATGAGCCGCAAAAAGCAGAAAGATAACTTGTGTTCGATTTACGTGTCGCCTTTTTGTGTCTAGCCGTGGCTGTCGGAGCCACACCTGTTTCTGCACAAGAGGCTCAGGTGGCGTTCGGCTCGGTCAATGCCGACCCGACTCTGCCGGTCGAGGTGACGTCCGAGACATTGAACGTGAATCAGGAAGATGGATCGGCCGAGTTTATCGGCAACGTCATTGTCATCCAGGGCGAGATGCGCCTGACGGCAGACCGGGTTCTTGTCATCTATAACGAAGAACGCTCAGCCATCGAACGGATGGAGGCCACCGAAAACGTGGTTCTGGTCAGTCCGCCCGACGCAGCCGAGGGCGATTGGGCAGAATACACCATCGATTCCGGCGTGATTGAGATGAAGGGCAACGTGTTGCTGACGCAGGGCCCAAGTATCATCAGCGGCGACGAGATGATTGCAAATCTGACCACGGGAACCGCGACGATGTCAGGGCGTGTCAAAACCATTCTGCAACAAGGTGGCAACTGATGAACCGGCCCGAACTCTCCATCGCTGAAGGTTCTTCCGGTCTGAAGATCGAAAAGCTACGAAAGTCTTATCGCAAGAAGACCGTCATTCGCGATGTGTCCATGGAATTGAACCGCTCCGAGGTCGTAGCGTTGCTAGGCCCGAACGGATCGGGCAAGACCACCACTTTTTATTCTGTCGCGGGTCTGGTTTTCCCCGAAGCGGGCACGGTCACGATTGATGGGCAGAGCGTCACGACCCTGCCGATGTATCGTCGTGCCCGGATGGGGATCGGATATCTGCCGCAGGAGATGTCGATTTTCCGCGGGATGAGCGTTGAAGACAACATCGCTTCGGTTCTAGATATCACGGTTAAACATGCCCATCGCCGCAAGGAGCGGCTGGAAGAGCTGCTATCGGACTTTTCCATCGAACACCTGCGCCGAGCGCCTGCATTGGCATTGTCCGGCGGGGAACGCCGCCGGGTCGAAATTGCGCGCTGTCTGGCCGCCGATCCGAAATATCTGCTGTTGGACGAACCATTTGCGGGTGTCGATCCGATCAGTGTCGGTGATATCCGGCATCTAGTGGCCGATCTGAAAAAGCGTGGCATCGGAGTACTGATCACGGATCATAACGTCCGGGAAACGCTGGAGATTGTGGATCGGGCCTATATCCTGCATGATGGCCAGGTTTTGATGTCAGGCACGCCCGACGAAGTTGTCGAAAACGAAAATGTTCGCCGGGTCTATCTGGGTGAAAACTTCCGTATTTCATAAGGTTGTGCGGAGATGCGCCTGACGCATGACGGAAATCACGTATATACACACCTGTTTTGATTGACTCTTCCCTCACCTCTTGGCTCAATTGGCATATGGCATTTCTTCGGTTCCAAACTGGATCTCGATCTCCCTTCGTTGAAGGGCCGGGCCAACGGCAACCGCAGAACATGCCGATACCCCCCACCCGATAAAAACAAGTCAGTCGCGTTACGCGACGTCAGAATGGGTGTGAATTGTGAAGGAGATCACATGCGTTACCAAATCAGCGGAAAACAGATCGACATCGGTGCGGCCCTGCAGACCCATGTGCAGACCGAACTGGGCGAGGTCGTGGGCAAATATGCCCAGCGGCCTACAGACGCCAACGTCGTCTTTTCCCGTTCGGCGCATGAATATGTATGCGAAACCACCGTGCATCTGTCGACCGGCCTGACCGCACAGGCCAAGGCGCACGCGACCGAGATTTACGCGGCATTCGAAGGCTGCTGCGACAAGATGGAGACACAACTGCGACGCTATAAGCGCCGCCTGAAAGACCACCATAAGGATCGGTCCGAGCCGGTTGAACTCTTTGGCGCGTCCTCTTATATCCTCGCCTCTGACGAATCGGAGACGGCAGACGAACCCGAATCGCTGCAGCCTATGATCGTGGCTGAGATGGAAACCAAGATCCCATCGCTCAGTGTTGGTGAAGCCGTCATGCAGATGGAACTCGCTGGTGCTCCGGTACTGGTGTTCCGAAATGAGAACAAGGACGGATTGAATGTCGTTTATCGCCGCGAGGACGGCAATATCGGTTGGATCGATCCGTAACAGGCAAGACAAATCGGCCTGCCCCCGAATAGCCGGGGGCACGGCTTAGGAGCAAAATGATGGAGCTTTCGAGCATTCTAAAGCCAGAAGCGGTGCGTGTACTGTCCGCTGCTTCCAGCAAGAAGCGTTTGTTTCAGGAAATTGGCGATGTGGGCGCCGCGACGCTTGGGCTGGATGCTCAGACGATCGTAGACAGCCTGCTTGAGAGGGAGAGCCTTGGCCCAACTGGTGTTGGACATGGTGTTGCACTTCCGCACGCACGGCTTTCCGAACTGGAATCGGTTTCGGGCGTGTTTGTCATGCTGGAAAAGCCCATCGACTTCGGGTCGGTCGACCGTCAGCCGGTTGATTTGGCGTTTTCCCTGTTTGCGCCAGAAGAGGCGGGGGTTGAACACCTTAAGGCGCTGGCGTTGGTCTCGCGCACGCTGCGCGAGCAATCGGTCTGCGCCAAGCTGCGGGCCAACCCTGACCCGGTAAAGCTATATGCCATTCTGACTGAAGCGCAATCGATGCAAGCTGCCTGATTGGCCCACTTATCAACAAAAAAAGCCCCCGATTTGTCGGGGGCATTTTTTTGTTTCTTTAGCTGGCGTGATCAGCCGCCGGATCCCATTTCCAGCGTCCACCAGATCTTGCCACCGCCTTCTTGGTGCCAGGCGAATCCCATCTGGGTGGCGCGCGGGTCCATGATCACAGCACGAGGACCGGGTTCCTGCATCCATGCGGCCAGCGTTTCGGTCTCGGTCTCAAAGGTTTCCGAGATCGCTTCACCCAGGAATGTACCGAAGTAACCGGCGCGCGCCGCGCGATCCAACGGAGACGAACCGTCCGAACCGAAATGCCAGGGCCGATTCTGTCGCGCCATGTCTTTCGCATGAGTGGCGGCAGCTGCATTCAGTTGCGAGTTCAATTGGACCTGTTGCAAGCCAGATGCCTGCCGCAAGGCATTCACCGAATCCAGCATTCTAAACTGCAGCTTTTCAGGGTTGCCGCGAATTTTGTACACGGATGGCAGCGGCCTGCCATCGGCGCCAATAGCGGATGTGCCCGAATCGGTACATGCCGCAAGTGCGACAAAACAAATCGCTAGTAGAGAAAGAATACGTGTCATGATCGGCCTAAATATTGTGTCGAGAAGGGAAATAGCCTGCTTGACCGCCCGGAGCAAACCTACAATGCCCCAACCTTGCGTGATTCTGCCGGTTTGATTTGCGACTGAAGCATTCTGGCCATAAAATGCCTTATATTTTGCATTTGCTGTTAGCAGAGGACCGATCTCCATGGTCAAGAAACATATTCTTACATCGACGCGCCGGGGATTCCTGGCCGGTGCAACCGCCAGCTTGGCCTCGCCTGCGTTGGCTCAGTATATTCCGGGCGACCCGCTACGCCCCGCCCCGGAACCGGAAGCTCCGGTACGCCGCAATGTGTCGGGATTCCGTGCGCTGGACTGGCAGCCCTATTTTTCGAACACAAGAAACGGCGCCATTCTGGTGGATACCGTATCCAGAGCGCTGCATTATTGGTCAGATGATCAATCCGTATACAAACTGTACCCCTCTTCGGTGCCTCTGACCGAGGAATTGACCCGTCGCGGACGCACCAGTGTCATTCGCAAGGTGGAAGGCCCAAGCTGGTCACCGACGCCATCGATGAAGAAGCGCAACCCTGAATGGCCGGACTATATTCCGCCGGGTCCCGATAACCCGCTGGGAACACACGCTTTATATCTGAGCTGGAAGTATTATCGCATCCATGGCACCCACGATACGCGTAAAATTGGACGCCGGTCGTCGAACGGGTGCATTGGCTTGTTCAACGATGACATCGCCGAACTGTTTTCTATGGCCAAGGTCGGCACGCAAGTGTTGCTAATTTGACGACATTTTCGCGCACGAACCCGCTTGCGGGACAAGTTGCAATTGCAATCCGCCTGCATTGCTGATTAGAAAAACTCACGAGGTAAGTCTTAGATGCGTGGTTTCGCTATTGGGAATCGCGCAAATTCTGGAGGTTAATATGAAGAAACTCGTTCTCGCTGCTGCTCTGACCGCTGCTGCTTCGACCGCATATGCTGGCAACCTGGAAGAGCCGGTTGTTGAAGCACCTGTTGTTGTCGAAGAGACCCAAGGTTCGTCGCAGGGCATCATCCTGCCGCTGATCCTGCTGGTTGTTGTTGCCGCAGCTGTTGCAGCAAGCTAAGTCGACGAGACTTTATGCACTTAAAAGGCGGTGGTGCAAACCACCGCCTTTTTTCGTGTCTGGTGAAAGCGCGCGATTAGTCTAACCAACCACGCAGATTGTCTTCGATCACTTTAATCAGCGCGGCGATATGCGAATCATCGTCGTTAAGGCAAGGGATATAGGTAAACGATTCACCACCTGCCTCTTCGAAGCTCTCTTTGATCTCTTCGTTGATCTCTTCCAGCGTCTCAATGCAATCGGCAGAGAAGGCAGGTGCGATGACGGCGATGTTCTTCTTACCCTGACGCGCCAGATCAGCCACGTGATCAACGGTGTAGGGCTTCAGCCATTCTTCCGGTCCAAAGCGCGATTGAAAGGTCGAGATCAGCTGATCATCCGTCCATCCCAGACGCTCTTTCAGTAGCCTTGATGTTTTCACGCATTGGCAGTGGTAGGGGTCCCCTTGCTGCAAATAACGCTGGGGCATCCCGTGATACGAGCAGACCAAGACATCCGGTTTTGTCTCCATATCTGCATAGGCGCGCTCGACAGAGCTCGCCAACGCATCGATATAGGCAGGTTCGTCGAAATAGGCCGGAACAGTTCGGCTGGCAGGCTGCCATGACTCTTTCATCAACGCGCGGAAGAACTGATCATTTGCTGTGGCAGTCGTGGCACCGGCGTATTGCGGGTAGAGCGGGAAGAACAGGATGCGATCACAGCCTTCTTCTACCATCTCCCGGACCTTCGACGGAGTTGAAGGATTGCCGTAGCGCATGCAAAAATCCAGCATCACCCGATCGCCATACCGCTGCTGCATCGCTGCGCGCAGCTTGGCAGTCTGATCTTTGGTGATCGTCATCAACGGGCTTTCGCCCTTATCGTGATTCCAGATTGACTTGTACGCCTCACCCGAACTGAAAGGCCGCTTGGTCAGAATGATGCTTTGCAGAATCGGCTGCCACTTCCACGCCGGGTAGTCGATCACGCGCTTGTCCGACAGGAACTCGTTCAGATACCGCCGCATAGGCCAATAACTGTAGTCATCTGGAGTTCCCAGATTAGCCAGCAGGATGCCGACGCGGCCCATCTTGACCTTGGGATGGTCTGCAGGGGCATGGGTTGGACGAGTGGCATCAAACATTGAAAGCTTCCTGATTTGTGGTGTCTGGCCTGAGATATAGGGAAAAGGCCGGTCGTCAATCGGGCAGTTTGCCCTCATCCGTACCTAGCGCATCAGCCAGCCGCATCTTGGCGGATCCCGGACGCAAAGGTTTGGGTTGGCTGTCATCGGGGGCCCAGCCCGTCAGACAGATCAGTTCAAAGGTTGCCGTCAGGCGGCCCTGTGGCGATGCGTAATGCCCGGCGTAGATGTCCTGCGCTTTGTCAAAAACAGCGCGTCGGGTCGGGTGTTTCAGGCGATCCGCCAAAGCGTTGGTTTCCCCCATCGCACGCAGATCACGCATCAGATGCACCAGATCGCGATATTCTGCGGACAGCGTCGCCTTGTCGGCGACCGGCAAAGCCAGCCCGGCCCGTTGTAGCAGCCCCCCCAGATCACGAAGCTCGGCCATAGGAGCAATACGGGGGCTGAGACCGCCAGTCACCTCGATCTCGGCTTGACCCAAGGCCGCGCGTAATTCCTGAAGGGTGTCACCCCCCAAACATACCGCCAGTAGCAATCCATCGGGTTTCATGGCGCGATGGCATTGGATCAGTTGCCCGACCGGGTCGTTTGCCCAATGCAGCGCCATCGCATGTATCACGAGATCATGCGCACTTGGCGTCAAGTCGAGAACATCTTCATCCCCAATTACCCGAGCCTCGGGCCACAACCCCTCCCAGATATGGGGGAAGGGGGTCACGACGGCGGGCGCCTTAAAGGTTTTGTTAACCATGGACAGACGATCCTGCACTTCGTCGACAGCGGCACGGTGCAGGAAAAGCGCCTCGTCCCGCACGCGGCTGCGGTGAAGCGCAAGGACGGCGCGGTCAAACGGAGAGGGTGTAGTGTCGGACGGAAGCTTCATAAGCCGCAAGTATCGCATTCGTCAGGGGATTCAAACCGCTGTCGAGATGATCTACCCACCGCGTTGCCTGTCCTGCGGAGCACTGACCGAATCCGATTTCGGCCTCTGCGGTGTGTGCTGGCGGGATACGCCGTTCATCGGTGGCACCGTCTGCGAAAGCTGCGGCATGCCACTTCCCGGCGCGCAGGACGGACACCGGATTGAATGTGATGACTGCCTCAGGGCACCACGCGCGTGGCAGCATGGTCGGGCAGCGTTGCTGTATCAGGGGCGCGCGAAGGCACTTATACTTGCCTTTAAGCACGGGGATCGGCCTGAGTTGGCCCGCCCTGCCGCACGCTGGATGGCTCAAGCCGGGCAAGAGCTGTTGCACCCGAACATGCTGATCGCGCCGGTTCCGCTGCACTGGACCCGGCTGATCAAGCGTCGCTACAATCAATCGGTGCTGCTGGCGGGGCATCTGGGCCGGGAAGCGGAGTTGAGTGTATGCCCCGATCTTCTGGTACGCACGGTACGCACCCCTGTTCTGGATGGAAAAACTGCGGTTGAGCGATCCCTTGCGCTGTCCAACGCCATATCCCTGCACCGAAAACGTGCACCCATGATCAGAGGCCGGGATATTCTTCTGGTCGATGATGTTATGACCTCGGGTGCGACCTTGGACGCCTGCGCGCGTGTCTGTCGCGCGTCAGGGGCAAATCATATTTTCGTGTTGGTACTGGCGCGCGTTGCCAAGGATGCCTAATTCGCCCAAGAATGTGCGAAACCCAAAGGGACGGAATATGAAGCCGGTAGAAATCTACACCTCGCCGCTGTGCGGCTTTTGTCATGCGGCCAAGCGGTTGCTGAAACAGAAAGGCGTCGAATTCAAGGAAATCGACGTGCTGATGCATCCGAAACGCAAACCTGAAATGATCCAGCGCGCGGCAGGAAAACGCACTGTGCCGCAGATTATTGTGGGCACCACCCATGTTGGTGGGTGCGACGATCTTTACGAGCTTGAACGTCAGGGCAAGCTGGATCGCCTGCTGGCGGCTTGATGAAAACCGCTTTGCTGCAGATCACCGCGTCGGATGATCCGACCGAGAATCTGGACATGGTGCGAACCATGATGGCCGATGCGGCTGCGCAAGGTGCGCAGTTCATTCTGACGCCTGAAGTCACGAATTGCGTCTCAACCAGCACCACTCGGCAGCGCGAGGTTTTGCAGCATGAAGAGGACGATATCACTCTGGCGGGCCTTGGCGAACAGGCCGCCAATTTGGGTGTTTGGCTGCTGATCGGGTCACTAGCGATCAAAACGCATGATACCGATGGCCGCTTTGCCAACCGTAGCTTCATGATCGACCCGCAGGGGCAGATCGTGGCGCGGTATGACAAGATTCACATGTTCGACGTGCAGGTCACGGAATCCGAGACCTTCCGCGAATCGAAGAACTACCGCCCCGGTCAGAAAGCGGTGATTGCCGACACCGATTTCGGTAAAGTCGGCCTGACCATCTGCTATGATATTCGATTTCCCTACCTGTATGCCGCTTTGGCGCAGGCGGGCGCGCGGATTCTCACCGTCCCAGCGGCGTTTTCGCCGGTCACCGGTGCGGCCCATTGGGAAGCACTGCTGCGCGCGCGGGCCATTGAGACCGGTTGCTGGGTGCTGGCTCCGGCACAAACGGGTGAGCACCCTAAAACTCGCGGCAAGACGCGATATACACACGGCCACAGTATGGTTGTCGCCCCGTGGGGAGAGGTGCTGATCGACGCAGGCACCGATCCGGGCATTCACTTTTTTGATTTGGATGATAGGTCTGTTACAGAGGCGCGACGACGCGTGCCGTCACTAACACATGTCCGCCCCTTTGACGGACCCTGATCCAGAACCGGACCATGACTGACGAAAAAAATGCCCTTGCGGTCACGCTGTTCAGCGAGATCCTGACCGCCGATCAGCTATTGCGCAACCGGCTGAGCCGGGTGCTGCCCAAGGGCATGGAAATCTCGCATTTCTCGGTGCTGAACCATCTGGTGTTTGTCGGCGACGAGCGCACCCCGGCGCAACTTGCCAACACGTTCCATGTGACGCGCGGAGCGATGACCAACACTTTGGCCAAGCTGGAATGGGCCGGTTATATCCACATCCGCCCCGACTGGGACGACGCCCGCCGCAAGATGGTCGCCATCAGCCCCGCAGGCCGACGCGCACGCGATCAGGCGATTTCCTCGATTGCCCCGCTGATCAACCGCGTGGTCGGAGAGCTGGGGCTGGAGCGGGTGCGCAGCACGCTGCCCGTGCTACGGGATTTGCGGTTGCAGTTGGAGGGGGAGTAGGGGCTTTACGCCAACTGCGCCAAAGGATCGTAAAAGATGACGGATGAAATTTGGGTTTCAGACATTACCGTCGGGATGGACCTGCAGAGGCCATTCCGGGCTCTTGTCCCCGATGATTTTCCTGAAGAACCAAGTGAACGCTTCAAGGCCTTCAGGTGGCAACCCGGATCAGGTTATCATGCGAATCTGTATCGTTGGCAGCGCCACGGGGAGCCGCTGGAGCAGCAGGATATCTTGCCGGATTTCTTTCAAGAGGTTGCTCCTGAAGATCATGATTTTGAGCCTCACTACGGGAAGTATTCTCCTGTAATCACTTTGTTTGGAATTCTGGCGATCCGATCAGATGTGGCTGATATCCTCAAAAATCTCGAATTAGGGCAAGGGGGGCTTTATCCCGTCAACCTGTTCGAAAGAGACAAGATCACACCGATTGAGCAGGACTACTCGATCCTGTGGATCGCAAACAAATCCGGCACGCTGAACATTGCTGAGTCAAAAAGTCTTCGGCGAGCCCGACCCGACCGGGATGACCTTTTTCGACTTCCTGAATGGAAGGATGCCAAGCCCGGGGACGTTGTCTGCAATGCAGATGCGGCGTCCGGGATCGACATTTGGCGCGACCCGGGCGTACCACATCGCGTTTTTCTAAATGGGCATCTCAAACACTCGTTGGACGAAGCTGGTTTTGCCTCAGCGTTTTACCTTCACCGTTTAGCCTTAAAATAATCAAGCGTAGGATGGGTTTTAACCCATCGCTTAAGATCGAAAACGCTTGCAAGATGGGTTGAAAACCCATCCTACCTAGGCTTCACACTCGCCGTCACGTAATTCACGCTCAAATCCCGGTCCGAGATCGACCAGCTCCACAGGATCGGGTTGAAGACGAACCCCTTGCGGTCCACCGGATCCAGCCCGGCCTGGCGCAGCAGGTCGAACAGCTCATCCGGGGTGATGAACTTGTTCCACTCGTGCGTGCCGCGCGGCAGCCAACGCATGACGACCTCGGCCCCGATGATGGCCATCGCGTAGGATTTTGGGTTGCGGTTGATGGTTGAGCAGATCAGTAACCCGCCCGGTTTCAGCAATTGCTGCGATGCGGTCAGGAAACCCAACGGATCAGCGACGTGTTCGACCACTTCCATATTCAGCACCACATCGAACCGTTCGCCTGCGGCGGCCATGTCTTCGGCGGTAGTGTGGCGGTAGTCGATCTGCAGCCCCGATTGCTCGGCATGGATGCGGGCGACAGGCAGGTTGCCTTCGGCGGCGTCGGCGCCCACGACCGTGGCGCCCAAACGCGCCATCGGTTCGCTCAATAACCCGCCGCCGCAGCCGATATCCAGCAGGCGCAAGCCTTCGAAGGGACGCGGAGCTTTCAGATCACGGTCGAACTCGCCTGCGATCTGCTGTGTGATATAATCCAGGCGACACGGATTCAGCATGTGCAGAGGTTTGAATTTCCCATGCGGGTCCCACCATTCTGCGGCCATCGCCTCGAATTTTGCGATCTCGGACGGGTCAACCGTGTTCGGATGCGCTTGCATTCCTGTCTCCGTGTGCTCTTTTACGCTTAAGGACTATATAGGGCCGTAATGGATAAGTACCCGGACCAAAAGCGCGCAGTTCAATATCTTTACCCGCCGATCGATCCGTTCGATCAGCGCGTGGTCGATATGGGCGATGGGCACCGTATTTATGTGGAACAATGCGGTAATCCCAATGGGATACCAGTGGTGATCCTGCACGGCGGGCCGGGCGGCGGCTGCAGCCCGGCGATGCGACGGTATTTCAACCCGGATGCCTATCGGGTGATTCTCTTTGATCAGCGCGGATGTGGCCGATCGCGGCCAACTGCGTCGGTCGAAAACAACACGACATGGCATCTGGTGGCGGATATCGAGCGTCTGCGCAAATTGTTCGACATCGAAGATTGGATCGTCTTTGGCGGTAGCTGGGGCGCGACACTGGCGTTGATCTATGCCCAAACACATCCGGATCGGATAAATCGGCTGGTATTGCGCGGCGTGTTTCTGGCCACACAGGCCGAGCTGGACTGGTTTTATGGCGGTGGTGCGGGCAAATTCTGGCCTGAACAATGGGCCAAGTTCACCTCTCTCTTGCCCGAACATGAAGTAAATGACGCAATTTCGGCCTACAACAAGCGCCTGTTTTCGGGCGACCGCGCGACCGAGATCCTCTATGCCCGCGCGTGGTCACATTGGGAAAACGCTTTGGCTTCGATCCACACCAATGGTTCGGTTGGGGAAAGTCCCGGCGAATACGCGCGAACTTTTGCGCGGCTTGAGAATCACTATTTCACGAACAAGGCGTTTCTTGAGTATGACGGGAAAATTCTGGATCAGATGGACCGGATTGCCCATATTCCCGGTCACATCGTTCAGGGACGCTATGACATGATCTGCCCACCGCAGGCTGCATGGAACCTGTCCGAGCGCTGGCCCAATGCCGAACTGAAGATGGTGCGGCAAGCCGGTCACGCCCTGTCAGAACCGGGCATCAGCGCGGAACTGGTTCGGATCATGGATCGCGTGTCGGAGGAAACGGTATGACTCGCATCGACCGTCGCGCATTATTTGCCTCGGGCGCCGCCGCCGCTTTGCTGGCGGCGACAGGAGCGTCTCTGGCCGATACGCCGAAACAGGGTGGCACCTTGCGGCTGGCGGTGCCACGCGACAACAGTCTGGAACAGGTGGCTCGGGGCGCAGTCTTTGACAGCCTGACCGAGATCGCGCCTGATGGTACCCTGCGCGGAGAGCTGGCTACAAATTGGCAGACCGATGCTTATGCGCGGGTCTGGAACTTTGACCTGCGCGATGATGCTGTGTTCCACGATGGCACCAAGCTGGACGTGAACGATGTTCTAGCTGTTCTGGAAGATATTGGTCAGGCCGAGGCCATTGCACCTGATCGTGTGCAGTTGCAATTGGCTGAGGGTAACCCGGGACTACCATTCTTGCTGGCTGGGTCACGGTTTGTCATTGCGCGAGGGGGCGTGACGCCACTGGCTCAGGCCAACGGCACAGGATGCTACCGGGTTGAGCGGGCCGAGGATGAACGTCATTTCCGCGCACGGAGGGTGTCCAATCACTACAAAAGCGGAACGGCAGGATGGGTTGATACGCTTGAGATTATCGTGATCCCGGACGCCGGGGTGCGGGCCGAAGCATTGCGCGATGGATATGTAGATATCGCAGCGCTCCCGGCTGGTGAGGAGCTGACCGCGCAACGCGGGCTGCGATATCATCCGTCTGAGGCCGAGATGGCGTTGGCAATGGCCTCTCATGTCGGTATGCCGCGCCAGATCAGCCGGGCTGCGCTGGATGATGGGCGCATCGCCGAACGGTGGTGGCTGGCGTAAATTTGATCACGATTTGCGCCGGGGGTTGCAGACTCAGGAACTCCTGCGTATATGCAGTTGCAACAGCGGCGCGTCGGACTTCTGGTCCGGGGCTCCACCGGAAAATTCGACGGGCCGCGCGCCCGTTTTTTTGTGCCCGATAGCAGGGTAGAGAACCTGAATGACAAACGACCTGATAGCCAAAGCTGCCATCGACCGGCGACTGGCCGAGATCATCACCCCTGTGATCGAGGATCTGGGGTATGAGCTTGTCCGCATTCGGCTGATGAGCGGCAAGACCACCACGATGCAGATTATGGCAGACAAGCCCGATGGCGGCATCGAAGTGGATGACTGCGCCGAGATTTCCAATGCGGTCAGCGCCACGCTGGATGTCGAAGACCCCATTTTGGACGCCTACACGCTTGAAGTTTCCAGCCCTGGAATTGACCGTCCTCTGACCCGTCTCAAAGATTTTGAGACGTTCGAAGGGTATGAGGCCAAGATCGAAACCGCAGAACTGATCGACGGTCGCCGCCGCTTCAAGGGCGAATTGGCCGGGATCGAAGGGGATGAGGTTCTGATCAACATCCCTGAGGGGGATGAGACGATCACTATCGGTTTGCAGTTTGACTGGCTGAGCGATGCCAAGCTGGTCCTGACCGATGACCTGATCAAGGAAATGCTGCGCCAGCGCAAAGATGCTGGTGCCCTGAACGAGAACGCTTTCGACGAGATTGAGACCGAAGGGTCCGAAGAGGAGACGAACTGATGGCAATCACCTCAGCCAACCAGCTGGAGCTGCTGCAGACCGCCGAGGCCGTGGCCCGCGAAAAGATGATCGACCCCGGTCTGGTTGTCGAAGCGATGGAAGAATCGCTCGCCCGTGCCGCCAAGAGCCGTTACGGCGCCGAGATGGACATCCGCGTCAGCATCGACCGCAAGACCGGCAAGGCGACCTTCACCCGCGTCCGCACCGTGGTCGAGGATGAAGAGCTTGAGAACTATCAGGCCGAGATGACCGTCGAGCAGGCGCGCCAGTACATGGAATCGCCCGAGGTTGGTGACGTCTTCGTTGAAGAAGTCCCGCCCGTGGAAATGGGCCGGATTGCAGCTCAGTCCGCCAAGCAGGTCATCCTGCAGAAGGTTCGCGAAGCCGAGCGTGATCGTCAGTACGAAGAATTCAAGGATCGTGCCGGCACCATCATCAACGGTGCGGTCAAGCGTGAAGAGTTCGGCAATGTGATCGTCGATCTGGGCGGTGCCGAGGCCGTTCTGCGCCGCAATGACAAGATCGGTCGCGAAAGCTATCGCCCGAACGACCGTGTGCGCGCCTATATCAAAGAGGTTCGCCGCGAGGTTCGTGGCCACCAGATATTCCTGTCGCGCACTGCGCCGGAATTCATGGCCGAGCTGTTCAAGATGGAAGTACCAGAAATCTATGACGGCATCATCGAGGTCAAGGCCGTTGCTCGTGATCCCGGCTCGCGCGCCAAGATTGCCGTGATTTCTTATGACGGCTCGATTGACCCCGTCGGCGCTTGTGTTGGTATGCGCGGCAGCCGCGTGCAGGCCGTGGTAAACGAGCTGCAGGGAGAGAAAATCGACATCATCCCGTGGAACGAAGATCAGCCGACTTTCCTTGTCAACGCTCTGCAGCCCGCCGAAGTTTCAAAGGTGGTTCTGGACGAAGAAGCTGGCAAGATCGAAGTTGTGGTTCCCGAGGAGCAACTGAGCCTCGCCATTGGCCGTCGTGGTCAGAACGTGCGTCTGGCCAGCCAGCTGACCAATCTGGACATCGACATCATGACCGAAGCCGAAGAATCGGCGCGCCGTCAGAAAGAATTCGAGGCTCGTACCCAGTTGTTCATGGAAACGCTGGATCTGGACGAATTCTTCGCTCAGCTGCTGGTTTCTGAAGGCTTCACCAACCTCGAAGAAGTGGCATACGTTGAAATCGACGAACTGCTGGTCATCGACGGTGTGGATGAAGGTACCGCGCAAGAACTTCAGACACGTGCACGCGAATTCCTGGAAGCTCAGGCCAAGGCGGCGCTGGATGCAGCCCGTGCGCTGGGTGCCGAGGACAGTCTTATTGAATTCGAGGGCCTGACACCCCAGATGGTAGAGGCGCTGGCCAAGGATGATGTGAAGACTCTGGAAGACTTCGCAACCTGCGCCGACTGGGAACTGGCCGGTGGCTGGACCACGGTCGATGGCGAACGCATCAAGGATGATGGTGTACTGGAGCCCTTCGGCGTGACGCTGGAAGAAGCGCAGGATCTGGTCATGACCGCGCGCATCATGCTGGGCTGGGTTGATCCGGCCGAGCTGGAGCAGGCCGAAGAAGACGGCGAAGCAACCGATGAGGAGGTCGAGGCCTGATCTCAGGCCTCGGGTGGCTGACATGGGTCGCGGTGGCGTCCATAAGGATCGGTCGGAAGGCCCTGAACGCAAGTGCATCGCCACGGGCGAGGTTCAGCCCAAATATGGCTTGATCCGCTTTGTGACGGGGCCGGATGGTCAGGTCTTTCCCGATGTCGCGGCGAAATTGCCGGGGCGTGGGGTTTACGTGGCGGCGGATCGTGCGGCGCTGGACAAGGCGGTGAACAAGAAACTGTTCTCGCGCGGGTTTAAGGCACAGGTGAGTGCCGCCAAGGACCTGACCGATGAGGTCGAGAAACAGGTGGCGCGTCGTGTGATCGAGCTGATCAGTCTGGCGCGCAAGTCCGGTGACGCGGTCGCCGGGTATGAAAAGGTCAAGTCGTGGCTGGACCGGGAAGAGGCCCAGGTGCTGATTCAGGCCTCAGATGGATCGGGGCGCGGCAAGTCGAAACTCAGCACGCCGCACTTCGGGAAATACATCGGCTGGCTGACCGCAGACGAGCTTGGGGCGGCATTTGGGCGCCAAACCGTGATTCATGCGGCCTTGGCCTCTGGCGGACTCGCCAAACGTGTTGTAGAGGAAGCGCAGCGCCTGCGTGGCTTGCGCGAAAAGGATGACGGCGGCAAGGGCCGCTCGGAAGGGTAAGAAGCTTTATGAGCGATAGTGACGGCAAAAAGACATTGGGTCTTCGTGGCGGGGCACGCCCCGGAAATGTGAAACAGAGTTTCAGCCACGGACGCACCAAGAATGTCGTGGTGGAGACCAAACGCAAACGCGTGGTCGTACCCAAGCCGGGCGCGACCAAACCAAGTGGTGGTGCGACACCTTCGGGTGATCCTTCGCGTCGCCCAGCGGGTATTTCCGATGCGGAAATGGCGCGTCGTATGAAGGCGTTGCAAGCCGCCAAAGCGCGCGAGGCTGAAGAGGCCGCTGCCCGTGAGGCGCAGGAAAAGGCGCGCGAAGAAGAACGCGCACGCCGCCGGGCCGAACAAGAGGCCAAGGAACGCGAGCAGCGTGAAGCTGAAGAGCGTGCCCGTGCCAAGGCCGAAGAGGAAGAACGCAAGCGTAAAGAGGCCGAGGAAGCAGCCCAGCGTGCTGCCGCAGCCCCGGCACCCGCCGAGCCCAAGGCCGCACGCAGCCCATCCAGCAAGCCTGCACCTGCTGCGGCACCGCGCAAGCAGGATCGCGAGCGTGAGCAGCGTGGCCGTGGCAAGGGCCGTGACGACAACCGCCGCTCGGGCAAGCTGACACTTGGTCAGGCCACTGGCGGCGAAGGCAATCGCCAACGCTCGATGGCCGCGATGAAGCGCAAGCAGGAGCGTGCGCGCCAGAAGGCCATGGGCGGCACGGTCGAGCGGGAAAAGGTGATCCGCGACGTTCAGCTGCCCGAGGCGATCATGGTCTCGGAACTGGCCAACCGTATGGCCGAGCGTGTCGCTGACGTTGTCAAATCGCTGATGCAGATGGGCATGATGGTCACGCAGAACCAGACCATCGATGCTGACACCGCTGAACTGATCATCGAAGAATTTGGCCACAAGGTCACGCGTGTGTCCGATTCGGACGTTGAAGACGTCATCAAAGAGGTCGAAGACAGCGATGACGATCTGCAGCCGCGTCCGCCGGTCATCACCATCATGGGTCACGTTGACCACGGCAAAACCTCGTTGCTGGATGCGATCCGCGACGCGCGTGTTGTTGCCGGCGAAGCTGGTGGCATCACCCAGCATATCGGCGCCTATCAGGTGAAAACCGATGGTGGCACCACGCTGACCTTCCTGGATACACCGGGACACGCGGCCTTTACCTCAATGCGCTCGCGCGGGGCTCAGGTCACGGATATCGTGGTTCTGGTTGTCGCCGCTGATGACGCGGTGATGCCGCAGACGATTGAGGCGATCAACCACGCCAAAGCGGCCGAAGTGCCAATGATCGTGGCGATCAACAAGATCGACAAGCCCGACGCGAACCCCGACAAAGTCCGCACTGACTTGTTGCAGCACGAAGTGATCGTCGAGAAGATGTCGGGTGAGGTTCAGGACGTTGAGGTCTCGGCCATGACTGGTCAGGGTCTGGACGAATTGCTGGAAGCCATTGCACTGCAGGCCGAGATTCTGGAACTGAAAGCCAACCCAGATCGCGCCGCCCAAGGTGCCGTGATCGAGGCGCAGCTGGATGTGGGCCGTGGCCCCGTCGCTACCGTTCTGGTTCAGAACGGCACGCTGCGTCAGGGCGATATCTTTGTCGTGGGTGAGCAGTACGGTAAGGTGCGTGCGCTGATCAACGACAAGGGCGACCGCGTCAAAGAAGCTGGCCCCTCGGTTCCGGTCGAGGTTCTGGGGCTCAACGGCACGCCCGAAGCAGGTGACGTTCTGAACGTGACCGAGACCGAAGCGCAGGCCCGTGAGATCGCTGCTTATCGTGAGCAAGCCGCCAAGGACAAACGCGCCGCCGCCGGTGCCGCGACCACCCTTGAGCAGCTGATGCAGAAGGCCAAGGAAGACGAAAACGTCACCGAGCTGCCTATTCTGATGAAAGCGGATGTGCAGGGCTCTGCCGAAGCCATCGTTCAGGCGATGGAGAAGATCGGCAATGACGAAGTGCGCGTACGTGTTCTACACTCGGGCGTTGGTGCGATCACCGAGACGGATGTCGGCCTGGCCGAAGCCTCCGGCGCTCCGATCTTTGGTTTCAATGTCCGTGCCAACGCATCGGCGCGGAATACCGCGAACCAGAAGGGCGTCGAGATCCGGTATTACTCGGTGATCTACGATCTGGTTGATGACGTGAAAGCAGCCGCATCGGGCCTGCTGAGCGCCGAGATTCGCGAAAAGTTCATCGGTTACGCCGAGATCAAAGAGGTCTTCAAGGTTACCGGTGTTGGCAAAGTTGCCGGCTGTCTGGTCACCGAAGGTGTTGCCCGCCGCTCGGCTGGCGTACGCCTGCTGCGCGACAACGTGGTGATCCACGAAGGCACGCTGAAGACCCTCAAGCGCTTCAAGGATGAAGTGGCCGAGGTTCAGTCGGGTCAGGAATGCGGTATGGCGTTCGAGAATTACGACGATATTCGCGCCGGCGACGTGATCGAGATTTTCGAACGCGAAGAGGTCACGCGTACGCTGGACTGATCCGGATCTAGAAAGAAACTTGAAACAGCGGCCCCACTAGGCCGCTGTTTTCATTTAGGTTAGTCCGTGCGCGACGACAGAAACGTGCCCGATGGCATGATGATGTCGAAGTGATGCTTGCCCTTCTGCAGATCGAAACTTACCGAATGTCCGGCCTTACGCAGCAATTCCGCATAGTCACGGCTTTGGCGGATGAACTCGGGCGTATCCCGCTCGGCGACGGTTACCCTGTAACGCGGTCCCGGTGCGGGCAGGTTGAGGCAGGGTGAGAGATCGTGAACCTCGACCTTGGTCAGCTGCAGTGGATCATTCACCGATGTCAGGCTTATCGGGACAAGGTCATATACCCCGCTGATCAGGATCACATTACGTACCCGCAGACCGGTCTGCGCAAACGCCTTTGAAGACGTCGCCATGACCATCGCGACCAGATGGGCGCCTGCACTATGGCCTGAAAGTGTGATGTTTGATGGATCAAAACCCAGTGTTTCGGCCTGTGACGCGAGCCACAACAAGGCGGTACGGCATTCGTCGACCATCTGCCCCAATCTGGCATCGGGGGCGAGCGTATAATTCAGCGTGGCAAAGGCTTGCCCGTTCTCATGCAATACCGGTGCCATAGGGGCCGACTCACGCTGGCTAAGCGCCTGCCAATAGCCACCATGAATAAAGACATGCAAAGGCGCGTTGGCGCCAGGTGCGGGGAAGAAATCTAGAACTTGCGTCGGGCTGTCGCCATAGGAACGGTTTTCGTGCATCCTAATTTCAGACCGTGCCTGTGCGCTGAGGGCAGAATAGCTGGCTAGATATGGCGTCAGATCACCGCCAATCATTGAGCTAGGGGAATACTCCTGCTCAAGCTCTTCTTGGGTGAATCCGCGATACAGCATGGCCTATTCCCCAGTATACATCAGTTCGGTTCGCACGTCGTAGAGGTCGTGGAAAAACCGCAACTCCAGCGCTTTGCGCAGGAAGGCCACGCCGCTAGATCCACCCGTTCCGGGCTGCATTCCGATCACGCGCTCAACCGCGGTTGCATGATCGAATCGCCACCTCTGGAACAGAGATTCCACATCCATCAGTTTTTCGGCCAGCGCGTAAAGATCCCAGTATTGCTCCGTGTTGCGGAACACTTCGACCCAGATTTTGACGATACGCGGATCGCCGGAGTAGGGCTTAGCGTAATCCCGCTCGATCAGATCATGCGGCACGTCAAACCCTTGCCGGGCCAGCATCCGCAGCACTTCGTCATAGAGCGAGGGTTTGGTAAGAGCCGCGTTCAGCATCTCCATCACTTCTGGGTCATGCGCATGCACTTTCAGGGTCTGGGGATCTTTGTTGCCCAGAATGAACTCGATTTGGCGATAGCCATAGCTTTGAAAGCCTGACGAACTGCCTAATGCGTCCCGAAACGTCATGTAGTCCGCGGGAGTCATAGTCAGTAGCGTCTCCCACGCGGCGATCAACTGCCGTTGGATCGCCTTGATCCGGTCGAGGTTCTTCATCGCGGGACCGAAATCGTCCTGCTGCAAGAACCGGCGGACTTCGACAAGTTGATGGTGCATCAGTTTCAGCCACAGTTCGCTGACCTGATGAATGATGATGAACAACATCTCATCAGGTTGGGCCGGGTCCTGAAAGGTCTTTTGCAGGTTCAGCAGAGTCTTAAGTTGCAGAAAATCCCCATAGCTTTTGCGGTGAGTTTCTGTGAAATCGGTGACCAGAGACTCTTCGATTCCCCGTTCTGTATACCTGTCTTTGTCGCCCATGTGCTCCTCCAGACGCGCGGGTTTATCCATGTTTAGGGACAAAACCCGCACGGTTCCAGAGCGTTAGGTCCAGTCCAGAACCACCTTGCCTGATTGACCGGATTTCATGGCCTTGAATCCCTGAGCAAAGTCATCGACCGCAAACTGGTGGGTGATTACGCGGCTGACATCCAGCCCGTTCTGCAACATGGCGATCATCTTGTACCAGGTCTCGAACATCTCGCGCCCATAGACACCCTTGATGGTGATAGCTTTGAACACGATACGCGACCAGTCCACCGGAGATTTTCCGGGCGGAATCCCCAACAGTGCGATCTTGCCACCCATAACCAGCGCTTCGACCATCTGGTCCAGCGCGGCTTGCGAGCCCGACATTTCAAGCCCGACATCAAAGCCCTGAGTCATGCCCAGTTCCGCGATGACATCCTGCAGATCCTCTTTGGACACATCAACGGTGCGTACCGTTGGTACCACGTGTTCGGCCAGTTTAAGGCGGTCGGGGTTGATATCGGTGATCACTACATGCCGGGCACCGGCGTGACGGGCAACGGCGGCGGCCATGATGCCGATAGGGCCTGCGCCAGTAATCAATACATCCTCGCCCAGCAGATCGAAGCTGAGTGCAGTGTGCACGGCATTACCCAGCGGGTCGAGGATCGCCCCGATCTCATCCGGTACGTCGTCAGGCAGGGGCACCACGTTAAAGGCAGGCAGTTTCAGGTATTGCGCAAAGGCACCCTGTTCATTCACACCGATACCGCGCGTGCCGGGATCAAGGTGGAACTTGCCCGCACGGCTCTGGCGGCTGTCAGGGGTGATCAGATGCCCCTCGCCTGAACAGCGCTGGCCGACAGTCATCCCTGTCACGTTGCGACCCAATTCAACAATTTCACCCGCGAACTCGTGGCCGGTGATCATCGGGATCGGCACGGTGGCCGCAGCCCATTCATCCCAGTTCCAGATATGAATATCCGTGCCGCAAATCCCGGTCTTGTTGATGCGGATCAGAACCTCGTCTGGGCCGATCTCGGGTACCGGGGCCTGCACCATCCACAGACCTTCCTGGGGCTTGGATTTCTCAAGGGCTTTCATCGTGTTGGGCCGCATCAGATTATCCCCAATTCTTTGCCGACCCTGCCAAATGCCGCGAGCGCCCGGTCTAATTCGTCTCGTGTTAGAGCCGCATTCATCTGCGTTCTGATTCGGGCCTGACCACGCGGCACGACAGGAAAGAAAAAGCCCGAAACATAGACGCCTTCGTCAAACAATCGCGATGCCATATCCTGCGCCAGGGTCGCTTCACCCAGCATGACCGGGATGATCGGGTGTTCGCCCGGAAGTAGGTCGAAGCCCAGATTCTCTAACCCGGCGCGCCAGTACTTGGCATTGCCGAACAATTGGGCGCGCAGCATGTCACCTTCTTCAACCAGACGGATTGCCTCAAGCCCTGCGGCAACGATGGACGGCGGCAGCGAGTTTGAGAACAGATAGGGCCGCGCCCGCTGCCGCAGCAGGTCGATCACTGGCTGCGGCCCGGCGATATAACCGCCGATTGCCCCCCCAAGTGCCTTGCCTAGAGTTCCCGTCAGAATATCCACGTCGACGCCGAAATGATCCGGCGTGCCCGCCCCGTTTGGCCCCATAAAGCCGGTGGCGTGGCAGTCATCGACCATCACGATGGCGTCGTATTTGTCGGCCAGCTCGCGAATCTTCGGCAGATTGGCCAGATAGCCGTCCATTGAGAACACACCATCGGTTGCGATCATGATATGCCGCGCCCCGTCCTCGCGTGCTTGTTTCAGCCACGCTTCGAGGTCGTTCATGTCGTTGTTCATGTAGCGATAGCGTTTTGCCTTGCACAGCCGTACCCCGTCGATGATCGAGGCATGATTTAGACTGTCAGAGATGATGGCGTCTTCAGGCCCTAACAAAGGCTCAAACAACCCGCCATTGGCGTCGAAGCAGGCAGCGAACAGAATTGAATCGTCCTTGTTCAGGAACTTTGCCAGCTTCTGCTCAAGTTCACGATGAATGTCCTGCGTACCGCAGATGAACCGGACCGAGGCCATGCCGAACCCCTTGGGCTCCATGACGCCTTTGGCGGCGTTGATCAGCGCGGGGTGATCGGCCAAACCCAGATAGTTGTTGGCGCACAAGTTGATCACCTGCTTGTCGCCCACCGTAATCTCACCGCCCTGAGGCGAGGTGATCATTCGTTCGCGCTTGTACAGACCCTCTGCCTCAATCTGCGCGAGTGTATCCGAAATATGAGACAGGAATGCATCAGCCATGGCGACCTCCGTTAATCTGAGTCGCATGTCTAACATAGCGGATGAAATTCCCAAATAGGAGAATTACAGTATTTGGGAAAAATATCCGTGAAGGCGGAATCTTGCCCGTTCAGGCGTTTTTTACGATCAGGAAAACGCGGGCCGGGTTTTCAGCGCTTATCGAATGCGTAATATCGGCGGCATACCGGGCGGTATCCCCTTGTTTCAGATCGCTGGATGCCGTTCCCGAAGTGACACGGACGGCGCCTTCCAGCACAGTCAGTTGCTCCCGTGCGCCGCGCGCATGAGGCTGGCTGTTCAGGCTCCCATTGGCCTGAAACTGAATATCATAGACCTCGTGTCCTCCGGCCTCTTCGGGGGGAGAGAGGATGCGAATCCGGCATTTCTCGCCCATATTGTCGATACTGGGCACTTCTGCTTGACGCAGCACTTCGATCTGGTCGGTCGTTTTGGCGTCTTCTAAAAGTCCGGCGAAATCCACCTGCAGAGCGCGTGTCAGGTTCCAAAGAGTCGAAATTGTGGGGCTGCTTTCGCCACGCTCGATCTGGCTGACCATAGAACGGGAGACGCCGCTGAGGTTGGCGACCGCCTCAAGCGACAGGCCTTTGGCGCGGCGCGCCTCTTTCAATCGGGCGGGCAGGCGCGTCAGAATATCGTCTGTGTTTTCCGTCATGACGGAATCCATGGGTGTTGCGCAACGTAATGTCAATTCCGGCGTGACAGTGAGTCTAATATGAAGATCATGCTGCAGGTGCATAATGGGCGCGAGACTTGGAGGAGAAAACATGACGGACATAGTAATACTGGACGGTGCGCGCACAGCCATCGGGACCTTTGGCGGTGCGTTGGCCTCGACCGCTCCGATCGATCTGGCGACCGTGGCGACCGAGGCGGCAATGGAGCGTTCGGGCGTTGAAGGCGCGCAGATTGATCATGTTGTCTTTGGTCATGTGATCAACACCGAACCGCGCGACATGTATCTGTCGCGAGTCGCCGCAATGCAGGCGGGTATTCCGAACGGGACTCCGGCGATGAACGTGAACCGGCTGTGCGGTTCGGGGGCGCAGGCAGTAGTGTCGGCGGTGCAGGCGCTGATGCTAGGCGATGCCGAGTTTGCCGTGGCGGGCGGTGCCGAAAGCATGTCGCGCAGCCCTTATGTCATACCGCAGGCCCGTTGGGGGGCGAAGATGGGCGATGTCAAATCGCTCGACATGATGCTGGGCGCGTTGAACTGCCCATTCGGCACCGGGCATATGGGGGTGACTGCCGAGAATGTGGCGGATGAACACCAGATCAGCCGCGAACAGATGGACGCGTTTGCGCTGACCAGCCAGACCCGTGCGGCTGCGGCGATTGAGGCCGGGTATTTCGACAGCCAGATCGCGCCGGTGCAGGTCAAGGTCAAGCGCGACATGGTCGACTTCAAGGTCGATGAACATCCCAAGGCCACCACTGCCGAGGCGCTGGCCGGATTGCGCCCGGTATTCCAGAAAGATGGGCGGGTGACGGCGGGCAACGCCTCGGGCATCAATGACGGCGCGGCGGCGATGGTGTTGGCGACAGCGGATGCTGCAGAAAAGGCGGGTTTGAAACCCAAAGCGCGCGTGATTGGCTATGCCCATGCCGGCGTGCGACCCGAGGTGATGGGCATCGGCCCGGTTCCAGCTGTGCAGAACCTGTTCGCAAAAACGGGTTTGTCTGCGGATGATTTCGACGTGATCGAAAGCAACGAGGCGTTTGCGGCGCAAGCTCTGGCCGTCAATCAGGAATTGGGTCTGGACGCTGCAAAGGTGAATCCGAACGGTGGGGCTATTGCACTGGGCCATCCGGTGGGCGCCACAGGGGCGATTATCACGCTTAAGGCATTGTATGAGTTGGAGCGTATTGGCGGATCGAAAGGTCTGATCACCATGTGCATCGGCGGAGGTCAGGGGATTGCCCTCGCCATCGAGCGGCTCTGAGTCGGACCGGGGCAAGGGGGGCTGTCTGCCCCCCATCGCGCCGGGGCGCGATTCCCCCCGAAGGTATTTTTGGCCAGATGAAGCGGTCGGGTTGGTTTAGCTGAGTGCGAAGATGACAAGCGTCGCGGCTATGCCTGCGGCCGCGCCGATCGCTGCTGGCAGAAGGTTTGCGATGAAACCCGGGGTCTTTGGGTCGTCTTTTTGGGTCTGGGCAATCAGGACATTTTCCACCAGACCGGGCAAGCGGGGGCCGAAACGGGCAAGCACCAGGGCGGTTTTACCAAAATCGCGCAGGGCGGCGCGGGGGCCGATGGATTGTTTGATGTAATCCTCGACCACCGGTCGGGCGACCTCCCAGATGTTCATGTGATCATCAAGCGAGCGGGCGACGCCTTCGACCACCACCATGGTGCGTTGCAGCAGGATCAGCTCGGTGCGGGTTTCCATGCCAAAGCGTTCAGTGACTTCGAACAGGTAGCTCAGCAGCCGACCCATCGAGATATGGGTGGCGTCCATGCCGAAGATCGGCTCACCTACCGCGCGCAAGGCGCGGGCGAATTCGTCGACGTCCTGATTGGCAGGCACATAGCCTGCTTCGAAATGGACTTCAGCCACGCGTTTATAGTCGCGGCGGATGAAACCAAAGAGAATCTCGGCATATACCCGGCGAGTATATTCATCGATATGACCCATGATGCCGTAGTCATAGGCGATGATGTCCCCGTTTGCAGCGACCTTGAGGTTGCCTTGGTGCATGTCGGCGTGAAAATAGCCGTCGCGTAGCGCGTGCAATAGGAACAGGCGGAGCACGCGCTCAGCCAGATCGCGGCGATTATGTCCGGCAGCGTCCAGCGCGTTGTTATCTCCCAAGGGAATGCCATCAGCCCAGCTGAGCGTCATGACGCGGCGGGCGGATAGCGACCAGACCACCGGAGGCAACCAGAATCCGGCATCATCCTTGGTATTGGCAGCGTATTCCGAGGAGGCGGCACTTTCCAGACGCAGGTCCAACTCGCCGCGTACTACGCCGTCGAAATGCTCGATCACTTCCATCGGGCGTAGTCGGCGCGCTCCGGGGGCGCAAAGTTGTACCATACGCGCGGCGAAATAGAACGCGTCTACATCCTTGCGGAAGGCGCGCTCGATACCCGGTCTCAGGACTTTGACAGCAACGTCTTCGCCTGTGCTGGTCAGCTTGGCCTTGTGAACCTGAGCAATCGAGGCAGCGGCGATGGGTTCACTGAACTCACTGAATATCTCTGACGTCGGTTGGCCTAACTCTTTCTCGACCTCTGCCATTGCTTCAGCTTTGGAAAAGGGCGGCAGCTTGTCTTGCAGAACACGCAGTTGCTCGGCCAGTTCATTTCCCACCACGTCGGGGCGGGTCGAAAGCACCTGCCCGAATTTGATGTAAGCCGGACCCAATGCGGTCAGGGCACGGGTGGCGGGCGGCATCTCGGGGTCGCCCTTGTAGCCCAGCCATTGGAACGGTTTGCCCAGCGTATGCGCCAGAATACGTACGGCGCGCGGCGCTTCAAACGCGTCCAGCACCACATTCATGGCACCGGTGCGTTCCAGCGTGGCGCCCGTCCGGACCAGGCGAATGATGTTGTGGGGGCCGCGCATCTAGATCTTCCAGCCAGAATGCAGTGCGGCAATGCCCATGCTCAGGTTGCGGTATTTGGCGTTTTCGAATCCGGCGGTGCGGACCATGTTCAGGAATGTCTCCTGGTCTGGGAACTTGCGGATCGATTCCACAAGGTACTGATAGCTGTCGTAGTCGTTGGCGATCAGCTTGCCCATACGCGGGATGACATTGAAACTGTAGAGGTCGTAAAGCTTCTGCAGCCCGTCATTGGGTAACTGGCTGAACTCAAGCACCATCAGACGACCACCGGGCTTCAGAACGCGATTGGCCTCGTTCAGCGCCTCTTGCGGGCGGGTGACATTCCGGATGCCGAAGGAGATGGTGTAGACATCGAAGGTGTTATCCTCGAAGGGCAGCGCCATCGCATCGCCCACCACCCAATTCAGGCTGTCGGACATCTGGTCGGCCTCGGCGCGCTGGCGGCCTTCGACCAGCATCGGCTCGGTCAGGTCCAGCACGGTAGCATGGCCGTGGCCTGCGCGCTTCAGAAAGCGGAACGAGATATCGCCGGTGCCGCCCGCCACATCCAGAAGCCGCTGACCGGCGCGCGGGGCAAGCCAGTCCATCATCGCGTCTTTCCAGACCCGGTGGATGCCCATCGACATCACGTCGTTCATCACGTCGTATTTCGAGGCGACCGAATTGAACACGCCCTGTACGCGGCCGGCTTTTTCAGCCTCGCGCACGGTTTCGAACCCGAAATGGGTGGTCTTGTCGTTTGTGTCGGACATTTGCCTTGCCGTTTGTCGAATTTCGCCTCTGTTATAGGGCGATAAGAGGCGGGCACAATGCGGCCCTTTGGAATAGGAGCCCTGTAATGCCCGAATTGCCCGAGGTCGAGACAGTAAGACGCGGCCTGAGCCCTGCAATGGAGGGCGCAGTGATCGAAAGGGCGGATGTGAATCGCCCCGATTTGCGTTGGCCTTTCCCGGCTCGCATGGCCGAGCGGCTGACGGAGCAACGGGTGGATCGGCTGCGGCGACGGTCGAAGTACATTCTGGCGGATCTCAGCAGTGGCGAGACGTTGTTGATCCATCTGGGCATGTCGGGGCGGATGACGGTCTCTGGCGATCCGCTCGGACAGTATGCGCATGAGCATCCGATGGCGCAGAAACATGATCACGTGGTGTTACATATGGCTAATGGCGCACGCATCACCTTCAACGATCCGCGCCGGTTCGGGGCAATGGACCTGCTGCCGACGGCAACGGCGGAGCAGCACAAGCTGCTATCGGTTCTGGGACCTGAACCGTTGGGTAATGATTTTCACGAACAGCACCTGATAGACGCCTTCAAAGGCAAGAACAGCCCGGTCAAATCGGCGTTGTTGGATCAGGGAATCGTTGCCGGTTTGGGTAATATTTACGTCTGCGAAGCGCTTTATCGCGGCAAGGTGTCGCCACGTCGCAAAGCGGGACAGATTTCTGCGCCACGCGTTGCGGCCCTTGTGCCGATCATCAGAAAAGTGTTGCAGGACGCGATTGAAGCGGGTGGGTCATCGCTGCGCGATTTCCGCCAAGCCGATGGAGAACTTGGATATTTTCAACACAGTTTCGACGTCTACGGCCGCGAAGGAGAGCCTTGTCGAACTGAGGGTTGTGGCGCTGAAATCAAGAGAATCACCCAGTCCGGTCGCTCATCCTTCTATTGCGCGCAATGCCAAAGATAACTTGATCCAGCGAAATCGCGTGATAAGGAATCGTACCTGAACGGAACAACCGGAAGCTTACACCTCATGGCTTTTGAGACGATCATCGTCGAAATCGAAGACCACGTCGCCCTTATCAAGCTCAACCGCCCCGATGCGATGAACGCGCTGAACACCCAGTTGCTGGGTGAGCTGTGCGAGGCGCTGGAAGATGCGGATAGCAATGACAAAGTGCGCTGCATCGTCATCACCGGCTCGGACAAGGCCTTTGCCGCCGGTGCGGACATCAAGGAAATGTCCGAGATGAGTTTTGTCGATGTATTCGACGTCAATCTGTTTGCAGACGCCAACGATAGGGTTTCCGCGATCCGTAAACCTATTATCGCCGCCGTTGCCGGTTACGCGCTGGGCGGCGGCTGTGAACTGGCGATGCTGTGCGATTTCATCATCGCTGCCGACACCGCCAAGTTCGGCCAGCCCGAGATCAATCTGGGCGTCATCGCGGGGCTTGGTGGCAGTCAGCGTCTGACCCGCTTCGTTGGTAAGTCCAAATCGATGGACATGAACCTGACAGGCCGCTTCATGGACGCTGAAGAGGCCGAGCGCGCCGGATTGGTCAGTCGTGTCGTGCCCGCCAAAAAGCTGATCGAAGAGGCAACCGGTGCGGCGCAGAAGATTGCAGAGAAATCGCAGATCACGGCCATCGCGGCCAAAGAGGCTGTGAACCGCAGCTATGAGCTGCCGCTGAGCGAAGGCATGCTGTTTGAGCGTCGGGTGTTCCATTCGATGTTCGCGACAGAGGACCAGAAAGAAGGCATGGCCGCGTTTCTGGAAAAACGTGCGGCTCAGTTCCGCGACAAGTGATCGTAATCGTCGCTTAGTGATATTAGGCGGGCAGACCCCGCCTTTTTCCCTCATCACATACTGGAAGAATCAGCTTGGCAAACCTGCCAAACTTGGTTAGAGACCGCCGTCATACATGCGCGTGCGGCCCGCTTGGCCCGACTCACACTCGTGATTTCTGATCCGGTGCGGATATGTCCGTGGCGCGCAACCCAAGATAACCGTACCGAATAAAAGGTCAGAGACACATGGCAAATTCGCCCCAGGCAAAGAAACGCGCCCGTCAGAACGAAAAGCGCTTCGCCGTCAACAAAGCGCGTCGTTCGCGCATCCGTACCCACCTGCGCAAAGTTGAAGAAGCGATCGCATCCGGCGACAAGGACGCAGCTACCGCAGCCCTGCGCGCCGCTCAGCCCGAGTTGATGCGTGGCGTCACCAAAGGCGTCTTCCACAAGAACACCGCTGCCCGCAAAATGTCGCGCCTGTCGGCGCGCGTCAAAGCGCTGGGCTGATTCTTTGGGAAAACACGTCAAGCGTTGATTTGCGAAAAAGGCGTCGCTGATTGCGACGCCTTTTTCATTGTTGCCGGAAAGCCGCGTCTTCACGAAGCCGAGAGATTCTTTCGCCCAGAACCCCGAGTCAATATCAGAGTTTCGTTGCCCGGACCCTTGGGCTCTTGCTACGACTTAATCAGCGATTCACTCGCTTGGGGGGACAGGCTGTTCCAAGGATCTGACCGACGGGCATCGGAAAGATTTAGGAACGAATGTTCGAAAGCTGGCTTCGGTCAGTTGGACGATCTGCTCTGGGTCTCGGGTTAGCCGAAGATCCTGGCCCTGTCGATAAATTGGAATATCATGCGCATCCCGGATTCCGGGTGTGCCCCCATTTTGGGGCCGTGCTGTATTGGACTGCGATGATATTCGAGCGTACCCGCCAGACCATCAGGTTTGGCGTAACGTTCCCTTGTGTGTGAGCGCCATAAAGGCCCGTAATTCGGGACACATTAAAAAAGGCCTTAAGGCCAATAATGAATGGGATGCGTGAGGCGCCGAATGACACAAGAGAAATGGGGACAACTGCGTAGCAAATTGATGAAGGCGGTTGGGAAGAACAATTTTACCACCTGGATTGAACCCTTGGAGTTTCAGGAGTTGCAGGATGGTGTAGCGGTGTTCTCGGTGCCGACCAACTTCATGGGCAACTATGTCAGTCAGAATTTTGCGGACCTTATTCTCTATGAGCTGAACACATCGGGCGAAAAGGTTCAGCGCTTGGCGTTTCGCACAGCGGCCAATTCGTCAGCCCGTCCCACATTGGTGGAAGAGTCCAAGCCATCTCCCGCGCCAGAAACCCGGCCCGCTGTTACAGATACAGCCAATGATGCACTTGAAGCACTACAGGCTGCGCCACTGGATGCACGGTTTACCTTTGATAGCTTTGTTGTTGGCAAACCCAACGAACTTGCACATGCCGCAGCTCGCCGCGTATCCGAGGGCGGCCCGGTAACTTTCAATCCGCTCGTGCTCTACGGCGGTGTTGGACTGGGTAAAACCCACCTGATGCACGCGATTGCGTGGGAGTTGAAAACCAAGCACCCCGAGTTGAATGTGCTTTATCTGTCAGCAGAACAGTTCATGTATCGCTTTGTGCAGGCTTTGCGTGAACGCCGCATGATGGATTTCAAGCACTTGTTCCGTTCGGTCGATGTGCTGATGGTCGATGACGTGCAGTTCATCGCTGGCAAGGATTCGACGCAGGAAGAATTTTTCCACACGTTCAACGCGCTGGTGGATCAGAACAAGCAGATCATCATCTCGGCCGACCGCGCGCCGGGCGAGATCAAGGACCTTGAAGACCGCGTAAAGTCACGCCTGCAATGTGGCCTTGTCGTCGATCTTCATCCCACAGACTACGAATTGCGTCTGGGAATCCTGCAGAACAAAGTGCAGCAGTACAGCAGCACTTATCCCGATCTGACCATTGCTGATGGTGTATTGGAGTTCCTTGCACACCGCATCTCGACCAATGTGCGCGTGCTGGAAGGGGCGCTGACCCGCCTTTTTGCCTTTGCCTCGCTGGTCGGGCGCGAGATCGATATGGAGCTGACGCAGGATTGTCTGGCCGATGTACTGCGCGCCTCCGAGCGCAAGATCACCGTCGAAGAGATCCAGCGCAAGGTCTCGGATTATTACAACATCCGCCTCAGCGATATCATCGGCCCTAAACGCCTGCGGTCCTATGCGCGTCCGCGTCAGGTGGCGATGTATCTGTGCAAGCAACTGACCAGTCGGTCGCTGCCTGAGATTGGCCGTCGATTTGGCGGGCGCGACCACACCACGGTCATGCATGGCGTGAAGCGCATCGAAGAGCTGAAGTTGACCGATGGCCAGATTGCCGAAGATGTTGAGATGCTGCGCCGGGCCTTGGAAGCCTAAACCGCACTGAATCCTTGAAAAACACCCCGGGCTATTGCGTTCGGGGTGTTTTCTTGTGCGCTATTGTCCACGGTTGAGAATGATCTGGAGTGTTTCACGCGCGCTGCTCTTGACCACCGAGGCAATCCGACCCAGAAATCCGTAAAAAATCCTTGTGCCTCAGGGCTGAGACGCTAACGTGCCAGTCCCGCCTATTTCGGCACGCAAGTCAAAGGAACAGAGGGTATGAAGATCAGCATCGAACGCGGCACCCTTCTCAAGGCCGTTTCGCAGGCCCAGTCAGTTGTCGAACGTCGCAACACGATTCCCATACTTGCCAACGTGCTGATCGAGGCCGAAGGCGATCAGGCGCTGTTTCGTGCCACCGATCTGGACATCGAAGTGGTCGACAAGGCCCCCGCGCAAGTCGAGAAAGCGGGCGCTACGACTGTTGCGGCCACAACGCTACATGAGATCGTACGCAAGCTGCCCGATGGGGCGCTGGTGACCCTGACCGCAGATAG
This sequence comes from Ruegeria sp. H9, assembly GCF_056532915.1. Classification (NCBI taxonomy): domain Bacteria; kingdom Pseudomonadati; phylum Pseudomonadota; class Alphaproteobacteria; order Rhodobacterales; family Roseobacteraceae; genus Ruegeria; species Ruegeria sp. H9. The sequence continues at coordinate 272,907 of NZ_JBQFNX010000003.1, read as the reverse complement.
TGCAGCTGGGCGGTTGACCGTGGAAGCGGGGCGCTCGAATTTTTCTCTGGCGACGCTGCCGAAAGAAGATTTCCCGGTTATGGCGTCTTCAGAATACCAATCGAACTTTACGGCGTCGGCGGCATTGTTGCGCCGGCTGTTCGATAAATCGAAGTTTGCCATTTCCACGGAAGAGACGAGATATTATTTGAACGGCGTTTACATGCACGTTGCGGATGGTTCCGAGGGCGGCAAGGTATTGCGTTGCGTGGCGACTGATGGTCACCGCTTGGCACGGATCGATGCGGATCTGCCGGATGGTGCAGCGGATATGCCGGGCGTGATCGTGCCCCGCAAAACCGTGGGCGAACTGCGCAAGCTGCTGGATGATGACGAGATGGACATCGCCGTCTCGGTCAGCGAAACCAAGGTGCGGTTTGCAACACCTGACATCACGCTCACCTCGAAAGTGATCGACGGAACGTTCCCGGATTACACACGCGTCATCCCGCAAGGCAACACGCGCAAGTTAGAAGTGGACGCGGCTGAATTCGCGCAGGCCGTGGATCGTGTGGCGACAGTTTCGTCCGAACGGTCGCGGGCCGTCAAATTGCAGTTGGATGCGGATAAGCTGGTTCTGTCAGTGAATGCACCCGACAGTGGTGCGGCTGAGGAAGAGCTGGCAGTTGCTTATGGGGATGAGCGCCTGGAGATCGGGTTCAACGCCAAATACCTGCTCGAAATCGCGTCTCAGGTGGATCGTGAAAATGCGGTGTTTATGTTCAACTCGGCGGGTGATCCGACACTGATGCGCGAAGGCAACGACCAAAGCGCAGTATACGTCGTAATGCCGATGCGCGTCTGATTGCCTCGACTGGGTGATCTCTAACGAAAGAGAGGGGTCATGGGATTGGCCCTGACCGAGCTTACGGTCTCGCATTTTCGGTCTCATAAGCTGGCGCGCCTGTCGTTGGACGGGCGGCCAGTGGCGATCCATGGGCCAAACGGGGCCGGTAAGACCAACATCCTGGAAGCGGTTTCTCTGTTTTCACCCGGGCGCGGGATGCGGCGGGCAAGCGCCGCTGAGATGACACGGCGCCCCGAGGCGCTGGGGTGGAAGCTGATTGGGCTATTGAATGCGCAAGGACAGAATTTCGAGATTGAAACCTGGTCCGAAGGTGGTGCGGCGCGGCAAGTGCGGATTGATGAGAAAACCTCAAGCCAGATTGAATTGGGAAAGCTGGCGCGGGTAGTTTGGTTAATCCCATCGATGGACCGTCTCTGGATCGAAGGGGCCGAAGGGCGACGGCGGTTCCTCGACAGAATCGCGCTGAGTTTTGATCCTGCACATGCCGAGGCATCTCTGACCTATGAAAAAGCGATGCGCGAGCGGAACCGGTTGCTGAAAGAACAAGTTCGCGATGCCCATTGGTACGCGGCGCTGGAAGGGCAGATGGCTGAGATGGGGCATCGCATCCACGCCGCGCGGTTGAGTGCGTTGGAGTATCTGCGCGCAGCACAGGACAAAGCTGAGACGGCCTTTCCGTCAGCGGATCTCGAATTGGTTCAAACCGAAGGTGCAATGCCTGAGACGGCGGAAGACTTGCGAGAAGCTTTGGATGAAAGCCGGTTTCGCGATCTGGCCGCCGGGCGGACTTTGGTCGGCCCGCATCGATCAGACCTGTATGGTGTATATTCCGCCAAGGGCGTTCCTGCCAAAGATTGCTCGACCGGTGAGCAGAAAGCACTGCTGGTATCGCTGATCCTATCAAACGCGCGAGCGTTGGCGGAGATGGTTGGAGCACCTCCTATTGTATTGCTGGATGAGGTGGCCGCGCATCTGGATGCGGGTCGGCGCGCTGCGTTGTATGATGAGATTTGTGCGCTGGGTGCACAGGCCTGGATGACGGGCACCGGGCCTGAGCTATTTGCAGAATTGGGGGATCGAGCCCAAACGCTGGTCGTTACCGAAGGCGACGAGGGCTCGGTCGTCAGCGTTTAGGCAGGCTCGCCGACTTTGCGTTCCCAAAGGAAGCCGCGCATCACTTCGTCGACCGGGGTTTTGGCCATGTGGTTGACGTAGTTCGACATGGTTTTTTGTGCCAGACCCAGTACGACATCCAGGACCGCACGGTGGGAATAGCCAGCGTCAAAGAAGGCCTGCAGCTGTTCCTCAGTCGGGTTTCCACGGGTTTCCATCACTTGCAGGGTAAAGGTGCGTAGCGCTTCCAGCTTGGCCGTGGGCAGCGGAGTTTCGTTGCGCAGCGCCTCGGTGATCTCGTCAGAGACTTTCATCATCTTTGCGATGCCGGTATGCGCAGGCACACAGTAATGGCATTCGTTTTCGACATTGATGGTTTGCCAGACAACGGTTTTTTCGTCGTTGTTGAAATCGGTCTGCAGAAACAGGCCGTGCAGAACCTGATAGCTTTCCAGATGCTGGGGGCTTTCGGCCATTACTTTATGAAGACCGGGCAGGCGGCCGAATGCAGCCTGAGATTTCTCAAGCAGCGGCTTGGACCCTTCCGGGGCGGTTTCTAGGTCGTGAGACGGGAAATTGGCCATGTCAAAACTCCTGTTTCTGGCGCGATGAGTCGTATTTAGGGTTTCTTGAGCGATCACTCAAGTATATATTTGAGCGAACGTTCAAGAATTGGTGAAACGATGCCCCGCAAACCCTCATATGACCGAGACGCGCTTATCGCGCAGGCGCGAGATATTTTCTGGCGTCACGGCTGGGCGGGGACGTCGCTTAAGGATCTCGAGCGAGAGCTGAAGCTGAAACCGGGCAGCTTCTACGCGGCATTCGGGTCGAAAGATGCGCTCTACGCCCTGGCGTTAGAGCGGTATACTCAGGAAGGGGTTGCCAATATGAAGGCTTTGGCGCAGGAATTGGGCCCGCTTGGTGCTCTTAAGGTGCAACCTCGTCGTGTGATCGAGGCGTCGGAACTGCCAACAAAAGCCTGCATGTTGGCGAAGACTTATGCGGAATTGCAAGCCAAAGACCATGATTTGGCTGATCAGGCGCAAACCCATATGGCTGACATGAAAGCTTGTTTTGCGGACCTCTTTCGCAGCGCGCAGAAGGCCGGAGAAATCGCGCCAAGTCATGACCCGGATCGCTTGGCGGCGCGCTATCAATCCGACCTTCTGGGGTTGCGATTGTCAGCCGAACGGGACGATGTGAACGCGGCAGAAATTGCCGAGGATATTGCAGCAGACCTTGATCGGCTTTGATCCGCAAATTAAGCAGATCAGAACCACAAAATATGGGGGGAGCACGTGACAATCCCCACCAGAAAACGTATAAGTTACCAAAATAATATAGGTACTAACGGCATGTCCGAAGACGCACAGGCACCCCAAGAATACGGCGCTGATTCCATCAAAGTTCTCAAAGGCTTAGAGGCAGTTCGCAAACGTCCCGGTATGTATATCGGGGATACGGACGATGGTTCGGGTCTGCACCATATGGTGTACGAGGTTGTCGATAACGGAATTGACGAGGCACTGGCCGGTCATGCCGACCATGTGACTGTAAAAATTCACGCGGATTCCAGCGTTTCGGTCAGCGACAACGGACGTGGAATCCCGGTGGATATCCACCCCGAGGAAGGTGTTTCAGCGGCTGAAGTCATCATGACCCAACTGCACGCTGGCGGTAAGTTCGACAGCAACTCGTACAAGGTGTCAGGCGGTCTGCATGGGGTGGGCGTCTCGGTGGTGAATGCGCTATCCGATTGGCTGGAACTGCGCATTTGGCGGGCCGGCAAGGAACATGTGGCGCGTTTTGAAGGTGGAGAGACGGCGGAACATCTGAAAGTCGTTGGCGAGTGTGGCGATCGCACGGGAACCGAGGTACGATTTCTGGCCTCGACCAACACGTTTTCGAACCTCGAATACTCGTTTGAGACGCTGGAAAAGCGCTTGCGCGAGCTGGCTTTCCTGAACTCAGGCGTGCGGATCATCCTGATCGACGAGCGCCCTGCTGAGCGGCTGGAAACCGAGCTGTTCTACGAGGGCGGCGTCAAAGAGTTTGTCAAATATCTCGACCGGTCCAAGACCCCGGCGATGCCCGAACCGATTTATATCAAGGGCGAGCGTGACGATATCGGCGTGGAAATCGCGATGTGGTGGAATGACAGTTATCATGAGACCGTGCTGCCCTTCACCAACAACATCCCGCAGCGCGATGGCGGCACCCATGTGGCTGGCTTCCGTGGTGCACTGACCCGGACGATCAACAACTATGCTCAGTCCAGCGGGATCGCGAAGAAGGAAAAGGTCAGCTTTACCGGTGACGATGCACGCGAAGGCCTGACCTGCGTGTTGTCTGTGAAAGTGCCCGATCCGAAATTCTCGTCCCAGACCAAGGACAAGCTGGTCAGCTCTGAGGTTCGCCCGGCGGTCGAAGGTCTGATGAACGAGAAGCTGGCTGAATGGTTCGAAGAGAACCCGAATGAGGCTAAGGGGATTGTCGGTAAGATCATCGAGGCGGCTTTAGCGCGCGAGGCCGCCCGTAAAGCTCGCGAATTGACCCGCCGCAAGACTGCGATGGATGTGAACTATCTGGCTGGTAAGCTGAAGGATTGCTCTGAAAAAGATCCGTCCAAGACTGAAGTTTTCCTGGTCGAGGGGGACTCGGCTGGTGGTTCTGCCCAGACCGGTCGGGATCGGCTGACTCAGGCTGTTCTGCCTTTGCGTGGCAAAATCTTGAACGTGGAACGGGCGCGGTTTGACCGGATGTTGTCGAGCCAAGAGATCGGTAACCTCGTGATGGCGTTGGGCACCGGCATTGGCCGCGACGAATTCAACATCGAAAAACTGCGTTACCACAAAATCGTCATTATGACGGACGCAGATGTTGACGGCGCGCATATCCGCACCCTCTTGTTGACCTTCTTCTACCGGCAAATGCCAGAGTTGATCGAGGGCGGGTATCTCTACATCGCTCAACCACCGCTATACAAGGTTTCTAGAGGTAAATCAGAGGTTTACCTGAAGGACCAGGCTGCGCTGGATGATTATTTGATCAATCAGGGCGTCGAAGGCGCAGTACTTAAATTAGGCTCGGGCGAGGAAATCATCGGCCAGGACCTGACCCGCGTAGTGGATGAAGCGCGCCAGCTGAAGCGTGTGCTGGACGCCTTCCCAACGCATTATCCACGCCATATTCTGGAGCAGGCTGCTGTAGCCGGTGCTTTCGTGCCCGGCGCTGTTGATGCCGATTTGCAGGGCGTGGCCGACAAGGTCGCGGCGCGCCTTGACTTGATCGCACTGGAATACGAACGCGGCTGGCAAGGCCGCATCACACAGGATCACGGCATCCGCCTCGCGCGCATCCTGCGCGGTGTGGAAGAAGTACGCACACTGGACGGCCCCATGTTGCGTTCGGGTGAGGCCCGCAAAACCGGCAGTTTCACCCAAAGCCTGCAAGAGGTCTACAACACCCCCGCAACGTTGGTGCGTCGCGATCGGGGTCAAGTCATACACGGCCCGCTCGACCTGCTGCGCGCGATTCTGGAAGAAGGCGAAAAGGGCTTGTCGCTGCAACGCTACAAAGGTTTGGGAGAGATGAACCCCGATCAACTCTGGGAAACAACGCTGGACCCGGACGCACGGACCCTGTTGCAAGTACGCGTGGATGATATGGTCGAGGCCGATGATCTGTTCACCAAGCTCATGGGCGATGTGGTAGAGCCGCGTCGTGAATTCATTCAAAAGAATGCTCTTAGTGTGGAGAATTTGGATTTTTGAGCGGTTGTAGGGACGCGCACAAACCTGCACGAACCCCATAAGTCTGCATGATTTGCGCATTAGTTTGCGCGATTTCAACTCAGAAGTGCAGAATGCCGACGCCATTTCTGCTATTGGGTGAGCCTCGAGTTCTAGACTTAAGGCAAGGATAGAGTTGCAGGTGTGTGCTTCCGCTGGGTTTTGCGCATTGGTGAGCTCAACAAACCACTAGGTTTATCCTACGGGTCTGTGGTCTCCTGACTTTAGAACTTGTTCCATCATGCGCATGAGAGCTTCGTGAAGACCTGATTTGAAATCGTCATCTGAGGCGTACTTCTTGTAAAGGTCGATTTCTCGCCGACGTTCGTTGCGCATTGCTTTTTCAAATAGTGCTTCACTGGCGATGCGTCGATTTTGTTCGTCAGGGTTGGATACAACCTTGTTCTGAAATGCAGGGTCGCTCATTGCGTGGTTGAGGATATTGATCAGCTTGATTCTTTGCTCCTCCGGTGTCGCATCCCAACCATTGAAATAGCGTTCGTTGAAGGCGGCTACGATCATGTCTAAAGGGTCTTTTTCTGTGTCATCGTGACCACCTCGGGGGTTTGGATTTGGCGGATCAATCTCACTGCCAGAGTCATCCAGGCCGATAGTATGACCAATCTTCACCCGTTCCAGACCGTAGGTAGTTAGATCGACACTCTCCATGAGACCATCAATTTCATCCTGATCTTTGTCTTTGACCTTCATTTCAGGGATGAGGAACTTCAGGAACCAGTGCAACATCTCCCAGTCCGCATTTTCAAACGGGATGATGCAGGCCACCTGGGCGTAGATTTTCACGAACTGTTTGGCCTTGATCTTGATGTCGATCTTCTCGTCATCTTCAAGTTCATCAAACCGGCCAGCCGCAGTATCAAGGATCGGCGATAACTGATCCGTCTCGACACCATCAAAGAACAATTCATTGAACTGAACCACTTCGTCCCACTCATAGATGCCCGTGTCATCAAGGTGATCCTTCAGATCATGCAGGACGTTCACGTCGGTCGGCTGGCTCAAGGCCGTTGAGGTGTAGAACGGATCGAACGCATCCTTGATGTCCTCAACCGTGTTGTGGAAATCGAGGATGAAGGTCTCTTCTTTTCCGAGCTTTTTGTTGGACCGGTTGAGCCGTGACAGGGCCTGTACCGCCAATACGCCCTGCAATTTCTTGTCCACATACATGGTGGTGAGCATCGGCTCATCGAAGCCGGTGAGGAATTTGTTGGCCACGACAAGGATACGGTATTCGTCGTCTTTGAACTTCTTGGCTATATCGTTTCCTGGGAAGCCATTCAGGCTGTCCTCAGTGTGCTCCACGCCATCGACAAGTTTCTTGCCGGTAAAGGCTACCAAGGCCTTGTACGGGCTCCCTGCCGCGTTCAGGGCCTCTCTGATGGCCAGGAAGTACCGAATGGCAGATTCGATGTTGCGGGTGACGACCATGGCCCGTGCCTTGCCCTTGAGCTTCTTGGGGCGAACCACATTATCACGGAAGTGGTCGAGCATGATCGCAGCTTTGGTCTTGATCGTGTCTGGGTGTGCCTCGACATAGGCCCGCAGCTTCCCCTGGGCCTTCTTGGTGTTGAACTCCGGGTTATCCTCGATGGATTTCTGAAGCTCGTAGTAGCTCTTGTAGGTGGTATAGTTCTTCAGCACATCGAGGATGAACTGTTCCTCAATCGCCTGCTTCATCGAATAGAGATGGAACGGTACGAACTTGCCTTCGGCGTTCTGCCGACCGAAACGTTCCAGCGTGGTGTTCTTCGGCGTGGCAGTGAAGGCAAAGAACGAGGCATTGTTGCCCATCTTCCGGCGGGACATTGCCGCCAGGATTTTGTCTTGCAGATCTTCCGGCTCTTCCTCGTCGCTACCGCCGCTGATGGCTTCGTTCATTTTGTCGGCGGCACTCCCGGATTGGGAGGAATGGGCCTCGTCGATGATCACCGCGAACTTACGGTCGGAGAGATCGGCGATGCCATCCAAAATCCAAGGGAATTTCTGGATCGTGGTGATAATCAGCTTCTTGCCGTTCTCTAGCGCTTTTTTCAACTCAGCCGAGTCGTAGGCATGGGCAACAACGTTCTTAACCTCTGAGAACGCCCGGATGTTATCCTTCAACTGCTTGTCCAGCACCCGCCGATCCGTGACGACAATCACGCTGTCAAAGATGTTGGCGGTGCCCTCGGCATTATAGGTCTCGATCAACTGATACCCGAGCCAGGTGATGGAGTTCGACTTACCTGAGCCCGCAGAGTGCTGGATCAGATAACGCTGACCAACGCCATTGGATTTCACATCGCTCAGCACCTGCCGCACTACGTCTAACTGGTGGTAGCGTGGGAAGAACAGAGTCTTGGTCTTCTTGCCAGTCTCCTTGTTCTCTTCCTCCACCATCTTGGCAAAATGCTCGATGATGTTGGTAAGGGACCGCTTTTCTAGCACCTCTTCCCACAGATATGCAGTCTTGTGGCCCACTGGGTTGATCGGGTTGCCCTTACCGTGGCCATCACCCTTGTTGAACGGCAGGAAGAATGTGCTTTTGCCAGCCAGTTTGGTGGCCATCGACACCTCATGAGTATCCACGGCAAAATGGACCAGACAGCGGCCAAATTCGAACAGCGGCTCACGGTGGTTCCGGTCTTGATACTGCTTGCGGGCGTGGTGGACGTTCTGGCCCTTCCACGGCTGCTTTAGCTCCATCGTCACGATGGGCAGGCCGTTGATGAACAGCACCATATCGACCGAGTCCATCGGCGTGGCGTTGGAGAAATGCACCTGCCGAGTGACCGAGAAGATGTTGGCGTCAAACAGTCGCTCAACCTCGGGGTTCAGGGTGTTGTAGGGCAAGCGATAAAGAAGTTTGAGATGGGCACTTTCAACGCTCAGCCCCTTTTTCAGAACGGTGAGGATACCATCCTTCTTGATCTTGTTGTTGAGACGGTTGAGCACACGGTTTTGCCAATCGGCATAGGGCCGCAGCTTGTCGAGTTCTTCAGATTGCGTAGCCTCAAGGAAAGCCCAGAACTGTTTAGTTTCCAGGGCCAGGTCTGCATCGAAATCCTTGTTGCTGCCCTGGGAATAACCAGCCGACAGAAACGCCGCTTCGATTAAGTCCTCTAAGGCTTTTTCACTCGTCTCACTGACCATGCCCAATACCCCTGCTTAAATCTTGATTTTGCCCGTAACCGCGTTGGCGATAAGGGTTTGTTTGAATTCGTTGAGAGTGGAAATCTCGCTCTCAACCAATTCGATTGCTTGAAAAAACGGAGCTAACTCTGAGTTCATAGAAAGAACGATTTCTTCCTGCTCCTTTTCTGGTGGCAACAGGATCAAGAGTTCCTTGATTTTATCCAAATGCAGGTTGGTGACCGATGTTCTCTTACTACCGAAAGTTAGCTGCTCATCGACGACGGGGCTGTTGAAGAAGAACGCAAAGTAATGCGGGTTGAGCAGGCTTGTGGGCCTGATCAAACATAAACTCACGAAGATGCTTACCTCATGATCCCATTCGACTACTTTGGTTAGCCCGATAGTGCCGTTCTTACTCAGAAGAACATCGCCGCGACGTGGCAACGCTCGTTTGGCGAGTTCTTTGTGTTCTTTTTCTGGAATACGCCGTGCTTCTTCCCAGTCGATTTCTGCGTTTCCTGACTTTGTGAGATCAGTAACCCGCAGGAATGGGACACCCTCGTCAACATATGTTGGGGTAAAGTGCGTTCCGTCCACAATTCGGCTCGTGACGTGCTTAACCCGCTTCACTTCCCAATGAGCCGGTATCTCGCCGATCCAGTCTACGCCGCTGTCTTTCATGGGGGCGTCGGGGTTGAGGCCCCTGGTTACGGCACGGTTGATCAGGATAGCCTTTTGTTCGTTCAGCAGATCAATCAACCGCCGCTTCTTGGCAATTGCCGCATCAATCTCAGCGGTTTTTTCGTCAAGAAAACGCACGATACGGTTCTGGGTATCAAGGTCGGGTAGCGGTGTCTTGATCGACATAAACGTGTCGATTTTGATCACATTCCGCAGCCCTGTGTAGAGCGGGCTAAGTCGCTTGTCGTAGTCCAGAGACAGATAGAAATAATTTAAAAAGCGCGGAGAAATTCCGGGCCGTGGTCGTAACACGGTATAGGCTCCGGTTATCATACCTGCTTCATCGGCCCGCCCAACGGCTCTGGGTGTCTCGGCAACATCGAACAAACAGAAGATCAGATCATCCGGTTCAACAATTTTGTAAGTGTCAAACTCGGCAGGGAACTTGCCCTTTGGGTTTTCCATGTCCCGAGGGATCACGCCGCCAAGGGTAAGTGACAGCAACTTGTACTCAGAAGCACGTTTTCCCACGGCAGCGGTCTTCTCTGTGAAGATCGCTTTGTTGCGAACCAGCTTCCAGTCTGATGGGTACTTGCCAACCCATGATTGGCCGCTCTCCTCATAGTCTTCATAAACGTGGTCTTGATCCAACATCATGCAACCTCCCCATCCAGAAGGCGATCTGGTGACCAGATCAGTGCCGCCAGTTGGCAATATAGCCGTGAGCGTTCCTCAAGGTCGGCTTTGGCAAAGCTGTCATGGGACTGGAACGGCAGGTCGTGTTTGGTAATCGTCTGCCGAAAGCCGGGGTTGTTGCTATAGAATTCCTCATGCAGCGACTGGGCTAAAGCGTTCTGTTTCAGGTAATGCGGCAGCTTCTCATCAAAGGTCATATCGTTGAGGCTGGCGTTGATCTTCTTAGGCAACAGCAGCAGCCCGCCTATGCGATTGCGATGCTGATCAAAGTCGTTCTGCTGGTCGAACTCGTCCATGAACCGGTCATAGTGATCGGCCCAGATATGCTCGACCTCAAAGGCGTTCTGGCCCGAGCGGACGATGTAGTCCTCGTAGTGACCAGGTTCCCCGGATTGCCGTTCCAACCAGTCGGTGAAGCGGGCCAACTGGCGATGGATGGCTTTGGAGGTGAACTGGTTCAAACCCACCGGGGCGGAGAAGTCGATCTCTTCCATCTCTTCCAGCAAGCGTTCGTGAAGAACGGTACGGATTTCAGCCAGGGACTTGCCGCGAATATCACGGATGACTGTGAACGCCGCGTACTGCATCTGTGAGTAGCTGGTGGATTTGTAATTCCAGAAGCGGAGGTTCAGCCAACTGTCGATGAAGTCGGCAGCAACGGCCATCTTGGTGTTGATGATGGCGGGATCATCCTCGACCGAGATCGCAGATAGGATCACGTGGTGTTGGAGGGTGAATCCTGCATCCGCGTTGTATTTGACGCTCTCCAAGCCTTTGGTGCGGGTCGCCGATGCGTCGAGCAGCTTCAGGTAGAGATCACCGAAGATACGCATGTCGCGGACAACAAACTGGTAGAAATCGCCACTGGATTGAAGGCCGAGGGCCTGTTCGTTGTGACGGACCCAGCGGTGGTACTCAGTGCCAATTTTGTCAAAGTCTTCGGGCTTGGCATCCTTCTTTCTGGCTCTGATATCTCTGGCATATTGCGACCGGAGCCAAGCCTTGAAGAAGTCGGCTTCGGTTTCTTTGCCGTACTCTGCGAACTTACCCAGGTACTTCTTGATGAGTGTGTCTGCTTCCAGTCGCTTAGCCGGGTCTTCGATGTTGGCCAGCAGATAGCCCTTCAGCATGTCTGTTGGTGAAAGTGACAGGCCACGGTCGTTCATCGTCTCGAAGATCGTGTAAGCATCACCGTCATCATGAGCGGTAATCTCGATCAGCTTCACGTTGCGGATGATCCACCAAATGAACATGTGGAGGGCATCGTCATTCATGTCCTTGGGGAAAAATTCACCAAGGTCTTCGTAACGGTCGACTAGATTTCGGACGGAGTCTGACTTGCCTTCGGGGTTGTACCCTTCGCCGTTCAGTAAAGCCGACATACAGTCATTGCGTTCCGGTATGTCGAGCTTGAACTTGTAGCCGCCGGGGTCCTCGTCAAATACCAAAGACTCGATCTTTTTGACCTTCTTGGCCATGTCGTTTTGTAGGTGGTTCAGATAGATCAGCAACAGCGTAAGCGTGGTAATGCGTTGTTGACCATCAACGATGTTACGCACATCGCCTGCTTTACTGATGACTATGGAACCAAGGAAGTATCGGGATTGCTCTTCCAAGGGCGTGTCAGGTTTGTTTGGATTCCAGGTTTGGAGAAACTGTCCGTGTAGGTCGTCCACCAGTTCCTGAAGCTGTTTGCGTTCCCAACGGTATTCGCGTTGGTAATAGTCGATGCCGAATGCAGCACCTGACAGCAGGACTTCGAGTGTTTTATCATCGCCTTCAATATTCTGCATTGATCAAGCCTCCTCACCAGTGAGGCTGACCAGCCGCTTCAGCAGACCTTCGGTTTCCTTTTCAAGCTCCAGAATATCCTGGGCGACCTCGTTCAGATCACGCAGCGGCTTGTGCTGATAGAAATAGCGGTTGAAGCTGATTTCATAGCCGATCTTGACCGACGAGACATCCAGCCATGCGTCGTCCACATGCGGACGAACCTCCCGCTGGAAGTAGGCGTGGATGTCATCTTTCAGCGGCACATTCTCACTGTCACGCAGATCGCTGTCGGCCTCGAACTCAATGTATTCACCGGCGTTACCAGTCGGCCAGTATCCGTGATCGGGCAACTCTTCTGAGGTGGCATCGAGTTTTGTCCGCAAGTCATCCAGCTTGGAGCCGGTGAATTTATGCACCTTCTTGATGACCTTGGCAGCATCTTCATCCCGCCAAGATACCGCATTCAATATTTGGTTTTTTTGTGCGGCGGCAAGCTTCACCTTGCGGGCTTTGAGATAAGCATCGACCTTGGCCTTGAAGATGTTGAAATCATCAAAGAGTTCCTGCCCGATTGAGGCCATCAGCCGGTCGGCCTCTTCCATTAGGCCACGCTGAGCAATCCAAGTCTTGGGGTCAAGCAACGCTTTGCGGTTCTTCGGCGACAGGGTGATCTCTTCCCGCTCCAGATGGTCCTGGATGGCCTGATTGTGGTCTTTGAGGTTAGTGTAAACACCGTCACCGTACTTGTCATAGACCCAGCCCATGACCTCCTGCATACCGCTGGCAAAGCGGAGGGTGGCGATACGTTCTGGTGAGAACTGAGCTTTCTTTCGCAGGGGGCGTTCGACGGTGACCTTGTAGTAACCGAAGTCGGCATTATCGAAGACCTTGGACACCCCCTCATCGGCCAGCGACACGTAAAGATCGGTGATCGTTTCGATGTGATCGTCACTCAGATCACAGTTCTTCTCGCCCAGGTTCTTGCGTCGTATGGTATACATCTCAGACGCATTGATCAGTTGGACTTTACCCTTGCGATGTGCGGGTTTGTTGTTGGTCACGACCCAGATGTAGGTGGTGATGCCGGTGTTGTAGAAGAGGTTGTTGGGAAGCTGGATGATCGCCTCAACCATATCCTTTTCAATCAGGTGGCGGCGGATGTTGCTTTCACCGCCACCAGCATCACCAGTGAACAGAGATGATCCGTTGTGGACCGATGCGATCCGCGAACCCTGCGGGTTTTTGGCCAGCTTTCGCATCTTGTCGGCCATCTCCATCAGGAACAGAAGCTGGCCATCTGATGAGCGTGGAGTGGCATCACAGGTTTCGATGTCACCGTCATAGTTGGCAAGATCGACCTGGAAGCGGGGGTCCAGAACATCCTTACCATCCTTGATGTATTTCTGGTCGGTCTTCCACGATTTTCCGTATGGCGGGTTCGATAGCATGAAGTCGAACTTCATGGTTGAGAAGTCATTGGTGGCGAGGGTGGAGCCTAGTTTGATGTTCTCTGGGTTGTTGCCCTTGATCATCATATCCGACTTACAGATGGCGAAGGTCTCTGGGTTCACCTCCTTGCCGTAGATGTAGACATCGGCGGTGGATTTGATCCCGCCATCGGGATCGGTGATGAAGTTCTGTGCCTCGGTCAGCATACCACCAGAGCCGCAGGCAGGGTCATAGACGGTCAATACCGGTGGCAGTTCGTCTTTGACCGGATCGAATAACAGATGGGTCATCAGCTTGATCACCTCACGTGGGGTGAAGTGCTCACCGGCCTCTTCGTTGTTCTCTTCGTTGAACTTGCGGATCAGTTCCTCAAACACATAACCCATGCCCAGGTTGGTCAGGGCAGGCTGAACTCGACCATCAGGGCCACGTTTGTCGTGGGGTGTAAGGTTGATGTCTTCCGAGACATATTTCTCGATCACGTCGAAGAGTACATCAGAGGCGATCATCTTGCGGACCTGCGTTCGCAGATCAAAATTGACGATAATTTCTTTCACGTTGTCGCTGAAGCCATTGAGATATGCATCTATGTTGGCTTCGAGTTGGGACGGATTTCCCAACAGCGATTTCAATGTCCATTCCGACGTGTTGTAGAACACGTAGCCAGAGGCTTCCCGAAGGCCTACCGAGTCCAGCTCCGTCAGACCAGCGTCCTCGGTCTGGAATTTTAGCTCATCGCGGACTTCTTGTTTTGTCGGCTCCAACAAGCAATCCAGTCTACGCAATACAAACATCGGGAGGATCACGTCGCGATATTTTCCGCGCACGAAAACATCCCGCAGGCAATCATCCGCAATTGACCAAATAAAGCTCACGATTTTGTTGTGTGCTGTGTGATCCACAGTAGGTTTGTCCTCTAATAGTTTTTGGCTGAGATCTGCTGCTCAACTCATTCGAAAAGCTTAAGGTCGCCTTCGCTTTCCGCCCTTTTCTCGGGCAGAGTTGCGAAGCGAATACCCTTTAAGGAGAGCTTGTCGCGCAGGTCGTTCATCCTATGCAAGTCATATGCGCTTCCTTCGGGCACAATCATGAGAATTTCTGGCACAAGTTTTTGAATTAGTGCCAAATACCCAAGTGTTGTTATGAACTGATGCCGGTCTACCCGGTTTCGGTAAGATTTTACTTCTACCGCAACACGCTCTCCAGAACTCAGGTTCACAACAAGGTCCGGGCTTATAGGATCGATAATTCTTCCGGGTTGGATAGATACGCTGTCCGATTCAAAGAATTCAGCCCCAAAGCGCTTAAGGTAGTCGTCAACAAAGTCGTAAAATCGTTGTGCTCTTTGAGGCGCGGAAAGCTCTATACTTCCGGTCGTTATGGAAGGATCGCTTTTTCTTTCTCTAAGGTCGTCGAAGATAGCCTTGAGCTCGATCTGCTTCATCTGACCTTCAAAAACTTTCGGTGTTATCTTTTTTGCTTCTGCGGCATCCAACTCTTCTATTTTCATCAAATACATAACCAGCGTCATACCCAGCCAGGCCGGTTTGGCTTCGTAAACCTCAGGATGTTTCTCTTTTAACCATCTGCTTACATAGAGTGGGTTCTTGAGGCTGTGAGGTCTTCTTCCGGTTAAATCTGAAATGTTTTTAAGGACTTCGTTGGATGTTCGAAGTCCATAGTCGCTCGGGTTGTCCATGGCGTCGGAAGTTGAGACCGGGGCGAAGACTGTTGGTTTGGCGATCTGTCCTCGCCGTAATTGCTGGCTTAAGCGATGAGACGTCTCAAAGATGGACAGAAGGGCAAACCATTGGAGTGATTGGGCACCATGCAAAGGGCCTGTCAGTGCAAGTTTTGAAGTTAAGACGAGAGGAAAAATTTGCGCCAGAGCGTAAATGCGTTGGTGAGCTAATCGAGTGTGATTTAGGATTGGACTCACTGCTGGATCAAGCTTCCGCGTCCTTAACGGAGAAATGTGAGAACCCTCGCCGCTCGGATCATGTCGCTGCGTCCAACTTGCCATGTCAGCTTGCTATTGAGGGAACTTGCGACTTTGAGCCCTTGAGGCTTTGGAACGGAAGATGGGAAATAATTGAACCTCCAACGAACTTTTTACCAGCTACGGGAGACGTTCCTTCAAAACTGGTCCAATCGCTGGCTGGATGCGATCACTTGTTGTTCGAAACTCCAACAACAGGACAAATACGCAATCTTCTTATTGGCAAAATACAAGACGCTTTAGGGCGCGAAGTCCAAGCTTTGAAACCCGAAGCGGTGGCTTTGGGAGCATTGGAAGCTGCCCGACGGTTGTCGGAAAACGACCCGGTTTATTACGACTTCCTGCCTCAGATTTCCACCATTGTTCAAAACGCGGATGGAGCGGCGAATTATGACCTCATTCCTCCGGATGCTCTGTTGCCGGCGGGGCAGTCATATCAAAGCGACAGGCCAGCTCGCCTTGGCTTAGTTGCTGGCACCGACGAGATCAAAGTGCATTTGAAGAAACAAACGGATTCAACACCTCGTAGAGTCTTTGTTCCGCTCGCGATTCCACCACAGACAAACACACCTGTTGAGCTTCATTTGCAGCAAACGCCCGCTGCTGGCCGCGCAAGACTCACATTGGTCTCCGAGGCGTTTGCAAGCCCCTTGGTTGTTGACTGGGGGCATGCTGAGCAGCTTGATCAAACATGGGAGGAGGTTATCGAAAGTTTGGAGCCGGAGAAACCGTCGGTGCCCAACCGGCTGGTCCTACCGTGCGGCTCTGACAATTGGTTTGAGACTGAGCGTAGTTACGGCTTGATTGAGCTCCTTGAAGACAATTTGGATAAGCGAATACCTGACTGGGAAACGCTAGCTAGCAAAGTGTCGACGCGACCTTTCGGAAAGTATTCTGTTTCAAGTGACGGTGACCTTCCAAAGGGCATACCCGACACAGCTTTAACTCTTCTCGACAAAGCTATAGAGCGTGCGGAACAAGATGTTCGTGCGCGTCTAAATGGCGACGGAACCGACGAAAACCAATCTCTGCGCTTTCTGACCTGGCTGTTCAAAAGATGCCCAGATTGGGTTGTTCTAAACCTGCTAGAAGCTTTGGATTCTCCAGTTAGGCAACACCCATTTATTCTTGCTCCCGGAAGCAGATCACTGATGCTTCAAGGAATTGGGCGAACGGCTACTGACCCTTTACATCAGCGGCAGGCTTTTGATTTTTTGCTATCACTTCCCAAGGAACGCTGGAAAAAAGACCAAATGGCCTGCGCTGCATTTTTGCTGTCGAGAAATGACAACGCACCCATGCTTCTTGCTCGCAAAGAAGTGGACTTCATTGCGTCGATTGCTGAGACCAAGGTTCGTGAGGCCGTCGGTAAAGACTTTTCAACGGCTTATTCTTATGGTCCATTCCTGTTGGTTGGCCTGTTAAGATGGCGTCTGAAAGATCCATGGGCTTTGGTAGCAGGACGTGATCCTGTGGCCGATAACCTTCTTGCCGCAACTGAATTGCTCGCAGCGCATCTTAGCCAGCTAATGAAAAGTGATCCGCGCTTGGAAAAATATTTCGTAATTCTCACTCAAGTCTGTGAAGAGCTGGAAGGTAAAGGTAGCAACCCAGACATTCTCGTTGATTTGCAGAGTTTCTCAGGAAGCTAGTTCGCAACAGTTCATGGTTCTCGTCCAACTCTTCTTCTGACCAAGACCAAAATAGCTGGGTATCTGCTCTCTTCTTTTGAGGCGTGATCCGTGAAGTAAACCACAGAAGCAACCAAGTCACCTGGACACTTCGCTCGCTTAGCAAGTCAGGCATTTAGAATTGACCACATACTGCGACGATCCTCAGGTCGCAGAACAGCATACTCACAACCGGTTCCGGCAGACCAATATCCTTGTACACGCTGCCAGATCCTTCAGTGATTTTATCGTTTTCACTCATTCTGGGCACTTGCTCATTTTGATCCAATCATCCGTCCACTCTGCGGCGCAATTATCTGGCACAATCTCCACGATGTGTTGTTGCACAAGCGCCAGAAGTGCCGGCCATGCATCTGGATCCTCTTTCAAGCGCGATTGGATCTCTGCAATCAAGTTATCCAAAGGGATATCGTGCAATGGGCGCCCAAAGATCTCTTAATTTGAAAACTCATCGTCATTCATCGAACGGATCCCATTCATTTTTGTTGTCGCAATATGCGCACAGCACGCTTGCCTTATCCTTTTTTCGCACCACGTCTCCTTGGTGGCCGCATTTCGCGCAGGTCCGTCGGCTATTCAGCTCGACCCGCCTGAGCAGTTGATCCAAGCAGTGATCGTATTTGCTAAATTCGATATGGATGACGCCAAGGCGGGTCGTATTCACGTCTGAGATTTGCACCACAACCGGAGTCTCGAATGCTTCCTGGACCACTTGTTCAGCTGCCACGAGGAATTGCGACAATGAGACCAACCATCCTGGGCCAATAGCTGGCTTTAGACTTGCCGTATTGGCATTCACCAAATCTGGGAAGCGATCTGCGATATCAAGCTCGAGATCTCGCGGCCATTTTGCTTCCGCGCCTTCAAATCGGCGTTCGAGGTAGTCGTTGTAGCACCAGCAACAAAGAGTGGAGAGATAGCCTCGGATGTTTTGAACCTCAGCTGAGTTTCCGCACCGCTCACAGGTCTTCTCGATCTCCTCGACATGCGCCTCCAGCTCGTCGAAGAGATTCCGATTGCATTCTCGTGTGTATACCCGAAGACCCCCCAACTTTTGTTTAACCTGAATAATGTCGGGGAGCTTTTTGCCATAGATATCGGGTCGCAACTTGACGACTTGTTTGACACCGTCGAGCGCCAAGGCGAGCTGGTCAACCCAGCCGACACGATGCTCACCAAGGGCCTTCAGCACGCTCGTGTGGATGTCATTCCAATCGACAACCTGTTTCATTACTCACCCTTCAGCTGCGCCAGGGCGTCAGCTTTCTCATTAACAACACGCATGATCTCTTCGTCCGTCAGGTCATCGATACCCGCGAAATCCTCGGGTCGGATTGAGAACACGACACTGCTTTCACTGTCGTGAACCGCAAACGACAGGCGTAGGAATCTAGGATCCTCAGTTTTCGAGAAAACTGGTTCAATCGTCCTGGCCATCGTCATTCTCTTTTTTAGCGATGCGCTCATCCAACTCGCTAATGCTCGACTGAAAGATCGACAACATGTCGTCATCATCCTCTTCATTTACTTTGCGCGCTCTGATCTCATCTGCGCTGATCGGATCAGACAGTGGTGCTCGGCCGGCAAAACACTCGGCCTTTTTCAGGATCAGGAATGCTCGCGTTAACTCCTCGATCTCGACGCTTGGCTCTCGCGCACATGTCGTCTCCAGCCAGAGCTGCGCGGTTTTCTCCACCAGTGACCAAACAGTTTGCTTGCGACGATGCTGCAAGATCTCGCCACGAATGGCTTTCTCTTGGATACCGAGCTGGGCGTTTTCGCGCTCGTTCATCCGGACCTCGTAGTCGGACACGTCGGCAAGGTCGCTGATGTTGCCGAGGTGCGCGCGAGCAACTTCGGTTTCATTTACATAGACGATCAATTTGAGCATCATTTACGACTCCTTCTTCACGCATGCAGGCCCACTTGGCCAAGCAGCGGCTTTGTCCTCAATGATTTGCCAAGTTTTCGTTGTCAGTCAGCATTCCCGCGTCGGCGAAGTCTTTTGGGTCGAGCCAGAATGTAATTCGGCGATCCTCATCGCGGACGAAAAAACCGATGTCACTGACGCCGTGTTGTTTGAGTGGTGTACCGAAAGCAAGTTCAAGGCGTTTTGCCATGACATACTCCTCCAAAACAAATGGTAGGAGGGCAGGGACTCGAACCCTGGTGAGTCACAGTAATCTGCTGCCGACGTTGAAGGGGTATAAACCCGACCACCGCACCTGCGCCCTCCCACAAAACGTGGGTTGATATCTGCTTCAGGCAGATATTCGAAGAGACGCGGTATGATTGTGTGCGTTAGTCATACCTTTTCGGTAGCAAGCTTAGGGTGAAGTGTCAAGTTTTAGGCGTGTTGATCGATAGTCTTATAAAATCATTTTAAATCATAAATTTACAGGATTTTAGTGTTGTGTGGTTGCGTTTAATGACACAAGGTACAGGGTGTGTTTCTGCAACCCAGGATTGGTCTGCCGATTTCGTTTCACGGGTATGCCCGTATGCGATTTAGACAACTGCTCAAATTGAAAACCCTCAAGTCGGAAAAATACTGCAAAATGAGTCAAGCAACCGCGCCGAAGAAACCCGGAAGCAAAATTGAAGGACCAAAAGGGGTAATGAGGCTAATCATCGACTGGCCATTGAGAACGTTCACCTTCGGCATTGTGGTGTTTGCTCTATTGGCCGTTGGACTACTCTTTTTGATGCTGTTGTTGGATATTGGTGTTGACCAGAAATACTCTCATATCTCTGACACATTGTCCGCCATCGCAAACGTTTCGGTTTCGGTAGCTGGCTCGCTGGTCGCAATTGTGCTTGCAGTCTGGGCAATTCAACAAGCCCGTCTGACACACGCACTCGAAGAAAAGTCCCAACGACTTGAAGAGGAAGCTCGTGCTAGAGAGGTTGCCAATGGGATGGCTGATGGTCTCTTCCTTGTTCTCAGGGATTTGAGGCTTTCAGGTGAAAAACTTCAGGAAGAAGCCAGTGAGTTGTCCTTATCTCTTGGCGAGTATTTTCAATCCCGTCCAGTAGGCGCAGCACTTTTAAGCGAAGAGGGTGAGAAAGTTAGACTGAGGCGCAATGCAGCGGCCAATGCTTTGGAGGATTTTGCCGGAGCCTTGGCCAGAGCAGCAAGAGATCCTTTGTTCGAAGGTGCAGCAGTTGCCAAGGAACGTCGAAAGGCCGGCTCATCGGCCGAGAGTGTAAAAACAAAGTCAACATTTGAGTACATCTCGGTGTATTTGGATGAGCTCGAAGCCAATCAACTAAGACTCGTCGAGGCTGTCGAAACATTCCGTGAGCAAAGCCCAGAGTCAGTTCTTACCGTCATGGAAATGGAAGAGCAAATTGAGGCTGAAGATGAACGTTTAGCAGAACAAGAGAACACATGGTGTTTAGGTGCTGACGCGCGGATGGCCGCCAATTGGAACCCGTCTCCCGAGGCAGCCAGTGCTACTGCTTTTTGTGGAGAATGGAAACATAAAGACGAGCGGCTAGCCGTTCATGCAGCGAAACTGTTCGAAATAGCTGAAACCTTGCGATTTACTGAACTGGACACGTTGTGGCTCAGACAAGCATACGCCCGATATGTTTGGAACGTTCAACGCAAGGCTGCCTTGGATCGGGGTGGTATTGGTGCGTACATGATGCGAACGTCCCCAGATCGGGGGGGGCGGTTCCGTAGAGGTAGTCCACGCATAAGTGAGCGAAAAGGCGGGCTTGAAAGGGATCTTCGAAAATCCTCTTACTCTCTACTAAAAAAAACCGATAAAGAATTCGACTCTGGGGTTGCTGGTGATCCTTTGCTTCGCCTGTCGCTGCTTTCGGACGGAGTCTTTCCTTTGAGGGCTCTAAAAGCGACGGTTTCT
This sequence comes from Ruegeria sp. H9, assembly GCF_056532915.1. Taxonomy (NCBI): domain Bacteria; kingdom Pseudomonadati; phylum Pseudomonadota; class Alphaproteobacteria; order Rhodobacterales; family Roseobacteraceae; genus Ruegeria; species Ruegeria sp. H9. The sequence continues at coordinate 251,857 of NZ_JBQFNX010000003.1, read as the reverse complement.
ACGGAAGGCGATTTAGAATTTGATTTACCGGGGAGTGGAACTTTTGTTGGCGATTATGAACAGCTACCAACAGATCCATTGTCGTTGAATCATATGGCTCACATGTTGGCGGCGGCGATTTCGAGCCTGCCGTCTGCGGAGGACTTTTTGAACGCATTTGGAGAAGAAAGCCTAGAGAGGAAGCACCTTTCTCGTCATATGCAGCCTGAAATTTTGAGCGGTGAACTGCGCTCAATCATGCGTGATTTCTCAAACTACCTAAGAGTTTTTCCTGACAAGGTGTTTATGCCAGTTTGGCCAAGTCATGTGATGAATGCGATAAGAAAGACGGATGTTTGGTCGGATTTTTCACAAATGGCACGCGACGTTAAGGAGACAGATACTCCGCCGTCTCAAGCCGGATCGCTTCAAGCAATTATCCGAAATCGAACAAACGTAAGAATTCGGCGTTGATTGAGCTGACCAACTATTAACATTTTTGTTCCTCAAGTAGTATCTGGCTGGTGTTTTGCTGCCGAGCTAGCCTTGCGCCTTGCTGCGGCCAATGCACTTATTGCTAGAGAATGGATGCCCTAAGGTTGATTTTGTTGACACCTCTCGCCCAATGGCCAAACGAAAACAGGCTTCAGTGCAGACATTTGGGCAAATCGTGCAGAGTTATGCGCAAATACCGCGCAGAGTTTTGGGCAAAGTTCCAAGATTTTCTTAAACGAAATCAATGTCAACAATGCAGCGTTATGAGCGCACCTACAGCCGCGGCATTGCGGACTTCTTTGGATTATCATTCTGTTTCTGACGACCGCGCCCACAAATTGATATCTTCTTCCGAGCTGATTTCATCGATCTTTTTGAGCTCGTCAGCACTGAAGTCGAGATTATCGATAACGCCTGCGCAATCCACGATCTGATCGGGTCGGGACGCACCAATAAGTGCGGTCGTTACGCGCCCACCCCTGAGCACCCAGGCCAGAGCCATTTGCGCCAGAGCCTGGCCACGTGCCTCAGCCATATCGTTCAGAGCGCGGACACTTGCCAAAGATCGCTCGTTGATCATGCCATCGAGCAGCGACTTTCCTTGTGTAGCACGGCTGCCATCAGGGATATCGCGCAGGTATTTTGACGTCAGAATGCCCTGCGCCAGCGGCGTGAAAGCAATCGATCCTACCCCAAGATCATCCAGGGTATCCAGCAACCCGTCCCTCTCCACCCAACGGTTGAGCAAGTTGTAAGAAGGCTGGTGTATTAGGCAAGGCGTCCCAAGATCTTTGAGAATTTTCACTGCCTCGCGCGTGCGTTGTGAGTTGTAGCTCGAGATACCTGCGTAGAGCGCGCGACCCGACCGTACGATATGATCCAACGCGCCCATCGTCTCTTCGAGCGGGGTGTCGGGGTCAAAGCGGTGGGAATAAAAGATGTCGACGTAGTCAAGCCCCATGCGCGCAAGTGATTGGTCACAGGACGCAATCATGTACTTGCGTGACCCCCATTCTCCGTAGGGTCCCGGCCACATGTCGTAGCCTGCTTTGGAGGAAATGATCAGCTCATCCCTGTAACCCGCGAAATCCGTTTTGAGGATCTCGCCAAATGCCTCCTCGGCTGAACCGGGTGGCGGACCGTAGTTGTTCGCCAGATCAAAGTGAGTGATCCCATGATCAAACGCGGTCCGACACAATGCTCGCTTGTTTTCGTGCGTCGAGTCCGCACCGAAATTATGCCACAGGCCCAGGCTGACAACAGGAAGCTTCACACCGGAGCGCCCACATCGCCGATACATCATCCGCTCATAGCGGTTCGGCTCAGGGGTATAGGGAATGGGTTTTGGCTTTGGCGGTCGTTGAGCTTTGGTCATGCGCATATAATCAATGGATTGTCGGGCCTGTCAAACGGATCACCTCCAGCAAGATCGATGCGAGATTCCGCTCGCCCTGTTGGTTAGTCTTGCTCTGAGTGCGAAAGATTTCATGTTCCGATCATTCGGATTCAATGCCAACTCTCAAACGTAGAGAGTGCCTCCTATGATGAACCACACCTCAGCAACGATGCACTCAAGGCAAACGCGGTTTAGGATCGATCTCGATCATTCGAATCCTGACTTCCAAACTGTGTCATGCGCCGCGTCGCCCCAACTCCTCCGCACCGGGGGGCGTTGCGAGTAACCAGCACAAAGCGATTTTTCAGGTTTCGACACGAACAGAGTTCGAAAAGTGCAAGAGTGCGTCAAAAATCACACAATGTGCTGTTTTTGAATCTAAAAATTCTCAAGAGTCCATCTCCTTTGAAATCAAACGCGTGTGAGGACTGACGGAAGAAAAACGGTCGAAAATTTCCGCGAGAGGTTGCTAACGCCCTGAAAAATATGACCTTAATTTCTTGATCTCGCGGCGTCGTAGATGCATTTGCCGAGGAATGAAAATCGACCCAGATGCAAGAACCCCCGCCCGCCGAATTCACAGGCGCGGCAAAAGCGAAAAAGGCAAATTACCTGTCTGGCCCGAAGCTCGGTGGCATGGTTCAGACCGAGAGCCGGTTGGAATCGGCTGCGGCGTACTTGGGCATGATCGACCCAAGGGTGAAGGAAATCACGCCCCAACCGGTCACGTTCGATTTGGATACGGGTAAGATTTGTGGAACGAAGGAAGACTTGACGCGAGAATACGTAGGTTTCGGCAAGTCGCCACGCTCTTATACCCCAGAATTACTGTTCACGCTCAACTGCGGAGATCAGGTTTTCGTCGAGACGAAATCCAACTGGTTTATCGCGAAAAATCCTGACTGCCTCGACCTACCCGCGCGGTTAGCTCATTTTGGGCACCGACTGCTAATGGTGACCGACGAAGTCATCACGTCAGCTCTTTCGTATAACGTGAAGCTGCTGCGCCCTCACGCCGATTGTGTTCCGACCCCGTCCGTTTTGAACGCAGTCGCCAAACTTGGAGAGGGTCCATTCACTGTTGACGGCGCGGTGAAATCGACCGGCCTGCGCGAGTGTGACATCATTGTAGCCATTCTGAGCGGCGCTCTGAGGTGTGACATCCAGAGCCAAGAATTCAAACGGAAGACGAACCTTTGGGCCGCGGGTGGCAGTACTGCCTACCTTGAGGTCCTAAGCTTATGACGGAGCTGATCGAAAAGTATGACGGGCGCCGGATGCCATAGATGGAGTTCAGCACGAAGTCATTGGTCGAATTGTTGGACGACCTGCGGTGCAACTCAAGTCACCGGAAGGCATCATACACGAAATATCTAGTGCAGATTTTCGGTTGCATATTTCACTTGGCAACGTGGAAGAGCTCGAGGCGGCTCAGCCATTAGGTCGGTATAGGAGAGGTGAAGAGAGGCTAGGGGTTAAGTGTTGCGATGGTCTGTACCCAGCTCAGAATGGGCAGCCAAATACGGAATATAGCAATTCAGAAAAATTGTGATTTCCAACCAGCGGCTACTCAATTGCAGTGCGAAATGTTGAGGTAAGTCGTTTGTTCAAACCGTGATGAGGCTCGGCTGAGAAACCGTAGTGCAACTCTGCCAAGGCAGCGATGTCATTGAAAATGACTACGGAGCCGCCTTCTTCATTCGCGTAAACCAATAGTTTTTGGCAAAAGGCATCCAAACCAATTGCCGGAAAGCCCGCCATAGCCACGCCACCGGGTGCTGGTCCGCCGAACAATAAGAGAACTGCATCCGGCATTTCCACCCCCAGGTGGGACGCTTCGGCCGCAAAATCAACTTCCCCAAACCAGACCTTGTCGTCCTGCTTCATCACTGCTTTACTGAGACGCTCCACTGCCTTTGGTACGCTGAGCGGAGAACGCAGTTCGATGACCCCATAGTCGGCAAACAATCCGTTAGTCGGCCCTGGTGCTGCATCCAAGCCGTTCAGAACTTCGAGCAGCTTGCTCTCAAATGTATTTAACGCTTGGGTGTCATTCAGACCATGCCGCACTTTGAGAAACTGAGAGTCTGTATAGGCGATCTGCGGGCGATCATCCTGATCGAATGAGAGAACGCGAAAAGGAAGGTCCAGACCTGCTCGTACGTTCTCTTCTAGAATGGGCGTGTTTATCTCTGGATCAGAGAAAATGAGTACACGTGATGCTGGCATTTCTACGCCCTCAGCTTTGGCCAAGCGCGCGTGATCTATTGATGCGATTGGAGTAGCTCCCGCTTCGACAACGGCAGTCTCAAGCTCTAAAAAGTTTTTGTCCACCGCAGTCTGGACAGGTGACGATTGTGCGAGACCGGATGTCGAAACCGACGCAGTTGTAATCATCGAGAGAACAAAGAAAAACCTCAGCACTTTAACACTTCCTGTTTCATTGTACTTTTCTCAGGGAAACCGCCGCCAGAGCTGCAAAAGCTATCTCGGCCGCAAGATAAAATAGAAGTAACTCGTTTGGAACTCCATCGATAAGAATGCTTAGCATGCGTCCAATGGCCAGTCCCGACATAAACAAAAAACAGAACCCAAAGCGCAGGGCGTTGTAATTCTGGTTTCGAAGCGGCCGCCAACCAAAACAACGCGTTTGCCAGTTAAAGACCCATAATCGCTCGAAACACGTGGGTTTAGTTCGTCCTTTCCACCGGATATCCCGCCAAAACTGGGATCGAACTGCCGGGCATCAGACCGTATGATACCGCAATTGGCACGAGGCCGACGGTAGCGCGCAGAAGGACCAATCTAGCGCTCATGGAGGGCTCCTTCTTGCAGAGGTTTCGCTTTTTTGCGAAATTCCTAGTCGGCTTTTTGGGGCATCCGATGATCCGAGGCGGATGTCCAAACAGCACTCAGAAAGGCATATTGTATGCATCATTAACCTTCTGAGAGATGACACCTTCGGTCGATGTCTATTCTTCAACTTAACCTTCGTTGGAAACCAGCTTCCCACTCGGAAGAATTCCTCTAAGGTTTCAAGATGTGCCTTTACCAGACTGGTGCTACTGCTGCTTTCGTTTAACTGAAATAATGCATCCAGAGTGTTTTGGATGCCTTGCAGGCACATCCCGGGCCATTGCGTCCACGTTTCCCAGGTGCCGCAACGCTCCGTTGTTCAGCAACACGCCTCGCCCAGCATCATACCGGCGCTGTCCAAATCCGCTGGCAACGCATTCCCAGTCTTCCTTGGCCGCCGCGTTGCGGAATCTCGGTAGGTCGTGCGGGTCATGTCGTCCAGGTGTTGCTGCGACGTGATCGTGTTTCTTCGCATTACTTTGGTGGGTTAAATGGTGGGTCACTTGTGTTGTGCTGGGTTGCTGGACACTACCGGTTGTCGGCCTCGGCTTGGGGCGCATGATTGTCACGACGCCTTGAGGTTTCGGATGTCCTGGGACGGCCACGTGAGTTGCCGTCGGTTTCGGTGTCAACTGTGGAACCTGGCCAGGAACCGCCGTGGGAACCTGATTGGGGGTTGCGGTTGGGACAAGCGGGGGTGTCGCCGTAGTACCGCTGGGTTGCGGAACACGGCCGGGCACTGCGACCGGAATCTGGTTTGGTGTCGCAGTCGGGACGAGCGGTGGCACAGCAGTTTGTCCAGTGGGCTGAGGTGGGACCTGACCAGGAACTGCGACTGGTATTTGGTTTGGCGTTGCGGTTGGCACAAGTGGCGGTACCGCTGTTGGGCCGGTAGGTTGAGGCGGAACCTGGCCAGGGATAGCTATCGGAACTTGATTAGGAGTTGCAGTCGGAACTTGCGACGGCACCGCGGTAGGACCGGTAGCCAATGGTGGAACCTGATTGGGAACGGCTGTCGGAACCCGGTTTGGTGTCGCGTTTGGTGCCAAAGGCGGAGTTAGCGTCGGCGCTACTATCGGTGTAGGAACCTGACCAGGAACCGCTATTGGTGTCGCAATAGGAACCTGAAGGGGAATTGCGTTCGGAACCGCGCCCGGAGCAAGGACTGGAACAGTAACGGACGTGGGTGTTTGCTGCGTTCCCTTAGGCGGCAACTGATTTGCCACCGGCTGAGTTGGGCCAGTAACTTGATTACCTGCCCCTTGCCCACCAGCCTGCCCGCATCCTTGGCTCGACTGGTGCGGGTTCCCTACGCCTCGGCACCACCCGTAGTGATTTCCGCGGGCAACGACCTGAGTAGCAGCCAGTTCTGCAATCAAACAAGCTGCAGTAAGTAAAACAATGCGGTTCCGTTTCATAACATCCTCACCAACTTGTTGTCAGAGCAAGATACGCGCCAGGATCGCCAGATTCGGTTAAAGGGCCGTCTCTCAAAGGGACACCGACGTATCCGGACAGAAATAGGTTTCGCTTGAACTCGATGTCCAAACCCAGACCTGTGGATGCCAGTGTAGCATTATCAACTTCAAAACTCGCAGGGTCATTGTTCGAGATGTAACCCACGTCGAAAAAGGCAAATGGCGTTAGCCGATGAATGCTCCGAGAGCTGGGGAAGTAGGAGTGAGATATTTCGAATATCGCAGAAATCCCGGAATCACCGTCTACTTCGTCAAATCGATATCCGCGCAAAGCGTAACGATCACCAAGGAAGTACTCTTCAACAGAGGGCAACCGGTCTGTTGTGTACTGCCCCCAAATCTCGGTGCGCCAAGCTGTGTTGGGCGACAAGCCCGTAAGTGGGCTTTCGTATCCGACGCCGCCTCGTAGATGCCAGAAAGAAGAGTCCCCGTCGTCAAAACTCGCGTCTGTCGTGTCGTTGTCATTGTCACCAAAAGATAAGGTTAGCCCCGCTTCCAGAGCTTGTCCCTTTGGATAGTTTTGCCCGTACAGATAGGTAAGGCCAACAACACTTGCGTCACTGGACAATGGAACGCCACCGCTAACAGAATCCGATTCTGAAAGGCGATAATCCAAAAGCAGGTATCCATAACGAGCAACATCGCGGATCACAGGATAACCCATCGCAACGGTGAAGTTCTCGCCGTCAATATCTGTTCTGGCAAAGTCCCCTGAAATGTCGCGTTTTGCGTTGACGTTCCCATAAAAAATCTCACCGTATAGACCATTACTGTTCAGCGGCGTGCGATAGGTAAGAGCGCCCCACAATGAGTGTTCATCGTCTTTGTCCCAATTGTAATTGCCTGATCCCTCAAATCGCAGCAAATCTCCGACGGTCAGCGTCGAATAAAACTCTTGTACGACATAAAAACTAAGCGCTTCTCCAAGCTCACGCGGAGGGTTGTCGAGTGTCGCACTACCGGCTTGTTTTCGCAGTGGCTCTCCCAATACTCTCAGCCGAGCACCAGTCTGATCCGGGTAATCAAGTTCGGTCGACAATTCCAAGTCAGGTATGTCCTCGGCCAGCATCACTGCCCGCTCAAATCGTTTCAGCGTTATGGGATAGGAGGTGGTGAGGGGCTGAAAAATCTTCTCTAGTGTTTGAAACGTACGCGTATCTACACCTTCAATTTCGATGGTTTGAATGCGCCCTTCATCAACAATTATGCTCTGCCCATCGGGACCGGGCCAGGCTTCAGCCAAAAAATAACCGTCTTCTCGGTAGATCTGAGTGATCGTTGATGCGACCTCCACCGCTGTGATGCGCCCTGACCGATTGAAGGCCAATTGACCGGCAAAAGTTAACAGCTCATCCGTATCATACACCGTTACGCCGTTGACTGAGTGCTGTGATGCTATGTCCCAGGTTTGTGCAATGCTGTATTTTGGAACCGAAACAATGGCCACAAAAGTGCAAATGATCGCAATTACAACTGAGTTGGTTACGGGCATTTTCTACAACCTTTGCATGATTGAGAATGTTAGAGCCTAATCCTATTACGAGGTTTGAATGTCTGAGCTTGCCGTTATTCAAATTTGATCACGACTGGTGCTTTCGAGATACACAGCAAACAGACTACAATGCGCCTTCGTCGCCCAGGAACTCGATACCAGCGGTCGCGCCATCACTGTAGGCAATGCAATTCCAAGGAGCACGATCCTCGCCAACACCGACAGTGACTTGTGTTCCAGCCTCGCTAAACGCGGATGAGAGCACAACGACTTGCGAATTGTTCGTGGTTTTGGCCACATCTCGCAAACATGCCTGCTGAGCGGGCGTGGGTTCGGCGGACGCGCTAGACGTACTCGTTTCGTCACATGCCGCAAGCAATGCAAACAAAGTTGTGCCTGCAATCATCACTGTCTTTTTGGTCATTTTCTTCTCCATCAGGGTCCATCGAATCTAGTGAAATTGGATGCTCCTTTTTGAAGCGTCCGCTTCTACTCAGCCAATTGAGCACAGCTCGATCCGGTGCTTACCTATCCCAAAGATTTGTCGCCAACGGATTGGTCGGGGAACGATATCGAGTTGATTGCCGGGGCCGATAAAAACGTGGGTCAAATAAAGCTTAGTCGAATTCGCATGTTTGAATCTTATTTTTCATAAATCAACATTTTTTCCGCGCGTAAATTTCGCTACCTTTTTGAAAGATAGGTTTTTGGCGTTCAAACAAAAATAGAAGGCGGGAAAACCCAGAAGGGCGAAGGCGTGCTTTTGGGTCCGCGAGGCGTTCTGAGGCCGCACAGAAACTAAGAAAGGATTGAAAAATGGGATTTATTGAGGCCGTTAAAACGTGTTTTTCAAAATACTTCCAGTTCTCCGGCCGGGCTATACGTTCAGAATACTGGTGGTTCTTCTTGTTTGTGGTTCTCGTGAGTGCTGCTTTGGCTGTGCTGGATACGATCCTATTCGGGACTAACCCCGAGACAGGGCAAGGATCTCGGGTTCTGTCCTCTGTTTTTCAACTGGCTGTTCTCATACCTATGCTGGCCGCCGGTTGGCGAAGGCTGCATGATACAGGACGACCTGGCTGGTATTTGCTGCTGCCGATGGCGCTCAGCATTACAACGCTTTTTGTTATGCTGGGTGGCGTGGCGTTCTTTTCGGTATTGGAGCAAGGGACCGAGAACCCTGACGCACTACGAGGACCCGCGGCAGTCCTGGGCGTGACCGGTATTGTTGTTGTCTCAATTCTTCAATTGGTTCTGTCCATTCTGATGATCTGGTGGTTGACGCGCCCTTCGGAAGAAGGCGCAAACGAATACGGCGAACCTGTTTCCTGACCTGGTTGCCGGGGCAATTGGCCGGAATCTCAGGCTGAATGACAGTGCGAACCGTAACACCATGGAGAGAGAAAATGAGTTTCAAAACGATTTCCACTGGGACGCTAATGATGGTTATGGCGACCACTGCATCAGCGGAGTGGTCGTTCAACTCTGGGCCTATTCCCAATGCATTTATTCAAACCGGAAACATGACGCTGGAACTTCAGTGTAACCGTATTCGCTTTGCTCCGGCTGGATATGAGGACAGCCAGGACATTACGGACAAGCAGGGGCTTTCCATTCGTTTCTTGAAGAACGGAGCCACCGAAGTTGGAGCATTTCAGGTTGGCGCAGAAAACGCTGCCGTACAGATCGTTGATAACTATCCCGTCGAAGTCAGTTTCAATAGTCAAGAGGACTATGGTTTTGTACTGGGCCAGCTTGCGGCCAATGCATCTGTTAACCTGTCGATGATTGATCAAGATGTCAGCTACGGAATCTTTGACTTGAAAGGTTCCAGCGCGGCAATTCGGTCCCTTCGTTCCGCCTGCGATTCAGATCCTAGCCAGCGGTCCTCCTACGAACCCCCCGAAGGCATCGTATATTGTGGTGGCGGAGCGATAGAGCGCGTGATCGAACCCGTAATTTTGGACAACTCGGGGGAAGAGTGGGACGCGCGAGTAACAGTCAACGGCGAGTCGATCAGAGCCATGACTGCTTACAGTTACTTCGGAAATTCTGAGCCGCCAGCCGGATTTGTCGTGGCCCTGCTTGGGGAGGACAGGTCCGAGTTTCTGATTTTTAACGAAGGCTCGGCAAACTGGCTGGAATATGGGGACTACCGATATGATCAGTGCAATTGATACCTTGTGCCAACCAGCTTTCCAAATAGCGCGTCAGATGAAGTGTTTGGTCGCCGGGATTGTGCTTGCTTCGGGCCTTGTTTGGACCTCACCAGATGTCGCGGCTGATGTATCGCGCCTTCCGCCCGGTTTGCAGGCGAAGGATGATCTGGCGGCACGAGCCTGTGCGGAATTCAACGACGCTCAATTTGACTTAGATTGGGGTGCGGTTGAGAAGGTCGATCTCGACGGAGACCTACAACGCGATTGGGTTCTGAATGAGTCCGGTCTTGCGTGTTCAAGCGCCGCCTCTCTTTTTTGCGAAACGGGGGGTGCATGTCGCACTTCCTGGTAGAAGAGGAGGCTCATTCCTTGCTCAATCAAGGCTGGACTGTTGCTGATTTTGGGCGTCAACGCGTTGTCCTCGCAAACGTCCATGGACCCAATTGCGACGGAATAAATCCCACGTCATGCGTCAGCGCCAGTGCTTGGGATGGCCAAGCAAACACTTGGCGCTCGTCTGCTAGTTATTGGGAGTAAGTTGCATTTGGGCATCGCAGATAAACCTGAGAGCCTGTTTGTTCAACGAGTTCTCTGTGGTACGCAAACTTATGGGCAAATCGTGCAGACTTATGCGCAAATACCGCGCAGAGTTATGGGCGAACTTCCAAGATTTTTTAATGAAATCAATGTCGGCATTGCAGCGTTATGAGCGCACCTACAGCGGTTTGTAGGGGTGCGAATAGCTTTGCATTTCGTCTAAAGAATTGCGTATTTGGACCAAAGCCTAGGGTGCAACAGCCACCCATTGAATTTGGCATCCAAAGATAATTCCGCACAGTGCAAATTTTAGTTGGATTCATGCCATGATCGTGGCTCACGTGAAGCTTGAAGTCTGCCGCTTCCAGCTTAATGCAGCCTTTCGCGGTGCGACCCGCAACAGTATTCCGCAGTAGAGAAGATCAGGATCGTGCTGGACGGCCTAAAAGGCGAGGACAGCAATGCAGAGCTGAGCCGTCGTGAGGGCATCGCGCAGAGCGTTCCCTACTTGGCAAGTATAATTGACTGGATATGAATGATAACGATACGGAAAATCCATTTGTGTGTATTTTAGAAAGTGTGAAAGTTCATTTCGCATTGTGATGCTTAGTTAGGCTTATGAATTTGTCATCTACCTCTCTTTGGGTTGGCAGAATCCAGGTTTCAGCAGATACCGCGCCCGAAAAAGCGAGCCGCGTAAGCAAGCCCAATGTCTATTGGCCTTATCTGCCGCGCAGAGTTGGTCCTTCGTATTTGCTGGTAGTCAGGTAACGTTAGTTTGGGAGTAAGATATGGAATTACCAACACTAACGTACGAAATGATAGCCGTGCTGAGTCTATTGTCTTTTACGGTCTTACTTTTTGTTACCGAAATCATACGGATTGATGTCGCAGCAATTCTCGTAATGGTGCTGCTTGGTGCACTGAGCTATCTCCCTGGGCTAGGTAATCTTGCAGATGTATCCAAGCTCTTTGAAGGTTTTTCTTCGAACGCTGTGATGTCCATCATCGCAGTTATGGTAATTGGGGCTGGGCTTGATAAGACCGGACTTATGTCAAAGGTTGCGGCCTTGATCCTCAAGAATGGTGGCACGACTGAGGCCCGGATTATCCCAATTATATCAACAACGGTTGGTGTCATCAGCTCTTTCATGCAGAACGTCGGAGCTGCTGCGCTTTTCCTTCCTGTTGTCAGCCGCATCTCAGCACGAACAGAAATCCCGATGAGTAGATTGCTGATGCCTATGGGGTTTTGCGCGATACTCGGTGGTACGATTACATTGGTCGGGTCATCGCCCCTGATCCTGTTGAATGACCTGATTGTTTCAGCAAACTCATCCCTTCCGGCTGACCAACAAATGGAGACATTTGGGTTGTTTTCCGTCACGCCTATCGGTGTGATGCTCGTGCTGACAGGGGTGCTTTACTTTGTACTATTTGGTCGTTGGGTCCTCCCAGCGCAGCGGGAGCGTGGGGAAGACGCAAGCTCAGCCCGGTCCATGCAGACCTATGTCGAAAACACCTATGGGCTTAGGGCCGATATGTTCGAGATACGTGTTCCTGAAGGTTCGATCATCATCGGGCAAACGCTCGCAGATCTAATGGTCGCCCATAACATGTACATTCTTGGCACATCTTATCGCGGCCACAAGGTCATCGCGCCGATGGCTGATACCAAGATCGAAGCCCCGGCGCGGCTTGCAGTACTTGGCCTGCGTCGGGTGGTTGAGCAACAGTTCGCTGAGCCTTACGGCTTGGAGATCCTACCCCAACTAGATGTCTTTGCGGATGATTTCGCCGCGACGCAGTCTGGGGTGGCAGAGGTTGTTATTCCACCCGGTTCTTCAGTGATCGGCCAGACTCCGATTGATTTGCGCCTCCGTCAGACACATGGTTTGTCTCTTTTGGCCATTCAGCGCGGAGAAGAAACACTGAGCCACGTTGAAACCGAGGATCATTCAGCCACGCATATCGGGCAAGTCCCTTTGCAGGCCGGTGATACGTGTGTGGTTCACGTGCAGTGGGACCGTCTGACACGACTGAAGTCGGACAGGGATTTTGTTGTCGTAACTTCAGACTTTCCCCAAGAAGAGTTACGGCCACACAAGGTCGGCTGGGCGCTTGCTTTCTTCCTAATAGCGTTGAGCTTAATTCTGTTTTCCGATCTGCGCTTGTCATTATGCCTGTTGATCGGCGCTATTGGGATGGTGTTGAGCCGGGTGCTCTCGATTGACGAAGCCTACGAGTCGATAAGTTGGAGTACTGTTTTTCTACTCGCTTCACTGATCCCGCTAGGTCAGGCGGTTCAGAACACCGGCACTGCGGATTGGATTGCAGCGCATGTGTTGGCCCTTCTGAAGGGGTGGCCGATCTGGTCTTTGCAAGCAGGGATTGCCGTTTTGGCAACGGCGTTCACGCTGGTCATGTCCAATGTAGGCGCAACTGTCCTGCTGGTGCCACTAGCAGTTTCTATTGCCGTATCCGCGGGTGGCAATCCGGCTGTGTTTGCTCTCACGGTGGCAATATCAACGTCCAACTCATTTTTGATCCCAACACACCAGGTGAACGCGTTGATCATGGGCCCAGCAGGCTACCGGGTGGTGGATTTCGTTCGCTCCGGTGGAATTATGTCTCTCCTTTTCTTGGTTGTCTCAATGACCGGGCTTGCGATTTTCTTCTGAGCCGCCTCTCGGCGATCCGTACAGAAGAACTCACAATATAAGGTTTTTGAGACCAAATTTTTTGGCGCGGGTTCAAAACGTCTGCAAAAAGGGCCTCCTCCGCGAGGGACCGAAGTAATGTGTCCAACTCAACCAAACCTGAAGTCGGTATACGCTGGAACTGGACCGTTCTTGTTTTATCGATCACTGTTATTGGACCAAGACCGTCGGCATTTTTGGAGAGTTCACGATGAAGTTCCTTCGTACACCGGACCATCGGTTTGACGGGCTGCCAGATTTCAACTTTGGCCCGAACTATCTTGATGTGGATGACACCGAGGGAAGTCTTCTCCGACTGCATTATTTGGACGAGGGACCGGCTCATGCATCACCAGTATTGTTGATGCATGGAGAGCCAACCTGGTGCTTCCTTTACCGGCGCATGATTCCGTTATTCAAGGACGCTGGCCATCGAGTTCTGGCTCCTGATTTGATTGGGTTTGGAAGGTCGGATAAACCAACAGAGCGATCCGACTACACCTACCAACGCCATGTAGACTGGATGTCCGAGTGGTTGCGGAAGGTTGACCTGACGGGCATCACGTTGGTTTGCCAGGACTGGGGTGGTCTAATAGGCTTGCGGTTGGTTGCGAGTACGCCCGAGCGGTTCTCGCGCGTAGTAGTAGCAAACACGGCCTTGCCCACCGGTGACGCACCCTTGGGTGATGCATTTCTTTCATGGCGGGAATACTCACAATCCGTACCCGCATTTAATTCGGGACGCATCGTATTCGGCGGCACGACATCTAAAATTTCAGAAGAAGAGGTCGCAGCCTACAACGCACCATTCCCGGATGCGCGCTATCTGGCAGGCGCTCGCGAGTTTCCAGTGTTGGTGCCCGACACACCTGATAATCCAGCTTCTGAAGCCAACCGAGCCGCATGGAAAACCTTCAAGACCCTCAACACTCCGTTTCTGACTGTTTTTGGAGAAGATGACAGGGTCATGGCGGGAGTAGACAAACTGTTCCAAAAGTCGATCCCTGGGGCAGTTGGTCAAAATCATACAGTTGTGCCAAAAGCCGGGCATTTCATTCAAGAAGATGCCGGCACAGAGCTAGCACATGCGACTTTGAAATTCATTGAGCAGACATAGCGGCTATCAGATTAGTGTCTTCCCCTGCGGCCTCAACTCACACCAAATTTGCGACGCAAATGCTCAGCTAAGGCTGTTATGCGACGTGGTTGGGCCCGGCTCGGTGGAAACATCATTTGCAAAGGTTTCGGCGGTGGGAGGAAGTCGCGCAAGACAGAAACAAGTCTGCCAGATCGAACATCGTCGCCCACATCCAGCTCGGACTTCAATACGACCCCATGGCCTACAATCGCCCAATCGCGGATGAGTGAACCATCATTGACTATTCGATTTCCCTTTACCGAAACGCGCTGGGCATTTGGTCCTGATCCAAACTCCCAAACGTTGTCGATCATGTCGCCAAACCTCATGATCAAGCAGTTGTGGTTTAATAGATCTTCTGGTTTTTCAGGCGTTCCAAATGAGGCCAGGTAACTTGGGGACGCACAAACGAAACGTTGGTAGCTTCCCAGATTTCTCAACCTGAGCGAGCTGTCTGTGATGTTGCCGAAGCGAACGGCGAGGTCAAAACCCTGGCCTACGAGGTCGACATAACCGTCCGAGAGGGACAGTTCGATTGAGACGGCAGGGTTCTTTTCGGTGAATTCGGCAATAACCTTGGAGACAATGCTCCGTCCCAAGTCAATGGGCGCGCTTATGCGAATTGGACCAGACAGAGTTTCGGCGCCGTGCCGAACAAGTGTGTCCAGGTCCGCAACCTCACTGAGAACGTTTCTTGCTCCATCAGCGAGTGTCCGGCCTTCTTCGGTCAGGCTAATGGAACGGGTGGTGCGGTTGAACAAAACCACACCGTAATGTGCCTCCAGAGCCGCGAGCCGTTCGGACACTGTCGTGCTCGACATCCCTGTCTCGCGCGCCGCGGCCGCAAGACTGCCTTTCTCGGCTATGGTCAGAAACAAGCGAAGATTGTCTAAAAGCATTAAACGGAATTTCCGGATTATATGTTCGATTATACCCCGTTTATCCCGAAATGACTGCGGCGTAAATCTTGCGCATCGCTCAAGAACACAAGGGACCTATTCCAATGGCCAAGCTGACAATCGTCGCCAACATCAAAGCCAACCCCGACAAGATCGACTTCGTAAAGGGTGAGCTGATCAAGCTCATCGACATAACCCGTGCCGAAGAGGGTTGCATCAACTACGACCTTCATCAGGACAACGACAACCCGGCTCATTTCGTATTCTACGAAAACTGGGAAAGCCGGGAGCTTTGGCAAACCCACATGGGTGCTCAGCACCTTGCGGCTTACTTGGAAGCAACAGAGGGTGCCGTTGCAGAATTCACGTTAAATGAAATGACAGTCATCGGTTGATACAGAACCGAACAAAGGAGCACGTTATGAAAGCCGTGGGATACCGTGAGACAGGGTCGATTGATCGGGCGGACGCCTTAATCGACTTTGAGGCCGATAAACCGACGCCGAAGGGGCATGACTTGTTGGTGAAAGTGCAGGCCGTGTCAGTGAACCCAGTCGATACGAAAATTCGGCAAAAACGTGCTCCCGCGGGTCCAGCACCTGATATTCTGGGATGGGACGCAGTAGGGATCGTCGAAGCAGTTGGCGAAACGGTTGAGACTTTCCGTCCGGGAGATGCAGTTTGGTATGCCGGGGCAATAAACCGACCGGGAACCAATGCCGAGTTTCATCTGGTGGATGAACGTATTGTCGGATCAGCGCCAAAATCCATACCGGCGAAAGCAGCTGCGGCGATGCCGCTAACGACGCTTACTGCCTTTGAGATGCTGTTCGACCGCTTGCGAGTCCAAAATGCCGTTTCCGGCGGGACCAATACGTTGCTGGTTATTGGTGGCGCAGGCGGTGTCGGATCAATCACCATTCAATTGGCCCGGGCTCTCACTGAATTGACAGTGATCGCGACAGCGTCCCGACCCGAGACACAAGACTGGGTTCGAGAGCTGGGCGCACACCACGTCATCAACCATTCGGAAGCCTTAGCGCCGCAACTCGAGGCTCTCGGTATCGAAAGTGTGGATTTCGTCTATTCAACAAACCACTCCCAGCTTTATGCGTCTCAAGCTGGAGAGGTGATGACGCCCCAAGGTCGCTTTGGGTTGATCGATGATCCTGAGACCTTCGACATCGCGCCGTTCAAACCCAAATCGATCTCATTGCATTGGGAGTTCATGTACACTCGGTCGCTTTTTGGGACTGGAGATATGAATCGTCAAAGCGAAATCCTGAATCAGGTCGGCGGTTTGATAGACAATGGAAAGATCAGATCCACAGCGACCGATACACTTGGTAGGATCAATGCTACAAACTTAATGAAAGCGCATGCTATCCTCGAAAGCGGAAAAGCCAAAGGTAAGCTTGTGCTTGAGGGTTTTTAATGAGAATTGAACGGCTGGATCATGTGAATATTGTGACGACTAGGTTGCCTGAGATGGTTACTTGGTATGAAAATGTCCTGGGTTTGAAACCCGGGGCCCGCCCCGATTTTCCGTTTCCCGGAGCATGGTTGTATACGGGTGATGACGCCGTGGTTCATCTTGTGGGTCACGAAGGAACACCTAACGTTGGCTCCGAAGTGAAGCTCAAGCTCGAGCATTTTGCGCTCTCAGCCACGGGGTTGAGCGCATTCGAAGAAAAACTGATCTCGAGTCAGATCCAGTATCGCAAAACTGAAGTCCCTGGGGCTCGAATGGTCCAAATCCATGTGGCCGATCCTGATGGGAATCATATTCATATTGACTTCGATGACGCCGAGTAATTGGCCAACTCTCGAAATAGTCGGAGCACAAAATCAAGCTCGCAACTTCTTGTCGATTAGTGATTGAGATTCTTGCCGGGTTGCTCCCCGGAATTGCGTGGGCCAACATTTTTGGGTGGTACAAACGTCGATTTGGAGATCAGCATGTCGGACCTCGAAGCAAACAAGAAAAATGTCATCGCTTTCTACGAAATGATGTTCAATGACTGTCGACCTGCCGAGGCAATAGCGACGTTTGTTGGTGAAACCTATACGCAGCACAACCCGCATGTTGGCGACGGCAAGCAAGCGTTTATCGAGTATTTTGAGCTCATGGCTGCCGAATACCCGGGAAAGCGTGTGGACATCAAACGTGCGTTTGCTGAAGACGATCACGTTGTTCTGCATTGCCATCAAATCTGGCCCGATGGTCTCGAGTACGCAGGGATCGATATTTTTCGCCTGGATGCTGATGGCAAGGTTGTCGAACACTGGGACGTTCTTCAGGAAGTTCCAGCAAACAGCGAGAATGACAATGGTATGTTTTGACTTCGTCGTTCTGACAGCGGTGCATGGAACTTCGAAAGGGCCTGTCAGCTAAACCACCATAGTCAAAGGGCATAAGTCTGATCCAAGAGATCCGCCGAAGCGTATCTATCAAGAACCAATAAGGAAGGAGATAAATATGCTCCCGAAGAGTATTCTTGCGGCGACCCTTGGACTATTTGCAGCCACTTCGCTTCAAGCCGGAGTTCAAATTCGCTTCATAGAAGGCGCACCCAAAGACCGTTTTGTTCTGACAAATGTGGGAACGTGCGAAGTAGAAACCTCGACCGTTAAAATTGACTTGTCGCAATCTGCTGGACGTCTGATTTTCGACGTTACCGAAAAAGGCGCGGGTGTAGAGGTATTCCAACCGCTCGAATTCGTTGAGGGTGCGGATGCACTGCGTCAATTTCCTTCGGTCGTGGACGGGCAGAATACAATTGAACTTGAGATCGTTTCCCTCGCAGCCGGGGACAAATTAGCCTTTACCATCGATGTGGACGACACGATCGGGCAACGCGAAATCACCGTAACGAAGTCGGAGATCGAAGGCGCCACGGTGTCATATACCGACGCGGATGAGACCAGTACTGCGACCTTCTCTTCCGAAGCGCTTGTCAACGTGACGACCAAGGGCTGCTGAAAGCTATCCCACAATGTCGAATTGGATGGTCCGCATAGCATTTCTTGCGCTCGTGTTGGGAGGCGGCATCCTGATCGGGATATTGACCGCGCCTGGCGATTGGTATGCGCAGCTTTCTAAACCTGCTTTCAATCCACCAAATTGGATATTTGGCCCGGTCTGGACGGTGCTTTATGTCTTGATCGCCATGGCGGGTTGGCGCCAGTTCGAAACAGACCGAAGCTCGACTGCCATGAAGCTGTGGTGGGCACAGATGGGTTTAAACTTTTCGTGGTCCCCAATCTTTTTCATACTGCAACTACCGTGGTTTGCGTTTGTGGTAATTGCCGCGTTGCTGGCTGTCATCGTCATGTTCATTGCTCAGGTTAGGAACTCAGATCGGATCTCCGTACTGGGCTTCCTTGCGTACTTTGCGTGGGTTGCATTTGCCGCTGCGTTGAACCTTTCCATTGCGATACTGAACTGAGCAGGAACAATATGCGTGCCAACTTTGCTGGGCTTGCTTCAGGTCTTGTTATCATCGGATCTACAATGGCACAGGCTGATGAAAATCTTGCAGAAGACTTCTCCAAGTCTCCGGAGACGAGTTGGGACTACGATGCCGACACCGTCATGGGAGGAGTTTCTTCAGGACAGGTGCAGTTTCGTTCGGAACGTGATGTTGCGTTCGCCCGGTTGACCGGAACCGTCAGCACAAAAAACAACGGCGGCTTTATCCAGTTCCGACGCAAGTTGTCTGATCGACCAGATGAGGGTGTATCGGGCGTCAGGCTGTTGGTACGGGGGAATGGCGAGCAATACTTCGTCCACCTCAGGACACGTGGCACGGTGCTTCCATGGCAATACTATCAGGCCGCGTTCGCAACTTCTGACAACTGGACCGAAGTCTGGTTACCTCTCTCAGGCTTCAAGGCTTCAGGTGCCATGTTGCGCGCTATTCCCGTTGCTGACGAAATCACCTCAGTTGGAGTTGTAGCCTACGGGAGAGATCACGAGGCCCGCGTAGATGTCAGCGAGATTGGTTTCTATTGAAGGTTTCCCAAGAGAGGGCTGCAATCTTCAAATAGGTCTGTTTGGAACCGCGCGGGATCTAAATTTACAAACCATCTTCCCGATGGAATACATTCCTTTGATGCCCGAGCATCAATTTGGACAGGTCTGATCAGGCTGCTCAACAACAGCAACCGACATTGCCAATCCAATTGTCTTTGCTCATCGTTTCCAAGCGACTAAATTGGGTCCATGGAAGAAGTCACTCGACTGACCGAATGGATGATTACAGAAGGTCGTCGCTCCGGTGATCCTGTAAAGGTGGTGTCACAGTTTTGTTCCTCCTTGATCGAAGCCGGAGTGCCGCTATGGCGGGCAAACATTGGCCAGCGCTTTGCCAACCCATTGCTTATTGCCTGGGGGGTAGTTTGGACGCCTGAAGGCACCGACAGCTACGACGTCACGCATGAGACGATGTTGACAGATGGTTATGTCGGGAGTTCATTCGAGTATATTCTTGCGAACAGAAAGCCACTTCACAAAAGTCTTCGGCGACTTGACTTGGAAACAGAGCATTCATCCTATCTTGAATTTGCAGAGCAGGGCGGCACAGACTACTACGCTACTTTGCTCTATTACGGCGATGGATCGCTGCATGGATGTACGTTCGTTACTCAGGCAAAGGATGGATTCTCGCCCGAACATCTTAGGCTGATTGAAGCGGCCTTACCGGCCCTTTCTTCTGCCTTGGAACCTGTCACGATGCGAAAATCGTCTAAAGGTCTGCTTCGAACTTATTTAGGAGATGGACCTTCCGAGGCCGTCTGGAGCGGCAATATAAAGCGCGGAGAGCGAACAACTTTGGATGCCGTGGTGATGTTCTCTGATCTGCGAGGCTTTACAGCACTTTCCGAGACCTCTCCGGAAGAAGATATCTTCGACACGCTTAGCGACTATTTTGATCTGGTGGTTAAAGCCGTAGAGGACAACGGTGGAGACGTCCTCAAGTTCATGGGCGATGGCATCCTGTCGATCTTTACTATTGAAGCGCAAAAAGACCATGCCGACCGCTGCAGAATGGCGGCTCTTGCAGCGCAGAGTGTGCTGAGTGGTTTGAACGCTCTCAACACCAGACGAGACGGGTTTCAAAAACCGCCTTTGGATGTTGGTATTGGAATTAACGTCGGGCAGGTCAGCTATGGTAATATCGGCAGCCCCGGCAGGCTTGATTTCACAGTTCTGGGCGGGGCGGTGAACGTTGCAAGCCGAATTGAAGGTTTAACAAAATCAACTGGTCGGAGAGTGTTGGCGACGTCAGCCGTTGCAAGTGCTGCTCCGAACATGTTCGTTAGCTGTGGGGATCACGAAATACGTGGCCTTGCGCAGCCCATTGAGTTGTTCTTTCTCACTGAAGATGCACAATAGTCAGCTATAGTTATTCAAAACAATCTACCTTCGGCATCTTACGAAATTAGATGATCGCTAGAAATGAAACACAAAGCGCAAAAATCCACTAAGGCACGGCAAGCTGAACGTAACTGTTAGAGTAACCGGAAAACGGGACTTGCCCGTTGTCGTTCAGCTTCCCTGGAATGATGAACATGGCCATTGACTTTGGTAGCAGGCATTTTCCCGCCAGCAGTTGATAAAATGAATATCTAGTCTGAATTAAGAATTAGATATTGGGAAATATCTGCGACTGATGTCCTATTTCTTTTTTGCTGCCATCTTCGCAGGCGCCGGTGACGGCCAAGCGATCAAGTAGTTTGCAGAAACCTAAAGCTGGGACCCAATTGGTAAAATACTTAATAGCCCGGCAACTATGTGATCCCAGGCCGATCCTGTCGGCTCGAATTGGTATTCAAGAATGGTGCCATCATTGGCTCTTGTCGTCCATCTAAGCTGGCCAGCTTGCTCGAGCGTCACGTTATATGTGTATGCGGGTAGTGCGTCGTCCAAGGCTCCCATCGTCTGCGCAGTCAATGCTGGAGAGTCAATCAGAATTCCCATCTCGGTGTTGATGTTGACAGATCGCGGATCCCAGTTGAATGAACCCACGAATAAGTACTGGTCATCAATTGCAAATGCCTTGGAGTGCAGGCCTGACCTGGATTGAGCCCAGTTAATACCGCGGCGTTGGACTTGATAAGCGTCGGGTCGCAGCTCGTAGAGTTCTACTCCACCGCGTAGTAGTGCTCGGCGTTTCTTGGCGTAGTGTGCGTAAACGGGTGCGACGTCGTTAGATGCAAGTGAATTGGTTACAACCTTTACGTCGACCCCGCGGTTCTCGAGTTCGGTCAGCCATTTCACACCGTTGTTGCGCGGCACGAAGTAGGCGGACACGATGTTCACTTCACTGCTGGCATTCTCAAAGTACGGAAGCAATTGAGATGCAAGAACGGGACCTGAGTTCTCGAGGCCCGCGGCCTTTGAAGGCGGATCAGCATAAAGTTTCGCTGGCAGCCAATCCAGTAACAGGGCGCCATCCGCGAAGTTCTCTTTTGCCGACTTTCTGAGCGCTGCGCCGTACTGCGTTTGCTTCGCTTCCTCGACGAGCTCATTCAACCTGCTGCGTGCATCGCTCAGGTCAAATTCTTCGGGTTCTCCGACAACCACGCGAGCCGGAACAGCGAATTCGCTGTTCCAGTAAGCGTCAAAGCTACGTGACACTTCGCGTACAACTGGGCCTGCGGCCAGCACATCAAGATCAGCATAGTTCATTTCTTCCCGCGCCAAAAAATACTCGGCACCGATGTTTCTCCCACCTACAATCGTGAACACGTTGTCTGCTGTCATGGACTTGTTGTGCATTCTGCGATTGATGCGTTTGAAATCAGTCAGACCCGCGATCAAAAGGCTCTGATCTCGCCAGAACGGGTTGAATAGCCTTATTTCAATGTTTTTGTGATTGTCCAACGCAGCGGTCATCGCGTCGTAGCCGGACGTATCCATATCATCCAACAACAGCCTGACACGAACACCTCGATCCGCCGCTTGCAATAGGCTGGCAGCGAACAGGTGACCAGTTGGGTCGTCGTGCAGAAGATAGTATTGCGCGTCTATCGTTCGCTCGGCCGCAGTGGCCAACAACAGCCGTGATACGAGCGCTTCTTCTCCATCACTGATCAGCTTGATGCCTGACCGACCGTCTTTAGGATCCCCAAGGCGATTGGCCGCCTGACCCAGAGCCGTGCTGGAATTTGCCGGTAGCGCAGCTGATACCGTCTTTTCATACGTGCGGGTTTTCGGAGCGCAAGCGACAAGAAACAGCGCGCAATAAACACTAATCACGAACTTCCACAGCGCCATTGGCTTTCTCCAACCCTATGCCCTAGGTGACTACGCCCGAGCACGCGATTGCAAGTTTGTTCTATGAAGCCTGAGGTTGTTTCGTTCGCTAGTGTTGATTTCGTAACTCTCGCAAGCGCCATGTTGTTGGTTTGCGATTTCGACACACCCCTAGATCCCACGGACTATGGCAGAAGCCAGATGCGTCGAACCACACCGCTCGTAACCAGTTTCCGTGTTATAAGTCTCTGATCAGGTAAAATGATGCTCTCTGATTTTGGAAGTTTAGGTGCTCTTAGCATTGACGTGTTACGATTCCGCCCCACAGTTTTGACGCAGATTTTCGGAGCATGCAGAGTGTTTGTGAGGACCACCGCCTTATTGATTTTTGCTGTGTCGACCCCGGCCACGGCATTGCAGCTTCGCGAAACAGGGCGTTATGAACTTAATCAGCCCGCAAGTCTTGACTACGATCCGACCTTTTGTGGGTTGTGGATTGCGAACGAGGGGCCCGAGGCAATTCTCGTTACATTGCAAGGTGATGAATTGCGCCGTATATCCAGCGATCTCTTTCGGATCAAAGCAATTGCTGTTGAAGGGGATCACTTGTTGCTGGGCGATGGTCTCGGCAGTCTTCAACGTGTCACCAAGGACGGATCACGCCTGGGAGCACCCTTCGAATTGGAAGGTGGTTTCGCGGATACGGAAGGAATTGCGATCAACGCCAAGGGACAGATCGTGACCGTAGAGGATGACCCCGAACGGTTGTCGTGGTTCACCTCAGAGGGTGCTTTGACGGCGAGGTTGGATACCATGAAGTTCTCTCCTCCCTTGAGTGAGGCGCAGGGCATCGCGATTGATCCGCGTACCGGCCACATGTTGATTGTTGATGACTGGGAAGGGTCAAACAGCCTGTATGAGTTCACGGCAGATGGCCAACTGCTCGCCCAGCAAAGTTTGTTGGAATTCGGAACCGATCCAGAAGGCATCGCCATTAGGCCGGGATCCAACCAACTGTTCGTGGCATTCGACGGTGGCGCGAAGATTGTGACATTTGACTACACACCCACTTTGCCTGAAGGATCGCCGCCGCTCCCGCCGGGCGCGGATTGCATGATGTTCTGAAAATTTGGTTGCTTGCTTCGGCTGGCGCAGGTTTCGGCTAGTCGCGCTCGCTGTCCAAAGTTTCGCGTATGAGCGTCAGATTAGGCAATGATTCCTGGAACGGTTCAGGCCCGAGTTCGGACAAAACTGGAGCCAGGGATTCCGACATCCGCTCCATACAAGCTTTCAAAAACTCAGCGCCTTGCGGTGTAGGCCGAGCAATTTTCGAACGTTTGTCATTGGGGTTGGCTTCAAGAGTAACCAGGTCATGATTTTCAAGACTGGAGAGTATGTGCGTCATCGAAGTTTTAGGCACTTGAAACGCGTTCGAAAGTTGCTGTGGAGTTTCACCCTCGGGACGCCGTACCAGATGGCCCAAAATTCCGAATTGAGTCGCCGTCATTCTACCAGGCAAGAACGCTTCCAGCTTGGTCGAGATCAACTGATTGATGATCCCGACCTCGGTGAAGAACCGGTAAACTTCGTTGGTCTCATCTTCAGGCTTCATTCAGAATTCGTGTCTCCAGCGGCCAGCGTGGTGTGGGAATTGGTTCAGGTCCATACCCCAAACGCAGCAACATTTGCACCGTGTGGCCCGGTGACGCAAGAAGCTCATGCGCCAGAGCGTACTCATCGGCCATCTCAGGATACTCTTGAAGTGCCTGGCTGACCGGATGAACGCCTAGGCCCATTTCGGTTGTCTTCAGGTAGAAACGCATCAACTGACGTCCTGCATCGATTTGATCGCTTCGCGTATTTTTAGCTGTCGTGAGAACTGCGTACTGCGGTGTCGCGTCTAGCATAGCGAAATAGTCTTGCATGTGCGCCTGAGTGCCTGGGTGATCAACGTTCATCAGGGTCTCATTGTCCAATAGGCCGGTAAGTCGCAGCGTTTCCAGAAACGGATCGCGTAACTCAATCCCGTCCGGGTTGGCGTTGATTTCTGCTTTCCCGATCCGCATGAGGTCCACGGATTCTTTCAAGGTCTGCGGTGTTCGCATTTCGATTTCAAAAGCGCGTTTCGTGAGGTCTCGAATACGGACCACCAAATCTTCATCGGTAATCAAAGTTGCATAGTTGCCAAGCGTAGACACTTGATCGGCAGAGAGGCGCTGTTCTGTGTACGGTTCTTTGTTGGAATGCCGTTTGAGGATTTGATCTGAGAGTGGATCGGATGCCCCGCCAGATACAAACATCGCTTCTGCGATAGGTCCGTCATTCCCACCTGGCAGTAACTCGACCTCTGTATCAAACCCCTGTGCACCTGCTGCCAGAACCATCGTCTCAACAAATGCGCCGAGGCCAATATAGAGCTGGCGGTGGTAAGGATCGGTTTCAGGAAGCTCACGTTCAGGATCACGGTGGATGCGCACTTTGTCTTGCCCAACCAACTCGATCAGCCAAGGTTGCAAATTGTGCGGATTGGGGGCGAGAATTGCGTAGGACAAAGCAGCCTTGCGTGGGTCATCATACGGTTTTGGCGTCCACGGAGCTAAAGCTTCATGGGGCGTACGTGTCGTGAGAAACCCAGCCGCGCCCGTTGCCGCCAGTATTGTGCCTCCGCCTAGAATCTTGAGAAAACGTCTTCGGTTTGGCATCTTGACTCTCCAATAGTACGATATCGAACTAAATTAATACGAAATCGTACTATTTCAACCCCAATCGATGCAGTGATTGTTTGAGCGACTAGAAAAAAGAATATCAGAGCAGCCGGAGGCAACTGCGGGTTGCCGTTATCGACAAGTATTCGGAGCGCCTTTAGTACCGGAAATAAGCAGTTACTTTAGTTGACTAACGACCGGATACGAGAAGATCAGAGGCTGTTGAGCCGATGCTTTTCGAGTATCTCGCAAAGCATAGCCTTGGCTTGCAGCCTGTGTTCTCGATGACGTTCACGGGCGACATCCGGACGACCTTCACTAATCGCTTGGAAAACAACCCGATGATCTTCATTGGATTTGACGGGCAGGGGTCTGATGAACAAGGTCGTTGCGCGCGCGCGGCGCACCTGGTCGCTCATCATGGCGACAATCGCTTCGACCCGTTTGTTGCCGCCCAACCGAACGAGCTCTTGATGAAATAACTCATCGGCCTCGGCCCAGGCTTCAAGATCTTCGGCTTCGATGGCTCGGTCCATCTTCGCAATTGATCCAGCAAGTACCGAAAGTTCATCTTCTGAATAACCCGCTTCGGCAGCGCGTTGTGCAGCGAGGCTCTCGAGCTCCGTCAGGATGTCGTAGATTTCACGCATATCGTCTGATGAAACCGGCAGTATCCGCACGCCTTTGCGGGGCCGCATCTCCAACAACCCTTTGCTTTCCAACATCAGCGCAGCTTCCCGTATCGGGGTGCGGGACATACCAAGGGTTTCGGCGAGTTCCGACTCCAGGTGGTCAGTTCCGGCTGCAAGTTCGCCAGACAGGATCATCTGCCGCAAATCCCTAACGGCGCGTTGCGTATTGGAAAGAGTTTTTGCGTCTTGACCCTTCACGGCGTCTCCAGGTTGATCTTTCGTCCCTCCGCAGCCGAGAGATAGATGCTCTCTTCGATGCGGATCACGTCCAAATAGTCTCGAGCCGTGTTTTCCAGCGGCGTGCCCTTTACAAGGCATGAAACGACGTGACTTTGCAAGGCGTGGACGCAATCGCCGCCAAA
This sequence comes from Ruegeria sp. H9, assembly GCF_056532915.1. Lineage (NCBI taxonomy): Bacteria > Pseudomonadati > Pseudomonadota > Alphaproteobacteria > Rhodobacterales > Roseobacteraceae > Ruegeria > Ruegeria sp. H9. The sequence goes on along the minus strand of NZ_JBQFNX010000003.1, from coordinate 225,709 downwards.
TCCATTATGATCGCTTGGAGGTAGAATTTGCTGCTGCGCCTGCTTTCCAAAAGCGCGGAGTTCAACTGAACCATCGCCGTTAAGAACCAATGATCCTGTTGTTCCTTCAATGAGGGCTTCACCCATAGTTTGACGCAGGTTTTTGGCGCTGTGGTCAAGACACCTGTTCCCATCGAACAGAGCTTTCAAACCGTTGGGATGATCAAACAGGATATAGCCGGCATCCTCACCCGCGATAATGGGGTTCACTTGGCGCAAGTCCGCATAAACTGCGCTGGGCGCATCGAACAAGAATCGGAATGTGTCTACCCAGTGAACTGCTGTTTCATGAACCAGGAAACGCGGCATGTCCTGAAAATACGGCTGCCGGTCAAGATAGGCGCGTGGTCCTTGTCCGTCGCCAGGCCGAAGCCGGAAAGTAGCTTGTAGAGGTGTACCAATTCGACCCTCGGTCATCGCCTCTTTGATCGCGCGATACCAAGGTTGAAAGCGAAAGTTCTCGTGTACAACAATAGTTGCTCCTACCGCTTCGGCCTCTGAAACAATTTTCTCAGCTTCATGCAACGACATGCAGAAAGGTTTTTGGCAGATCAACCACTTTATTCCAGAGTGCAGCGCCGTTCGGATGGCATCGGCCTGCGCCACAGGCGGGAGGATGATGTCAACGAGATCTGGTTTTTCCGCCTCCAGCATTTTTGACAGATCATCGTAAGCGGCCAGTCCTGTTTCTTTCGCCTTTTTGATGTCACGGTTGCAGGATGCAATCGGAACCGCTCCGGGCATTCGAGACCAGCTTTCGTAGTGGAACTTGCTGAAATACCCCGCACCTACGCACGCGACCGTGATGGCTTGTTGAGTATTCATGCCAGCAATGCTTCCAATACCGATGAGGCTGCGTCCTGCGTTCCGGCTGTGCCACCTAGGTCACGCGTCAGGTTTTGACCGCTCTCAGTCACCTTTTCCACGGCTTCCCGTAAACGTTCGCCATCTTTGGACAGTTCTGGATGATTATGGGTCAACCCTAACCATTCAAGCATCATTGCTGCAGACAGGATCATCGCGAAAGGATTGGCAATGTCTTGTCCCGCAATGTCCGGAGCAGAGCCGTGACAGGGTTGGAACACGGCGTGGTTCAACCCGATATCTGCTGAAGGAGCCAATCCAAGACCGCCCATAAGGCCGGCGCCAAGGTCAGAAAGGATGTCGCCGAACATGTTTTCAGTCACCAAAACATCGAATTCCCAAGGCTTCTGCACCATCCAAAGCGCAGTGGCATCAACATAAGCATGGTCTGCCTGCAATTCGGGATGGTTTGCAGCTTCTGCATCAAACATCGATCTGAAGAACGCAAAGGCGCGGAATACATTGGCTTTGTCGACACATGTAACTCGACCCCGACCGCGCCCGGTTCTTTTGCGGTTCTGGGCGAGTTCAAACGCAAACCGGAACAGTTTTTCGGACACCTCACGAGTGATCAGCAGAGTTTCACGTGCTTCGTGTTCGGTAACTTCTCCAGCGCCTTGGGTGAAGAACAGTCCTTCTGTGCTTTCGCGTATCAAGACAAAGTCGATCTCTTTTCCGGGAGGCAGCGCTAAGGGGGTCATTTGTCCGCTGCTAACCTTTACCGGACGCACGCCGGCAAAAAGGCCGAGCTGCTTCCGCAGGTCGATCTGTGGTGAAATCTCGGTTCCATCAGGGTAGCGAACATCCGGCAAACCCATTGCAGATAGCAGAATCGCATCTGCCTTGCGTGCAGTTTCAAGTGAACCAGTCGGAAACGATTCTCCAGTTTTGGCGTAGTGGCCTGCGCCTGCTGGAGCGTCTGTAAACGCTAGGTCGTAGCTGGGATTGTTGCCGGAGAGCTGCCGCAGGATTTCAAGCGTAGGGGCCATAATTTCCAGGCCGATCCCGTCCCCATGGAACACCGCGACATCGTAAGTCTTTTTCATCTTGGCCCGCTTCCTTCCAGTTTCGCATTCATAGCGCGATAGCAGCTTTCGCTACAGTCCGTTGACAATGCATTCTTTAATGTATACGCAAATAAATGCAATAATAAACGCAAAGATGTTTGGGAGGACTTGGAAATGAAACTGAAGCTAGGGCAGTTGGTGGCCGCAGCCGTGATTGCAACCGGGATTTCAGGGGCTGCTACCGCGCAGGATTACCCTTACCGTGATATCACCACAGCTGTGGTCTGGGGGGCCGGTGGCGGCACGGACACGATCAACCGAATGATCATGGCCGAAATGGAAAAACACCTTCCAGTCTCGATCAATGTGATCAACCAAACCGGTGGGGTCGCAGGCTCCAACGGCATGGTCTACGTCATGAACCAACCAGACGATGGCTATACACTGGTTGGTCTGTCTGAATCGAACGTCACCGCTGCTGTGCAGGGTGGTTGGGATAAGAAATTTGACTTTTGGTATCCGTTTATTGTTGGCGGATCACCCGATCTGATCTCGGTTCCAGCGGACAGCCCTTACAATACTCTGGAAGAACTGGTCGACGCTGCCAAAGCCGCTCCTGGCACTATTCCCGCTGCCGCGTCCGGCGCGGGTTCGATCCACCACTTGAATCTTCTCGCCATCGAGAAAGGGTCCGGTGCAGAGTTCAAGTTTGTTCCATACAAAGGCTCAGCGCCCGGGCAGGAAGCGGCGATAGCAGGTGAGGTTGCGTTGGTTGTGACTTCGCTGGCTGAACAAGCTCCTTTGATCGAAGGCGGACAGTTGAAGCCACTTGCGATGTTGACACCGGAAGATGCGCAGATTGCCGGAGCTACAGTGCCATCTGCCTTTAGCATCTATGACGGTCTCGACAAGTATCTGCCGCTAAAACAAGCCATCGGATTTGCCGTTCACAGCTCGGCTGGAGATGATGTGAAGGCGGCCCTCGGCGATGCGTTCGAGCAGGCGATTGCATCCGATACCGTCGCTGAATGGGCTGAGGCAAACAATTATGATGTCGGTGGTCAACACGGCGAAGAAGCTCAAGAATTGTTTGCGAACCTTGAGGCTACTTTTGCCTATACCTTGCAAGATTTGGGCGCTGCCACGGTCGATCCAGCCTCGCTGGGTATCGAGAAGCCCTAATCCGATCAACTTTGGAAGGGCGCGTCTGATCGCGCCCTTTCCTCTAGGAGGCAGGCATGGACAAAATCGACGAAACACTGGTCATGCGGACCCGCGATTTCTGGGCTGCGATTGTTCTAATAACAGTGTCCGTCTTTTTCCTTTGGAAGACGTTGGACATCCCACTTTGGGGTGAAAACCGCGCAGGTGTAAGTGGGTCGGACTGGTACAACTCGGCTGCAATTGTACCGTTGTTCATCTTCTGTGGATTGCTTGTGTTGTCCTTCGTCTTGCTGGCTAATTCGATCCGCTCAGGTGGAGCCCAGAACGCACTCACGGCTTTGGGGATTGGATGGGATAAGTCGGAAGCCTATCGAGCAACAACAATAGGCCTGATCCTTCTTGCATACGTCGTCGGGCTGGTTCCCAGAGTGGACTTCATATTGTGCTCGGGGTTACTGATTACAGCTTTGACTTACGGCTACTACGGCGGTCACGCGCGGCGTGCTTTGGTAGCCTGTATCGCAGTTGTTTCTGCCGGGGTTTTTGCGTTCGCCGTGTTTCCCGCGCAGGCGGAATGGAATGCACACGGTGATGATTGGTTTACACTGGCCCTATGGGTCTCGCTATCATTTGTGGTGTTGATCAAATCGGCTTCCGAACGCGTTTTGCGGTTTGTGCCAGTCGTCGCAATACTGGCCCCGCTGATCCTCGTTTGCGCGATGGCCTTTATTTTCCGACAGAACGTGCCCGCGCGCGGGGGGCTGATCTTCAAGCAAATCGAATACCACTACTACGTGACGCTTCGTCCGTTATGGAAAGACTGACCGGATGGACTTTATCCTTTCGCAACTGGCTGGGTTTGGGACCGCATTCGTTGGTCTGGCAGTGGACCCGCTGACCTATCCGTATTTGATTGCTTCCGTGTTCCTAGGCATCACGTTCGGCGCATTGCCCGGCCTGACCGCAACGCTGGCAGTGACGATCCTGACGGGATTTTTCGGCAACAAGATCCCATTGGACTATTCGCTTATCGCTTTGCTCGGGGCCTATGTCGGCGCGATTTACGGCGGCTCTTACCCGTCTATTCTGCTGAACATACCTGGCACAGCAGCCAGCGCGGCGACGGCCATGGATGGCTACCCTTTGGCCAAAGCAGGTCGAGGGGGCGAAGCACTTGGTCTGACCACAACGGCCAGCTTTATCGGTACGGTTATCGGGACTATCACGCTTTTGATTTTTGTCTGGGCACTGCTTTTGGTTTCGAAGAACATCGCGAGTCCGGAAAAAGCACTCTTGGCTTTGTTCGGCATCTTTCTATCTGGCACACTTATGAGCGAGGATCTGGTGATCAAGGGATGGATCGCCGGCCTGATCGGGCTTGCGATGTCCATGGTGGGACTAGACCCTCTGTTGTCTGAACCGCGCTATACTTTCGGCTGGTCTTACCTGTTGAGCGGGTTTCAGGTTGTGCCCGTTTTGATGGGGGCTTTTGCGATACCTCAAATCATCGACGGTCTAAGGCATGTTGAAGCCGGGAATGTTCTGGCACTGAAGGGCCGTATTCTTCCAAACCTTCGCTCTATTCGACGCTACCTGCCGACCATAGGCCGTTCAGGGGTAATTGGGACCGGGGTGGGAGCGCTTCCTGGCGTCGGCGAAGATGTCGCCGGTTGGGTCAGCTACGGTGTCGGCAAGACCGTATCTGCCGAGGGCGACAAGTTCGGAAAAGGTTCATTGGAAGGTCTGCTATGCTCTGAAACAGCAAACAACGCCTGCATTGGGGGCGCGCTAATCCCGCTTTTGGTTTTGGGCATTCCCGGTTCACCACCCGCCGCGGCTTTGATGGGGGCTTTCAAGATCAACAACGTGATCCCGGGCCCCACGATAGACCCCGAGATCATTCTGCGCGTAGTCGCAATCCTAGTGCTGGCATCCCTGACTATGTTCTTGATGGGCCTATTCACTGCTGGGGTCTTTATCAAAATACTCGCCATACCGCAGACCATCTTCTTGCCGGTTGTGATGGTTCTGACAACAATCGGGTCCTTCAGCGTCGGTGGTGGCATCAATGATCTCTACCTGATGCTTGGTGTCGGCGCCGTTGCCTATTTTATGAACCTGATGAAGTACCCAATCGCTCCATTGGTCATTGGGGTTATACTGGGAAGCCTGTTTGACGAAACTTTCCGCCGATCGCTGTTCTTGTCGGACGGGGATCTTTCGGTCTTCTTTTCGCGACCCGGTGCGGCCATTCTACTTGTGCTCAACGTTGGTTTGATCCTCAGCCAACTGCCCATGGCAAAGCGCGCTTTCTCACGTTTGAAAGGACTTTCCGTCTGATGTTTGTGGTTACCGTCACCTTCACTCTCAAGCCCGGTACGAGAGAAACCTTTTTGCCGCTAATGGTCGAAAACGCTTCAACCTCTTTGCGTGAAGAACCCGGATGCCAGCAGTTTGATGTTTGCCTCGGCGACGATCCCGAGACAGTTTTTCTCTATGAGGTTTATGATGACAGCGTGGCGTTCTCCGCCCACATGGAAAGCGCGCATTTCCAGTCCTTCGATACGGCTGTGGCTGATATGATCGCCACCAAGACTGTTCAACAGTATTCCGAGGTCATCCGATGAACGATTGGGAAATTCACGCCGTGAAATACGCGGATCGCAATGCCCGCACTCGACGCGACAGCTTCATATTGGATGACAATCACGATGCACCTCACGCGATGGACTATTTCGTTTGGGTGCTCAAGCGTGGCAACAAAGTTATACTGGTCGATACCGGATACGACAGCGACGAGGCAGCCGCCCGTGGTCGTCCCATTGCGATGGACCCACGCGAGGCTTTGCGCCCATTAGACATCATGCCTGAAGCGGTGACCGAGGTTATCGTGACCCATCTTCATTATGACCACGCTGGGGGGCTGCATATGTTCCCAAATGCGAAGTTGCACATGCAATCGGCGGAAATGGCCTTCGCCACAGGTCCCTGCATGTGCCACGACCACTTACGCGCGCCTTTCTCGGCGGGCCATATCTGCGAGGTCGTAAAGCGCCTCTATACAGGCAAGGTCGTGTTCTACGACGGAGAGGCCGAGATAGCAGATGGGGTGACCGTACACAGTATCGGCGGGCATTCGCGGGGGTTGCAATGTGTTCGTGTAAGAACAGCAGCCGGGTGGATGGTTCTGGCCTCGGATGCCTCGCATTACTACGAGAATTTCATGGCGCGAAAAGCTTTTCCCATCGTTGTCGATTTGCAGGACATGATGGATGGTTTCAAGACCCTAGAGAGGTTGGCCTCACATCCTCGACTTATCGTGCCCGGCCATGATCCACTTGTGCGCAAGATTTTTCCCGTCGGAGCAGCACCGCACATCCATAGGCTGGATCCAGGGCCGACGAAGGACATTAAGATATGCTAATCGGCGTCATAGCGGACGATTTCACTGGTGCGAGCGACATTGCGAACACCTTGGCAAAGGGCGTCGAGCCGGAAGGTGGATTAAGAACCGCGCAGTTTCCAGGTATTCCGGATACCCCGGCCGACAAAGAGATCGAAGCGGGTGTCGTCTCACTCAAGATCCGCACTGCACCTGTCGAAGAATCTGTTGCGGACAGCCTGCGAGCCCTGCGATGGCTTAAAGATCAAGGATGCCGCCAGTTCATCTTCAAGTATTGCTCGACCTTTGACTCCACTAGGCAGGGAAATATCGGCCCGGTTGCGGAAGCGTTGGCCAACGAACTGGGCGCGCAAAAGGTGGTTTTCTGTCCAGCCTTTCCGACAACGGGGCGCACCATCTATCACGGCCATCTATTTGTGCTCGGCAAGCTGTTGAACGAGTCCGGGATGGAAAATCACCCTCTTACTCCGATGACGGATGCCGACATCAAGCGTTGGTTGCAGTATCAGATCCAAGAAGCGGTTGGGTTGGTTTCAATTGACGCCGTGACGCAAGGACCAGAGGCGATTGCTACTGCTTTGCGGAACGTCGACGAACGCTTTGTGATCGGTGATGCGATTTCGGACGAGGATTTGCTGGCCTGGGGCGAGGCTCTGAAGGATGCCCAGCTCATTACTGGGGGATCTGGGATAGCGCTGGGGCTACCCAAGAACTTCGTCAGAAAAGCTTCGTCCAAAAGAGGTGGCAGTGTATTCACAGGTATCGCTGGGCCCGCCGCTATCCTTGCAGGGTCTTGCTCAGGTGCGACCCGTGGTCAGATCGATGTTCATGCGAAATCCCATCCGACCTTCGCCATTGACGTTCCGGGTGTTATGTCCGGGGATGTGACTATGCAAACGCTTCTGGATTTCTTTGAAACGCATCCGGGTCAGGCACCGCTCGCCTATTCATCGGGAAGCCCGGATGATGTGCGCGCGGTACAAGGTCAATTTGGCCAAGAAGCCGTGGCGGAAAAGCTGGACAATCTCTTTGCAGATACCGCGCGCGAGCTTGCTCAGAAGAGCTACAAGCGATTGGTGGTTGCCGGAGGGGAGACGTCGGGAGCTGTCGCCAAGGCTGTCTCTGAGGCACTGGGATCACCGGCCATGTCACTAGGGCCAGAGATCGACCCGGGCGTACCAGTCTTGAGCGTTGGAAAAACTGAACCCATTGCGCTGGCTCTAAAGTCTGGAAACTTCGGCGCTCCGGACTTTTTCGCTAGGGCGCTCAAAATGATGGAGGCCGGCAAATGAGTTCTAAAGAACAGGCGCTGCGAAAGCAGATGTCGGACCTGTGTGCATCGCTGTTTGCGCGCGGATTTTCCGTCGGCACTGCTGGCAACGTCTCTGCACGTCTGCACGACGGCATCCTCATGACACCAACCAATTCCACCTTGGGCGATATCGACCCCGAGCGCATCGCTAAGATTGATTTGGATGGCAACCACGTCTCCGGCGACAAGCCGACCAAGGAGGTCTTTCTGCACCAAGCCTTCTATGAGACGAGGCCACAAGCTGGTGCAGTGGTGCATCTGCATTCGACCTGGGCCACTGCACTGTCTTGTCTGGAAGACACCGATCCTGACGACTGTATTCCACCGCTTACGCCATATGTGGTTATGCGTGTCGGCACAGTCAAACTGGTTCCATACGTCAAGCCGGGCGACCCGACGTCCGGTGATTTGATCCGCGATCTGGATGGCAAATATAGTGCGGTTCTGTTGGCCAATCACGGTCCCGTCGTATCGGGAGAGGATCTGTTTTCAACGGTCTCTGCAGCAGAAGAGTTAGAAGAAACAGCCAAGCTGCTCGTGACACTGCGCGGCCTGCCAACCCGCCTACTGGATGCAGAACAAGTCGCAGAACTCAAAGAGACTTTCGGAAGGATTTGATCTGGCACCAAAATGGTGCGTGTGCAAACTATCGGGCAAATCGTGCAAAGTTATCCGGTGACTTACCTCAGCAGATCTCAAGCGATACAACCCAGCAAACGATTGGCGGAGAACGAGTTTTTTATAAGGCCACGTTCACCACTATAGACGGTACTGATAACTATGTCCTCTACCCTTTAGAGGTATCGACGACAGCGGGTGACTATTATGGCGGGGCAAGTAGCTGGTTCTTTTCGACGACCAGGCCTTGCTAGAAGGCGTTCCGCTTGCATTAGCCAGCATAAGCACAAACAATCCGAACAAGATGAATTACGTGTGCTTAGTCGATGGAACAGCAATCGAAACAGCCACAAGTAGCGTAATTGTTGAAGGCCTCTCAGGCGGTGATGAGATGATCCAGGCGGATGGGAGACCAGTTAAGATTTGATGGGTTGGCGCTAATGATGTGAGCCTTGCAGAATGCCTTGCAAATCAGAAGCTTTGGCCTGTGAAAGATTGATATGACTGCGCTTGGACGCGGAATCCCGAATTGTGATCTCGTTGTCTCGCAACAACACTAAGTTTCTAGCGGCCAAAACGGACTTTCGCCGCGGTAGAACGAATGTCGGTTTTTGGATTTCAGAAACTTAATGAGCGCTGATCTCCCCCGGTATTTTCCCCTTGTTTATGCTGTGTTTGCCTTAGTAATTGGACTTTTTTGAACCAGTGATAAGTTCATTATTGACAATTTTGGACGCCATTTTACAGAATCGGCCATGATCCATCCAATTGATCGCAAGTTAGATATCGTTGTCCTGGTGAGTCCGCATTTCAATGTTTCGGCGACTACGTCTTTCGTGGATCCTTTCAGAATAGCCAATTACCTGACAGGTTCGGCTCGATTTTCTTGGACCTATGTCTCGGACCTCGGTGGACCAGTTGAGTCTAGCAGCGGCCTTGTCGTTGACACTGCCCCATTGGCGGCCGTGACGGGGCGCAAGCCCTGGTTGGTTCTGGTGAGTACAAGTTGGTCACCTGAACGTCACGGAACATCTCAGTTTAAGGTGGCCCTTCAGAAGTGGGAGGCGTGCGGAGCAATCGTTGGCGGCTTGGATACTGGTGCGATTGTTCTTGCGGCTGCTGGACTGCTTAAAGGCAAGACAGCGACGGTTCACTATGAGCACATCGATGCCTTTGCTGAAATGGCCCATGATACCACAGTGTCAGAGAACATGATTGTTATGGATGGAAAGATGTTCACTTGTTGCGGGGGTTCCGCAGCGACTGATCTGGGTTTGCGGTTTGTGCACTCTGTCGATGGTGAGAGTATCGCCAATGCATCTGCGCGATATCTTTTTCATCACAATGTACGCGGTGAGGGCCAATCACAGAACCCCAAAGACGTGGAGCCACTGGGGTATGTCACCTCTGGGGTGGTAAGGGACGCGATCGACTTGATGGAGGCACATTTGGAAGCCACTTTGTCGATCCCTGAAATATCAGCGAGGTTGAAGATTTCGCAACGACAACTTAGCAGATTGTTTCGGCAATATGTCCAGAAGTCGCCGATCGAGTACTACCGTGACATACGCCTTGATCGCGCGCGTGGACTAGTAACCCAAACAGAGCTGAAATTCAGCGAGATTGCAGAAGCATCAGGATTTAACGGGCAAGTTCATTTCAGCCGGGCATATCGAAGCCGTTTTGGCCTCACACCAACTGCAGACCGTATTGAAGGCCGTACTCCATTCGAGTTCCGCGCGTGGCCAATGTTCAAGCCTGATATTAAGTCCGAAGGTGTTGGGTAGCTTTTTGCATCGCCGTAAGCATCTTGTCGCGTTGCGCTGATAACTCTTCGGTACTTTGCCCTTGAGTTTGATCGTTAATGCCATCGACCAGTTTATTGATGACATCCTCATCAAGACGAGGGTTGCCCAGGTCGTCCCACCAGCCATTGAATGTATCCTTGAAATGGTTACAGAAGGCCCGCAGACCGCCGTCGCCTGCACCTAGGTGGAAAAGCGTCGTCGGACCCATCGCGGCCCACCGCAATCCGGGGCCGGCCCACATCGCTTTATCGATGTCTTCGACACTGGCAACGCCTTCAATCGCCATATGGACGGCCTCGCGCCATACTGCAGCTTGTAAGCGGTTTGCGACGTGTCCGGGCATGCCCTTCTTGATCCGGATCGTGACTTTGCCCAGGTCTTCGTAGAACGTCTCCGTTCGGTTCAGAACATCTGAACCGGTGGCGTCGTTCGCCGTCAACTCGACCAGCGGAATGAGATGTGGCGGGTTGAACGGATGACCTAAGATGAGCTTACTCGGATCGCGCCATCCCTGTTGGAGAGCATCGAGTGTTAGGCCGGATGTTGAGCTTGAAACTATTGCATCAGCGCTTAACTCTGGCTCAACTTCCGCATAGATGGAATGTTTGATCGGCAACCGCTCGGGCACATTCTCCTGAATGAACTGCGCGTTTCGCACGGCCTCAGCTGCGGTCGGTGCAAAGGTGATCGCATCTCGGTTAGCGTGGCCAACTTGGCCCAATTCTTCTAACGCAGGCCACGCCATTTCAATGTATTTACGGACGGATGCCTCAGCGTTCGGATCGGGATCAAATACGGTCACACTGCGACCCGACGCGAGAAACAGCGCTGCCCAGCTTGCCCCGATGACACCGGCTCCGAGAATGGCTGTTCTTTCGATTTCCGACATCAGAACAGTCCCGGATTCAGGGGGGAGGCCGCAGTCATACCACCGTCCACAGTGAACAGTTGGCCAGTCGCAAAAGACGACTCGTCAGAAGCTAGCCAAACAGCCATCGCAGCAATGTCTGCGGGCTTACCAAAGCGTTTGACCGCATGGCGTGCCAGCGCGTCTGTTCTAGCCTTTTCCGGGTCATGGGCGAGTTCGAATGCTGCGTCCAGCATGCCCGTCTCAATCCATCCCGGGCAGATTGCATTGCAGCGCACCGCAGGTCCATGGTCCACCGCGATAGAGCGTGTAAGCCCATGCACAAACGCTTTTGAAGCATTGTAGAGCGCCATCGATGGGTCAGCGGCATTGCCCGAGATCGAACCAATGTTGATGATCGAACCACCCTGAGACATTTTCGGAATAAAGGCGCGGCAACAGTTAAAAACGCCTCGTGCGTTTACTCCCATCACCAAATCCCAATCCGCGTCTGTGCTTTCGGTCACTGTTTTTTCGACCTGAACGCCGGCGTTGTTTACCAGGATATCTACCAGGCCGATTGTTCGGGCAGTACGTGCAACCGCTTCGGGATTGGATACATCCAGCGTGTACCAGGTTACTTGATCCGGAAGAGCATCTGGTTGAGGGCCGCGCCCGCAGGTGGCGACAGCCGCACCTTCGGCTGCGAAGGCCTCAATGATGCCGCGACCAATGCCCTGTTTGCCGCCTGTAACAAAGGCGCGTTTCCCCGCTAACCGCATCAATGTGCCACCATAACGTGACGGACTGCGGTGTAAGCATCCAGCGCATAGACAGACATATCGCTGCCCGTGCCCGAGCCCTTCATCGCGGCCCATGGCATCTCGGGGGTCGCAACCCCATGCGTGTTTACCCAGGTGAATCCATAGCGCAACTTGGACGTCATTTGCATTGCTCTCCCAACATCTCGTGTCCAGACCGAAGAGGCCAAACCGTAAGCTCCGGTGTTGGCGATCCTCAACGCATCTTCTGCCGCAGAAAACCGAGAGACAGTTACAACGGGTCCAAAAACCTCATTGCAGGCAATCTCTGCAGTGTTGTCGACATTGGCGATGACTGTCGGCTGGTAGAAAAAGCCGTCTACTTCGCCAGACACCCCACCGGAAACGATTTCAGAGCTGCTGCGCGCGCGATCCACAAAACCCGCTACACGATCCCGCTGTGTCGCAGAGACAAGCGGGCCCATTTCCGTTCCTTGAGCTTTCGGTGCACCGATCTGGATCTGGCCAACCTGATCGGCAATCGCGGCCACAAGTTTGTCGTAAACTCTGTCTGCAACCATCACGCGGCAAGGCTGTGCGCAGTCCTGACCGGCATTGAAGTAGCTGCCATATCGGATCGTCTCGGCCACAGCATCGAGATCAGCATCATCAAAGACAATGACTGGCGCCTTGCCGCCCAATTCCAGATGAACGTGTTTAATTTTCTGGGAAGCAGCCCGCATTGCAGCCATGCCTGTCGCCGGAGAACCCGTAACACTGATCCCTTCCATCTGTGGGCTGTTCATCAGGGCATTCCCCACGCCGGGCCCGCGACCATGGATCACATTTAGCACGCCTTTTGGCAGAACATCTTGTAACAGTTCTGCAAGTCGCAGAGTAGATAGCGGCGTGATCTCGGACGGTTTCAACACCACCGAACATCCTGCCGCAATTGGTGCAGCAATTTTCCAGGACGCCATCATCAGCGGGTAGTTCCAAGGGGCGATGGCGGCGACAGGGCCAATGGGGTCGCGCCGGATCATCGACGTATGACCCGCGACATACTCTCCAGAGGCAGACCCCATCATGGTGCGCGCAGCCCCGGCGAAAAAGCGAAAGACATCAATCGTCAGCGGCATTTCATCATCATGAGCCGATGGCCAGGGTTTTCCCACATCTAGGCTCTCAAGTTCTGCCAACTCCTGGCTGTTCGCCTCGATAACATCAGCTATCTGAAGCAAGATTGCAGCGCGTTCTGCAGGGGTCGTAACCGAAAAGGTTTCAAATGCCTCTGCTGAGCCGCGCACCGCCGCCTCGATCTGTGCATCGCTGGCTTCTTTTGCGGTACCAATAACCTCTCCTGTTGCAGGGTTCAGGATGTTCAAGGCGTCGCCCGTGCCTTCAACCATTTCGCCGTTGATCAACATGTTCGTCTGCATATGCGTCTCCTCAGAAGCCAACCTGATCGCCGCCTTTTAGTGCGAGCCGCATGCGCGCTTCTGCTGGCGTCGCGACCGTAAGGCCAAGGTTTTCAACGATTGATCGGATGCGCGTGACCTGTTCCGCGTTAGATTTTGCCAACTCACCCTTGCCGATGAACAGGCTGTCTTCGAGACCGACACGCAGGTTACCGCCCCGCATCGCGCTTTGGGTCGCAAATGGCATTTGGTGACGACCAGCGGCAAGGACCGACCATTCGTAATTCTCTGCTCCGAACAGCTTATCGGCTGTGTTGTGCATGTGTGTCAGATGGTCGGCATCTGCGCCAACGCCACCCAAGATGCCAAATACCATCTGAATGAAAAATGGCGGTTTGATCAGGCCCTGATCCACGAACCATTTGACGTTGTAGAGATGTCCAAGATCATAGCATTCGAATTCGAACTTGGTGCCGTGATCTCCACCAAGTTTTTCGATGGCGTAACGAATTGTTTTGAAAGTGTTGGGAAAGATAAAGTCTTCCGTCATCTCCAAAAATGGCCGTTCCCAGTCGTGCTGAAACTCGGTGTATTTCTGCAGCATCGGAAAGATACCAAAGTTCATGGATCCCATGTTGAGCGATGCCATCTCTGGGCTGGTAGATGTCGCCGCCAGCAGCCGCTCATCCATCGACATCCCCAAGCCGCCGCCGGTCGAGACATTCATCACAACATCGGTGGACTGCTTGATTACGGGTAGAAACTGCTTGAACAGCTCAGGTCGGGGATCGGGTTTTCCTGTCTCCGGGTGCCGTGCGTGCAGGTGAATGATTGATGCCCCTGCCTGGGCCGCCTCAATACTGGCCGTCGCAATCTCGGCCGGTGTAATCGGCAGATGCGGAGACATTGACGGCGTATGGATGCCTCCGGTCGGCGCGCAAGTGATAATGACTGGCTTGGGCATCAGAGTTTCATCTGCTGCACTTGTGCAGACAGCCCCCCGTCCAGAACCCACAACTGGCCAGAGGCATAGCGCGCCTCGTCCGAGGCAAGCCAGTTGACCAAATTTGCAATATCCTCGGGCGTCCCGTAGGTCCGCATTGGATGAACATCGCGCACGGCCTTTTGCAGCGTTTCAATGTTGCCACCTCCTCCGCCGGATCCATCGCCGTTGAAGAAGCTCTGCAGCATTGGAGTGTCGATATAGCCAGGGCAGATGGCATTCACCCGGATACCTTCTGGGCCATGATCGCAAGCCATTGCGCGGGTCAAAGCGTGAACTGCACCCTTGGTCGCGCAATAGGCCGCAAGCCCAGGGTCTGCGATGAACCCGTCGTAGGAGCCAAAATTGATAAGGCTTGCGCTATTCCCTGTCTTCGCCGCTTCGCGCATCAATGGGATGGCGTATTTCGAGGTCAGGAACGTGCCCGTGGAATTAACCGCAAAGCTTTGATTCCATTCCTCCAACGTGGTCTCTTCAACCGTTTTTTCGATCTCGATCCCCGCCGCGTTCACTAGGATGTCCAACTTTCCGTGTGCGGCGCGCACATGATCCATCGCCGCAACCGAGTCTGCTTCTTGAGTCACATCCAGCTTAACAAAATGACTGCCATCATCGTCGTGCTGATCTAACGACCCTTCCGGTGTGAGGTCAGCGGCAAATACCGTTGCGCCTTCTCTTAGAAACCGAGCGACAATCGCGCGCCCGATTCCACCGCGGGCACCAGTCACGAGAGCAACTTTTCCGTTCAGCATCATTGGTTTCAATCCTTCAATGGCGGATAGCGGTAGCGGCGTGCAGCCACTGTCCAATCCATATTGTTGCGTACATACTGCTGACTTGCATCGGACGGCGGGTTGTAGTCCCAAGGCTCGCTGGCACCGGCCTCCATCGCGGCATGTAATGCACGGCGCGATTTTTGTGTGGCGATTATCTTCTTTCGCAAAGCACTGCCGTCCCAACGCTCGACGACTTCAGCTGCAAAACGAGTTTTCGCGTCGGAGTAGCTTGGGTCCGAAGCTAAATTCTTCGTTTCCATCGGGTCAGCACTCAGGTCATAGAGCTGCGGTGGGTCGCTATCACAATGAATATATTTCAAGGGCCCGCGCCGGATCATGATCACAGGATAGCCCGTCATCTCGGCACAGTATTCTCCGATCGCCTCATCAACTGGATCATCTTCACCCCGAGCCAGAGGCATAAGGCTACGACCGTCGATCGGCTCTCCGATCATCGTCTCATCACCGCCACCGATGTCGATAAATGTCGGCAATAGATCAACCAGTGACACTGCATTTTGAGCGGCCCCAACAGCGATGCCTGGTCCGGCCATGACCAATGGAATTCGTGCTGAGTGCTCGAAGAAGTTCATTTTGTACCACAGCCCACGTTCACCCAGCATGTCGCCATGGTCGGCTGTGACAATCACAATGGTGCTGTCCAACTCGCCCGTTTCTTCGAGGGTTTGAACCAGCTCTCCGATTTTGCTGTCGAAGTAACTGACGTTTGCCAAGTAGGCATGGCGCGCGCGCAGGATTTCTTCCTCGGTCAGTGGCACATAAGACGCTTCGATCCCATCCAATAAACGTCGTGAAAAGGGGTCTTGATCCTCCAACGCGGGCACAAACGCGGGCAAGTCAATTTCATCATCTGTATACAGGTTCCACCATTCGGGCCGCGCAACGTAAGGATCATGCGGGTGAATGAAGCTCACCACCATCGCAAAGGGCGCATCGTTCCCACGTGCTTTGTCTCGGGCAACATCGAAGAGCCAGCGATTGGCGGCAAAGCCAACTTCGTCGTCATAGTCGATCTGGAAGGTAGCGTGGGCAACGCCGCTTTCCTTGACCGTTTGCATATTGTGATACCACTTGTCGATCCGCTCGTCCGGGGCCTCCCAATCCGGGGTCCACGCAAAATCAGCAGGATAGATGTCGGTTGTCACACGATCCTCAAATCCATGCATCTGATCCGGCCCGACAAAATGCATCTTGCCTGCCAAACATGTACGATAGCCCAGCGATTTCAGATAATGCGCAAACGTCGGCACCGAAGCCTTGAACTCGGATGCATTGTCGTAAGCTGCGATGCGACTGATGTGCTGACCCGACATAAAGGAAAACCGTGAAGGCGCACAGAGAGGGGAATTGCAGTAAGCTGCATCGAAGCGCATGCCGCGCGCGGCCAACGCGTCAAGATGTGGCGTCTTGGCGACCTTATGCCCGTACGCCCCTGTGAAATGCGGAGCCAATTGGTCCGCCATGACCACAAGGATGTTTGGCCGCGTCACGTGGCACCTTTTGCGTAAGCGTCCAAGACTAAGCCATGGAAGTGATGAACGGCGTGCTCGGACTTGCCAGACCCATCCGGGTCATTGACGATCCGACCTTGTGTGAACGCAGGCGTTTTCATCCCGCGCTGCACGCTTTCGACGAGGCTGATATCTTCGACCTGAAGTACCTCGTCCAGATAGCGAATTGCATCCAGCTCCATCGCGTCAGGTTCCGGCGTCTCAAGGAAGAAGTCGTAAGTTTCAAGCGTCCGATCTGGCCCAACAGGGATAATGTTCAACACGATCATGCTGGACCGTCCCGGATATCGCATCAGGCAAGTGGTAGGATAGAGCCACCAAACCGCGTGGGTTTTTACCGTGGCGTTCGAGACGTCATAGGCGGTATTTGGACTGTTGCCTGCGTCAGCCATATGGCTGGAGTAAATGCCGTAGGTCGTAACCTTGTAGGTATCCATATCCACGAGGTCACAAAAATCCTTATGGGCCGTAGGGCAATGATAGCACTCAAGGAAATTGTCCACGACGTTCTTCCAATTCGACTTGATGTCGTAGGTCAGACGGTGGCCAAAAGTGAGTTGATCCACATCCGGTGCCCAATGGCGCACCTCGGTTTCTAGGTTTCCGGATTGCTCTGACAAAGAGGCAGCCGTCGGATCCAAATTGACAAAAACAAAACCGCAGAATTCTTCAACCTGTACAGCATCGAGACAAATCTCATCCTTGTTGAAGTCTTCTAGGTTTTCAGTATGTGGCGCACGCGCCAACTGCCCGTCAAGTTTATAGACCCAGGCATGATAGGGGCACATAATCCGTGTTGTATTGCCTTCGCCTGATAGCAGTTCATGGGCACGGTGTTTGCATACGTTGTAAAAGGCGCGAAGCTTACCCTCTTTGTCGCGCACAACCGCAATAGGTTGACCGGCAATATCCACTGTTACATATGATCCCGGCTCTTGTGTTTTCTCGACATGACACACCCATTGCCAAGTTTTGGAGAGGATGGAGCGAAGGTCTGCGTCAAACCACTCGCGCTCGGTGTAGGCAGCAGCCTGCAATGAGCTGGAGCGCGATGGGTCAGCATGATAGCCAAAGAAAATTGCACCTGAATCAGTCATGATAGCGTCTCCGATGTTAGGTTAAATCTATTGCACGTGGGATTCGAAGCTATGTTTAATCAGCCGCTAGTTTGATTATTTTCGCTAAGCATTTGGCTTTCGGGGACACCGTATTAAGCCATCAAGCACTGCGTTTAGCTGACAAGCGAATGCTGGGCCCTTGACTGCATCTGTTATGCGGTCATTCGTGCACACTGCAGGAATCGGCAAAATGGGCTCAAACCGAACATTCTCTGCACTGCGGTTGTGGGAATCTGGCGGAATGTCTGGATTGCGGGACAAAGTCGCCTTTTGTTGACGCCGCTTTTGCTCACGCAGCATTTCCTCGCATCTGCGGCAGCGTCCTCTCGTTGGTGCAGCAAATTTCACGAGACCGGACATTGAAGCCCATTTGGTTAGTCGGCTTTCAATCCGACCTTTCGCCGCGACCAACCTCAATCACCAAGGGGCGGACGAAGCCAACATTCATTCGTTGAACGTTTTCGACGGGTCGTCCAGTGTAAAAGGGCGTGAATCGCACATAGCTGTACGTGGAGTAGTATTGACCCTTTGGAAAAGGCTTAGAGAACGTTCAAGCGACCGGAATTCGCTGGGCCTGATCACAGGAGCAGGGAAGCATTTATACGCAGCTTTTGTCAGGACTACAAAGCCTGGAATGATCATTGCATGGCGATAAGCACCGCAACCGAGTGTCTCAAACGTCCAGAAATGATATCAGAGTTATCGAAGGCTTACTCTGATTTCGTTGGCAAATACGCCACTCCCGACATCGAGCTACATTAGATATCTTTCGGAACGGATGCATCCTTCGACCCAAGCAGGCTGACGTGCGGAACTGCGGGAATAGAAGGCTCTCGTCTGAAGCAACCGTTTTTAATCAAAAGCGTGCACGGGGATTGGTCTGATGAGTACATAGCACATAACAAGGAAAGCGTGGACGGCTCGTTTCGGCTCGAACAGATTTACTTTATAGATCCATTTCCTGAGGATAATAAGGAGAACGAAGCCGCTTTTCTTCCTATTTTGTGAACGTCAAAGTTGGGCTTTCCTGGCACCTTCGTCGCAAGATCCATGAACGATCGCTCCAGGATGGAGCTCCCTTTGCTGTGCGTCGTATGAATGGGCAAGATGCAGGACAAATCTGCCGTTCAACTTTTCTGTGGTGGTGTCTGCTTATCTAATAGTCGTATTATCCGTTCAGTTAGTTATGCTTGAACCAGAACAGGTGATTTGATCCTGCAATTTGGTGTTGTTGATCTTCAAACCTGACAAATTTGGATTTTCTATCAGGTCGCTGCTCAGACTCCCACATCGCTCGACGAACACCCACCTTGGCGTTAAGTTGCCCGAACAGGTTGGCGAAAATGATCAACCACGAAGGCACGGATTGGGTGGAGGCAACAAAGCATTATGCCCGAGAAAAATTAATGACATCGAGATTAACGCATTTCTTCCAAAAAGCACTTGGTCGTAAGCGCAATAGTCACAGGTTATCGAATGAGGACGAAAATTTCGTCGGCAGCGCAGCCTCGGGAATGTTGGCACAAATTCAGCACGAAACGAATATGCGCGCCGCGCGTGGGAACGAGCCGATCTCTGTTCGTCTTGTCCCCCAAGTGCCAATACGGGATGCGGATGCCGCGGCGGGTTGGATCGGAGGAGGGGCTTGTCGGTTACTTTGCCCTCTGGCGCCATAGCTCGTGTAGAAGCGATTTCGGACCTGAATGTCGAGAGCTTCGCGCCAGGCGAGGACAGAAATCAGCACCAGGTTCTCGCCAATTGGACTGCCCGTGTAAGCGGCGGTCATTGGGGGCATCTACATAGGCAAACGGTTTCTTATCGCGGCTTGCTGGATGTTTCGCGGCATGGCGACCTTTGGATGCTTGATGATCTGACGATTATCAGCGCCAAAACAGGAGGGTAATTCAGTGGCTGACGCGAGGTTGTTTTTTGCCGCGTTCCTGTTGGCCACGTTCTTTTTGTGCGCAGGCAGAGCAGAGGCGCATTTCAATCTCAATCAGAATGTTCGCATTCATCATGCGGCTCACTCAGAAGATGGACTTGATGTCTATTTGCGCCTTCCGATGCCTTATTTGGTTGCGGAACTCGTCGGTCCAGAGGGTCCGGACGGTTTGCCCGCACCGGCTCCGTACACATACAATTTGATCGAAGATGGCGTGCTCATGCACTACTTGGATCAGGTCGCATTTCACAAAGACCCATCCGGTTTGGCTCGTATTGCTGAAAACGGCTTTGTGCTATCTGTCGACGCGCACCGACAAACAGCAGAAATCGTCTCGATAAGACTGCACCCATTGGGGCAAGAGCCCGGATTTGCTACGCTCGATGAGGCACGCGCGGCACTTGCACCAAGAGATGTTTTTCCAACAACCGAAGAGATTTATGTTGGCGAGGTGATGGTTGTCGTGCACCTGCGCTTTGTGACGGGAGAGGTAGGAGCATACAGTTTATCCTACACTTCTGATCCGGGGCTTCCTGGACAAGGAGAAACGGCGAACCTGATCCTCGATTATTAGGGGCAAATGTTCGTGCATTTCGTGCCCGGGGCTTGATGCATTTCCCGGTCAAAGTTTCCGGATCAG
The DNA here is from genome assembly GCF_056532915.1 of Ruegeria sp. H9. Lineage (NCBI taxonomy): Bacteria > Pseudomonadati > Pseudomonadota > Alphaproteobacteria > Rhodobacterales > Roseobacteraceae > Ruegeria > Ruegeria sp. H9. The sequence continues at coordinate 205,457 of NZ_JBQFNX010000003.1, read as the reverse complement.
CGACCGCCGCCGCTTCGACCTTCTTTGTTGAGGGAATTCGGCACATTTTGAAAGGCCCCGATCATGTTCTCTTTGTACTTTGCATGATCATCGGTGCCTTGAACTTGCACAGCCTTCTTGCCCGCGTCACAGGCTTTACTTTGGGCCACACGGCAACACTGATTTTGGGGTTTTTGGCTTCGCGCCGAGCGGAGCGTGGTTCATCCCAACTGTCGAACTGGCAATTGCACTTTCAATAGTCTACGCAGCTGCAATGGCGGTTTGGCCGCCAGAGAAAGGACACGGCGACCTGAAGGCTTTTGCCATCACGTCTGGCATTGGATTGCTGCACGGGTTTGGGTTCTCCTTTATGTTGCACCAGATTCGGCGAGTCGATGCACCGAACGTTTGGCACAGCTTGCTGGCTTTCAATGTTGGAGTAGAGGCTGGACAAGTTATGATCGTTTTATTGGTCTGGTCATTGGTGTTGTTCCTGCGCAAACAACCAGGTCGTATTTGGGTCGGCTCTCGCGCTGTCGTTGCCGAATGCGCAAGTCTGGTCGCAATGGTTTGGGTAGTGGAACGGGCAGAGTTTTATCTCTGATACTCTCTATGTGAATCCTATACTGCTTTGCACAGTAAACAGACCTTCACCTAGTTTTGTTGAACGTCAACTTTGTCCGCGTAGCGGGTATTCATTTTTATTCGGTCGAATGTCCGCTCCGAGCCCAAAGCAGGCGTTCATTGCGTTACCCAGAACAGCCAGTTTGCGCGAATAACTGAATTTGCATTGTGGCGCAAAACGATCGAGAGAATAACTCTTTTAAAAGCCTATCAGGCTTTTGGGCTGATCACGGCTGAAACCTTGTTATTACAGCGGTTCCTGGGGAAGTTGGTCCATTCATTGCTCGAAGTTCATCGCTAGCCTCTTCCAATCGGACCTCCCTGGCGACCATTGGCTGGATATCCACTTCGCCACGTTCGATCATTCCTAGAAGGCGCGGGTATTTCCATGAAGGCATACCACGAGTGCCGAAAAACGAGAGTTGTTTGGAATAGATTGCCCGCATGTTCACCTGCATCTGGCCGTCTCTCGACGGCATACCAATTTGCACGTGTCGACCAAGGGTGGCGAGACACTCTAAGGATGCGTTCGTCGTTGTTTCGATGCCCAGTGCTTCTACGGAAACCTGTGCTCCTCCATCCGTGATATCTCGGATCGCTACCGCGGCGTCTTGTTTGCTTGCATTTACTGTGGCGTCTGCGCCATGGAGCTTTGCATGCTCAAGTTTCTCTTCAACCACATCCACTACGACAACTCGGCATCCAAGCATTTTTGCCAATAGAAGAACGGACAAGCCAATCCCGCCTGTTCCGTGGACAGCCACCCAATCACCAGCTGCGACATCTGCACGGTCAGTCAAAGCATGCCAAGCCGTGGTTACACGACACCCGAGCCCTGCCGCCAAGGCGGGAGACAGCGTTTCTGGCAAGTGAACCAAGTTGTGGTCAAAAGGCACGGCAACATATTCTGCGTAAGCACCTGGCGTTCCAAATCCAGGAACGATTTGGTTGGCACAAGTGTTTGATACGCCTGTTTGACAAGCGTTGCAGCTGCCGCACCCCAAGATGAATGGTGCTATAAGGCGGTCACCAACACTATGCTTCGCTTGAGGCCCTGCTTCTACTACAGTTCCACAATATTCGTGCCCTAAGATGGAGCCATTTTGAACTTTGGGATGTGCGCCAGACCATCCATGATAATCTGAGCGGCATACGCCACAGGCAGCGACCTCCAGGACCACTCCATTGTCTGGGCAGGTTGGATCTGGGACCGTCTCAATCGAAAGGTCTTCACAAAACTCTCTTACGACTGCAGCTCGCACTTAGCGCTCCTAAAGATCTGGTTTTTTTGATCGAGCAATTCGGTTTGGTCGAGTTTAAACAGGTCTATCGCCTTTCACGGTCACACGTCGCCCTTTTCGCTCTGCCGGCCAATAGTCCCAGATCGCACGATGCATACAGCACCGGTTGTCCCAAAAGGCCATGTCGTTAAGCGACCACCTGAACCGGATTTGATAGTTGATCTGTTCCGCATGTTCAAAAAGCAAGTTGAGGATCGCGTCGCTTTCCTTTTTCGACAAGCCCAAAATCTTTGTAGTAAATGTTCGATTCACAAACAGCGATTTCCGGCCCGTTTCCGGATGAGTCCTAACGATCGGATGAACTGCTTCGGGACAGTCAATTTCGCTGTCTTTTTGCCCGCGGTCGCTATAGCGGCCTTTGTAGATGTGCTCGGAACTATGAAGTGCGGATAACCCGCTGATCATATCTTTTATCGGTTCGGAAAGATCATCGTAGGCCGCATACATATCACTGAACATGGTGTCCCCGCCGCAGGGTGGAGCGATATGGATTTGCAGCATAGTTCCAAGGGGCGGTGTCTCATCGCAAGAGACGTCAGAGTGCCAGAACTCACCGTTTGCCACCTTGGAATTCTTTGTTGCATGGATTTCGAAAATCTCCGGATACCCGTCCATCGTTGGAGCTGCGGGGTGTGCGTGAAGCGGCCCAAAGCGTTTCCCAAATTCAATGTGCTGCGCAGGTGGTATTTCCTTTTGCTCTTTGAAGAACAGCACCTGGTAGGTGTGAAAAGCGTCGCAGATCTCCGCAAACTGATCGTCAGGCACAGGCTGGCTCAAATCGACTCCATAGATCTCGGCTCCAAGGATTGGAGCGAAGGGTTTGGCAACGATGGAAGTATAGGAGTTAGATTTGGGAGCAACCATAAGTACCTCCGGGTTTGGTTTTGTGGGCATGCTATGCGCAAGGTATACATCAAAAAATTTGAATAAAAACGAAATAACTTTGACTAGCAGGTGAAAAAATTTCACATATTGAAAACGGTTTAGGCTGTAGTGAGGTTATCGGAATGAGCATTCGGTCACTGCGAACACTAATAGCAGTTCATCGACATGGTAGCTTCCGTGCCGCGTCTGAAGCGGAGCATCTAACTCCGTCGGCGGTCAGTCACCAGATGCGGAATCTGGAGATCACGTTGGGGCTCGAGTTATTTGACCGATCAGCCAAATCGCCCAAACTTACTCATACCGGGCTAACGTTCGTCGGAGAGGCTGCTGCGGTGGTGGCTGCATATGACGGTTTGGCGGAAAGGGTGAAGTCGAACAATGAACTCTCTGGTGAAATAACTTTGGGCGCCGTTCCAACGACCCTAACTGGACTAGTGCCGATTGCGTTAGCGAGGCTAAAATCCGAGCATCCAGATATCCGTGTGAGAATTGTTCCAGGTTTGACCAATCAGCTTTTGCTGCAGTTAGACCGCGGGCAGGTTCAAGCGGCTATCATTTCCCGACCAGACGTTCTGCCAAACACGTTGGAATTCTCTGAAATCGTATCCGAAGAATTGGTCCTGCTTGTCTCGGAAGACACCCCAGATTTACCTCCGAAAGAACTGCTTGGTGCGTCACCGTTTATTCGTTTCACGCGTGATGCGGTTGTAGGAAGGCAAATCGAGACTTGGCTGCAAAGAAAGGGCATTGAAGTCAAAGACGCCATGGAACTAGAGAGCCTTGAAGCAATCTCAAGTATGGTGGCCGCTGAACTTGGCGTATCAATCATACCAGACAGCCGCTTAACTGCATATGACCACTTGCGGCTCAAAAGGATCCCCCTTGAACAGAACGGACCTAAGCGCATTGTTGGCCTGGCTAGTATGACGACGTCGCCTCACACCAAAATGATCGAGGCAGTTACGGCGGCGCTATTGGAAGCAGCGGATAGCCAACGGGTTTAGTTGTGAGTTGGCAGTGAGTGACGTTGAGCCAGCTTAGTCTGCACGGCTTTAAACGCTGTCTGAGTGGGGCCTCGCGCGCGCTAAACTATCCCCAACTCGGCCTCGCGAGATTTCAGACACCGCTTGAGGGGTTCCCGATGGAACATAGCACCAGCCATCCAACCAACGCTGTCGGACGTCTGTTTCGAGCCCGAATTGAACTGGAGCTCCGACGTTTTCTGCTGATGAAACGTCCAAAAGTATCCATCTAAAAAACACCAGATTCTTATGCTTCGGGAGGTTAGGAGAAAAAAAGAATGGCGACTCGAGGGTATTGTCTGTGTAAAAAAACAAGTTGGGTCTACCACGGTGACCAAACATGGTCATGCTATTGCCACTGCGATGACTGCCGTCGGAATTGCGCCGCGCCGGTGGTTGCTTGGTTCGGTGTGCCGATAGAATACTTTGAATGGACCAGTGCTAAACCCCGCACTTATGAAAGCTCCAAAGGCGTTTTCAGGCACTTTTGTGGAACTTGCGGGTCACCAATTGGGTTTGAAGCCGATCACTATCCAGGTGGTATGCACCTCTACGCTGCGTCGCTCGAAAACCCGGAAAATTTCGAACCGACATTTCACGTTAACAAGCAAAGCAAGTTGCCTTGGCTTCAAATGACTGATGATCTCGACGCCTTTGAAGGCACATTATTACACACCCCTAACGACCCAGACGGATATCAGTAGATTGCGAAGCCACCGGATTTTCAAATGGCAGCTTCGTCCGCAGAGCGGTCGTTCAAGCAGTGTGTTGTGATCTTCTTCGGGCCCAGAGCCGGCGTTAATCCGGCATAGGTAGGCTCACGCAACTCGGATGTCTGTGAACGCGAGCACGTGAGGCATCGATCGAATGCGAATGCCTGCAAGGCGGAACGCCAACGCAGCAATTCATCGTATCGCTGGATGGCGGCTCTGGGCCGCCACCAACCGCTGCTGTGAAGGCGGACTGGTCGCCTAAGCTGTGCTGCCGCGGGTCTGCTCGTAGTTCTCGCTGTGAATTTAGTATTCAAGATGCGTGCGCCGCCACATAAATCCTTCTGGAAGTGCACGAATATTCGTGCTGAAACGCGGCCTCAAAACCATTCATTTGAGCACTTATCGGAAATTGGACTCACAATGCGAGCAGGGAGCTGACATTTCAGTGTTTCGGCATTCACTTGAATTGCCACCAATCGCCAATGTCCCGAAAGGCACCAAAAGTACGGCAGTGCGTTGGCAGTTCATTTTGAGGCCGAAACGTCTTAGGCTGTGAAATGGGCCGTAAACGGAGGAACCAATCGTAATACGAACAATCGCACTCGCGCTTGTGGCAAGCGTCATTGCAAACCCTTCTTTTGCAACGTTTCTTGTTTCCTGCGAAGCGCCTGATGAGTCAGGCGTTGCGGTAGCATTTGGCTTTGGATCTGTACCCGGCCTTGCGATTATCAGCGCGACGATCCACGCGGATGGACAGGACTGGAGCATGACAGAGACAGAAGGTGCGCTGCCCATTGTTTTGGCGCAGGGGGCCTCGGAGAACACACACACATTGCTGGATTTCGCCGATCCTGAGTTTGATCGCATTGTTGCATCCGTGCGGCTGATTACGGCTGATGAAGGCGATGACCAAATCACCGTTGGCACGCTTAAGATCCCAGAGGTCGGGGTCTTTCCGCTGGTCTGCGAAGGACCATGACCCATATCTGTGCCAGAAACGTGTGGGCGGGGCAGAGAGAGAATTCCGATGCCCATGACCTGGTGAAAGAACATCCAGTTATAGCTTCATTCTCCGTTTTTTGGCGATCTCGGCCCGCCCTGACCTATAGATATGAGGTCAACACCCCGGACAAATTCAGACGTGGCATTTTCTAGCTGGATTCCACACCACGCCCACCCGGCAACCTTCTAGCGGCCACGCCACCTCAGGAGACAGTCGCATGATCCAAGAAATACAACAACCTGGAGATCCAGTAGCCGACATTCTCTTCAATTGGCTTCCATTTCTTGGGATGGTTGCGCTTGGCGTAGTAGGATTGATCATCACCGCGCGGGGCTATCGGCACTATCTCAATTCGACGTATCTAAAGCGAGCCGGCCGACCTGGGCAGGCGCGCGTGACCGACAAGTGGGTCAAGAAGGGCCACGTTGGTCACAACGAACGGCATCGTACGAAACCTTCGAAACGTTACTTTCTGCGCTTCCAACTTTTGGATGACCCGCGCGCATTTTCCCTAAAAGAAGTCGCTCCGGTAGACCTTTGGAACGCGGTCGAGGTCGGCGACGCGGTCGACGTGCTCTATCACCCGAGGCGGCGCTTGATGCGCCTTGCTGCCTGGACGAAGTACAGCGGGACAAACGCAGGTGCGGCCCAGATGGCGATTGGTGCGATCATGCTGTCAGCAGCCATCGCTTCGGTTGCAGAAGGCGCAGTCTCCGCTTTGCGAAGTCCTGAGCAGCGCATTGCTGGCGAAAGATGGGTTCGCAGCAAGGCAGAGGTTTTGAACATGGGCAAGCCTGCGGATCCGTATCTGCGTATGTTTGCCCCAGGGTCTCGGATGATCCGTGTCGTGTTCGGAGAGACCCATGGCGGCGCATTCTTAGGGAATGAGCGCTTTATCCGTGTGACCCCAGCAGAAATTGAAACTTACGCCATCGACGACGAAGCGATCCTGGTTGCCTGGATGGACCCGGAGAATGAATTCAATGCCGTTCTGGACCTTGAGAGGCGTGACACAGATTTGCGCTGATTGTTTTGACTAAAAGTAAGGCGAAAAATACACTCAAATGGCGAGTTGGCCCGAATTACGTGACTGATCTTGGTTGCAAAGAAAGTGCACTTTTGATTCTGGAAAAGTCGAAGTGCTGAATAACCAGATTGGCAATGCAAGCATCAACATCGCTTTATGTCTGCCGCATGTGAACACGTGCTGCGACAGCGCTCTCTGAAATTCAAAAATCTAGAAGGTCCGCGAGTCGCACGTTGATTATTGGTCTGATGCTGCGTTGTTGATGAATGTCCGGTTCGAAGGGCCTCGCCGCAGCAACTTGACCAGGATGTGTAGGTCGGCTTTAGGCCGGGCATGTAGCCTTAGATTGGAGGTACGGCGCGTTCGGTGACCAACTGTCTGGCCGCCACCCTTTCGCGATGTATCATGTACAGCCCTGCACTGATGATGATCGCAATGCCAATCAGGCTAAGCGTATTCGGGAAGTCATTGAAGACAAGATAGCCGAACAAGGTCGCGACCGGCAGCTCAAAATACTGCAGCGGTGCCAGCGTGACGGAAGGCGCAAAAGACAGCGCATAGGTCATCATCATGTGGCTCACCGTCGCGAAGAAGCCAGCGCCCAAAAGCCACAACAGAGCGGTGTCTGTTGGCCAAACGGGATCAAACAAATCAGAGCCGGAACCTTGCGCAACAATTAGAGCTGGAATGCAAAACAGGCTGGCGATCAGACCGGTGTGGAATTGCAGGGTCACGGGGTGCACCCGACGCGACAATCCCCGGGTCACAAGAATGTAGAAAGCGAAGGCAACTGCCGTTCCTACCGGAATAATAGCGACCGCGCCGAAAGCTGCGAAACTGGGCTGGATGACGAACAACACCCCGACAAACCCCACAAGCGCCGCGCAGACGCGACGCGGGCCGACATCTTCACCAAAATAGAACTTGCCGACCAACAAGACGATGAACGGGGCCACGAACACGATTGCTAATGCATCGGCAAGGGGCATCACCCGGATCGCGGCAATGAAGCAAAATGTTGCGAACACCAACAGCAATGAGCGGAAAACCAGCACCATCACCTGACCTTTCGCCACGCGCAACGACAGTCCCATTATCCAGATGAAAGGCGCCATCAACGCGCATTGTACCACAAACCGAGCAGCCGTAATCTGCCCAACCGGCACACTGGTTGACGCGAGTTTCGCAGACACATCCAGCAAAGGAGCGGTTAGGCAAAACCCCAGCATCAGCGCAACGCCAACAAGTGTGCGATCCGGAGATTGAGGTATGTATTCAGCTGAGGTCATCACTTTATTTAGAGATGTCGCCAAATGCGTGTCTGTTCTCAATACGACGACAGGCAAAAATCCCGCTATCCACGAGTTCGGGTTGAATTGGATATAGCGCTCGCGGCGAATGTCTCTTCTGACGGTCCGCACAGTCGCATCAGATGGCCGGGCCAAATGGCAGCTAGGGCCGTTATCACACATCCCAACAAACTGACTTATCGGAAGCTTTGTCCGCAGAGCGGTCATTCGGGGTGAGGCGATCAGTGTCTGCTGTGCGGGACTTTGCCGACGTTTGGCTATACGATGTGATAGTCTGCTTTACCTTTTCAGTGATCGCGCTCGCAAAGGCCATGATCCGACAAAGAAGCCAGGACATAGCAGTCTTCGGTCACTCCGCCGCCATCGCAGCCGTTGGAAATCCGCACCAGTTCTTTCTCAAGCGCGCGGAGGCGTTTGATCTTTGCGCGCACGTCCGAGAGCTGAGCCGTCGCAATATCATTGGCCTCTGCACACGACCGGTCCGGGTGGCCCTGTAGCTCGATCAAGGCAGCAATAGCTTCAATCGAGAAGCCGAGGTCGCGGGCGTGCTTGATGAAGCTCAGGCGCTCCAGCCCCGCCGCATCATACCGACGCTGATTGCCTTCAGTCCGTTCCGGTGCGTCGAGAAGCCCAGACTCTTCGTAGTAGCGGATTGTTGGAACCTTGACGTTCGTGCGCCGCGATAGCTCGCCAATGGAAAACATGAAAATACCTCTTGAACCTCTAGTCACTAGAGATCGTATATCAGTTGGGACGCTGAAACCAGAGTGAACCATGTCCCAGAAATACCTCGCCGAAACCCCCATACTCGATTTTCGATCCGATGCGATCCAGGCATTGATCGCCGAGCGCGGGTGGTCTTCTCTTGACCCCACCGCACGCATCGGCACGGCCTATGATTTCGTGCGGAACGAAATCCTGTTCGGATACAACAGCGACGATGCGCTGCCTGCCTCCCGAGTGCTGGCGGACGGCTATGGGCAGTGCAACACCAAGGGCACGCTTCTGATGGCACTGCTCAGGGCGTTGAATATCCCTTGCCGGTTTCATGGTTTCACCATCGACAAGGGCTTGCAGCGTGGCGTTGTGCCAGAGTTGGTTTTCCCGCTGGCCCCCCGAAGCATCATCCATTCCTGGGTGGAAGTTCTGATCGACGGCAAGTGGATCAATCTCGAAGGGTTTATCCTCGATCAAGGCGTTCTGGGAGCGCTTCAGGAGACCTTTCCGGATCGCACGTCGCTCTGTGCCTATGGCGCGGGGACAGATTGCCTTCAGGCCCCGCCCGTCGAGTGGTCTGGCCAAAGCACATACATCCAGAAGACCGGGATCAACCACGACTTCGATGTCTTTGACAGTCCGGATGATTTCTACAAGGACCACCACCAGCTGTCCGGTTTTCGCGGGTTGCTCTATCGTCTTGTCATACGGCACTGGATGAACCGGCGCGTGGCGCGGATCAGGCAAGGCTATGTGCCAATCATCCCCGGCGGCGCAGAGAACCTTCTTCCTAAACAGGCACCAATCATTCTAAAGGAGGCCGTGTGATGTCAGGGTGTTGTGGACATGACGCTAAGTTCGATGGCGTATCGGACGACTACAAACGGCGGCTGTGGATCGTCATCGCGCTGAACGCGACGATGTTTGCCGTCGAGATGACAGCAGGCCAGGTCGCACAGTCGCAAGCTCTGAAGGCTGACGCCCTCGACTTCTTGGGCGATGCTCTGACCTATGGCATCTCACTTGCTGTCATCGGTGCTTCGATCCGCGCGCGGACGAATGCAGCGCTCGCCAAGGGCATCAGTCTTCTTCTGATGGGCCTGTGGGTCTTCGGCTCGACAGTCTACCGGGTTTTCTATGTCGGCGTACCGGAAGCGGAAATCATGGGCGTTGTCGGCGCTCTGGCTCTGGCGACAAACCTTGCAAGCGTCCTGCTGCTGGTCAGCTACAAGGACGGGGATGCCAATGTGCGCTCTGTCTGGCTCTGCTCGCGAAACGACGCCATCGGCAACGTCGCCGTGATGTTAGCAGCTTTGGGCGTATGGGGCACGGCCACCGGCTGGCCCGACCTGATCGTCGCTGCGATCATGGCCAGCTTGTTTCTGTCCTCAGCGTTCCAGATCGTGCGCCAGGCGCTCGCTGAACGCCGTGAGTTCAATTCACACAATCATGCCGAAGTCTGATGGAGGCCTTTCTTGCTCTTCTTGGCTTGGGGATTGCCGCAGGAACCTTGGCCGCGCTCGTTTGGTCGTTTGCGCGTCCATCGCGGCGGCTCTGGCCCCCGGAAGAATACACGATCAGAACGCCTTTCCTTGTCTGGGTTCCAACATTCACTTTGTTCGGCGTGCTTGTTCTGCTTGGCATTCTTGGATGGGCGACCCTGCCATTTCCAGACTGGATGCGGTTCTGGATCGGGGTGCCTTTAATCCTCACCGGAAACGCAGCCGTCTGGTTTGAAGTTGTACGCTTTGGCATCGCCCAAACCGGCGGTGCCGTTGGGCATCTGCGAACCGACGGTCTTTATCGCTACTCCCGCAATCCCCAGTATGTCGCAGATATCTTCATGGTCATCGGATGGATGCTGCTGACGGCGGCACCGCTGGTCTTTCCGGTCGGAAGTGCCGCGGTCCTCGTGCTGTTGGCTGCACCATTCGCGGAAGAGCCATGGCTGCGCGCGCGCTACGGCGCGGACTTCGAGGAATACGCCTCCCGCGTTCGGCGTTTTCTCTGAAGCGGTCATTCGCCACAACGCAGAAACTTGGGAGGTATGGGCTCGGAGCGGTCTTTCGCTACGCAGCGCATCAACAACCGCTGTGCGGGACAAAACTGACCTTGGAGTCTACACCTTCGCTGACGCAGGATCCACCGCACTGGCAGCAACAGTTTTCCCCTCCAACAGGGAAAATCGCCAAAGCGGCCGTTCCACAGAGGGCTTGGGAGCTCCTTGATCGCTCTTTGACCAGATGGCGCTCCGGCATGGAAACTAAGGGACTTGGCCCAGCCCATAATCAGAGCTGGCAAATAGGCGTCAGGATCATAAAATTGGGCTTCTTCGCGCAAGGAAAGCGAACACAGGCAACATTGTTACGATCCAGACCACGCTATAAATAGCGGATGGGATTGCATATTCGCTTAACCCATTGGTGTTAGGCAACAGCAAGGTGGCAATTGCGATCCCCAAAGCTCCGTTTTGAACGCCGGTCTCAATTGAAATCGTCTTCGCCTCGATGTCTGTGCATCCGAGCATCCCTGAACTCATGATGCCAATAAACGTGAGTGACGCACCTACAACCAAAAGTGCGGGTCCAAGCCTAAGGAAGTTATCCGCGACCACCACCCAGTTTGAAATGATCGCGCCTCCAATGACCAGCGCAAAAAGTAGCATAGAGACCTTGCTAAAGACTGGTTCGACAGCGGCTACAATACGCGGCGCCAATGACCGCGCGGTCACCCCGACTAGGATTGGAGAAGCTGTAAAAAAAAACATTGCTAAAGCCGTCGAAGAGATGTCGATAGCGGGCGCAGTTGCCCCCATGAACATCTGCATCGAAAACCCCAGGATAAGCGGTACGGTAACGACACAAGTCAGACTGAAGACTGCTGTAAGAGTAACGGACAAAGCAACATCCCAATTCGAAAGCTTGGTTACGATGTTACTGATCGCCCCGCCCGGACAGGCCGCTAAAATCATAATGCCAACGGCTGTCTCGGTGGAAATCCCAAAGATAAAGATCACCATCAAAGCGATGCAAGGCAGCAAAATGATCTGGTTGAGAGCCCCGACGCAAAAGGCACGTGGACGTCGTCCGATGCGTTGAAAGTCAGCCGCTGTGAGTCCGAGGCCAAGGCAGAACATGATGACAACAACTGCGAGCGGCAGCAGCACAGATATAAAAATTTCGCCCATCTACCATGACCTCTATGACTGCATGCTTCTTCACGCTTTCGGACGATACCGTTCAGAAAACCTGATGACGAGTTTTATCAGTTTGGCGCATTTATCCTCAAGCGCCCGAAGATCGAGGCTGTCTTTATTTATTATACCTATCACTGGGTGGGACGATCTGGTGTGAAAGAGCATTCCAGTGCTAATCTCACTGTATGGCAAGTGTAACTTACGCATTCGCCCGCGCGATGGCCAACGCCGCCGGGATGACGCTGAACGACGATGGCGCCCTGATTTCGAATGGCGCTGTCGTGCTGCGTTTACCAGAAGCTCAAGACGGCCAATTGGCGGATGATGCGTATTTCGATTTGATAGATTGGATTCGTGCGCAACAAGCGGATGAGGTTGCGTTGGTTGAGGCCTATGCGAACGCGATTGCGACCGATGATCTCGGCGTCCTTGGCCTGGCTGTAAAGACAGCTCCCACCTTGCGGGAATCTTTGCAACGGATTGAACGTTATTTTCGTCTCGTCACGGACACCGCAGTTTACAGACTTGACGAAACCGGCGATCCGGTCCTTTGGATATTTGAAGGGCAAACGCCACATCGCGCCGCCTTGGAATTGCGCAACGAATGCGCGCTTGCCGCCTTTGCACGGAATATGTATCGGTTTGTGGGTGCTGGATTGTCGCTCGAATATGTCGCGTTCAAACATGCGTGCCGACAAGAGCATGAACGTTACGCCCAGCATTTTGCTTGTCCCGTGCAATTTGGTACTGACCACAACGCCATTGCTATGCGCCCTGCTATGCTGGAAAGCGAAAATCGTCTTGGCGATCCGGGCTTGTCAGATTTCATGACGAAGCACCTGGATGAGGAGTTCAACTCTCGCGATGACGACACCTCACTGAGCCAAGCAATTGTCCACCGGCTTACGCCAGCCCTAAGTAACGGCGCACCGCAGGCGGCGCATGTCGCCCAAGAGATGGGAATGAGCGAGCGCACTCTTTACCGCAGGTTGGCCGAAGAAGGGCTGACCTATCGCGACGTTCTTGGTCAGGCACAAGTTGCACTCGCTCGTGACCTGCTCCGTGACGGTAAGGCTTCCATAGCCGAGATCGCCTTTATGACCGGGTTTTCGGAACAGAGCACGTTCAGCCGCGCCTTCAAGCGCTGGGTTGGCCAGGCTCCGGCACGATTCAGGCAGCAAGCGACCTCCGACTAGGCACACACCTCAAGACCACATGGCAGGTTCGGCCAAAACCTTGGCAGGGCGGGCCGATACCTCAATCGATGTGGCGCCTAACTTCTTCTTTGTCAGATCCACCTGGGGCGCTCCCGAGTAAAGCAAACCCATTTGCCCCTCTCAGACAAAGGAAATTTGCAATGAGCAATCATGACCACAAACATGGAGCAAGCTGCGCTTGCGACGTCACGCCCGAACGCGTTGATATGGCGCGCCGGCGACTCTTGCAACAAGCCGCCGGTGCGGCCGCGGCAGGTACAACAATAGTGGCTGGCGGGCAGGCCCTTGCCGCGACCGACGAAGCACGCGCCTACTATGCTGACCCGGAAAATCCAGGCCTTCCCCAAATCGACATGACCATCGAGCCGGGGCGTACTGCGCTTGTGGTGACCGACCCCCAGATTGATTTTTTGTCAGAAGACGGTGTGACGTGGGGTGTCGTTGGCGAAAGCGTGACCGAACAGGGCACGGTCGATAATATCGAACGGCTTTTCATTGCCGCCAAGGCTGCGGGGATGCCGGTCTTCATCTCGCCCCACTATTACTACCCGCATGACCACAAGTGGGAGTTCGAGGGCACTCTGGAAGCCACGATGCACAGCATCGGCATGTTTGACCGCCTGGGACCGCTCAATTTGGACAACTTCGAGGGCTCAGGTGCCGACTGGATGCCGCAATACAAGAAGTACATCGAGGATGGCGAAACCATCATTTGCTCGCCACACAAGGTTTATAGCCCGGCTCAGAATGACCTGAACCTGCAATTGCGTAAACGCAAGATCGACAAGGTGATCCTCGCGGGGATGTCGGCGAACCTGTGTACGCAGGCGCATCTCTACGAGCTGCTGGAGCTGGGCTACGAAGTCGCTGTCGTTCGCGATGCCACAGCCGGGGCCAAGGTGCCTGAAGGTGACGGGTATCTCGCCGCCATAATCAACTTCCGAATGGTCGCCAACGGCGTCTGGTGGACCGACGACGCGGTTGAGCGCATTGGCCAATCGGCCTGACCCAAATCGATCTTCAAATTTGATCCCGACATCCTGAAAGGACATATCATGACACGCATCTTTACATTTCCCGCACTTACAACAGCGTTGACTCTCGCCCTGGCGGCGGCGGCATTGGCTGACGATGAATACAACGTTTCGAACAGTCTTACCTTGACCGGGCAGCCCCTCGGCATGCATGGCGTCGATCCTGTATCGATGTTTGAAGCCGAAAAACCCGAAATGGGCAACGCCACTTTTACATCGGCCCATGATGGAGTGGACTACTATTTTGCGTCGCAGGCAGCGCAAGCCACATTCGAGGCGGATCCGACGGCACATCTGCCTCAATTCGGCGGGTTCTGCGCCTTTGGTGTCTATGTAGGCAAGAAGCTTGATGGCGATGTTCGGTATGCCGATATCGTGGACAACAAGCTCTATCTCTTTGTGAATGAGGACATCTTCAAGAAATACCTTGAGGACAAAGAGACCGTGATCCAAGGCGCCCATGCCAAGTGGGCAGACATCCACCACACGCCTGTCAGCAGCCTTTGATCGAGGAATTTGGTGGCTTTTGCCGGTCGGAGCCACCGCTGCCTCTCCCCTCCCCAAAAGGCCGGCATTTCTCCAAGACGCCCTGTCCGCAATGACAATTCGCGAGCGTCGAAAACTCTTCCCAAAGGAAACAAGACATGACTGATTTTGAGACCTATACAATCGCCTCAGCCCCTGATGCCGCGAAACCAATTCTGGAAGCATCGCTGAAAGGATATGGTTTTGTGCCCAACCTTTATGCGGCCATGGCCGAAGCGCCCGCAATTTTGGAAGGCTATACGACACTTTCCAACATCTTTGGAAAGACCAGCCTGTCAGAGACTGAGCGCCAGATCATCCTTATGACTAACAACCGGTTGAACGGGTGCAAGTACTGCATGGCCGCCCATACCACTCTTTCACAGATGGCCGGTGTCCCCGAAGACGTGATCGCAGCGTTACGCGATGGCAGCCCTATCGCCGACCCCAAATTGGAAGCACTGCGCAAATTCGTCATCGTGATCAACGAAAGCCGAGGCTGGCCCAGCGACGCACAGGTCGAGGCGTTTCTGACGGCTGGCTATACCCGCCAGACCATGCTGGAAGTCATCCTTGGCACAGCGTTGAAAATCCTGTCGAACTATACGAACCATGTGGCGGAAACGGCTTTGGATGATGCGTTTGTCCCAAATGCATGGACCGCCTCATCCGCGGCGGCGGCTGAATAGCGCGATATTGCCTAATTGTTGGTCTTGCGCTTAGGCCTGAGTTTGGTTCTGGCCAATAAGGGAATCCGATTTGAGACGTTCGACCGCAAAATCAACAAAAGCGCGTACCTTCGCAGACACGGTTCGACCCTCTTGATGCACAAGATGGATGGGAACCTCGGGTGGCTCATATGACTTCATGACAGTCTTGAGCCGCCCATCTGCAATGTAGGGTGCCACCTGATACGACAAAAGCCGTCCGATCCCATGACCTTGCAACGCCAACTCAATCACAGCGTCATTAGTATTCATGCTGATGCGTGGGTTCACTCGTTTGGTTATGCTCTTTCTACCGCTTTGAAAATGCCATTGGGCGGATGCATTCAGGGCAGTAGAATTAATGACCGCCGACCTTGTGGCTCTCCACAGCCCGGGAGGAGTGGTTTCCGAGGCACTGTCCATTGGTAAGCAGGTGAGAGGTACTGAGCTTTCTACAGCCGTTCTAGCTGGCTCGATGTGCGTGTCGTCATGTCCTTACATCCTTGCAGGCGGTGAGGAACGCCTCGTCTCTCGTCGAGGCATTGTGGGTAGGCCCGGAATACTGCGAAAATAGGCTTCTGTTGCTACCCGTACCAAAGACTTTGCAAAGTCCGCTTACTGCGCATTGCTGTCATTGGGGCATCGAGCAGCATCGGTCAAAGTGGGCTCGGTGCAGACCTTCGCTGCGTTCCAGCTAACAGACCTCTTTGCGGACAAAGCGGACGTTCGAACTCAGACGCAATAATAACTCCGCGCACAATTGGCAAACAGGCTTAATGCTGTGATCAGAACCTGACCCTAAACGCCAGCCCAACCAATGGCGCTGTTTCATAGGTCTGACGACTAATTTCCGCTCCATTCGCATCATCTAGCGTCAGGCGGCCGTCAAATTCTGCGCCTGCGAATACGCTCAATGAAACTCCGGGATTTGGATTGTATCCAATCGAAAGTACGACGGGGACACTCTTGTCTTCGCCCACCCCGTCCGGCGCGAGACCTTCCCCATCCAATCTGAATCGAACTCTCTCCGATCGTGCGGTTAAGGAAAGGTCTATGGTCTCAGTCAACGTGTAGCTCAGCGTCAACCCAGGGCCTTGTGTCGCTCCAATCCCTGAGCCAGTGTTCAAGTTCCAGCGATCATTTAGGTCCCAATCAATCAGTAGGGCCGGAAAAAAATCGGTACCACCATCGTCAAATTGAGAGAACGCGCCAAAGGCCGGTCCTATCGTCAGGCGCTCGTTAAGTTGCCAAGCAATACCCGCGAAAACACCGTAGGTCTTACCATCAGATGCGGAAGCTCCACTTTGATAATCCCACCTGATCTGTGGTGACACAAAAACTGTTGCTGTATCGCTCGCACGAAATCGCATGGGAACAGCAACGCGCAAGTCACGGATGTTCTCCCATGGCTGATTGTTCGATTGACTAAAGCTATAATCCAGTTTGCCGAAGCTGGTTGAAAGCCCGATGGAGTTTCCTCCTTCCAGATTGTAGAATGCGGTAGCACGTAGAAATGCTCGGCTTGCAGAGAATTCGCCACCGTCACTCAAATCCGCGTCCCCTTGAAACGCAGCAAGCCCATCAACCTGATACGCCCAACCTAGCCGGGGCTGCGCGGCTGAAGGTAACGCTGCAAATCCTAGAGAAATAGCTCCAAAGCAGCACGTTAGAAAAAGGTTTTTCATATGGCATTTCCCACGTGACGCTGATTCCTTTTGGGTTGCCATTCCTGAACGAGCGTTTCAAGCCCCTAATGGTCTGCTCTGTGGACTGCGGAGACATGGCTACTCAATGACATATTTATACAATACGAAGCTTAAGCACTGACACTGATAACCTATAGCTGAATGCAGTTTATTCAGCGTGATGGGCAAGCTTGCCGTCCCATTCTTCTGTCGAAACTTTGGGTTCCGGCGGGTCCGCTATGTACGACGGTGTCATTATCTGTGTTCCGTTTTCATTAAACACATCGACAATGTTTTCGCGCAAATCGGACAAAATCTTAGGCAAGCTCGATCCGCGCGAAGTGTATGCGTTGATCTCATAATTGATTGCGTAGTCAGCCAGCTGCGTCCAAAGCACAAAAGGTTCAGGGTTCTTTCTTAACCCTTGAGTACGATGAGCTGCCTCTATCAGCATCGCTTTGATTTTCTTTGGTGGCTCCTCGTATCCGATCCCTACTGTCGTGTGAACCAACAGCCCTCGACCATCCACTTTGCGCGAATAGTTTACGACTTCGGAGTTGAGCAGCTGTGCATTTGGAATGCTAATCATCTCGTTCTTTATCGACTTAATGAGTGTTTCCATCAGTTTGATCTCGGTTACATCCCCAATCTTGTCGCCAACCTGAATTCGATCACCGACATTGGTACTGCGTCTATAGATGACAAACAGACCGGCCATCATATTCGAGACGACTGTGTTCGACCCTAACGAAACCATGATACCGGCAAGGATAGTCAGGCCTTGGAAGGCTCGAGAGTCAGATCCGGGAATATAGGGGTAGGCAAACACCAGCGCGATAACAATCAGCAAAGCCCTGCACAGCATTTTTGTTGGTGCAATCCAATGATCTTCAAAATCTTTCAGTTGGAACGCGCCGCTCTCGACGTTGTCGAAAAAAAGATCGAGGCCTCGAATTCCCAACCGTGTCACAGCTGCAATGATTGCGAGCATGATCAAGTTGGGGATATATTCAACAATTGCCAAAACGACGGTTACGAGCGGCTCGCTGACATACTTCAAGAGGATCTGGGCAATGCCCTGGGTCTCGGCAAAGGAGAGCAGCACCAATGAAAGGTAGTAGTAGAAAAAGAACAGAAACAGGACCCACATCAATATGTGTATTGAATAGACGATAATCGACGCGATTGCCCTGCTTCTCAAGAGCGATTTCGTGGCTTCTTCAACACCTTCAGCTCTCTTTTCCAAGATGTTTCTAAAGTAGTCTAATAACATTTGCCGTTTCGCAAAAAACGCATAAGAAGTGAGGGCAAAGACTGCTGTCCAAGCAAAGGCAGCCATCGCACTATCTACTCGGCCCTCATTGGACCGAGCATCTCGGTATTGAAGGATTGCAGTCTCAATCGCTTCGGACTGAAGCCCAGCTAGAACTTCAATAACCATTTGTTCGTGCTCAGCATCAGCTTGGGTGGTGATCGTAACCATCTGCCCGTCAACGCGTATCATTTTCCCAAATTCGGCGTCCGAAATCTCAAGCTGTACTGAAGCTTTCGTGGATGCATTGGCGACTTGAGCGATCCGCTCCTCAATTTTTCTCGCTCGTTCGGTTGCGGGCAGCGCACTTGAACCGCGAACCACGAACAATTCTTCGCCATCCACTATCACCGGCGCAATAAACTCGGGATCTTCTCTCTCTTCAGCTGGTGCGAGGATTTCTTCAGACTGAGCAAGCGCAACAGTGCAGGAAAATAGAAGAGGCAGTAACCATAGCGTAAGGGCCCTCATGATTTTGCTCCTTCTGCGGGAATAATATGCACATCGCGTTGCGGGAACGGTATAGATATGCCTTCTTTGTCAAACCGCTCTTTTGCTTGACCGGTCAGGTCCCAATAAACGGTCCAATAGTCATCAGACTTGGACCATGGACGGCAGAAGATGTTGACGGAGTTGTCTCCCAACTCACCCACGAAAATTTCAGGTTCTGGTGCCTTCAGACAAAGCTGGTGATGCGCAACCAAGTCTTTGAGCACTTCAATTGCTTGGGCAGCGTTGTCCGAATAGGCGATACCAAAGACCAGATCGACCCGACGTTCTTCGGATGCACTTACATTGGTAATGACATCCCCCCAAATCTTGCTGTTGGGAACTATAATAATCTGGTTGTCGAATGTTCTGATCTTGGTTGAAACCACCGACATCTCATCCACAAACCCAGATGAACCGCCCACTTGGATATAGTCGCCAGTGTCGAATGGCTTGAGGACCATGATCATCAGACCGCTTGCGAGGTTTCCCAGCGTTTCCTGCAATGCGAAACCTAGGATGAACGACAAACCACCGAGCACGGCAAAAAGCGGTGTGACGTTAACTCCGAACAAAGCTAAAACGACGAGTATACCAAGGACGAAAACGGCCCAGTATACGGCGGTGGCAATGAAGCGTTTCAGCATTCTGGAGATAGTTGGAATTTTGTTCAGACCCCGTTCAGTGACCCGGCGCACCATCCGAGCAATGAACATCATGGCCCAAACTGCTAACAAAACACCCAGACCGGCCATCAGCAGGCCTACGCCCCCATCCCACGAGAACAACCAGGCCCAAGCGTTCTGAAAAAGCGTTTGAAGGTCGGTAGTTTTTAGGGCTCCCGTTTTCAACGCGAGAATATAGTCAGAATGCGGTTCTAGATCTTCCGCCTTCGCGCCTTTCAGGGCCCATGCTTCGAGCACCAGACGATAGTTGTTGAGAGTTTCTGATCCAGAGTCGTTCAAAGAGGACAACTGAGACCGCAAGTTGTCTTCCCGAGCTCCGCTCGCCGACCGAAGTTGCAAGTTTACTTGCGCGACTTCTTCGAGCCGAGAGCGCACATAACTCTGCCAAGTACCAGCGACTTGGGAAAGCTCTTCCGCGGTTAGGGGAACAAGTAGGATCTCGAGATCATCAGCCGCAATCATCTCATCAACGACTGCTTTTTTTAGATCGTCATTCTCGACTTCCACAGCCTCTTGGTCGGCCTCAGTCTCTTGCGCGCCGGCAGGAAAAGCACTCGCTAATGCCGTGAACCAAATGAATGACCAAATCTTCAACGTTCTCAGTGCTCGTCTCATCTGTCTGTCCCTTACTTCTTTAACGGTCGAAGAGAGCACACACAGACGCAACAAATCCAGACTTATGTTTATGTTTGAATATTTCCTTGTGACGAACCCCACGGATTTTTGGGTCGCCGTCGATATAGAGAATCTCTCAAATTCGCGGAACCACATATCTGCGAATGAAACAGAAATTTCCGCAAAAGGGTCATAGACTTGCCGTGCACGTAGAATTGGAAGCCTTTTCCATTAGACCCATTAAACCGAGAATAACGGCCTCCTGGCGACACCACTCACTTGCGTCTCCAGGAGGCGACCAGACAAGTCTGGCGAATGCGCGAGCAACAGAGGTAATACAAATTCGCCACGCATTCGAATACTTGAATCTAAAATACAACAAATCAAGTAATTTTACGCGCGCCAAAAAGTTTACTCTCGCGTGCATGAGAAATTCTTGTTTATTCCAGCTTACACGCCCGCTTCAGAAAACGTGGCGGCGCTGTGCAGATGGCGGGTGACGAACTTTGACTGTAGCGAACAGAATTTGCGCTCATGCCAACTTGGTTGACGAACAGCGGCCAACCGCACATTCGACTTAGTCTGGCCAGTCCCATGGCCAGACTAAATCCCCGCGTTGCCCATCATCCCAGATAGAGGTGACGCGGGGAACTTTGATCCATCTTTCAATCAGTAGCGTAACACCAAAACCCCAAGACTACCGCCCGCGTTGTTCACCTGGTTTCCCTCCGAACGATGCGGGTTTTTTTGGGGATGGGGATATAATGAGTTTCCATTTTGCAGAGCGACCGACTGGACCTTCTACTTCTGATTTGGTCGATGGCGCACGTGTTGGCCTCATTACCACCTGCTCTTCAAACCATTCGAAAGGACGCAGCCATTCAATTTAGTTTGAAGATTCGCGTTTTCGGTTTTCCCTCATATCTTCATTCTGCAATATTATAATGGGATTGTTTCTATGAAAACGACAACTAAGACCCTTGTTGCCGCTGCCGTTCTTGCATGCGGAGCAACCGTAGGACATGCCAAGGACAAAAAAATATTCTGCCAAAAGACAACGCAGAGTTCGTAAACTATGGCGAGGAATCCGGCTGGAATATGTTTGTGGATTAGAGCCGAAATACTTGCCTGATCGAACGGGTGGATGAGAATACCAACGTTGTTCAAATGGGTCTGACCCCAGACAAAGATTTTGGCTACATGGGTGTTTTTACAAAGGCAGACATCGAATTTGAGGATGATAAAGTCTAGCTGCTCATGGACAACAAATTATACCATGGCGATACAACAGCGGCGCCACCTAATTTGGCGGACGGGTACAAAGGCGGTTATCTCATTGCCAACAATCCCGACTTCGTCACAGACGTGATGGAGCGCGAAACCATGATTGTAATGCCAGAGTCTAATTTTGCCTTCGAATTAAGCCTTGCTGGCACCAAGAAGGCAATTGAAGCGGCGCGTGAGTGCAATGCTTCTCTGACCAACTGATCGGTGTCGATACTTCAAGGCCGTCCACTTTGTGGGCGGCTTCGTTTGTGACTGCGCGAACCCTGTGTATCGAGGAAGCTTATAATCGATTTCAGGCTTCAATTTCGATCAACTCTGTTTTGTAACTTAGATAGTTTGTCCCTTTGTTCCAAAATAACTTTTTAGAGGCGCAAAAATACGTCCGCTTCGGGCTCGATGGGGTCGTTCGCCTCACTTTACATGAGTGACTGCTTACTTCCCTAAGCACTCACATGGGAGTGAGCGATGACGCCACAGTTACCGACCTGAGCCCGATGATCCTTGCGGGAGATTCAACTCAATCGACGACGATGGTGACGCTCGTCTCGGCTCGAAAGTCCGGTGGAAAGTCATCACTTATGCGACAATTGCCAATCACGAAATGCGGACGACTCTTGCCGCCCGCTCAATCTTCAAACGTCGATATTTTCTGCGATACTCAGCGCGTCTTCCAATTCAACGCCAAGATATCGAACTGTGCTGTCAACCTTGGTGTGGCCAAGCAAAAGCTGCACCGCGCGTAGATTGCCTGTTTTCCGGTAGATCAGTGCCGCTTTTGTGCGTCTCAGCGAATGCGTGCCGTAACCGCTTGGCTCCAATCCAATCGCCGACACCCAATCACGGACCAGACGCGCGTACTGACGTGTCGAAATATGCGGCCTTTCGTGGTAGCGGCTTGGGAAAAGGAAAGTGCGTCCAAGCATCTCCGGGCGACATGCCCAGGTCAAGATGGACTGGCGGGTGTTTTCTGAAACCTCGAATTGGACCGGCCGCTTTGTTTTGCTCTGGACAACTGTCACGCGTTCGCGGACACGATCACCAGTAACAAGATCGGCTACGTTCAAGCGAACGAGATCGCAGCCTCGCAGCTTGCTATCGATCGCAAGATTGAAGAGTGTCAAGTCCCTGAGATTGTCTGAGAGTTCAAGCCGAACGCGGATGGCCCAGACGTGCCTCGCGAGAAGCGGACGTTTTTAGCCTATAAGGCGACCTTTGTTCCACGGCGGGCGTTTCGGTGTGATGGCAGGAAGTTGAAAAATGGACATCAATTGTCCTCCATCCTTCCCTCCCACTCCAGGCACCGACACCGTGTCGACCAACTGAAACTATTAAGGAGCCAAATGGCAGGTTCATCAACATATCTGATGACGTTGAATGTCTGCGCCAAGCTAGTCAGGTTCCCCTAAAGGTGTTGCGCACTGGTGAATGAAGTCAGACATCCTCTCTTTAATCTGAAGCAAACTCTCAAACCCACTGGTCACAAAAATCACAATGCAAAGAGTTCTTAGTGAGATTGCAGGGGTTGGCGTTGACAACGCAGTGCGGGCCATCTCAAGCCTAAACAACAGCTGCACTGCCGCCGCTATCGAGGTGTTCGACAAATGTGACCTATGCGAGTAATGTAGTGCACCATTTAATAATTTTCTCGAACCGGTTTCCTCGTGCGAGCCATTTTTCAATTGCTCACAATGGTCACATTGGTCACGCTTTCGCAAAGCGCGTAGTACTTGGTGAGGAAAATGGGTCAAGTTTCCTTGGGGGGTGAGAAAGACTGGCACGTCAAAGGCCCTATTTTTAAAGCCGTGTGACTGAGATTGAATTCGAATTGAGGAGAAAAATGGTGGAGCCTAGGGGAGTCGAACCCCTGACCTCTTGCATGCCATGCAAGCGCTCTCCCAACTGAGCTAAGGCCCCATATAGGTACCGTCGTAACGGTGGACGGACGTTTATGAGACGCCGTCGATGAGTGCAAGTCCTAAAATCGGAATCGGCAAAAAATTCAGACCGACTTCGCGGACCGGGTCGAGGCGGCGGGGCCGCCTCGGGATCCATCAGTTTTCGTCTTCTGACGACATGTCCTTGATATCGTCGAGTGAAACGTTATCGCCATCGTCATCGTCGTCCAGCAGATCATCGTCCAGTTCGACATCGACGTTGTCGTCATCATCCAGAACGATGTCTTCGTCCGACGACGCTTCGCGCGCCTTGACCGATGCGGCATCTTCAGCATCCGCGGCGATCATCCGGCTTTTTCCGGTGTCCAGCTCCACGACCTCGCCCGTATAGGGGCTGACGATCGGGTCCTTGTTCAGGTCGTAAAACCGTTTGCCGGTTGTCGGGCAGACACGCTTTACGCCCCATTCTTCCTTGGGCATATCAAATCCCCTTGATATCAGGTGAATCTCATCAATGATTCAGGTCACCTGCCACATGCGGCAGGCACTGTCAAAGCCTTTGCGCAAAGGAGGCCCACCCATGGGGCGACACGCATTGCCCGGAACACCTCCTGTGCCGCTGACACTGCGCAGATCGGCGCGCGCACGGCGGATCAGTTTGCGAATTTCCCAATTGGATGGACGGGTTACGCTGACCTACCCGACAGGGGTGGCTGAAGCCGAAGCGCTGGATTTCGCACAGCAGAAAGAGGGCTGGATCCGCGGGCACCTGCAGGATCGACCCAGCATTGAAGCAGTTGGCGTAGGGCAGTTCATTCCGATCGAGGGTACGGCGCGGCGAATCGTTCCTGCATCGGGGCGGAGGGTCGTGCTGAGTGGCGATGCGATCGGGGTTCCGCCCGGTGCCGAAGCACGGCGACTAGCGCGGTTTCTAAAAGAGCTTGCCCGCGATCGTCTGACCGGTGCGTGCGATAATTACGCGGCGATGCTGGGGCGTTCGTACAGTAGCCTCACTTTGCGCGATACGCGTTCGCGCTGGGGGTCGTGCAGTTCTGCGGGCGGGTTGATGTTCTCGTGGCGGTTGATCCTCGCCCCGACAGAGGTTCTCCATTATGTGGCCGCGCATGAAGTGGCGCATCTTGCCGAAATGAACCACTCACCTGCGTTCTGGGCGCAGGTCGAGCATATTTTTGGCCCTTACAAAGAACCACGCCGCTGGCTGCGAGACAACGGGGCTGAACTGCACAGATATCGCTTCGACTCCGTCGCTTGACCTCAGCGCGATTTGTGATCACATAAACTCATGTTAACCTCACGCCCCGCCGAGTCTCATACGGCAACCCATGATCGCGTTTATCGCGCCCTCAGATCCCGCATCATGCATGGAGAGATTGCCCCGGGGCAGGCGTTGACGCTGCGCGGGATTGGCAAGGAATTCGGTGTGTCGATGACTCCGGCGCGCGAGGCGGTGCGGCGTCTGGCAGCAGAAGGTGCGTTGTTCCTGTCCACCTCCGGTCGGGTATCAACGCCGGAACTCACCCGCGATCGGATCGAAGAGCTGGCGGCGCTGCGCGCGCTGCTTGAGGTTGAACTGGCCAGCCGGGCCCTGCCGCGCGCGCATATGGCTCTGATTGACCGGTTGCAAAGCATCAACATGGCAGTGGCCGAGATGGTCACGAAACGCGATGCGGTGGGATATATCCGTGCAAATCTGGAATTTCACCGCACGCTGTATCTACGCGCTCAGGCCCCCGCGATGCTTGCCATGGCCGAAACTGTCTGGCTGCAGCTGGGTCCCACGATGCGTGCCCTATACGGTCGGTTGCGGAGGACCGAGCCACCGCACTACCATCGCCTGATCATCGCAGCACTTAAGGCCGGGGATGAGCCTGGGTTGCGACTAGCAGTGCGTTCGGATGTGACCCAGGGCTTGCGGCTGCTTGTGACCTGAGCGGCTTGTTGCCCATCTCTCAACTCAGTTGATTTAGGATGTCGCTTTGCTGGCTTGAGCGACCGGGCTGCGCTATTCTGAACGCAAATCACAACAAGAGCAGATTTAACCATGATTAATCGAAGAGTGTTTTCCTTAGGGCTTGGTTCAACCCTGTTGGCGGCCTGTTCCACAGGCACCGCACCCAACAGTGCTCCGGCTTCGCGGATGCGTGCGGTTCCGAACGCAGGATGGGATGCCTGGGTGGCCAGTTTCAAAAACCGGGCAGCGTCACAGGGCATTTCTCAGACGACCCTTAGCCAAGCGTTTCAAGGCGCAGGATATCTACCCGACGTGATCGAACGCGATCGCAATCAGGTCGAATTCAAACGCTCGCTTGAGGATTATCTGGCGATTGCTGCCTCGGATGAACGGATCAACACTGGCAAGCAAATGCTTGTGCGGCATGCAGGAACTCTGTCGCAGATCGAGGCCCAATACGGTGTCGACAAGGAGGTCGTCGTGGCTGTTTGGGGCCTGGAAAGCCGTTATGGTGCACGGCGGGGCGATGTGCCGGTGATCTCGGCAACGTCGACTCTGGCCTATGACGGGCGGCGCGGAGCGTTTTTTGAGAAGCAACTGGTGGCGGCGCTGAAGATCATTCAAGAGGGCGATACGACCCCGGCTAACATGACCGGCAGCTGGGCCGGAGCGATGGGCCACACACAGTTCATTCCGACATCTTACCTTGCTTATGCGGTCGATTTCACTGGCGACGGGCGGCGCGATATCTGGTCCGATGACCCAGCAGATTCACTTGCGTCAACGGCTGCTTATCTGGCACGTGCCGGTTGGGTGCGAGGGCAGCCTTGGGGCGGTGAAGTGGGCACGGTTTCGGGCACGCCGGTGGCAGTGTTGCAACCGCAGACGCCTGGCCCACGTATTGCTGTGTTCCGCAATTTTCAGGTGATCAAGCGCTACAACAATTCGGACAGCTACGCGATCGGCGTAGGTCATCTTTCTGATCGCATTGCTGGCGGCGCGCCGTTCCAAGCGTCATTCGGGCCGGATGCGACCGGTTTGACGCTGGAGGATCGTAAAGAACTGCAGCGCCGCCTGACATCCGCGGGCTATGACACACAAGGCGCAGATGGTGTTATCGGCAAGAATACTGAGGCGGCAATTAGCGCCTACCAGCGCGCCAACGGGTTGTCCGTGACTGGCCAGCCTTCGGTGGCTCTGTTGCAGCGGTTGGGTGGCTGACGGGTTAAGCCGCCAGCCCTTTCGAACCGATATCCAGGAACTTCTGACGGCGGTCCTTGATCAGGGCTGCCGCGTCTTTCCCATCAAGCTCTTCCAGCATCGAGGCAATTGCAGACCGCACGGCTTCGACCGCCGCCGGGCGGTTGCGATGTGCACCGCCCTTGGGCTCGGTGATGATGTGGTCACAAACGCCCAGCTTGTGCAGATCCTGAGCGGTAAGGCGCAACGCTTCGGCGGCCTCGCGCATTTTTTCGGCATCTTTCCAAAGAATCGACGCGCAGCCTTCGGGCGAAATCACCGAGTAGACCGAATGCTCCAACATCGCTACGCGGTTCGCAGTCGCAAAGGCGACCGCGCCACCAGAACCACCTTCGCCGATGATTACGGACACCAAAGGAACGCCAATCTTTAGGCACATCTCGGTTGAGCGCGCGATCGCCTCGGATTGGCCACGTTCTTCCGCCCCCTTGCCGGGATAGGCACCCGCAGTGTCGATCAGAGTGATCACCGGCAAGCCAAAGCGGCCCGCCATCTCCATCAGGCGCACAGCTTTACGATACCCTTCGGGCCGGGCCATGCCGAAATTGCGTTCAATCCGCGATTTGGTGTCGCTGCCTTTTTCGTGGCCAATCACCATGACGGGTTGATCGTTGAACCGCGCCAGACCGCCAATTACCGCCAGATCGTCGGCAAAGTTCCGGTCACCAGCCAGAGGAGTGAATTCGGTGAACAGTGCGTCCACGTAGTCGTTGCAGTGTGGACGTTCAGGATGCCGTGCAACCTGACATTTCCGCCATGGTGTCAGATCGGCATACAGCTCATCCAGAAGCTTGGCGGCCTTGGCATCCAGCGCGGCGGCCTCTTCGGTCACATCCATTTCTTCATTGGCACGGGCCAGCGCGCGCAGCTCTTCAGCTTTGCCTTCGATCTCGGCCAGCGGTTTTTCGAAATCCAGATACTGGGTCATGACGCCTCTCAACGCGGAAGTTCCCTGCTATATGACTAATGCTTGTCCGGGATGCAACTCAGCAAGATTTGTGGTTGTGGAATATGCGATCACCGTTGGGCAAAGTGAAGGAAGGATACTGATGGCTGCCAGCTATGAAGATCGCGTGCTGCGTGTGTTGACCTACATTCATGACAACCCCGCCAGAGACTTGTCTCTGGACGCCCTTTCCGAGGTTGCGGCCATGTCGCGGTTTCACTGGCATCGCGTGTTTCGCGCCATTACTGGCGAGACCTGCGCGCAGGCCACCCGTCGGATACGCCTGCACCGTGCCGCCTGCTGGCTGGTGCAAACAGACAGACCGGTTACGCGGATCGCGACCGACATTGGCTATCCGAACCAAAAATCCTTTGCGCGGGCCTTTTCCGAGGCCTACGGCAGCAGCCCCACCGCGTTTCGACGTGCGGGGCAAATACTGCCGGCCCATCCAATGTTCAAAACCGGAGGATATCCGATGCATCCCGTAACAACCCGAACCGAACCGTCCCGCCGAGTCATAGCGCTGCCACATAAAGGGGCGTATGCCGAGATTGGCCGCAGCTTTGAGGCCTTTGGTGCCCTGTGCGAATCCCGCAAACTGTGGCCGCAAGTCGGTCCGATGATCGGGCTGTATCTCGACAGTCCGGACGATGTGCCCGAGGATGAATTGCGCAGTTTTGCAGGTGCTGAATTCTGCGGTGATGATACGCCCGAGGGGATGGAAGACCTTGAAATTCCGGGTGGCAAAACAGCGGTGCTGACCTTCAAGGGACCTTATTCCGGCCTTCACGGCGCGTATCAGGCATTATTTGGCAATTGGTTGCCCGAGTCTGGCGAAGAACCTGCGGACCATCCGTGTTATGAGATCTATCTCAACGATCCACGAGAAACGGCCCCCGAGGATCTGTTGACCGAAATTTGCCTGCCGCTCAGGTAACCTAATTCGGCCACAGCACCGGATAGAGCGAGGCCACAAGCAGGGCCGCCATCGTCCAGTTGAATGCCAGCAATCGGTGCGGGTTCGTCAGGATTCGCGCCATTTGCTGTCCAAGAACCGTCCAGGTGCTGACCGAGGGCAGGTTGATGGCTCCGAACACCAGCGCGACCAGCAGAATCGCGTTGATCGTTTGGTCGGGCGCATAGGCGGCTGTCGCGGTCAACGCCATCGCCCAGGCTTTTGGGTTCACCCATTGGAACGCTGCAGCCTGCAGGAACGTCATCGGGGTGCCTGCAGCATCGGCACCTTTGGCGGGCGCTGCGTGGGCGATTTTCCAGGCCAGATACAGCAGATACAGAACCGACAGTACTTTTAACACGGTATGACTGATCGGATACCGGTCAAAGATCTGAACCAGACCCGCCCCCACCAGAAGCACCATAAAGGTAAAGCCCAAACCAATGCCCAGCATATGCGGGATTGTCCGGCGAAAGCCGAAATTCGCACCCGATGCCATCAGCATAAGGTTGTTAGGGCCTGGAGTGATTGACGAGACAAAAGCAAACGCGATCAGGGCCATCAGGATATCGTAGGTCATGGCTGCATTTTCTCGCTGAACCCGGCAAATGAAATTGCGTATTCGTGCGTTCTAAGGTTAATGTTGCAATAAATGGCGAAGATTGATCAGATCAACCAACATATATTGCAAGAGCTTTCGCGGGACGGTCGCATCAGCAACCTCGATCTTGCCGAGCGGGTGGGCCTGTCGCCCTCTGCCTGCCTGCGCCGTGTGCAGGAGCTTGAGCGGGCAGGGGTCATTTCCGGCTACCGAGCAGTGCTGAACCCGGCGGCGCTGGGGGTGGGTTTCGTTGCCTATATCGGCGTTGGTTTGGGCGAGCACACCAAGGTGGCGCAGGAAGGGTTTGAAAAAGCCCTGCAACAAGCACCCGAAGTGGTGGAATGTCACAATATCACCGGCACGATCGAATACCTCCTACGGGTCGAATGTGCCGATTTGCCCTCCTACAAAACCTTCCACACCGAGGTGCTGGGTACACTGCCGCATGTGACCTCGATCACCTCATATGTTGTGATGGGATCGCCCAAGGATATGCGTGCGTGACCATTAAAAAGTGATTTTTAACCATCTTGCGAGGTCAAAGTTCAGCGCCTAGTGTCATCTCAACAGGATCGTCGGCAGGGATTAACCCCGAAGCAGGCGCAAATTCAGGGAGTAGACCATGACATTTTTCCGCACCGGAGCGCTGGTGGCTGCCTTGGCAATGTTTGCCGGCGCTGCGACAGCAGCACCTTTGAAGTTACAGCCAGCTAGCCCTCAGCCCAGCCCAAAAGCCGGTTTGAACGTAAAATACAGTTGGGAAGGTAACCCGCCCCGCAAAATCCAGAACCTCTCGAAGGTCAATCATCTGCTGAAAAAGGCAAAGCCGGGTCAGCCCCTCAGAGGTTTGGACTACAGAGACACGAACGAAGGTGATCCTGTCCTGACCTACAATCAGGCGTTCAATGTTGCCGCGGAAATCAGCGGATATATCCGGTTTGATTCACCCGGAGTTTACGAGCTTGAGACCTGGTCGAACGATGGGATTGACGCCTGGGTCGGCGGTCAGCAGATCGGCTATGTCAACGGCCGTCAGGGCTGCGAAGCCAACCAACGCACCGAGGTTGAGGTGCCGCAGGCGGGTTGGTATCCAATCAAAATCAAGTATTTTCAGAAATACGGCACATCCTGCCTGATGATGAAATCAGGAAAGAAGGGTGAGCGTTTCACATGGACACCAAACAATGTATTTGGACGCTGATCAGTTCGATTAGGGCGCTCAGTTGAGCGCCCTTTATTCTTAGCTACCCGCCGCGATCAATTCCGCCTGTGCCACAATAACCTCGGCCTGTTTGATCGAAGCAATATCGACCAAACGCCCTTTGTAGACCGTCGCGCCTTCGCCATTGGCTTTTGCCTGTTCCATGGCGGCCAGAATCTCGCGCGCTTCGGACACTGCTTCATCCGACGGTGTGAAGACCTGATTGGCCAATGCGATTTGCTTGGGGTGGATGGCCCATTTGCCGACCATCCCCAGCGTGGCAGACCGTTTGGCCTGCGCGATATAGCCCTCATCGTCTGAGAAATCGCCAAACGGGCCGTCGACAGGCAGCACGCCATGAGTCCTGCAGGCGGCGACAATTGCGGCCTGCGCCCAGTGCCACGGATCGGACCAGTGCTTCTCACCCTCGCGCAGCATATAGTAGTTTTCCTGCGTACCCCCGATGCCGGTTGTCTGCATGCCCATTGAGGCTGCAAAATCTGCGGCGCCAAGGCTCATGGCCTGCAGGCGCGGGGATGAGGCTGCGATTTCTTCGACATGCGCCAGTCCGGCGGCGGATTCGATGATCACTTCGAATGAAATTGGCTTGGTTCGGCCCTTGGCGCGCTCGATCGCGGTGACCAGCGCGTCCACGGCATAGACATCGGCCGCGCAGCCTACCTTGGGGATCATGATCTGATCCAGACGGTCGCCTGCCTGTTCCAGCACATCAACCACGTCACGGTACCAATAGGGTGTATCCAGCCCATTGATCCGAACCGACATGTATTTATTGCCCCAATCAACTGTGTTCAGCGCCTCGATTACGTTAGCGCGAGCGGTATCCTTGTCGGAAGGAGCCACCGAATCTTCTAGATCCAGATTAATGACGTCTGCAGCTGATGCTGCCATCTTGGGAAATAGCTTGGTGTTCGAGCCCGGGCCAAACAGTTGGCAGCGATTGGGCCGGGCCGGAGCGGCAGGTTGGATGCGGAAGCTCATTTGGACCTCATGCGAGTAAGGAAATTGCGTTTAGGGTTGGTCATGGGATATTAAATTGCGCAATGCTGCGCAAGCGTGATTGTGCATATGCGGCAATGCGTATGCAGCATGATTGAAGATACTGGCAAAATGGGGAGCTTAAAGTTTGATCAGTTTAAAAACTTCGAACAATCTTGTGCAAGAAAGCCAAAATACGCAAAAACTTCCCGCTGTGGGCGGGCAGGCAAGAAGAATTTGAGAAACCCTCGTCAAAACGGTTCTCTAGCTTAAGCCAGAATCAAAGGAGTGCACC
Organism: Ruegeria sp. H9; assembly: GCF_056532915.1. Lineage (NCBI taxonomy): Bacteria > Pseudomonadati > Pseudomonadota > Alphaproteobacteria > Rhodobacterales > Roseobacteraceae > Ruegeria > Ruegeria sp. H9. Next base: position 173,999 of record NZ_JBQFNX010000003.1, on the reverse strand, counting down.
GCAATGATCGAGACACCGTACCTGTTGTTTTTGGGCGATGCGCCCGACTTGTTGGCGGCCAAAGTGGCCATTGGTATCCGGGACTGGCGTCCTGAGAATGCCGTGGGTCAAATAAGGCTGGATGGTTGCAAGACTGATTTGGGTCTTACCGAAATGACACTTGCCGAAGGTAAAGCTGCTGGTGCCAAGACTCTTGTCATTGGTGTTGCCAACCGGGGTGGGGTCATCAGTGAGGCCTGGAAAGAGGTTCTGATCGCAGCGTTGGAAATGGGTTATGATCTGGCGTCGGGCCTACACAACCTGCTGCGCGACGAAGGCGATCTGGTTGCTGCGGCGCAGACTCACGGCTGCACATTGCACGACGTCCGTGTACCGACCGTAGGATATCCTATCGCAAACGGCCGCAAGCGTACTGGTAAGCGGTGCCTGGCCGTTGGAACCGACTGCTCTGCCGGCAAGATGTACACTGCGATGTCCATGGACGCTGAAATGCGCAAACGCGGCATGAAATCCACCTTCCGGGCCACCGGTCAGACCGGAATTCTGGTCACGGGTCAGGGCGTTCCGCTGGATGCGGTTATCGCCGATTTCATGGCGGGATCCGTTGAGTATTTGACACCGGACAACGATCCGGATCACTGGGATCACATCGAAGGGCAGGGCTCGTTGTTCCATGTGTCCTATTCTGGCGTGACCATGGCGCTGATTCATGGCGGTCAGCCCGACGCGCTGATCCTGTGCCACGAGCCGACCCGGACCCATATGCGAGGATTGCCTGAGTATTCGCTGCCGACGCTGGAGCAGTTGCGCGACACAGCGCTGCCGCTGGCGCGTGTTGCTAACCCGGAATGCCAGGTTGCGGGCGTGTCGATCAACACCCAGCATCTGAGCGAAGACGACGCACACGCATACATCGCCAAGGTTGAGACCGAGATGGGTATCCCAGCAACCGATCCTTACCGGTTTGGTGCCGGTAAACTGGTGGATGCGCTGGCCGCACTGTGATCTAAGCAAGTTGCCGATCGCCCCTTGCTGTCGGCAACAGACACCACTTTCGATGAAAGGTTGAACGCGTGCAGATTGACGTTTCCCGCGATGTATTTCGGCTGGCGCAGGTATTCACTATCTCGCGCGGCTCACGTACTGAGGCAAAGGTCCTGACGGTTCGGATCTCGGATGGTGTGCATCATGGTTGGGGCGAGTGCGTGCCCTATGCGCGCTATGACGAAACGCTGGATTCAGTCGAGGCCGAGATTGCCGGCCTGCCCGACGTATTCTCTCGCTATTCCCTGATGGATCTGCTGCCTGCCGGCGCGGCTCGGAATGCAGTGGATTGCGCGCTTTGGGACCTTGAGGCGAAACGCTCCGGCAAACGGGCGTGGGAGCTGGCGGAACTTGCCGCACCGGGGCCTAAAGTTACGGCCTATACTCTTTCCCTGGACACTCCCGAGGCAATGCAGGCACAGGCGGCAGAAAATGCGTTACGACCCTTGTTGAAGATCAAACTTGGTACACCGGACGACATGCCCCGGCTTGAGGCTGTGCGGGCTGGTGCGCCGGACTCCAAAATCATTATCGACGCCAATGAAGGTTGGTCTGCTGAAGTGTACGCCGATCTTGCGCCGCATCTTGTGCGACTGGGCGTTGCTCTGGTTGAACAACCTCTGCCAGCCGGTGAGGATGATGCACTGATCGGCATGGATCGTCCGGTGCCGGTATGTGCCGACGAATCCTGTCACGATCGGGCCAGCTTGCCTAAGTTAAAGGGCAAATATGATGTGGTGAATATCAAACTCGACAAGACCGGCGGTCTGACCGAGGCGCTGGAGTTGCGCAAGGCCGCGCTGGCCGAGGGCTATGGCATCATGGTCGGATGCATGGTTGGAAGTTCGCTGGCCATGGCACCTGCAACGCTGGTCGCGCAGGGTGCGATGGTGACGGACCTTGACGGACCGCTTTTGTTGGCAGAAGACCGCGACACACCCCTGATTTTTGATGACGCCGGAGTGCATCCGCCCAAAGCGGCACTTTGGGGCTGAGGAGAAGAACATGACCCGCACCGTTTATGTGAATGGCGAATACCTGCCTGAAACCGAGGCAAGCGTCTCGATCTTTGATCGAGGTTTCCTGTTTGCAGACGCCGTCTATGAAGTAACCAGTGTGCTGGATGGTAAGCTGGTCGATTTCGAAGGCCACGCGGTGCGGCTGAAACGCTCGCTGGACGAGTTACAGATGGCTGAACCCTGCAGCAAAGAAGAACTTCTGGAAATCCATCGCAAACTGGTCGAGCTGAACGACATCGAAGAAGGTCTGATCTATCTGCAGGTTTCGCGCGGCAGTGACGGCGACCGGGATTTTGTGTTTCCGTCAGCGGATACCAAGCCTACGCTTGTTCTGTTCACGCAGAATAAGCCAGGTCTGGCCGACAGCCCCGCGTCGAAGAAAGGGGCCAAGGTTATTTCGATCGACGACATCCGATGGGGCCGACGCGATATCAAAACCGTACAGTTGCTGTATCCGTCCATGGGCAAGATGATGGCGAAAGCGGCTGGCTGTGACGATGCCTGGTTGGTTGAAGACGGCTATGTCACCGAAGGCACCAGCAACAACGCCTATTTCGTCAAGAACGGCAAGATCGTCACCCGCCCGCTGTCCAACGACATTCTGCACGGCATCACCCGCAAGGCGGTTCTGCGCATGGCAGCCGAGGCGCAGATGGAGATTGAGGAGCGCCTGTTCACCATCGACGAGGCGAAAGAGGCGGATGAGGCCTTCACCACTTCGGCCAGCGCCTTTGTCATGCCGGTTGTTGAGATTGATGGCGTGGCACTGGGTGATGGCACGCCGGGCCCGATTGCCAAACGCCTTCGCGAGATCTATCTGGACGAAAGCCGAAAGGCTGCAATCTAAACCAAATGCCCGCCAGTATGGCGGGCATTTTTCGTTTTCGGGGCGTCAGCCTTTTTTCGTGACGTTCTCTTCAAACGCGACCTTGAAGGCGGCTTGTTTCTCGGCGTTCGCTTCGGTCTGGTAGTTGGCCTTCCACTCATCCATGGTCATGCCATAGAAAATCTCGCGCGCTTCGTTTTTGTCCATGTCGATGCCCTTGGCATTGGCTGCTTCCTGATACCAGCGCGACAGGCAATTGCGGCAGAACCCGGTCAGATTCATCATATCGATGTTCTGTACGTCGGTGCGATCCTGCATCAGATGCTGCTGCAAACGGCGAAACGCTGCGGCCTGAAGTTCGATTTCAGTTTGCTTGTCCATTGTCGGGCTCCGAATGATTGTCTTGCGTTCTGAACCTGACCTAGCAATCCGTGGGCCATGTTACAACGAACAGGAGGGGCCTTAAGGCCCCTTGGAACGTCAGGTTTGGATGCTTTATGCCAGTTTGAGGGCCAGCCACGGCACAAGGCAAAAAATGATTGTCAGGATTTTGTAGTTCGCAAGATATCTGAAATAGGCCCTCTTTACGTCGGCCCGTTCCATTTGGAACATTCTGCCATGTACGCCTGCGATCCAGTCCTGCATGATGATGATCATCAGCGTGCTGAACAACAAAACCGCAATGTTAAGGGCGGTCATCCAGCCGAAGACAGTTGTCAGGAATTCCTGAGTCATGGTCGTCTCCTTTCCCTTAATATATGGGTGTCAGTATATTGGCTCACAATATTTCGAGGATCGGAAGCGGCATGAAGTGACCTTACGTCATAGTCCGCTATCGTTCAGTGCATCCTGCAGAATAACGGCCAATCGTTCGGCCCAGCTGCGTTGCCCGTCATGATCCGCAATCAGATCATTACGCAGCTCGATCAGTGCATTAGGACGGCCGAAACTGCTGCAATGCTTGTCGATCGCATCGCCGGGTAGCACACCTGTATAGGGTTCATTTACCCCAACGCACAGATCATCCTCGGCGTTCAACCGGTTGATCAGCGGGCGCGAGAACCGCTCATCCGGTGTGTGCAAGACGCCGATGTGCCACGGCCGAGGATCGCGGCCACGGAGCTGGCGCGTAAAGGAATGCATCGAGATGATGACCGCATGCGGCAGGGCTGCAAGCTCTGCCAGCGCATCGTGATAGGGCCGGTAGCACATGGTCAGACGACGCTCACGCTCGGTCGCATCTGCGTGTCGGTTACCGGGGATGATCGAGCCGTCATAGAGCTTCATCAACAGCGTCGGATCGTCCTCGCCCCGGTTGGGGTCAATTACGAGGCGCGAGAAGTTGGCTGCGATTACGGGGGCGTTCAGGACCTCACCCAGATGTTTTGAGACCTCGTAGGCGCCCACGTCATAAGCGATATGGCGTTCCATATCTTCGCGCGGCAGGCCCAGGTCTCCGCCGTTGATATCGGGCGGCACCATGTTGGTGGCGTGGTCGCAAGTAATCAGCCAACGCGACGGGCGATCCGCGCCGTGAACAAAAAACGGAGAGTATGTCATGAGCCTGTCATCTTGTTTGCCGCAGGTGTAGGACAGTTGCGTTGGAAAGGGAATTGCGCAATAAGCAGCCTGAGCAATGTTTGCGGTAACATTTACGCGTTTGAGGAGAGCCTGATCAATGCGACGCCTGAGAAATGTGAAAATCGTGGCGACGCTGGGACCGGCGTCCAATGACTATGATACCATCCGTGCGCTGCATGAGGCCGGGGCCGATGTATTCCGGCTGAACATGAGCCATGGCAGCCACGATGAGATTCGCGAGAGGCACCGTATAATCCGGCAGATCGAAAAGGATCTGGAAAGCCCGATCGCGATCCTGGCCGATCTGCAGGGGCCAAAGCTGCGCGTTGGCGTGTTTGCAAATGATGCGGAAGAACTGGAGGAGGGCGCCGCATTCCGTCTGGATCTTGATCCGGCAGCCGGGGATATCACCCGGGTCTGCCTGCCACATCCCGAAATTTTTGCCGCATTGGAGCCAGGTGCGCGCCTGCTGGTCAATGACGGAAAGATTCGTCTGATCGTACAGGATTGCGGACAGGATTTTGCACATTGTACCGTTGAAGTCGGCGGCACGATCTCGAACCGCAAGGGTGTGAACGTGCCTGACGTGGTGCTGCCATTGGCAGCGCTGTCGGCCAAGGATCGCGACGATCTGGAATTTGTCTGCCAACTGGGTGTGGACTGGTTGGCGCTGAGCTTCGTTCAGCGTGCCAAGGATGTGTTCGAGGCGCGCGCACTGGCGGATGGCCGAGCATCGATCTTGTCCAAGATCGAAAAACCTGCTGCGGTCGAAGCTTTTGACGATATCCTTGACGCCTCAGACGGGATCATGGTTGCGCGGGGTGATCTGGGCGTCGAACTGCCTGTTTCGGCAGTCCCCCCGATCCAAAAACGTCTGGTGCGTAAATGCCGTACAGCCGCGAAGCCTGTGATTGTCGCAACCCAGATGCTGGAAAGCATGATCGAAAGCCCAATGCCCACCAGAGCAGAGGTTTCGGACGTGGCCACCGCGATCTACGAGGGTACTGATGCAATCATGCTGAGTGCTGAATCGGCTGCTGGTTCTTATCCCATCGAGGCGGTTCAGACGATGAACAAGGTTGCCATCGAAGTTGAAGCTGACCCAACCTACACTCAAATTATTGCCGCGTCGCGTACCGCCAAGGGTACGACCATCGCGGACGGGATCGTGGCTGCGGCACGCGAGATTGCCGAAAAGACTGACATCAAAGCCATCTGCTGCTTCACTCAAAGCGGGACCACCGCCTTGCTCACCGCCCGTGAGCGTCCCGGTGTGCCTATCATCGCAATGACCCCCGCCACCGGCACCGCCCGCAGGCTTTGCCTGAGCTGGGGCTGCCATTGCGTCTTAACCCCTGAACAAGAGCGGTTCAAAGGTGCGGTCGTCAGCGCCGCTCGCGCCGCCCGATCGGGTGGTTTCGCCGCTGAGACTGATCAGATCGTGGTCACCGCCGGCGTCCCTTTCAATGTTCCTGGCACCACCAACATCTTACGTATCGCCCCTTGTGATGAACGGCTGATCTACAACACTGATCCGGGCTAAGCCCGGATCACCACTACTAATTTCAGTTTGATACCAAGCGTATGCCTAATATTTGGGCGTATAATAATATTTATTTACAGTGCCTTAGAAGTTTGGGGGTTGTATCCAGCAATAATCTCTCTGTTTTTGCGTGTTTTTTCGGGATACTTGCCCTTAGGGCGGTCTACTCAAGCAAGTTCCAGGTTCCGGCTGCCCTGCCGGGGGCGAGGGCCCCGGCCAAAGCAACAATAACGGAGGAACGGCATGACAACGAAAATTGTCATAGGACTGGACGGGACAGAAACCGGAGAACGCGCGATCGCCTTTGCCAAAGACTTGGCCGGGCGTATCGGTTCATGCGAGCTTCTAGCGGTTTATGTCATCGAATGGTCTCCTTTCACATTCCAGACACCAGAAGAGAACGCCCTGCGCCACAAACGGCGCGAAGAAGAGGTTGCGTTAGCCACGTCACGGATCATCGAGCCAGCGGTCGAAGCGTTGAAGGCTGCAGGATTCGAGGCGCGCGGCATCGTCCGTCACGGAGATGTGGCGGAAACGCTGAATGCAATCACGGTTGAAAACGGTGGCTCCCAGATCGTTGTGGGTCGGGCCTCGGCAGATGGGTTTAAAAAACGCCTGTTTGGCAGTTCGACCCAGAACCTTGTCATGCACGCCGATGTTCCGGTTACGGTCGTGAACTGAGGGGAGAGATTATGATGAATATTCAGAACAAACTGAGTCTGGCAGCACTTGCCGCTCTGGTTGCGAGCCCCACTGCCGCACAGGAGGCGGTCGGGTTGGACGATAAAATCAACCAGGCCTTTGCTGATTTCACCGGGCCTTTCGTCAGCTTTATTTTTGCCCCGTTTCCGGGCACCGGGTTCCCTTGGATCGTGGGTTGGCTGGTGATCGCCGCGACCGTCTTCACGCTTTATTTTGCCTTTGTACAATTGCGTTTCTTCGGTCATGCGATCAGCCTTGTGAAAGGTGACTATTCTGATCCCAATGATGCGGGTGAAGTTAGCCACTTTCAGGCGCTGGCAACGGCGCTGTCCGGTACAGTTGGCCTCGGTAATATTGCCGGTGTTGCGGTCGCCGTCGGTATCGGCGGGCCAGGTGCAACTTTCTGGATGATTGTCGCGGGCCTGTTGGGCATGGCGTCGAAATTCACCGAATGTACGCTGGGTGTGAAGTACCGCAACGAATATGATGACGGCACCGTTTCTGGTGGTCCAATGTATTATATGTCGAAAGGGTTCAACGAACTGGGCCTGCCGGGCGGTAAAATTCTGGCCGTTCTGTTCTCGATCTTCTGCATCCTTGGCGCGCTTGGTGGGGGCAATATGTTCCAGGCCAATCAGGCGCATCAGCAGATCGCAGGCATCGTCGGAGATTACCCGGGCTGGATCACTGGCCTGGTCTTTGCAGGCATCGTCTTTGCAGTGATCGTGGGTGGCCTGAAATCCATCGCGCGCGTGACTGAGAAAGTCGTTCCTTTCATGGGCGTGATGTATGTGGCCGCGGCGCTGGTGATCATCCTGATGAACGCGGATCAGATCGGTTGGGCCTTTGGCCAGATCTTCGCAGGAGCCTTCACCGGTCTTGGTGTTGCTGGCGGTATGGTCGGCGCATTGATCCAGGGCTTCCGGCGTGCGGCGTTCTCGAACGAAGCGGGCGTTGGTTCTGCGGCGATTGCCCACTCGGCGGTTCGCACCAAAGAACCGATCACCGAGGGCTTTGTGTCTCTGTTGGAGCCGTTCATTGATACGGTTGTGATCTGTACCATGACCGCGTTGGTGATCATCATCACGCAGCAGCTGATCGTCGATCCGGAGACCGGAAACTATATGCTGAACGAAGCCGGTAATGCCATCGCAACGGTTGACGGAAACTCGGGCGTCAGCCTGACTTCAGCCGCCTTTGGCAGCGCGTTCAGTTGGTTCCCTTACGTTTTGGCAATCGCAGTAGTTCTGTTCGCCTTCTCGACCATGATCAGCTGGTCCTACTACGGCCTCAAGGCCTGGACCTACCTGTTCGGTGAGGGTCACACCAAGGAACTGGTGTTCAAGGTCATCTTCTGCATCTTCGTAGTCATCGGTGCAGCGGCTAACCTTGGCCCCGTTATCGACTTCTCGGATGCGGCGATCTTTGCCATGGCGGTTGTGAACGTCTTCGCGCTCTACTTCCTGATGAAAGTGGTACGTCAGGAACTGGCGTCCTACGCCGAACGGCTGAAGAGTGGCGAAATCCGCAAATTCGAACATTAATCCAAACTACCGGGGCGGCGCGCGTCGCCCCGGTGCCTAGCCAGCCTGCAAAAAGCGCAGATTCTGGACCAAACCCCCTTGCCAGTATGACCGAACTTGCGTAAACGGCGCTTCTGATCGCGTGACCGGCCGAGATGGCATGCCGAGTCGCGTTTGAAACCGAACCCCGAAAGGAGACGGAAATGCCTAAGATGAAGACAAAGTCGAGCGCCAAAAAGCGCTTTAAGGTGACTGCGACCGGTAAGGTCCTTGCTGGCCAGGCCGGCAAACGGCACGGCATGATCAAGCGGACCAAGAAATTCATCCGCGACGCCCGTGGCAACACCACCCTGTCCGCCCCCGACGCCAAGATCGTCAAGGGCTACATGCCCTACGACCGCTAAGAGGAGATTAAGAGATGTCCCGCGTTAAAGGTGGAACCGTAACTCACGCCCGTCACAAGAAGGTCATCAAGGCTGCCAAAGGTTACTATGGCCGCCGCAAGAGCACCTTCAAGGTTGCCCGTCAGGCCGTAGACAAGGCCAACCAGTACGCAACCCGCGACCGCAAGAACCGCAAGCGCAACTTCCGCGCGCTGTGGATCCAGCGTATCAACGCCGCTGTCCGTTCGCATGACGAGGCACTGACATATTCCCGCTTCATTAACGGCCTGAACCTGGCCGGTATCGAAGTGGACCGCAAAGTTCTGGCCGACTTGGCTGTGCACGAACCGGAAGCGTTCGGCGCGATCGTCGCCAAAGCACAGGCCGCGCTGGCTGCCTGAACCTCTTTCGAGAGACAGTGAATGAAAGGCCGTCCCAGTTGGGACGGCCTTTTTTTGAATCCGTAACGGGTGTCGATTGCGCCAGTTTGCCAAATTGAGCTTTCTAGGGCGACGAAGATAGATATCTCACCGCCTCCAACATCCTGGGCTGAATTGTACTGCAGACAACGCACCAAGCTCCGGCATCAGGGTGCAATGGTTGATGCGAGCGATCCAATCCGCCTTGAGAAATGGTAGTGTGCAACGCCCGTGAAATGCCGTGAATTCAGTGGGATGATTTTATGAGATCGTTCAGACCATGGCAGGCATCGCAGGTGATGCCCGGTATGGGTGGCGGAGACGAAGGGATTCGAACCCTCGAGACGGTTTCCCGCCTACTCCCTTAGCAGGGGAGCGCCTTCGACCACTCGGCCACGTCTCCGCTGGCCGGTATATCCTTGCCTGTCATCCAGATACAAGGCGATTTTCTATGTCTGGAAAATTTTTCTGAATACCGATGATCAAACCCACAAGAAGGAGCGCTGGGGCTACCGGAAGCAGGGGTGCGAAACCCCCGAAATGCTGAAAAACATGCAAAACCTTGCCAACTCCACCTGTTCTGGCGCATATTTGTCTAGTTTTAAGGCTCTAATAACTATTCAGATTTAGCTTTCTGAGGCGACAGATATCGGGCGTGGGGTGTTTGGCACCCTGGTAGGTACCTTTTGGGGGAAGGGGACTTGGGTTTGGCCTGGTTGAAATTGTTTTGTGTTTTCTTGGTTCTAGCGACGCTGCCTGCGTCGGCCATCGCATCAATCGGAAAAGTGCTCAGTGCTAAACCGGGCGCGGATATTATCCGGGCCGGTAAAAAGATACGCTTGCGTGAAGGGATGGATGTTGTTTCAGGCGATACTATTTCGACCGACAGATCAGGCGTGGTTCAATTGGTGTTCGTAGATGAAACCAAGATCGCGGTTGGTCCGAACGCGCGAATGGTCCTGGATGTCTCGATGCTGCGAGGCAATCGGAAGGCAAAAAACTTCACCGTGCAGGCGCTGGGCGGCAGTTTCCGTTTCATCTCGGGCAAAAGCAGAAAGCGCGCTTATTCGATCAAAACGCCCGATGCCACCATGGCCGTGCGGGGAACGACATTTGACATGTGGATTACATCCGGCAGCCAAAGCGCGATGCTGGTTATCGAGGGCACCGTTCAGATGTGCGGCCGACGCGGGTCGTGCCGGTCGGCAAGCCGACAGTGCAGTCTCTTTGCGACCGGTTCGGGCGGTCAGGTGGGGCGCCCGATAGATCAGGAGCAGTATGACAAAGCGCTAAAAGGTGGTTTCCCCTTCATACGCTCGCAAACGCAACTGCTGCCACCGTTTCGGGTGAGTGCCGAAGGGTGTTCGGGCAGACAGGCTCAGGCCCTAAAGATTGAATCTGAAAGGCCAGAGCGGCGCGAAGCACGGCGGCAAACGGAACAAGGTCGTTCTGAGGTGTCGGCGGCCCGCGAAAGCGGGCGATCCGAAGCGCCAGACCGGGCCTCAGCCAGCGCCGAAGGGCGTTCCGGGACATCAGCGCGCGCAGGTGTAAGCGCCTCGGGTGAAACGAGAACATCCGTAAACGCATCCAGTGGAGATAGCGGTGGATCGGGTGTCAGGGCAACGGCGACGGCAGGTAACGCTTCAGCGATAGCTGGTTGGTAGCATCAGGTTACATATATTTTCATGTTCCCCTGCGCCTGGAAGGTGAACGTGGTGGGTAAGATAAGAGACAAAATTGGGCATCGATTAGTATTCAGGCTTGTGGGCTTGGCGCTGATCCTGATGGGCTGCTTCATTAGGGTCGCGGATCCGTATCCCGTTCAAATGTCCAGATTGATTTACTTCGATATCCTGCAGCGGATTTCACCACGGGCCTACAACCCGGATCTGCCGGTCCGCGTGGTGGATATTGATGAAAGGTCTCTGGCAGAATGGGGCCAATGGCCTTGGCCTCGTACCCTGTTGGGTCAGATGGTCGAACGATTGGGCGAATACGGTGCCGCTGCGATTGCCTTTGATATGCTGTTTGCCGAGCCCGACCGATACTCTCCGATGCGACTGTTGCAAGACCCGACCTTGTCCGGACTATTGCAGGTGGATCAGGCCGCGATCGATCTGGACAATGACGTCAGATTTGGGGACGAAGTTGCGAAATGGCCAGTGGTTCTGGGTGTGGCAGCCCGGCAAACCGATAGCGGTTCGGCCATTGTACCGAAGGCGGGGTTAGTCGAAATCGGAGAGAACCCCGCAGCTGGCCTTGTCAGCGTTGCCCACTGGACCTCTCTGGCGCCGCCATTGGGGGAAGAAGCGGCCGGGATCGGGGGTGTTAATGTTTCGCCCCAAGGAAGTTTGGGTGTGGTGCGACGGGTCCCTGTGCTTTGGTCCGGGCCCAACGGTGTATTACCTGCGCTTGGGGTTGAAGCCCTGCGGGTGGCCATGGGCGAATCCGTTTATTTTGCCGAAGGATCGCAGGACGAGATCGGCATCATGCTTGAGGTTGGTCTGGGTGATTTTGTGCTGCCGACCACCGAGAATGGCGAGATCTGGGTGCGTTACAGGCGGGACAATCCTGGCCTCTATCTGTCGGCCGATGATGTCATGCGCAGCGGTAGTGATCCAACGCTTCAGTCAGAGATAGAAGGACGGATCATTCTGGTCGGCACCTCTGCGGCGGGCTTGTTCGATATACGCGAAACGGCACTGGGTGAATCTGTTCCCGGTGTTTCGATCCACGCCCAGATTATCGAACAGATCATCCTTGGCGATGTGCTGAGCAGATCGGATGTTACCTCTGCACTTGAGCTGCTGGCGTTCGTGATCCTGGGCGTCGTTGTCACAGTGGTCATGTCCAACTATGGGGCGGTCGCTTCTTTTGCTGCAGGTGGTGTGGCCGCATCGGCCGTGATTGCCATCAGTTGGTTGGCGTTCCAGAACCAGTCGGTTCTGTTTGATGCGACCTTCCCTTTGGCCGGAGGTATGGCCAATTTCGGGCTTCTGGCCGGGTACCTCTTTGTTTCGACCGAGCGGGAGAAGCGGGTGATCCGCCAGACTTTCTCGCATTATGTTGCACCGGAAATCCTCGATGAGATGGAGGCCAACGGGCATCAACTGCAATTGGGAGGTGAATCTCAGGAGATCACGGTGATGTTTTCGGACATTCGGGGCTTCACGCCATTGTCCGAGTCTGTATCAGCCACCGATCTGGTGGCCTTGCTGAATGCGCTGTTCTCAGAGATCGGGGATCAGATTCTGGTCGAGCGTGGAACGATCGACAAGTTCATCGGCGATGCGGTTATGGCTTTTTGGAATGCACCGCTGCCCGTGGATGATCACCCGTGCCGCGCTGCTTTGGCCGCGCTGAAGATGCGCGGCGCGTTAGATAGGTTCAACACTTTGCCCATCATGCGCGGGCGTCCTCCCATCGCTCTGGCGACAGGCTGCGCAACCGGAGCCGCCTGCGTAGGCAATATCGGCTCGCGGCGCCGGTTCAATTACACAGTAATCGGAGATGTGGTGAATGTGGCAGCGCGGATCGAACAAAACTGCCGACATGTGGATTATGATATTCTAGTCTCAGACTCTATTCGCCGTGTCACCAATACTGATCTTGCGCTGCTAGAGGCGGGCTTCGTGGATTTGAAAGGCAAAAGCGAGCCAGAGCCTGTTTATGTACTGGTCGGAGATCGAGAAGTAGCAGGCAGTGCATCGTTTCAAAAGCTGCAGACCGCACACATAGGTCTACTAGAGGCGATACGCGCACGGGAATCACAGACCGTAGTCGCTGGGTTGTGCAAGGAATGTGCCAAGTATGCGATGGCGGTTGAGCCAGGTTTGGCATCATTCTATCGCGCGCTACCGGGGCGCATGGCGGATTTCCGATCAGAGGTGCTTCATGCGCGGCCGGTGTTTAGTCATCATCATGGTCTGCGCGAAGGTGCAGAGTAAGTACTTCGCCATATGCTTTGGAAAAGAGAACGGGGCGCTGTTGAAAATCAACTGCGCCCCGCCGGAAGTATCAATCTCGCCCCCTCGAATACCATCTAAAACAACACGGGCTAAAACTTTCGATATATTCGAGATCGACCTTCTGTCCCTATATTTAACGAATTCGGCAGGGTAGACAGTGAAGAAGTTCACATTACCCTGAAATTGTTTAAATTTTTTCTTAGCGCCAGTCGAAAAACCCTGGTCCGGCCTTTTTCAACAGAGAGGCGGCCATTGTCTGACCCAGTTTTGCGCCGTCTTCGAGCGCCCCGGTGGCCTCTTCGCTGATCGCCTCGGAACCGTCCGGGCGCAGAACTTCTCCACGCAGATGCAGTTGGCCATCTTGGACTTGTGCCAGACCGGCGATCGGTGTTTCGCATGAGCCATCCAGCCCGGCCAGCAGGCTGCGTTCAGCCGCAAGGCGTTGGCTTGTTTCAACATGATGAATCGCCGCCAGCATCTCGGCGGTGCGGCTATCGTCGCTGCGCCGTTCAATGCCGATGGTGCCCTGCGCAATGGCAGGTAGCATGTCATCAGGCGATATAGCAGTCGCGGGGACGTCTTTCATATCCAAGCGGCGCAATCCGGCCATGGCCAGGAAGGTACAATCGGCCACGCCATCTGCCAGCTTCTTCAGGCGAGTCTGCACATTGCCGCGAAACTCGACCACTTTCAGATCGGGCCGCCGATTCAGCAACTGCGCCCGGCGGCGCAACGATGAAGTCCCGACAACTGCGCCCTCTGGCAAGTCGTGAATCGAACTCAGCGTCGGAGAGATAAAGGCATCGCGCACGTCTTCACGCGGCAGAAAAGTATCCAGCACCAGCCCATCAGGCTGTTCGACCGGCATGTCCTTGGTCGAATGCACGGCGACATCAATCTCGCCCTTCAGCATCGCCTCTTCGATTTCCTTGGTGAACAGACCCTTGTTGCCAATCTCTTTCAGCGGTCGGTCCGCATCGATCATCGCGCGGTTGTCGCCGGTGGTCTTGATTACCACGATCTCAAACGCGTCCTCAGGCAGGTCGAAAGCGGCGCCAAGTCTCTGACGGGTTTCATAGGCCTGCGCCAGCGCCAGCGGTGATCCACGGGTGCCGATTTTCAGAGGCGATGCGGGGGTAGGCAATGTAAGACTCATGCGCACAGCTTTAGTCGCGTCACATTGCCCTGACAATGGGGGCAGAGCTTGACAAATTGCCACTGAGGGCCGACGCGTTGCACCAAACCGGAACACTGGGGGCACGAATGGCCGAGACAAAGAAATTGCTACGGGCGCTGGCGGGGGAAGTGCAGGATGTGCCGCCGATCTGGATGATGCGACAGGCTGGGAGGTATTTGCCTGAATATCGTGCAACGCGCGCACAGGCCGGAGATTTCCTGTCTCTTTGCTATAACCCCGAGCTTGCCGCCGAAGTCACCCTTCAGCCTATTCGCCGCTACGGCTTTGATGCCGCGATCCTGTTTGCTGATATCCTGCTTGTGCCGCAGGCGCTGGGTGCGGATTTGTGGTTTGTCACCGGCGAAGGTCCTCGCCTTTCGACAATTACACGGCAGTCGGAGTTTGATGCGCTGAAGCCGGTTGATGCAATTCATGAGACGCTCTCTCCGGTGTATGAAACCGTGCGCATCCTTTCTCGCGAGCTTCCTTCTGAGACTACTTTGATTGGCTTTGCTGGCGCGCCCTGGACAGTGGCGACCTACATGATCGCCGGACGGGGCACCCCGGATCAGGGGCCAGCCCATGCGCTGCGCGAAGAAAACACTGCGCTGTTCGAGGCGCTGTTGGATCGGATCACGGCCGCGACAATTGAATACCTGTCTGCCCAAATCGAGGCAGGGGCCGAGGTTGTCAAAATATTTGATAGTTGGGCGGGATCATTGAAGGGCGAAGCGTTTCAGAAATACGCCGTAGAACCCTGTCGCGAGATTACTGCCGCCATAAAAGCCCGCCATCCGGGCATTCCCGTGATAGGTTTCCCACGCGAAGCGGATCAGGGTTACATCGGTTTCGCCAAGGCCACCGGTGTGGATTGTGTCGCGCTGGACAATTCTGTGTCGCCCGAATGGGCTGCTGCGAATGTGCAAGTCGATGGGTGTGTGCAGGGCAATTTGGCTTCATCGCATATGGTGACAGGCGGGCAAGCGCTTGTCGATGAGACGCGGCGGATTGTCGAAGCCTTCTCAAAAGGACCGCATATCTTCAATTTGGGTCATGGTATTACGCCAGATGCAGACCCTGAGAACGTTCAATTGATGATCGATACGGTGCGCGGGCGGTAAGCCTGGCGAGGGGGCCAGCCCCCTCTTGGCCTGCGGCCAATTCACCCCCGAGGTATTTTTAGCCAGATGAAGCGGGAGGAAGTTCGTTCAAAATCTCATTTGTATGCTCTCCGCGTTTGGGGCTGGGCCGCGGTTGCCAGTTGTAGGTTGAGAATCTAGGAGCGGCTGCGGCTTGACGTGTTTCGTCGTGGTCGACCCATGTTTGGCGAGCCGAATTCATGGGGTGATCTCGTGCTTCTTGTGGACTTAGGACCGGCGCAACGCAGGCGTCTGTCCCCTGGAATAGCGCCGCCCATTCGTCGCGCGGTTTTCTGGCAAAGATTTCGCTCAACCGTTCCGTCAGATTGGGCCAAGCGGTCTGGTCGTATTGCTGAGCGAACTCCGCATCATCGCTGAGCCCGAGGATGTCCAGGAAGTGAGCATAGAATTTTGGCTCTAGACACTGAACTGAGATGAAGCCGCCATCTGCGCAGGCGTAGGTTCGGCTCCAATGCGGTCCGTCAAGCAGGCTTTGACCTCGGGTGTCGGACAGGTTGCCGGTTTGGCGCAGGCTCATCAGCAAATTCATCATGTGTGCCGAGCCATCGTAGATGGCGGCGTCCACCACCGTGCCTTTGCCTGTGCTCCGGGCATTCAGAAGCCCGGCGAGCAGACCTGCAACCAGATACATCGCACCACCGCCGATATCCCCGACAAGTGTTGCGGGCGTCAAAGGCGGTTGGCCGGGCAGCGACGCGTAGGATAAAGCCCCTGAAAGGGCGATATAGTTGAGATCATGGCCCGCTGTCTCAGAAAGTGGGCTGTGCTGCCCCCAGCCTGTCATTCGGCCATAGACCAGCTTTGGGTTCAGGTAATGACAGTCTTCCGGCCCCAGCCCCAGCTTTTCCATCACGCCGGGGCGAAAACCCTCGATCAGCGCATCAGCCGTTGCGATCAGCCGTTTTGCAACGCTAAGGTCCTGCGGGTTTTTGAGGTCCAGCGCTATTGATCGTTTGCCGCGATCCAGCAGCGAACGTTCAGGCATACCCGGAGTGACGGCGGACCCTTTGCGATGGATGGTGATGACATCGGCGCCCATATCCGCCAGCAGCATGGCCGCGAAGGGGGCTGGGCCCAGCCCTTCGACTTCGATGATGCGTATGCCGTGCAGCATGTCTTCCTCCTGCGGCGCAGGGTTTCTGTTGGGCGGAGCGAATGCAAGCGAAGAATCCCGATCCCGTGCTTTGGTTTGTGCAAACTGGTTGCCTGCATCGATGTTTCAGGGCTAGGTCTTTGTCGTCTGCCGAAGGATTAAAAAGAGGTTGAGAGATGCAGTTAAGCGATACCCGTGAAATTCAGGCGCCGCCTGCCGCCGTTTACGCTGCGTTGCTGGACCCTGAAGTATTAAAAGCCTGCATCAGCGGCGCGCAGGAGATTACCGGTGATCCAACCGAGGGGTATAATGCGACCGTGGTGCAAAAGGTTGGCCCTGTGAAGGCGACTTTCAAAGGCACAGTGACCATGTCCGACATGATTGAGCCCGAACGCCTGACCATCGCTGGTGAGGGCAAGGGGGGCGCTGCAGGCTTTGCCAAGGGAAGCGCTGATGTAACCTTCGCGCCCAGCGAGGCTGGTGGCACCCTTCTGACCTACGAGGTCGAGGCTAAGGTGGGTGGCAAACTGGCTCAGCTGGGCAGCCGCCTGATTGATGGGTTTGCCAAGAAGATGGCCGATCAGTTTTTCGCCAATCTTCAAGAATATTTCGAAGGTCCGCCACCGCAAGAAGACGCTGCCGAAGAAGAGACCAAGTCAGGCTGGCTAGGTCGCCTGACGGGACGAGACTGAACCCTGCGCACACGCGCATGGCACTGTGCGGAATTGGACTGTTCGACGATGGTCCGTCACGATAGGTTGCGGGGTCAGAACGAGGGTACGCATGACGACCATATTGTCGATCCGGGATTTGCGGAAGTCTTATGCCGATGGGTTTGAGGCGCTGAAAGGTGTGTCTCTGGACATTGAAGAAGGTGAGATTCTAGCGCTGTTGGGCCCCAATGGGGCGGGTAAAACAACGCTGATCTCGACTGTGTGCGGTATTACCACGCCGACTTCGGGCTCGGTCACCGTAGGTGGCCATGACATCCAGACCGAGTATCGCGCAGCCCGCAAGATGATTGGGCTGGTGCCGCAGGAAATCGCGCTGGAACCGTTCGAGAAGGTCTGGAACACTGTCCGCTTTTCGCGCGGGCTGTTCGGTCATAGCGGAGACAACGCCAGGATCGAGGAAATCCTGCGCAAGCTGTCCCTATGGGACAAACGCCGTAACGCAATCAAGGAACTATCCGGAGGCATGAAGCGACGTGTGCTGATCGCGAAAGCCTTGGCGCATGAGCCAAGGGTGCTGTTTCTGGATGAACCCACCGCCGGCGTAGATGTCGAGCTACGTAAGGACATGTGGGAGATCGTGGCCGAATTGAAGCAGGCTGGTGTCACCATCATCCTGACCACTCACTACATCGAGGAAGCCGAGGCAATCGCCGACCGTGTGGGTGTCATCGACAAGGGTGAGCTTTTGCTCGTGCAGGACAAAGACACATTGATGGCGCAGATGGGCAAAAAGCAGATTGAGGTCATGTTGACCGAGCCCATTTTATCCGTTCCCGACGTTCTGTCCGATCATCAACTGACGCTCAACGGTGCAGGCGATGCGCTGATCTATACTTACGACACCAATGCCGAGCGCACGGGCATCACCACTCTTCTCAATGATGTTGCACAGGCCGGTTTAGTGCTGCGTGATGTGCAGACGCGGCAATCGAGCCTTGAAGAGATTTTCGTCAACCTCGTGTCCGGAGAACCCGCATGAACTGGTCCGCTATTACTGCCATCTACCGGTTTGAAATGGCCCGATTCTTTCGCACACTGGCGCAGAGTTTTTTGTCTCCGGTCCTGTCGACCTCGCTTTATTTCGTGGTGTTTGGCACTGCCATCGGCAGTCGCATTCAAGAGATCGAAGGCGTATCCTACGGGGCCTTCATTGTGCCGGGTCTGATCATGTTGTCCGTAGTGATGCTATCAATCTCGAACGCGTCCTTTGGCATCTACTTCCCCAAATTCTTGGGTACGATTTATGAGTTACTTTCAGCCCCCATCAATTTCATCGAGATTGTGATTGGCTATGTGGGCGCGGCCGCAACTAAGGCACTGTTTGTAGGTCTTGTCATTCTGGCCACTGCGACGTTCTTTGTGGACATTCGCATTGAACACCCGTTTGCTATGGCGGCTTTCCTGATCCTGTCCTGCCTCAGCTTTTCCTTGCTGGGTTTCATCGTGGGTATCTGGGCGGGTAATTTTGAACAGATGTCGCTTGTCCCCCAGCTTGTTGTGACGCCCCTGATTTTTCTGGGTGGGACGTTTTACTCGATCTCGATGCTACCTCCGCTTTGGCAGACGATCACTCTGTTCAACCCCGTGGTTTATCTGATTTCCGGGTTCCGCTGGTCATTCTATGGTATCGCAGATGTCCCGATATTTTGGAGCCTTCTGGCCATACTGGCCTTCACCGGAATATGCCTCGCGATCATTGGCTGGATCTTCAAAACCGGTTGGCGCATCCGCAGCTAGGGCGTTGCATTTTTGCCCATCAGGTGTGTGAAATTGGTTCACGTCGCGTTTATGGCGCTTCGGGTCTCTTGTTTACGGCTCCGGCGCGCTCTACATCGGCTTCCATGAAACTCAGCCTGCCCTTCATGAAAAAGCCGCCACTTGTGGCCGTTGTTCGCCTGTCCGGTGCCATTGGAATGGCCGGGCGAGGGTCGATGAACGCGACCGCTCTGGCACCGGTGTTGGAGAAAGCCTTTCGCAAGGGCAAGCCCGCTGCGGTCGCGCTGGAGATCAATTCGCCGGGCGGCTCCCCCGTTCAAAGCTCATTAATCGGTGCGCGTATCCAACGGCTGGCGGAAGAGCTTAAGATCCCTGTCTACGCCTTCGTCGAAGACGTGGCGGCTTCGGGTGGATATTGGTTGGCGGTTTCAGCGGATGAGATTTGGGCCGATGACAGTTCGGTTCTGGGGTCGATCGGCGTGATATCGTCGGGATTTGGCGCGCATGTTTTTCTGGCACGTCAGGGCTTTGAACGGCGCGTACATACTGCGGGTCAGTCGAAATCAATGCTCGACCCGTTTGCTCCGGAAAAGAAAGAAGACATTGCACGGCTCAAAGTGCTGCTGGGCGATATCCACGAGAATTTCATAACCCATGTGAAATCTCGCCGGGACGGCAAGCTGGACAGCAGCGCTGATCTGTTCAACGGCGAGGTCTGGCTGGCCCGTCGCGCGCAACAGCTGGGCCTGATCGATGGTATTGCCCATCTGAAGCCCAAGATGCAGGAGAAGTTTGGCGACAAAGTCAGGTTCCGCCGCTATGGCCTGCGCAAACCGATCTGGTCGCGCTTCGGCGCGACGCTGGCGCAGGATGCCATAGCCGGGTTTGAGGAGCGCGCTGCCTACGCGCGTTTCGGGTTGTAGAGTGATCATCAAAGCAGTCACCTTGTTCCTGATCGCCATGGGCGTTCTGGCGATGTTCGGCAAGCTACGCTTTCCTGGACAGAAACGATTGAGTTCTGCGAAATGTCCGCGTTGTGGGCGGTTTAGGATCGGCAAAGGCCCGTGTCCTTGCGAAGAAGGAGGCCGTGGATGACGGCATGGCTGTTCTCCGGCCTCGGGCTGCTGATCCTGTTGTTGGCAGGCGACGCGCTGGTGCGAGGGGCCGTGAACCTCAGCCTGCGGTTGGGGGTTCCCGCCCTGATCGTCAGCCTGACAATAGTTGCCTTTGGAACTTCGGCCCCTGAGCTGCTGATTGCAATCAGCGCCATCAAGGAAAACGCGCCGGGCATTGCGTTGGGTAACGTGGTGGGCTCGAATACAGCGAATATCTTGCTGGTTCTGGGATTGCCCGCGCTTCTGGCGACCTTGCACACAAGTGAGTGCGACAGCCGCAAGAACTACATCTTCATGCTTCTGGCGTCGGTGTTATTTATCGGGTTGGCTTTTTGCGGGGTCTTTAATCTGCTCAGCGGGGCAATTTTGCTGGCTGCGTTGGCTCTGATCCTCGGCAACGCGTTTCGCGAAGCACATGCGCACCGTAAAGCCTGTGGTGAAGCTTGTGCCGATGAGGACGAGCTTGAGGGTCTTGAGGAAGCAGATCCTGACATGCCTTATTGGAAGGTGGCGATCTACCTGATCCTCGGCTTGATCGGACTGCCAATGGGTGCGCATCTGCTGGTCGAAAATGCGACCGTCATTGCCCGGAACTATGGTGTGAGCGAAACAGTGATCGGCCTTACGCTGATCGCGGTGGGTACGTCCCTGCCGGAACTGTCGACAACCGTCATGGCTGCCCTGAGGCGACAAGCGGATGTGGCACTGGGTAACGTCATCGGATCGAACATGTTCAATCTGCTGGCCATTGTCGGCATTACGACCTTGTTTGGGCGTATTCCCGTCGATCCTGAATTCCTGCGTTTCGATCTGTGGGTGATGCTCGGCGCGTCGCTCTTGTTGGTTCCTTTTGTATTCTTCAAGAAAGATATCACACGCGTCTGGGGCCTGATCTTGACAGCGCTCTATGTGATCTATGTTGCAAGCCTGTTAGCCTGACCTGACGAGGAGAATGAGCCCATGACCCGAGCATTGGTGACCGGTGCCGGTAAACGCCTTGGTCGTGCCATGGCGCTGTATTTGGCGCAGCGCGGAATGGATGTCGCTGTGCACTATTCCAGTTCGGATCAGGCCGCGCGTGAAACGGTTGATGAGGTTCAGGCGCTGGGCCGAAGGTCAGTTGCGCTGCAGGCCGATCTGCTTGATGAGGGGCAAGTCAGCTCATTGCTGCCGCGTGCAGCTGAGGCGCTGGGTGGTCCGATCACCTGTCTGGTCAACAATGCATCGATATTTGAGTATGACAATATACACACAGCTACCCGCCAAAGCTGGGATCGGCATCTCGACAGCAATCTGCGCGCACCATTCGTACTGACCCAAGCCATGGCCGAGCAGGGGTTGCAGTCGGAGCTTGATGATCAGGGAGAGCCTCTGGCGATTGGGCTGATCGTGAACATGGTGGATATGCGGGTGCGTAAACTGACGCCTGAGTTCATGTCATACACGATTGCCAAGATGGGGTTGTGGGCCTTGACCCGGACTGCAGCGCAGGCTCTGACACCCGCAATCCGTGTGAACGCGATCGGCCCCGGTCCAACGCTGCAGGGTCATCGCCAAAGTGATGCTCATTTTAGCGCTCAGCGGCAGAACACGATTCTGGAGCGCGGCGCGAACCCGTCGGATATTACTGCTGCGCTGGGATACTTTCTGGATGCACATGCCGTTACGGGGCAGCTTCTTTGCGTCGATGGTGGGCAACATTTGGGTTGGCAAACACCCGATGTTCTTGGTGTAGAATAAGTAAATCTGCTGCAAGTTTTGCACCGCTCTCATCTCTGTTACTCGAGCGTTACAAAAATGTCTTAATTTTCATACACTTGTCGCAGATCAAGAAAATTATCCTTTAAAAACAACGTCATAATTTCCTGCCTATTTTTTGTGCAGATCAACGAAAAGGCAAGGATTCAAGGGAAAATCGTGATGCCCCAAAAGTTATCTGCACAGTTATCCACAGAAGCCGTGGATTTGTTTTCTCTTGATCTGAAGCGCACAAGATTGCAGCCATGGTCAGAGAATCATATCTCAGACTCATGACCGCCAGCACCGATCCCGAATCGTCGACCCAAGCCACCGGCTATGCCTGCATTCAGCGTTATGCGAAAACGCTGGACAGCTCGCCGGGTGTGTATCGGATGTTGGATGGGGACAGCCGAGTTCTTTACGTAGGTAAAGCGCGAAACCTGAAGGCGAGGGTATCGAACTACACCCGCCCGGGACATTCGGGTCGGATCGAGAAAATGATCGCCGCAACTGCCTCGATGATGTTTCTGACCACTCGGACCGAGACCGAGGCGCTGTTGCTGGAACAGAACCTGATCAAGCAGCTCAAGCCCAAATACAACGTATTGTTGCGGGATGACAAAAGCTTCCCGAATATTCTGGTCGCCAAGGATCATGCCTTTCCGCAGATCAAAAAGCACCGAGGGGCGAAGAAAGAAAAGGGGGCTTATTTCGGCCCCTTCGCCAGTGCAGGCGCGGTGAACAGGACGCTGAACCAGCTGCAAAAGGCGTTCCTGCTGCGGAACTGTTCGGATTCCATGTTCGATAGCCGGACCCGGCCGTGTTTGCTCTATCAGATCAAGCGATGTTCTGGACCGTGCGTCGAACTGATCTCGGAAGCCGACTATCGTGAAAGCGTTAAGGATGCCGAAAGGTTCCTGTCAGGCCGATCTACCAAAGTGCAGGAAGATCTCGCCGCGCAGATGATGGCTGCCTCCGAGGCGATGGAGTTCGAACGGGCCGCCGGTCTGCGCGACCGTATCCGGGCGCTGACGCAGGTGCAGACGTCTCAGGGCATCAACCCGCGTGGCGTGGCCGAGGCTGACGTCATTGGCCTCTACATGGACAGCGGGCAAGCCTGCGTTCAGGTGTTCTTCATCCGCGCCAACCAGAACTGGGGTAACCGCGATTTCTATCCGCGCGTCGGCCCGGATGTGTCACCGGCTGAGGCGATGGAAGCGTTTCTGGGCCAGTTCTATGACAACAAGGAACCACCCCGGCAGTTGATCCTGTCTGATGCAATCGAGAATGCCGATCTGATGCAGGAGGCATTGTCCGAAAAAGCTGGACGCAAGGTGGAAATCCTGGTGCCCCAACGCGGTGAAAAGCAGGAACTGATCGCCGGTGCCTTGCGCAACGCACGTGAATCGCTGGCCCGGCGGATGTCGGAAAGTGCCACGCAGGCCAAATTGCTGCGCGGCGTGGCCGAGGCATTTGATCTGGACGGGCCGCCCAACCGGATCGAAGTTTACGACAACTCTCACATTCAAGGCACCAACGCCGTGGGTGGCATGATCGTCGCGGGCCCAGAGGGGTTCATGAAAAACGCCTATCGCAAGTTCAACATCCGCGGCGATGATCTAACCCCCGGCGATGACTTCGGCATGATGAAAGAGGTCCTGACCCGCCGTTTTACGCGCCTGCAAAAGGAAGATCCGGATCGGGACAAAGGGCATTGGCCCGATCTGCTGCTGATCGACGGTGGTGCAGGGCAGGTGAGCGTCGTGAATGAGATCATGGCCCAGCACGGGGTCGAGGATATCCCGATGGTCGGTGTCGCTAAGGGTGTCGATCGCGATCACGGCAAGGAAGAATTCCACCGCATCGGGCAGCGCCCTTTTGCGCTGAAACGCAACGATCCCGTATTGTACTTTATCCAGCGCTTGCGGGATGAGGCGCATCGCTTTGCCATCGGCACCCATCGCGCGAAACGCGCCAAGGCGGTTGGTGCAACGCCACTGGACGAAATCCCCGGCGTCGGGGCCGCGCGCAAACGCGCCCTGCTGACTCATTTCGGCAGCGCCAAAGCGGTGAGCCGAGCCAATTTGGCGGATCTTAAAGCCGTCGAGGGGATTTCAGCCGGGTTGGCGCAGAAGGTCTATGACTTCTTCCATGACAAGGGCTAGGCTTTTCGCCCCCGCCAAAGGATATAGAGGCCCGACGCCACGATGAGGCCGCAGCCAATCCACATGGTCTGATCCAATCGCTCGCCAAACATCACCACGCCCAAGCCGATACCGAACAACAGCCGCGAATAGCGAAACGGCGTCACAGATGAGACCTCGCCGGTGCGCATCGCCTTCATCAGCGCGGCATAGGCCATGACTCCCATCACAATCGCCCCGCCCATGTGCAGGCTGACATTAGGCGTCAGAGTTTGCAGCGATGTTCCTTCCCAGAATCGATAAGCCAAACCCGCGACAATGATGCAGAGGAAGCCATAGAACCCCAGAACCTCAGTGCCCAGTGTTGCGGGCGCGGCGCGGCTGGCCAGATCGCGCCCCGCAAAGCCGAGCATCCCCAGCACGGCAAGGATTGACAGGGCCGAGAAGCTGTCTCCGGTCGGTTGGATGATGATCACAACGCCAACAAGACCGATCAAAATGGCGCTCCATCGCCGCCAGCCGACGGATTCACCAAAGAGCAACGCGGCCCCTGCGACGACAACCAGTGGTGTGGCCTGAAGGATCACCGTAGCCGAGGACAGTGGCGTCAAAGCGATCGCCAGCACATAGAACAAACGTCCAAGAATCTCGAAGACCACACGCACCTTCATTGGGCGCGACAGTACGTCGGGTTGGAACAGACGCGTGCCACGTACAACGGCAACCGCGGCATAGATCACTGCACCACCAGCACCGAACAGAACCAGCACTTGCCAGATCGGGATCGACGCCGAAGCCGCCTTGAGCAGCGCATCCTCCAGCGCGAACAGTGCCATTGCGGCGACCATCCAGGCGCTGCCGATCAGATTTGACCGGGGATCGGTTTGAATATGCGGTGTCATGTCAGCTCTGGGGTGTTGTTTGGTTGGCCAGCCGACAATCTGACGCCAAAGCAATCAAGTGCCAAGATGAAACCTGTAATGTGACCACCGCTGCGACGCTTTGACTTTTAAGACAGCAAACGCTTGTGTTGGGTCAGTTTTTTAAGACCCTGTCTTTTCTGTCTTGAACCGGCGATGTAGGGTCCAAGCCATGAAATGGAACCTGCCGAATATTCTGACTGTACTGCGCCTTGTGGCGGCCCCCGGTCTCGCCGTGATGTTTCTGTATTTCACCCGTCCCTATGCGGATTGGTTTGCTTTGATCCTGTTCCTGTCAGCGGCGATCACCGATTGGTTCGACGGGTATCTGGCGCGCGCCTGGAAACAGGAAACGAAGATTGGCGCCATGCTGGATCCCATTGCCGACAAGGCAATGGTGGTAATCGCGCTGATGATATTGGTGGGCTATTCGACTGAACACTGGACACCATGGCTGGTCCTGCCCGCTACAGTGATCCTGTTTCGCGAAGTCTTTGTCTCAGGCTTGCGAGAGTATCTGGGCGATGTGGCCGGAACCCTGAAGGTCACCAAGCTGGCCAAGTGGAAAACGACGGCACAGATGGTAGCGATCGCGATCCTGTTCTCGCAGGGGATATTCGAGCACCATTTTGTGATGGCCACGTTTGGCATGGATGCGACAACCATTGATCAGGTTCTGGCAGGGCAGGTCGAGGACCTGAACAACATCCGCTGGCATCTTGAGGCCATGTTCTGGTCAGGTCGTATCGGGCTATGGCTGCTCTGGATTGCCGCGACGCTGACATTGATCACGGGCTATGACTACCTACGTAAAGCCATGCCCCACCTGAAGGAGAGCTAACCGATGAACGTGTTGTATTTCGCTTGGGTGCGCGAACGCATCGGCCTGCCGAAAGAGAAGATTGAAACTGAGGCCGCAACAGTCAGCGATTTGGTCGCGGAACTGAGCGCGCGTGAGGATCGCTATGCTGCTGCCTTTGCCGATCTGTCGGCCTTGCGCGTGGCGCTGGACCAAGAGCTTTCGGATTTTGACGCCCCGCTGACCGGTGTGCGCGAGGTTGCGTTCTTTCCGCCCATGACGGGTGGCTAGAATGCGGATCGTCGTGCAGGAGGCCCCGTTCGATCTGGGGGCCGAAGCCAACGCTTTTGCCGCCGGGGACGATACCAACGGGGCCATCGTGACCTTCACAGGCGTTGTGCGCGATCTGGCTTCGGGCGATCTGGATGTGATGGAGATCGAGCACTATCCCGGCATGACCGAACGCGCCCTAACCAAGATAGCTGAAGAGGCGCAAGCCCGTTGGTCACTGGGCAACGTTCTGGTGATCCACCGCCACGGAAGGCTTGCGCCGGGTGACCGTATCATGATGGTCGCCACCGCCGCACCGCACCGCAAAGATGCGTTTGAGGCGGCGGAATATCTGATGGATTACCTCAAGTCTCGCGCGCCATTCTGGAAGAAGGAAATCACCACTTCCGGAGCAGAATGGGTGGCTGCCAAGGACGAGGATGAAGACGCGCTGACCCGCTGGTAGGGTGCCTAGTCTGCGTTGTTGATCCGCCCGCGCATCTCTTCGGCTTCCTGCCGCGCCGCGCGCAGCCCTTCCATTGCGGCATTCAACTCGGCTTCGGTTTGCGTCAGCTGGTTGGTCAGCTCTGCCTCGCGCTGCTGAAGATATGTGATTGCCTGATCGCGTGTTTCTTCGGCCTCGTGCAGTTCCTGACTCATGCGGTCAAGATCGGCCACGTCGCTTTGGCGAACACGGGACAGCCGATGGGCCAGCCAGTTGGCGAACCAACCCATGCAGAAAGCTGCGAACAGGATGATGGCTGTGGCGATGATGAATTCTGTTCTGTTCAACTTACTGGTCCTCTGAGCCTGCATCCGGTGCGTCGGTTTCAGGTGTCTCGATTTCGGCCTCAGATTCGGCCTCGGCTTCCATCGCCTCAAGCCCGGTCAGGGTGTTGGCCACGGGTTCAGGACGGATCAGGCGAAACTCGATTCGGCGGTTCTCTTCGCGGCCTTCTTCGGTTTCGTTATCGGCGATGGGCTGCGTCTCGCCATACCCGACCGCAGAAAAGCTTGAAGTCGGCACGCGCCGTCCGCGCAATTCGTTCAGGATCGACTGCGCGCGCGACTGGCTGAGCTGCTGGTTCATCTCTTCACGGCCCTGACTGTCGGTATGGCCCTGAATCTCCAACCGGATGGGGCCACATTCACGCAGGATGTCCGCGATCTGGTTCAGGGCATCGCGCGAGTCTGCTGCGACGGTGGCTGATCCCGGTTCGAAAGCAATCTTGCTGGTGGCCTGAACCTCGGCCAGCTGCTCTTCGCAGACCTCAGGGTCGGGCGGCGCGTCGGCGGGTGCGGGCGGCTCCTGATAGGTGATTGACAGGGTGTAATCCTGCGCCTCGCCCAGCTTGTCCGACAGCATGCCGGCGATCCGGGCCTTGGCGTCGGGATCATGGCTGATGCCCGACAGCGCTACATTGTCCGGCGTAACGGTCAGGGCGCCATTGTGCAGTTGCGACAGTGCCTCCAGCCCGGCCAAGACGCGTATGGGCCAATCCGCGGGCAGGTCCGGTGCAATCCGGGTGGCTGTGTGCACCTGCAATGATCCAAAGGCGGCACGTGCAAAGCTGTCGGTCATTTCACGCAGCGTTTCGTCACTCAGACGGCCACGCAGTTGAACCAAACCCTCAGGGCTACGTGTTGCGACGAATTCAATAGGCCCAGTCGGGTCATCCGGTTCGGGTTCGGGAAGAATTGCATGCAAGGCGAAGACCTCGGGCAGCGTATTTTCGAGCTCTCCCACGATGCGGTCGAACTCCAAAGGGTTAGTCCCTTGTGTGGCAACTAGAGTGATATCTGCATCCGACAGAGTAACTGAACCCTGACCAAGTTCGGATAGCGCACGAATGCTGAGCTGCGCTGCATTCGCCCAACGCGGAGACGGTACGCCTAGCCCAATGGTGCAGGAATAGGGGCCGGTTAATCCGGCCTCTTGTGCTGCAGCGACGATGATGTCGCGCGCAACTTCATCCTGGGCCGAGCACGCATCAAACTGCCCGCCATCCTCATCTATCAGATAGCGCAGCGTGAATGGTGTGATTACCGGGCGAGGTGCCGAAATCGAAAGGCCGATTCGCAGACCTGGTGGCGCGGCGCGGCTCAGGTCTTGTTCCAGCTGGTCTTTCTCTTGCTGGCTATCGGCAATGGCCGTGATACGCACCAACCCTGGGCTGGCAGATATCTTGGCCCGTGGCAAATCCGAGAGCGCTTCGATCGCATAGTCGATTGCCTGATCCCAACCGTCTGGCTTGGGATAGTCGGCACTTTCCATCAGGTCCGAAACTGACGCGTCCCGATCAAGGCGTTGCAGCCTGTCTACCAGATCATCGCGATCCAGAGCCGCAGGTACTAGCCCGATAATCGAAATTCCACTGTCATTGCGCAAGATCTCGGTAGAAAAGCGGGGCGGTGTCAGATCGGCGGTGGGAGCAACCTCCATCTCGTCAATGACGCGCGAGGTGTCGACCTCGGTGCCCGCAGCGATCAGGGCGTTGAATCGGGTCGCCTCAGTCGGGGCCGTGCCGGTCAGAACGACACGCAGGCCGTCGGATTCGACTTCGGCCCAATCATGCCCCTGCAAGTTCAAGGCCTTTCGCACGGCCAGTTCCGAGGCGTCTTCGATCTTGCTGACCGCAAATCCAGCGACCACCAGCGATAGAACGGCGGACACCGCGAAAATCAACGCAACAGCTAGGGCGTAAGGCAGACGCATGGGCGAAATCGAGACTCCTCGGGCGGTTGGTTCCGGGACTCATACAGAGCGCAGCACAGAGGTGCAATCAGAGGAAAAGGGCGACGCAGAGGAAGATCAGCGGAATCAAGCCGGTGTCACGATTGGCCCGGAAAAGCTGCAGCAATTTGGCGTTGTCCTCCGTGTCCAGCCCCCGCAATTGCCAGGCCAGATGCCACCCCATCGCCCAGGGCCCGCCAAGGGCGACCGCCAAAGCAAGAACCGATGTCCCGGGCAAAGCCGCGTCGATAATTGCAAAGGCCATTAGACTGACGGTTCCAATCAGAAAATACTTGAGCCAACGGGCGGTATCGGTGCCAAACAGCCGTGCGGTGGACTTGATGCCGATCAGCTCGTCATCCTCGGCATCCTGATGGGCGTAGATCGTGTCGTAGAACAAAGTCCAGGCGATTCCTGACAGATAAAGCATGATCGCAGGCCAGCCCACGGTGCCGGTATGTGCAGCCCAGGCCAGCAATGCGCCCCAGTTGAAGGCCAGCCCCAGAAAAATCTGCGGCCACCAGGTAAATCGTTTTGCATAGGGATAGATGGTAACAGGCAGCAAAGACAAAACTCCCATCGCAATCGCGGCCCGGTTGAAGGTCAGAAGGATGGCCAGGGCCAACAGACATTGCAGCACCATCCAGAATACCGCCTGACGGACACTCACCTGACCCGAGGGAATCGGGCGCGACCTTGTGCGTTCGACCTTCCCGTCAAACTCTCGATCGGTGATGTCATTCCACGTACAGCCCGCGCCGCGCATCAAAAACGCGCCGATCGCACACCCAACGGCGATCCAAAGATCCCCCCACCGTGGAGTGCCGTCGCTCAGGATGGCCAGCGCCAGACCCCACCAGCAGGGGATCAGCAGCAACCATGTGCCGATAGGTCGGTCCGCGCGGCTGAGCCGCAGGTAAGGGCGGGTGAAGGCAGGCGCGTGAGTGTCGACCCAGTTGCCGGTAACGGCATCGGCGACCTGACCGTCTGGTGTTGGGGCATTGCCTTGCATATGTAGGGTCTCATGAATGCGAAGATCAGACTGTATGTAGAGCACCCTTTGGGTCCGGGGCAATCGGTTCCTTTGACGCGTGAGCAGGCGCACTACCTGTTCGGCGTCATGCGCCTGTCGGTTGGGGGCCGGGTCGCCCTGTTCAATGGCAGCGATGGCGAGTGGCAGGCAGAGGTAGCAGAAGCGGGCAAACGAGGCGGAATCCTGTCGTGCGTGGAGCAATCGAAACCTCTGCAATTACCGCCCGATCTGTGGCTTCTCTTTGCACCGATCAAGAAGGCGCGGACCGATTTCATCGTTGAAAAAGCAGCTGAAATGGGGGCCGCGCGGATCATACCGGTGCAGACCGAATTCACCAACTCCGAGCGCATTCGGCAGGATCGCTTGCAGGCCCACGCAATTGAGGCGGCCGAACAATGTGGCGGCACTTTTGTGCCTGAGGTCGCTGACCTCCAGCGATTGGATCGTATCCTGGGCGCGTGGCCCGATGATCGCCAATTGATGTTCTGTGACGAGGCTGAAGCCGGCTCGGCCCTGCGCATGGCAGATAATGAGAAAGGCAAGCCGTGGGCGATCCTGATCGGCCCCGAGGGCGGGTTTTCCGAGCCCGAACGCAAACGGTTGGCGGAGCTACCATTTACCCATGTGGTCAGCCTCGGCCCACGCATCCTGCGCGCCGATACAGCAGCCGTTGCAGCGATGACAATGTGGCAGCAATCTTTGGGAGATTGGACGTGACGTGGCAATTGGCGCATGAAACGGACCTGTCCAGGATCGACTCGTTTTTGTCCCAACATATCCAAACATCGATGTTCCCTTTGGCCAATCTACGGGATTTTGGCCTGTGCGGTACGCATCCCCGGTCGTTGAATGCATGGACGCTTGGCAGCCCGTTGCGTGCGGTCTTTGCCATAACAAATGAAGGCATGATCCTGCTGCAATGTCCCGACTGTTCGGATACCGAACTTGCCGCAGCGATTGACCTTATTCGAGGCCGGGCCCTGTTCGGCATCGCGGCTGAGGCAACGCAAGCTCGTCGGATAATGCGGTTGGCAGGTTGGGAAGGGCGACCCGCGACCCTGAACAGCGATGAGCCGGGGTTTTCCCTGGCGCTGGATCGACTTCAAATACCGGATTTCAGTGGGGCAGATCTCATGCCGCTTACTGATGTAGACCGATCGGTCCTTGAAAACTGGCGAGAAAGCTACCTCATCGAAGCCATGGATTTTGATCCTTTGCGCGCACAGACGCAGGCTGGGAAGGACATCAAGACCTATATCGAGCGGGATTCTCATCGAGTTTTGCTGCAGAATGGCCTACCGGTCAGCATGACCGGCTTCAACGCTCGCTTGCCTGAAGTGGTGCAGATCGGCGGTGTCTACACACCACCCGATTTACGAGGGCGGGGCTATGCGCGTTTGGCTGTTGCCCTGCATCTGGTTGAGGCGCGCGACGCGGGAGTTTCCAGAGCTGTCCTCTTTGCGGCTTCCGATGCGGCAGCGCGTGCCTATATATCCATTGGGTTCCAGCCTGCAGGTCAATACTCGCTGATCCTGTTCAAAAACCCGGAGGACGTGGCATGAGTTTCTTTCGACCCGAAGCCAAACTGGCCCTGTGGCGCTGGCGCGAAGTGCTGGTTGCAGGGTTTGTTCTGATCCTCGGCCTCAGCTGGATCGGCGGCCCTGGTGGATTGCTGGCGTGGTTGGGGTGGCTGCTGATCGTCGTCTCGATGGCACTGGCGGTGATCGGAGTGCAACGCGCGCGCTTTCGCAATGGTGCGGGAGGACCGGGTGTGGTGACTATTGATGAAGGCCAGATCACCTATCTGGGCCCGCTCGACGGCGGCATCGTTGCAGCCCGCGAAATCGAGCGGTTGGCGTTGGATCCGACCTCGCAACCTGCGCATTGGGTTTTGGATCAGCCAGGGCAGCCGACCCTTCACATTCCGGTGAACGCCGAAGGGGCCGAAGCGCTGTTTGATGTGTTCTCAGCACTTCCGGGGCTTAAAACCGAGCAAATGCTGTCGGAACTCAACGGTCGTGCGGCACATCCGGTGGTGATCTGGGAGCGTACGCCGTCACGGCCTGCGCACCTTAGGCTGCATTGACACTGGCGCGGTTTGCGCTCAGGACTGACCGCCAAGACAGACACATCAGGATCGGAGCACGGGTCACATGTCCATCCCCCAGTCCGGCGGCGGACCGATCGAACGCCATGAGCAACTGGCCGAATATCTGGAATCGGGCTGCAAGCCCAAGGAAGATTGGCGCATCGGAACCGAGCATGAGAAGTTCGGCTATTGCAAAGACACTCTGAAACCTCTGCCGTTTGAAGGCAAACGGTCGATTGTGGCCGTGCTGGAAGGTCTGCGAGACCGCCATGGCTGGGCCGAAGTGCGTGAAGCTGGACATTTAATCGGGCTTGAGAAGGACGGCGCGAACGTCAGCCTGGAACCAGGCGGTGCGTTGGAACTGTCCGGCGCTCCGCTCGAGACAATTCATGAAACGTGTGATGAGGTGAACACTCACCTGCGTGAAGTGAAGGATATCGCCGATGAGATCGGTGTAGGCTTTATCGGTCTGGGCGCAGCCCCGATCTGGACCCATGAAGAGATGCCGTTGATGCCTAAGGGCCGTTACCGGCTGATGAACGATTATATGGAGAAAGTCGGCACCATGGGCCGTGCCATGATGCGGCGCACCTGCACGGTTCAGGTCAATATCGACTTCGGGTCCGAGGCGGACATGGTGCAGAAGCTGCGCGTGGCGCTGGCTCTTCAGCCGGTGGCGACGGCGCTGTTCGCGAACTCTCCGTTTTTCGAGGGCAAGGTGAACGGCCAGAAAAGCTGGCGCAGCTATATCTGGCGGCATCTTGACGACGCCCGCACAGGCATGCTGCCCTTTGTGTTCGAAGATGGCTTCGGGTTCGAGCGCTACGTACAATACGCGCTCGATGTACCGATGTATTTCGTCTATCGCGACGGCCAGTATATCGACGCTCTGGGCATGTCGTTCCGCGACTTCCTGCAGGGCAAACTGCCTGCATTGCCCGGCGAGACGCCGACTCTGTCCGATTGGGCCGATCACCTGACCACGGCATTCCCCGAAGCGCGGATCAAGAAATTCATGGAGATGCGCGGCGCCGATGGCGGCCCATGGCGCCGCCTATGCGCACTGCCGGCCTTCTGGGTCGGTCTGACCTATGACCAAACTGCGCTGGATGCCGCGTGGGATCTGGTCAAAGGCTGGGATGCCGAGACGCGCGAAGCGCTGCGGGTCGAAGCCGCCAAGGATGGCCTGCAAGCGCAGGTTGGCAACATCAACATGCATGATCTGGCGCGCGAAGTGGTCTCGATCGCCGAGGCCGGTCTGGCGTCGCGCGCGCGCCCCGGTGCGGGTGGTCTGGTGCAGGACGAAACGCATTTCCTGAACGCGCTAAAGGACAGCATCGATACGGGCAAGGTTCCCGCTGATGAGTTGCTGGATCACTACAATGGCGACTGGAATGGCGATCTGACCCGGATTTATCCCGAATACAGCTATTGATCCCCACCGTCCCGCTTGCATTCGCGGGGCGAGGCCGATAGCAGGTTGGCGACCAAATTCAGAGGGCGTCATGGACGATCTTAAGGCAAAATATCTGGGCCAAATCGCCGAAGCGGGCGATGAAAACGCGCTTGAGGCGATCCGCGTCGCCGCCGTGGGCAAAAAAGGCGAGGTCGCGCTGAAGATGCGCGAGCTGGGCAAGATGACCCCCGAAGAGCGTCAGGTCGCAGGCCCCGCGCTGAACGCCCTGAAGGATGAGATCAACTCGGCCCTGTCCGCCAAGAAAGCAGCGCTTGCCGATGCCGCGCTGGATGAGCGTCTGCGCACCGAATGGCTGGACGTCACCCTGCCGACCCGTGCCCGCCGTCACGGCTCGATCCACCCGGTCAGTCAGGCGACTGAGGAACTAACCGCGATCTTTGCCGAACTGGGTTTTTCGGTGGCCGAAGGGCCACGGATCGAGACCGACTGGCACAACTTCGACGCCCTGAATATCCCCGGCCACCACCCCGCACGGGCCGAGATGGACACGTTCTACATGCACCGCGCCGAGGGCGATAATCGCCCGCCGCACGTGCTGCGCACCCATACTTCGCCGGTCCAGATCCGCTCGATGGAACTGCAGGGCGCGCCGATCCGCGTGATCTGCCCGGGCGGTGTCTACCGCGCCGACTATGACCAGACTCACACGCCGATGTTCCATCAGGTCGAGGGGCTGGCCATCGACAAGGATATCTCGATGGCGAACCTGAAATGGGTTCTGGAAGAGTTCGTGAAAGCGTTCTTCGAGGTCGACGATGTCGAACTGCGCTTCCGCGCCTCGCACTTCCCATTCACCGAGCCATCGGCCGAGGTCGATATCCGCTGTTCCTGGGACAATGGTCAGCTGAAGATCGGCGAGGGCGACGACTGGATGGAGATTCTGGGCTCAGGCATGGTCCACCCCAAGGTGATCGGCGCCGGTGGGATTGACCCCGAGGTCTATCAGGGCTTTGCGTTCGGGATCGGGATCGACCGTCTGGCGATGCTGAAATACGGGATTCCGGATTTGCGGGCTTTCTTTGACAGCGACCTGCGCTGGCTGCGGCACTACGGCTTTGCTGCGCTGGATATGCCGAACCTGCATGGTGGTTTGTCGCGGTAAGTGTATCCGCTGGGCGTATATCTTTCGCGCTACATTGACTGGTGGCATCGCCGTGTGGCGAATGCTCCTTTTCTTTGGTTGATAGGTATCCTCTTAACCACGATATGCATACAGGCTCTAACGGTGAAGTTATTGGAGTCTGCTGTCCTTTGGATTTGGCCTCTATTAGTGGTTATTGCTGTCCCGGGTTTTTGGGCAGCGATGAACACTCTTTCAGAAAGGACAGATCGAAGGAAAGAGGCGGAAGACCGACAAGCGATGGCAAAAAAGTTCATTGATCAATACGCTAAAGAGAAATCAAAATAGCTATTACTCTTTGTGCGAGCGTCTTTTCAGCGCAATTTAGCACAAGCGCTTAGGTATTGCGCGGGGCAAAGGCCGATAGCGCGGCTTTGTAATTTGATCCGTTGTAGGGTGGGGTTTCACCCCACC
This sequence comes from Ruegeria sp. H9, assembly GCF_056532915.1. Taxonomy (NCBI): domain Bacteria; kingdom Pseudomonadati; phylum Pseudomonadota; class Alphaproteobacteria; order Rhodobacterales; family Roseobacteraceae; genus Ruegeria; species Ruegeria sp. H9. The sequence continues at coordinate 139,256 of NZ_JBQFNX010000003.1, read as the reverse complement.
GTGAGGCGGTTGGTGGGGTGAAACCCCACCCTACACCAATATGTTATGTGACAGTGCGGCAGACGTCGCTAGGCTCCGGCTTATGATCTATCGAATGTTTTTTCTTCTGCTGACCGCGACTCCCGCCTTTGCGATGGGGCCGTGGAAATCTGACTGCCACGGCGATTCCGCCTGTGAGATCGGCGACCGTTCTTACCATGTGCTGGAACCTGATGGTTGGGATGGCGAAACGCCTCTGCCAGTGCTGTTGCATTTCCACGGCTGGGCGCGGCAGGGCGATGTGGTGGTGAACCATGAACGCATCGCCGGGGCGACGAAGCTGCGCGATGTGTTGTTGGTGGCTCCGAACGGGCTGCGCAAAAGCTGGAACTTCTGGACCGCCGATACCGCAGACGTGCCGTTCGCTGATCGGGTGTTGGAGGATGTGGCCAAACACTATCCCATTGATCCTGAACGCATCTATGTCTCGGGTTATTCCTACGGCGGCGCGATGGCGTGGCGCTTTGTCTGCCAGTCGGGAAATGACATCGCCGCGCTGCTGGCCGTTGCGGGATCAATCCGCCAGTCCGAGGACTGCCCGGAAGCCCCACGCGAGGTGCGTCATGTGCACGGGCTGGACGATACGGTGATGGATTTTCCCTTTGGGCCGGACGGTGACGCGACCTATCCAGTGGCTCTGTGGAAGGCCAAGTTCAACTGCAACGGCGCGACCCCGCGCGGGGATTGGAGCGTGAAGCCGTTCCTGACGCTCAGCCGGGTAGAGTGGACCGATTGCGCGCAAGGGCAGGTGACACTGGACACCCATCCCGGCGGGCACTTTATTCCCCACGGCTGGATCGGCTGGCAGCTGGACGAGCTTTTGGGTCGCACCCCCACCTATCCGTGAGCCGCAGCGCTTGCACCTTGGCGCAATCTTTGCCATTGCCTGTGCCGACTGAATGTTTGCCGAAAAAGGCCCGCTGCAATGAAATTCACTCTGTCCTGGCTGAAAGACCACCTCGATACGGATGCGTCGGTTGATGAGATCGCCGAAGCACTGACCGATCTCGGGCTTGAGGTCGAAGAGATCGTCAACCCGGCGGACCGTCTGGCGGGCTTTACGCTGGGCCATGTGAAACATGCCGAGAAGCACCCGGACGCCGATAAGCTGCGCGTTTGCACGGTTGAAACCGACGAGGGCGATCTGCAGATCATTTGTGGCGCGCCCAATGCGCGCGAAGGCATCACCGTGGTGGTTTGTAAACCGGGTATGTATATTCCCGGCCTGGATATCACCATCAGCGTCGGCAAGATCCGTGGCGTCGAGAGCTATGGCATGATGGCATCCGAGCGCGAGCTTGAGCTGTCGGATGAACATGACGGGATTATCGAGCTGCCCTCGGGTGAGGTCGGCGACAAGTTTGTCGATTGGTTGGCTGAGAACGATCCGTCAAAGGTTGATCCGATGATCGAGATCGCGATCACGCCGAACCGCCCGGATGCGCTGGGTGTTGCGGGTATTGCGCGTGATTTGGCCGCGCGGGGGTTGGGCACGCTGAAGGTGCGTGACTATGTCCCCGTGCCGGGGGACTTTGAAAGCCCGATCAAAGTGTCGATTGATGAAGATACGCTGGATGGCGCGCCGCATTTCACCGGTCGGCTTATCAGGGGCGTCAAAAACGGCCCCAGCCCGCAATGGCTGCAGGACCAGTTGAAGGCGATTGGTCTGCGTCCGATCTCGGCCTTGGTGGATATCACCAACTATATGACCTTCGATCACAACCGCCCGCTGCACGTATTCGATGCCGACAAGGTGCAGGGTAACCTACGCGTTCACCGTGCCAAAGGTGGCGAGAAGCTGGTTGCACTGGATGAGAAAGAATACACACTACAGCCCGGCATGATGGTAATTTCGGACGACGAAGGCCCGGAATCTATCGCGGGCATCATGGGCGGCGAGGAAACCGGTTGTACCGAGGAGACTGTGAACGTCTTCCTTGAAAGCGCGTTCTGGGACCATGTGCAGATTGCCCTCACAGGCCGGGCGCTGAAAATCAACTCGGACGCGCGGTATCGATTCGAACGTGGTGTTGATCCGGAATACACGCGCGAAGGGTTGGAGCATGCGACGCAGATGATCTTGGATATCTGCGGCGGTGAAGCCTCGAATGTGGTTGAGGCGGGCAAAGCGCCGAACCACGCGCGGGCCTACAAACTGGACGCGGCGCGCGTGCAGTCCTTGGTCGGGATGGAGATTCCGGAAAGCGAGCAGAGGCAGACACTGACCCGTTTGGGCTTTCGTCTGGATGGCGAGATGGCGCATGTGCCCAGCTGGCGACCCGATATCATGGGGGAGGCCGATCTGGTGGAAGAGGTTGCGCGGATCGCTTCTTTGACCAAGTTGCAGGGTATCCCGCTGCCGCGTACGACAGCAGGTATCCCCAAACCGGTCATGACACCCACGCAGCGCCGCCAGTCGATGGCGCGCCGGACCTGTGCAGCGCTGGGGTATAATGAATGTGTGTCTTACACCTTCATCGATCAGGCCTCGGCGGCGCTGTTCGGCGGCGGTGACGCAGCAACCATGTTGGAAAACCCGATCTCGTCCGAGATGAGCCATATGCGCCCTGATCTGCTGCCTGGTCTGCTGCAAGCGGCGGCGCGCAATCAGGCGCGGGGTTATGCCGATCTGGCCTTGTTCGAGGTCGGGCCGGTGTTCCACGATGGTGAGCCGGGGGATCAACAGACACAGGTTACCGGCCTGTTGGTTGGGCGTAGCGGTCCCAAGGATGTGCACGGCGCGTCTCGTTCGGTTGACTTGTTTGACGCGAAAGCTGACGCCGAGGCGGTATTGGCCGCAATTGGCGCGCCCGCGAAGGTTCAGATTCTGCGCGACGGCGATGCCTGGTGGCACCCGGGCCGACATGGAAAAATCTGTCTGGGTCCGAAAAAGGTACTGGGCGTCTTTGGCGAATTGCATCCGCGCGTGTTGCAGGCGATGGACATCAAGGGCCCGGCGATGGCGTTCACCATTTGGCCGGATCAGGTGCCGATGCCACGTAGATCCGGTGCGACCCGTTCTGCCTTGGAATTGCGCGACCTGCAGGCGGTCGAGCGCGATTTCGCCTTTGTTTTAGATGCGGATATCGAAGCTCTGACGTTGGTCAATGCGGCTGCGGGTGCTGATAAGGCTCTGATCGAGGACGTGCGCGTCTTTGACGAATTCATTGGCGGTAGCGTCGGCGAGGGCAAGAAGTCTTTGGCCATTACCGTAAGGCTCCAGCCGTCGGACGCGACCCTGAAGGAGAAGGATATCGAGGCGGTCAGCACCAAGATTGTCGAAAAAGTGGTGAAAGCCACTGGCGGCGTCTTGCGGGGATGAGTTGGTTTTCGCCTCCGGCGAGAGTATTTTTGAAATGATAAAGGGGCCATTGCGCCCCTTTTTCACGGGAGGAGAGAAAAATGCTGAAGGTCTATTTGTCCGGAGAGATTCACACGGATTGGCGCGAGCAGATCATTGCGGGCGCCGATGGGTTGGATGTTGAGTTCAGTAGCCCGGTCACCGATCACGGTGCTTCGGACGATTGCGGTGTCACGATCTTGGGGTCCGAGCCGCACAAGTACTGGCACGATCACAAGGGTGCTATGGTCAACGCGATCCGGACCCGCAAGGGCATATCAGACGCGGATGTTGTGGTTGTACGCTTTGGGGACAAATACAAGCAGTGGAACGCGGCATTTGACGCGGGCTATGCGGCAGCACTGGGCAAGTCGATCATTGTTCTGCACGGGGCTGATCATCAGCACGCGCTGAAAGAAATAGATGCAGCAGCCCTCGCCGTCGCTGAAGAACCCGCGCAAGTTGTTGAGATCTTGCGCTACGTTCTAACAGGCGCGCTGCCTGGGTAACCCGATGACCCGTGGCGGCGGATTTGGATTCCGCCGCACAGGCCTTGTGTATCAATCCCGTGAGGGGATGTTCAGCCCTCTTTGCACCGCGGGTCGATCCAGGAACCTGTCCAGATAGCGCGTAACGTTGCCATAGCTTTCCCAGCCTATGACATCCTTGACGCCGTAATAATCTAAACCGCGCAGCCAGGGCGCGATTGCGATATCCGCGATCGAGAATTCTCCTGCGATCCAATCTTGGCGGTCCAGTTGCCGGTCGAGAACGTTCAGCAGGCGTTTGGCTTCGGACACGTAGCGTTCGCGCGGGCGGGGGTCTTCGATTTCAGCCCCTGCGAATTTGTGGAAATACCCAAGCTGGCCAAACATTGGTCCGATACCGCCCATCTGGAACATAACCCATTGGGTGACCCGGTGCTTGTCGCCTTTGTTCTGGCCCAGCAGCTTACCGCTCTTTTCAGCGAGGTACAGAAGGATTGCACCGCTTTCGAACAAAGCCAACGGAGCATCGTCGGGCCCGTTGGGATCAATGATCGCCGGGATCTTGTTGTTCGGGTTCAGCGAAAGAAACTCCGGGCTTTTGACATCTGCATCGGCCAGTGTGACACGATGTGCCTCATAAGGCAGGCCGGTTTCTTCCAGCATGATCGACGCCTTTACCCCGTTGGGTGTGGGGAAGGAATAAAGCTGAATCCGCTCGGGGAACTGTGGGGACCATTTATTCATGATCGGGAATTGGATTGTGTCCAGCATGATGGGCTCCTTTTATCGCGCCTGTCTCGGTCAATCTGGTAATTTGTGGCGCTTTTGTAAGGTCCAATTCTGTGCGTGATCGGTCAGTCGATGTTTGCTGGGGAACAGCAGGGGGGAAAACTCGGAAATCCCGCACCTAGACCTGCGCGCAAAATTAGCCCAGACTTTTCAGCGATCCCGCGCCAAAAGGCGCGGGTTTGCTGTTGGCGCAAAGGAGAAGCGTGTGGAAGATGTCGTAACACAGGTGGGCGCATTTGGTCCGCTGATCATGAGCGCGATCAAAGCGTTGATCGTTCTGGTATTGGGTTGGATCGTTGCCGGAGCCATTAGCGGTCTGGTGCGGCGGCGGATCAACGCCACGCCACATATCGACCCGACTTTGGGGAATTTCGTTGCGAGCCTCGTGAAATGGGTGCTGCTGGCGATTGTCTTTGTCGCCGTTCTGGGCATTTTCGGAATCGAGGCGACCAGCATTGTGGCCATTCTGGGTGCCGCATCCCTGGCCATCGGTTTGGCGCTGCAGGGAACACTCAGCGATCTGGCCGCGGGCGTGATGCTGGTGGTGTTCCGGCCCTATAAGCTGGGCCAATATGTCGATATTGGTGGCACAGCGGGTACTGTGAAAGACCTGAACCTGTTCACGACCGAGCTGGTGACGCCGGACAACGTGCAGATCATCGTGCCAAACGGTCAGGCTTGGGGTTCGGTGATCACCAACTATTCCGCCCATGAAACCCGCCGGGTCGATCTGGTGTTTGGCATCGACTACGGCGATAGCGCGGATGAGGCTATGAACATCATCCTGGATGTGGCCATAGCTGACGATCGTATCATGGCTGATCCTGAGCCCTGGGTGCGCGTGACAAACCTTGGGGATAGTTCGGTTGATCTGACCGCGCGCCTGTGGTGCGCAGCGGCTGACTATTGGGATGTGAAGTTCGAACTTACCAAAGCGATCAAAGAAGCGTTTGACGCCAAAGGCGTATCCATCCCGTATCCGCATTCTGTGGAGATTCACAAAGAGGCGTAAGCCTCCCGCCCGTCGATCGGGCATTGAAATGCCATCCTCTGGTTGGGCCGGGCACCGCGCTAAGGCGCGGTGCTTTTTTGCGCGAACCTTGGTCCAGAAAAAACAGCGCCGCGCTATTGGCGCGGCACTGGGCCCAAGTCTGTAAAGCGTCCTTTGGAAAAGGACGCTTTCAGAGGCGGGAGCGCTCTTAGTTCAACAGAGTTGTTGGATCGACAGAGTTGATGTTAAGGGCGGTGCCCACCGCTTCGTAAGTCAGCTTGCCGGCGTGGACGTTCAAACCTGCCAGCAGGTGTGCGTCGTCCTTACAGGCCTGCTTCCAGCCCTTGCTTGCCAGCGAAAGCATGAACGGCATGGTTGCGTTGCCCAGTGCGATGGTCGAAGTCCGGGCAACCGCACCGGGCATGTTGGCGACGCAGTAGTGCATGATGCCGTCAACTTCGTAAACCGGATCGGCGTGGGTGGTGGCTTTCGAGGTTTCAAAACAGCCGCCCTGATCGATCGCAACGTCTACCAGAGCCGCGCCGGGCTTCATGGTCGACAGCTGTTCGCGCGAGATCAGTTTGGGAGCAGCTGCGCCCGGGATCAGAACCGCACCGATGACCAGGTCGGCATCCTGGATCAGCTCGGCTGTCGCACCAGCGGTTGAATACTGGTTCTTGAAGGTTCCGCCGAACACATCGTCCAGATAGCGGAGACGCGGCAGCGAACGGTCCAGTACGGTCACATCCGCACCCATGCCTGCGGCAATCTTCGCTGCGTGGGTGCCTACGACGCCTCCGCCGATGACGATCACTTTGGCAGGGCCTACACCCGGAACACCACCCATCAGAACGCCGCGGCCTCCGTTGGCCTTTTGCAGAGTCCAGGATCCAACTTGTGGAGCCAAGCGACCGGCAACCTCGGACATCGGCGCCAGCAGCGGCAGGCCGCCATTGGAGTCAGTCACGGTCTCATAGGCAATCGCGGTGCAGCCGGATTCCAGCAGATCGTGGGTCTGGTCTGGATCGGGTGCCAGGTGCAGATAGGTGAACAGCAACTGACCTTCGCGCAGCATTTTGCGCTCGACCGCCTGAGGCTCCTTGACCTTGACGATCATATCAGCCGTGGCGAACACTTCTTCTGCAGTGTCGACGATGCGGGCACCTGCCGCTACATAAGCATCGTTATCAAAGCCCGAGCCCATCCCGGCACCGGTTTCGATAATGACTTCGTGACCGCGGGCCACAGCTTCGCCAGCAGCGTTCGGGGTCATCCCGACGCGGAATTCCTGAGGTTTGATTTCCTTGGGGCAGCCGATTTTCATGTGAGACTCCATTCATAAACTGCCTAAATTATGGGCATAAATTGGCGCAATTTTTGTGAAACCCCACTTGCTAAACACACAATCTGCGGGAAAATATTCGAGGTATAGGCAACTTGACGCAATGGATGTGCGCAAATGACGATTGACGCAACAGATCGGAAGATTCTGGCAGCCCTGCAGCGCAAAGGGCGGATGTCAAATTCGGAATTGTCCGAACAGGCGAATCTATCCCCTTCGGCCTGCCACCGGCGCGTGCAGCGACTTGAGGCTGAGGGTTATATCAAGGACTACGTCGCCCTGTTGGATGCACGGAAGTTGAACGTTCCAACCACTGTGTTTGTCGAGATCACGTTGCAGGGTCAGGCGGAAGAAGTGCTGGAGGCGTTTGAAAAAGCCGTAGCACGGATTCCGGATGTGCTGGAATGCCATTTGATGGCGGGCACGGCGGACTACATTCTAAAGGTCGTCGCAGAAAATACCGAGGATTTTGCTCGCATTCATCGGCAATACCTGTCGCGCTTGCCTGGGGTGGCGCAGATGCAAAGCTCATTTGCTTTGCGCACGGTGTTCAAAACCACGGCCTTGCCTGTCTGAAACCAACTATTGGGGTTAGCCTTGCGTCAATTCTGCCGCTTGTATCTGTCGTGCGGTCGGGCCAAAATCCATGTTTCCGACCTTATGTACGACCTCGGCACTTTGCGCTGACACTCCGTGGTTACACTGGCCGTGTACGGTCCGAACCCGATGAACGATAAGGAGCAGACCTTGGCTTACGAAAACAACAGCACGCCGAAAGATTGGCTGGAAGCTGAACTGGAAGACACGCTGGACGAAGATTTCGAGATCGAATTCAGCGAACCCATGCTTTCGATGGAAGTGCGCAAGATTTACAAGGACCAGCATCCTGACATGCTGGATCGCAAGGTCTATTTTCGCAACCTTTTGCGGCTGCAGGCTGAACTTATCAAAGTTCAGGATTGGGTGGTCCATACAGGGGCCAAGGTCTGTATTCTATTTGAAGGGCGCGACAGCGCCGGGAAAGGGGGCGTGATCAAGCGGATCACGCAGCGTTTGAACCCTCGTGTAGCGCGTGTGGTCGCCTTGCCTGCACCCAGCCGACGCGAACAAAGCCAGTGGTATTTTCAGCGCTACGTGCCCCATTTGCCTGCGGCCGGTGAGATCGTGTTCTTCGATCGGTCCTGGTACAACCGCGCTGGTGTTGAACGCGTGATGGGATTTGCCAACGAGGATCAGGTCGAACAGTTCTTTCAGGACGTTCCCGAATTCGAACGGATGCTGGTGCGGTCGGGGATTATCCTGCTGAAATACTGGTTCTCGATTACAGACGAAGAACAGCAATTGCGATTCCTGATGCGTATTCACGATCCGATGAAGCAGTGGAAACTGTCACCGATGGATCTGGAATCCCGCATCCGGTGGGAGGCATACACCAAGGCCAAAGAGGATATGTTCTTTCGCACCAACATATCTGAGGCGCCTTGGTATATCGTTGAAGGCAACGACAAGAAACGCGAACGGCTCAATTGTATCGAGCACCTGCTGACCAAGATCCCCTATGAGGATGTGCCGCAGGAAAAGGTCAATCTGCCGGATCGGCGCTATAACCCCGAATACGAACGGCGCATTTTGCCGGATGAGCTACACGTGCCTAAGATATATTGATTTGGCAGGAAAGTGGTGCGGGAAAAGGATCCCCGCACCTGAACGGTTTGATTAACCCCAATCAAATCCGCAGTTCGTTTCGAAAACAAACACGCCGCACATGTCGTCATTCATGTCTTCGACTGTGGCTTCAACGGTTTCGATCATGTCGTCAGCGAAGTCGGTGTCGAACACCAGATCGAAATCATCCATCTCCGGGGTCGTGTCAGCCTGCTGCACCGGAGACCATTCGAACTGGTCAAATTGGGCTTGCAGCGCATTAACAAACGCTTCGATCCCGGCAAGGAAGGCCTGAACGTCAAAGCAGTCCGCGCCCGGTGCACCATTGTCAACGACAACTTCAGGTGTTTCTGGCTCGGGTTCTTCGACCTCGGTGACGTCGGTCTCCGGAGTTTCGGGTTCCTCGACCTCGACGACTTCAGTATCCGGCACATCGGGTTCCGGCTCTTCAGTTTCGGTCACGTCTGTTTCCGGAGTCTCCTCAACCGGGTCCTCGGTCTCGGTAACGTCAGTTTCTGGCGTTTCGTCTGCCGGTTGCTCGGTTTCCGTCACATCGGTGTCGGGTGTTTCGTCCGATGGTTCTTCGGTTTCGGTGACGTCTTCCTCCGGGGTCTCCTCTGCCGGTTCTTCGGCATCGGGAACTTCCGCTACCGGTGTTTCGTCAACTGGTTCCTCAGTCTCGGTCACATCGGTTTCCGGCACTTCTGGTTCGGTCGGGGTGGTAACCTCTTCCTCCTCTGGCTCAACAACTTCTTCAACCGGAGGCGTCACCGGCGGGGTGGTGCCGCCGTTATCAAGATCGACATCGCCCTGAGTCGCCGCAAAGTTCTGCGTCACCATGACAGCGTCGTACCCCTGCATGTCGCCTTCTTCGATCCCGATGCCGATATATTTGAAATCGGGGTTCAGAATGTTGGCGCGGTGACCGGGGCTATTCATCAGGTTCTGGTGCAACTGGGCGACATCATCGCTGATACCGGGTGCGCCACGCTCGGATTGCCAGGCGATGTTTTCTCCGGTGCGCCAGCTCCCGGAAAGGTCGAACCCTGCGGCTTGCATCCGTTGGGTCGCGGATGAACCACCCTGACCGGTGTGGCTGAACCGGTCGGTGTCCAGCATCCAGCTGCTGTGGTCCTCGGAAGATTCGTTCAGGTTGCGTTCAAGTTCCAGGGGATCAAGACCGCGGGATGTGCGCTCTTGGTTGATCAGCGCGAGCATTTCGCGCTCGACCGTACTTGCTGTCGACATCAGTGCCTCCGTTTTTGGTTATGTCTGAGTGGACGGCCTCACTTACAGACGATCAAAGAACGCTGAATAGGGCGGGTACGGCGATGGGCGTTTTTCGGCGGCAGAATGCAACCGAACGGCGATTCGCTGCGCTGTAAAATGCCGACTGCGGCGATTGCATCAAAATCGGCAGGTTGCCGCGAGGGTAAAGCCGGGAATTGGCGGGATCATCCGCCCTAAAAACGACAAACCCCCGGGCACGGCCTCGGGGGTCGTCAAATAGTGTCATCCAAAGCTGGACGAGTCGCAGGAAGCTCTTAGAGCAAACCTTCGCGCTGTGCTTTCTTACGTGCCAGTTTACGGGCACGGCGGATCGCTTCAGCTTTCTCGCGCGCTTTTTTCTCGGACGGTTTCTCGAAATGTTGCTTCAGCTTCATTTCACGGAACACGCCTTCGCGCTGCAGCTTTTTCTTCAGGGCACGAAGCGCCTGATCGACGTTATTGTCGCGAACACTAACCTGCATGTGGTTGTCACCACCTTTCTAGATAGAGTTGCAAGGATTTGCAGGAAGTGGCCGTATAGCAAAGCACGCCTAACTTGTCTAGTACTGGACCCGCAGCCTCGGAGACCCGACATGACAGCAACCTATGAAGACACCAAAGAGCAGCTTCTCGATGCGATTCTGAACCATGTGCCGTTCGACGGCTGGTCGGAAACCAGCTTTCGTGCGGCCATCAGCGATTGCGATCTGGAGCCCGCGCTGGCCCGAGCGATCTGTCCGCGTGGTGCCGTCGATCTGGCACTGGCCTTTCATGCGCGCGGGGATGCCGCGATGTTGGAGCGGTTGAAATCCGAAGAGCTGAGCGGGTTGAAATTCCGTGAAAAGATCGCCGCTGCCGTCCGTTTCCGCCTGCAGGCGGTCGAAGACAAAGAAGCAGTGCGCCGAGGTATGACTTTGTTTGCGTTGCCGATCCAGGCCGCGGATGGGGCCAAGGCGGTCTGGGGCACCTGTGACCAGATCTGGATAGCGCTTGGCGATACTTCGGACGACGTGAACTGGTACACCAAACGTGCCACTCTGTCGGGCGTCTATTCTTCGACACTGTTGTATTGGCTGGGTGATGACAGCCCGGATTATCAGGCGACATGGGAATTCCTGGATCGGCGGATCGAGGACGTAATGCAGTTTGAAAAGTTCAAGGCGCAGGTGAATGGCAACCCGCTGCTGAAACCGTTTCTGGCCGTCCCCAACTGGCTTGCGGGTCAGGTGAAGGCTCCGACGAAGTTGCCCGACAACCTGCCCGGTTCGCTGTCATCGGGAAAATAGTCGCAGCGTTTCCACTTGCCGCTGGGCCTCTGCGTTTTCGCCTGCTAGGCATTGGGCAAAGGAGATATGCCCATGACCCAGACAATGCGCGCTGTCGAGATCACTGAAGCTGGTGGCCCGGACGTTCTGCAACTGACGGAACGCCCGATGCCGGAACCAGCAGAGGGTCAGGTGGTTCTGAAAGTCGCGTACGCCGGGGTAAACCGTCCTGATGCGCTGCAGCGGGCAGGGGCGTATGATCCACCTCGCGGTGCAAGCGATTTGCCGGGGCTGGAAGCCTCAGGAGAGGTCGTCGCCATCGGCTCGGGTGTCGAAGGTCTGGTCGTTGGCGATCGGGTTTGCGCCCTGTTGCCCGGCGGCGGTTATGCTGAATATGTCGCAACGCCCGCCGCTCATTGCCTGCCTGTGCCTGCGGGTATGGGTTTGAAAGAAGCTGCCTGCCTGCCCGAAACCTTCTTTACTGTTTGGTCCAATGTCTTCACCCGTGGCGGCTTGAAACCAGGGGAGCGGTTTATGGTCCATGGCGGTTCCAGCGGGATCGGCACGACGGCCATTCAGCTGGCCAATGCGTTTGGCGCCCGCGTCTTTGCAACCGCCGGGTCGGCTGAGAAATGTGAGGCTTGTATCAAGCTAGGTGCCGAAAAGGCCATCAACTATCGCGACGAAGATTTCGTGGCTGCGATGCGCGCCGAGGGCGGGGCGAACCTGATCCTGGACATGGTCGGTGGTGATTATATCCCGCGCAACATCAAGGCTTTGGCGGAAGACGGGCGGCTGGTTCAGATCGCTTTCCTGCAAGGTCCGGTGGTCGAACTGAACTTTGCGCTTATGATGGTGAAACGCCTCACCCTGACTGGCAGCACCTTGCGCCCACAAAGCGATTTGGCCAAGTCGCGCATCGCGCAAGACTTGCGTGAAGCCGTGTGGCCATTGCTTGAGGCCGGGAAGGTCGCACCGGTGATGGATTCAGAATTCGATCTTTCTGATGCCGCCGCTGCACATGCGCGGATGGAAGCATCGGGCCACATTGGCAAGATCGTTCTGAAGGTCTCTGGTTAAGCTGCTGCCATGTAGTCAGGCGACCGCCCGGCGATACAGGTGCCATGTGGCGTGGCCTAGAACGGGCATGACGACGATCAGCCCCAGCAACATCGGGATCGCGCCCAGTACCAACATCGCGGCCACAATGGCCCCCCAGGTCAAGATCACACCCGGGTTCTGACGCAAGACCCGGACCGAGGTTACGACGGCCACGGGAACGCCCACTTTGCGATCCAGCAACAGCGGAAAGCTGACCACGCTTAGCGCCAATGCGACCAGTGCAAACAGGAAACCGGTGACGGTGCCGATGATGATCATGCTCCAGCCTGCTCCGGTGGTAAACACTTCTGTCACGAATGCCATGGCCGAAGCCGGAGGTTCTGGCCCTAGGGTTTGCGCGTAGATGCCTTGCGCGACCATTAGCCAGATCATCAATAGCATGACCAGATAGAAGCCCAATGCCAGTATGGCTCCGAAGGAAGGCGAACGGAATACGCCGAACGCGTCCAGCCAATGAACGTCTCCGCCCTGTTCCCTCTTGCGACTGATCTCATAAAGCCCGACGGCGGCGACCGGCCCGATCAGGGCAAAGCCCATGACAAGCGGGGCCAGCAGGGGCACCATGTCTTTGTTGAGCCCAATACCGAACATCAGCAGACCTGCGATTGGATAGATCAGAACGACAAAGATCGCATCGGCCCGGGTTTCGAGAAAATCGTTATATCCAGCTTTCAGGCATTCGCGCAGATCCTGCAGGGTCAGCGTATGCACCGTCGGCAGAGCCTGAACATCCGCGCTGCCGATCTCGGTCACGGATTCAGTGACATGATCGCTGGTTGCCCGCAGATTTCGGGCGACCCAGGTGATTGGGTTACCGATTGTCTTGTCCATGTTCATCCCCTTTTCTGGCGTGGGTGCGCCGCGGGATGCATCCGGCGTGGCAATTCGCGTGACCGGATCAGCCGGCAACGTCTGCCCAATTACAACGTCTCGTTGCATTATAGCACATATTGCGAAATTTTGCCCGATCACCCTTGCAGAGCCGGAAGGATTGCTCTGCCGCACAGGCGTGTTAGCTTTGTTTCCACAGGCAAGGGAGGCATTCATGCAGCAGACAGCACGCACAGTCGTCATACACGAATCCGGCGGCCCCGAGGTTCTTCGGATTGAGGATCGCCCGCTTGGCGATCCCGGCCCGGGTGAGGTGCGCATTCGCCATCATGCCTGCGGATTGAATTTCATCGATGTGTACCAGCGTACCGGCCTTTATCCGCTGGAATTGCCTCATGCGTTGGGAATGGAAGCGGCCGGAGTCGTTGAGGCGGTAGGCGAAGGCGTTACGCATCTTGCCCCCGGCCAACGCGCGGCCTATGCCGCAGGCCCATCGGGAGCATATTCCGAAGCGCGCGTGATGCCTGCAGCACAGGTTTGTCCGCTGCCCGAGAGTATCTCGTTCCGCACCGCAGCGGCCATGATGCTAAAGGGCATGACGGTTGAATACCTGTTTCACCGCACAACGCCGCTGCGGCGCGGAGATACCGTGTTGTTCCACGCGGCAGCCGGAGGTGTGGGACTGATCGCCTGCCAATGGGCGAAATCCGAAGGCATCAAACTGATCGGGACAGCGGGAACGGATGAGAAATGCAGCCTGGCGCAATTCAATGGCGCGTCACATTGCATCAACTACCGGACCGAGAATTTTGTCGAGCGTGTGGCCGAGATCACCGGAGGCAAAGGGGTTGATGTGGTGATGGACTCCATCGGTGCGGACACGTTTGAGGGATCGCTGGATTGCCTGAAACCCTTGGGCATGATGATTTCATTCGGAAACGCTTCGGGGCCAGTGCCGCCTGTCGATCTGGGAACGCTTGCGCAGCGGGGATCTCTGAAGGTGACGCGGCCAACCTTGTTCACGCATATCTCGGATCACGCCACCTGTCAGGCGATGGCGCGACGCTTGTTTGGCAAAGTAGACGGGCGCGAGGTCAAGATCCATGTCGATCAGGAGTTTCCGTTGGATCAAGTTGCTGATGCGCATCGTGCTTTGGAATCACGACAAACCACCGGCAGCACAGTCTTGGTGCCGTAGCGGCACGGGCCCGGCGCAAATAGCCGGGCCCTACCTTCTCATCAAAACCGATATGCGACGCGCAGTTGAACTGTAGTTGCGTCAACATCGACGCCCGATGAGTTGAAGTCGTCGAACTCATGATACAGAATCTCGCCTCCAACGCTGATATTGGGGGCTACGATCTGCTCATAGCCTGCGCCGATGAACCAGCCATCGTCACTGCCCAGATTATCGGTATCCGCATCGGCATAACCGGCGGTGCCATAAAGCAGGCCCTGCGGGTTCACCTTGTAGCCCGCGCGCGCTTTGAGTCGCCAGACATTCTCGACCGTGGCGGCGCCGGAAAGGTCTACGTCGCTCCAGTCATAGTCGAAGCCACCTCCGACGACCCAATCGCCCAGATCGTAATCATATCCAAGGATGATACCGCCGATCGCACCATCGCCGTCGACGCCTGATACGTTTGTGTCGATGTCCGCATAACCAAACTGTGCACCGCCGTAGAATCCAGTCCAGTTGCCTGAGGATTGCGCCATGGCGGATCCCGCAGCCAATACGGCGACCGAGGTGATCAGTGCCAATCTTCCTGTCATCGTCTCATTCCTTTCGCTCGAAACCTGCTGCCAATTAAATCTAATGGCAGCGTTATGATTGAATCTACGTTCCGGCCCTTAGGCCGGATCAGTGATGTTTTGACTGTCCCGAACAACTTTATTCTGGCCGGTGCCCCGGCGTGGGCCCACTCAGGTTGGGCTCTTTTCTCACATGCTAGATAGGGTGAAACATGATGCCTTCAAACGAAGATCGGCGGCAGATACGATCTGCCGCCGATGCACAAAGGTCTTGTCAGCGAATTATTGCTGTAGTTCAGCCGGGTCTTTGTCGGCGATGTCTTCCCAGTTCGCGCTGGCTTTCTCAACAAAGCCCGGAATGTCGCCTTCCCAACGCTCCTGAATGTCTTGTGACAGGTTCAGATACAGCTTGTTGTCGACGATTTTCCAGTAGTTCGGGTCACCATCGAACTTGAAGCCCATTGCGGTGCCAAATGCGCAATAGCCGCCGTAAGCAGGCAGATAGGCCTCTGGGTTCGCCTCAAAAGCGGCTTTGTTCTCTTCCGATGCAAAACGGTACAGGGCGTCGTTGTGCAGCGTGGTGATTTTGTAATCACCCTTGGTTGCTTCGCCAACGGTGAAATAGGCAACCGGGTCATAGCCCTGCATTGCCAATCCGGTCGAGCTTGCGTTGATTTCGACGCCAGCCGCCATTGCTGAGCTTGCGATCGCAACAGACAGCGCGACTCCGCTGATGATGGATTTGAACGTGTTCATGACTTCACCTTTCGTGAATAGGCTCGCTGAAGAGCACTGTAATTTTGCCCGGGCGAACCGGATTTGATTGTCGCGACGCCTGTAATTGGCCGTCACAAAATCCCAGTTGGGGAATGGCCCGATCACGTTCAAAGCAATCAATTGTGATTGTGCAATCACAAAGACCGGTTGTTCATTCCTGCACGTCAGGCACCAGCGCCAGGACAAAATCGACCACCTTTTCCGCAGGCATTTCGCAGGGGCGAAGCAATGCGCCGCTTTTCTGTGTGAGATAAAGGTTCAGGCTGATGTAATCCGGTCCGCCCAATTGATGAGCCACCAGTTTGTGAGATTTCCCGCAGGCCATGATCTGATGCGATACCAAATATCGATGCGGCCCAACGGAACCGGTGAACGTGCCGACCGGCAGATCATGGAACGCTTTCAGAAACGCGCTGGGCGCTGTCACGATTTCCCGATTTTCGGTTCTGTCCCCGCCTTGATCCGCGCTAGGTTGGCGCTGTGCCGCCAGTAGAGCAGCAAGGTCAGAGCAATTCCAAGAACGAAGGTACTGCCATCTGTCAGCACCATGATCCAGGTGGTGGATAGGGCGGCGGCGGCCAGCGCACCAACGGATGAAATACGCCAGATCAGCGCCGCGACCAGCCATGTCAAGCAGCAGGCGACACCCACGCGCCAGTCAAGTGCCAGCCAAAGGCCCAGAAAAGTCGCAACGCCTTTGCCGCCTTTGAAGCCCAGCCAGACCGGAAAGCAATGCCCGAGGAACGCGGCCAACGCGGCGATCTGCGCGGCATCTTCACCAGCCAAAGCGCGTGCCAGCAGAACAGCAACGGCACCCTTGGCTGCATCAAACAGCAATGTCAGCGCTGCCGCTGCCTTATTGCCGGTTCGCAGGACGTTGGTTGCGCCGATATTGCCCGACCCGATTTGCCTCAGATTTCCCAGACCCATCACGCGCGCGACGATCATGCCAAAGGGTATGGAGCCTAGCAGGTATCCCAACGCGGCCCACAGGATGAGCTGAGTCATTGTGCTGTCGATCAGGGGCATCAGGCTCTCCGGTACACTTCTTGTCCAGCGACAAAGGTTGCGGTGACCTTACCCTGCATCCGCTGACCGTCAAACGGTGTGTTCTGCGATTTCGATTTCAGCGTAAATCGGTCCAGAACAAAGGGAACATCCGGGTCGAACTGCACCAGATCGGCAGGCGCGCCTAGGGCCAGGCGACCGCTCTCCAACCCCAGCCGTTTGGCCGGATTGAGGGCCATGGCGCGGAACAGGGTCGGCAAGTCCAGCTGTTCGGAATGATATAGCCGAAGCGCAGCAGGCAGCAGTGTTTCCAGCGCCACCGCGCCCGAGGCCGCCTCTTCAAACGGCAGACGCTTGCTTTCCTCATCCTGCGGCGTGTGCATGGAACTGATCGTGTCTATCAGACCGGTTCGCACTGCTTCGATCACGGCTTGCCGGTCATCTTCGGATCGCAGCGGGGGCTTGATCTTGAAGAAGGTGCGATAATCAGACACGTCCAATTCGTTCAACGTCAGATGGTGGATTGACGTGCCTGCTGTGATGTCCAGCCCGTTGCGCTTGGCGCGCTCCAGTGCAGGCAGGGCGCGGGCGGTGGTGATCTGATCGGCGTGATAGGCGGCCCCGGTCATTTCAAGCAGGGCGATGTCGCGGTCCAACCCCATACGCTCGGCTATAGGCGATACGGCAGGCAAGCCTCGCAGTGCGGCGAATTTACCGCTGGTGGCCGCGGCACCGCTGCTCAGGCCCGGCTCTTGCGGGTGGGCAATCACAAGCGCGCCACAGGATTTGGCGTAGGTCAGCGCGCGTGAGAACACCTTGGTATTGGTGATGACATGATCGCAATCGGTGAAGGCCACAGCTCCAGCATCTTGCAGGAACCCGATCTCGGTCATCTCACGCCCTTCGCGTTCTTTGGTCAGGGCGGCCATTGGCAAAACGTTGACCGGAGCGTCCGCTTGCGCGCGGCGGGTGGCGAACTCAAGCGTCTCGGGTGTGTCGACGGCAGGCAGAGTATCGGGACGGGTGACGATGGTTGTCACACCCCCTGCAGCCGCAGCCAGACCTGCGGATTTATAGCTTTCTTTGTGCCGCTCACCGGGCTCACAGACCTTGACGCCAATGTCGACAATGCCGGGGGCGAGGCACTGCCCACCGCAATCGACCACCTGCGTGTCAGCGTCTGGGGCCGTGCCTTCACCAAGCGCTGCGATCCGACCATCGGCAATCTGCAGCCAGCCGATGCTATCTGTGCCAGCTTCGGGGTCGATCAGGCGAGCGTTAGTAAAAATCAGATTGCTCATGCCATGGCCCTTTCGATTGCAGCTTTGGTGGCGGCGGGGTCCGCCTGATATTTGATCAGGTGTTTGTCGCCGCCTTTGGTGACGATCTGGACAAAACTGCCAATGGTATTGACCGCCTGAATTTGGTTCAGCGCCACCTTACGCGGACCAGGACCGGTGAGAGTGGTGCCCATCATTTCCCACTTGGCGACCAGTTCTTCCGAAGCCAAATACCAAGCGCGGATGGTGATGGCGGCCAACCCTGCGGGTGCGCCGGTCCAGACGTAAGGATTGCCGATCAACCATAGCACGACCATTGCGGCCGCCATTGCAAAGGCGGCGAGCCATGCGTTGGTGCGGACATAAGCGCCCTTGTCTGAGGAGAAGGTCACAGGATCAGCCACAAGGCACCTCCGACGGCGATCAGAATCAGCAAGGCAATGACGGCTGAACCGATGCGGCTTGGTTTATTATCCACTGGCGGGCTTTGCGGGGCCGAGAACGGTTTTGCGCTTTCGGTCTCAATCGTGCCGCCGGACCAGTTGGTAGCCTCTTCGGTGAACAGGCCAATCAGATGCAGGCGGGGATCGAGGGAAAGGGTTGCAGATCGACCACCCAGCGCCGCACTGCGCAGGACCATCACCCAGCCTTCAATGGCGTCCAACTTCGCGCGATCCAACTGGTCTTCCGAGACACCACAACCTTCGCTGAGATAGCCATAAAGCCCGAGATCTTCGAGGTCGGATACCGGAAAAATGTCGATCTGTTCTGGATCCAGCCCCTCGACACCCAACACCTGATCAACAGCCCCCGGTTCGCGCAGGAATTTCGCCTCTTCCGGGCGCATGTCCAGCGAGAACAGGCGGATCACGCCGCGCTCATGGGGGGCGATGGCCAGATCGTTCATGCGGCTTCTCGTACGTTGCGCGCTAGCAGGTCCATGGCGGCCATGCGGACGGCGACGCCCATCTCGACCTGCTCTTGAATAACGGATCGGTTGATGTCGTCCGCCAGCGTCCCGTCAATCTCGACCCCGCGGTTCATTGGACCGGGGTGCATCACGATGGCGTCTGGCTTGGCCAGCGCCAGCTTTTCAGCGTTCAGACCGTAGCGGTGATAATACTCGCGTTCCGAGGGGATAAAGCCGCCGTCCATCCGTTCCTTCTGAAGGCGCAGCATCATCACAACGTCGACGTCTTTCAGACCCTCATTTATATCATCATAGATCTCGGCCCCGAATTCCGCGAATTGCGACGGCACCAGCGTCGGCGGGCCGATCAGACGGATGCGGTTTTCCATCTTGCCCAGCAGGATCAGGTTCGAGCGCGCCACGCGCGAATGCGCCACGTCTCCGCAAATCGCGATGTTCAGCCGGTGTAGGCGGCCTTTGGCACGGCGGATGGTCAGCGCGTCCAGCAGGGCTTGCGTCGGGTGTTCGTGCCGCCCGTCTCCCGCGTTCAGAACGGCGCAGTTCACTTTCTGCGCCAGCAGGTCGACCGCGCCAGAATGAGGATGCCGTACCACCAGCAGATCGGGATGCATCGCGTTCAGCGTCATCGCCGTATCGATTAGCGTCTCGCCCTTTTTGATCGAACTGGCCTGCATTGCCATGTTCATCACATCGGCCCCCAACCGCTTGCCCGCCAGTTCAAAACTGGCCTGCGTGCGGGTGGAGTTTTCGAAGAACATGTTGATCTGCGTCAGCCCTGACAGGACGTCCGAATGCTTAGTCGATTGTCGGTTCAGATCGACATAGGTTTCGGCCAGATCAAGGATAGCGGTGATATCGGATTGCGACAGATGCTCGATGCCAAGAAGGTGACGATGGGCGAAACGCATGGGCGGGCTCCTGTCTGACAATCGGACCGCTTATAGGAAGCCATGCAGGCCAAGGCAACCTAAGGTTCCGACCCTTCGGGCAGTTTCTCACATCCGCCTTCGGGCAGGCATTGTTCCCCTGGTTTGCACCACTTGCCATAGCCACAATCAATGGCCTTGATCGGAACACAGCCCTGATAAGCCGAGCATTTAAAGCCGGGTCGGCATTGCGAACCGGTTTCTTCACACAGAAACCAGCCGGGGCGCGAACATCCGCCGCCCGGCAAGCAGGATGAACCGGCTCCGCAACTCCTGCCATCGGCGCAGGTTGTGGATGGAGCGGGGACTAAATCCGGTCTGCTGCGCTCGCATTCACCGCGTCCGTTGCAGAAGCTACCACCGGGGCAATCCAGGCGCGAGGTGCACTTATTCGCCCCAGCAGGGGCGCAACGGGTTCCTCCTGCCACGCAGCGCTCGAACGGGCCGCAGGTGCGCCCACCTCCACAATAGGTGTGTCCCGGCGGGATACAGCGACCATCAAAGCTGCAGCGTTGGCCTGCGGGGCAGCAACCGCGCCCGCATTGCAACTGTCCGGCGCGGCATTGAGTATTCCGATCAAACAGCTGCGCACTCGCCGAACCGCCAAAGGTTGCCAGCAATAGAGCAATCAGAAGGAATCGCAGAAATGACAGCATGACCCTGCCATGGTCGGTGCGACCCTGTGCCATGGCAAGGTCTATTCGCTTTCCCTCGGTCAAAAGCTGGTTAGATTGAGGGTTATGGAATCGGGTTTGGACCATCATACCGCGCGGGCGCTGCTGGAATGGCAGATCGAGCTGGGCGCAACCGAGGCGATCGGCGACGCGCCGGTGGATCGCTATGCGTTGCTGGACAAAGCGGCCAAGGCTAAGAAACCAGCTGCGGTTGAACCTGCGAAAAAACCAGAACCGGTCGATGCCGCAGCTGTTGCAAAACAGGCGGCGAAAACCGCTGGATCGCTCGTCGATTTGCGTGCGGCGATGGAGGCGTTTGATCTTTGCGACCTCAAACGCGGCGCGCGGCAGTTGGTGTTTGCCGATGGCACCCCCGGTGCACGGGTAATGATCATCGGCGAAGCGCCCGGCCGTGATGAGGATCGCGAAGGTAAGCCCTTTGTCGGGCGCGCTGGGCAATTGCTGGACCGGATGCTGGCCGCGATTGATCTGGATCGGCGCGAGAATGTCTACATTACCAACGTGTTGCCGTGGCGGCCCCCGCAGAATCGCGATCCCAAGCCGGAAGAGATTGGCATGATGAAGCCGTTTCTGGAGCGGCATGTGGCGTTGGCCAAGCCCGAGGTGCTGGTGGTGATGGGCAATATTAGCTGTCAGGCCTTGCTGGGCAAACGCGGTATCACGCGGCTGCGCGGGAAATGGGATCAGGCGCTGAACCTGCCGGTCATCCCGATGTTCCACCCGGCCTACCTGCTGCGTCAACCGCAGATGAAGCGACAGGCCTGGGCCGATCTGCTGGACCTGCAAGCACGGCTGAGAGGCGCGGGATGAGAGTTCTGGCGTTTTCCGATCTTCATATGGCGCGCAACCGGGCCGCTGATCTGGTGGTCGCCAGCGCCGAGGCTGATCTTGTCATCGGAGCGGGGGATTTTTGCAATGCGCGGCGGGGCCTGAAAGAAGCGATGCAGATGCTGTCGGGCATTGCAGCGCCGCTGATCCTGGTGCCGGGCAACGCTGAGAGCGCCGAGGAACTGACAGCCGCTGCGCCCGAAGGCGCGCATGTTCTGCACGGGACGGGCATGACATTGGATGGTCTGCGCCTGTTCGGGCTGGGTTACGGTGTGCCGGTGACGCCTTTCGGAGACTGGTCCTGCGATCTTACTGAAGCTGAAGCATCGGAACTGCTGGACCGGTGCGAGGCTGCGGATGTTCTGATCGCGCACTCTCCGCCAAAAGGATATGGGGATGTGACATCGCAAGATGTGTCGGTCGGCTCGACCGCAGTTCGGGACGCGGTTGAACGCATCCAGCCCGATTTTGTCTTTTGCGGTCATATCCACGACAGTTGGGGATACCGCGGCATGCTCGGGCGGTCTCAGATCGCCAATCTGGGCCCAAAACCACATTGGTTCGAGGTAACAACGTGATCGAGACAGTGACATTGATGGCCTTCGTCCCAGCCGCACTGGTGCTGAATTTCACACCCGGCGCTGACATGATGTTCTGTTTCGGGCAAGGGTTACGGTCCGGGTCACGCCCAGCGATGATGGCCAGCCTCGGTGTTTCGACGGGTCTGATGGTGCAAGTTTTGCTGGCGGGGCTTGGACTTGGGGCGTTGGTATCAGCCGTGCCTTGGCTGTTTGACGTTATCCGGTGGATGGGCGTTGCTTATCTGTTGGTTCTTGCATGGGGCGCAATCCGGAAAGGGGCAGTGTCGGACGATGCAGCAATCAAGCCTGCTCATTTCGCGTTTCGCGAGGGGTTGCTGGTGAACCTGACCAATCCCAAGGTCATTCTGTTTGTTTTGGCCTTTATCCCTCAGTTCGTGGACCCAGCAAACGGCCCGGTTCTGCTGCAATTCCTAACCTTTGGTGCAATTATCACCTTGGGCAGCATTCTAGTGAATGGGATGGTCGGTATCTTTGCGGGCGGAGTAGGGCGCATTTTGATCTCAAACCCACGCGCTTCACGTATCATTGGATGGGTCACGGGCGGGATATTCGCGGCTCTTGCCATCCGGCTTGCCATTATGGAAAGGGCTTGACGACATATGTCGCGCATTGACGAAAGCATTGAGTTCATCCCCGTCCGTATTGCGGTTCTGACCGTGTCGGATACACGCTCACTGGACGACGACCGCTCGGGCCAGACGCTTGTCGACCGGATCGAAACGGCTGGACATTCAGTGGCGGACCGCAAGATCATTCAGGACGAACGCACCCAGATTGCCGAGCAATTGCGCAGTTGGATCGCGGATCCTGAAATCGACGTCGTGATCTCGACCGGCGGCACAGGTCTGACGGGTCGCGATGTTACAGTCGAGGCGCACCGGGACGTTTATGAAAAAGAGATCGAAGCGTTTGGCACCGTTTTCACCATCGTGTCTATGGAAAAGATAGGTACTTCTGCCGTGCAGTCCCGCGCCACAGGCGGAGTTGCAGGCGGAACCTATCTGTTTGCGTTGCCGGGCAGCCCGGGTGCCTGCAAAGACGCTTGGGATGCGATTTTGGAGAAGCAGTTCGATTATCGCCACCGGCCCTGTAATTTCGTTGAAATAATGCCCAGATTGGACGAACACCTGCGACGGAAGTAGACTGGTTCTGCGTTTAATGGATCATAACCGCTTTGTGGCTTGGCATTTTTTGCGACCCGGCTACCTTTGCGGAAGGCAGCGTGTGCGACCAAAGGTGAGTGACCGATGCGATTTCTGCGGCAAAGCCTTGTTGGGGTCTTCCTGGCGTTTCTGACGCTGGGCCTGTTGATCGTTGCCGCACAGATGATCTCGGGCGCGGTTCAGGATGTGCTGACGCGGGACAATCAGGCACCTGAGGCGCGGGAACGCATATTCGCCGTTACCGTACGAACCGCCGAGCCGGAAACCGTCACTCCTTATCTGGAAGCGTTTGGCCAGATTCAAAGCCGCCGCCGGTTAGAGCTGCGCGCGGCCTTGGGTGGGCGCGTTGTATCACTGGCCGAAGATTTTGAAGATGGCGGTACTGTAACGGCGGGAGAATTGCTGGTCGAACTGGACCCAGCCGATATGCAATCTGCTCTGGACCGTGCCAAATCCGATCTTCTGGATGCCCAGTTTGAAGAGCGGGACGCCGAACGCTCGCTGCTGTTGGCGCAGGATGAGTTGAAATCAGCCGAGGCACAGGCCGAACTGCGTGACCGGGCGCTGCAGCGCCAGCAGGATCTGCAGACACGTGGTGTCGGGGCTGCTGCAAGCGTCGAAGAAGCGGAACTGGCCGCAACATCGGCTCATCAGGCAGTTCTCGCGCGCAGGATCGCTTTGGCGCAGGCCGAATCTCGTGTGGATCAGGCAACAACCTTGTTTGCGCGGGCTCGTATCGCGTTGGAAGGGGCCGAGCGTGACCTGGAGGATATGACGATCCATGCCGGGTTTGATGGGACGCTGACCGAGGTCACTTTGGTTGAAGGCCGCTTGGTCGCGGCCAACGAAAAGCTGGCCGAACTCGTCGACCCCAATGCGCTTGAGGTCGCGTTTCGGGTTTCCACCGCGCAATTCGTGCGGTTGCTGGACGCGCAGGGTGATCTGATCTCAGCCCCGGTGACTGTATCGCTTGAGGTCACGGGGACCGATCTCACTGCCACCGGCCGGATCAGTCGCGATAGTGGCGCGGCGGGTGAAGGGCAAACCGGGCGTCTGATCTATGCGCGTCTCGACGACGCGCCGGGATTCAAGCCGGGGGATTTTGTCACCGTTTCGATTGAAGAACAGCCGCTCGATAATGTGGTCCGTCTGCCATCCTCGGCTCTGGACGCCACGGGCAATGTGCTTGTTCTCGGCCCCGATGACCGGCTGGAACCGTTGGCTGTGCAATTGATCCGTCGTCAGGGCGATGAGGTGCTTTTGCGTGGTGAAGGCCTGGAAGGCCGCGAGGTTGTGATTGGCCGGACGCCTCTGCTGGGTTCGGGTGTACGTGTGCGGCCCCTACGGATTGAGGCGAATGCCGAAGCTGATCCGGGCATGGTCGAGCTTTCGGACGAAAAGCGCGCTCAGCTTGTGGCTCAGGTCGAGGCCAGTGATGCCATGTCTCAGGAAGACAAAGCCCAAGTATTGGGCCAGTTGAGCGAGGCCAAAGTGCCCGCCACCCTAATACGCCGTCTTGATGACAATCGGGCCGGGGGCTAAGCGCGATGATCCGCGACATTCCCAACGCGGCGGGCGGTATCCTCAGCTATTTCACCCGGCACCGGACTGCGGCCAATCTGTTGCTGCTGATCATGCTGGTGCTGGGGGCCGCCGCGATCCCCAACATGCGGGCACAGTTCTTTCCTGATGTGATTCTCGAACGCGTCGATGTGAACGTTCAATGGGAAGGCGCAGGCCCCGAGGATGTCGACAATGGCATCGTCCAATTGCTCGAACCGGCGCTTTTGGCGGTTGAGGGCGTTGCCAGTACCGAGTCGACCTCGCGCGAGGGAACTGCACAGGTCCGGCTGGAGTTTGAGCCGAACTGGGATATGTCCCGCGCGGTTGAAGAGGTTCGAACGGCTGTCGATAGCGTCACCAACCTGCCCGAAGACGCCGAGGAACCAACCATCCGACGTGGCGCTTGGCGGGATCGTGTCACGGATGTTGTCATAACAGGGCCCATCGAAGCTGAACAACTGGCCAAATTCACCGATGAATTGATAAGCCGCCTGTTTGCGGTTGGTGTCACGCGGACAACGATCCGGGGACTGGCCGCGCCGCGTGTGGTGGTCGAAGTCCCCACCGCACAGTTGATCGCCAATGATATCTCGCTTTCGGATATTGCCGAGGCCATCGCGGCAGAAGTCACCGCGAACCCTGCGGGCGATGTCACAGGTGCCAATGCGCGTATTCGGACAGGCGTTGAGAAACGCACCCCGGAAGAGATCGAAGGTATCGCCCTGCGCAACTTTGCCGATGGTTCAAAGCTGATTGTGGGCGATGTGGCGGAAATCCGGGTCGAGGGAGTCACGCGCAACCGCAGCTATTTCGTCGGCGACAATCCGGCGATGTCGATCCGCGTCGACCGGTCCAATCTTGGCGATGCCATAGGTATCCAGCGCGATGTCGAGGATGTCGTGGCCGAGATGCAGGCCAGCCTGCCCGAAGGTATCACTGTTGAGCTGATCCGCACCCGCGCACAAGCGATCACCGACCGACTGGATATTCTGGTCGACAATGGCCTTGTGGGTCTTGGGCTGGTGGTCTGCCTGCTGTTCCTGTTCCTCAATGCCCGCATTGCGTTCTGGGTGGCCGCCGGTATTCCGGTGGCAATGTCTGCGGCGATTGCGCTGATGTATCTGGGCGGGTTGTCGCTGAACATGGTGTCTCTGTTCGGTCTGATCATTACCTTGGGCATCGTGGTTGATGATGCCATCGTCGTGGGAGAGCACGCTGATTTTCGCGCCCGCCGTTTGGGCGAAGCGCCAATCGTAGCTGCAGAACGCGCCGCTCGCCGTATGGCGATGCCGGTGTTTGCTGCAACAGTTACCACGGTTATCGCTTTCTTTGGCCTCACCGCCATCGGTGGCCGCTTCGGAGAGCTGATCCGAGATATTCCGTTCACCGTTATCGCTGTCTTGATTGCCTCGTTGATCGAATGCTTCCTGATCCTGCCGAACCATATGGCCCATGCCATCGCGCATTCGGCTAAGGAGCATTGGTATGACTGGCCCAACCGGGTTGTAAACAAGGGCTTCCGCTGGGTGCGCGACCACCTGTTCCGCCCGCTGGTCGCGTGGGTGGTCTGGGCACGCTATGTGGTTGTTGCACTGATGGTGGTGATCCTGGCCAGCCAGATTGCTCTGTTTATCCGGGGCGATGTGAATTGGCGGTTCTTCAACGCACCGGAACGCGGTTCGGTCACTGGCAATTTCATCATGGTCGAAGGGGCGACGCGCGCTGAGACGCTGGAAATGATGCGCATGGTCCAGAAAGCCACGGAAGAACTGGGTCAGGTTTACGAAGAACGCCATGGCCGCAACCCGATCGAATACGTTCTAGCCGAGGTTGGCGGTTCGGCCGGATGGGGGCTGCGCGCGGCGGACGGCAAGGATGACGATTTGCTGGGCGGCATCTCGATCGAGCTGATCGATGCGGACTTGCGCCCCTATTCCAGCTTTGAATTTGTGGGCGAGCTGCAGGATTTCGTGCCGCGCCACCCGAAGGTTGAGCTGCTTAGCTTCCGTGGTTGGCGTTCAGGGCCCGGTGGCGATGCGATTGACGTGCAGTTCTACGGTGCGGATGTGAACACGTTGAAATCTGCATCCGAGGACCTCCAGGCGGAACTCGCGAAATACCCTGAAGTTTCAGCGCTCGAGGATAACCTCGCCTATGACAAGGAAGAGTTCATTCTGGACCTCACCGCGCAGGGCCAGGCGCTGGGTTTCCGCATCGAAACACTGGGCCGCGTGTTGCGAAACCGGCTGAACGGGATTGAGGCCGCGACCTTCCCGGATGGTCCGCGTAGCACCGAGATTCGGATCGAACTGCCCGAGGGCGAACTGACTGCTGATTTCCTCGAACGCACATTGATGCGGACTCCGGATGGCGTTTATGTCCCGCTCGCCGATATCGTCTCGGTCGAGCGTAAATCGGGTTTCTCGACCGTCCGGCGCGAAAATGGTCTGCGGGTCATCTCGGTGAATGGTGATATTTCCGAGGACGACCCGGCGCAGGCTGCCGAAATCGCCCGCGCCATGCGCGAAGAGATATTGCCAAACATCGCCGCCGAACGGCAGGTCGAATGGCGCATGGCTGGCCTGAGTGAGCAGGAGGATGAATTCCTGTCCGAGGCCCGCACAGGCCTGATCCTGTGTCTGACCGGAATTTATCTGGTATTGGCTTGGGTCTTTGCCAGTTGGACAAGGCCCTTGGTGGTCATGGCGATCATTCCCTTTGGCCTCGTGGGCGCGATCTGGGGGCATTACCTGTGGGGCGTGCCGTTAAGCATGTTCACCGTCGTCGGCCTGTTGGGCATGACCGGGATCATAATCAACGACTCGATTGTTCTGGTGACCACAATCGACGGATACCGGAAAGAGCGCGGGTTGGTGCCGTCAATCGTCGAAGGCACGGCAGATCGATTGCGGCCTGTGATGCTGACCACGCTGACCACGGTACTCGGGCTGACGCCCTTGATGTACGAAAGCTCGCAGCAGGCGCAGTTTTTGAAACCGACCGTGATCACACTGGTCTATGGGCTGGGCTTTGGCATGGCCCTGATCCTGCTGCTAGTGCCTGCATTGCTGGCCATCCTAAACGACATCTCACGCCCGATGACATCGATGAGACGGGCCTTGCGCGCGCCGGACAGGGTGGTACGCAATGCCGTGCGCGCAACGGGCGCAGCGTTGGCGATCTGGCTGGGTGCCTCGATGATCTGGCCCGTAGTGACAGGTGCGCCGTTGGCGCTGCTCTCGGGTCTCTACCCAGCCGCCGAAGGTCCAAGTGTGCTGCAAATGGGCTTTGGCGTTTTCGTAGCGGGTGCGACCGTGATCCTGCTGGTAGGTGTCGTCCTGTCCAGCGTGCTTTATGCACGCTTGTCGGATCGGGTCGAGGCTTGATCCATCTCTAAAGCACGCTGCAAAAGATCGGGAACGCGGTCGCTCATTGGCAGGTCGCCGCTGGTGATCTGGTCCACCGGAAACCACTGAGCGTCCTGCGCGTCGTCTGCAGCGACAGGCGTGCCGGTTACATAGCGACACGCAACTCCGACCAGCAGGTAGTGCGCCCGGGTCTGCCCGCTATCATCGCGCAGCAAAAGGTCGAGATTGTCGAGATAGACCAAAGGCTCAGCAATCACACCGGTCTCTTCCCGCAGCTCGCGGGTGGCGGCGTCCAGAACCGTTTCACCCCATTCCACATGGCCGCCTGGAAAGCCCCACAGCCCCTGATCGGGTTGCTTGCTGCGTTGCACCAAAAGTACCTGGCCATCGTGCAGCACGACAGCCAAGGCACCGATCTTTGGGGTCTGGCTCATCCGGTCAGCCTGCGCTGCATCCTTGGATATCGACAGCGTGGTTTGCCCCCAGAACCGTGATGCGCACTTCGGACCGATCCAGCGCGAATGGCCCGCCGGAGGCACCGATAATCTCCGAGCTTGCGATCAGGGTGTTGCCCTGACGGCGTGTATCGGGCTGCGATGCCCAGAGTGCCGGGTTTCCTGGTTCAATGACGGCGAATTCGGACCCGCCCGCTGAAGGCATGGTGATACGCGCCTCGATCCGCATTCCGTCTGCAGTGGGAGTCAATTGGCACGTCGCATCCGCCACGCCTGCTTCGCGTTCGGAAAACGGGCGCTGGGCGAGGGCTGCGGCGATGGCCGGATTGCGTGCAGCGTCGGCATCCATTGTGTGATCGAATTCCAACCGACCCGGCACGCAGACATCCTTACACACGCCCAAGTCCATCTCGCCGCGCAAACGCACGGGTTTGGCAGGGTTCTTAGGCGTGATTTCGACGGGCAGTACAAGTTGATCCTCATACCCGACCGAGCGCAGCCCGTTCTGATCAAACACATGCGGCGCGGGCCATGTGAAGGCTATGTCTGCAATATTGCGAGAGCCTTTCCAATCAAACTGCGGCGGAATGCCCGCATCGCCGGGTGCGCGCCAATAGGTCTTCCACCCGTCCTTGAGCTTTAGACGCAAGGCCCCCTGATAGGTACCTTCGGCGGTTTTGCCGCCGTCCAACACCTCAAGCTGAACCAGATTATCAACCCCCTGCGCAGTGGCGGGGGCACCAAAACAAAGGCTGACGGCCAACACGGCTGCAGCAGATTTGCAAAGCGCTTTCATATGCAGAACATGCGCATTCCGGTCGGGATTGCCAAGTCACGTTCCGGTCACTTCTGTGAAATGCACGGAAATCCCGGCTGATCCCTTGCCATTCCCCGGTTCACAGGGTCATTCTAGGGATATCCTATGGCGCAAGAGATATCTGCTGATGGACCTTACGGGAAAACTGTTGATTGCGATGCCCGGAATGGGCGACCCGCGATTCGAGCATTCGGTCGTCTATATCTGCAGCCATGGTGATGACGGCGCGATGGGATTGATCGTGAATAAGCCTTCGGACTTGCGGATCAAGACCTTGCTGGAACAGCTCAACATTCCGTGTCGGATACCCGTAATTGGCGAACGGCTGGTGCAGTTTGGCGGCCCGGTCGAGATGTCGCGTGGCTTTGTCCTGCATAGCGCAGATTATGAGGCGAATCTGCATTCTATGCAGATTTCCGAAGATTTCAGCATGACCGCAACGCTGGATGTGCTCGAGGATCTTGCCTCGGGCAAGGGGCCGCTGAATTCGATGCTGACTTTAGGTTATTCCGGCTGGGGGCCGGGTCAGTTGGAAGATGAGATCGCGATGAATGGTTGGTTAACGACTGATGCGTCGTCGAAACTGGTCTTTGATGTCCCTGATGACGAGAAATGGGAGGCGGCTTTGGCTACGCTTGGTGTTGATCCGCTGACCCTATCAGCCAGTGCAGGCCGCGCCTAATCGCGAGGGGCTGCTGCGCGTCGTAGACGGTCGTTGATGGCCGCACCTAATCCGTGATGGGGAATTGGTGATACGGCGATTGGCCGACCGGTATCGTTAAGTTTGTGAAGGGCGGCAAACAGGTTGGCGGCGGCCTCGGGCAGGTTGCCGGTGCTGGAGAGGTTCAGATCACAATCAACGGGGCCAAAACCCAGCAACACCTCGTTCCCCTGCCGTGACCGGGCGTTCAGCCGCACCGGCGCGTCCGGCGCGTAATGGGATTGCAACTGCCCCGGCGCAGTAAGCAGATCGCCGGGTTGGTGGTGATGCAGTTCTGCCTTTAGAACCTCTTCGATTTGTTCCAATGCGACACCACCTGGACGCAACAAGGCAGGGGTGCCGGCCAGACCCACAATAGTGGACTCAAGCCCGACACCGCACGGCCCATCGTCCAGAACTGCGGCTATGCGTCCCTCCAGCCCCGCTCGGACATGGGCCGCCGTCGTTGGGCTGATCTGACCAGAGGGGTTGGCCGATGGCGCTGCCACAGGACCGTCAAAAGCGGTCAGTAAAGCGTGCGCTGTGGGATGCGCAGGCACGCGAA
Organism: Ruegeria sp. H9; assembly: GCF_056532915.1. Lineage (NCBI taxonomy): Bacteria > Pseudomonadati > Pseudomonadota > Alphaproteobacteria > Rhodobacterales > Roseobacteraceae > Ruegeria > Ruegeria sp. H9. The sequence continues at coordinate 108,685 of NZ_JBQFNX010000003.1, read as the reverse complement.
CGGCCAGAGTATCCAAGCCAGCTGTGACCAGCGACGAAATCCCGTGATCGGGGCGCAGAGGAAGAACCAGAGTTAACGGTCCGGGCCAGAAGGCATCAGCCAACAAATCAGCCTGATCGGTCCATTCGACGAAGCGTTTCGCGGTCTCGGTTGAGGCGACATGGGCGATCAGTGGGTTAAAACTGGGTCGCCCCTTGGCCTCATAGATCGCGGCCACAGCCTCGCCGTTCCGTGCATCGCCACCCAGTCCATAGACGGTCTCGGTCGGGAAAGCGACCAGCAGCCCCTGCCGCAACAGGTCAGCGGCCTTGGCGAGCCCGTCGGCGTTTGCTGGTAAGTTTTGAGTACCGAGAAGGGTCATGGATCGTGACGCCGCGTTTTGGTTGCTTGCAGTTCAGGTAACGGTAGGTAATCGTGCCAGCCCAGATGAATACCGGCGTGGGGCCGGGATTCCAACCCCACGCTGACAACTTGCCAGAACCAGAGGGAAACCATGCCCTATCGCGCCCCGATCTCAGACTATGAATTCCTGTTCCGCAACGTGATCGGCTTTGACCAGATCGCCGCGACCGAAAAGTTCTCGGAAGCCAGCGAGGATGTGGTTAGCGCCATTCTGACCGAAGCCGGGAAGATGTGCGAAGAGATCATGGCCCCGCTTCAACGCCCTGGTGATCTGGAACCCGCGCGGCTGGAGAACGGCGTGCTGCGGACCTCTCCGGGCTATGCCGAGGGCTGGAGGGCGATTGCCGAAGGCGGCTGGATCGGGATGAGCGGCGATCCCGAATATGGCGGTATGGGTCTGCCCATGACCATGACCACTGCCGTGAATGAGATGATGAGTGCTGCTTGCCTGTCGCTGCAACTGGCCCCGCTGATGACCCAAGGTCAGATCGAGGCGCTGGAGCATCACGCAAGCGATGCGTTGAAGGCGCTCTATCTGCCCAAGATGATGGCGGGTGAATGGTCAGGCACCATGAACCTGACCGAACCGCAGGCCGGATCGGATGTGGGCGCGCTGACCTCGAAAGCCGAAGACAATGGCGACGGCACCTATTCGGTGACCGGGCAGAAGATCTATATCTCTTGGGGCGACAACGACTTTGCCGAGAATGTCTGCCATCTTGTTCTGGCCCGCCTGCCAGACGGAGTTCCGGGAACCAAGGGGATTTCGCTGTTTCTGGTGCCGAAATACATCCCCGACGAGAACGGCAACCCCGGCGTGGCCAATGACCTCAAGGTGGTCTCGCTGGAACACAAGATGGGTCTGCACGGCTCGCCCACCTGCGTGATGCAGTATGACGGGGCCAAGGGTTGGCTGGTCGGCAAGGAACATGGCGGCATGGCCGCGATGTTCACCATGATGAACAACGCGCGTTTGGGCGTTGGTGGCGAAGGTGTGGGTGTCGCCGAAGGAGCCTACCAGCATGCGCTGGCCTATGCGTTGGAGCGTAAGCAGGGCAAGACGCCCTCGGGCACCATCATCGACCACGCGGATGTACGGCGGATGCTGATGTCGATGCGTGCGGATGTGTTTGCCGCGCGGGCGATCATGCTTGCCAATGCGGCTGCAATCGACATGGCGCAGGCCACGGGTGAGGCCGATTGGGCGGCACGTGCGGCGCTGCTGACGCCGATCTGCAAGGCTTTTGGCACCGAGACCGGCATGCGCGTTTCCGAGACCGGCGTTCAAGTGCATGGTGGCATGGGCTTCATCGAAGAAACTGGTGCTGCACAATATTATCGCGATGTCCGTGTGACCGCGATCTACGAGGGCACCAATGGTATTCAGGCCATGGACCTCGTAGCGCGCAAGATGATGGATGGGGGTGAGGCGGCCTCGAACCTTCTGGATGAGATCGAGGATCAAGCTGAGAAGGCGCGCGCCACGTTGCCTGAACTTGCTGGTCCTGTTTGGGAAGCTTCCGAGTCGCTGCGGGAAGCGACGGAGTGGCTCGTTGCTCAATCGGATATGAACAACCGGTTTGCTGGCGCGGCTTCGTATCTAAAAGCGTTCGCGCGGGTTCTGGGCGGGCATTACCATCTGTCAGCGGCGCTAGCCGATCCCGATGGACCGCGCGCCAAGTTGGCACGTTATTATATTAATGTGCTGCTGCCTGAACATACGGGCTTGCTTGCGCAGGCGCAGAACGGGGCGGATGACCTCTATGCCCTCAGCCCAGAGGAACTGGCGGTTTGATGGATGGCGAGGCTCCGCAAGTGATGCGATATCCGTGGGAGGAACCACCCGCTCCTGGCGAATGGGTCGAAGTTGCAGAAGGAGTTCTGTGGATTAGGCTGCCTTTGCCGATGGCGCTGGATCATGTGAATGTCTATGCACTTGATGATGGCGACGGCTGGACCATAGTCGACACAGGGCTTTCTTCAAAGAAAACACGGGGAATCTGGCAGGCCCTGATGGAAGGGCCATTGGCTGGCAAACCCGTCCGTCGCGTTGTCGTGACTCATCACCATCCTGACCATGTCGGCAATGCGGGCTGGTTCCAGTCCGAGCATGGTGCAGAACTGGTCACCAGTCGTACCGCATGGTTGTTCGCACGTATGCTGACGCTGGATGTGCAAGAGAATTGGCCGAAGGAAACGTTGGATTATTACCGCAGCGCGGGGATGGATCCGGACGTGCTGGCCGGTCGGATGGCCGAGCGTCCGTTCAACTTTGCCGACGCCGTGTACCCTATGCCGCTGGGATTTACCCGTGTCAAACAGGGCGACGTGATCCGCATGGGTGGCCGCGACTGGGATGTTCACATGGGCAACGGCCATGCGCCCGAGCATTGCACCTTCTGGAGCCGCGAGGACAATCTGGTGCTGACCGGTGATCAGATCCTCAGTTCGATCAGTTCCAACTTGGGCGTCTATGCCACCGAGCCGATGGCCGATCCGGTGGCCGACTGGTTGGAGGCGTGCGAACGCCTGCAACCGCTGGCCCGGCCCGATCATTTGGTTTTGGGCGGGCACAAACTGCCGTTCACCGGGTTGCCGATCCGCATGCGGCAGTTGATCGATAACCACCACGGCGCGCTTGAGCGTCTGCTGAACGATCTCGATCAACCCAAAACCGCCGCCGAGTGCTTTGCCCCGCTGTTCAAGCGCCAGATCAGGGGCGGGGAATACGGCCTCGCGCTGGTCGAGGCGGTTGCACATATGAACCATCTCTACCACATTGGAGCGGTCACCCGGACGCGGCGCGCGGACGGAGCTTGGGAATATCAGCGCAAAGGGTAGAGCAATGGACAAGATCGAAACCTCAGCCGAGGCAGCGGAATCTGCGGCGTTGCCGCGGTGCTATGAGGTACACGCCAACCCTGAAGCGGCATCGGGGAACAAGGACTTGCCCAAGCCATTGCAAAAGCCGGTCGAAAGCAAAAGCCCTGCTCAATGGGCCTATGAGCGGCTGATCATGTATATTCAGAATTTCGAGAAGACTCTGGATGGCGATCACGAGGTTGCCATGGGATTCACCGGTGGTGATGCCGGTGTAATGCGGATCGAGGGCATGGGCTATTTCGATCCGGATGTGATTACCTTCTATGGCTCGGACGGAGGCGGCGCCAAAACGCAGCTCGTCCAGCATGTCAGCCAGTTGAATGTGATGCTGCGTGCCTTGCCGAAATCGATCGAGGATAAACCAGCCAACCGCATTGGTTTCCGGCTGGCGGCTGATTTGGAAGAAAGCTGACGCCCACTCTTGCAATTCACACTTACGCAGCCTTGAATGGATAGACCATTCAGGAGGCAACCGCGTGACCAATTTCTCAGCCGTTACAACTGCCTACCGGGGCGCATGGGCGCGGCGGCGCGTGTTTGTGCCTGTTTATGTCGCCGTCCGGTTGCTGCTGGTTGCACTGATCGCTCCGGGCGTTGCCATCGCCGTCAATCTTGCTGTCTCATTGTCTGATCAATCGGCGCTGACGGATCAGGACATTGCGATGTTCCTGCTGTCACCAGCGGGCTTCATCGCGGCGGTTGTAGTTCTCAGCCTGTTCTTACTGGCCGAGGTCTTTGTCTTCTCGGTCATGGCCGGATCGTTGCGGATGGGTGAGCGTGACCCTTGGCGCGCGGGCAGTGCTTCCATCCGGTTGATCCTGACGCGTTTACCTGCGCTTTTCGGCTTTGCCGCACGGTTCATTTTGCGTGTGCTGGTACTTGCGCTGCCTTTTGTCGCCGTGGCTGGCCTGATCGCCTGGTGGATGCTGACTGAATACGACATCAACTATTACCTCACCTTCCACCCGCCTTCATTCTGGGTGGCGGTAGTGCTGATCGGATTTGTGGTGCTGTGTCTGGCTTGGGTTCTGATCCGCAGGCTCTCGGCCTGGGCGCTGTCGCTGCATCTTGTATTATTTGAGGGCTGCAAACCCGCCGAGGCCTTCTCCGCCAGCACGGATCGAATGGAAGGCAAACGCGGTCGCCTCAAGATCGAGCTTGGCCTTTGGCTTGCGATGCGTCTCGTGATCGCCGCACTGATTGCCTTTGTGGCCGGACTGTTGTTCGATCTGGTACCGTTGCAGGAAAGCACGAACCTGCGCTTTGCGCTGATCTTCAGTATGATCGTAGCGGGCCTCTGGTCGCTGGCTGGGCTTGTGCTTGCAGCCGTCGCTCTGGGAGCATTGGCGGTTCTGCTGGATGGGTTCTTCGACACACAAGGCCGAGAGGTCCCTCATCCCGAACCAGGCAACCTGCGCGCGCCGCTTTACGCTGTGGTCGGTGGCGCGGCAATCGCCCTGCTGATCGGGCTCTGGTCCGGGCAGGAGTTGCTGGTCCGCATTCAGGCCCCCGATCATGCGGATGTCATTGGCCATCGAGGCGCGGCGGCGATAAGGCCGGAAAATACCATGGCGGCGGTGTTGAAGGCTATCGAAGATGGCGCCGATTGGGTTGAGATCGACGTTCAGGAGACTGCGGATGGTGTGGTCATCATCGCGCATGACAGTGATTTCATGAAATTGGCGGGTGTGCCGCTCAAGGTCTGGGACGCGACCATGGAGGATATAGCCGAGATCGATATCGGCAGCTGGTTCGGCCCTGAATATGCTTCGGAACGGACGCCCACGCTGCGGGATGTTCTGGAAGCTGCGAAGGGCAAGTCCAAGGTCATCATCGAGCTGAAATACTATGGCCATGACGTCGACCTGGAAAACCAAGTTGCCACGATTGTCGAGGAGCTGGATATGCAGGATGACATCGCCACCATGTCATTGAAATATCCGGCCGTGCAGAAGATGAAAGCGCTGCGCCCCGATTGGCGGGCAGGCGTTCTGGCCGCGACCGCCATCGGCAATCTGTCGGGGCTTGAGGGCGATTTTGTGGCCGTAAACGCAGCAACGGTGTCACCGGGTCTGATCCGCTCGGTCCATGAGGCGGGCAAGGACATCTATGTCTGGACGGTGAATGACCCGTTGCAGATGTCGGCGATGGCATCGATGGGGGTCGACGGGCTGATCACCGATCGTCCTGCCATGGCCCGCGAAGTGCTGCGTGTTCGTGCCGAGATGGGACCGGGCGAACGCCTGATGCTTTGGTTGGCGACGATATTCGGATTGTCCATTGATACTGCCGAGATGCGTGATGCGGAACCATAGACTGGCCGCCCTTCTGGTCTGTTGCGCGCTGCCTGCAGCTGCGCAGGACCTGATGCGTAGCGTGGAAATGCCCGCTCACCGGGCGTTGGCCGACACGATAGAAGGCGCTGAACTGACCCCCTTTGAAACGGATGGCTGTTCGGGCGGATTATCTTCCAGCTGGCGTATGGTTGCCGAGGCCTTTCCGAAGTTCAGTCTGCTTTATGAAGAACACCCGCCATGGGAGTACTGCTGCGTTACTCACGATCGCGCCTATTACAACGCAGGCGGCGCATCGCAGGCCGAGGCCAGCTTTGACGCCCGGCTCGCTGCCGATGACGCGCTGCGCGCCTGTGTCAAAACCCACGGCGAAAGCCATGCTGATGAATATGCCGAACGCTATGATATGACGCCGGATCAAATCCGCTCGGTTCATTCGATCACCTCCGAGGCGATGTTTCTGGCCGTGCGTTTTGGGGGTGGTCCCTGCAGCGGGTTGCCCTGGCGCTGGGGGTTTGGTTATCCAGGCTGCACGATTTTTGGACCAACTGCGCGCGAATGACGTCGTGACAGGCCCTGAGTTTTGCATTATCCAACATTTCAAATACGCGAATTGGGATTCTAATAAACATGGCTGATCACAAGCACGGCGAGATGGACATCACCGTTCAAACAAAAACCTTTGACGGTTTCATCAAATTCACCACGTGGTGCGTGGTGGCAATTGTACTCCTTTGCCTGTTCCTGGCGGTCTTTGCGGCCTAAACGGTACACGAGGCGCATCTCTTGTTCAGGATTCTGATTGCCTGCCTGCTGGCAGTGACAGTTGCGGGTTGCGCGGGATCGCAGCGCCCGCAGGCTGATCCCTCGGAAATCGTGGCCCGGTCCTATCGTGATCCGGGGCCATCGACACTGACGCTTTATACGATGATCAGCACGCGCACCGGATCGGGGGCACACACGTCGCTGATGATCAGCGGCAGCGAGCGGGTCATATTTGATCCTGCCGGATCGTTCCGGGCGGATGTGGTGCCGATCAAGAATGATGTCCTTTATGGCATCACGCCAAATGTCGAACGCGCCTATCGTAGCAGTCATGCGCGCGAGACGCATTATGCCCGTATTCAGACGATCGAAGTGACGCCACAGCAGGCCGAGATCGCGCTGCAATTGGCCAAGCAGATGGGCCCGGTTTCGCAGGCTTTTTGTGCAAATTCGACCTCGCAGTTGCTGCAACAGGTCCCGGGGTTCGAGCAAATCAAAACAACATTTTACCCGGTGAAGCTATCCGATCAGTTTGGTCAGATTCCAGGCGTTGTCACCACGGATTATCGTGAGAATGACTCGGCTGATCTGCAGCAGGGGCTGGCGGAAAACAATGCGCGACTCAATCAGCTTGAAGCGGTCTCAACCAACTAGGTAAAGCAGACCGTAAAGCGTGGCGGCCCCTGAAAAGATGGCCGCTATGACGTTTTTCGTTACAATTCCCACCGTCAACGCAACTGCCGCAGCCGCCATGCGCGGCATATCCGGTTGTCCTTCGGTGGCCGTGGGCCAGACTACCAAAGGTGCGATCAGGGCAGGCAGAATCGCCACTGCTGTGTACCTCAGGTGCCGCAGAAGCCAGGGCGGCATCGGGCGGTCGCCAACCAGCCCGATAAAGGTAAAGCGCAGAAGGTAGCTGCCTATCGCCAGACCTACGATGATGATCCACATGGTTGTCGGGTCGATCTGCGTCATGACTTTTTCCGCTCTAACATCAATTCAGCCCGTGCACCTGCCATCATCCCGGCTATCCCTGCGATCAACAGTCCAAGATTGAACGGCAATGCCACGCACAGCAGGGCGACAACAATCGCCACCAGCGCGGCTACAACATGCGCCATGGTGCGCATCATCGGTCCGATCATGGACAAGAACGTGATCGGCAGCGCAAAATCCAGAGCCCAGCTTTCCGGAATCTGCGCCCCCAGAACAGCACCCAGATAAGTGGCGAGTATCCAAAGCGGCGTGATCGGCGTGACCGAGCCGACAAAATACGCCATGCGCTGAGGCACGGACATATCCGGTTCTTTCTCGAATCGGACAATCGAACAGGCGTAAGACTGATCAACAATAAGATAGGCTCCAAGGGCCCGTTGCCACAGCGGAGCCGCCCCCAGATAAGGGGTCAGTGAAGCCGAATACATGGCCACCCGCAGGTTCACAGCCAGGGCCGAGATCAGAACGATAACCGTTGGTGTATTGTCCTGCAGCAATTGCAATGCGGTGAACTGAGCAGCGCCGGCAAACACCGTGGCGGAAAAGGCCATCGTCTGGATGATATCCAGCCCTGCTTCTGTGGCAAAAACACCAAACAGAAGGCCAAAGGGCATGGCGACGAAGATAAACGGCGTCCCGTCGCGAAAACCTTTCCAGAAGTATGACTTGGATGTGGCAGAGGCCATGGCTAAATCCTATGGTGACGCGAGCAGCAGTAGCCGTCTTGGGAAGGGGTTGCAATTGGCCACGGAGATCGACCTGTCAGACTACCTCATTGCGCCCGATCCGGGGGCTGCCCGCCTGACGCGCGGTGTCGAGGGTGTGGACCAGAATGGTGAGATCAGTCAGATCTCGGTGGTCGAGGAACGCCCGCTGACCATTTTCCTCAACTCACAGGAAATCGTGACGGCAATGACCATCGGCGACTATCCCGAATACCTTGCGCTCGGGTTTCTGCGTAATCAGGGGATGCTGCTTGCAGATGATGAAATTACTCGGGTCGACTATGACGACGATCTGGAAACCGTGGTCGTGCGTACAGCGCGTGAGACCTCATACGAGGACAAGCTGAAGAAGAAGACCCGCACCAGCGGTTGCGCAGTAGGCACTGTGTTCGGAGACATGATGGAGGGGCTAGAGGACGTGCGCCTGCCACAGGTCTCGGTGCGCACCTCATGGCTGTATGAGTTGGCGTCGAAGATCAACCGCACCCCGTCTCTGTACCTCGAGGCGGGTGCCATCCATGGTACGGTGCTTTGTCATGAAAGCCACCCGTTGGTTTATATGGAAGACGTGGGCCGCCATAACGCAGTCGACAAGATCGCAGGCTGGATGCTCTCCGAGAGTGCGAGCGCGTCTGACAAGATCCTCTATACGACCGGTCGTTTGACCTCGGAAATGGTGATCAAAACGGCGATGATGGGCATCCCAGTTCTCGCTTCGCGATCGGGATTCACCGCCTGGGGCGTCGAGATCGCGCGCGAGGTTGGTTTGACCCTGATCGGCCGGATGCGCGGGCAGCGGTTTGTGTGTTTGTCGGGCGAAGACCGATTGGTGCGCGATGTTGATCCGTCGAGCGTGGCGATTGAGGACAAAAAACATCGCAGGAAAAGTGCCGATGGCTGAACAGTCGCAAAAACCGCTGGGGGTTATTCTGGCAGGCGGCCTCGCTACGCGGATGGGAGGCGGTGATAAAGGGCTGTTGCAGATCGGCGGGCAGAGCCTGCTGGATCGGGTGATAGACAGGCTGCGCCCTCAGGTCGGCGGGCTGGCTTTGAACGCCAACGGCGATGCCGAACGGTTTGCTCGCTTGAACTTGCCGGTTGTTTCGGACTCGATCGAGGGCTTTGCAGGACCGCTGGCCGGCGTTTTGGCCGGGCTTGATTGGGCCGCTGAACAGGGCGCTCAATCTATCGTGACGGTTGCGGCGGATACTCCGTTCTTTCCGCATGATCTTGTGGCGCAACTGGTGAACGCATCCAAAGGGCAGAAATACCCCCTTGTTCTGGCAACCACCCCGCGCACGAGTGACGAGGCTTTAAAATCCGGCGGCGGCAAGCGGATCAATCGGCATCCGACCTTTGGGCTCTGGCCGGTGGCATTGCGAGATGATCTGAGGGCGGCGTTGAACGGTGGACTGCGCAAGGTTGTCCTGTGGACCGACCAGCATGATGGGCGAGAGGCGCTGTTTTCGGCCCAGCCGTTTGATCCGTTCTTCAACGTCAACACTCCCGATGATCTGGCCCGCGCTGAAACCTTGTTGGAGCAGGTATGAGGGTCTACGGCGTCACCGGTTGGAAAAACGCGGGCAAAACCGGCCTAGTGGAACGGCTGGTGGCTGAAATCACCGGACGTGGGTTTACCGTTTCCACCGTTAAACATGCGCATCATTCCGTCGACGTAGACCATCCGGGTACCGACAGCCAGCGGCATCGCGCGGCGGGTGCGTCCGAAGTGCTGTTGGCATCCGGCCAGCGGATCGCACTGATGCAGGAGTTGCGCGGTGCGCCCGAGCCGAAGCTGGACACCCTGCTGTCGCGTTTGTCTCCGGTCGATCTGGTGTTGATCGAAGGCTTCAAACGCGAGCGTCACCCCAAGATCGAAGCGTTTCGCGCAGAACCCGGAAATCCGCTGATCGCCACGGATGATGAGACGGTTCGCGCGGTTGCAAGTGATACGCCTTTGGAATTGGATTGCCCGGTGTTTGATCTGGATGATACGGCGGCCATTGCAGATTTTATCTTGGAAGAGGTCGGATTATGAGCACGCCGGATATCTCACCTCCGCCCTTGCGCAATGATTGTTTCGCCTTGCCTGCAGGGGTGAACTGGACACCCGTTGATGAGGCTCTGGCGCTTTTGCGAGACAGATTGTCGGTGGTAGCTGGGGTTGAAAACGTGCCCGTGATGCGGGCGGCGGGCCGAGTTCTGGCGGTGGACGTGTCGGCCAAACGATCAAACCCGCCTCAGCCCAACACCGCTGTCGATGGGTACGGATTTGCCGGTCCGGTGCCGGACGGACCCTGTGTCATGCCTTTGGTAGAGGGCCGGGCGGCCGCGGGTGTACCCTTTGACGGTGAGGTCCCAGAGGGCCATGCGATACGCATTCTTACCGGAGCTGCACTGCCAAAGGGTGTTAATACGGTCATATTGGAAGAGGATGTGACCTTTGATCATGGGCACATTGCATTCCGAGGTCCGTTGAAACAGGGCGCGAACACGCGAAAGGCAGGCGAAGACGTGGTTGAAGGCGCGCTGACCTTGCCAGTTGGGCGGCGTTTAACACCAACGGATCTGGCGCTTTTGTCGGCGGTTGGTCTGGCTGAGGTTTCCGTCCGCAAGGTTTTGCGCGTCGGAGTGCTATCGACCGGGGATGAGTTGGTCGAGCCGGGTGACAGCGCCGGACTGGGGCAGATTTATGATGCCAATCGTCCGATGCTGCTGTCACTGGCCGAGCGGATTGGATTCAAAGCGGTTGATCTTGGGCGCGCCGAGGATGATCGCGCGGCGCTGAAACAGCATTTGGATCGCGCGGCTCAGCAAGTGGATGTAATCCTGACCAGTGGCGGCGCCTCCGCCGGCGATGAAGATCACGTCTCGGCATTGTTGCGAGAGGCCGGGGCGATGCAGGAATGGCGCATCGCATTAAAACCCGGGCGACCATTGGCGCTGGGCATGTGGGGTCAGACGCCGGTGTTTGGCTTGCCGGGCAATCCGGTGGCAGCACTGGTTTGCACGTTGATCTTTGCCTGTCCGGCACTAAACCTGCTGGCCGGTGCAGGCTGGCAAGAGCCGCAAGGCTTCGACGTGCCCGCCGCTTTCGAAAAGCGCAAGAAACCGGGGCGTCGCGAATATCTGCGGGCACGAATCCGTGAAGGACGGGCCGAGGTGTTCCATTCGGAAGGATCTGGCCGGATCAGCGGGCTGAGCTGGGCCGAAGGCTTGGTCGAAATCGAGGACGGTGCCCGCGATATCAAGCCCGGCGATCTGGTGAGGTTCATACCCTACGGGAATTTTGGGCTTTAATCGAACGTCCCTGCGACACGCCCCACCAGCATGAAGGCACGCGCTGTGCGGGTTTCGCTCAGGGCTGTAAGCTCGGCATCGCTGGCATTAGGTTCGAACTCGACGATCATATGGTCAAAGCGGCGCAGGAAATGGTGTGCGGCATCGCGAAAGATCGGATCCTGTTTCATCCGCGCCGCAGTCAGCGCCAGTGACGAACGGTCCCGAATGCCACCCAAGGCAGCCACCGACCGCCCGCGCGCGCCTTGGGCAAATTGCCGCCAGACTTCGGGTCGCGCCATATCGGGGCGCAGGTCATCCATATAGATGCCTTCCTGGCTGAGAAGGGTCAGAACATCTTGTGAGGCCTGCACAAGTTTCGAGGTCTTGCGATCTTTCAATGCAAGCCGCAGCGCGTTAAATCCCTCGGCATCGCTTTGCGTCTCGGGGAAGTTCAGGGCGCGGATAAAGATGTCGGTGGGCAACGGGGGCGCCATTTCTTCCGCTGAGGTGCCAAGTTCCAACGAAGTCTGATTGGCCATGTCCGGCGCGGGCCTTTGGGTGCGCCCGGGTTCACCGCGATTGGTCGAGAATGTCGCCAGCGCGCTCTCGGTCTTTTTTGCGCTTTCGGCGATTTCATCCAGTTTCTTGCCGACCGTCGGCTCATACGTGCTGGCCGCGCGTTGTTGCTGAACGACATAGCTGTTGCGGATCGCATCGATGGCTGTCTGCAGGCGGGCGCTTTCTTCGCGCATCACCCGGCTGGCGCGCATCGCGAGGGCTGCGACCCAGATCATTGCAACCGGCATGAACACCGCCAGGAAGGTGACGATGAACCCTCCTTGTTGCCCGCCGGGCAGTACCAGAAACACGACCGACACCACCAGCCAGATCAGGCTGAGAACAACTGCTGCAATCTCGATCTCGGTGACCGAACGGTGCGCCGGACGGTCGTAGATACCCAGCGAGGTGGGTTTCTCGGGTTCTTGCTCAGGTTCAGACCCTGACATGACAAACGCTCCGGTCAGGCGTATTCGATACTCAGAACTTCATAAGAGCGCACGCCTCCGGGGGTGCGGACCTCGACACTGTCGCCTTCTTCTTTGCCAATCAGGGCGCGGGCGATGGGGGATTTGATGTTCAGAAGGCCCGCTTCGATATTGGCCTCATACTCACCCACGATCTGCCAGGTCTTTTCTTCGTCGGAATCTTCATCCACCAACGTGACCTTCGCGCCGAACTTGATGGCCCCTGACAGTTTGGCCGGATCAATGACATCTGCCAGCGACAGGATGCCTTCAAGCTCTTTGATGCGGCCTTCGATAAAGCCCTGCTTTTCGCGCGCCGAGTGGTATTCGGCGTTTTCTTTCAGGTCGCCCAGTTCGCGGGCTGAGGCAATCGCCTCGATGATCGCCGGGCGCTCGACGGATTTCAGATTCTTCAGCTCTGCCTCGAGCGCGGCATTGCCCGAAGGCGTCATGGGGATCTTTTCCATTGTTTTGTCGTCCACGCAGAAATTGTTACGCCCCGCCGCACAATAGCGTCGGGGCGAAGGATGGGTTGGCAATTACCTGACCCAAATGAGGCGTGAATTGCAAGAGGGGAGGTGTGCGTTGTCAGTAAACTCGCAACTTAGCGCCGCCGTTCCGGGGGGCGGGTGCGCCTGTGGCGCTGTCCCAACAATTCCCCATTTCGCCAGCGGCTGGCTTCGTGCCCAAGCCACAGCATCTCAATCATACTGAACCACTTCGAATTCGATGCCATTGTCATCTTCGAAATAGAACCGCTTACCGGGCTCATAGTCTGCGTGGTTGTGCGGTTCAAATCCCGCTTTGCGGACCTTTTCCTCGGTGGCGTCGATATCCTCGACCAGCACACCTAAATGGTTCAAGCCGCCCACGAAATCATAGCTGTTTTCGCCTGATGGCTTGGGATCGCCGGGGGCGTAGAGTGCCAGATAGGTATGCGGGCTGCCCACATGCACCGTATAGCCACCGGCAATGGCAGGGCCTTCCCAGCGTGTTTTCCAGTCGAAGACTTTCTGCATCCACGCCGCAGATGCCTTTGGGTCGCGGACCGTGAAATTAGTATGTTCCAGCGTCGCCATCATGGGATTCTCCTTCCAATTTGAGGCTTGTCCCGACTCACTGTAATTTCTAAACCTAACTTTAGGTCAAGAGATTTCTTTGGGAGGATGTAATGGTTGTTTCGGAAGGTCTGGCGATTGGAGCATTGGCCCGGCGCACCGGGTTGGCGGTGTCGGCGATCCGATACTACGAGGCGCAAGGTTTGATATCTCCATGGCGTAACGCGGGTGGGCAACGGCGTTATCAGCGCGCCGATATCCGACGGTTAAGCTTTGTGATGATCGCGCAGCAATTCGGTCTGACTTTGCCCGAGATCCGCGAGGTATTGTCGGGCTTGCCAGGAAACCGCACACCGACGCCTCAGGACTGGAAGAGTATCAGCGAACGGCTGCGCACGCATCTGGATCAGCGAATCGATACGCTGATGCGACTGCGCGACAATCTGGATGGATGTATTGGTTGCGGCTGCCTCAGCCTGCCGAAATGCAAGCTTTACAACCCCGATGACAGGGCCAAATCCCATGGTAGCGGTCCCAGATACCTTATGGGGGACGCACCCGAAGCCTGAAGTGTCGAATAGCGGCGTTGTTACGCCGTGTTTCGATTGACCAAAGTCTTTATGACCATGTAATCAGCCGTGAAACAATATTGCGCCGACCGCATGAAGAAAGCGCCAATTCGGAAAGTTAGCTAAGGAGCCCGCGATGGCCGAGATTGAACGCGAAGCGATGGAATATGACGTGGTGATCGTGGGTGCTGGCCCTGCGGGCCTGTCTGCGGCCATCCGTCTGAAACAGCTGGATGCCGACCTGAACGTCGTGGTTCTGGAGAAGGGTTCGGAAGTGGGTGCGCATATCCTGTCGGGTGCGGTGCTGGACCCTTGTGGTCTGGATGCTCTGATCCCCGATTGGAAGGAAAAGGGTGCCCCGCTGAACGTGCCGGTGCATGAAGACAATTTCTACATGCTGGGCGAGGCTGGCAAGATTCGCATCCCCAATTTCCCGATGCCGCCGCTGATGAACAACCACGGCAACTACATCGTCTCAATGGGCAATGTCTGCCGCTGGATGGCAGAGCAGGCCGAAGAACTGGGCGTCGAAATCTTCCCCGGCATGGCCTGTTCCGAGCTGGTCTACGGTGAGAACGGCGAAGTCAAAGGCGTTGTTGCCGGTGTATTTGGTCTGGAGCCAGACGGATCCTACGGTCCCAACACCGAACCGGGCATGGAACTGCATGGTAAATATGTCTTTCTGTCGGAAGGCGTGCGCGGCTCACTGTCCAAGGAAGTCATCGCCAAATACGACCTGTCTGCCGGTAAAGAGCCGCAGAAATACGGCGTTGGCATGAAAGAGATCTGGGAGATCGACCCGGCCAAGCACAAAGAAGGCAGCGTCACGCACACCATGGGCTGGCCGCTGGGCAGCAACGCGGGTGGCGGGTCGTTCATCTATCACCTTGAAAATAATCAGGTCTATGTCGGTTTTGTGGTCCACCTTAACTACAAGAACCCGCACCTGTACCCCTACATGGAATTCCAGCGTTTCAAGCACCACCCGATGGTGGCCGAGCTGCTGAAAGGCGGCAAGCGTGTGGCTTACGGCGCCCGCGCGATCACCGAGGGTGGCTACCAGTCGATGCCGAAACTGGTCGCACCGGGTGTTGCGCTGTTGGGTTGCTCGGCCGGCATGGTCAACGTGCCGCGCATCAAGGGCAACCACAACGCGATGCTGTCAGGCAAGGCCGCGGCCGAGGCCGCCTATGACGCCATCAAGGCCGAGCGTTCGGGTGATGAGCTGACCGCTTATGAGGCCAACGTTCGCGATGGTGCAATCGGCTCGGATCTGAAGAAGGTGCGCAACGTCAAACCGCTGTGGTCGAAATACGGCCTGACCGCCAGCCTGGTACTGGGCGGTATGGACATGTGGACCAACACGCTGGGCTTCTCGCTGCTGGGCACGCTGGGCCACGGCAAGAACGACGCGGAATCGACCGAAGATGCCAGCAAGCATCAACCCATCGACTATCCGAAACCCGATGGCACACTGTCCTTTGACCGCCTGACGAACGTATCGTTTGCGGCCACCAACCACGAGGAAAGCCAGCCTTGCCATCTGAAACTGGCCGACCCGGACATCCCGGTTAAGGTCAACCTGCCCAAATTCGACGAGCCGGCACAGCGTTACTGCCCCGCAGGCGTCTATGAGATGGTCGAGGATGAAGACGGGCCGCGATTCGTGATCAACTTCCAGAACTGTGTTCACTGCAAAACCTGTGACATCAAGGATCCCAGCCAGAACATCACCTGGACTACACCGCAGGGCGGCGACGGGCCGAACTACCCCAATATGTAGGCAAGAACACGGGCGTTGGCAGGGTCGTGAAGGCTCTGCCATTGCCTCTCGCCCAGCAAAGCCCTAGCTTGTCGGTCAGTCAACGACAGCAAGGCAGATTATCAGTGGTTTCCCTGGTTCGACGCGCGGCTCTGGCCGTAATCCTCAGTTCTTCAATCGCGTTTCCTGCGGTATCGGATACCGGATCGGGGTCGTATCTGGCCGGGCGTCAGGCGATTTATGAGAGCGACTATCCCGCTGCCGAGCGTTACTATGCGCAGGCGCTTCGCGCTGATCCCCAAAATCCGAAACTGCTGGAAAACGTGGTCGTCGCCCGGCTCGCTTTGGGTGAGATTGAGCGGGCCCTGACCGTCGCCGAAGTTATCGAGGAAAATGAACTGCCCAGCCAGGCCGCTCGGATGGTGATCGCCGCCAATCTGGTGGCAGATGGCAAGCTGGATGAATTTCTGGCCCGCGATCCTGAAACGCAAGGGGTTGGACCGCTGGTTGATGGCCTGATGATTGCTTGGGCTCATATGGGGCAAGGCGCCATGACCAAAGCGATGGAACAATTTGACGTTGTTACCACGCAGGAAGGTCTGAAAGAATTTGCACTTTATCACAAGGCCATGGCGTTGGCGTCGGTCGGAGACTTTGAGGGGGCCGAGGCGATCCTTGCCGCAGATGATGGCCTGGTCGCCCGTTTTTCACGCCGGGCTGCGCTGGCGCGTGCCGAAGTGCTGTCGCAGCTGGATCGCAACGACGATGCGCTGGAATTTCTGGATAACGTCTTTGCCGCCGGCAGTGATCCGACCATCGAAGGTTACGTCACTCGGCTGTCTGATGGCGAAACGCTGCCCTTTACCCATGTCCGTTCTGCACAGGATGGCATGGCCGAGGTTTTCTTCACCGTTGGCGCTGCGCTGAGTGCGGAGGCCGCGCAGGATTATGTTCTGCTATATGCCCGCGTCGCGGCCTTTCTGCGGCCTGACCATATTGATGCGCTTTTGCTAAGCGCTGAGTTGTTGGATGGGCTGGAACAATATGATCTGGCGGTTGATGTCTATCGGCAGGTGCCTCCGGACAGCAGCGATTATCATGCCGCCGAGCTGGGGCGCGCCGAGGTCCTCAGTCGCTCTGACAGAAAAGAAGCTGCCGCCGAAGTCCTGCAAAACCTTGCCGCTCAAAGCCCCGATTTGCCCGGTGTGCATGTAGCTTTGGCCGACCTGCGGCGCCAGCAAGAGGATTACGCGGCAGCGGTCACCTCTTACGACAAGGCGATTGGCCTGACGGAAGAGGGTGCAGGCGGAAACTGGTTCCTGCATTATGCCCGCGGGATATCGCATGAACGTCTGAAGAACTGGGACGAGGCCGAGGCCGATTTCCGCCGCGCGCTTGAGTTGAACCCGGACCAACCACAGGTGCTGAACTATCTCGGGTATTCGCTGGTCGAGCGGCGCGAGAAATTGGACGAAGCGTTGAATATGATCGAACGCGCAGTCGCAGCGCGCCCTGACAGCGGCTATATCGTTGACAGCTTGGGCTGGGTGTTGTTCCGCCTGGGCCGGTACGACGAAGCAGTCGACCACATGGAGCGCGCCGTTGAACTGATGCCGGTCGATCCGGTGGTAAATGACCATCTGGGCGATGTTTACTGGGCCGTAGGTCGCGGGCGTGAAGCCGAGTTCCAGTGGAAACGAGCACTATCTTTCATTGATCCTGAAGATACCGACGGTGAAGCCGATCCTGAACGCATCCGCCGCAAGATTGAAGTCGGATTGGATGCGGTTCTGGCCGAGGAAGGTGCCGAACCCCTGAAGGTCGCCAATGAAGGCTGAGGCATTTGCCCCCGCCAAGATCAACCTGACCCTGCATGTGACCGGCCAACGCGCGGATGGCTATCATCTGCTTGATTCGTTGGTGGCCTTTGCCGATGTTGGGGATCAGTTGAGCCTCAGTTCCGGCCCCGAGCTGTCTCTGTCGGTCACGGGTGAGTTTTCGGATGGCGTACCGACCGATGATCGCAATCTGGTCTGGCAGGCCGCCGAGGCTGCAGGCTGGACCGGTCGCATTCATCTGAACAAACAACTGCCGCACGGTGGCGGTGTCGGGGGCGGCTCCTCGGATGCTGCGGCGGTTTTGCGCACCGTGAAGAAGGGGGGAGAGTGGCCCGATAGCGTGTCGCTGTCGCTCGGCGCGGATGTCCCGGTATGCATACATGCTGCTGCAGCGCGTATGCGCGGGATTGGTGAACAGATTGAGCCGATGGCGTTGCCGCCCCTCCCGGCGCTTTTGGTCAATCCGGGTATTGAAGTTCCCACCGGCCCGGTGTTTTCCGCTTTGCACAGCAGAGACAACGCACCGATGCCTGCTGAGATCCCTGCATTCAAAACACCGGAAGACTGCGCCACGTGGTTGCAGGTTCAGCGGAATGATTTAGAGGCACCTGCAATATCTGTAGCGCCGGGCATTGCGGAGGTCATAGCGGCGTTGGAAGGCACCCGAGACGCGTTGATGGTTCGTATGTCGGGTTCAGGCTCAACCTGTTTCGCACTTTTTCCAACGCTCAAAGCAGCCCATTTTGCCGCCTATGAGATCGGCGCGGCCCAACCCGGTTGGTGGTGCCGCGCAACGACGCTCAGTTAAGGCGCGATACGACGTAATCGGCCAGATCGCCTAACAGGGTGCGGATTTCGTGATCCGGAAGAGGCGCCAGCGCAGCCTTGGCCTTGGCCGCCCAACCAAACGCATCCGCGCGGGTTGCATCCAGCGTGCTGTATTTGGCCATCAGCGACAAAGCGTGATCCAGATCACCCTCTTCCTGCCGCCCGCGACCGATCGTCCGTTCCCAGAACGCGTGTTCCTCGGCAGTTGCCTGAGCCACGGCTTTGATCACTGGCAGGGTCAATTTGCGTTCACGGAAGTCGTCGCCGACGTTTTTGCCTGTGGCCGCACTATCGCCCTGATAATCCAAAAGATCATCTGCGATCTGGAACGCGATTCCAAGCGCGTCGCCATAGTCATACAGCGCCTTGACCTGCGCCTCGGTCGCGCCTGCGATCACACCACCCACTTCGGTTGCGGCAGAAAACAGCGCCGCCGTTTTGCCGCGCACAACCTGCAGGTAGACACCTTCATCCGTGCCCAGATCGGTGGCTGCTGTCATCTGCAGCACCTCGCCTTCGGCAATTGTGGCCGATGCATTTGCAAGGATATCCAGAACCCGCAACGAACCGGTTTCGACCATCAACTGGAAGCTGCGGGAAAACAGGTAATCGCCAACCAGAACACTGGATTTATTGTCCCATAGCAGGTTTGCCGTGGGTCGCCCGCGCCGCTGCCCGCTTTCATCGACGACATCGTCATGCAGCAGGGTTGCGGTATGAATGAACTCGACCGTTGCAGCCAGCTTGACGTGATGGTCGCCTGAATAGCCGAACAGCTGCGCCGCCGCCAGGGTCAGCATCGGGCGCAGACGCTTGCCGCCCGCCTCGACCAGGTGCGCGGTCACTTCGGGAATGCGCGGGGCATGTTCCGACGCCATACGCGTCCGAATCAGCGTATTTACCGCTGCCATTTCGCCCGCAAGCATCTCTGCCAGACGCTCATGCGGTTTCGAGATCGTGCTGACGTTCATCACTCTCCTGATACAAGGCTCGACATCCCTGTCACCTTGCCCTTACATCCATCCCCATGAAAGAACTATTGCGCAGCACCGATCCGACAATCCTAGCCTTTGCAACGGCTCTCCTTGAGGGCGAGGATATAGACTGCTTTCAGATGGACGTAAATATGAGCATCCTAGAAGGCGGCATCGGAATCTTTCCCCGTCGCCTGATGGTGCGGGCAGATGATCTGACCCGCGCCGAACGGGTCATGCGCGATAACGAGATCCCGCTGGGGCGATGAGCAGCTTTTCCGACAGTGATCTGACCTGCAATGATTTTCTGGGCGGGCGTGTGCGTCTGTGGCAGCCGCGCTCAGGATATCGTGCAGGGGTCGATCCGGTCTTACTGGCGGCATCGGTCCCGGCACAAGCTGGCCAGTCGGTGCTGGAATTGGGCTGCGGGGCAGGGGCTGCTATTCAGTGCCTAATGGCGCGAGTGCCGCACCTGAAGGCAACTGGGGTTGAACTGCAGGCTGGCTATGCAGATCTGGCCCGCCGCAATTCGGAACAAAACGCAGCGATCACCGTGGTTGAGGCGGATTTGAACGCACTACCGAATGATCTGCGACAAGAACAGTTCGATCATGTGATCGCCAATCCGCCCTACTACCGGGCAGGCGCGCATAGCCCTGCCACCGACGCGGGTCGGCAGATCGCACTGGGTGAAGACACGCCGCTTGAGGACTGGATCAATGTCGCCGCCCGACGTCTGGCGCCGCGCGGTTATCTTCACATGATCCAGAGGGCAGACCGGCTGCCCGATATGCTTGCGGGGTGCGCGGGCCGCTTGGGCTCGATTCAGGTGCTACCTCTGGCCCCCCGTGTGGATCGCGGGGCTGAGCTAGTGGTTTTGCGCGCCAGAAAGGGCGGACGCGCCGCATTTCGGCTGCACGCTCCGCTGATTCTGCACCTCGGTGAACAGCACGTAGAAGACGGTGAAAGCTATACTCCTGTGGTTTCGGCGGTGTTGCGCGATGCGGCGGATTTGACCGGGCACTTTGCCTGATCGGCAATGACCAGCCGAATTTGTCGGATTTATTATAGATTTCGTGCGTCTGCAGCGTGACAGGCTGGAAATGATGTGATCAACTTCTTACGTGACACTTACAAACCAGAGAAGGAGGACCGCCATGAGCGTGAGCGCACATCTGACGGAGTTGAAGAAAAAACACGAAATTCTCGGTCTTGAAGTGGAAGAAGCGCAACGCTCACCTGGTATTGACGATCTCCATATCGCACAGCTGAAGAAGCAAAAGCTGAAGCTAAAAGAAGAGATCGAGCGCCTGTCGACCTAAGGTTCTAGGCCTTCAGGCTGGCGCGGGCCGCGATGGCAGCGCCACCGGTGACAAACAAGGCCGCGATCGCCAGGCCCCAGGACGGGGCGGCGATCCCGGCCAGAACCAACACAAGCGTCGATAGCAAAGGTGCCGCGTATGAGGCGGTGCCCAGTATTTGAATGTCCCCGCGCTTGACGCCGATATCCCAGACATAGAACGCCAGCCCAACCGGTCCCAGGCCAAGTGCAAAGGTCGAGGCCCAGCCAAATGTGCCTTGCGGCCAGATCGTTTCTTCCACCGTGAAATGCAAGGCCCATGAGGCGATCGCCGTCAAAATGCAGAACACCGCGACCGAACTTGTCGGCACATCACCCAGCCGTCGCGATAGAACCGAGTAGCTGGACCATGTAAGCGCGCACAGCAAGGCCAGCCCGTAGCCGGGCAGATGCTGGACCTGAAACCCTGCGCTGCCACCACCCGTGATGATGACGGCGGCTCCAGCAAAGCCAAGGCAGGCTCCGATAAGGTGACCAGGTTTCAGATGTTCTCCGGGCAGCAGACCTGACAGAAGAACGATCAGCAAAGGCCAGAGATAAGCGATAAGCCCAGCCTCGGCTGCAGGGGCCATGCGAAGGGCTGAAAAGTACAGCGCGTGGTAGCCAAAAAGGCCAATTGATCCAAGCAGGTATGTCGTCCACGCGACCCGGCGCAGTTGACCCAGCCCGCCGCTGGCGAATGTCCAAATCAGACCCAGCGTACCGCCGATGGTAAAACAGATCGCGTTCAACAACAAAGGCGGCGTCGGGGCCGAACCCACAGTGAACAGCGCCAGCAGAGACCACAGCAAAACGGCGACAAAACCAATCGCGGTCGCGCCCATTCTGCTCATTCACCAGCTACCTTCTCAACAGGGATGATTTCAAACTCATCCGATATATGCGCGGTCTTTTCAATCTCGGAAATGAACCAGTCGCGGAACGCTGCGATCTGCGGTCGCTTCTCTGCCCCTTGCAGGCAGAGGAAACGAAATCGCCCGGCGGTCTCCAGTGCCACTTTGAACGGCGCGACCAGTCGCCCTTCGGTCAGGTCTTTCAGGATCATGGCGCGCCGCCCCAGAACCACGCCCACCCCGGCCACGGCAGCGTCGATGGCGTGATCGGCGTTCGAAAAATGCGCCCCATGGGTCGGAGTGAAATCCAATCCAACCGCACGGAACCACGCGGGCCAGTCGCAACGCGGCTTGAGGAAACTGATCGAATCGTCGTGGATCAGGGGGGCGTCGCGCAACGACGCAGGCGTGGGGAATTGTTCGGCCAGCTCCGGGGTCATAACCGGTGTCAGCCACTCCTTGCGGACGGGAACCGAATAGAGCCCCTCATCCGGCCCATAGCCAAAGCGGATCGCCACGTCCACGTCATCGCGTTCAAGGTCCATGTTGCGCAGAGTGGCCGAGAATTTCAGGTCAATCCCCGGATTTGCACGGGCGAATTCATAAAGGCGCGGAGCCAGCCATTTTGCTGTCAGGGCAGGGCCTGCTGTAACCGTGAGGCTTGTTTCATCCTGCAGCCTCCGCGTCGCTTGCCACGCGGCTTGCAGGGCGGTAAAGCCATCTGCTGTTCCGGGTGCCAATGTGCGCCCAGCTTCGGTCAGCTCGACGGCGCGATTGAGCCGGCGAAACACGGGGTGGCCCAGATGCTCTTCTAACGACTTGATTTGAAAGGACAGGGCAGCCGGGGTCACGTTCAGTTCCTCCGCCGCCTTGGCAAACGACATATGTCGTGCGGCGGCATCGAAGGCGCGCAAAGCAGTCAGCGGAGGCAGGCGGTCGGTCATGTCGGTAAAGTTTTTCTGAACTGAAGGATCGAAAACTCTCGTTTGTGCAATTTAAAATCAAAGGCCATGTTGATGGCAAGTCAAAACCAACTTGATTGAGAAGGGTTCAGCATGATCGAGATGACAACAAACCCAGCCATTCAGAACGCCATTCACCGCGCGCATGAAGAGCGCGGCAAGGCGGTTGTAGGATTCTGGTCCTGGCTATTCGGTTCCCGCTGATCGCAGCGCGCGTGATCTTACGGGATAAAAGAAGGGCCGGTCCTTGATGGACCGGCCCGTTTTCATTCTCAGATCGTCGGTTTAGACGAAGAACTGTGCACCGTTTGCGGAAATGGTCGAGCCGTTGATGAACTGCGAATCGTCCGACGCCAGGAAGGCCACGCAACGCGCGATTTCTTCCGGTTCACCCAGACGACCAGCCGGGATTTGACCGATGATCGATTCGCGCACTTTTTCCGGCACGGCCATGACCATTTCGGTCGCGATGTAGCCGGGGCAGATCGCGTTGGCCGTGATACCGGCCCGCGCACCTTCCTGCGCCAGAGATTTCACGATGCCCAGATCGCCCGCTTTGGTTGCGGCATAGTTGACCTGCGCAAACTGGCCTTTCTGACCGTTGATCGAGCTGATCACGATGATACGACCAAATTTACGCTCGCGCATACCCGGCCATACCGGGTGCACGGTGTTGAAAACACCAGTCAGATTGGTGTCGATGACCTGATGCCACTGTTCAGGTGTCATCTTGTGGAACGGTGCGTCGCGGGTGATACCGGCGTTGGCGACCACGATGTCGATCGGGCCGACCTCGGCCTCGACTTTTTCGATACCCGCTTTGGATTCGTCGTAATCCGCAACATTCCATTTATAGGTTTTGATACCGGTTTCGTCGGTGAACTTTGCGGCGGCTTCGTCATTGCCTGCATAAGTGGCGGCAACATTGTATCCTTCGGCCTTCAGCGCCTTGGAAATTGCTGCGCCGATGCCGCGGGAACCGCCGGTTACGAGTGCTGTACGTGCCATTTAGGACTCCTCCAAATTTAGTCGTCTTGGTAATTCTGTTACTCTGAGAGTTGAGGATGCGCAATATCGTTTCGTGATCGATCTTGTCTTTCTGTCCGGCGATATTGTCGCATCTAAGGGGTATGATCCGATTGTAACAAAAAAGGGCGCCCAGTGGACGCCCTTTTGTATTTAGTTTTCAGCACACTTAGTCACGCTCCACACACAGGGCGACACCCATGCCGCCGCCGATGCAGAGGGTCGCGAGACCTTTCTTGGCATCCCGGCGCTTCATTTCGAACAGCAGGGTGTTCAGAACCCGGCAGCCGGACGCGCCGATTGGGTGTCCGATGGCAATTGCACCACCGTTGACGTTTACGATCGACGGATCCCAACCCATGTCTTTGTTTACAGCGCAGGCTTGCGCTGCGAAGGCTTCGTTGGCTTCGACCAGATCCAGATCATCGACCGACCATCCAGCTTTCTCCAGCGCCTTGCGCGAAGCGTAGATCGGGCCAACGCCCATGATCGACGGGTCAAGTCCGGCGGTCGCGTAGGATGCAATTCGGGCCAAGGGCTCAATCCCGCGCTTTTCTGCGTTTTCTGCCGACATCAGCAGGGTGGCAGCGGCACCGTCATTCAGGCCCGAAGCGTTTGCGGCCGTGACAGAACCGTCCTTGGCGAAGGCGGGGCGCAGTTTGCCCATGGCTTCGATTGTCGCGCCGTGGCGGATGTATTCGTCCTTGTCCATCACGATGTCGCCCTTGCGGGTCTTGATGGTGAAGGGCGCGATTTCATCGGCGAACTTGCCAGCGTTCTGGGCCGCTTCGGCTTTGTTTTGCGAGGCGACAGCGAACTCATCCTGCATATCGCGGCTGATCTGCCATTTCTCGGCGACGTTCTCAGCCGTTTGACCCATGTGATAGCCGTTGAAGGCATCCCACAGACCATCGCGGATCATCGTGTCGATGTATTTCATGTCACCCATCTTATGACCGGCGCGCAGGGCGGCGGCATGGGGCGACAGGGTCATGTTTTCTTGTCCACCAGCGGCAACGATGTCGGCATCGCCCAACTGGATATGCTGTGCACCCAGAGCAACAGCACGCAGACCCGAACCGCAGACCTGGTTGATGCCCCAAGCCGCGCTTTCCTGCGGCAGGCCCGCATTTATATGCGCCTGGCGCGCTGGGTTCTGACCTTGGGCGGCAGTCAGGACCTGGCCCATGATGGTTTCGCTTACTTCGCCCTTGTCGATCCCGGCACGTTCGACAACTGCTTCAAGGACGGCAGCGCCCAGATCATGTGCGGGGGTGTTCGCAAACGAACCGCTAAAGCTACCGACGCCCGTACGTGCGGCGGATGCGATTACTACGTTGGTCATAAAGTCAATCCTTTACCGTCATGGTCCTGTGGGAAATCTGACGGCGCGGTGTAAGGAGAAGTCTTCTCCGGGTGCAAGAGCGCCTCGTGATCCCCCGCTCAAGCATCTTCTGCAATAGCGCAATGCTGCATCTGCAGCAACGGACAGCTTGTCTCAGAGTGAGCCTTGGCGGTGTTCCGCGCGACCAGCTGCTATCAACTGCCCGTTTTTGCAGCTTTTTCCGGGCTCCAGGGCGGAGTGACTGAAGGCGCTCCATATAGAAAGCCCTGCAGACAATCGACACCGTTTGCGATCAGGAAATGAGCATCTTCGCCACTTTCGACCGATTCGGCAGTGACAAGAATTTCGAATTCCCGCGCAACTGCAATCAGTGCGCGCACCAGCGATTGATTGTCGGGATTGCTGCTGATGCCCCTGATAAACTGCCCATCGATCTTGGCGGCATCGAACAGAAATTCACGAAAGTGGCGAAAGCCAAAGTTACTGGCCCCGAAATCATCCAGCGCAAAGGCGATACCGCGGGCTTGTTGGCGATCCATGAAATCTACCACCAGTTCGGGCACCTGCATCGCCGAAGATTCTGAGATTTCCAGAATCAACCTTTCGCCCAAGCTTGCGTCTTTTTTCAGAAACCTATCCAGCACACGCGACCAGTTGGAATAACCGATGGACCGCGCGGACATGTTGATCGACAGGCGGATGCCAGGGTTGCGGATCAGAGTGCGCAGCCCCATTTCAAGCGCGACGCAATCAAGGTCCCGGCCAATTGGCGTGTTCTCAACCTGTGGCATGAACTCGCGCGCGGGGATGACGCGGCCGGTTTCATCCAATACACGGATGAACCCTTCGTAGAACGCGATTCCCTGAGGAGGATGTGCTTGAACGACAGGCTGGAACGCCAGCCTGCATTGTCTATGCTTCACGGCTTCGGTCGCCATCTGTACCACCGATCGATCCCGTGAAGTGACGGCGGCGCTTAAGGGGTCGTCCGATCCCTCGGGCAGGTCTGCGCGTTTCCTGTTTCCCATGACGTACCGTTCCCCTGATCCCGATGATTTTGGCCGGGGCCAGTTTCAGGGAAGACAGGTAAAACCGGGGTTAACGCTCAAAATTTTATCGCAGGTGGTGGGGCGGAAGATCAGTGTGTTGATTGCCAAGCATGACGCAGCGAAGCAGCCGCACCGATAAGCGCTCCTAAAAGTCCCAGCGCGGCCATGACAAATCCCAACCCCAATAGCGCGGGCATTGCTCCGTTGAGTGCGGCGGTCATTGTGATGACGAGGCCCAGCAAACCTGTGATCGTAGAAATTCTCATCAGCTTTGACATGCGGACCTCCGGAAATGCACTCTTAAAACATCTCAGGGGATATGGAGCGCTTGTGCCAAATTTCAAGCAAAGAAAAGGTCTTTTTGAGACCTAGGCCCGCTTGGCTGTGGAAGCAGGTGATTTGGTGCCGAACTGCTCGAATCCCGGTGTGCCGTGATCTTGCGGATGGCGGACAAGGTGCTTGGCCTTGATCTGTTGGGAATTGTCGCGGCTGCCATCGTGGCTATAGCCCGGAGGGGCAAAACAATAAGCCAGACGTTGGCGCAAGGTCAGGCCCGGTTGGGTGGCGTCCCGCCAGATTCCAACCCATTCATGAAACGCCACGCGCAGCGGATTGAACGTGCCGATATTGTGGACAAGCCCATAGTCGACCTTGTCATCTTCTTGCTCGGGGACAAATGTGCCGAACATCTTGTCCCAGATGATAAAGACACCCGCATAGTTGCAATCAAGATATCGCGCATTTCGCCCATGATGGGCGCGGTGGTGACTGGGCGTATTCATGACGGCTTCGAACCAGCGCGGCATTTTGCCGATCGCTTCGGTATGGATCCAGAATTGGTAGATCAGGTTCAGACCTCCGACGAACAGCACCATCGCCGGGTGAAAGCCTAGTAAGATTAGCGGCGCACGTACCACCATCATAAAGGTGAATGTATAGGTCCAGGTCTGCCGCAGCGCCGTTGTCAGGTTGTAATGCTGTGAGCTGTGGTGGTTCACATGACTGGCCCAGACCCAGCGAATGCGGTGCCCAAAGCGGTGCACCCAGTAATACCGCAGATCGTCCAGTACAAAGCACAAGATGATGACCGGGATCGAGGTCCCTAGGTTGAGCGGTGTTATCTGCCACAGCCACATGAAAAACGCATATGCGATGAAGCCCAGCAAAAAGCCCGAGGCGATATTGCCTGCCCCCATGATCAGCGAGGTCAAGGCATCGCGGGTTTCGTACCTACCGCCCCGGCCTTTGATCGCGATCCAAAGGAATTCGGCCAGAATGGCCGCGATGAAGAAGGGCACGGCCCATTGCACCGCGTCGGGAAAGCTCACGTGATCGGTCATGCGGGATCCATCAGATATTGCCAGTGCTGGCGTTCGGTCTCATCAAGGTGGACGATGACCCGAGGAGTGCTGAAATCGTGGAACAGGACTTCAAAGCCTTCGGGATGATCCAGCCAATCGAAATCCCGTAAATGGCGGGCCACGGTATCGGCACCAAAGGACCACAGCAGACCGGCTCCGGTTTCGGTTCGGATAAGGGCGGCGTGACTATCATGGGCAACGGTTACGTCAATGATTGAATCATCTGGAAAGTGACGCAGCCACTGTTCCTGTGCTGTCTTGGGCGTCAGCACTTGCAAGCGTGATTTGCCCGTCAGATGCAGCAGCAAGGCGACCCCGGCAATGCCGCCGACGACGAGGATCAATAGTATTTCCAGCGGCATTCCATCCTCCTGCAGATAACCTGCAAGCGGGCGATTTGTCTGTCAAAGGTGGCGTGGCGTCAGCCGCTTTCCAGGCTTTCCAGAATCTCATGCTGGACGATGCGTGCGACAAACGGCATTAACCCGTCAGGGCCAGAGGCCCGATCTTTGAGATGGATGCAGATATCGGGCCTTCGCGCGGCGATGATGCCAACCATTTCTCCGCGTATCTTGTCATCAAGACCCGCGCCCATGATCGCACAGGCGATGCGCGGTTCCGCGTCCAGCTGCCGCCGCACCTCATCCTGATCATGCGCGCCCAGCCACTGAATCGGCAGGTGATCCAGTTGTTGTGCCACGTTGCCGATTACATTCGGCAACCGCCCAATCAACAGAACTACCGGTTTCATCGGAGTCTCCCTTTCTTCCGGTCGCAAACGAAAACCGGCCCGTTGGGGCCGGTCTCATTCTAACACAGATTTTCTGCAAGAGCGCGCGGGACCTCAGCTATTGCCTTCGACAAGCGCTGAAATTATCGCCTTGGCACTGTCCGAGTTCCATTCTGCATCACCGATCAGGCGTGCGATCTCATTGCCATCGGGGTCGATGATCACAGTGATCGGCAGGCCAATCACTCCCATTTCGCGTGCAACCGCCTGTTTCGGATCCTGATGGCGCGGCAAGTTGTCGATGCCGTTTTCGTCAAAGAACTTCTTGATCCCGGCAGGTGTGTTGCGACCGGTCGCCAGGGTCAGAACCTCGAATTTGTCACCGCCAAACTCCTGTTGCAGTTCAGCGATCTGAGGCATTTCTTTGCGGCACGGCGCACACCATGTGGCCCAGAAGTTCAGCAGCACATACTTGCCTTTGTAGTCGGCCAGCGATCCGGTGCCACCATCATCTTCTAGTTCAAAATCGACCACTTTGACCGGCTTGGGCTCACTATGCAGTATCAGCCGCTTCAGGCTGCCCTCACGCAATGGGCCAAGCGTTGCCGCATCTGTTGCCAAAGCGGCGTTTGCACCCAGCGCTAGGGCCATATAAAGGGGGATCAGACGTAACAGGCGCATATCAACTCCGGGTTTTCTTTCATGACCGATCAATCTTCGAACCAGATGTGGGGCGGCCGCTTTGCCGCTGGTCCAGACGCGATCATGGAGGCGATAAATGCCTCGATCGGGTTCGATCAGCGGATGGCAGCCCAGGACATCGCAGGCTCGCGCGCCCATGCCGCCATGTTGGCTGCCACAGGCGTTATTACTGATAGTGATGCGCACGCCATTCGGGAAGGCCTGCTCACCGTTTTGTCAGAAATTCAGAACGGAGAATTTCAGTTCTCGACTGCGCTGGAAGACATTCACATGAATGTCGAGGCGCGACTGAAAGAGGTGATCGGAGAACCCGCAGGCCGACTGCACACGGGCCGGTCGCGAAACGACCAGGTGGCGACCGATTTCAAACTCTGGGTTCGCGACCAGCTAGATGCCGCAGAATCCGGTCTTCTGGCCCTGATCCGCGCGCTTTTGGCGCAGGCCGAGGCCGGGGCAGACTGGGTCATGCCCGGTTTCACCCACCTGCAAACCGCGCAGCCGGTAACCTGGGGTCACCACATGATGGCCTATGTCGAGATGTTTGGCCGCGATCTGTCCCGCGTGCGCGACGCCCGTGCCCGGATGAACGAATCCCCCTTGGGCGCAGCCGCGTTGGCCGGGACCTCTTTCCCAATCGACCGCCAGATGACAGCCGAGGCGCTGGGCTTCGACCGCCCCGCAGCCAACTCACTGGACGCTGTCAGCGACCGCGACTTCGCATTGGAGTTCCTGTCGACCGCCTCGATTTGCGCCATGCACTTGTCGCGCTTTGCCGAGGAACTGGTAATCTGGTCCTCGGCCCAATTCCGGTTTGTATCACTGTCTGATCGCTTCTCGACTGGTTCATCAATCATGCCGCAAAAGAAGAACCCCGATGCAGCTGAGCTCATCCGCGCCAAGGTTGGCCGCATATTTGGTGCGAATACTGGCCTGATGATGGTGATGAAGGGGCTGCCGCTGACCTATTCCAAGGACATGCAGGAAGACAAAGAACAGGTATTTGATGCGGCAGATAACTGGATGCTGGCACTTGCCGCGATGGAAGGCATGATCAAGGACATGACCGCCAATCGCGAAAGCCTGGCTGCCGCTGCAGGGTCTGGCTTTTCAACTGCGACCGACCTGGCCGACTGGTTGGTCCGCGTGCTGGGCCTGCCCTTCCGCGACGCGCACCATGTCACTGGATCGCTGGTGGCCATGGCTGAAAGCAAGGGCTGCGACCTACCGGATCTGACGCTGGAGGACATGCAATCGGTCCACGCGGACATCACCGACGACGTCTATTCTGTTCTTACCGTCGAAAATTCGGTAAACTCTCGCCAATCCTATGGCGGCACCGCACCGGATCAGGTGCGGGCCCAGATCAAGCGATGGAAGGCGCTGGTGTAATGCAGATACGACGGGTGGTGCTATTGATTGCGGTCGCAGCGGCCTTGGCCGGGTGTGGTGCAGATGGCGAACCCATACAGCCCACCATGAGCGCAAGCGTCGGCGTAGGCAGCAGCGGCACCTATGGCGGTGTTGGCGTTGGTCTCAGACGCGGTGGGCTGGGCGTTTATCTGGGGCTCTGAACTCCAAAATTGCAATTTACTGATCGCACACCCATCTGCATCTGACACGTCCTGAATGACAAAGAGAAAATGCATGAGACCTGCCGGCCTGATCCTCTGCCTCGCCGTACTTGCAGCTTGCGACCCGTCAGGCGCACCCCGATCGGAACCAACGGCCGCACCTAGCGGGTCCGGGGTCTCGGTTTCAGGATATGCGAGGGTTGGCGCGTCAAAGACGTTCTGAACCGCGACGGTGACCACAACCCTACCGGAATCATTTGATCCACATACCTCTTTTGGTCTAAGCGCGCAGGCATGGATCATTTTCTCTACCGCGACGGCGCGCTTTTCGCCGAGGATGTGCCAATCTCCGAAATCGCAGCCGCGGTCGGAACCCCGTTCTATGTCTATTCGACGGCGACGCTGCAGCGGCATTTCAAGCTGTTCGATGACGCGCTTGAGGGCACTGATCACCTGGTCTGCTATGCGATGAAAGCGGCCAGCAATCAGGCGATCCTGAAGACGCTGGCGCAGGCAGGTGCGGGAATGGATGTGGTTTCGGGCGGGGAATATCTGCGCGCCAAAGCCGCGGGCGTGCCCGGAGACAAGATTGTCTTTTCGGGCGTCGGCAAGACAGCGGATGAGATTCGTACCGCTCTGACCGGTGGAATTCGTCAGTTCAACGTCGAATCCGAGCCCGAAATGCAGGTGATCAATGCGGTTGCACTGGAATTGGGCAAGGTTGCGCCGATCACTGTTCGGGTGAATCCGGACGTGGATGCAAAAACCCACGCCAAGATCGCCACCGGCAAGTCCGAGAACAAGTTCGGCATCCCAATCTCGCGTGCGTCCGAGGTTTATGCACTGGCCGCAAGCCTTCCGGGACTGGAGGTGATTGGGATCGACGTTCATATCGGCTCACAACTGACCGAGTTGGAACCGTTTGAGCTGGCTTATAACAAGGTTGCGGAACTGACAGAGCGCCTACGCGCAGAGGGGCATAACATCCGCCGCCTCGATCTGGGCGGTGGTTTGGGTATTCCTTATGCCCGTTCCAACGACGCGCCTCCGCTGCCGGTTGAATATGGTGCGATGGTCAAGAAAACACTGGGCCATCTGGGCTGCGAGATCGAGATTGAGCCTGGTCGGCTGATCGCTGGCAATGCGGGTCTGATGGTGTCCAAGGTCATCTATGTCAAATCCGGCGAAGACCGCGATTTCCTGATCCTCGATGGCGCGATGAACGACCTGATCCGCCCCGCGATGTATGAGGCGTATCATGATATTGTGGCGGTCGAAGAACCTGCCGCCGGGGTCGAACAACGCCCTTATGACATCGTTGGTCCGGTCTGTGAATCCGGGGATACCTTTGCAAAACAACGCAACATGCCCCCTCTGAAATCGGGCGATCTTATCGCATTCCGCAGTGCAGGTGCCTACGGTGCAGTCATGTCTAGCGAATACAATACGCGGCCCCTGATCCCTGAGGTTCTGGTGAACGGGGATCAATTTGCCGTAATTCGTGAACGCCCAAGCTTTGACGAAATCATAAACCGCGATACCATACCAGAGTGGCTTTGACGCGATAGGCGCGTCGGGCCGATCAGGAGGCCCGCCTTGCGCGACAACCAGACCTTGCCAATTCCAAGACTGTCCCTGTGGCTGACGCACGCGGGTATGCTGGCTGAGCAGGTGATGCGCGCCTTCTGGCCGTTCTTTTCTATTCTCATGGCGCTGCTGGCCGCCCTGATGCTGGGTCTGCACGATCTTGTGCGCATTGAAGCCGTTTGGATTTCTGCAGCGGTCGGATTGATTGCTTTGATTGCGACAGCGGTTTTCGGAATAAAACGGTTCCATCTGCCAACCCGGGCCGAGGCGTTGGTTCGGCTGGATGAAACCCTGCCCGGACGCCCGATACAAGCACTGATGGACGATCAGGCAATCGGTGCGATGGATGCGGATTCGGTGGCACTGTGGCATGCGCACCAGACGCGCATGGCAGATCGTGCATCAAAGGCCGATCCGGTGAAACCCGACTTGCGGCTGGCGTCTCGCGATCCCTATGCGCTTCGCTATGCTGCCTTATTGGCACTCGTCGTTGCGGCTCTGTTCGGCTCGTTCTGGCGGATAGGCTCGGTCGCTGACATGACGCCGGGGACCGCTCAGGCGGGGCAGGGCCCGACTTGGGAGGGTTGGGTTGAACCGCCGCGCTACACCGGACTGCCAACGCTCTATCTGGCCGATCAGACCGATCCAACATTGACAGTGCCCAAAGGCAGCCGCATCACGCTTCGATTTTATGGCGAGGTCGGCGCACATAGTCTGACGGAAACTTCGACGCCTCTGGGCACCGAAGCCGCGACGGACCCGGAACAGGAATTTGTTGCCGAACGCTCGGGTCAGATGCGGATTGATGGCCCGGCAGGGCGCGATTGGGCGCTTGAGATCCTTCCAGACACTGCCCCCAGGATCGCGACGGCAGGAGTGGCGCAATCAGAGGCTGGCGGACAGATGAAGCTGCCCTTCGCTGCTGCGGATGACTATGGAATCGTCTCCGGCACAGCCCGGATCGAATTGGACCTGCCAGCGGTCAACCGTCAATTCGGTCTTGCGACCGAGCCAGAACCGCGCGAGATCATTACGGTCGAGTTGCCAATGCCGATTACGGGCGATCGGACCGATTTCACCGAAGACTTGATCGAGGATTTCTCGCAGCACCCTTGGGCACATTTGCCGGTGAAAATAACCCTCATGGCCATCGACGCGGCGGATCAAGAGACGGTGGCAGAACCTTATCTGACAGAACTGCCGGCCCGTAGGTTCTTTGACCCATTGGCTGCTGCGGTGATCGAACAGCGGCGCGATCTGCTCTGGTCGCGCGAAAACGCGCTGCGTGTATCGCAATTGCTGCGTGCGGTTTCGCACCTACCCGAGGACCTGTTCCGCTCAGATACAGCGTATCTGCGTCTGCGTGTGATCCTGCGGCGGCTGGAGACCTTCGACAAATACGGCGCACTGAACGTCAAACAGCAGGAAGAAATTGCGCAAGCGCTGTGGGATCTGGCGGTTCTGATCGAGGATGGCACGCTGGCCGACGCATTGGAACGGATGCGCCGTGCGCAGGAGCGTCTGACCGAAGCGATGCAGAACGGTGCCAGCGACGAAGAGATTGCCGAACTGATGCAGGAGCTGCGCGAAGCGACACAGGATTACATGCGGCAACTCCAGCGTCTGGCGCAGGAAAACGGTGAGACGCAGCAAGGACAGCAGGGCCAGAACGGCGAAACCCTGCAGATGACGCAGGATGACCTGCAGCGAATGATGGACCGCATTCAGGAGCTCATGGAACAAGGCCGCATGGCCGAAGCGCAGCAGGCATTGGAAGAGTTCCAGCAAATGATGGAAAACATGCGCGTCACACAAGGGCAGGGCCAAGGTGGCCAGTCCGAAGGACAGCAGGCCATGGAAGGGCTGGCAGAAACCCTGCGCGAACAACAGGGCCTCAGCGATCAGGCATTCCGCGACCTGCAGGAACAGTTCAACCCCGGTGCGCAAGCGGGCGAAAGTCAGGGCAATGAGGGTCGCAACGGTGGTCTGGGACGCGGCCAGAGCCATGAAGGCCAAGGCGGTCGGGGCCAGGGTCAGGATGAGGCTGGTGAAGGCCAGCAAGGTCAGGGGTCACTGGCGGATCGGCAGCAGGCGCTGCGGGATGAGTTGAGTCGGCAACAACAAGGTCTGCCCGGCGGTGGTACACCCGAAGGCGACGCTGCGCGCGAAGCATTGGGCCGTGCGGGCCGGGCCATGGACGACGCCGAAGACGCCTTGCGCAGCGATGATCTGGCCGAGGCGATTGACCGTCAATCCGAGGCGATGGAAGCCTTGCGCGAAGGCATGCGCTCACTGGGCGAAGCCCTGGCGCAGAACCAGCAGAACCAGCCGGGTCAAGGGACCGAGGCCGGCGACATGCAGGCCAATAACCGCGATCCATTGGGTCGTACGCCAGGTTCCGCGGGATCAATCTCGACCGACGACAACCTGCTGCAAGGCGAAGATGTATATCGCCGTGCGCGTGAGTTGCTGGATGAAATCCGCCGTAGGACCGGTGAACAGGATCGGCCTCAGATCGAGTTGGAATACCTCAAGCGATTGCTCGAAAGGTTCTAGTTCTGCCCTGCGCCCCCGGTCTGTGTCTCAAGCCAAAGGCGCGCTTGATCGACCAGTGAGACATATGATTTCAGCATCGGATCAGCCTGAGGAACCGCCTCGCTGATCTGAGTGGCATTGCCATATATCAGAAACAGAATGACGCCGATGATAATGATCAAGGCAAAGCCACGCAGAAACCCACCGGATTTGCGGGCCGGAGCAACGGCTTCAGCTTCGTCCGATGTCAAGTCGCTGCGCAGACCCGAGTTGATCGCCTCAACATCCGGCAGCTCATCTTTCTGACCTGCGTCAGCGGCGGTTTCAGTGGCCGAGGGCCGTTTCGGTTTGACCTTGGGCTCTTCAGGCGGATCCAATGCCAGATCAGGTTGGCTTTCCAGATTGCTGCCTTCACGCTCGCGCAGCTCTGCCTCGCGTGCAGCCTCTTCCTTGAGGATGCTGGATACCGCCGGGTCTACGTTTCCAACACTCAATTCCTCGGGCGCATCGGGTTCTGGTGTGTCTTCTGCCTTAACCTTTTCTGGCTCGGCCTTGGCCGTATCGGGTTCTGGCGCATCCTCTGACTTAACATCTTCCGGCTCGGCAAAGGCTGCCTGGATTGCAGTCGCAGATTTCGCTTCCGGCTCTGCTTTGCTGGCGACTGGATACTTTTCCTGAAACCAGGTCTCTTCGCAAGCCGAGCATTGAACTTCGCGCCCGTCCTCGGGGATCACTTCGTCCGGGACTTCGTACTGGGCGCTGCAATTCGGACACGTTAAACGCATTCTGCCTCCTGGCCTTCAAGGCTGGCCTGATAATAGTTTTTTCAGGGATGATATTCCGTTAAGACCCAACAGCAAAGCGTGTTTTCGGTTTCGCGGGCCAAGTGTCGCCAATTGGCCCCGCCCAAGGCATTGAATCCACCGCTGCGCTCGGGCAAGAGGTGAGCAGAATAAAGGGGGCAGGCGTGATCGAGCTGGAGAATATCAGCTATACCTACGGCGGTGGTGAGTTGCTAAGCGATGTTTCGCTGCAATTACAGCCCGGATCGTTCCACTTTCTGACCGGGCCTTCGGGTGCGGGCAAGACCACATTGCTGAAACTCTGTTATGGCGCGTTGTTGCCAACCTCGGGCAGGTTGATGGCCTTTAGCGAGGATATCGCCCGCATGGACCGTGATCAGATGGCGCTGCTGCGCCGCCGAATTGGCGTGGTGCATCAGGATTGCCGATTTTTGGATCACATGACGCTGGCCGAGAATGTCGCGTTGCCGCTGATGGTCTCGGGGCGCTCTGAAAATGGGCAGCAGGACGATCTGACCGAACTGCTGGGCTGGGTCGGGCTTGGCAGCAGGCTTGAGGCGCACCCGCCTGAACTATCGGGGGGCGAACGCCAGCGTGCCGCATTGGCCCGCGCAGTCATCCTATCGCCCGATGTAGTGCTTGCGGATGAGCCCACCGGTAATGTGGACTGGGAGATGTCGCAACGACTTCTGCGCCTGTTGGTCGAATTGAACAGGATGGGAAAAACCGTGCTGATCGCCACCCATGACCTAAGCCTGATCCGCGCCGCCAAAAGCCAGGTTCAGGCTCGCGTTCTGCGTATCGCGCAGCGCCGGGTGCAGCTTGCGGGGGCGGATCTATGAGCAAGGGCACGATCCGCAATTTGCTGCGCCGTGACAGCCGCGCCGACCGGGTGGTGCCACCCACGGGCTTTACGGCGCAATTGACCCTGTTCGTGTCTGGCGCAATGGCCTTTCTGGCGGTGTTTGCGCTGGCTCTTTCGTTAGCCTCGGGCCGTGTGGCGGATCGTTGGGCTTCAGAGTTGGCGGGGGCAGCGACCTTGCGGATCAATGCCCCTGCAGATCAACGTGCGGCGCAAACCGAGGCTGCTTTGAATGTCCTCCACCAAACGCGGGGTGTGGCTTCGGCTCGCGCGTTGACGAGCGAAGAGCAGGCCACACTGCTGTCACCCTGGTTCGGACCGGACTTGCCTCTGGACACTTTACCAATCCCGCAGCTGATAGAGATTATCGAAGGTGAGCCGGGTCTTGATGCGGCTGGCCTGCGGCTGCGGCTAGGGGCGGAGGTGCCGGGCGCAGTGCTGGATGATCACACTCGCTGGCGCGAGCCATTGGTTGATGCGGCCAATTCGCTGCGGCGTCTGGGCTGGATTTCGATCCTGCTGATCGGTGGCGCCACTGCCGCTATGATCACGCTTGCCGCCAACGCCTCGCTTGCCGCCAACGCGCAGATAATCGAGGTTCTGCGTCAGGTCGGCGCGCGGGACCGGTTCATCGCCGGAGCGTTCGTGCGCCGCTTTACGTTCCGGGCGCTGTTTGGAGCAGCAGTTGGCACTTTGCTGGGTATGACGGGTGTATTGTTGCTCCCTGAAGCCTCGGATGCGGGTGGTTTTCTCACTGGCCTTGGGTTTCAGGGTATCGGTTGGATCCTGCCTGTGCTGATCCCGGTATTGGGCGCGGCCGTTGCGTTTCTGGCCACATGGTCAGCCGCGCAGCG
The DNA here is from genome assembly GCF_056532915.1 of Ruegeria sp. H9. Taxonomy (NCBI): domain Bacteria; kingdom Pseudomonadati; phylum Pseudomonadota; class Alphaproteobacteria; order Rhodobacterales; family Roseobacteraceae; genus Ruegeria; species Ruegeria sp. H9. The sequence goes on along the minus strand of NZ_JBQFNX010000003.1, from coordinate 71,704 downwards.
CAAGTTGAAGGAGCTTTCGTGATGTTCATGGCTATTCAATGGGTCCGGTCGCTGATCTTTATGATCACCATCTATGCCTGGATGCTGGTGCTGGGGCTTGTCTTTGCCCCCTATGCGCTGTTCGCCAAGCGTGGCGCATTGCGAGCATGCAAAACCTATGCGCGCACAACCAAGTGGTTGGCCCGCTGGATGGTCGGTATTCGCTGCGAAGTGCGCGGGGAAGTCCCACATGGCGAGGTTGTGATCGGCGCCAAGCACCAGTCGTTTCTGGACATCATTATAATCTTCGACGCCATCCCACACGGCAAATTCATCATGAAGCGAGAGCTTCTGTGGACGCCGGTCATTGGCATGTATGCGCGCCGTCTGGGATGTATCCCAGTCAATCGCGGAAAACGAGGGGCGGCGGTTGCCAAAATGGTCAAGGATGTTGCGCGCGAGTTCAGCGAACCCGGTCAGTTGGTGATCTACCCGCAAGGTACGCGCGTCGCGCCTGGGGTGCACAAACCCTACAAGGTTGGAACGGCGGTTCTGTATGAAGGGCTTGGGTTCCCGTGCGTGCCAGTTGCCACCAATGCGGGCGTCTTCTGGCCCAGAACCGGTGTCATGCGCAAGCCAGGCACCGCGATTGTCGATTTCCTTAATCCGATCGAACCCGGCGTTGCGCGGAATGCCTTTCTTGAGCAGCTGGAAAACGTGATTGAGACACGGTCCAACGAACTGATGCGAGAAGTGGGGTTTGATCCGGATGGAATTCGTTAAGGATATCACTGCCCTTGAGGCTCTGTATGGCACGCCCGGCGCAGCCTCCATACGCAAAGTGGCGCGGCGGCTAACACCGCTCTACCGCAAATGGATTATGGCCTCACGCCTGTGTATCCTCAGCACCGTCGGCTCCGAAGGTGTCGATGGCAGCCCGCGTGGAGATGAAGGGCCAGTTGTGTTGGAACTGGACCAAGGCACCCTGGCACTGCCGGATTGGCGGGGAAACAACCGCTTGGATTCCCTGCGAAATATCGTACTCGATCCACGCGTCTCATTGTTGTTCATGGTGCCCGGTTCGAACAATGTGGTTCGGGTAAATGGGAACGCTCAACTGACTGCTGATGAAGCCCTGCGCGCCCGGTTCGAAAAACACGGAAAACGCCCCGCAACCGTAATCGTAATCGAGATATCCGAGATTTACACACAATGCGCGCGCGCCCTGATCCGGGCCAGAACCTGGAGTGGCCACGATGAAAGCGAGGGCCTGCCGACGGCTGGCGAGATATTGTCGGAAATGACGTCAGGAGAGGAAGGCGGCGCGCAATATGATCAGGAATGGGGTGCCCGCGCCGCTAGAACCATGTGGTAGGCAAGGATGGCTCTGATTCAGCCGATCACCTCACCGATCAGCATCTGCGGTTTGACATTGGTGAAGTTTGGCAGATCGGCCAGGACAGGGCCTGCCTTTGACATAGCGTCGTTCATGGCGTCCTGATCTTCAAACATGATCGTTGCGATCGCGTAATGACCTGCTGGCGCTTCAGGGCCTCCCGCAATGCCTTTGGTTACGACCGTACGTTCGATATGTGACCCCATGTGCTCGTCGACAAGCGGAAGATGTGTGTCGACATAATAGTCGAAATCGAAATGTGTTTCTGTACCTATGGGATAGATCACCTGTAAACTGACGCTCATCTGACTTCCTTTCCAAAAGCAATGGAGTCAGTAAACCGCGTCTGATCACCTGCCGCAAATGGTTTTGAGCGACACGGGGTGCCGCTCAAGGAGACTAGGTAGAGGACCTGCTCAGGTTGGGTCAGCTATGAATTGGCCCGTCACCACAGGCGAGCGCCGCCTCGCGCACTGCTTCGGAATAGGTCGGGTGAGCGTGACAGGTCAGGGCCAGATCTTCGGCTGATGCGCCGAATTCCATGGCGACGCAAACCTCGTGGATCAGGTCTCCGGCCGCGGGGCCGATGATATGCGCGCCCAGAATGCGATCGGTTTCTTTGTCTGCCAGAATCTTGACGAACCCGTCGGCTGCGAAATTCGCCTTGGCCCGGCCATTGCCCATGAACATGAACTTGCCGACCTTGTAGGCGCGGCCCTGTTCTTTGAGTGTCGCTTCGGTCTCACCCACATTGGCCACCTCGGGCCAAGTGTAGATGACCCCAGGAATAACACCATAATTCACATGACCATGCTTGCCTGCAACCTGCTCGGCTGCGGCCATGCCCTCGTCTTCAGCCTTGTGGGCCAGCATCGGGCCTTCGGTCACGTCGCCGATGGCGTAGATGCCCGGCACGTTGGTCTGCCAATCACTGCCGACCTTGATCTGGCCGCGCGGGGTCATCTCGACGCCCAAAGCGTCCAGCCCCAGCCCATCCGAATATGGCTTGCGCCCGGTGGCCACCAGCACGGTATCAGCATCGATGACGTGCTCGCTGTCATCCTTGAGCAGCTTGTACGTTACCTTGGCTTTGGTCTTGGTGGCTTCGGTCTTTTGCACCGCAGCGCCCATGACGAACTTCAAACCCTGTTTCTTCAGGATGCGCTGGAAAGTCTTCTGAACCTCGGGGTCCATACCCGGCGTGATTTCCTTGAGGAATTCGATCACCGTCACCTCTGCGCCCAAACGGCTGTAGACCGAGCCCAATTCAAGCCCGATCACACCGGCACCTATCACAATCATTTTCTTGGGAACTTTGCCCAGAGACAACGCGCCAGTCGAAGTCACTACGACCTTTTCGTCAACCTCGACGCCGGGCAGCGCTGACGGCTCAGAACCCGACGCGATAATGATGTTCTTGGTCTCATGGACCTCATCACCAACCTTGACCTTGCCCGCAGCAGGGATTGAGCCCCAGCCTTTCAGCCAATCGATCTTGTTCTTCTTGAACAGAAACTCGATGCCCTTGGTGTTGCCATCGATGACCTCGTCCTTGTAGGCCTGCATCTGCTTCCAATCGACCGAAGGTGACTTCCCCTTCAAACCCATCTTTGCAAAGTTGTGTTCGGCTTCGTGCAACTGATGGCTGGCATGCAACAATGCTTTCGAGGGGATGCAGCCCACGTTCAGGCAAGTCCCACCCAGCGTCTCGCGCCCCTCGACAACTGCGGTTTTAAGGCCCAGTTGGGCGCAACGGATGGCGCAGACATAGCCGCCGGGTCCGGCGCCGATTACGATGACGTCATAATTTGCCATTACATTCTCCTAAATCGACCGGGTGATCCGGCAGCGTCCCGATCCGGTGTGGTGGGTCGGGTACCTATATTTCAAACGGGTTCCAGCAGCTTGATTGATATATGCGCAATGCCGCCGCGTTCGTGGTGCATCGCCAGTTCTTCGGACCCAAAAAAGGCTTTGGCCTTATCCAGATTCATAACCTCGAACATCGCTATCGCATGATCCCGCTGATCTGGATCGCGCCAGACATGCAGGTCGCGGATACCCGCGGCCTTGCGCATCGGTTGATCCTCGCGGAACACTTTCAGCCAGGCATCGAAATCGGCCACATCGGCTTGCCACAGTACATGAGTCGCCATCTTAAAGATCCATCAGCAGACGGCGCGGGTCTTCCAGCGCCTCTTTTACGCGGACAAGGAATGTCACAGCACCCTTGCCGTCCACAATACGGTGATCATAGGACAGCGCCAGATACATCATCGGGCGGATTTTGATCTCACCATTGATGACCATGGGACGATCCTGGATCTTGTGCATGCCCAGAATGCCCGATTGCGGCGGGTTCAGGATCGGTGAAGACATCAGCGAGCCGTAGACGCCTCCGTTCGAGATCGTGAAAGTGCCGCCCTGCATTTCCGCCATCGAGAGTTTACCATCACGGGCGCGCTTGCCCTTTTCGGCGATGGCTTTCTCGATCGCTGCGAAAGACATCGAGTCCGCATCCCGGATGACTGGAACCACCAGCCCTTGCGGCGTACCTGCGGCCACACCCATATGCACGAAGTTCTTGTAGACGATGTCATTGCCGTCGATCTCGGCATTCACTTCGGGCACTTCTTTCAGCGCATGACAGCAGGCCTTGGTGAAAAAGGACATAAAGCCCAGACGTACGCCATGCTTCTTCTCGAACTGGTCCTTGTACTGGTTGCGCAGGGCCATCACCTCAGTCATGTCCACCTCGTTATAGGTGGTCAGGATCGCGGCGGTGTTCTGCGCGTCTTTCAGGCGCTTGGCGATGGTCTGGCGCAGACGGGTCATGCGCACGCGCTCTTCGCGGCTCGCATCCTCGGCAGCCACAGGCGCGCGCGGAGCTTGGGCAGCGGGGGCGGGCACAGCTGCCGCAGGCGCTGGGGCCGTAGCTGCTGCAACTGCCTTTGCCACGTCTTCTTTCATGATACGACCATCGCGTCCGGTGCCAGTGACCTGATCCGCAGACAGACCAGCTTCGGCCATCGCTTTCTCAGCCGATGGAGCGTTGGACACGTCTTTACCTGTGCTGGCTGCAGCCGGAGCGGCGACGGCCGCCACCGGAGCCGCTGCCGCACCTGCGGCTGCGCCCGAGATCACCGCCAATTTGGCAGAAGCATCGACCGTGCTGCCTTCAGGCGCAACGATTTCAGCCAGAACGCCTGCCGCCGGGGCAGGGACCTCGACCGAGACCTTGTCGGTTTCCAGTTCGCACAGCATTTCATCCTGTGCAACGCTGTCGCCGACCTGTTTGAACCATGTCGAGACTGTAGCCTCGGTGACGGATTCACCCAATGTCGGCACCATCACATCTACACTGCCGCCTGATGCTGCGGGTGCCGCTGCCGCCGGGGCCGGGGCCGCCGCTGCCGGAGCAGGCGCAGCCCCTTCGCCCGCCGCTATCGTGGCAAGCAGGGCATCGACGCCCACGGTCTCACCTTCGGCTGCAACGATCTCGCCCATCACGCCAGCAGCGGGTGAGGGCACCTCGACCGTGACCTTGTCGGTCTCAAGTTCACATAGCATCTCATCTACGGCGACTGCATCGCCGGGTTTTTTGAACCAAGTCGCAACGGTGGCTTCGGTGACAGACTCGCCCAGCGTGGGAACACGAACTTCAATCGTCATCGTTTACTTTCCTTCAATGCTCAGCGCTTCGTTCACCAGCGCTTCTTGTTGGGCTTTGTGTTGGCTGGCCAGACCCGTCGCGGGCGAGGCCGAAGTTGCGCGACCGGCATAGACCGGACGAGTGTGTTTTGCGCCAATGCGGGTCAGAACCCATTCGATATTGGGCTCAATAAAGGTCCAAGCCCCCTGGTTCTTGGGTTCTTCCTGACACCAGACCATCTCGGCCCCCTTGAAGCGCTCAAGCTCGTTGATCAGCGAATGCGCGGGGAAAGGATAGTATTGCTCGATCCGCATTAAGTAGATGTCGTCGATGCCGCGCGCATCGCGTTCCTCAAGCAGATCAAAATAGACCTTGCCCGAGCACATGACGACCCGCTTGATCTTGTCATCTGCCACCAGTTTAGTGTCCGAGTTGCCCTGTTGAGCATCATCCCACAGCACCCTATGGAAGCTCGAGCCTGTGGTGAATTCCTCGGCCTTGCTGACCGCCAGCTTATGGCGCAGCAGCGACTTCGGCGTCACCAGGATAAGCGGCTTGCGGAAGGTCCGGTGCAATTGACGGCGCAGGATGTGGAAATAGTTCGCAGGCGTTGTGCAGTTCGCCACGATCCAGTTGTCCTGACCGCACATCTGCAGGAACCGCTCAAGCCGTGCAGATGAGTGTTCTGGGCCTTGCCCTTCGAACCCATGCGGCAGCAGCGTGACCAGACCAGACATCCGCAGCCACTTCGATTCACCCGAACTGATGAACTGATCGAACATGATCTGTGCCCCGTTCGCGAAATCGCCAAACTGTGCCTCCCAGAGAACAAGCGCGTTGGGCTCGGCCAGTGAATAGCCATATTCGAACCCAAGCACCGCGTATTCGGACAGCATCGAGTCAATCACGTCATAATGTGATTGGCCTTTGCGGATATTGTTCAGCGGGTAATACCGTTCCTCGGTTTCCTGATGGACAAATCCGGAATGGCGTTGGCTGAATGTGCCACGCGTCGCGTCCTGTCCGGCCAAACGTACAGGGTAGCCTTCGGTCAGCAGAGAGCCAAACGCCAGAGCCTCGCCCGTTGCCCAGTCAAAGCCGGTTCCGTTTTCGAACATCTGTTTCTTGTGGTCCTGCAACCGGCCCACGGTTTTGTGCATCGCAAAACCTTCGGGGGCGCTGGTCAGAGCGGTGCCGATCTCGGCCAGCGTCTCTGGTGTAATTGCGGTTTCACCGCGCATGTATTCGTCTTTGTGCTTGTCCAGATGCGACCAGCGCCCATCCAGCCAGTCGGCTTTGTTTGGCTTGTAGTCTTTCCCGGCATCAAACTCCTCATTCAGATGTGCCTGAAAGGCCGCCTTCATGTCTTCAATCTCGCCTTCGGGGATAAGCCCGTCCCTGACAAGGCGCTCGGTATACAACGACAACGTGGTCTTATGCGTCTTGATCTTCTTGTACATGATCGGGTTGGTGAACATGGGCTCGTCGCCCTCGTTATGACCAAACCGGCGATAGCAGAAAATATCCAGCACCACGTCCTTGTGGAACTTCTGGCGGAACTCGGTCGCCACCTTGGCGGCATGCACCACCGCCTCGGGGTCGTCGCCATTCACGTGGAAGATGGGAGCTTCAACCATCAGCGCGATATCCGTGGGATAAGGGCTGGAACGGCTGAAATGTGGCGCGGTGGTAAAGCCGATCTGGTTGTTTACCACGATATGCATGGTGCCGCCGGTCTTGTGCCCCTTCAGGCCCGACAGGCCAAAGCCTTCGGCGACAACGCCCTGACCGGCAAAGGCCGCATCACCGTGCAGGAGGATGCCCATCACCTTGGTGCGGTCTTCGTCGTTCAACTGGTCCTGCTTGGCGCGGACCTTACCCAGAACCACCGGGTTCACCGCCTCAAGGTGCGAGGGGTTTGCGGTCAGCGACAGGTGAACGCTATTGCCATCGAACTCTCGGTCGCTTGACGCGCCGAGGTGATATTTCACGTCGCCTGATCCATCCACGTCTTCGGGCTTGAAGCTGCCGCCCTGAAACTCGTTGAAGATCGCGCGATAGGGCTTGCCCATCACATTGGCCAGAATGTTCAGACGACCCCGGTGTGGCATACCGATGACGATATCGCTGAGGCCCAAGGCGCCGCCGCGCTTGATGATCTGTTCCATCGCAGGGATCAGCGCCTCGCCACCATCCAGACCAAACCGCTTGGTGCCCATGTATTTCACATGCAGGAATTTCTCGAAACCCTCGGCCTCGACCATCTTGTTCAGGATCGCCTTGCGGCCTTCCTTGGTGAAGGCGATTTCCTTACCGAACCCCTCGATGCGTTCCTTCAGCCACGCGGCCTCTTCCGGGTTCGAGATATGCATGTATTGCAGCGCGAAGGTGCCGCAATAGGTCCTCTTCACGATCTCGACGATTTGGCGCATGCTGGCCATCTGCAGGCCCAGCACGTTGTCAATAAAGATCGGTCGATCCATGTCAGCATCGGTGAACCCGTAAGTCTTCGGGTCCAGCTCGGGATGCGTACTGGCGGCGCGCATGCCCAGCGGGTCCAGATCAGCTGCCAGATGGCCCCGGATACGATAGGCCCTGATCAGCATCAGCGCCCGCAGGCTGTCCAGCACCGCGCGCTTGATCTGGTCATCACTGACCTCAACACCCTTGGCCGCCGCCTTATCCTTGATTTTGTTGCCCGCTGCTTTGGCGTCGATCTCGGCCCACTCGCCAGTCAACGCACCCGTCAGATCATCGGCAGGCATCGGAGGCCAATCGCTGCGCGCCCACGAAGGGCCCTCGGCCTCGCGCTGCACATCCGGCGCGTCATCGCCCATGGCCTTGAAGAACTCGACCCAGGCTGCGTCGACCGCACCGGGGTTCTTGGTGTACTGGGCATAAAGCTGCTCCAGATATTCGGCATTATGCCCCTGCATGAAGCTTGAGGCATGAAAGGCGGTGTTGGGCGAGTGTTCGGTCATTGGGCTACCTCATATGGGTTGGGACCGTATTGGTTGGTGCCTGGTTCGCTGGGGCGGGTCAGCCACCACAGAACCAGGAGGGGCGACACAAACAGGACAAGAAGTGTCGGAATGACAATAAGAAGAGTTGCGCGGGTGAACAGGATATCCAACGTGCCGCCATGGAACTGGCTGGCAAGGCCGATGCCAAAGATCAGGACGGCAAGCGCACCAAGTATCAGCAGGATCGGCAGCAGAGCATAAAGCCCGCTGCGCCCGGTATCATGCATCCGCCGCCACGCGACGGCCAGATGCGGGAAGAAGACAATCAGGCTGACGATGCTTTGGACCGGGCCTGTCGAGGTAGCCGTGACGGATTTGGATGTTTCGGTTTCGGTCACTGCGACCTGAGTGAAGAACTGCCAGTCGATGATCCCGGCAATGATGCTCCAGATCATGATGAACAGGAAAAAAAACCAGTATTCGGGCCGCGAGGCACGGCCCGAAAAGGTGAAAAACTTGGAGAAACAGGTTTTAATGGCTTCGCCGAAAGTCATGTTTACCGCTCCTCCCAAAGCAGTCAAATTCTGGTCAACCGATGGCTTCCAGCACAGCCTCACCCAGCTGCGCCGGGCTTTCGGCCACGACGATACCGGCCGAGCGCATGGCTTCGATCTTGTCCTCGGCTCCGCCTTTGCCGCCGGCGACAATTGCGCCCGCGTGGCCCATGCGGCGGCCCGGAGGGGCTGTGCGGCCTGCGATGAAACCAGCGGTCGGCTTTTTGCGACCCTTCTTGGCCTCATCCGCCAAGAACTGGGCGGCTTCTTCCTCGGCCGAGCCACCGATCTCACCGATCATGATGATGCTCTCGGTCTCGTCATCGGCCAAGAACCATTCCAGCACGTCGATATGTTCGGTGCCCTTGATCGGGTCGCCGCCGATGCCCACACAGGTGGACTGGCCCAGACCCACATCGGTGGTCTGCTTGACGGCCTCATAGGTCAGGGTGCCCGAACGGGACACAACGCCGACCGAGCCGCGCTTGTGGATGTGGCCGGGCATGATGCCGATCTTGCAGGCGTCGGGCGTAATGACACCGGGGCAGTTCGGGCCGATCAGGCGGGATTTCGAGCCTTCCAGCGCGCGCTTCACCTTCATCATGTCCAGAACCGGGATGCCTTCGGTGATGCAGACGATCACTTCCATCTCGGCATCAATCGCTTCGAGGATCGAGTCAGCCGCAAAGGGCGGCGGTACATAGATCACGCTGGCATTGGCTTCGGTCACATGCTTTGCCTCGTGGACCGAGTTGAACACAGGCAGGTCAAGATGGGTCATCCCGCCTTTGCCGGGGGTCACGCCGCCGACCATCTTGGTGCCATAGGCAATGGCCTGTTCGCTGTGGAATGTGCCCTGCGAGCCCGTAAAGCCCTGACAGATCACTTTGGTATTTTCGTCGATGAGGACTGCCATCTGGCGTTCTCCTTTATACGGCAGGCTTCTGCCCGCCAAAATCTTGGGAAAGGCGGGCTGACGCCCACCCTACGGGATGACACTCAGCCTTTGACGGCCTTCACGATCTTCTCGGCACCGTCTTTCAGGTTGTCCGCCGCTATCACATCGAGGCCCGAGGTGTTGATGATCTCTTTGCCCTTCTCGACATTCGTGCCTTCCAGACGCACGACCAGCGGGACCTGAAGACCCACCTCTTTCACCGCGGCAACGACGCCCTCGGCAATCACATCACAGCGCATGATGCCGCCGAAGATGTTGACCAGAATGCCTTTGACGTTCGGATCCGAGGTGATGATCTTGAACGCCTCGGTCACTTTCTCTTTGGTCGCGCCACCGCCAACATCCAGGAAGTTGGCAGGCTCGGCACCGTAAAGCTTGATGATGTCCATCGTCGCCATCGCCAGACCGGCACCGTTGACCATGCAGCCGATCTCACCGTCCAGCGCGATGTAATTCAGGTCGTATTTGGACGCTTCCAGTTCCTTGGGGTCTTCCTCGGTCGTGTCGCGCAACTCGGCAATATCCGGGTGGCGGTATACCGCGTTACCATCAAAGCCGACTTTTGCGTCCAGTACTTTCAGGTCGCCCTTGTCCGAGACGATCAGCGGGTTGATCTCCAGCATCTCCATGTCCTTCTCGACGAAGGCATTGTAGAGCTGGTTCATCAGCTTGACGCATTGTTTGACCTGCGCGCCTTCCAGTCCCAACGAGAACGCGATGCGGCGGCCGTGATAGGGCTGATAACCAGTGGCGGGATCAACCGAGAAGGACAGGATTTTCTCAGGCGTCGCAGCGGCCACCTCTTCGATGTCCATGCCGCCTTCGGTCGAGCATACGAATGAGATACGGCTGGTCTGGCGGTCCACCAGCAGGGCCAGGTAAAGTTCACGTTCGATGCCCGAACCGGCTTCGATGTAGATGCGGTTCACCTGCTTGCCTGCGGGGCCGGTCTGATGGGTGACCAGCGTGCGGCCCAGCATCTTTTTGGCTTCTTCGGCGGCTTCTTCCACCGATTTGGTCAGACGGACACCGCCTTTTTCACCGGCGTCGGCCTCTTTAAAGGAACCCTTGCCGCGACCACCCGCGTGGATTTGCGCCTTGACGACCCAAAGCGGCCCGTCCAATTCACCGGCTGCGGTTTTGGCTTCCTCGGCGCGCAGAACTGCGCGACCATCGGAGACCGGAGCGCCATAGCTGCGAAGAAGCGCTTTGGCTTGATATTCGTGAATGTTCATCGAAATTGTCCCGTCTGACTACGATTACACCGATATAGGGGTGTCTAAGCGCCAAAATTAAAGAGTTTTTTGACGGGTCACGGGAAATTGTCGAAGATTTTCAGTATTTGTGATCACAGGTTTTTGGGGTGTGATCACAAAAATTGCGGGGCGTGGAAATTGATTCGATGATCCGGGATCATGCCCACAAAACACATTCATAGATGAGTTTTGCGACGTTTGCGCGAACATCTTTTAGCCAGCTTGGCACCGTGTAAAAGACAACCGGCCCGTGAAGAGGGCCGGTTCATTGGTTTTAGGGTTCGTGACTTAGGCCAGCGAGCTGTCGATGCCCTTGCATGCTTCGATCAGGCCCTTAACGGCATTGACCGAATTGTCGAAACCGGCCTGTTCTTCTTCGTTCAGCTTGATGTCGACGACGCGCTCGATACCACCTGCACCGATTACGGTAGGCACGCCGACATACATGCCGTCGACACCCAGTTCGCCGTTGCAATAGGCTGCACAAGGCAGAACGCGCTTCTGATCTTTCAAATAGGCTTCGGCCATTTCGATCGCCGAAGTCGCCGGTGCATAGAAAGCCGAGCCGGTCTTCAGCAGGCCAACGATTTCTGCGCCGCCGTCACGGGTGCGCTGAACGATGGCGTCCAGTTTTTCCTGCGTGGTCCAGCCCATCTCAACCAGATCGGGCAGCGGGATACCGGCAACGGTCGAGTAGCGCACCGAAGGCACCATCGTGTCGCCATGGCCGCCCAGAACAAAGGCGGTGACGTCGCGCATGGACACATTGAACTCTTCCGACAAGAAGTGTGCGAAACGGCCCGAGTCCAGAACGCCCGCCATGCCGCAGACTTTGTTGTGCGGCAGGCCCGAGAATTCACGCAGCGCCCAAACCATCGCGTCCAGCGGGTTGGTGATGCAGATGACGAACGCATCCGGAGCGTTTGCGGCGATGCCTTCACCGACCGATTTCATGACCTTCAGGTTGATGCCCAGCAGGTCGTCGCGGCTCATGCCCGGCTTGCGCGGCACACCAGCGGTGACGATGCAGACGTCGGCACCGGCGATATCCTCATAGGACTGGGTGCCCTTCAGTTTGGCGTCGAAGCCTTCCGAGGGGCCGGATTCGGCGATGTCCAGCGCCTTTCCTTCCGGGGTGCCTTCGGCGATGTCGAACAGCACGACGTCACCAAGTTCTTTCATTGCAGCGAGGTGGGCGAGCGTGCCGCCGATCTGACCTGCGCCGATCAGCGCGATCTTGGGTCTGGCCATTTGGAATATCTCCGGTCGGTTTTGAAATCGCGGTTGTGCTAGTCGCAAAAGCGGCGTCACGCAAGCCTTCTGCGGCGCGGCATGCCACCGCATACCGTTTGCACCCACCCCGCCGATTGCGCTAAATCGCCTGTGAATCATGCATATTTCCGGGGTGCCTGATGTTCGAGATGAACCTGATGTTTTTTGCAGTGGCGATCCCGGCGGTGATCTTCGCGGGCATCTCGAAAGGTGGGTTCGGCTCGGGAGTGGCGTTTGCATCTTCGTCGATTCTGGCTCTGATACTGACGCCAGGACAGGCGCTAGCGCTAATGCTGCCGATCCTGATGGTGATCGATCTGGCGACGTTAAAGCCGTATTGGAAACGCTGGAGCTGGCCGGATTCGCGCCTTCTGATGTTGGGCGCAGTACCCGGTATCGCGCTGGGCGCGTGGCTTTATCGTGCGACGGATGACGATCTGCTACGTCTGTTGATTGGCGGAATATCGGTCGGTTTTGTGATCTGGCACGTTGCCCAGACCAGAGGCTGGGTGCGGGGCTTTGCCAACCGGTTGCCTCCATCGGCGGGCCTGTTTGCCGGGCTGATCGCCGGATTCACCAGCTTTGTCAGCCATGCGGGCGGCCCACCCGCCGCCGTGTACCTGCTGTCACAACGCCTGACGAAAACCGAATTTCAAGCCTCAACCGTGCTGGTCTTCTGGGTGATCAACGCCGTCAAATTCGTGCCCTTCGCCTATCTGGGCCTCTTCACTTGGCACACAGCCTTGGCAGACCTCTTGCTGACCCCGTTTGCGATCCTCGGGGCCTGGCTGGGCGTCCGGGCGCATTTCATGCTCTCCGAACGATTGTTTTTCAACATTGCCTACGTCTTGCTGACCCTGACGGGAAGCAAACTTATTTGGGATGCGCTGGTTTAGGTGTTGGGCGGCAGCGTTTCGGCCAGTGTTTCATAAGACTGGCCCGAGGCGATCAGGCAGCTCACACCTTCCGGCAAGGTCACAACAATGGTCCAGCTGCCGGTTTGGTCCGAGGCAAAAACCTCCATCACCGCTCCCTGACGCGCAATACCGATGCCTCGTCGGGTTTCGCCATAGGACTTTGCCAATCGCTTGATCACGTCCTCGCGTGGCGCACAATTCTGTGCGCTGACTTGTTGCGCTGCCAGTACCATGATGCCCAAGCCAATCGTCATTTTCAGCATAATCGTTTTCATTGGTCACCCCTTTCAAGCTCTTCCTCAAAGCAGCGTGCCGTAGGCAAAAGGACATCGCGTTAAGGCAACGCACGTTGCGCAGCGCAGGAAATGCTGCGCTGCGGCGATTTTGTTCTTGAACTTTCCGTCAAAAAATGCCCCATTCCGCGCAATATTATTTCAATGGGAGAGTCCCGTGGACCCGCGCCAACGCCCCTATCGCTCGGTACTATACATCCCCGGCTCGCGTGAACGCGCGCTTGATAAGGCCCGCACCTTGCCGGTGGATGCGATCATCTTTGATCTTGAAGACGCGGTTGCGGCTGATGAGAAAGAGAACGCGCGCGAGACCCTCAAGGCGGCTTTGGCCGCCGGAGGCTATGGCGCACGGGTCAAGATCGTGCGGATCAACGGGCTTGATACCGAATGGGGGCGCGCGGATGCCGAAGCCGTGCGCGAGATGGATGCAGATGCCGTTCTGTTGCCAAAGGTGAGTTCTGCTGCGGATGTGGATGCGCTGACCTCAATCACCGGAGACCTGCCGATCTGGGCGATGATGGAGACGCCGCGCGGGATGCTGAACGCAGCCGAAATTGCCGCACATCCGCTGATGGCAGGCTTTGTCATGGGGACCAACGATCTTGCGAAAGAGCTGCAGACGCGCTTCCGCCCCGACCGTTTGCCGATGATGACCTCGCTTGGCCTGTGCCTGTTGGCGGCCAAGGCAGAGGGGCTGATCATCGTCGATGGCGTCTACAATGCCTTCAAGGACACCGACGGTCTGGCCGCCGAGTGTGCCCAGGGCCGCGACATGGGCTTTGATGGCAAAACCCTGATCCACCCGGCCCAGGTCGACATCGCAAACTCCGCCTTTGCCCCTTCCGAGGATGAGATTGATCTGGCTCGCCGTCAGATTGCCGCTTTCGAGGAAACCGAGTCGCAGGGGCAGGGGGTCGCCGTTGTCGATGGCAAGATTGTTGAAAACCTACACGTTGTAACTGCCCGCGAAACTCTGGCAAAAGCAGAGGCGATAGTAGCTTTGCAAGCGGGGTAAGCCAGTATGGGCTTTGTTCTTCTGATCCTTGGTGTGGCACTTTGGTGGGCCGCACATCTTTTTAAGCGCGCGATGCCGGAACGACGTGCCGCCATGGGCGACGCGGGCAAGGGCGTCGTGGCGCTCGCCTTGGTGGCCTCGGTATTGTTGATGATCTTCGGTTATCGCATGACCGATTTCATATATGTCTGGGCGCCGCCAACCTTTCTGATTCACGTCAACAACCTGCTGGTGTTGATCGCGTTCTATCTGGCCAGCCCTGCGGGAACCAAAGGTCGCCTGTTGAACAAGGTCCGTCACCCCATGCTGGGTGGCTTTAAACTCTGGGCCTTTGCGCACCTGTTGGTGAACGGTGATCTGGCCTCGATCATCCTGTTTGGTGGCTTGCTGGCCTGGGCAATTGTCGAAGTGATCGTGATCAACAAATCCGAACCAGACTGGGCGCCGGGCGAACCCGGCACATACGGCAAAGATGCCATGTTCTTTGTGGGCTCCATCGTTCTGCTGGGCGTTGTGGGCTATATTCACGGGCTGGTTGGTCCGTCTCCGTTTGGTGGATAAGGGGCCTAATCAATGGCGAAACTTTATCGTTTGTTGACCGAGGAAGACACATCAGCCTTCTGCCACAAGGTCTCGGACGCGTTGGCAAAGGGATGGGAGCTTTATGGCGACCCGTCCTATGCCTTTGACGCGGCCAACAACGTGATGCGCTGTGCGCAGGCTGTGACCAAAGAGGTCGACGCCGACTATTCCCCCGACATGAAACTGGGACAGCAATAATGGCAAAAACCAATCCGGGTAATTTCTTCGAGGATTATTCTATCGGGCAGGTCCTGCATCACGCCGTGCCGCGCACGGTGACTGATGGTGAGCGCGCGTTGTATCACGCGCTCTACCCGGCACGACATGCGCTCTATTCCTCGGATGAGTTCGCCCGGAATTGCGGCCTGCCGCAAAGCCCGATTGATGATCTGGCGGCGTTCCATGTGGTGTTCGGCAAAACGGTTCCCGATATCTCGCTGAACGCGGTCGCCAATCTGGGTTATGCCGAGGGTCGCTGGCTGAAACCGGTCTATCCCGGTGATACGCTGCGCGCCGAATCCGAGGTGATCGGCCTCAAGCAAAACTCAAACGGCAAAACCGGCGTCGTCTGGGTCCGCACCCGCGGCCTGAACCAGCGCGATGAGGTGGTTATCGAATATGTGCGTTGGGTGATGGTGCGCAAATCCAACCTCAACGCGCCCGCGCCCGAAACGGTGGTGCCCGAGTTGAAGAAGGCGCTGGATGTCAGCGATTTGGTCGTTCCTCAGGGCCTCGATTTCTCAAAATATGATTTTGTACAATCCGGTGAAAACCACCGCTGGGATGCGTACAACACGGAAGAAACGATTGATCACGTCGATGGCGTGACCGTCGAAGAGGCCGAGCACATGCTGGCCACCCGCCTGTGGCAGAACACCGCCAAAGTGCATTTCGACCTCACCTTCCGTCCAGAGGGACGGTTGATCTATGGCGGCCACGTTATCTCAATGGCGCGTGCCTTGTCGTTTAATGGCCTGGCGAATGCGCAGATGATCGTTGGCCTGAACGGCGGTGCCCACGCCAACCCTTGTTTCTCGGGCGATACGATCAAAGCCTGGTCCGAAGTTTTGGACAAGGCCGAGACCGGAACTCCCGGAATCGGTGCCATCCGCTTGCGCCTTGTTGCGACCAAAGGCGGCGAGCCTTTCACTTTGCGCAATGACGAGGGTAAGTACCTGTCTAACGTTCTGTTAGATTTGGATTATTGGGCTCTTATGCCAATGTAGCCAATGCCTTCTGGCGGCTGACATTCATGTGATCACGGTCCGCGAAATCCATGCTACGCTTGGCGCATGATGATGTTTCGTGCGCTCGCCGCCAGCCTGTATCTGGCATCTCAGGCCTATGCTTGTGATTTGGCTCTGGCCTTGGCCGTAGACGTTTCAGGCTCGGTTGATTCCGAGGAATATCGTATCCAAATGGACGGTCTTGCCGCAGGTCTGCGGGACCCTATCGTATCCGAGGCCTTGGTGCGCGGACAGGCTCGGCTGATGCTTGTGCAATGGACAGGCAGTTCTCGCCAGAGGATCACGATCCCCTGGACCCGGATCGATAGTTTTAACACCCTGGACCGTTTTGCTGATCAGGTCGCAGCTGACCCTCGTGTCTGGCGTAACTTCTCAACTGCGATAGGTGAGGCGCTCGATATGACGGTTGCCAGCTTTGACGACGTGCCCGAATGCGAAAGGCATCTTATTGATCTTTCGGGCGACGGAATTTCGAATGAAGGAATCGAGCCGTCGACCATCCACGCCAAACTGCGGGATCGCGGCATCACGGTGAACGCGATCGCGATAGAAGAAAGTGAACCCGATCTGACAGCCTATTTCTTCGAGAACGTCATCGTTGGCGAGGGGGCCTTTGTCGTCTCTGCAGCAGGCTTCGCGGATTATCCCGAACGTATTCGCAAGAAGCTTTTACGCGAGGTGACACAGCAGACTGCAGGGCTGACGCCGCTCCAATAATAGATTCGTGATCACATTGCTTTTTCATTGAAAACGCTAACATTGGCGGTATCGAATGTGATTTGTGATCACGAGAATATTTTGTGTGATCACAAACACGGCTTATCAGCGATTTTGCGTTAAATTTACTGGATTTTGCACCTGCAGCGCGTGACAGAGTCGTAAAAAACAGTAAAACGTTCGGTAGCCAACCGAAAAGGAGCCAACATGGCCGATGTAAATCGAGGCAACCGCCCGCTTTCTCCACATTTGACGATCTATCGTCCACAGATGACGTCCATATCTTCGATTATGGTGCGCATCACGGGTCTTGCGTCTTTTGGTTTGGCTTTGTTGGTCGTCTGGTGGTTACTTGCTGCGGCCACATCGGAAAGCGCCTTTGAGCTGATCAATGGATTGATGACCAGTTTCCTGGGTGATCTGATCATGTTCGGCGCGGCTTGGGCCATTTTCTATCACATGCTGGGCCGTTTACGGCACGTCATCTGGGATCTGGGATATTGCGTGAATGTTGAAGTGTCCGAGAAGATGGGCATTGGCATGTTCGTGCTGGCAACTGTTCTGGCTCTGATCACAGCCGTAGCGCTTTAAGGGGAGGTTCGCGATGCAGTTTCTCACAGACCGTAAACGCGCGCAGGGCATGGGGGCCGGACGTGCAGGTACACATCACCACTGGCAAATGATGCTCAGCTCGGCGGCATTGGTCATCCTTGTTCCGCTGTTTGTATTTACCTTCGGGCACGCCCTAGGCGGAACCTACGAAGAGGCTCTGGCCTATTACAGCCGCCCGTTCCCGGCGATTATCATGGGTCTGACACTGGTTGTTGTCGTCCCGCATTTGTTGCGCGAAGCCCAGGAAGCGATTGAGGACTACGTGCATGGCGTCGCGGAAAAGCTGGCGCTGATGGCCGCGCAAGCTTTTGCATACACACTCATTGCTGCGGGTCTGTTTGCGCTCGCGCGTCTGGCCCTCGGATATGCGCAGTAAGGAACAAGAACAATGACAGCAGCATATGAATACGAAACCCACGAATATGACGTGGTGGTTGTCGGTGCCGGTGGCGCGGGTCTGCGTGCAACATTGGGCATGGCCGAGCAGGGTTTGCGCACCGCTTGCGTGACGAAGGTATTTCCGACTCGTTCACACACAGTGGCCGCCCAAGGCGGCATTGCGGCGTCCTTGTCGAATATGGGGCCAGACCATTGGCAGTGGCACATGTATGACACCGTAAAGGGCTCGGACTGGCTGGGTGACACCGATGCGATGGAATACCTCGCGCGTGAAGCACCCAAAGCCGTATATGAGCTAGAACATTACGGAGTGCCATTCAGCCGGACCGAAGAAGGCAAGATCTATCAGCGCCCATTTGGTGGCCACACCACCGAATTTGGCGAAGGCCCCGCCGTGCAGCGGACCTGTGCCGCCGCCGACCGGACCGGTCATGCGATCCTGCACACGCTGTATGGTCAGTCGCTGAAGAACAACGCCGAGTTCTACATCGAGTATTTCGCCATTGATCTGATAATGTCTGAGGACGGACAGTGTCAGGGGGTCGTGTGCTGGAAGTTGGACGACGGCACGATGCACGTCTTCAACGCCAAGATGGTTGTTCTGGCGACCGGCGGCTATGGCCGCGCCTATTTCAGTGCAACCTCGGCACATACCTGCACCGGCGACGGTGGTGGTATGGTGGCCCGCGCGGGTCTTGCACTGCAGGATATGGAATTTGTTCAGTTCCACCCAACCGGCATCTACGGATCGGGCTGCCTGATCACCGAAGGTGCACGTGGTGAAGGCGGATACCTAACCAACTCGGAGGGCGAGCGATTCATGGAGCGCTATGCGCCTCAGTACAAAGACCTCGCGCCGCGCGACTACGTTAGCCGTTCAATGACCATGGAAATTCGCGAAGGGCGCGGCCACGGTGACAACGGCGATCACATCCATCTGAACCTCAGCCATTTGCCAGCCGAAGCTTTGGCGGAACGCCTACCGGGCATTTCAGAATCTGCGCGCGTCTTTGCCGGTGTTGACGTTACCAAGGAACCGATCCCGGTTCTGCCGACCGTGCACTATAACATGGGTGGTATCCCGACGAACTATTGGGGTGAAGTTCTGAACCCGACAGCCGACAACCCGACCGCCGTGGTCCCTGGTCTGATGGCTGTGGGCGAGGCCGGGTGTGCCTCGGTTCACGGGGCAAACCGTCTTGGTTCAAACTCGCTGATCGACCTCGTGGTGTTTGGCCGTGCGGCGGCGATCCGGGCGGGCAAAGTTGTGGATGCCGACGCGTCGAACCCGGTTCTGAACCAGGCCTCTGTAGATAAAGCGTTTGACAGGTTCGATGCGGCGCGCAACGCCAGCGGCGCAATTCCAACCGCAGATCTGCGGCTTGAGATGCAGCGCACCATGCAAGAGGACGCGGCGGTTTTCCGCACCTCGAAGACCATGGCTGAGGGCGTCGAGAAGATGACCGCGATCGCTGCCAAGATGGACGACCTGAAGGTTTCTGACAGATCGTTGGTCTGGAACAGCGATCTGATGGAGACGCTCGAGCTTACCAACCTGATGCCAAGCGCGCTCGCCACCATCGTTGGTGCCGAAGCGCGTAAGGAATCCCGCGGTGCACACGCCCATGAAGATTTCACCGAGCGTGACGATGAGAACTGGCGCGTCCACACGGTCAGCCGTGTCGATGGCAATAAAGTAGAGCTTAGCTACCGTCCGGTTATCGTTGATCCGCTGACGACCGAAGACGAGGGCGGCATCAGCATGAAAAGAATCGCGCCCAAGGCGCGGACGTTCTAAGGAGAGGAACCCATGGTACAACTGACCCTCCCCAAGAATTCCCGGATCACCACCGGTAAAACCTGGCCCAAGCCCGACGGCGCGACCAATGTGCGCAAATTCCAGATCTATCGCTGGAACCCGGATGATGACCAGAACCCGCGCGTCGATACTTATTTCGTCGATATGGATACTTGCGGCCCGATGGTTCTGGACGCTCTGATCAAGATCAAGAATGAGATCGATCCGACTCTGACCTTCCGCCGTTCGTGCCGCGAAGGCATCTGCGGGTCCTGCGCGATGAACATCGACGGGATTAACACGCTGGCCTGTATCTATGGGATGGATGAGATCAAGGGCGACGTGAAGATCTACCCGCTGCCCCATATGCCGGTGGTCAAGGACCTGATCCCTGATCTGACTCATTTCTACGCCCAACACGCCTCGATCATGCCGTGGTTGGAGACTAAGACCAATCGTCCGGCAAAAGAGTGGAAGCAATCCATCGAAGACCGCAAGAAATTGGATGGTCTCTATGAATGTGTGATGTGTGCCAGTTGCTCGACCTCGTGCCCCAGCTACTGGTGGAACGGCGACCGCTATCTCGGCCCTGCCGCGCTGTTGCATGCTTACCGCTGGATCATCGACAGTCGGGATGAGGCCACCGGTGAGCGTTTGGACGAGCTGGAAGATCCTTTCAAGCTGTATCGCTGCCACACCATCATGAACTGCGCCAAGACCTGTCCCAAGGGTCTGAATCCGGCCAAAGCGATTGCAGAAATCAAGAAGATGATGGTGGACCGCGCGGTCTGATCACGCACCAAAACAAAGCACTTGCCGGGTTGCGGCAAGTGCATGCCGCCTCTGCAAAACTATGCGATGCGCTTGTACGAGCGCGGATCTAAAGTTGGCGCAGGGAGGAGTGATGAGTTCGAAAAGAGGTCACTCCGATGAACATGCAAAACCAAAAACACGACGCAGCCAAAGCGTTGGAATTTCTGGAGCAAGCTTGGGCCTATTATACGCCCGAGCCCAAAGTTCCGGCCAAAGACGAAACACCAGAATTGTTTGAATATGCGAACGCGGCTTAACCGTGTCGCGCGGGCTTGAAAATTACGACACAATAGGCAATGCGGAGCTATGCCCGTTCTATTGCTTCTGCTCGCCGCTGGCGTTTTTGCCTATTTTTTCTGGCGGTCCCGCACGTCGTCTCTGACGCGCGACTGCAGGTGGCGGCAACATCGAAGCGAGGGCCAGTGGCGCTGTGCTTACTGTGGCGCGGTGTCAAAATCTGATGTTGAGCCCACACAGTGTCTGAAAGGACAATAGCTGCTGTTGGGGGTTTCCCACCGGGCCGAACTGCGCCACTCTCGGCCCATGTCAGAATCTCGGAATACTCCCCGCCCACCCATGGATGCAGATGCGCGCCGCGCGATTGCGCCCGTTATTTGCTACCCGAATGAAGGGCTACCAAAACCCGATCTAGGGCTCTATCAAACTGCGCGTGATACAGCGCACAAAACGGGTGAGGTGTTGGTGCCACCGCGAGATGCGCAATGCTTTGAGGTGCCTGCAGGGCATTTCTTTCGGATCACTTCTGTTGAAGGATCGCAAGTTGGCGATCTAAACCTGTGGAACCTCAACGACCTTTCCGAGCGGTTCTATTCCGGCAAGACGCGCGCGTTGCATGGCACACATATCACCGTGGGTGAGCGCATGTGGTCGAGCTTTCCACATATGCGACCGATGGCGACAATCATTGCAGATACGCTGGGGTGGTACGGAATCGATGATTTCGGCGGGTCGGTGCACGATGTGATCGGGACCCGATGTGATCCCTATACCGGTAATCTGCTAGCTGGATCCCAGTACCATCACTGTTGCCATTCGAATCTGACACGCGCGCTGGCGGATCATTTGGGCGTCTCTTTGACCGAAGCCGAGCCTGCGGTACATGATGTATTGAACGTGTTCATGTGCACCGGTTTCACGCGTGATACCGGGCAGTATTTCATGAAAGCCTCACCTGTCCGTCCGGGAGACTATCTTGAGTTTTTCGCCGAGATTGACCTGCTGGGAAATCTAAGCGCGTGCCCGGGCGGTGATTGCTCGTCCGAGCATTCATCGGATACCGCAGCCTGTTATCCCCTGCTGGTAGAAACCTTTGCCCCGGCTGAAAGTGCGCTTGAGGGATGGCGCAGCCCCGCGCGCAACGGATATGACCGCACGCACGGGCGCTAGATATCGCGCAATTCAGCTGTCCGGGAACGCCGCCTGCAGCGCGATTTCGACCATGTCGCCAAAACTGCTTTCTCGGTCCGAGGAGGGCAGGGCTTCGCCGGTCAACAGGTGGTCCGAGACTGTCAGTACCGCCAATGCGCGGCATTTGTGACGCGCGGCAAGGATGTAAAGCTCTGCCGCTTCCATCTCGACACCCAAAATACCGTGCCGAACCATTTGTTCGTTCAGGTCCGGGCGTTCGTCATAAAAGACATCGGATGAATAGATGCCGCCAACATGGGTTGGCGTACCTTTGGCTTGTGCAGCCAATGCTGCAGACTGCAAAAGACCCCAATCCGCGCAAGGGGCGAAGTTCATTTCTCTCATGATCCCGCGCGAAGGGGTGCTGAGTGTGGTCGACGTCATCGCCAGAATAACATCACGCACATTCACACTGTCTTGCATCCCGCCACAGGACCCGATCCGGATCAAAGTTTTGGCGCCGTAGTCACGGATCAATTCGTTCACGTAGATCGACAGAGACGGCATCCCCATGCCACTACCCTGAATGGTAACACGATTTCCTTTCCAGGTGCCGGTGAACCCCAGCATGCCACGCACTTCGTTTACCAGCTTTACGTCTTCAAGAAACGTTTCGGCCGCCCATTTTGCACGATACGGGTCGCCGGGCAAAAGAACGGTTTCGGCAATCTCGCCTTTTTGGGCTCCAATATGGATAGTCATTTTGCCACTTGCCCCCGATCAGATTTCCAGATCAGTAATATCGGTACCGGCTTTTATGGCGTCATGAACCCACTGCGGTTTGCGGCCCCGCCCGGTCCAGGTTTGCGACGGATTGTTCGGATTTTGATACTTCGCTTTAGATGATTTTACCGATTTAGCGCTGTCTCCTGACAATTCAGACAACGAAAACCCATATTCCGCCGCCGCCTTTTCGGCGGCTTTCAACGCTTCTTTTCGCTCACGCACTTCGGCGGTTTTTAGCGCCTTTTCGACCCGATTGCGCAATTCGAGCAGTTCTTTGCGCGACATTTTTTCAAGATCGATTGCCATAATCTTCTCCATTTCGGCTATTCCCCTAATTATTGCAGGGGAAATTGAATAAACCCGAACCTATCTATTCCCATTTTACCGGAAATAGAAATGGAGATTTCTGTAATATGCTTTTCTATTCAGCCGCAATTTCCGTTGGGTCAACCAATGTGACGATATCGCCCATGATTGCATTCAATTCGAAATTTTTCGGCGTATAGATTTTCGATACACCCATGGAACGCAATTGATCCGCGTCCTCATCGGGGATGATCCCACCTACAATGACGGGAATATCGCTTAGCCCTGCTGCTTTCAGCCGCGTCATCACGTCCTTCACCAAAGGCAGGTGGCTGCCAGAGAGGATAGATAGACCAATCACATGCGCTTTGTCTTCTTGTGCCGCAGTTACGATTTCTTCGGGCGTAAGACGAATACCTTCGTAGCTGATATCCATGCCACAGTCGCGTGCGCGGAAGGCGATCTGTTCGGCTCCGTTCGAGTGTCCGTCCAGACCAGGTTTGCCAACAAGAAACTTCAGCCTGCGCCCCAGACGGTCGCTTACCGCATCTACGGCCGCGCGCAAGTCTTCCAGACCTTCGGTTTTGTTCGAAACAGATCCCGAGACGCCGGTTGGTCCACGATATGTACCGTAGGCCTTGCGCATTTCCTCGGCCCATTCGCCAGTTGTGACACCGGCCTTGGCCGCAGCGATTGAAGGTGCCATCACATTGGCACCAGATTTCGCTGCTTCGCGCAGGGCTTGTAACGCCGCAGCCACGGCGGCGTCATCCCGATCCGCACGCCAGTCGTTCAAGCGCCCGATTTGTTCCTGTTCAACCGCCGGGTCGACGACCATGATGCCGCCATCCTCGGTCTGCAAAGGTGAGGCTTCGCCCTCGGTCCATTTGTTTACGCCAACGACGACAGTTTCATTGCGTTCAATACGGTTCAGGCGCTCGGCATTGGACTCGACCAGCCGCGATTTCATGTATTCGATCGAGGCTACCGCGCCGCCCATCGATTCGAGATTAGCCAATTCGGCCCGTGCGCCATTTTTAAGTTCTTCGACTTTGGCGTCGACAACCGGATTGCCGTCGAACAAATCGCCATATTCCAGCAGATCGGTTTCATAGGCGAGGATTTGTTGCATCCGCATCGACCATTGTTGATCCCATGGACGAGGCAGGCCGAGCGCTTCGTTCCATGCAGGCAACTGCACCGCACGTGCGCGGGCACGTTTGGATAGCGTCACCGCAAGCATTTCAATCAGTATGCGATAAACGTTGTTTTCCGGCTGCTGTTCGGTCAGTCCCAGCGAGTTTACCTGAACGCCATAACGGAATCGGCGGAACTTGGGGTCTTCAATGCCATAGCGCTGCTGCAGAATTTCGTCCCAAAGATCCACAAAGGCGCGCATTTTGCACATTTCGGTGACAAACCGGATGCCCGCATTCACAAAAAACGAAATCCGCCCGCAGAGTGCCGGGAAGTCTTCAGCCGGAACGCGCGGGCGAAGTTCGTCCAGCACTGCAATGGCAGTCGCCAGAGCATAGGCCAGCTCTTGCTCGGGCGTCGCGCCTGCTTCTTGCAGGTGGTACGAACACACATTCATCGGGTTCCATTTGGGCACGTTATCGTAGCAATATTCGGCCACGTCCGCGATCATCTTCAGCGATGGCTTGGGTGGGCACACATAAGTGCCGCGGCTCAGGTATTCCTTGATCAGGTCGTTCTGGACGGTCCCCTGCAATTTCGAGACATCCGCGCCCTGTTCCTCGGCAACTGCGATATATAGCGCCAAAAGCCAAGGAGCAGTCGCATTGATCGTCATCGAGGTATTCATCTGTTCCAGCGGAATTTGATCGAACAGAACCCGCATGTCCCCCAGATGGCAGATCGGAACCCCAACTTTTCCAACTTCGCCGCGCGCCAAAGTGTGATCGCTGTCATACCCTGTTTGGGTTGGCAGATCGAAGGCCACGGACAGGCCGGTCTGACCTTTGGCTAGGTTCGCACGATAAAGCGCATTTGACGCTTTGGCCGTTGAGTGACCGGCATATGTACGGATGAGCCAGGGGCGATCTTTCTGCAACTGCGTCATGGGTCGGGCCTCGCGGATCGGTGGGTAACAAAATTACGTTCTATGGTGGTAAATAGTAATTTTCAGTACATGTCAATTCGCTGCGTTGCGGCATCGACGGTTTCTGCAGATTGTGGGTGGTCGCGTTTGATGGCACTGTGCCCGAATGATGCAGACTGTGGAAATCCCGCTTTGGCTGTTTGTGCTGATCGTGCTGTTTGCCGCGGTCACATTTGCCTCTCATTTTTTGTTTCCGTCGGTGCGCTGGTTTTTCCGCCGCCGCCTTGAGCGCGCCGTCGCACGGTTGAACAAGCGCCTTCAGCGCCCGATCCAACCGTTCAAGTTGGCGGGGCGGCATGACATGATTCAACGGCTTATCTATGACCCGCAAGTAAGCCGGGCGGTGCAGCAGCATGCCAAAGAAGAAGGTGTGCCTGACGCTGTTGCCTCAGAATTGGCACGGCGTTATGCGCGCGAGATTGCGCCCTCATTCTCGACAGTGGCGTATTTCAGCATCGCGATCCGTTTTGCCCGCATGCTGAGTAACGCCTTTTACAAGGTGCAGTTGGGTTACGAGGACAAAGCCGCGCTGGACAGTATCGATCCCGATGCGACGGTCGTTTATGTCATGAACCACCGCAGCAATATGGATTACGTGCTGGTCACCTATCTGGCGGCAGACCATTCGACCTTATCCTATGCTGTGGGCGAGTGGGCCCGTGTCTGGCCACTAAGTCGATTGATTCGCGCGATGGGGGCCTATTTCATTCGCCGCAAGTCGGGTAGCGACCTATATCGACAGGTCCTTGCAAGCTATGTAAGGCACGCGACCGAAGCGGGCGTGACGCAGGCCATGTTCCCTGAGGGCGGGCTGAGTCTGACTGGCAAACTGGGGCGCCCCAAGCTGGGATTGTTGAAGTATATCCTTGACGGAGTCGAACCGCAGGGGCGGGATGTGGTGTTTGTTCCGGTTGCTTTGAACTATGATCGGGTGCTTGAAGATACCGTATTAACAGCGGCAGCGAAGGATAGTGAACGCCGCTTCCGCGCGCGGATCGGGGTTATCACCCGCTGGTCGCTCAAGCAGATTTGGCGCAAGCTCGTCGGGCGCTACAAGAGATTCGGGATTGCCTCGGTGCGGTATGCGACACCGATTTCTCTAAAGGAATTTCGAGTCGCGCACGAACGTGACCTAACGACCGATCTGGCCCGCGAGTTGATGCGCAGGATCGGTGCCGCAATTCCCTTTGTTCCAGTGCCTGCAGCGTGTCGGCTGGTTCAGGAAGAAGGCGAAATGTCAGAGCAGGAGTTGAAGGCGCGTTTGCTGACGTTGGGCGGCGATGCGGTTGCCCAGGATGATGGAGAGGCTGTTGACGATGCCATCAATCAGTTGGTCGAGCGACGGATTCTGCGTCGCGAGGCTGGAGTGTTGCGCCCATCAGGCGAGCGATCAGAGCTGCTTGCTTATTACGCGGCAGCATCAGAACCCGTTGTTCGGGCTGAGAATGATGCAAGTGCAGAAAGTATTTCTGCAACTGCTGGGTCATAAAATTACAAAATAGATACCAAAAACGGTTGCAATATTACTCAGGGGCTAATATTTCGTCTTTGGAAAGCCGCGATTCTGCGGCGCGGCAACAGTTGGAAAAAGGAGGCCAGCATGGCTTTGGATGTCGACAGCGGTATCGCGTCGTATGAGGCGCCGGAAAAGGACCTCTACGAGATGGGTGAAATCCCCCCGATGGGGTATGTTCCCAAGCAAATGTATGCCTGGGCCATCCGGAAAGAGCGCCACGGTGAGCCAGACACAGCGATGCAGTTGGAAGTCGTTGATGTCCCGAAGCTGGACAGCCACGAAGTGCTGGTTCTCGTTATGGCGGCGGGTGTAAACTACAACGGCGTCTGGGCATCGCTTGGCAAGCCGATCAGCCCGTTTGATGGCCACGGCCAACCCTTTCACATCGCAGGTTCAGATGCGTCGGGCATCGTCTGGGCGGTTGGTGACAAAGTGAAGCGCTGGAAAGTCGGCGATGAAGTCGTGATTCACTGCAACCAGGACGATGGCGATGACGAACACTGCAACGGTGGTGATCCGATGTATTCGCCCAGCCAGCGCATCTGGGGATATGAGACACCTGATGGCTCGTTCGCGCAGTTTACAAATGTTCAGGCACAGCAGCTGATGCCGCGTCCCAAGCACCTGACCTGGGAAGAAAGCGCCTGCTACACGCTGACCTTGGCAACAGCCTATCGGATGCTTTTTGGGCACGAGCCGCACGATCTGAAGCCGGGCCAGAACGTCCTGGTTTGGGGCGCATCGGGCGGTCTGGGCTCTTACGCGATACAGTTGATCAACACCGCGGGTGCCAATGCGATCGGCGTGATATCGGATGAAAGCAAGCGTGAGTTTGTGATGGACCTTGGCGCCAAAGGCGTCATCAACCGCAAGGATTTCAACTGCTGGGGCCAGCTGCCCACGGTGAATACTCCGGAATATGCTGAATGGTTCAAAGAAGCCCGCAAGTTTGGCAAGGCCATCTGGGATATTACCGGCAAAGGTGTGAACGTCGACATGGTGTTCGAGCACCCCGGCGAAAGCACGTTCCCGGTGTCCACTTTTGTCGTGAAAAAGGGAGGTATGGTTGTGATCTGCGCCGGGACCACTGGCTACAACCTGACCTTCGACGTGCGTTACATGTGGATGCACCAAAAACGCTTGCAGGGCTCGCATTTTGCGCATCTCAAACAGGCTTCGGCTGCAAACCAGCTAATGGTCGAGCGCCGCTTGGATCCGTGCATGTCCGAAGTGTTCACTTGGCAGGATCTGCCTGAGGCGCACATGAAGATGATGCGTAACGAACACAAGCCGGGCAACATGTCGGTGCTGGTTCAGGCTCCGCATACAGGCATGCGCACCCTTGAAGAAGTATTGGCTGCCCGCGACTAACGGTCTCAGGCGAACAGCAGCTGCAACACCCGCAGGGCGCACACACGCCTTGCGGGTGTTCATCGTTTCTATCGATGATTATGTATTTTCAATGCTTTAAGAAATCGCCCCCCGCTATTTCTGGGGAGTAGAAAGCAGCGAGTAGGCCGAATTAGTCTGCACATGTTATGGTTGTGTTAACCCTTCGTTAACTATTTCGGGGACACCCTGATGGCGCAAAATGAGTGGATTTTGGACGTTCTGTCGGACCTCAACGCCTTTGCTGTGGCGAATGGGTTGAGCGCGCTGGCCGAGCAGCTTGACGACACAAGACTGATCGCCGCGGCCGAGATTGCGTCCTCAAAGGATGAGGCTTGCGCGCCCGCGAATGGGAAGAAAATTCGATTTGAGCCAGATCCTAGGGGATTTGGAAAGCACCAGCACGCTTGACGAGCTGACCAGCGTAGCAGTCCAGTTGCGGGACAAGCTGCAAATTGACCACATGACATATCATTGGGTTGATGGGGCCGGGGATCAATACGGGTTCACGACTTATTCGGATGCCTGGGATGAACGGTATCGAGACAGGAATTATCATCGTATTGATCCGGTTATTCTGGGTTGTTTTCAGCGATTTCACGCTGTGGACTGGAAACAGCTGAACTGGTCGGGCAAAGCAGTAAAGGCCTTCCTGCAGGACGCGCAGGAACATGGCGTCGGCAATCAGGGCTATTCGATCCCGCTGCGGGGGCCAGGCGGGCAATTCGCGCTGTTTACGGTCAACAACAGCTGTGATGACATCGCATGGCAGGCATTTGTCGAAACGTATGGCCGAGATCTCATATTGGTGGCGCATTTCCTCAATCGAAAAGCGCTGGAATTTGCAAAAGAACGGCAGCCGGACAACATGCGGGGGCTCTCGCCCCGCGAAATCGATGCAATGACATTGCTGGCGCTGGGGTATAGCCGAGCGCAGGTGGCGCACTCGCTTTCCATTTCTGAGCATACGCTCAGGGCCTATATCGAAAGCGCACGCTCAAAACTCGGTGCGCAAAATACGACTCATGCAATCGCCACTGCACTCAGTAGAGGATTAATAGTCGTTTAACGACCGTACGGTGGTCTCACCTTAAATTAACCACGTGTTCGTACCCCCTTTGTTCCAACTATGGACGACAAGGGGAACACGTCATGTTGCGTTATTTGTATGCCGATGAGCTGCATAACTTTCCGGAATTGGCCAGGGGGATGTACAGGGATCGCGCGGATCAGTTCAAAACCCGCCTTGGCTGGGATGTTAAGGTTAATGAAAAGGGGGAAGAGCGGGATCAGTACGATGACCTGAACCCGCTCTATGTGATTTGGGAAGAGGCAGATGGCAGCCATGGCGGGTCCATGCGGATCCTACCGACGACCGGTCCGGTCATGGTGAACGACATATTCGGACATCTCACCGGGGGCAGTCCGATCCGAAGCCCACTAATCTGGGAGGTCACTCGCTTTTGCCTCTCGCGCAACGCCAGCGCTCATACTGCTGGGGCCATCATGCTGAGCGGCGGTGAGGTGATGGAAGGGTTTGGCCTGACCCACATAGCGGGCGTTTTTGATGCCCGCATGATCCGGATCTACCGTATGATCGGATCGTCTCCGGTGGTTTTGGGCACCGAAGGGAAAGGGCGCGATCAGATCTCGGTCGGCCTGTGGCCTTATTCAGCGGATGATTGCAACCGTGTAGCAGCCCGCGCAGGCATCCCGCGAGAGTTGTCGCGCCTGTGGTTCAAGACAGCATTTGGCCATGGCGCACAGCACCGGTTCGCTTTGTCGGCATAAGCATACGGAAAAACCAATCGGCATCTGGCAGCGCGCGGCGCGTCCCTGTAGGGTCGCGCCATGTCCTTGCCCCAAGTCACATTTTCCGAAGATCAGGCCGCCGCTTTTGACAACATTGCCGAGATGTTGCGAGGTGCCGGAGTAGACCTTGAAGACGACGCTCTGCTGAAACTGCCCGGCAGCGGAAAGTCTGGTGTTATGGCCGTTATTGGCAAGGCTGGATCGGGCAAAACCCTGTTGCTGGCAGAGCTTTACAAAGCTTTGGCCGAGACGGGGGTCAACCTGATCTCGGGCGATTTCGAAAGCCGCAAATCCCGCGACAAGCGCAGCCTTGCGATCCTCGCGCCGACGAACAAGGCCGCTAGCGTATTGCGGCTGCGTGGGGTGCCCGCGACGACGATCCATCGCATCCTTTATACGCCTGTTTACGACCCTGAATACGAGCGGATCGCCGAATGGCTCGCGGGCAATGACGAACGGCCCGAGATCGAAGGGCTGACAGACGAAGCGCTGGACCGCGCAGCCGCGTTCTATGCCAACAACAAATCCATCCCTGGTGCGCTGGCCGCTGCTGGGTTGCGCGGTTCGGATTTCATCACCGGCTGGAAACGTCGGGAAGAGCCGCTGGATATCGGTTTTGTGGATGAAGCCTCGATGCTAGACGACCGACAATTCGAGGATCTAAAGGAAATCTTCCCAACATTGTTGCTATTTGGTGATCCGGCGCAGTTGGCGCCGGTCAACCAATCGGGCTCGATGGTGTTTGACGGGTTGCCAGAGCCGCGCAAGCAAATCCTGCATCGCGTGCATCGGCAAACTGCGGATAACCCGATCCTAGACCTCGCCCATGCTCTGTCCGATCCGGCCATGGGGTTTGAGGATTTCGAACGTCTGATCGAGGACACTGCCCGAAAGGATGGCCGCGTTGTCTGGGGACAGCGGGTCGAGGTTGATCTGATGGCGCGCAGCCCGGTTCTTGTCTGGCGCAATGCGACCCGAATCCGGCTGATTCAGGCGTTCCGCACCGTACATGGCGCGCCGGAAACTGAACTACTGGAAGGGGAACCGTTGATTTGTGACGGCATTGAGCTGCCGTTGAAGCACCGCAAAAAGCGGCTGGACCTTGAGGCGCGCGGGCTGATCAAAGGCGCACAGGTCATCTATCTTGGCCCTGGTCGCAAGCCGGGTTTTTCGCGGTTGCATGTGATGGGGGCCGAAGACCCTCAGGTCTCGGCGGCGTCGATCGTGCAGATTGAAAAGCCCGATGAGGAGGAGCCGTTCATTCCCTATGCTGCCCGTATGGGGGCAACGTTCCTGCATGGTGCCGCTGTGACGATCCATAAGGCGCAAGGGTCGCAATGGGACACGGTTCAGGTCTTTGCGCCAGACATCTACGCAGCCGCCCGCATGGGCCGTACTGAGGCCGGGCAACCGTTGTGGAAGCGCCTAGCTTATGTCGCCATAACCCGCGCACAGGAGAGGCTAATCTGGGTAGTGCGGAACCGCTTGTCGAAACCGACCCACCCGCTGCGTGTAGATGACCTGCGTGCGGTTGCGGCACCATCCCTGACATTGGAGGCGGAAGAGACATGAAGACGATCATCGTGACCGGTGCAAGCTCGGGCATAGGCCGCGCCACCGCCGAGCTGTTTCTGTCAGAAGGATGGACTGTCGGGCTTCTGGCCCGCAGCGCTGACAAACTTCATGCTATGGCACAGCATAACGCCTCGGCGATCCCGCTGGTCGCCCGATGTGACTGACCCGGATGCCGTTGCAAACGCCTTTACTGCATTCACCCGACAGACCGGGCGATTGGACGTGCTGTTCAACAATGCCGGGATTTTTTCCCCTGGTGGCACCATCGACCAGATCGCGCTTGAGGATTGGTACGGCTCGGTCAATGTGAACCTGAACGGCATGTTCCTGTGTGCACGGGCTGCATTTGCTGCGATGCGGGCTCAGGCGCCGCAGGGGGGGCGTATCATAAACAACGGTTCAATCGCTGCTCATGTGCCGCGCCCGAACTCGGTGCATTATTCTGCGACGAAACACGCGATTACCGGTCTGACGCGCAGCCTGTCTCTGGACGGGCGGAGTTTTGGAATTGCCTGTGGTCAGATCGACATCGGAAATGCGCGCACCCCGATGGTGCAAGGGCTGGTCGATGAGGCACTTGCCGAAGGCCGCGACCCTGATCCCACCATGGATGTCGGGGATGCCGCCCGCTCGGTACTGCATATGGCCGAACTGCCGCTTGAGGCGAATGTGCAGTTCATGACCGTTATGGCCACGACCATGCCCTATATCGGTCGCGGGTGACGATCAGTTCTCGCGCAGTAGGCGGAAGGCTGTCGAAGCGCCCCAACCGGCGGCAATCGCGATGGCCAGTGACATAAGCCCGTACCAAATGGGTTGTTCACGCGACATCGCGTACAAGAAACGCTCAAGCCCGACTTTGCGTACTCCTATCGAGGTTTCAAAGGTCGAGACCACCTTTCCGTCTCGTGTCAGGAAGATACGGGCGCTGTAGTCGCCTTCGGTCAGGTCCGACGGCATGTCGATTGATGTGCGGAACAACGTCTGTTCGTCCACAGCCACTGTGTTTTCCCGGATCGAGTACAGCCCTTCATCTTCGCGGATGCGGATGACCGCCTCGGAAAAATCCTGTGCGCCTTGAATGCTCATGTCCGCACCGACCGACCGGATGGCACGCTCGATCGAAACCTTATAGCGTAGGTCTTCGGTCTGGGTCAGAACCTCGGAAAACGGGGCGCTGGTGGCAACGGCGTAGAAGCTTGGTGCCAGATCAACAACAAGGCTGTCGGTGTTCACCCAGATACCGAACCGTTTCTCTTTGCGGCGTACGGTGACTGGTTCGGATGGGCCGACCACCGATACGATGACCTCAAGCGGTGGACCGTCCGGGATTGGAGCTTCGCGCTTTACCGCGCCGAAAACCAGTATTTCTGACCCGTCAAAATTGGCGGTAATCGACACCCGATCCTGACTTAGGCCCAGAACAACCTGTTCTTCGGCTGCGTAGGCTGGCAGACAGATCAGACAAAGAAGAGCAATCAGACGCAGCATCTTAATGCCCTCCTGCATCGCCAAGCGAATACAACTCGGCGGGTTGAAGCAGAAGATCAAGCGCCAGCTTGCCGCAGACAACAAGTACCAGAGCCGCCAACAAAACACGCAGTTGTTCAGCCGGCATTCGGGCACCGATGACTGTTCCGATTTGGGCACCAACTACGCCACCGACGAGCAGAAGAACCGCCAACACGACATCAACGGTATAGTTGGTGGTGGCGTGCAGCATAGTGGTAAAGGCGGTTACAAAGATGATCTGAAACAGCGAAGTTCCGACAACAACCTTGGTCGGCATGCCCAATAGGTAGATCATCGCGGGCACCATGATAAACCCGCCGCCGACACCCATGATAGCAGACAGGACACCGACAAACAGGCCTACGACAAGCGGTGGAATGACCGAGATGTACAGGCCCGACGTCCGAAACCGCATCTTGAACGGCATGGCGTGCACCCAACCGCGCTGGCGTCGTTTCGGAGGCGGCGTGCCGCCTTTCCGCGTTTTTCTAATCGCGTTCAGGCTTTCGACAAACATCAGACTGCCGATGATGCCCAGAAATACGACATAGCAAAGTTTGACCAGCAGATCGACCTGTCCGAGGCTCTTGAGATAGTTGAAGACAACAACACCCAACGCAGCGCCTGTCAGCCCTCCGACCAAAAGGACTGTACCCATTTTAAGGTCCACGGTTCGGCGCCTGAAATGCGCCAGCACCCCAGAAAATGATGAAGCAACAATCTGGTTTGCCTCGGTTGCAACCGCCACTGCAGGCGGAATGCCGATGAAGAACAGCAGTGGAGTCATCAAAAACCCACCGCCAACGCCAAACATTCCAGACAGAATGCCCACCATTCCACCCAGTCCAAACAGTAGAAACGCGTTTACGGATACTTCGGCAATCGGGAGGTAAATCTGCATGGCTTCTTCTAGACAGGAGAGGCCGTACCACGAGGTGTGGCAAAGCCATTGGTAACATAAATCTCAACAGACGAAGCGCGCGTGCCAGGTAGGGCCATCTAGTTGTTTCCGTGGCTCAACCTGAAAATAGTCGATAGCATGGCTGCGGAACTGATGCGGGACACGTCCATACCCCCTTAGAGCGGTTGCGGCATACAAAATCAACTCTGTATGCCGCTTTGCAGCAAACAGGACTGAGGGGCAGTCCTGAACTGGCTCTATCAGCGTTCCTTTACATATGGTTCGCCGCCTGCGCGTGGCGGTATGGCCTTGCCGACGAACCCGGCAAGAATCACCACGGTCAGGATATAGGGCAGGGCGTCCATGACCTGCACCGGGATCACGACCCCGCCCAAATCGATGTTCTGGAAACGCAAGGCAATGGCCTGCAACAGCCCGAACAACAGGCATGCCCACATCGCGTGCCACGGACGCCATTTTGCAAAGATCAAAGCAGCCAGTGCGATAAATCCGCGCCCGGCGGTCATCTCTTTCACAAAGCCTGCTTGCAGCGCGGTGGCCAGGTAGGCACCTGCGATGCCGCAAAGTACGCCGCAAATCGCAACCGCTGCGTAGCGGAGACCTACAACCGAAACTCCAGCAGTATCCACCGCCGCAGGATTCTCTCCGACCGCGCGCAGACGCAGCCCGAACCGGGTGCGGAACAGAATCCACCAAGTCAGTGGCACCATAAGGAAAGCCACGTACACCAGAATGGAATGGCCAGACAGAAGCTCGGAATAGGCCATATGCAGGGGATTGGTTTCAGACATCAGCTCGGAAACTGGACGGCCTGTCAGTTCGGCGTCAGTCGGACCGATCGCATAAGGGAATTCTGCAGATTCAAACCGCCCTTCACCGAACAATGATGGCGTACGACCACCCTGCTTGAACCAGCTTTGGGCGACAAGAACGGTCATACCTGAGGCGAGAAAGTTGATCGCAACCCCCGAGATCAGCTGATTGCCCCGGAACGTGATCGACGCAAACCCGTGTAGCGCCGAAAGGACCAGAGATGCCGCGATCCCGGCCAGCAATCCCAGCCACACCGAACCGGTTACGGCGGCGACGGCAGCCGAGAAGAATGCTGACATCAGCATCTTGCCTTCAAGGCCGATGTCGAAGATGCCCGCGCGCTCGGAGTATAGTCCGGCCAGGCAGGCAAGCAGCAAAGGCGTAGCCAGTCGGATGGTCGAATCCAGAACCTGGATGAGTGTCAGGAAGAAATCCATCAGGCCGACCCCTTCCGAAGCGCCATGAACAGCTTTTCAAGCGGCATGCGCACCATGTTGTCCAGTGCTCCGGTAAACAGAATGACCAGCGCTTGGATGACCACGATCAGTTCGCGCGGAATCGATGTCCAAAGCGCCAGTTCGGCCCCGCCCTGATACAGAAACCCAAACAGAATAGCGGCTAGAAATACCCCGAATGGATGCGACCGACCCATCAGTGCCACGGCAATTCCAATGAAACCCGCGCCTTCGGTTGCGTTCAGCACCAACCGCTCGGCTTCGCCCATCACGTTGTTGACTGCCATCAGGCCCGCCAGAGCGCCCGAGATCAGCATGGCAATAATCGTGATGCGTACAGGCGAGATACCGGCGTAGACGGCACCGGTTTCCGAATGGCCGTAGGCGCGGATTTCATAGCCCAACCGAGTTCGCCAGATCAGCGCCCAGACAACAAAACACGCAAGGATTGCGACGAAGAACGAGATGTTGGCAGGCGCACCTCGGAAAACGATGTTTTCGGCGCTCGAGAACATCGACTGGAAAGTCGGGAGATGCACTGCCTCGGGGAAACGAGCCGTTGCTGGGTCTTGCGACCCTTGCGGGCGCATGACGTTGACCAGCATGTAATTCAGGAAAGCGGCAGCGATGAAATTGAACATGATCGTGGTGATCACGATATGGCTGCCCCGCTTCGCCTGCAGATAGGCCGGGATCGCGGCCCAGGCTGCACCGAAGATCATCGAAGCAGCACAGGCGGCCAGCAAAGCTATTGTCCAATGCGGCCAAGGGACCGATAGACAGACGATGGCAACGCCCAGTCCGCCCAGCATGGCCTGACCCTCGCCGCCGATGTTGAACAAGCGCGCGTGAAAGGCAACTGCAACCGCGAGTCCGGTGAAGATGAAGTTCGTTGCGTAATAAAGTGTATAGCCCCAGCCGTAGGTTGACCCTAGGGCCCCAGTGACCATCAGATTTACCGCCTCAAGCGGATCTTCCCCGATGGCAAGGATGACGATTGCCGAAAGGATTGTGGCCAGAAGCAGACTGATTAGCGGGATCAGCACCACATCGGCCCATTTGGGCATTTTATCCATGGTTCAGGCGGCCTCTCCTGCAACACCGGCCATCAGCAGGCCTAGTTCTTTTTCATCCGTCTCGGCGGGCAGACGCTCGCCCATGATATGTCCGTCAAACATGACCGCGATCCGGTCCGAGAGTGAGAAGATCTCTTCCAGCTCGACCGAGACCAGCAAGATTGCTTTGCCCTGATCCCTCAAGGCGACGATCTGTTTATGAATGAACTCGATGGCACCGATATCCACGCCGCGTGTGGGCTGGCCCACCAGCAGCAGATCGGGATTGCGCTCGATTTCTCGTGCAACGACGATTTTCTGTTGATTGCCGCCCGAGAAGCTTTTTGCCGTCAGCCAGCCATTGGGCGGGCGCACATCGAACTTCTCGATCTTGGCTTCGGTGTCGGCACGCAGGGCAGCGTTGTCCATGAACAGCCCGCGTTTGTAAGCAGGGTCGCGGTGGTAGCCGAACGCCACGTTCTCCCACGCGTGAAAATCCATGATCAGGCCTTCGCGCTGCCGATCCTCGGGGACATGAGCGATATGTCGGGCGCGCCGCGCTTGCCCGTCCGATCCGGGGCCGTGCAACGCCAGAGGCTCGCCGTTCAGTTTGATCGAGCCTACCCCGGGTCGCATACCGCCCAAAACTTCAAGCAGCTCGGACTGCCCGTTGCCAGCAACGCCCGCGATGCCAACGATCTCACCCGCACGAACGGTTAGGTCGATGCCTTTGACACGCTCGACACCGGCCGAATCGGTGACACTGAGGTTTTCGATTTCCAGAACCGGTTTGCCCGGCTGTGCAGGCACCTTATCAACCTGTAGCAAGACCTTGCGGCCAACCATCAATTCGGCCAGTGCCTGCGGATTGGTATCAGCTGTTTTGACGGTGGCGGTCATCTCACCACGGCGCATAACCGAAACCGTATCGGTGTTCTCCATGATTTCGCGCAGCTTGTGCGTGATCACGATGATTGTTTTACCCTCGGACCGCAGCCGGTCGAGAATGCGAAACAGCTGGTCCGCCTCGGCAGGGGTAAGAACGCCCGTGGGTTCGTCCAGAATCAGAATTTCGGCCTTGCGGTAGAGCGCCTTGAGAATCTCAACCCGCTGCTGCATGCCCACACCGATCTCATCGATGCGTTTGTCAGGGTCGACGAACAGTTCGTATTCTTCCTCTAGATCTTTCAGCTCTTTCCGGGCTTTCGCCAGCGACGGAGCCAACAGCCCACCGTCTTCCGCACCCAGAACGATGTTTTCCAGAACGGTGAAATTCTCGACCAGTTTGAAATGCTGAAACACCATCCCGATGCCCGAGGCGATCGCCGCCTGGCTGTCAGGAATGTCGGTCTTGGTGCCGTTGATCCAGATTTCGCCTTTGTCGGCTTTGTAAAATCCGTAGAGGATGCTCATCAGCGTGGATTTGCCCGCTCCGTTTTCACCGATGATCCCGTGGATCGCTCCGCGGGCGACGCTGATAGAAATATCTTTATTAGCCTGAACCGGCCCAAAGGCTTTGGAAATCCCTTTGAGTTCAATGGCGGGGACGGTCATATCTTGTCCTTGGGTTGCCGAAAGGGCCGCATGCGGCAGAGTGGTGCAGGGCGGAGGCCATGGCCCCCGCCCCCAGTTACATCAGAACTGCAGTGCAGGGCAGCTGTCGTTCTCGTAGTAGCTGACAACGCTTACGTTGCCATCGATGATGTCGCGACGGGCACTTTCAATGGCCGAGCTCATTTCTTCGCTCACCAGTTCCGCGTTGTTTTCATCCATCGCAACGCCAACGCCATCTTGTGCAAGACCCATGGTGTAAACACCGGTCTGGACGTCTTCGCCAGCTTTCATGGCGTCATATACAGCAACGTCCACACGCTTGAGCATCGAGGTCAGGACCTTGCCCGGGTGCAGGTGGTTCTGGTTGCTATCGACACCGATTGACAGGATGCCTTCGTCGGCTGCGGTTTGCAGAACGCCAACACCGGTACCGCCCGCAGCGGCGTAAATCACGTCAGCACCCTGGCTGATCTGTGCTTTGGTCAACTCCGAGCCCTTCACCGGGTCGTTCCATGCTGCAGGGGTGGTGCCTGTCATATTGGCAACAACGTTGATGTCCGGGTTCACGGACTTCGCGCCTTGTGCATAACCACAACCAAAGTGACGGATCAGAGGGATATCCATACCACCGATAAAGCCCACCGTGCCGGATTGGGACGCCATCGCCGCCATCATGCCGACCAGGTATGATCCTTCATGTTCGGCAAATCCTATCTGGCGAATGTTCGGGGCTTCCAGCCAGGTCACGTCGACCGCAACGAATTTGGTATCCGGATAGTCACCTGCCACTGCAGCCAATGGATCGGCCATGGCGAAGCCCATTGTGATAATCGGGTTTGCGCCCGCTTCGGCAAAGCGGCGAAGCGCTTGTTCGCGCTGCGCTTCCGACTGAAGCTCGATCTCGCGATAGCTTTTGCCGGTCTGTTCCGCCCAACGCTGAGCGCCATTATGCGCGGCTTCGTTGAACGATTTGTCGAACTTGCCACCCAGATCAAAGATAAGGGCCGGTTCTGCCATAGCAGCACCTGCTGTTAGTGCAACCGCAGCGGCTGCGCCCATCAAGGATTTCATAAATGTCATTTGTTACTCCCGTTGGCTGTTATCGGTCCGGGGCTTAATCCCCCGGTACCCACTCAGAGCGAGCATACCTGTTGTGATGGCGGGAATTGAAGCTGTTTGCAACAGCTTCGGTCAACACATTTTTGACCATATGGTCTAAAAAAGCGAATATTTTTCGCTCAGGGGGCGTTCCATGACGATCGCATCGGCGTTCGGGCCACTTTTGCGATGATAATAGGCTGCGCGATTGCCGCATGGCGTGTATCCGCAGGTTTGGTACAGAGATATCGCCGAATGGTTATCTGAGGCAACGTCCAGAAATGCACGGATTGCACCGAGTTCTCGTGCCTTGGCGTGCCAGTCTGCCATGATGCGCCGCGCCAGCCCGCGTCTTTGGTAGTCTGGACGTGTCGCGATCGTGAGCAGCTCGGCCTCTTCGCCGATCACTTGAATGAGAGCGAAAGACCGTTTGTCACCAACTACTTGGGTAAAGCGATTGGCGATCAGATTGCTGAATTCTTCAGCGCTCCACGGACGTGACTGTGTGAAGGCTGCGGCGTGGGTTTCTGCCATGTCCTGTGGTGTCATTCGTCCAAAAGCACCGGTGGTACATCGCTGGAGGGGGCCGCATCTGCAGGGCGGACATAAAGCGGAGCAGGTGGCGCTTGAACTGTCGTCCAACGACCAGCGGCCACCTGGGCGATCGCACGGGCCTGCTGTTCTGGGTCCTCGCAGAAATACAAGGGACCAATATCGTCAGCGGCATGACGTGAGGTCAGGTAAGGCGCGCGCCCCTTAGGCTGCACATAAACCTGATCGCGCGGTGCAGCTATCGCCGGGAGATGCCCGTCGGGCGCAATTTCCGCAACTGCATCAAACCCCGACACCCCAACCGCCGGCACGCCGAGCCCAAGAGCCAATCCGCGCGCTGCGGATACCGAGATTCGGATGCCGGTGAAATTCCCGGGGCCGATTCCGACGGCGATCGCATCAAGGTGCCGCCATGTGCAATTGTTCCGGGTCAGGATTTCTTCAAGCAAGGGCATCAACCGTTCCGCCTGCCCACGAGCCATCGCCTCGGCGTGCGATGCGATAATCTTGCCCTCTCGCAGCAAAGCGGCCGCGCAATGCGCGGCCGATGTATCGAATGCCAAAATCGTCGGTTCAGACGGCAACAGGGCGAACCTCGGTCACTTCGGGGATGTAGTGACGCAACAGGTTCTCGATCCCCATTTTCAGCGTTAGGGTCGAGGACGGACAGCCCGCGCAGGCTCCCTGCATGTGCAGATAAACAACGCCGCGGTCAAAGCCGTGGAAGGTGATGTCACCGCCGTCCTGAGCCACAGCAGGACGCACGCGGCTATCCAGCAGATCTTTGATCTGGTTGACAATCTCTGCATCTTCGCCGGTGTGTTCAGCGTGGCCCGAGGCGGTCTCTGCGCCTGCGCCCATAACCGGTTGGCCGGACTGGTAATGCTCCATCACAGCGCCGAGAATTGCGGGCTTGATGTGATCCCACTGCACGTCATCAGATTTGGTTACCGTGACAAAATCGTTGCCGAAGAACACGCCTGTTACGCCGTTTACACCGAATATGCGTTTGGCGAGCGGAGATTTTTCTGCAGCGTCGGCGCTTGGAAAATCAGCGGTGCCTGCTTCCAGAACCGTCTGGCCGGGTAGGAATTTTAGTGTGGCCGGGTTGGGTGTGGATTCGGTTTGAATGAACATGGCGCGGCTCCGTCTAAGATGCACCTGATATGCGCGTCCGTGCGGGGGAAGTCAAGATTTGGAACCGTTCTAAATTGCGGCGGCGTAAGAAATCGCATCATCCAGACGATCATCACCCCAGAACAGCTCGTCCCCAATAACGAAACTCGGCGCACCAAAGATGTGTTTAGCCTTGGCCTGAGTAACTTGCTCGAACAAGGCAGCCTTGATCGCGGGGTCGCTTATCCGATCCATCAGATCAGTCGAAACGCCAGATTTGGTAAGGCACTCAGCCAGAACCGCCGGATTCGATATATCACGACCGGAACCAAACTGTGCAGAATAGACAATGCGTACAAAGGCTGCCCGTTGATCAGGTGGTTCGATCGCCAGCGCTAGCCTTGCTGCTTTCAGGCTGTTTTGCGGAAATGGATCAGGCCGCCGAAATGGTAAATCGCGCGCGGCGCAAAGCCGTTCCATGTCTCGCCACATGTACCGACCTTTTGCCGGGTAGAGGTTGAACGGCGAGTTGTTCCATCCCTGTTCAGCAAAGATCGGCCCCAGAAGGAATGGGTGCCATTCTATGGCAACTCCATATTCCGAAGCCGCCTGCTGGATACGCATCGCGCTGAGATAAGAATAGGTCGATGCGAAGTCGAACCAGAACTGCAGCTTCGCGGACATAAATTCACCTCAGGTGATGGCTTCCAGCTTCTCTTTGCTCAGATCGCCGGGCACGATGGTAATAGGAATGGGCAAGCTTCCAGAGTTCCGGGTCAGTTGTGTCACCAACGGTCCGGGGCCTTTTTTGTCAGTACCTGCACCCAGAACCAATACGCCGATCTCGGGATCGGATTGGACATGTTCAATGATTTCGGCCACCGGATCGCCTTCACGGATTGCCAATTCGGGCTCGACACCCTGTTTGTCGCGCATCCATTTGGCGAACACCTCGAAATGCGCGTGTATGCGTTCACGCGCCTCTTCGCGCATCACCTCGGCGACACCGATCCAGTGGTTGAATTCGTCCGGTGGAATTACCGAAAGAACCGTAACCCCGCCGCCAGTATGTGCCGCACGCATAGCGGCAAAGCGCATGGCGTTCAGGCATTCACGGCTGTCGTCCAGAACGACTAGGAACTTGCGCATGTTTGTCCTCGTTTGTTTTCGGGATCATGCCCCACAGGGTAAGCAGTGGCAATTGAAACAGAAAAGGAGCAGATCAGCAATTGCTTGCAGCCCAATCCCAGTACATCTCGCGTGTGCGACGGGCGATTGGGCCCACCTGATACCGTGTGTCATCCAGCGCGGTGATTGGCGTCACTTTGCTCATGTTACCGCTCATGAACACTTCGTCCGCGTCGTGAAAGTCATCGAAACTCAGCACGGTTTCATGCACGGTTACCCCGTCGGCGCGCAGGTTTTTAATATGCCGCGCGCGTGTAATCCCGGCCAAGAATGTCCCATTGGGGATTGGAGTAAAAACCTCACCATCGCGCGCCATGAAGATATTTGCGGTCGCAGTCTCGGCCACATGCCCCATCGCGTCGGCCACAAGGGCGTTCGAAAAGCCCTTGCTGCGTGCCTCCTGCAACATCCGGGCATTGTTCGGATACAGGCACCCTGCCTTTGCATTGACCACAGCGGATTCCAGGACAGGACGGCGGAACCGAGTGGTTGTCAGCGTCGCCGAGGCGGTTTCGGGTGCCATTGGGATTTCTTCAAGACAGATGGCAAAGCCAGTGCTGTTTTCCTGAGGGACGATGGCGGTGTGATCCCCGTCGATGCCCCAATACATGGGGCGAATGTAAACGGCGGTGTCTGGTGCGTAACTCTGTAACCCTTCGTAAACCAGATCGACCATCTGTTCGGTCGTCACAGATGGTGTGAGCATCAGCGCCTCGGCCGATCGATTTACGCGGGCGCAATGGGCATCAAGATCCGGGGTCATTCCATCGAAGAAGCGGGCTCCGTCGAATACGGACGAGCCAAGCCATGCGCCATGATCGGCTGCCCGCATGATCGGGGCGTCCCCGTCGTGCCATTGCCCATCGAAATAGGTACGGATGTTTTTGCCGACTGCCATTACGCCCTCCCTCAAGCTTCGGGGAAACCTAGGTTGGGGCTGACGCAAGGTCCAGCAGATTATCCGTGGTGCTGAGGCAGCGCTTCGCGTTTGACCATGGTGCGCAAAGCGAAGTTTGATCGTAGGTTTCGAATGCCCGAAATTTTCATAAGCCGGTTCTCCAGAAATGCATCAAACGCATTGAGGTCTTTGGCAACCACGCGCAGCAGAATGTCGCGTGATCCGGTCATGAGGTAGCAATCCATCACCTCATCACAGCGGCGAATGGCCTTTTCGAAGGAATCGATGGCG
This sequence comes from Ruegeria sp. H9, assembly GCF_056532915.1. Taxonomy (NCBI): domain Bacteria; kingdom Pseudomonadati; phylum Pseudomonadota; class Alphaproteobacteria; order Rhodobacterales; family Roseobacteraceae; genus Ruegeria; species Ruegeria sp. H9. Next base: position 28,953 of record NZ_JBQFNX010000003.1, on the reverse strand, counting down.
TTGCGATCCTGTTTCTCCAACTCGACAGACACAAAGATTGTGACGCCGAATCCAAGCCGCTCGGGGTCGACCTGTGCGGCGTAGCCGGTGATAATCCCGTCCCGCTGCAGCCGATCCAAACGCCGTGCGCAGGGTGTCGGGGACAGCCCGACATGCTCCGCCAAATCAATGACAGTCATACGGCCATCGTTTTGAAGGGCGCGGATTATCTTGGAATCGATATCATCCATGGCGAAAAACTCCACAAAAGTTTTCAATTTTAGATTTTAGCACCAAAAATTTCCCTGATATAGTGACAAAAGGGTGAAAATCACTCGACGATAGGTGGCAAACTCTCGGAAGCATTCCGGAGGAGAAGAATGGACATCACCATCGTAGACGCGCCAGAGCACGAGCGCGTGGTCGAATTCAAAGATAACTCACTTGGTCTATTGGGCTACATCGCGATCCACTCAACGCAACGTGGCCCCGCTGCGGGCGGTGTGCGCATGCGCCCTTATGGCCACCCAGCCGAGGCCCTGGACGATGCTTTGCGACTGGCAAGGGGCATGACGTTCAAGAACGCCGCGGCAGATCTGCCGCTCGGGGGAGGCAAGGCTGTCATTATCGGGGATCCTCATGAGGATAAATCACCTGAACTTTTGCAGGCCTTTGGACGTGTGATTCAAGGTTTGAACGGTTTGTACTGGACGGCAGAAGATATGGGTATGACGCCTGCAGATATGGCGCATATCGGGTCTGAAACCGAATTTGTGGCTGGACTGGCGGAAGGTGAGTTCGCCAGCGGTGATCCGTCTCCGATAACGGCGCGCGGGATATTCAATGCTATCCGGGTGACAGCGCAGCACCGGTTCAGGCTTTCTGGCCTGAAAGGCCTGACGGTATCGGTTCAGGGTCTTGGCCATGTAGGCGAGCATTTGTGCCAGTTGTTGCACGATTCTGGTGCGCAGTTAATCGTAACTGACATCGACACCCGGCAAGCGGCCCGCGTGGCCGAACGGTTTGCGGCACGGGTCGTTGCACCCGATGCGATCTACGGCGTTGAAGCGGATATCTTTGCGCCTTGTGCGATCGGCGGCATCCTGAACGAAACGAGTATTCCATTACTGAAAGTCGGCGCTGTGGCCGGAGGGGCAAATAATCAGTTGTCCAGCGATCGGGACGCGCAGTTGCTCCACGAGCGTGGCATTCTTTACGCCCCTGACTTCGTCGCCAATGGCGGTGGTATCGTGAATGTGGCGACGGAAATCCTCCGTGTCGCAGAGCGTGAAGCTTGGGTCGCCGGTAGGTTGCAGGCGCTGGAGCAGACGATGGATCGCATCCTGACACGGGCCAAAGCCGAGGCGGTCAGCCCGCACGAAGTTGCGGAATCCATCGTGCACGAGATGCTGAGCCTGCAGGCGGCATAAGGGCCGACGGAATTAAAAACGCCGCCCGAGATAGGGCGGCGTTCTTTTTGGATTGCGATCGCGTGGTCAGGAATTGCCCGCGCCGACCATCCCTACAATCTCGTAGGTCTGCTGCAGAATCGGGGCCGCGATTGCACGTGCCCGTTCAGCACCTCGGGCGAGAATCTGATCAATCTCGGCCTCTTCGCCCATCAGGCGCGCCATTTCAGTTGAAATGGGCGAGAGTTTCGAGACCGCAAGTTCTGCCAACATTGGCTTGAACTCACCGAATTGCTTCCCGCCAACCTCAGCCAGCACTTGTGCGGCCGTCTGGTCGCTAAGCGCGGCATAGATATTCACCAGATTGCGCGCCTCGGGACGGTCTTCAAGGCCATCGACCTCCGACGGCAAAGCGTCCGGATCGGTCTTGGCTTTACGGATCTTCTTGGCGATGGCATCGGCATCATCGGTCATGTTGATCCGCGTCATATCAGACGGGTCTGACGACGACATCTTCCGGGACCCGTCACGCAGGTTCATCACACGGGGCGCAGGCCCACCGATGACCGGTTCGGTCACCGGAAAGAAATCGACGCTATAGTCATGGTTGAACTTGATTGCGATGTCGCGCGTCAGTTCCAGATGTTGCTTCTGGTCTTCACCAACAGGCACATGGGTCGCGTGATAGACCAGAATGTCTGCCGCCATCAGGGCAGGATAGGCGAACAGACCCAAAGAGGCGTTCTGCGCATTCTTACCGGCCTTGTCCTTGAACTGTGTCATTCGCTGCATCCAGCCGATACGGGCGATGCAGTTGAAGATCCATGCCAGCTGTGTGTGCTCGGGCACCTGGCTTTGATTGAACAGGATGGATTTCTCGGGATCCAGACCAGCGGCAATGAACCCCGCGCAAACTTCGCGGGTCTTTTCACGCAGACGATCCGGATCTTGCCAGACAGTAATCGCGTGGAGGTCGACCATGCAGTAGACGGTCTCGTATTCCGGCCCCTGCATATCCACGAAACGTTTAAGTGCACCCAGGTAATTACCCAAGTGCAGGTTTCCTGAAGGCTGGATGCCGGAAAACACGCGCGGCGTGAATTGGGTCTCGGTCATCGAAGGAAACTCCTGTCTGGAAAAATCAGCCCCCGTCGCTTACCCATGAGGCCAAGGGACGTCAACAGCCGCGAAAGGCCAGCCCAATGAGCAGTGAGCATTATACACCGCCCGTGAACCCTCTGCCGCCGGTCGTGGTGGCGCTGGTTCTGTTCATAATCGGGATTGAACTGATCTTCTTGCTTGGCAGCAGGGGCTTGGTCGGAGGGCCGACTGCTGTTGGTTGGCGCTTGGATGCGTTGCAGCAATATACGTTTTCGCCCGATATATTCGATTGGATGGTCCAGAACGGGCGCTGGCCGTTCGAACACGCGATCCGCTTTGTCACATATCCCTTTGTTCAGGCCAATTTCACACAAGCTGTGTTCGTCTGCGTGTTTGTTCTGGCGATGGGGAAGATGGTGGCTGAGGTCTTTGGCAGCGTCGCCATGCTGATCATATTCGTCTTGTCCGGTGTCGGCGGAGCGTTGGCCTATGCAGTGCTGTTGAACCCGCCATATCCACTGGTTGGTGGGTTTCCTCCGGTCTACGGGCTAATCGGTGCGTTCACGTGGTTGCTATGGCGCAAGCTTTCTCTGGTGGGTGAAAACCAATCGCGCGCATTCAGCCTGATCGCGGTTCTTATGGGCATTCAGTTGCTGTTCGGTCTGATCTTCGGTGGGACCTCGGATTGGGTCGCCGATCTGGGCGGTTTTGCCACCGGGTTTGGTTTGTCTTTCTTTCTGGCTCCGGGTGGATGGGCGCGTATCCTCAGCAAAACCCGGCGGGATTGATGCGCCTTAGCTACGGCGCAGCGCTGTTCGGAATTCCGAAATCCTGAAGGCCCCCAAGAGGTGCCCCAAAAGGAAGTAGGCCACCGCCGCAGTTACAATGAGCACGATCAGCGCAAGGTAACGCCAGCCTGGTACGCCGAACGTCCAGCCGAAGAGGTTAATGGCCGTAAACAACACCACCCCCATGCCAGCCGATGCCGCCACGACCCGCCAGATCCGCTGTTTGAACCGGTCATCAAATCGGGCTTCGTCGCCCATTCTGCGCGCGCCGATTGCAAGCAGCGCAACCATGGCCCAGCCAGCAGTCGACGCTGCGATTGCGGGCGCAATCCACCCGAAAATGGGATAAAGCCCAAAGGCAAGCCCGGCATTCACCACCATTGCAACCACAGCGTATCGAAACGGTGATTTGGTATCCTCGCGGGCGAAGAACAACGGTTGCAGCAGCTTCTGCAGCATGAATGCGGGCAGCCCGATACCATAGATGGCCACGGCCAAGGCGGTCGCCGCTGTATCTTCGGCGCTGAACTGGCCACGTTGGAACAGGACCGAGACCAACGGGCCGGGGATGATCATAAAGGCGACTGTCGAAGGCAAGGTCAGCAGCAGAGTAAACTCTCCGGCTCTTGAAAAGGCGTTGCGTGCTCCATCTTTGTCGTCTGCGCGCAGGCGGCGCGACAGGTCGGGTAACAGCACGATGCCGACGGCAATGCCAACCACTCCGAGCGGCAGTTGATACAAACGATCTGCGGCAAACAACCAACTGACTGCCTTTTCGGTTTTTGATGCCACAAGCTGTCCGACTACAAGATTGACTTGCGTTACGCCCATGGCCAACGCCGCAGGAACCGCGATCCGCACCATGCGGCGCATTTCCGGGCTGAGCTTTGGCCAACCGGGCCGAATGCGAATTCCCGCGCGTTCGGTCGCAATCCAGACAAGCGCCAATTGCGCGATGCCTGCGACTGGGATGACCGCGATGAGCCAGCGTATGATTTCTCCACCAGATATCGCGCCAAAGATTAACGCGGAGCAGGCGAATATGTTCAGCAGCACAGGAGCGGCGGCTGCAGCGGCGAAGCGCCCGGTAGCGTTCAATACTCCGGAAAACAGCGCAGCGAGGGACATAAACAGGATGTAGGGGAACACGACGTAACCATAATCCACCGCCAGATCGAAGCGTTCATCACCATAGAATCCTTCGGCGGTTATCCAAACCAACGCGGGCATGAAGACCATCGCCAGACCGACTAGCGCCAGCACCGCCACTGCCAACAGGTTAAACGCATCCTGTGCGAAACCTTCGGCGTCTTCACCGCCTTCAAGGCGTTTTGAAAACATTGGAACAAAGGCTGCGTTGAATGCGCCCTCGGCAAAGAAGCGGCGGAACATATTGGGTAGTCGGAAGGCTGCGACGAAAGCGTCCATCACCGGTCCGGGCCCGATATAAGCGGTCAGCAGGATTTCCCGCAAAAAGCCCAGAATGCGGCTTGCCAAGGTCCAGAACCCAACGGTGAAAAAGCCCGAAATCAGGCGGATCGGCTTCATGATGCGGCCCGCTCGGCACCTTCGGTGATGGCCGCACGCAGCTTGGCTTCCAACCCGCGTTGCTTGGCCTCAGAGTGGTATTTCAGGCCGAACATATCCTTGACATAGAACGTGTCGACCACCTGTTCGCCATAGGTGGCGATCACTGCGTTCGCGATATAGACATTGGCGGCTGCCATCGTGCGCGTCAAATCATATAACAGTCCGGGCCGGTCGCGGGTGTCGACTTCGATGATCGTGTAAATCTCTGAACCTTCGTTGTCGAAGGTGATATGGGTCGGGACGTTGAAGGCGCGTTCGCGCTTCTTGATCTTGTCGCGGGATTTCAATGCGTCCCGTGCGACAACCTCACCCCTGAGTGTCTTGTGAATCATCTGGGTCAGCCGAGGCAGGCGCGTGGCCTCGAAGGGATGGCCCTCGGCGTCCTGAACCCAGAACGCATCAGTTACATATCCGTCTTTCGTCGTATAGCTGCGGGCATCAACCACGTTGGCTCCTACAAGGGCAAGTGCCCCCGCTATGCGAGAAAAAATACCCGGATGATCACCCATGGCAAAACACGCGCGGGTGGCGTCGCGGTCCTCATCCGGATGCAGACGGATTTCTACGGCACCCGGATCGCCGCTGTCCTCCAGCGATTTCAACATTTCCGCGAATTCGACATGTGTCGAAAGGTTCAGTCCCTGCCAATACGGATCATAATGCCGCCCGGTTTCGGTTTTCAGGTCAGATTTGGACCAGTTTTCCAATTCGGCCCGCAACCGCTTTTTCGCCCCATCTCCACGATTGGCTCGGTTAAGCGCCTCCATCCCGGATTCCAGTGCGTGTTTGGTGTCAGCATGCAAAGCGCGCAGCAATGTAGCCTTCCAGTTGTTCCAGGTCGTTGGTCCGACACCGCGGATGTCACAGACTGTCAGCACCGTCAGCAAGTCCAGCCGTTTGACGGTTGCAACAGCTTTCGCGAAATCGCGGATTGTGCGCGGGTCTGAGATGTCGCGTTTTTGCGCCATATCGGACATCAGCAAGTGATAGCGTACAAGCCATTCGACGGTTTCAGAATCCGCCTTGCTCAGCCCTAATCGTGGTGCCACTTTGCGCGCGATTTGCGCACCCAGAATCGAATGATCTTCGGGGCGTCCTTTGCCGATGTCGTGCAGCAACAGAGCCACGTATAGAACCTTTCGGCTAACACCACCCTCCAGGATGGATGACGCCAAGGGCAGTTCCTCGATTAACTCTCCTCGCTCGATCTGCGCCAAATTGACGATGCACTGGATCGTATGCTCGTCCACCGTATAGCTGTGATACATATTGAACTGCATCATCGCCACGATGTGCTCAAACTCGGGCAAAAAGGCTGACAGAACCCCCAACTCGTTCATGCGTCGCAGGGCACGTTCGGGGTTGCCGTGTTTCAGCATCAGATCAAGAAAGATGCGCCGCGCCTCTTTGTCGTTGCGCATCTCATCGTCGATCAGGTTCAGGTTGGCCGTTACCAACCGCATTGCGTCGGGATGGATCAGCATACCCGTGCGCAAACCCTCTTCGAACAACCGTAACAGGTTGACCTTGTCTGACAGGAACGTGTCAGGGTCCGCGATATCCAGGCGGCCATGGACCACGCGGTAACCGGCCTTGACGCGGGGGCGACGGCGGAAAATACGTTCCAGCAAGGCCGCGCCCTTCATGTGCGAGGCTTCCAGTTTGGTCAGGAAAATCCGTGTCAATTCGCCCACACGGGTCGCTTCGCGGAAATAGCGTTGCATGAACACCTCGACGGCGCGCCGACCGGCGCGGTCTTGATATCCCATACGATCGGCCACCTCGACCTGCAGATCGAAGGTCAGTTGTTCCGTCGCGCGGCCCGTCACCAGATGCAAATGAGACCTGACGGCCCAGAGGAATTCTTCGGCTTGCGCGAACTCGTCAAACTCTTCGGGCGTAAAGAGGCCCATAGGGACCAGTTCGGCCACGTCCGTTACGCCATAGATGTATTTTGCGATCCAGTAGAGCGATTGCAGGTCGCGTAAGCCGCCCTTGCCCTCTTTGACATTGGGTTCGACCATATAGCGTTCACCCTGCTTCAGGTGCCGCTCATCGCGCTCTTTCAGCTTGGCTTCGATAAATTCCCGCTCGGTGCCTTTGAAAAGATCGGTCTTCAGGCGCGCTTCAAGTTCTTGCGCAAGGGGCTGATCCCCGACGAGATACCGTTGTTCCAGCATGGCGGTACGGATGGTGAAATCATCGGCCCCCAGACGCAGGCAATCTTTGATCGTGCGTGAAGAGTGACCGACCTTCAGCCGCAGATCCCAGAGAATATAGAGCATGGATTCGATCACGCTCTCGGCCCAGGCGGTGATTTTGTACGGCGTCAGAAAAAGCAGATCTACATCGGATGACGGGGCCATCTCACCCCGGCCATAACCTCCCACTGCCAGCACAGCGATTTTCTCGCCTTGCGTTGGATTTGCCAGCGGATGCAGATGCTCGCTGGCGATGCGCATTGCTGTCCCGACCATCTGATCCGTCAGATAGGTATAGGAATGCGTCAGCGGCAGTGCATCAAATGGGCGCTCGGCAAAGGCGTCCGCAATCGCCTTGCGGCCTGTCTTTTGCGCCTCTCGCAGAATGCGCACCGTCTCGGCGCGCAAGGCTGCGTTGTCCGAACTGATTTCAACAGCGGCGGACAGGTTGGCATTGACCTCGGCGTTGTTAAAAATCTCGTCAGCCGCGCAGATCAGATTGACATCGGGCGCAGAGCCCTGCGCCGGTCGATTAGAATCCGGCGCCAGAGAAGCTTTGTGGGGCAGGGTCAATCACAACCACCTGTTTGTTCTGGATCGTGGCAACAGCCAGACCGCGTTCGTTCGTACCGTTCGGTCGCAGGCGGAAAATACCGCCGACACCCTGAAAACCGGCGTTCTGGGTTAATGCTGCACCTGTCAACGCGTTCGATTTGCCCTGGCTAACCAAGGCTCCGATCGCAGCGATTCCGTCATAGGCAAGCCCGCTGATCGGGTGTGGTGCCTCACCGTAGGTGTTGTTGTAACGCTGGCGATACGCCTGTGCCTTTGCCGGATCGGGAAGTGCGAACCAGCCACCTTGTACGCCAGGCAATTCCAGCGTTTGGGCTGGAATGTCCCAACGTGTCAGGCCGATATACTGAGTTGTCGCAGGAGACACACCAGCCTCGGGCAACAACTGGCTGTAAAGCGGCAGCGCGCCTGCGGTTGTCGCGGTCAGGAAAATCGAATCTGCGCCGGTCGAATCGACCGTTGCTTTAATCGCCGAAACAGAATCGATCACGCCCTGCTGAGACCGGTCATATCCAACTGTGCCCGCATTGTTGACGCGGCTGTTGCTGAGCGCGGCAGCGATGGCAGACTGGCCTAGCTGGCCCGCTGAGTCATTGCTGTGCACAATGACAGTACTGTTTTTACCCTGCTGTCCGGCGTAGTTCACCAGTCTGTTGGCCGTGTTCTGGAAAGTGGGGCCAAGCACATAGACATTGCCGCCCGCAATGCTGGTGTTGTTCGAGAAGGACAGCACGTTCACATTGTTGTTTAGCACCGCAAGTCCTGCCGCGTTTGCGGCTTGTGCGTACACTGGCCCAAGAATGATCTTGGCCCCGTCCGCTACAGCTTGCTGTGCAACCGCCGAGGCCGTTCCGGCATTGCCGGCCGTGTCGTAGACGCGCAGATCAATCTTGACGTTCGGCAAATCCGCGATAGCCAGCCGCGCTGCGTTCTCAAGGCTACGGGCAAGGGCCGCATCGCCAGACTGAGGTGATCCGCTTGGGACCAACAGGGCCACCGGAACCGGGTCAGAGGTGTCGATCGAGGGGCCTCCGCTGATGCCGCCGACTTCACAGGCGGCCAGAAAAGCGGCCGTGGCCAGTACTATGGCGGATTTCGCCAGTTTGCGTGCGGGCTTGCAAACGGTAAACATCTAAAAGAAAACTCCCTGATCCGGCGTCTGAGGGCACCTTGGTCTATTGAACCGCGATAATAAACGTCACGCTGTGAGGGTCCAGCTTTGAATTTCCAAAAGATCAGATTGGCCGCTGGGCTGTACTTTATTGCCACCCCAATCGGGACGGCACGCGATATTACGCTCAGGGCGCTCGATGTTTTGGCCTCGGCGGACATGATTGCTGCCGAAGATACACGCAGCTTGCGACGTTTGATGGAAATCCATGGCGTGCCGCTCGAAGGGCGCCGTATATTGGCCTATCACGATCACAGCGGCGCGGGCGCGCGGGGCAAAATACTTGAGGCGCTGGAACAAGGGCAATCGGTGGCTTACGCGTCCGAGGCGGGAATGCCGCTGATCGCCGATCCCGGCTATGATTTGGGCCGTCAGGCGGCTGAGGCTGGGCACAACGTGACATGTGCTCCGGGACCGTCTGCTGTTTTGACGGCGCTGACATTGGCGGGGCTTCCCACGGATGCATTTTTCTTTGCCGGGTTCTTGCCCAATGCCTCTGGCGCACGGCGTTCACGAATCGAATCCCTGCGCAGCGTCCCCGGAACGCTTGTCTTCTATGAATCACCGAAGCGCGTGGCTGCCTGCCTCTCTGATCTCGCGGATATTTTGGGTGGAGACCGACAGGCGGCCCTGTGCCGTGAACTCACCAAAAAGTTTGAAGAAACTCGCCGAGGGACGCTCGCTGATCTGGCAACAGAGTACGAGGGCTTATCGGTTAAGGGCGAGGTGGTTCTGCTTGTGGATCGCGCCCATTCGCAATCTGTTAAGGACTCTGACGTAGAAGAGGCATTGATAAAAGCTTTGCAAACGCATTCGGTGCGTGATGCGGCAGATTTGGTGTCAGAGATGTTCAGCCTGCCGCGCCGCCCGATCTATCAGATGGCTCTGAAGCTGGGAAAGGGATGATATGGCACAGAGATCCGTTCGGGGTTCTGTATCTTATCACGCTGGACAATCCGCCGAACTTTGCGTGGCCGCCGAATACGTGCGCCGGGGTTATTCAATCGCAAGACGCAGGTGGCGCGGTGCTGGCGGTGAAATAGATCTGATCGCGCGCAACGCAGATGGGTTGGTCTTCATTGAGGTTAAGAAAAGCCGTAGTTTTGACCGTGCAGCCGCTCGGATTAGTCGCCGACAGATGGATCGAATTTGCGCATCCGCTGCCCAGTTTCTTGAACAGGAGCCTGCTGGTCAGCTGACGAATACTCGGTTTGATGCGGCACTGGTTGATGACACTGGAACTGTTCAAATCATCGAAAACGCCTTTGGTTTGGACTGACCCCCATTGAACCCGTCAAGCCTCTGCGCCATGTATCGAGCGTGGAATTGAGGGATACACCATGAAGATCGCCTTTCAGATGGACCCAATCGGGGCCGTGGATATCAACGCCGACAGCTCTTTCCGTCTGGCAGAAGAGGCTCAGGCGCGCGGCCACCAGCTGTTTTATTATGGCCCGGATCAATTGGCTTACCAGGAAGGCAAGATCACGGCGCGCGGCCATGACATGACGGTGCAACGAGTCGCTGGGAACCCGGCAGTGTTGGGCCCTGAGTGTGAAGTGGACCTTGCTGAATTTGATGTCGTCTGGCTGCGCCAAGACCCCCCGTTTGACATGCACTACATCACCTCGACCCATTTGCTTGACCGGCTAAAGGGGCAGGCCCTGGTGGTTAACGATCCGTTTTGGGTGCGAAACTATCCCGAAAAGCTGCTGGTTCTGGATTTCCCTGAACTGACTCCGCCCACCACGATTGCGCGGGATTTGCGAACCATCAAGGCGTTCAAGGAAAAGCATGGCGATATCATCCTCAAGCCGCTTTACGGCAACGGAGGTGCTGGCGTATTCCGTCTTGATGCGAATGACCGCAACCTGACGTCGCTGCATGAGCTGTTCACCGGCTTTTCTCGTGAGCCTCTGATCGCGCAGAAATTCCTGCCCGATGTGCGCAATGGCGACAAGCGGGTCATACTTGTCGATGGTGAGCCGGTGGGCGCCATCAACCGCGTTCCGGCTGAGGGCGAGACCCGCTCGAACATGCATGTGGGCGGGCGCCCCGAGAAAATCGGCCTGTCCGAGCGAGATATGGAAATCTGCGCTGCGATTGGACCGTTATTGAAGGAACGTGGTCAGATCTTTGTGGGGATCGATGTAATTGGCGACTACCTGACCGAGATCAACGTGACCTCACCCACTGGTATTCAGGAGCTTGAGCGGTTCAATGGCGTGAACATCGCCGAGAAAATCTGGCAAGCGATTGAGGCGAAACTTTAAGCTCCTGCTTTGGCGCTGATGCGAAAGCTCAGCGCCTCGGCGACATGGGGGCGGCGCACATCCGGCTCACCTTCGAGATCGGCAATGGTGCGGGCCACGCGTAGGATGCGGTGAAAGGCGCGGGCCGACAGGCCAAAGCGTTCCGCGGCTTTCAGTAATAGTTCTTTGCCCTGGGCATCAGGGGCGGCGATTTCTTCCAGCATATTGCCTTCGACATCTGCGTTTTGACGGGTATTTGGCGTGTCGCGAAAGCGATCTGCTTGTATGGCGCGCGCCGCTTCAACCCGCTCTGCGACGTTCGCAGAGCTGTCGCCAGTAGGCGGCAGGTCGAGATCGGTAAATCCGACCGGAGGGACTTCGATGCGCAGATCGAACCGGTCCATCAACGGCCCTGAGATACGCCCCAAGTAATCCTCACCACAGACCGGCGCGCGTGAACAGGCGCGGGATGGGTCCGTCAGGTATCCGCATTTGCACGGGTTCGCGGCGGCTACCAGCATAAAGCGGCATGGGTATTTCACATGGGCGTTGGCGCGGGCGACCATTACCTTGCCGGTTTCAATAGGTTGGCGCAGGGTTTCTAAAACTGTGCGCGGAAATTCGGGAAACTCGTCCATGAACAGGACGCCGTTATGCGCCAGTGATATCTCACCGGGTTTCGCACCTTTGCCACCGCCCACGATCGCCGCCATCGAAGCGGTATGGTGCGGCTCGCGAAACGGTCTGGCGCGGCTGATGCCCCCTTCGTCCAGTAAGCCGCAAAGCGACTGGATCATCGATGTCTCTAAAGCTTCGACCGGGCTCAGAGGCGGCAAAATACCCGGCAGACGCGCCGCCAGCATGGATTTGCCGGAACCCGGTGTCCCGATCATGATCAAATGATGCCGCCCGGCTGCGGCGATTTCCAAGGCGCGTTTGGCGCGCTCTTGCCCCTTCACGTCCCGCAGGTCCCGTGCATTGGGTGATAGTTTCACTTCGCCCGGTGTCGCAGCGGGCAGCGCAGACTGACCGGTAAAATGCCGCACCACATCCCCCAACGAGCCCGCTCCGATTACCTGCGTGGTGTCAACCCACGCGGCTTCGGCGCTAGAGGCGCTGGGACAAAGCAAGCTGCGATCATCGGCGGCTGCTGTCATTGCGGCGGGCAGCGCGCCGACGACGGGTACCAGAGAACCATCCAAAGACAACTCGCCCAACGCGACAGCGCCCTCGGCAGCATCCGCTGGAATGATTTCCAACGCAGTCAACAAAGCGACGGCGATAGGCAGGTCGAAATGGCTGCCCTCTTTGGGCAGATCGGCAGGCGAAAGGTTAATCGTGATCCGTTTCGACGGCAGCGCGATCGCCATCGAACTTAGCGCGCTGCGCACCCGGTCCCGTGCTTCGGAGACTGCCTTGTCCGGCAATCCCACGATGGAAAAGGCCGGAAGGCCGGGTGAGACGGCGCATTGCACCTCGACCGGGCGGGCATCGACCCCTTGAAAGGCAACGGTGTGGGCGCGGGCGACCATGGCAATCCTGTTCTTGGTTAACAGGACGTTGCTGCCATGGCTGCAGTTTAAGAATCGTTAACGTCAGCAACAATCGCCGTAAATTTCGGCCACGCCTCAGGGTCGGCAATGGTCTTGTCTCGGCAAAACGGATTACAAAAGCCCCAAATCTTGCCATCGAGTTCCAGATAGTCTTGCACAGGCTTGCCGGAATAGGGGCAGGCTGTGTTGACCGAGGGGCCGTTGCTGACCGCCAATGCCCCTGAATCCCCGCCAATTGGCCAGCTGTGTGCGGGAAGGTCTTGCGTATACGGGAAGGGCTCATACGCGACCGTCATGCCCATGGCGCGCCATTGCCGAACTGCGATATCAGAGAGCAGGTGCATGCAGTATGCACGATTGACCTCGGACACGGGCAGGCCATAGCCGACAATCCGCGCAGCGACCGGCGTGTAGAAAACATCAGCCAGAGAATAGGCACCAAACAGCGGGCCCGACGCGGCGCCAGAGACCTTCCGTGCATGGGCCCAGAGGGTTTCGATCCGCTGCAAATCAGTCATCGTTTCAGGTGAAGGTTTGAACCCTTCCCAGCAATGCTTCAACTGCATGGGGCATTGCCCCCGCAGCGCTGTGAAACCGGCTACCATTTCAGCGCAAAGCCACCGTGCTGTGGCGCGCGCTGCGGGGTCTGACGGCCAAAGCCCTGCTTCGGGGTGACGTTCGGCCAATGTCTCTGCCATCGCGAGGCTTTCGCCGACCACGGTTCCATCTGGAAGACGCAGCGCAGGAACAAGGCGCGCCGGGGCCAGGGGTTCCATATCCGCCGCCATTGTGCCGGAATAAAGGCCAATCATATGGGTGCGGTATGGCAGGCCGAATTTCTCAAGCATCAGCCATCCGCGCATGGACCAGCTGGAGAACAACCGGTCACCGATAAAGAGATCAAATGTCATACAGCAACGATGTCGGACAGAGGCCTGTCGGTAAATCAGAGATTTGTGCGCACACTTATCACGGTCGGTGATTAATCCGACCTACGGTCCAACCATCGTTATGGCGCGTGATCTCGGTGACGGACAGGTTGTCGATGCGGTGACCAAATGCGTGTTGGGCGTCCATGTCCAGAGCGCGTTGGACCTGAGTCAGGATCACTCCGAAATGGGCGACCAGGACTAGGTCACATCCAGTATGGGCCGCGATCAGGGTGTCGACGACCCTATCGACACGCGCGCGGACCTCATTCCAGCTTTCTCCGTTTGGAGGCCTGACCTCGCCCGGATTATCCCAGTAGGCAAAGCAAAGCTCGGGATCTTCCGCCTCGATCTCGGCGAAGGGGCGCATCTCCCAGTTGCCGAAATTGATTTCGCGCAGATCGCGGTTGTGCGGAAGGCGGAGTCGCGTGCCTTGAATGGCGCTGGCCGTATCGCTGGCGCGTGACAAGTCTGATGAGATTACGACGGCATTGGAAGGCAGATGCGCATCAAGCCGTGCAATCGCGGCCTTATCACTCAAGTCGGCAGGAAGGTCGGACCAGCCTACCATAGTTTTAGCATGGGTGGGGCCGTGCCGTACCAAATGCAGGCGCGTCATAGGGGTTGCCCTTTGAGAACCAGCGGCAGCCCGGCCGTAACCTGCACCACCCGATCTGCCTGCGCAGCCAGAGCGATGTTCAGCCGTCCCTGCGCCTCGCGGAATCGACGGGACAAGGCGTTGTCGGGGACGATCCCATGGCCCACCTCGTTTGATACGATAACGATCTGGGCGGCACAGGTCTTCATCGCCTCAAGCAGTCCGGCCTGTGCTTCCTCTAGGTTATTTTCTGCCAGCAGGTGATTTGTCAGCCACATGGTTGCACAATCGATCAGGCAAATCTGATCATTTGTCAGCTTTGCGAGTTCCGGCGATAGATCAAATGGCGCTTCGATCGTCGTCCACCCGCTGCCGCGTTGTGCAATATGTTGCCTGATTTTTAGGCGCATCTCGTCATCAAACACTTGTGATGTCGCAAGGTAAACGCGGTTTTTCCCAGTTGAAACAGCAAGTTGCTCCGCAAAAGCAGATTTTCCGGATGCCGCCCCGCCCAAGATAAAGGTTAAATCGGCATGCACTTTTATTACCTTTCTGGTGATCCACCCGGTTTTGTCCTGCGTATCGACCACAAGTCGGCAAGGCAAGCCCGGCCCATCGCCTGTGATAAAAGGGGAGAATTGCATGGCACTCGACAACGCACATGATTTTTCGATGTCCCGGCAGGCAATGAAGGCCGAGCTGCTGGATGCGGAGACTGAATTGAAACTGGCCTATGCCTGGCGCGACGAACGCGATGAGCAGGCGCTGCATCGCCTCATTACAGCTTATATGCGGCTGGCGATATCAATGGCGGCGAAATTCAAACGCTACGGCGCGCCGATGAATGATCTGATTCAGGAGGCGGGACTGGGCTTGATGAAAGCCGCCGACAAGTTCGATCCGGATCGGGGTGTGCGGTTTTCAACGTATGCAGTGTGGTGGATCAAGGCCAGCATTCAGGATTACGTGATGCGCAATTGGTCGATGGTGCGCACTGGTTCGACCTCTTCCCAGAAATCGCTGTTCTTCAACATGCGTCGGGTACAGGCGCGTCTGGAGCGCGAAGCCGCGACTGAGGGGCTGGAGCTGGATCGCCATCAGTTGCATCAGAAGATTGCCGCCGAAATCGGAGTCCCGCTGCGTGATGTCGAGATGATGGAAGGCCGTCTGGCAGGGTCCGATTTCTCGCTGAATGCGGTGCAGTCTGCAGATGAGGACGGGCGCGAGTGGATTGATGCGCTGGAAGATGACAGCGAACAAGCCGCCGAGGTAGTAGAGAACAGCCACGACAACCAGCAACTGCGCGAATGGCTGGTGGCGGCGATGCAAGCTTTGAACGATCGCGAGCGGTTTATCGTTCGCGAAAGAAAACTGCGTGAGCCTGCCCGGACGCTGGAAAGTCTTGGGAAAGAGCTTGGCCTGTCGAAAGAGCGTGTGCGCCAGCTCGAGGCGGCAGCGTTCACAAAGATGCGCAAGAACCTTGAAGCGCAATCGCGCGAGGTGCAACACTTCTTCGCATGAAACCTCTTGCGATTCTTACAGCTTTTGTGTTGCTCGCCACTTTGCCTCAAACGGTTCGAGCTGCTGAATTTATCCCTCAGGACGTGTTGGCCGACATGCGGGCCGCGGATGTCGTCATTCTGGGCGAGATACATGACAACCCTCAGCATCATCTGGTCCAAGCCGAAGCAGTTGAAGCAATCACGCCCACGGCGGTTGTCTGGGAGATGGTGACCGAAGAAGGTGCTCAGCGGTTGGCTCAAAAAGCGGCAACCAATCCCGAGGAGCTGTCCCGAATTCTGCGCTGGGCAGAATCCGGCTGGCCGCCTCTTAGAATGTACTACCCCATTTTTCAGGCCGCGGATGTGCCGGTGTATGGCGCGATGGTTCCGCGTGAAGCGGCCCGCGCTGCTATGGAACGCGGGGCGGCCACAGCGTTGGGGGCTGATGCGGCCAGATATGGATTGACTGTACCCCTGTCGGATGAAGATCAAGCCGCACGCGAGGCTGATCAACTGGCGGCACATTGCGACGCATTGCCCGCTGAAGTTCTACCGCAGATGGTCGCCATTCAACGTCTGAGGGACGCTGTGTTGACCCGAGCCATTCTGCGCGCCACCGACGAAACTGGTGGGCCTGTCGCGGTCATCACTGGCAATGGCCATGCCCGTAAGGATCGCGGAATTCCGACTTTTCTGTCGCGACTGCGCCCCGGTTTGAAGGTCTTTGTGCTTGGACAATCCGAAGATGGGGTCGTGAGCGGGGATTTTGATGCTGTTATCGATAGCCCCACAGTCGAGCGAGAAGACCCCTGCAAAGCCTTTGAGGTGCAGAATTAACTGCTGGAACTGCCCGCCAGCGTTGCCTAATGTCAGGGCCGACCGGGACGGGAAGGGCGAGCCATGCTGTCATCGAAACGTATTTTGCTGATTATCGGCGGTGGGATTGCGGCCTACAAGTCGCTGGACCTGATCCGGCGGTTGCGGGAACGTGGTGCGGCGGTCACGCCGGTTTTGACGCGTGCTGCCGAAGAATTCGTAACTCCGTTATCCGTGTCTGCCCTGGCCGGTGAAAAGGTCTATCGAGATCTCTTTGATCTGACCGATGAAGCGGAGATGGGTCATATTCAGCTTTCCCGTTCGGCTGATCTGATCGTGGTTGCTCCGGCAACGGCCGATCTGATGGGTAAGATGGCAGGCGGGTTAGCTAATGATCTGGCCTCGACCCTTTTGATGGCGACCGATACGCCGGTTCTGTGTGCGCCTGCGATGAATGTCCGCATGTGGGAGCATCCCGCAACCCGGCGTAACCATGCGCAACTGGAAGCAGACGGCGTGCGTTTTGTCGGCCCGAACGAAGGCGATATGGCTTGCGGTGAATACGGTCCGGGCCGCATGTCGGAGCCACTTGAAATTGTCGCGGCGATTGAGGCGCAGTTCGGGGATGGGCCTTTGGCTGGCAAACGTATTCTGGTGACATCGGGTCCGACACATGAACCAATTGATCCGGTACGATACATCGCCAACCGATCATCGGGCGCGCAGGGAACAGCTGTTGCACGCGCGCTATCTGCATTGGGGGCCGATGTTACATTTGTTACGGGTCCGGCTGACGTGCCTCCGCCAGACGGCATAAAGGTCGTGCGTGTAGAGACCGCGCTGCAAATGTCGGATGCGGTCGACGCGGCGCTTCCGGTGGATGCGGGGGTATTTGCAGCTGCAGTGGCCGATTGGCGGGTATCCAGTGCCTCGGACCGGAAGCTGAAGAAAAGCCGCGACGGGGTGCCCGCGCTAGAGTTTGCCGAGAATCCCGACATTTTGAAGCGCATCGCGCGAATGGGAAGTGGCAGGCCCGATTTGGTGGTGGGTTTTGCCGCCGAAACAGACAACGTGATCGAACATGCTACGGCCAAACGTGCCCGCAAGGGATGTGACTGGATCGTTGCGAATGATGTCAGCCCCGCGACAGGTATCATGGGCGGTTCTGAGAATGCGGTGATCCTGATCTCAGAGCAAGGTGCCGAAGAATGGCCGCGTATGGGCAAGGATGATGTGGCAAAGCGGTTAGCAGCCAAGATCGCCGGCGCGTTGACCAGATAGCAGCCATAAAGACAAGAGGTACAGGTATGGTGGCAATTCGCGTGATCCGAGAGGAGGGGGCTGACCCGTTGGTGCCCTTGCCTTCATACGAAACCGCGGGTGCTGCCGGGGCGGATGTGCGCGCCAATCTGCCGGATGGTGAGTCTGTTATTCTTGAACCGGGCCGTCGTGCGCTGATACCGACAGGCCTTAGGATCGAAATTCCGCAGGGGTTCGAGGTTCAGGTGCGTCCACGATCGGGCCTTGCCTTGAAACACGGGATCACCTTGCCCAACACTCCGGGTACAATCGACAGCGACTATCGCGGGCCGTTGGGCGTGATCGTGATGAATGCGGGTCAGGACCCCTTCGAGATTACGCATGGCGAACGTATCGCGCAACTGATCGTCGCACCGGTGGTGCAGGCCATGTTCCAGGACGTTGAGGCTCTGACCGAGACTGATCGCGGCGCGGGTGGCTTCGGCTCGACCGGGCGCGGCTGATGCTGCTGGTTCTGATCCTTGCTGCCGGGCTTTGGGGTGTTGGCTATATTGCCGGGGTGTCGCGCAGCGCGCGGCTGGTTTCTGTTGGCGCGCTCTTGACAGGCGTGATTATTGCTCAACTTCTGCTGCCTGAGGGAAACCCGTTGCGTCAGGCGACCGGTGGGTCGGCAGCGATGTGGCTGATCCTCGCTGGAGCGGCTGTGCTGGTGCTGCTTTATGGGCGGGGTTTGAAGGCGTTGCGAAATCGCGCCGCGTCCGGCCAGACGTCGGAGCCCGCCAAGCCATCCGAACAGTTCAGCGAGACCGAGCTTGAACGCTATGCCCGCCACATCGTTCTGCGTGAACTGGGCGGTCCCGGCCAAAAGCGAATGAAACAGGCGCGCGTGCTGGTAATCGGTGCGGGGGGGCTCGGCGCGCCCGCCCTGCAATATCTGGCTGCCGCCGGAGTGGGAACAATCGGCGTGATCGACGATGACGTGGTCGAGAACGCCAACCTACAGCGGCAGGTGATCCACCGCGATGCTGATATCGGTATGCCCAAGGTGTTTTCAGCCCAGCAGTCTATGTTGGCGCAGAATCCCAACGTGGTCGTCTTGCCGTACCACCGTCGCCTGACCGAAGAGATTGCAGCAGATCTGTTTGCTGATTTTGATCTGATCCTCGACGGCACTGACAATTTCGACACCCGCTACCTTGCAAACCGTACGGCGGTTGCACTGGGAAAACCCCTGATATCTGGCGCGCTGTCGCAGTGGGAAGGGCAGCTCAGCGTCTTTGACCCTGCCACCACCGGCCCATGTTATCAGTGCATTTTCCCCGAAGCACCCGCCCCCGGCCTTGCGCCTTCTTGCGCCGAGGCTGGAGTAATCGGCCCACTGCCGGGTGTGGTCGGCTCGATGATGGCGGTTGAGGCGATCAAGGTGATCACCGGCGCCGGGCAGGCATTGCGAGGTGAGATGTTGATCTACGATGCGCTATACGGCGAAAGCCGCAAGATCACCCTGGCGCGTCGCACCGATTGCCCGATCTGCGGGGCATCTCATTAAGGCGGGCTCAAATTCTCGGGTAGCTCTGGATCATTTCGACGGACGGTCTTAGCTATGAGGTCAAAGGAGACCTCAATGACCAACCCGATCCTGTCCGACTGGAACACGCCCTTCGAAATCGCGCCCTTTGCAACGATCACGGATGATGACTTTGCCCCTGCGCTGGATCAGGCGATGCACGCACATGATGCCGAGATTGAGGCGATAGCAGCGAATCCGGACACGCCCACATTCGCCAATACGATCGAAGCGCTGGAGGCTACAGGCGAGCAGATGGATAAGGTTCTGTCGGTCTTTTTCACCGTTGCAGGTGCGGACAGCAACCCCAAGCGTGAAGAACTGCAACGCGAATTTTCGCCCAAACTGGCGGCACACTACTCGCGCATCTCATCAAACAAAGCACTGTTTAAGCGGGTGGCGGATTTATGGGACCGGCGCGATAATCTGGACCTGACCGATGAACAGGCGCGCGTTTTGATGCTGTCTCATCGCGGGTTCGTGCGGGCGGGGGCGGCGTTGACCGGCGCCGACGATGCAAGAATGCAAGAGATCAAGGCCTGTTTGGCGTCTCTGGGCACGTCCTTCACGCAGAACTTGCTGGCGGATGAACGCGACTGGTTCATGGACTTGACCGAAGAAGACCTGCAAGGCTTGCCGGATTTTGTTATCAATGCAGCGCGCGCAGCGGGTCAGGAAAAGGGGGCGGATGGCCCGGTGGTGACCCTCTCTCGGTCGATTATCGTGCCCTTTCTGCAATTCTCGCCCCGCCGGGATTTGCGTGCAAAGGCTTATCGCGCGTGGACTGCACGGGGGGCAAATGGAGGTGAGACCGACAACCGCGAGATTGCGGCGGACATCCTGCGCCTGCGCGAAGAACGCGCCAAGCTGCTGGGGTATGCCAGCTTCGCCGCCTACAAGCTTGAGACCGAGATGGCCCGCACACCAGATCGCGTGCGAGAGTTGCTGCTGGATGTGTGGGAGCCCGCCAAATCCCGCGCCGACGCAGATGCCGAGGTGCTGACGGCAATGATGCAAGAGGAGGGCGTAAATGACCCGCTGGAAGCGTGGGATTGGCGCTACTATGCCGAGAAACGCCGCAAGGCCGAACATGATCTCAATGAAGCGGCGCTGAAGCCGTACCTGCAACTGGACCGGATGATCGAGGCGTCTTTCGCCTGCGCCACACGGCTGTTCGGGCTGGAGTTCGCGCCGCTTGATGTGCCGCTCTATCATCCCGATTGCCGTGCATGGGAGGTGACCCGTGACGGGCAGCATATTGCGGTGTTCATCGGTGACTACTTTGCACGCGGATCGAAACGGTCGGGTGCATGGTGCAGCGCAATGCGCGGGCAGGCGAAATACCCGAAAGAACAGGCTCCGGTCGTGATCAACGTCTGTAACTTTGCCAAAGGTGAACCAGCGCTTTTGTCCTATGATGACGCCCGAACGTTGTTTCACGAGTTCGGCCATGCCCTGCACCAGATGCTGTCCAATGTGACCTATGAGAGTATCTCGGGCACCTCGGTGGCGCGTGATTTCGTTGAACTGCCCAGCCAGCTTTACGAACATTGGCTGGAAGTGCCCGAGATATTGGCTGAGTTCGCCACTCATGCCGAAACGGGCGCATCGATGCCGCAGGAGATGTTGCAGAAGGTGCTACAGGCCGCCAATTTCGATCAGGGGTTCCAGACGGTGGAATATGTTGCCTCGGCCCTGGTCGATCTGGCGTTTCATGAGGGGGCTGCCCCCGCTGATCCGATGGAGAAACAGGCCGAGGTGCTGGCCGAAATCGGCATGCCTCGGGCCATTGGAATGCGCCACGCCACCCCGCATTTCGCCCATGTCTTTGCGGGCGACGGTTATAGCTCGGGCTATTACAGTTATATGTGGTCCGAAGTTATGGATGCCGACGCCTTTGCCGCCTTTGAAGAAGCGGGCGGTGCGTTTGATCCCGAACGCGCCAAGGCACTGGAGGAACACATCCTGTCAACTGGCGGATCCCGCGAGGCGGAAGAGCTGTATCTGGCCTTCCGTGGACGTCTGCCTGGCGTCGAAGCCTTGCTGAAAGGCCGCGGGCTGATCGCGGCCTAGTACCCAAGCTTTCGGTCAACGAGGTGGAGAAAGGGTTCACCCGCTTCACCTCGGCGAATGTTCTCGCAGATCACCTGAGCTGCGGTAACAGGTCTGGTTTCCGAGGCTATATGTGGCGTCACCGTCACATTGGGATGTGCCCAATAGGGATGCTCGGTCGGCAGAGGTTCGGTGCGGAAGACATCCAGCGTGGCGTGCCCGACCTGCCCTGAATTCAGCGCGGCCAGCAGGGCCTCATCATCGATAAGCGGCCCGCGACCCGGATTGATGATCTTGGCCCCTTCCGGCAACAGCGCCAGTGTTTCGGCGTTGAGCGTGTTTTCGGTCGCCGGAGTATCTGGCAGCAGCAAAACCACTATCTCGGCCTGGGACAGTGCATCGCGCAGCCCGTTCTTACCATGCAGACAGGTCACGCCGGGAATAGTCTTGGCGGTACGGCTCCAACCGATGACACGGAAATTCAACGCTGCCAACGCGTGGGCCGATGCCTCACCCAATGCGCCCAAACCCAAGATGCAGACGGTGCGTTGCTGGGCCAGTGGTGGCGCATCAGGTGTCCAGACCCCATCCTGTAGCGTAATGTGTTGGTCCATCCCAAGGTGATAGCGCAGCACATGGCCCACCACCCATTCCGTCATGCCTTGCGTTAACCCCCCGTCAACCATACGCGCCAGTGGAACGGTCAAGGTTTCATTGCCCGAGATTTTCTCAACCCCCGCCCAGAGGCTCAGCACCGCCTTGAGCCGTGTGAAGGGCGTGAAATCCTGTACCCCTCCGTTCGGGGCGTAAACGATGTAGTCGACCTGATCTGCTGGGATGTCCGTGGCCAGATGAAAATCTAGCCCTGCGTCCGACAAATATTGATGCATCAGAGCTTCATACTCGGGCCACAACTCAGGGCGCGCGGAAAACAGGACATTCACGGGCATGGGAAACCTTTCAGCGGGGACGATGTATATGGGCGCTTTGAACGATGCCAAAGGCGGCCATCAGGACCAGCATGGCCGAGCCGCCATAACTGACCATCGGCAGCGGTACTCCGACCACTGGGGCCAGCCCCATCACCATCGACATATTGACGGCAAAGAACAGGAAGAAATTCAGCGCGATCCCAAGTGTCACCAGAGACGAGAAACGATCCTTGGTCGACAGCGCCGTGACCATGCAGAAGATCAGGATCAGACCGTAAAGGATCAACAGTGTGATGCCGCCGACAAAGCCGAACTCTTCGGCCAAGGTGGTGAAGATGAAATCGGTGTGTTTTTCGGGCAGGAAGTTAAGACGTGATTGCGTTCCCTGCATGAAACCGCGCCCATTCCAGCCCCCCGAACCCAGAGCGATCTTCGATTGCGTGATGTGATATCCCGCTCCCAACGGATCGGTTGAAGGATCCAGAAACGTATCGATGCGTCGGAACTGGTAATCTTTGAGCAACTGCCATTCAGTCCCTCGGCTGTTGAACACTGCAGCAATCAGGCCAACCCCCGCTGCAATCACGGCAGCGAAATAGGCCCAATGCACCCCGGCAAGGAACATCAGACCACCACCAGCAGCCAATAACAGGATCGATGTGCCTAGGTCGGGCTGGCGCAGCACCATGAATGTAGGGATCAGGATCAGAATGACCGGGATAATCACCCAGAGCGGGCGCGAGGTTTTGTGCGCCGGCAGCCAGTCGTAATAGGCGGCCAGCACCATCACCAACGCCAC
Organism: Ruegeria sp. H9; assembly: GCF_056532915.1. Lineage (NCBI taxonomy): Bacteria > Pseudomonadati > Pseudomonadota > Alphaproteobacteria > Rhodobacterales > Roseobacteraceae > Ruegeria > Ruegeria sp. H9. The sequence goes on along the minus strand of NZ_JBQFNX010000003.1, from coordinate 5,881 downwards.
TTTCATTACTTCTGAGGGTTGCAGCCGCATGAAGCCCAGATCAATCCAGCGCTGCGCCCCCATGCCGATCGTTCCAAACAGTTCGACCACGATCAGTAGACCGATCGCGCCCAGATAGGCTACAACCGACATGTTCCGCCAGAACCAGATGGGCACCAGCGCAATGATAAACATGGCTGCCAAGCCCAGACCGAACCGTTCCATTTGCGGTTCCGCCCACGGCATCCAGGATCCACCCGCGACCGAGTAGAGCATCAGGAACCCCGCGCTTGCCACGCTGATCAGCAACAGGGTGAGCGGCCAGTTCATATAAAGGAACTTGCGAAACCCCGACGGCGTGGATTTGACGGCATATTCAAGATAGCTCATGCGCGGTCCTTCTCGTCAGGACGCGCTTTGGGGCGACGGTCACCCTCCAGCCGTTTCTGTTGTTCCTTTATGCGTTCTCGATCTCCGGCCGGATACGCTTCGAGCGGTGGCGTGCCATCGTAGAGTGCCTGCAGCATGATATCGCGCGCCACTGGGGCCGCGGCTTTGGAGCCGCCGCCGCCGTGTTCCACCACCACAGCCACGGCGTATTTCGGATTGTCATAGGGGGCGAAGCTGACGAACAGGGCGTGGTCTCGACGCTCCCATGGCAGGTCTTCGTTTCGGATTACACCTGCGGCGCGTTCTGCCTTGGTAATATTGCGCACCTGACTAGTGCCGGTTTTGCCCGCCATGCGGAACTCATCGGCAATGATGCGACTGCGATACGCGGTGCCACGCCTGTTATTCGAGACTGTGAACATGGCTTTGCGCACTTGCTCAAGGTTGTTGCGGTTCACCTGCAGCGGTTCACCCGCGCCCGAGGGCTGCTCAACCCCATTGATTGATCGAACAAGGCGTGGTTGCACGGCGCGACCTGTCGCCAAACGCGCGGTCATCACGGCCAATTGAAGCGGTGAGGCAAGCATGAACCCCTGACCGATCGACGCGTTTGCGGTGTCGCCTACCAGCCAGTCCTGTCCGTGAACCCGCTGCTTCCATTCCTGATTGGGGGCAAGCCCGGCGGCAACGGCAGACATCGGAATGTCATGTTTGATACCCAGTCCGAAGGTGCGTGCCATCTCGGAAATCCTGTCGATCCCGACACGTATTGCCACGTCGTAATAGTAGACGTCGCAACTGCGCTTCAGCGAGGTTTCAAGGTCAACCGTCCCGTGCCCGCCGCGTTTCCAGCAGTGAAAGCGGCGGCTGCCCACTTTCATGTGACCCGGACAGTACACCGTGCTGGAAGGGCTGATCACCCCGGCTTCGAGCGCAGCCATGGCGGTAATCATTTTGAAAGTCGATCCAGGAGGGTAGGTGCCCTGCACCGTTTTATTGGCAAGCGGGCGATACTTGTCCTGCGTTAGCATCTGATAGTCCGCCACCGAGATCCCACGCACGAACAGGTTCGGATCGAAGCTGGGGGCCGAGCTGATGGCGCGAATGTCGCCGGTTTCGCAATCGATCACGACCGCAGCGGCGCTTTCCCCAGCCAATCGCGCCTGCGCGTATTGCTGCAGATTGGCGTCGACTGACAATTGCAAATCTGCCCCGGCTTCACCGACCTGGCGGTCCAGCTCGCGCATCACCCGGCCTGTGGCGTTGACCTCAACCCGCTTGGCGCCCGCCTTACCGCGCAATGTGATCTCTTGCTTGGCTTCCAGCCCGACCTTACCGATCTGAAACCTTGGAATACGTAGTACCGGTTCAGGGTCTTCAATTTGGCTTAGATCGTAATCGCTGACCGGGCCGACATAGCCAACAACGTGGGCAAAATCCTCGTAACGTGGATACTGGCGCGTCATGCCGACCTCGGGCGTGACGCCAGGCAATGCAGGGGCATTGACTGCGACTTTTGAAATATCCTCCCAAGTTACCTGATCAGCCAGTGTGACCGGCAGAAACGGGGCCGATCGACGCATCTCGGTTTTGGCACGTTCGATCTCATCCTCGGTCAATGGGATCAGTTCCGAAAGCTTGGCGATAACCTTGTCGATATCGCCTGCATCCTCGCGCACGATGACGATGCGATAGGACTGAGAGTTTAATCCTATGATCTGCCCGTTCCGGTCATATATCCGGCCCCGGGTTGGTGGGATCAGACGGATGTTGATCCGGTTTTCTTCGGCCAGCAGACGGTATTCATCCGCTTGATCCACCTGCATGAACCGCATCCGGGCTGCCAGCCCCCCGATAAAGGCCGCTTGTAGCCCACCGAGGATCAAGGCGCGGCGCGGCAAACGTTTGTAAGCAAGGCCCTTGGGCTTTGATTTGCGCTGCTTCATGGCCGCACCCGTGGCATCGTGCTGTCGGCAACAGATTTGCGCCTTACGCCAAACACAGTTTGGCTCATCAAAACCATCACAGGATAGATTGCGATTGTCAGAATAACTTGCACCACTACCGGTCCCAGAGTTGCCTGTTGCACCGAGAGGATAGCAAGAATGAGTCGATTGAGCACAAACACAACCGTGATCACGGCCCCGACGGTTGCCCATTCGCCCACAAACCCGCTGTCTTTCATGCCAGCCGCAGCGGAATGCAGATAGGCTGCACCCAGAACCACCAACGCAGCAAGCAACCCGGGTGGGCGTTGCAAAAGCAGATCGGCCATGAACATGACGATGGCAATGATCAGGATCGGAATACATTCCGGCCGCCGCAAAACCCAAGCGTAAGTAAGAGCGATCAGTATGTCAGGAAAGGGCAGGCGATCAGGTTTTGTATCCAGCGGCAACAGGTGCAGAAACACCACAAATACCGCCAGAGCGACATAGAGACCGCGCTTGGCCCACAGATCTGAGACCGACCTATCCATCATTGACCTCGGATGGGGTCAAGGATGCTTCGGGTTGACGGGGGCCGACGATATCACCGGATTCCGTGATTGGTGGGGCCGACTGATAGCGTAGTACGCGCAGAAACTCGAGCCGCTCGAAATCTGCCGACAGCCGCACGCGCAACCTGCCACCGGGATCAACCGTGATTTGACCGATCAGCAAGCCACCGGGGAACACGCCACCATCGCCTGATGTAACGACCCGGTCGCCCGGTCGCACGAGTTCCCGGTTTTCCAGAAACTCCACTGCAGGGGCCGAAGTATTGTCACCTGCGATCAGCGCCGTCTGCCCCGAAGGCTGGATCGTCGCCGGGATCGCGCTTGAGGCATCGGTCATCAGGATCACGCGCGCGGTATCCGGGCCAACACCCGATATGCGCCCGACCACTCCGATCCCGTCCATTGTTGCCCAACCATCCACGATCCCGTCACGCTCCCCCACGTTCAGCAGCACAGATTGCCGGAAGGGTGAGCCGCTATCCGCCATCACCACCCCGGTGACATAGGTCAGGCGCGGATCGAGCCGAACATTGTTAAGGTCCAGCAGGCGGGCGTTTTCCTGTTCCAGCTGCAGCGCGGCCTCTTTCCAGGCGCGCATCAGGCGCAGCTCGCTGCGCAATTCCTGGTTCTGCTCGCTGAGCCGCTGATAGCTTTGGAAATCACGAGACAGGTTCACCAGCGCAGTGACCGGGACCATTGCCCACTCCATCGAGGGGACAACCTTGTCCACCACCTGTGCGCGGAACCTTTCGACGCGCGGGCTGTCGATGCGCCAGACCAGAAAGATACCAAGCAGGCACAGTACAACAATCCCCAGCAACAGTCGACGCAGAGGTGTCGTGTATTCATCGCGCTGTGATCGGTCCTTTGCCACAGGTTACCTTCCCGTGCTGCTCGTGCCCGAGTTTTCACCCCATCAGGGTGCGCGCCTTAGCTTTCGTAGTCAATCGCGTGGCGCAGTTGTTTTTCGTATTCGAGTGCTTTGCCCGTGCCCAAAGCCACACAATTCAGGCTTTCATCAGCAATAGAAACTGCCAAACCGGTTTGCTCGCGCAGCGCCAGATCCAGATCACCCAGCAGCGCACCGCCACCGGTCAGCATCACGCCCCGGTCCACGATATCAGCCGCCAGATCGGGCGGCGTGGTTTCCAGAGCTGTCATCACCGCCTCGCAAATCTGCTGCACGGGTTCAGACAGTGCTTCGGCCACCTGAGCCTGACTGATCTCGATTTCCTTCGGTACACCATTCAACAAGTCGCGCCCGCGAATATGCATCGACTGGCCACGCCCGTCGTCTGGCATCCGTGCGGTACCGATGGTGGTCTTGATCCGTTCCGCAGTTGATTCACCCACCAGCAGGTTCTGTTGACGCCGCAGGTACGAGATGATCGCCTCATCCATCCGGTCGCCACCAACGCGGACTGAGCGGGCATAGACGATGTCGCCCAGCGACAGAACCGCAACCTCGGTGGTCCCGCCGCCGATATCCACAACCATGTTGCCGGTTGGATCGGTGATCGGCATTCCTGCACCAATCGCAGCGGCAATCGGTTCGGCAATCAGGCCCGCGCGGCGCGCGCCTGCAGACAGAACCGACTGGCGGATTGCGCGTTTTTCAACCGGGGTTGCGCCATGAGGGACGCAAACGATGATCTTGGGTTTCGAGAAGGTTGAGCGTTTATGCACCTTGCGGATAAAATGCTTGATCATCTCTTCGGCGGTATCGAAGTCCGCGATGACACCCTCGCGCATCGGACGGATGGCTTCAATGGAGCCGGGGGTCCGGCCCAACATCAGCTTGGCGTCCTCGCCAACAGCAAGGACTTTCTTGACCCCATCCTTGACGTGGTAGGCAACGACCGAGGGCTCAGACAGGATCACTCCGCGCCCTTTGACATAAACCAGCGTGTTCGCTGTTCCAAGGTCGATAGCCATGTCGGCTGTGAACAGGCCGCCCAGATTGCCAAAGATGCCCATATTTCCCCGATCCCGTTTGTCAGAATTTCCACTGCCCGCGACTCGACGGTTCCGGGACGGATGCCTTATAGGGTGCCAACTCGCCCGGTTAAAGAGCTGATTCCGCGACAATCAGCACCTTTCCGCCTTATTGATGGAGACTTTAGAAGGCATAATGCTCTCATATCAACACATTTACCACGCTGGAAATCTGGCTGATGTGCAAAAGCACGCTTTATTGGCGTGGACGCTGCGTTATTTGACCCAAAAGGACAAACCCCTCAGCTATATCGAAACGCACTCCGGGCGTGGACTATATCACCTTGACGCGGCTGAGGCGGTTCGAACGGGTGAAGCTGTCGCCGGGATCGGGCGCGTCAGGCGCGAAGGTTGGTTTGATTCCGATCATCCAATGGCGCGGGTGCTGGATACCATACAGGCCAGTCACGGCGTGCAAGCGTATCCCGGTTCACCCCTGATTGCGGCCAACCTGTTGCGAAAACAGGATAGCCTGCATTTCGCCGAGCTGCATCCGCAGGAACATTCGGCACTTTCACTGGCATTGTCGCCGTTCGGTGCGAAGGTCTATCAGCAGGATGGGTTTGAGTTGGCCCAATCGTTGCTACCCCCGACCCCTCGGCGCGGGATGATGCTGATCGATCCCAGTTATGAAGTGAAGGCCGAGTATGACCGATTGCCCGGGGTGATCGCCAAGCTGCACCGCAAATGGAACGTGGGTGTGATCGCACTTTGGTATCCAATCCTGACGGATGCACGTCACAAGGCTATGATTTCGTCTCTGAAATCCGCTGGATATCCCAAAACGATTTGCCATGAGGTCACGTTCCCTCCGGCGCGGGAAGGTCATCGCATGGTCGGATCAGGTATGTTCATGTTGAATGCACCCTTCGGGATCGAAAACGAAACGCGCCGCTTGTCGGAGCTGTTCGCTCAGCTTTGATAAGCAAGAATTACACAGGGAAAGCTCCCGCTCCGTTTGCCTGCATCAAAGATGCCGTCAAACGCGTTGGGCCCGGCAGCGCGCCAGTGGCGCGC